>CP017950.1:0-1200000 GCA_002838205.1 Tenericutes bacterium MZ-XQ | reverse complement strand
ATGTTGTGCGAGCTTCTTTTCCTCTAACAGACATTAATGATTCATAATATGCTTTGTACTTAAAAGAAGGACTATTTATAGCGAACCAATGTGTAGAAATTGCTTTTTGCCAAAGTTCGAAACCTTCTTTAGAGACATTCACATAAACATAAGGTTCAAACAACTCAGGATCTTCCCAATTTTCTGCATAATATGGTCCACTTGCAAAATGTGCTTCATCGATTCTTTTAAAGCCTTTAATACCTGCATAAAATTGTGCATCTTTGACAATATAATGTGTTGTTTCATGGTCTTTATGCATTGAATGTTTCCAATGTGTGATGAGCACATCAGGCTTATATTTTCTAATGAGATCAGCAACCTCAAACTTCATTTGATCATTATTTTGTAAAGTTCCATCATCATAAGGTAACACAATTGAGATACCATTTAACATATCGGCGAATGTTTTTGCTTCTTTTTGTTTTTGAATACGATATGTTTCAACGTCTATATCCTTAGGGTTTCCTTTTTCACCACTTGTTAAAGCGACTGTAATGATTTTATGTCCTTTCAAGGACATAGATGCCAAGACTCCACCAGCAGTTAGTTCCATATCTCCAATGTGGGCACCTATTGCCATTATTGTTTTAGACATTTTCATAGTTCCTTTCTCATGTCAGCCCAAGATCTAACAATCTTAAAGCCTTCATGTTCATATATATGTCTTGCTGGATTATTTTCACCAGTAAATAAAGTCATGTAATGAGCGCCAATGTCCCTCAAATGATAACAAAGTGAAGAGAAAAGAACTTTTCCGATACCAAATCCTCGATAATCACTATGAACACCGATACCAGTGAAATATCCTCTTAAGCTATCTTGTACTGACAAAGGACCGGTAAAACCAATCATTTGTCCATCTTTTTCCGCTATTAGAACTGGTTGATCATTTTCAAGTGCATGCTTGATTTCACTTTTCCATATTGGATTATTTAAGTTATCAAATAGCTCATTAAATCCAGTGAGTTTTAAGGATGCATATCCAATGTGAATCTTTTGATTTTTTAATGATTCAATGAGAGAAAGCGTGTCTTTTGGGTATTCATAATTTCTAATATCTTTATAATATGAGTTTTGAATGGCAAATGTTTGGTAACCAAGGGCATTAAAGAATGACAATGCCTTGGATTTCATATCAACACCAGGACTGTTTGGATGATCATCTGATTTAGTCTTAGGAATGATCCATGTTAAAGTGACTGGATTAAAGAAAACAAGATCGATAGATTCAATTTCTTTATACTCTTTTTTTATATGTGTTTCAAATGTAGTTAGTAGATCGGTTCCAATATGCCTTCTTTGATGCTTGAAATCTACCATGATCATAGTTACATATGCCTTTTTTCTTTGTGGATAAGCAACACCTGATATAAAACCAATCACAGAGTCATTTTCTTCACAAACATAAGAAATGATATCATAATCATTATGCTTCTTTAAGAACTTATCTTCGAAGATTATAGCATCGATATGTTTATATAAAAAATCATCAGTCTCTGATACTTGATTCCATAAATCTACACATGAAAAGATATGCTGATTTCTCATTTTTTTGATGGACACGTTATCCCCTCTTTTTTCTCTTTATACTCAAATTATATCAAATGTAGATTTTATATGGTTAAATTACCAGTTTTTAAATAATTTTTTCAAAAAAAGTAAGCAAAAATTGCTTACTTTAAAAGTTTATCTAATTTTTGATACCAATCAATGATACCTTTAAGCTCAGGTTCAGAAAAACGATGACCGTAATCAGTATAAAGGCTTGTGACAGTGGCATGTGCACCTTTAAAAATATTGATTAGTTCAATTGTTTCATCTTGAACGATGATTGGATCATCATAACCAGCACCAATAAAGACATGTGTGTTTTTAAGATCTGGTAATTCGATTTCTCTAAGTGGAACCATCGGATGTGATAAAATCGCATAGTTAATCACATCAGGATAATGAAATAATAAACTACCTAAGATGTTTGCACCATTCGAATAACCAAACCCAATAAGCTTATCTTTATCTAAAGCATATGTTTGAATCGCTTCATCTATAAAATTTTTTAAATCATGAGTTCTTT
This sequence comes from Tenericutes bacterium MZ-XQ, assembly GCA_002838205.1. Lineage (NCBI taxonomy): Bacteria > Bacillati > Mycoplasmatota > Tenericutes bacterium MZ-XQ. The sequence continues at coordinate 1,197,884 of CP017950.1, read as the reverse complement.
TGATTAAATCTTGTTCATCAAAGATACCTTCTACAATTCTTTTAAAGAATCTAGACATTCCATTTTCTAAGACATCACCTCGTATACTAAGTATATTGGCATTTGGATCAATCATTTCTGCAATAGGTATTAAGTCTTTCTCGCTTCCTCCAGTTCCATGGAAAAGAAGAAGTGTACGATGATTATCACCTTTTTTGAAGATATGCTTCAATTAAACCAACTCCTTTTCTAAGAGATCTTGACTATAATAACCTACTTTTTTAAGAAGAGTCGTTAGTGTCACTAACTCTTCAGTATTTAAAATATCAAACACTTTTTTAACCGTTTGTTTATGATGTTCAAAAATAGATTCAAAAAATGTTGTTCCAGAAGGCGTTAAATCAATAGTGATTTCTCTTTTATCATTAGGGTTTTTTAGACGCACCACATGCTTTTTCTTATATAATTGATCAATTACATATGTCATCGAACTATTTGCCATCAGCAGTTTTTTTCCAATGTTTTGCATTGGTTGACTACCTTTGTGATATAGATATTCTAAAACACCAAATTCAGTTGAATTTATTCCATAGGATTCAATATCTTTTCTTAGTATATTTTCGAGTGCATGTGTTGCACGGAGCATAATCGCTACAGCTTTTAAATCATTCATTTTTCTACCCCCTATAAGTATTCTTTTTTGAAGATCTTATCACTTCTTATGGTATCAATGGGTTCCACAACACTTTCTACATAAGCTCTCTGATTTCTAAATTTAGGAGGCAGTGCAAGTGTTTCACCTAAAGTTTCATAGTCCTCTTCATCATCTATAAATCCTGGACCTTCAGTTGCAAATTCAAATAAGATTCCTGGGTGTAGTCTTGTGTATAATGATTTAAAGTAGAAGCGGTCAACATAGCCTGAGTGTCTTGCACCAAGCATATCTAGATGATCTACCCATTCATAAAGTTCATCTAAATCTTCAATTCTAAATGCGACATGATGAACGCTGCCGTATCCTTGAGTTCCATATGACATATCTGGTGTATGTTTGACAATAACGCTAGCGCCGTTGCCGCCATCACCCATTTCATAGAGCGTTAAGTTTTCTTGAGAAGAAACATTTCTCATGAACATCATATCCACAAGGACTTGATGCATATAATTGTTATCAGAAGTGTTTAAAAATATGGGTCCTAATCCTGTGAGTGCAAACTCATTTGGGATGGGGCCTTTTTGCCATGGGGTTCCTGATGGAATACCTTTGTCATTTTGGTCTGAGAATAGTGCATATTGCTGACCATCAAAATCTTCAAAATAGATGACTTTTCTATCAAATAGCACTTCTATCCCATTGTTCTTAATTTCATACATCTCGAATCTTTTTATCCAGTATTCAAGTGCTAAATCTGTTGGGACTCTAAAGGATGTTCTTGAGATAGAATTAGTTCCTTCTCTGCCTTTAGAAACACCTTTAAAATCAAAGAAGGTCATATCTGTTCCTGGAGATCCCTTGTCATCAGCAAAAAATAGATGATATGTTTGAATGTCATCTTGATTTACCGTTTTTTTAACAAGTCTTAGTCCTAATGTATATGTGAAAAAATCATATATTTTTTTTGCGTCACTAGTAATCGCAGTGACGTGATGTATACCTTTTAAATTGTTCATAAATTCACCTCATAATGATTTGTAAGTTCAATTTATCATAAACAAAAAAAGAATTCAAAGCAAATGCTTCGAATTCGAAATATATGAAGTAAATTTGTGTTTTATAACCCCATGAGCTCATCTTTCTGTATTTTACTTAGTTTTTCAACTGCGTATCTAAATGCAACTCTTGGCATAAGATTATGGTTTTTCTGTAAATAGTTATATACTTTTAGTGGTTCTTTTTGAGAAAGAACTTTTAATAACCAACCATAACCTTTAAGTACAAGATAATGCTCATCATGCATAAGCATATCAGATACAAGAAGTGGATCAAATGCTTGATACCTATTTTTTCTGATTGGATAAATTAATATGACTGCTGTTGCTCTTCTTACAGCAAACTTTTCATGATTTTTCCATGCCAGTGTTTTTAGAAAAAGTTCGGGGTATATCATAAGTAAATGTCCAAAAGCATGTGTACAAAAATCATCGCAATCTCCCCAATCGTTAACATAATCAAAAAGCCATCTTTCGAAAATTTCAAAAGTTTCTTTATGATATTTCTGCTTAACTTTAAAAACCATATCAAATGCAATAGTTTTATAATGCCATATTTTTGTTTTTAATAATTGATCACATATATCTATAATCCTAGATAAATCACGATCTTCAATCTTTTGATATGTTTTTCTTGAGATATCTCGGATGTCTTTTGTAATTGGGTGGTTTATGTTTTTAAGTTCTTGATCTATATAGTTTCTAACTTCATTAAAAGTCTTCATTTTTCTTCATTCAAATACATCTTAAGTATCTGCTCACCATCATTAATTCCAGTATCTATAAAGCCATAATCAATATAGAATTGATAAGGTTGCTCACCTATCATTTCACAAGATGTATAAATCGTTTTAATACCGTCTTTGATAGCTTTTTCTTTAATGAGATCTAAGACTTGTGATCCATATCCTTTTTGTTGGTAGTCTTTTGCGATCATGAGTCTCCACAAATAGTAAGCAGGATGATCTTCTTTTGGAATGTCATCATCCCATAAAGCGACCATAACAAAACCTATAGGTTTGTTTCCTAAATATACTGCTCTTGGCCATGCTCTTTTTTTGTTTACATAAGCTTGAGCCAATGAAACCATGTTAGGTGCAACACATCTTTGTTGATATTCAGTTAATGTTTTTGATAAGTTAGTAACTTCTACAAAGTTTTTTTTCGTAACTTTCTTTAAAGTTAATTTTGCCATAGTAAGTCTCCTTATAAACGATTATTTATAAATAGTATACTATAAATAAAACATTATATTCAAAATTAGATCAAAAATACACTGAAATTATAACGATTTATGCTTTATTATATTATCAAATGATGAACTTCTTGATATACTTATAGTATCTTATAAAAATATGGAGGTCCTATGAAAGCTCTTAAGATATTTTCTAAAATACTGATTGTAATCATATTATTAGCAAGTTTATTCGTCGCAACTCTCACAATATTTGAATATAGACCTGAAGATATAGAAGATGTCGATATTATAAATAATCAAGAAGAAAAGATTAACTTAGATCAAATATATCAAATCATGACATTTAATATCGGTTACGCTGGTTTAGGTAAAGATGAAGACTTTGTTATGGATGGGGGAGAAAAAGGTAGAGCTGATTCCAAAGAAGTAGTTGAAACTTATTTTGACGGTATCAAAAACCTATTAACTGATTATCCGTCTGATTTTTATTTATTACAAGAAGTTGATCAAAAAGCAAGAAGAAGTTATAACATCAATCAAGTTCAAGGCATTAGGGATACTTTAGGAGATACATATTCAAGTCAATATGCATTTAATTTCAAATCGATGTTTGTTCCATTTCCTTTATCACTGACTGATTACATTGGACCTGTTGAAAGTGGCATCCAAACATTAACAAAATTTGAGGGTATAGAAACAAATCGCCATCAATTTCCTGGTTCATTTAGTTGGCCACTTAGAGTTGCAAACCTTAAAAGAGCAATGATGGTTTCATCATTTGAAATTCAGGGAAGTGATAAGGAGCTGATTATTGTCAATCTTCATATGTCTGCATATGATAGTGATGGATCACTTAGAGATCAGGAAATGGCATATTTAAAGACCTTTTTGGAAGAACAAAAAGTACTTGGAAATTATGTTGTTGTTGGTGGGGATTTCAATCAAACTTTTCCAGAAGCAGATAATCTATATCCTGTGAACTCTAACTTTTATGAAGCTTATACCATTGAAGAGGATTTTCTACCCGATGGATATCGATTTGAAGTTGATTTAAGTGCTCCAACGTGTAGACTCTTAAATCAACCGTATGTTAAGGGCTCAGAGGGGACTCAATATTATTTAATTGATGGTTTCATCCTATCTGAGAATATTGAACTATCGCCTGTATCTCTTGATAGTGCATATCAAGTGATGACGATTAATCATGAGTTTTTATATAGCGATCATAATCCTGTCATCATGAAATTTAAGTTAGTTGTTTAAAACAATATAAAATAAAAACCAAGAAATCTATAGTATAAAGATAGATATCTTGGTTTATTTTTTTAATAGATTAAAAAGTGTTTTTAGTTCTTTTTGTGTGAGTTCTCTATATTTACCAACGGGAATATCAAGTTTAATGTTCATAATCCGCGTTCTTTTTAGTTTGATGACAGTGTATCCAAAAACTTCACACATACGTCTGATTTGTCTATTCATGCCCTCTGTTAATATGATTTTAAACTGTTTTGTTCCGGTTTTTTCAACAATACAAGGCTTTGTTACCTTACTTAAAATTGGAACGCCATTTGCCATTTTAGATAGAAAATCACTTGTTATTTCTTTATCGACATCTACGAAGTATTCTTTTTCGTGTGCATTTTCAGAACGTAAGATTTCATTAACGATATCTCCATCGTTTGTCATTAAGATGAGTCCTTCTGAATCTTTATCAAGTCTACCTATATGAAAGATGCGCCTTGGATAATTCATAAAATCGACAATATTACCTTTAATTTTGCGATCAGTTGTGGAGGTGATTCCAACTGGTTTATTTAGTGCTATATATACGAAGTCATTATGTGGTTTTACATCAACATGATTTACTGTGACCATATCACCATCATTAACTTGATCGCCTAAGGATGCTATTTTTCCATTGATTTTTACTTTTGATTGTTCGATTAAGCGGTCTGCAGCTCGTCTAGAGCAGTAACCTGCTTCACTTAGATATTTATTAATTCTCGTGCCCATCTTAAGTATATATATGATAAATACTTACTTTATGTACTCTATCATATGCTCCTTTCAAAAAAAATATTCATTTTTATTATACCTTTTTTAATAGGATTTAGAAATGAATAGTTTAAACTGATTTATATTTAAACTTTGATTAAAAAATCGCCTCTATTGATTTGAATCATCTTGCTTCTAAGAAGTTGTGTCAGCTTAAACTAATTATAATCAGCTTTTATAAGAGTTTTTTTCTACCAACAACAAGAACATTCGTATAGACTATTGGAATCATTCCACCCTGTTTGTCAATCAAACTTTTAATTTTGGAATAAAAGATTGCCTTATTTTTCTTGGGGATAACTGCATGATCAGAATAAGTGTCTAAGAGTCTAATATAGTCCTCAGAAGTAAATGTTTTTTTAAGTGTGTATGTATAAGAGTTAATATCTCTAAAATTGTATGTTTCTAGAATACTTTTTTTATATTTTATGTCAGCTTCTATTTTTTTATCAACTTGAGAAATAGTTAGTTTCGATGTGGCCGCAAAATAATCTTTGAAACCAATATAAACTTCTTGCAAGAGATTGAATAATTCTTCATTATCTTTCCAAGCACAAGGTGTTGTTGATATCCATGCGAACACGCCATGATGTTTTAAGGCTTTATATATTTTGGGTAATCCTATTTCAGGATTAATCCAATGAAAAGCAGATGCAGAATAAAACATATCAATATTAAAATCATTCATATCGTAAGACTCAAAATCTGAGTTTACAATCTTTAGATTAGACCAACCTCTATATTTTTCAGCTGTAAAATTCGCTAAATTGCTTCCTATTTCAATAGCGGTAATATTACACCCTCTGTTTAGAAATGGTGCTGTAGCTTGTCCTGTTCCTATACCAATCTCAATTAAATCACAATTTTTCTCTAAATTAGCATACTTGAATATATCATGATATAAATCTTTAGAGTAAGTTGGTCTTAGTTCATCATACAAATCGGGATTGAGATTAAACGTTTCTTTTGGTTTCATACTGTCGACCTCCATTTAAATTATAACATGAATAAACTATGTATAATCGATATTTTTTTATATTTATACCTAATTTATATAGACTTTGATATAGATATTTTTAATATCGTTTAGAGTTTATACTGGATATCAAATGACCCGAGTTTTATAGTAAAAAAAGAGTAAAAGAGATAATAACCGCTATTTAAGTGATTATTATCTCTTTTTTAATTTAGTTTAATTGTTGTATAGTATTTTTTTGAGTTTTGATTTCAACGTTTCATATCTCATGTTTTTGTAGTTGATATCATATTGGTTAGATATTTTCTTGAAAACTACTGTGGTATTAGGCAACGTTTGAATACCTTTAGCTAGTTTTACTGTAACGGCGCTATTCAACGCTTCTTTTAATTGATTAACAGAGTATTGGTTGTTTGTTTCTATTTGAAGTAAACGATAAAGTGTCAATGCAATAAAACAAGTTAAGAAGTGACCTTTAATATGTTCGTCAGTCCATACATAAACAGGTCTTCCTTCTAAGTCTGTCTTTGTGACTCTAAAGGAATCTTCTATTATAGATAAGTTTCTATACTTATCTATAATCTCAGATGGGCTTAATTCTAAATCATTGGTAACGATGGCATAATATCCATCTAAAGCGATATCTCTTTGATACTTGTCTTCATTAAATTCATAATGGTTTTTAGCTTTAACGACTTCTCCTGTAGTTTTATCATAAACGGTTTTCTTAAAGTATTTTTTTACACCGAATGAGTTTGAGGCATTGAGTAAAGAAGGGTCATTCATAAATTTATCGATTTTTTCATCTAAGATTCCTTGTTTAGCGTGTTGGTATCTTTCTTCCTTTAAAGACCAAAAACATAAGAGGTGTTCATCGATAGAAGATATTACTTGACCTTTTTTGTTTTTGATATCTCTAACACGCTTTATCGTTTTATATTTGAATGTTCCAGATGCGTTCTCTATGTAACCTTTTGGGTCTAAAACAATATCAGCTAACTTATTACCTCTCATTCTTATCTTTTGAGAAATAATATATTTATCTTCTTGTTTATCAATATAATCTAAATTACTACCACTATTATTACCCTTGTCTGCGACAATGGTAATCTTACCTAGATTATATTGTTTTTTTATCTTTTCCAAGATTGGTTTCATGGTGCTTAAATCATTGGTTGAACCTGGAAATAATTCATATGTGATTGGTATTCCATTTCGATCGATAAATAATCCCATTTGAACAATACCTGTTTTCTTATGTTCTTTTGATACACCTTTTTGTCTTAATCCTGTCATCTCTTCAGATTCAAAATAATAGTTGGTCACATCATAAAACACAAGTGTACAGTCTCTTCCATAATGATTACTTATGCCTTGATGCATGGCATAAGTTAAGTCATCTTTTATATCCGCTAGATAATCAAGTGATTTATAGATGTCTTCTAATTTGAAATCACTAAACTCAAAAAAGTAGTTACCTTTGTTTTCGTAAGTTTTCTTTTTACTTGATGGGTTAAGACATCTAGAAAAAACAAGTAACTTTAAGATATCATCTAAATTGTATTGGCATTTCTTGTTTTCTTGATAAGCTTTCATAAAATTTGAGATACCTATTTGCTTATATATTCTTTCTAAAAAGATATACCCATAGTTGACTAAATTATCGCTATTGCTTTGATTCTCTGAAAATAAGATATCAATAGATACCTTACCTTTTAATCGCTTCGTTTCATCTTTAGCCCACTGCTTAAGGTCGTATAGAGCATTTGGGTTATTCTTTTCTAAAGCTTCTAAATTTCCAAAACTCTTAATGGTTCTATGTTTTACTTTTCCATCATGATCTCGGTAACCTTCAACCAAATAAACCTTTTTATGTTTTTTGTCAGGTGAGGTGGTTACTTTAACAAACATATGATCAACCCCATTCTTATCTCTATTATACCACATTAGACAACTCTATACAACATATATTTAATTTATTTTTGTTTTATAGTTAATCTATTAAAAAAACACTTAAATATCTATTTTTAGATATCTAAGTGTTTCACACAATGTAGTAAACTTGTTGTATAGTCATTAATCACTGCTTATCAACTACAAAACTCGGGTTATAACATGAATAAACTATGTATAATCGATATTTTTTTATATTTATACCTAATTTATATAGACTTTGATATAGATATTTTTAATATCGTTTAGAGTTTATACTGGATATCAAATGACGATTACAACTCATCGTAAGAAGAAAAAAGAAGTCATAAACAAGATATTGCAAATTGAAAAGACCAATAATACGGTCAATTTAGTGAAAGATCCACAGAAAAAGGTGAATCTATTCTGAAACTTATAGACATTGTTATCATAGGAGGAAAAACAATGAAAGATTATTTGAAAACATTAACTAAGAAACAGTGGTTTTCATTAGTTGCAACGTTAATATTAGTGGTACTTGGATTTGCTTCAGCATTTATGCCAGAATTAGAAGTCATTGGTGAAAACCTTGAATATTACTTCTTGTTGATGGGTATTGTCTCATCACCTGGTATCTTCTCAAAAGGTAAAGAAGTTGGCGATCAAGCAAAACGAAAGTTAGAAGCCAAAAATAAGATTAGAGAAAATAACACAAAAATCAAGCAAGCCAAAAAAGAACTTGATTTAATTGAAAAAGACAATGCTTATCTATTACCTATACTAGCAAGACAAAAAGAATATGGTGGTAAACTTACCCCAGATCAGGAACTTGCAAGGAGCAACTACGAAACTCAAAAAGCATCTGTTAATGACCGCATTAAGTTACTTGAAGAAGAAAACTTAAAGTTGATGGAGGTATTGAAATGAGAATATATGGTCAAATCAAAAACATCCAGGACTTACAAAAACTTCAAGAAGAAGCTAATGTAAAAGGATTAATTGCTGTTCGTGTAGCATCACCAACAAGTGCTTATCGATATGATGATAAGCAAAAGACTGCAGTTTCGTTAAAACCTGAAGAAGTTAAAATCATATTAAACATCGATGATGAGCAATATGAAACACTAATGTCAAGTATTGGCCAAGCCGAACTTGAAGAGATCAAAGAGGAAGCAGATGTACAACTTGAAAAAATCGTTATTACTGCAGATCCTGAAGAGTTTGAGATTGAAGATTCCGTAGAGGAAGAACAAGAAGAAACTTCATTTCAGGAAGAAAGTGTTCAAACAGTTGATTTACCAGGAGAAGTTAGACCTTCAGAAGAAGAACCAGTTCAAGAACCTGAAGAAACTCCTGAAGTACTTCAAGAGGATCCTAGAGTTGCTGAACTGGAAGCAGAAATCAAGACTCTAAGAGTAAGAAATCAAAGGTTAGAACGCACCCTTCAAGAGATTCAACTCTTAATTGAGAACAACATTATCTAATAAACCAAAAAGCAAAATCATATAGAAACTTTGCTTTTTTTTGTTTTTAGATTATAATTGAAATAGTTAGCATAAAATGGGAAAACACCATTAATATGATTATAAATAAATTATATAAATATAGCACTTAATTAAACATTTTTGTTGAAAAACCGTAGACATATGGTAAAATGATAATGTCTCTCGTATATGAGGGCTATAGCAAAGGGAGGTTTTATTATGGCAACATGTAGTTTTGATACTGTAGTCAGAATAAACAATAAGTCTGCCAAATCATTTGAAAGTATACTTAATAATGTGCAGCATAAAACCGTTGATTTACATAGTAAAGCAAGTGTTAAAAGAATGAATGCAACTGATATAGAGACTTTTATTCAAAATAAAAAGAAGATCAGTGCAAAATCTGATATATGAGTTTGGTAAGTATAAAATTAAATGACTACTTAGAAAAAGCTGGAATCGATGAAACTGAAAAGTTGATATCCAGTTTTTTTTGTAGCCGTGATGAAGATGTTGATTATTTTATTCACGAAAAAGCTATTCCTTTTGAATATTCAGATCATTCGAGAACTACATTGTTATGTTGGCTAGATGAAGAAAAAAATGAATTAGAACTGATTGCTTATTTTGCTATAGCAGGACAAGTATTTTATTTGGACAGATTATCAGCAACGTTACAAAAAAAGATTAGAGGTAATGGAGTAAAGAAATCAAGTAATTCAATTCCAGCATTTCTGATTGGACAAATAGGAAAAAATGATAGAGCAACATATCCAATTGGGAGTGAAGTTTTATTTAATGAAATATTTAAATCAGTTCAAGAAATTAATAAGTACCTTCCATCTAGACTAATCTATTTGCATTGTAAGGATATTCCAAAACTCAGAAATATCTATGAATCTAAAGGTTTTCAGCTGCTTGTTGATGTGGAGGGTAATCCTATACTTTATGAAGGAGCTAAAGAGGAGTATCTTATATATATTATGTCTATGAAAGAATTGAATAGGATATTAAGTGAGAATGAGAAACAATAACATAGAATCTCTTGAATTTGAATAAAAACAATATAAAGGTAAAAATATGGCGATTAAGAAGGATATTAAAGTTATTATTGTTCCACCGATATCTGATGATTACAAGTTTGATTTAACCGAGCAACAAAAAATTAGATTAGTAGAACTTTGTTTAGAAATCGTTGCAGAAGATCCTGAAGGATTTAAAAAATTTTGTGAAGAGTATGATAGAAAAAAAGAAATAGAAACTAAAAAAAATAATGGTAAATAAAAAAACAATCAGCCCTGGGGAGGGAACTAACTGATTGTTTTTTTGTTTTACAAACCGCTAATCAAGCCAATAAGTTACAATTATATAACCAGCAATGACTTTTACATAGGGGTTAGCGTAAGCTCTCTTATGGTGGAGATGAGGGGAATTGAACCCCTGTGCAAGACACTTCATCACATAATTTCTACATGCTTAGCTTATTTATGTTTTCTAGTCATTAACTAAACAAACAAAAGTTAACAACCATATCCTAAATTAAGTTCGTTTATCGGACTAGGAAATCTGACAAATATAACTTACTAAATTGGACCGCGTATGAACCGTAAGTAAATTCATAGTTGGCTCGCACCTGTTCTTAGGCAGCGTAAGAAAAATTTTGGTTTCCGGTTATTAAAAACCTCGGCTTTTTTACATGAGCAACCATGACATGCTTATATGTGAATTCATGCCGTGACGAATCCAGAACATCCCCAGCGCATATATATTACATCAAATCATAAAAAAAGTAAAGAAAAAATAAAAAAAAGTACGAATGGGACATATACGCCCTATTGCAAATCAAATATTCACGTTATATTTGAGATAGACAATACATTTGTCATCACAAACCGGTGTGATAGTATGGGTCTCGTACTACCTAGAATAGTGGAGGGGGAAACCCATGCTATGGCCAAACAGGGCATTAACAGTCACGATTGTTAGCCCTTTTTTTATGACTATATGTAAGTTATAGTGTATAATATGTAAGTAATCGAAAATAAATTTGAACCATTTACTAAATATGATAAAATAATCCGTAAACGCGAGGTGAAAAGATGATTAAAGGCATTATATTTGATATGGATGGAACCATCTTAAATACTATTGATGATGTTGTTGTAAGTGTGAACTATGCAATGCGTAATTTTAATCTACCAGAAAAGACTATACAGGAAGTTAAAGACGGCATAGGTAGAGGTGCCATCAACTTAATAGAAGATGTAGTTCCAAAAGAAACGACTCAAGAAGATATATTGAAAATATACGAAGTTTATCAAACATATTACGATAAACATAACAATGATTTAACAGCACCATATGATGGTATTTTAGAATTGTTAAGTACATTGAAAGAACAAGGTTATAAACTGGCTGTTGTATCTAATAAATATAGATATTTAGTTGAAGCACTAAATCACGATATATTTAAAGACTATTTTGATATATCTATGGGTGAAATGGAGGGCATTCCTATAAAACCAGCTCCAGATATGATCTATATTGCGCTAAAGGAAATGAATTTATCTAAAGATGAAGTGATTTTCATTGGTGATTCAGATGTAGACATGATGACTGCAAATCATGCACAAATCAAAAGTATTGGTGTGACATGGGGATATCGTTCAAAAGAGGTTTTAAAAAAACATCAAGCAAGCTACATTGTTGATCAGCCAATTGACATATTAAACATAATAAACGAGGTGAATGCACATGGCAATGATTAAACTTGATCAAGTATCAAAATATTATCGCTCAGAAGAAACAGTCTCTGTTGGGATGAAAAATATAAGTCTAGATTTTGAACTTGGTGAATTCGTCGCTGTCACAGGTGAATCTGGAAGTGGTAAATCTACACTTTTAAATGTAATCAGTGGACTCGATGGATATGAAGACGGTGAATTATATTTATTTGGAGAAGAAACATCACATTATACCATCGCTGACTGGGAAAGATATCGTGGAACTTATATAGGGTTTGTGTTCCAAAACTATAATATTATAGATTCATATACAGTATTTCAAAACGTGATGCTAGCACTTGAGATTCAAGGTTATGATCCTAAAGAACGTAAAAAAAGAGCATTAGAACTTATCGATAAAGTAGGACTTACATCTCATAAAAACCACAAAGCTTCTAAGCTTTCAGGTGGACAAAAACAAAGAGCAGTTATCGCAAGAGCACTAGCCAAAGACTGCCCTGTTATTGTTGCTGATGAGCCAACTGGTAATCTTGATTCTAGTTCAGCAGAACAAGTTATGAGATTACTTTATACGATTGCTAAAGATAAACTTGTCATTGTCGTTACGCATGACTATGATCAAGTAAAAGATTATGCAACAAGAAAAATAAAGATGCATGATGGTGAAGTTGTCGAAGATAGAAAAATTAAAGATTACGATTTAGCACATTTAAATGAAGTTCCAAAACCAAAGCGTATGGGGTTTTTAACTCTTTTTAGATTTGCACTTAGAAACTTATTATCTACACCTAAAAAATTAATATTCTTAATGATCATGCAAATCATTGTCATTGCAGTTTTTACAATTGTCTACACGAATCAAATTAGTGGTATTAGAGAAGTAGGTTTAGAACAGTCATCAACATTCCCCTCTGTTCCAGAAACTAGAGTCTTAATTGAAAAAAGAGATGGCACTGAGTTTACAGCAGCAGAACTAGAGTCGTTTAGATCTATGAGAGTTGTTAACGAAGTTTATGAAGAAGCAATGAACTTCTATAATGAGACAAATCTATTTCTTTCTAAAGCAAGTGGAGACTATTATGGAAGAGGACGAGTAGAGGCTACAGATTCAGCCATCGTATTAAACGCAAATGATGTTGAAGGGAATCTACCAGTAGAAGTCAATGAAATCGTTATAAGCGCTTATTGGGATTTCAATGTTGGTGATACCGTTACTTTAAATGCGGGAAATGCTTATGAGTGGTATGGAGATGATTCAAGTGATACATCTATTGGTACATTTGTCGTTTCTGGTATTGATAAATTAGAAAGAGAAATTGTATATTTTTCAGAAGCATTTTTAGCGCAGCCAACTTCAGACGAATCTACCATTAATTATGGTCTTTTAGCTCAAATTGAGCAAAGACTCAATTATGATTTATCATTTGAAATAAACGATAATCGTATGTGGACTTATAAAGATGAATACTCAGGATTTGATGAAGATATTTATATCGATGGTGAGGGCGATCGTACAGTTTTAACAGGACAAACGATAATTTTTACAGCATTTGATATCAATTATAATGAATATTTTTATGAATTATCTAACTTAACGATTTCTGTTCCAGAAGAGATTGATGGTGCAAGAATTCATCCAGATACACATCAAATCATTAAGGATTATTTCTTAGATTTATGGGAAAGTCAATATACAGTAAGTCCAAAAAATTATATTTCATTAAGTGTTGATGGATACTATGCGGGTAATCGCGTTATAGATACCATTGATTCGGATATATATAAAGTTTATTATCCAGCTAATGTTTCGGGAGCAGGTAGAGAGCTTCAAGTTTTCTTTTTAAGCTTTCTAGCAGTGATATTGTTAACATTATTTGGATTATTCCTATATTCTATTGTTCATGCAGTAACAAAAAATGTGATGAACGCAAGAAAGAAAGATTTTGCAATATTTAGATCGATTGGAGCAAATAAAACCACACTAGCACAACTTGTCGTCTTAGAACAAGTGATTATGTCAACAGTAGGGTTTATTATAACAATGATCATCATTAACTTGATTAGTTCAAATATCACGTTGATTGCAGCGGATATTCAGTATATGCAAGTTAGAGATTACATGATACTATTAGGTGCATTTATGCTCTTTGGTGCATGGTTAGGTTTAAGATTTAATAAGAAAGTCTTTAAACAATCAGTCATTGAAACATTAAGTCAAAGTAGGGGTGAATAATATGATTAGAGTAGAACAGTTAAATAAATATTTTAATCGCAGAAAACGAAACGAAATTCACGTCTTAAACGATGTTTCATTAGAGTTCCCTGATAAAGGTTTAGTTGTACTGCTTGGACCTTCAGGATCAGGTAAAACAACGTTATTAAACGTTTTAGGGGGACTTGACAAAGTTCAATCTGGAACAATTCATTTTGATGACAAAGTTATACCTGGTTATGATGTTCACACATGGGATAAAATTAGAAATGAATATGTTGGATATATTTTTCAAAACTATAACTTATTACCACAACTATCTGTTTTTGATAACATCGCCTTTGTTTTAAAAATGATGGGTATTAAAGATCCTAATATCATTGAAGAACGTGTAAATTACATATTGAAATCTGTTCATATGTATCCTTTTAGAAAGAAAAAAGGATTGCAGTTATCAGGTGGGCAACAACAAAGAGTTGCAATCGCAAGAGCATTAGTTAAAAATCCAAGAGTCATCATTGCTGATGAGCCTACAGGAAACCTAGATAGTAAAAATACACTTGATATCATGAATATCATCAAACAAATTTCACAAGAAAAACTTGTCATTCTTGTCACACATGAAAGACATATTGCAGAGTTTTATGGAGATCGTATTATCGAAGTCAAAGATGGACAAATCATTGCTGACAAGGAAAATGTATCTTCAGATGAACATCACATCGGTAAAGATGATACCATTTATTTAAAAGATTACAGTCATATCGCTGATGCATCATCCAATGGTGTTAATTTAAGTCTTTATAGCGATCATGAAGATGAGCTCAAAGATTTAGATATTAAACTCATTGTTAAGAATAAAACACTCTATTTAGATATCAAATCACCTTATCAAAAGATGAAAATTGTTGATGATAATTCAGGAGTGGTTATCAAAGATGAACATTATGTTAGAAAAACGAGAGAAGAATTGATTGAAACGAATTTCGATCAAGATGTATTAGATAACGAGCATATTGAAAGACAATCAAGAACGATGGTATCAATCAAGCAAACACTATGGTTAGCTTTTCAAAAGATATTAAACACAAGCCGCAAAGGAAAGCTCATGCTATTTTCATTTATGATTGCAGGCATGGTTATTGCGGTTACTGTATCTATGTTTTCAGCAACTGCATTATTAAAGCCAGAACAATTTATGTCAATGCCAAAGGGTTATTTAGAAGTTCGTAGAGAAAGTGGTATTCCTTTTAATTTGGATGATTTAAATGATATTGGATCCTCTGATGAAGATTTTTATATCAATCCTTTTGGAAGTGCAAATCTACAGTTTGTACTACCTAATGATACTTTATCATCAGTGTCTATCAACGGAAGAATTGATGTGATTGACCATATCGAAGAAAAAGATTTGTTATATGGTGAGATGCCAACTACAGATGAAATCGTCGTTTCTAAGATTGTTGCTGATATATTGATAGACGGCAGCATGTTCCAAGGTGCTGGAGGTCAAGAGATTGGTATATGGTCTTACGAATATTTGATTAAAGAAAAAGTAAGAGTTAAAGATAGAGATGTTAGGATTTCAGGCATTGTGGATAGTGAGCTTCCAATGATCTATATGACAGAAAACTTAGCATTCTTATATGTCATGCCGGGAGATGGTATCTTACCACTTGGATATTTTGATGAAACTTTAGTTGCTGGAGTATTACCAAGTGATGGAGAGTTACTTATTTCTACAAATCTATATATTCAAATGTTTGGGAATAACGACTATACAAATCAATTTCCTAAGGCAATGCCAGGTAGTGATTTTGAAATTTCTGGTGTATTTACAGAGTTTGATGATATTTCATATGTGATTCCAAACTCAGTCATTTTAGAGATGAGAGTTGAAGATCCTAGTGTATCAAGTATTTATATGTATGCTAATGATTCAGATGCATTAAAAACAGCACTAGAAACTGAGTTTGCAAGTTATGTAGTTATTGATATATATGATGAAGCTTTAACCGATGCTAAAGAAGCTAGAGCAGAAGTGATTGTTCCTACTTCAATTACTGCAGGTGTACTGATTGGTATATCTATGATCGGGTTCTATTTTGTCATTAGATCAAGCCTTATTTCAAGAATTTATGAAGTATCAGTATATCGCGCTTTAGGTGTTAAGAAAAACGATATTTTCGTATCATTTTTATTAGAAATATTTGTATTAACATCTGTTTCAACACTTATTGGTTATGTGCTTGCATCATTCGGACTAAATAAGTTATCACAAGGTTTTATTGGTGAGTTTAATTTCTTTACAGTAAATGCACTTACTTTTGTAGTAGGACTAATTATGGCATATTTAATCAACATTTTAGCAGGGATGTTCCCTATTGTAATGTTGCTTAGAAAAACGCCAGCACAAATCATGTCTCAATACGATATTTAATCATAATAAAAGGGCTCTCTTGAGCCCTTTTCATTATCTATAACCAATGTGCTACATCATCAACATCAAGTCTTACTGAAGGATATCCATCTTCAGCTTTTTTACCAATTGATAAAAGCATCACAGGTTTATATCTTTTCTTATCGATACCCAGTGCATCAGCAATCTCTTCATGTTTGAAACCACCAATTGAGCATGTATCATAACCATGTTCTCTAGCGATATGCATGAGTTGCATGGACATTAATCCTGCATCAAGCCATCCTGTTTTCTCAATAGAACTTTCAGTTAAATTATCAACCATATTAGAAATGTTTCTTAACTGTCTTTCTCTAACATCTTCAGGCATAAGTCCAGCTTCAACAGCTTTATCAAATATCTTTTCTGCAAGTTCAAATTTCTTTAAATCTGTAAAAATACAAATCATTGCACTTGATGTATCAAGTTGCAGTTGATTTCCATACAATACAGGTCGTAGTTTTTCTTTAGCTTCTTTTGATTCTACAATGAAAAAACGATACGATTGCATGTTCATAGAAGATGGAGCACGCATGGCTTTTTCAAGCATTTCAGTCATTTCATTTTTTGATATTTTAACATTTGGATCATATTTTCTAATCGATCTACGATTTAATAATTCTGACATTTTAACTCCTCCTTTAGTACTGATGTATTATAACATTTGAGTGTTTTTTAGTGTTGGAAAATGCTTTTTTATTCTTGTCAAGAATTCTTTCTTTAATGTATCATTTTTAAAAAATTATGTGAATAGGATAACATCATATGCTTTGTGTTATAATAACTTTGAAAGGATGATTCATATGACAACACATTTTATATTAATTAGACATGGCGAACCTAGATATGATGAAGTCATCGAACGAGGCTATGTTGGGATGGGGTATGAGTTTGGCAAACTCACAGAAAATGGTATTGCTCAAGCTGAAGATCGAGCAAAAGATCCGAATCTAAAAGATGCGGATATTATTATTTCTTCACCTTATACAAGAGCACTTCAGACTGCTGCAATCATCTCTAGAGAAACAGGTATTAAACTAGTCGTCGAAAACGACCTTCATGAATGGATGCCAGATACAAAATTCATTTATGATTATGAAGTTAGCGGAGCTTTTCAAGAGTACTTTGAAGCTGAAGGTAGGAGAAACGTTGGTCATAAATATCGCTGGGAAGCATATGAAGACTTAAAAAAACGCGTCCATTTAACATTATTGAAATATAAAAACTATAAAAAAGTTATCGTTGTATGTCACGGCATTGTGATGTCGACTTTAACAAGATTTGATGATGTCATTGAACATTGTGGCGTAAGAGAAGTGGATTTATAATGGATATTAAAAGATTAGAAGCTTGGTATGATGAGAATCATAGAAAGCTTCTTTTTCGAGAAACTACAAATCCATACAACATATGGGTAAGTGAGATTATGCTTCAACAGACACAAGTTGAAACTGTCTTACCCTTTTTTGAACGTTTTATAAAGAAATATCCAGATATCAAAACCCTTTCAAAAACGGACGAAGAAACTTTAAAAAAGGATGTTGAAGGATTGGGGTATTACCGAAGGTTTAAATATATGTTGAAAGCTGCAAAAATGATAGTGGAATCTTTTAACAGTGTTTTTCCAAATGCATATAAGGATGTATTATCTCTGCCTGGCATTGGTCATTATACTGCAGGTGCGATTATGTCTATTGCATATAATAAGCCATATAGTGCGCTTGACGGTAATGTTATTAGAGTCTTATCTAGATATTTGAATATAGCAGATGATATGAGAACTGAAAAAAACAGAAAAACTCTTGATCAAATCAATCAGTCCTATATTGAAAAAGCAACGCCTTATAAGTATACACAAGCAATGATGGAACTAGGCGCTACGATCTGTAGACCCAAGAATCCTAAATGTGAGATATGTCCACTTAAAGAACATTGTCAAGCCTATGAGTTAGGTATTCAAGACGAAAGACCAGTGTTATCCAAACTTAATGATAAAAAAGAGTTTAATTATATGACCTTAAAAATATATGATCAAAATGGATATATATATTTAAGAAAGCGAACAGAAAGTTTGCTTGAGGGCATGTATGAATATCCTCAGTTTGAAAGCGAAAGCATATATGACGTGTTAAATCACCTTGAACAAGAAGGCGTAGTTTTAGATGTCATACATGAAGAAAAGACGGTTAAACATATATTTACACACCAAATTTGGATGATGCGTGTTTATGAAACAAGACTTATAACAAAACCTAAAACAGAATGGATCAAGTTAAGTACGAATGAACTAAATCAGATACCAATGGCTATAGCGCATCGGAAAATCAAGTGATTGGAGATATAGATATGATCAAAACAGTTGTATTAAAAAATAAAATTGCAGAAGTAACTTTGATTTCATATGGTGCTGGTATTTATAAGTATCAATATCATGGGCATCATTTAATCATTACTCCAAAAACGATTGATGAGTATATGCACAATTTAGCGTTTTACGGCAAAACGATAGGTAGAAC
Organism: Tenericutes bacterium MZ-XQ; assembly: GCA_002838205.1. Classification (NCBI taxonomy): domain Bacteria; kingdom Bacillati; phylum Mycoplasmatota; species Tenericutes bacterium MZ-XQ. The sequence continues at coordinate 1,178,638 of CP017950.1, read as the reverse complement.
AAGTGGAAGACTGGTTGTCCCTAGTTATGAAATTCATGGACAACCATATGAAGTGAAACCTTATCATTCAGATGTTACATCGCTTCATGGAGGGCCTAAAGGTTTTTCCACACAAAACTTTGATGTAGTATCTAAGACAGATTCAAAAGTGGTCTTCAGATATATTTCAGATGATTTAGAAGAAGGGTATCCAGGAAAACTAACTTTGGATGTCACTTATGAGCTTGATCAAGAAGGTGCACTACATATTGATTTTGATGCACATTCTACAAAAGATACATTATGTAATATTACGAATCATGCATATTTTAATCTAAATCAAAAAAATAAAACAATTCTTGATCATGAAATCACGATTAAAGCCTCAAAATATTTAAACATCGATGAAAAACACCTTTTAAAAAGCGTCGATCAAGTCACAAATACTCCTTTTGATTTTAGAGAGCCAAAACGATTTAGAGACGCTATTAAAGACATGCAACATACTCCTTTTAACGGTTTTGATCATGCATGGATATTTGATAATTTAAGTGATGATGCAGTTAAAGCATCTGCATATGATCCTATAAGTCGTATTGGTCTTGATGTTTATACATCATACCCAGCAGTGGTTGTTTATACTCATAATGATCCTGCGATTATCAGTTTAGATGGTCCATATGATCAAGATGCTATCCACTCATCATTCACATTTGAATGTCAATATGAACCAGGCGGTATTCATCATAAAAGTTTAAATAGTGCAATTTTAAATAAAGATGAACTTTATCATCAATTCATTACCTATAAACCATATATAAAATAAAAAATGGGAAGCACTTAGCTTCCCATCATTTCTTTAAAATGTTGATTCTTGTTTAAATAAGTATATAGTGGATATCCAAGAAGTAACATAACGACTGCTTCACCAAGGAAAACCCACATTGCAATCGGTAGAAACGGAATTTGATTCATCACTGATATCATTAATCCAATAACAATACCATTACTGATCGCTGGAAATAATAAAGATAACCATTTTGGTTTACTCATTAAAATCATTAGAATTAAAGCTATGACTGTGGCAAGAGTACCAAACAAAGCATCAACTAAGCCATAAGGACTCATGAGATAGTTCGCAACAAATGTTCCAATCGTTAATCCAATGAAGTGCTTTTTATTAAAAAACACTAAGATGAGTAAAACTTCAGCGATTCTAAACTGTACGGTTTCAAAACTTAAGAATTGAAACACAAATACCAAGACAACATACATTGCAGCAATCATAGACTGCAATAAAAAATCTTTTAAAACGAAATTTTTCACTTTTAATCTCCCTGTTTTGTTTTAGCTGGTTTCCTAGGGTACAGCTAATATTTTAAATACTTTAACATTGTATCAAATGTATGATATAATATCAAGAGCAAAGGATTGATAAAATGAGTATAAAATTTGAAGTATTACATACATGTAAACAAAGTGGTGCAAGACTAGGAAAACTAACAACCCCACATGGTGTATTTGAGACGCCTTTTTTTATGCCAGTAGGCACTCAAGCAACCGTAAAAACCTTGACACCAGAAGAAATAAAAGAGGTCTCAGAAGGCCTTATACTAGGTAATACATACCATTTGTGGCTACAACCAGGAAATGATATCGTTAAAGAACATGGCGGCATTAGAGGTTTCATGCAGTGGGATGGCGCCTTACTTACTGATAGTGGTGGATTTCAAGTATTTTCATTAACAGATATGCGAAAAATCACTGAAGAAGGTGTGTTTTTTAAACATCATAAAAATGGATCACAACTGTTTATGTCTCCTGAAGATTCCATTAAGGTCCAAGAAGACTTAGGTGCAGATATTATCATGAGTTTTGATGAGTGTCCACCGCCATATGCTTCTTATGAGTATATGAAAGATTCTGTTGACCGGACATTAAGATGGGCAAAACGAGGTAAAGATGCACTTACTACAGATCAAGCACTTTTTGGTATTGTTCAAGGTGGACTTGATAAAGAATTAAGAAAGTATAGTGCTGAAGAGCTTATAAAAATGGATTTTCCAGGATATTCAATTGGCGGCTTATCCGTTGGTGAGACCAAAGAAGAAATGTATGAAATCACGAAGTTTTTAAACCCGATTTTACCGGTTGATAAACCAAGATATCTCATGGGTGTTGGTGCACCAGATGATTTAGTTGAAAATGTAATCAATGGTATGGACATGTTTGATTGTGTTCTGCCTACTAGAATCGCAAGACACGGAACGGCACTGACAACAGAAGGTAAAGTAGTCATTAAAAACGCAACTTATGAAAGAGATTATACCCCACTTGATCCCAATTTAGATACACATGTAAAAAAATATACAAAAAGTTATATTAGACATCTGTTTAAAGGAAATGAAATATTAGGTATGAGACTTGTAACATATCAGAACTTGGCTTATTTAAAACATTTAATGCAAGAAATCAGACAGGCTATTAAAGAAGATCGTCTTTTGGATTTCAAAGAAGAGATGAAACAAAAGACAAATTATTTTAAAACAAGATAATTATCTTTATTTTAAAAGATAAATCGTGTAAAATAGAGTTAGTAACTAGGAGGGAATAGACCTATGGTATTCGGAGAGTCAGATAATTTTAATCAAAAACCTATTATCAAAGTTATCGGTGTTGGAGGTGGAGGCGGAAACGCAGTCAATCGTATGATCGAAAATGACGTTAAAGGCGTCACTTTTGTTGCGATGAATACTGATGCTCAAGTTTTAAAAGTATCTAAAGCTGAAACACGTGTTCAACTAGGCAAATACTTAACAAGAGGTTTAGGTGCTGGTGCAAAATCAGAAGTTGGTAAAGAAGCCGCACTTGAATCCATTGATGATATTGAAGAAGTATTAAAAGATGCAGACATGGTCTTTATCACTGCTGGTATGGGCGGTGGAACTGGGACAGGTGCCGCACCAATTATTGCTAAAAAAGCTAAAGAGATGGGATGCTTAACGATTGGTATCGTTACAAAACCATTCGCGTTTGAAGGTCCTGCTCGTATGCAAGCAGCAATTATGGGTTTAGAAGAATTGAAACCGCATGTAGATACTTTAATTGTTGTACCAAACGAAAGATTACTTGCCGTATCTGGGCCAACAACTCAATTACTTGATGCATTTAGAGAATCTGACAATGTGCTTCGTCAAGGTGTTCAAGGGATTGCTGAAATTATCGCTATTCCAGGTTTAATCAATGTTGACTTTGCAGATGTTAGAACTGTTATGGAAAATAAAGGTACTGCACTCATGGGTGTTGGGATTGCATCCGGTGAAGATCGTGCCATTGAAGCAGCTAGAAAAGCTATTCACTCTAAATTGTTAGAAGTTTCTATTGATGGAGCAACTGATGCAATCGTTAATATTACTTCAGGAACAAATATTACATTAATCGAAACTGGACAAGCCTTATCAGAAATTAGAAATGCAACTGATCGTGACCTAAACATCATTTATGGAACAACAGTCAATGAAGATTTAGATGATGAAATGATTGTAACAGTCATTGCAACAGGATATGAATTAAAAGCTAAAGGTTCAACGATTGAAAACTTAGCTTCAGAAATATTTAACAAGACATCTACTGATCAAATGCAATTAACAGACCAAGGCTTAGTAGAAAAAGAATACGATGAAGAGGAAGCACATGAAGGCGTTAAAGAAGGTAACAAGCGTAGCCTACCTTCATGGCTTGCTAAAAAATCAAAATTTTAAAAAGGCGAACAGCCTTTTTTAATGAAACGAGGAATGATTTATGTTGAAAGCAGGAATCGTTGGATTACCAAATGTTGGTAAATCAACATTATTTAATGCCATTACAAAAGCGGAAGCATTAGCTGCTAATTATCCGTTTGCGACGATTGATCCAAATGTTGGTGTTGTCTATGTACAAGATGAACGTTTAGATGTTTTAGCGCGCATTTATAAACCAAAAAAAGTTGTGCCGACTGCTTATGAGTTTATTGATATTGCAGGCTTAGTCAAGGGCGCATCAAAAGGTGAAGGTTTAGGGAACCAATTCCTATCACACATTCGTGAAGTTGATGCAATCTGCCAAGTGGTTAGATGTTTTGAAGACGAAAACATTACCCATGTTGAAGGCAACATTGATCCAGTTAGAGATATTGAAACGATTAAATTAGAACTCAACTTAGCAGATTTGGAAGTTGTTGAAAAAAGAATCTCTAGATTAGATAAAAAAGCAAAAGCAAAAGTTAAAGAAGCGCAAGAAGAACTACAAGTTTTGAATAAAATCAAAGAAGCACTTGATCAAAACATAAGCCCAAGGACATTGGAGTTTTCTGATGAAGATAAAAAACTGATAAAAAGTTTTAATTTATTATCATTAAAACCAATGATCTATATTGCAAACGTTTCAGAAGAAGACTTGATGGAAGCTGATTCAAATAAGTTTTATCAAGATGTTTTAGATTATGCGCATAAAGAAGGCACAGAAGTTGTTTTAATTTCTGCACAAGTAGAAATGGAAATCGCATCACTTAATCCAGAGGAACAAGCACATTTCTTAGAAGCTTATGGACTTAAAAAGTCAGGACTTAATCAAGTGATTGATCGCAGTTATGATTTGCTTGGCTTAAAAACATATTTTACTGCTGGTGAACCAGAGGTTAGAGCTTGGACATTTAAGCAAGGTATGAAAGCACCTGAATGTGCTGGAATTATTCATAGTGACTTTGAAAGAGGATTTATTAAAGCTGAAACTTTAGCTTATGATGACTTACTGAAATACGAGACACCTCAAAAAGCTAAAGAAGCTGGAAGAGTTAGATTAGAGGGTAAAGAGTATTTAGTTAAAGATGGAGATATCATGCTCTTTAGATTTAACGTATGATTAAAGATTATAAAGGTACAGTTATCTGTGCATCAAAATATTTTTCACCGCAAGAATTGAGAAAAATCTATAGCAAAGGTTACCATGACTTTGGTGAAAATAGAGTGCAAATGATGACTGAAAAGATAGAAGCATTAAGTGACTTGGATGTTAAGTGGCATTTTATTGGACATCTCCAATCCAATAAAGTCAAAGATATCATTAATCAAATTGATTATCTACACACACTTGACCGTTTATCAGTCGCAAAAGAAATCCAGAAACACGCAACTAAGAAAATTAAATGCTTTATTCAATTAAATTTGACAGAAGAACCACAAAAAAGTGGCATATATGTCGATAAATTGGACCAATTTCTTTTAGAAATTAAAAAATATGATAAAATAGAATTAGTCGGATTTATGACCATGGGTAAAGATCAAGATGAGGTTGCTACTGAAGAAGCTTTCAAAAAAATGAATGCTTTATCAAAAGCTTATAACCTTCCACTTTTATCAATGGGGATGACAGAAGATTATCATTTAGCAATCAAACATCACGCGACACATTTACGCATTGGTAGAAAATTTTATGAGTTGCTAAACTAGGAGGATATATGGGACTTTTTGGCAAAAATAAGAATAAAAAGCAAATGCATGAGCAAGATGGATTAAATCTTGAATCTAAAGAGTCTACATATGAAAGAATCATCTTTGAAAAATTAAGTTCAGATGATGATAATTATCTTACACATCTTGCAGATCAAATGATGGAAGGTGCACCACTGATTCTAAATTTTGAGCCTTTAGATATTGATCAGGCAAACAAAGTGATTGCATTTTTCTCAGGTATCATTTACGCGATTAAAGGCGAGATTGTCCATGTACAAGAAAAAGTATTCATGTTTGCGAACAAAGATGTATATAAAGATGGCTCGATGGATCCATTCTTAAAAGATATTGTAGAATAATAAAAAAATTAAATATTGCAATGAAAAAGACACATAAATCTTGTAAAGGTTTTAAGCGAATTAGGGATGGTGTAAGCCTAGTAACAAACACAATGATTTATATCACTTTGGAGCAATCTTAATAAACTAAGTGCTAGGGAAACCTAGAACTAAGGTGGTACCGCGGAATTTTATTTCGTCCTTAGCGATAAGGACGATTTTATTTTTATATAACAAGGAGTGAATAAAATGGATTACAAAGACACGTTAAGTATGCCTAAAACTGATTTTCCAATGAGAGGGAATTTAGGGGTTAGGGAAATTGAATTTCAAAAAGCATGGGAGGATATGGATCTTTACAAAAAAGTCTTAGAAAAAAACAAAGACAACAAGCCATTTATTTTGCATGATGGACCTCCATATGCAAATGGTGATATTCATATTGGACACGCTTTAAATAAGGTCTTAAAAGACTTTGTTTTACGTTACCAAACTATGAAAGGTAATTTTGTTCCATATATTCCTGGATGGGATACACATGGGCTCCCTATTGAAACTGCAGTCACTAAAAAAGGTGTAAATCGTAAGGAAATGTCTTTAGTTGATTATAGAAAGGTATGCTATGAGTATGCAATGGATCAAGTTGAAAGACAAAAAGAACAGTTTAAGCGTTTAGGTATTTTAGGTGATTGGGATCATCCATATATCACTTTAACAAAAGATTTTGAAGGTAGACAAGTAAAAGTCTTTGCGAAAATGGTTGAAAAAGGATTGATCTACAAGGGATTAAAACCTGTTTATTGGTCACCATCATCTGAATCTGCGCTTGCAGAAGCAGAAATCGAATATCAAGATAAAGTTTCTATTTCAATCTATGTTGCCTTTCCAGCTTTATCAGATGATAAAGACTTAAAAGATGCAAGCTATATGATATGGACAACAACACCTTGGACGATCCCTGCAAACTTAGCAATCTCTGTTCATCCTGACTTTACATATGTGTTATTTGAAGCAAACGGTAAAAAATATGTAGTTACTGAAACTTTATTAGACCAAGTTTCTAAAGAGTTAGGATTTAATGATCCTAAAATCTTAAAACGCTATAAAGGTAAAGATTTAGACTTAAAAACATATAAGCACCCAATTTATGACCGTATATCACCAATCATTGTAGGTGATCATGTCACAGATACTGATGGTACGGGATTAGTACACACAGCACCTGGTCATGGTGAAGATGACTATAGAATTGGTAAGCAATATGGACTTGATATTTTCTGTCCTGTAGATGATCGTGGATATATGACAAAAGCATCAGGACCATTTGACGGTATGTATTATGAAGTGGCTAATGAAGAAGTTGTTAAAAAACTAGATGAACTTGGAGTTTTATTAAAATTTTCTAAGTTTACCCATTCATATCCGCATGACTGGAGAACAAGAAAGCCAGTCATCTTTAGAGCAACACCGCAATGGTTTGCTTCTATCGATAAAATCAAAAATGAGTTATTAGATGAAGTTAAAAAGGCTGAGTGGATTCCAACTTGGGGTGAACTAAGAATTTCGAATATGATATCAAATAGAGAAGATTGGTGTATCTCAAGACAAAGAGCATGGGGTGTTCCAATTCCAATTTTTTATGCAGAAAATGATGAACCGATTTTAGATAAAGCGGTACTAGATCATATTGCTGATGTTTTTAGTGAATTTGGTTCTAACGCTTGGTTTGATAAAGATCCTAAAGATTTACTCCCTAAAGGATATACACATCCGGGTAGTCCAAATGGTATCTTTAGAAAAGAAACTGACATCATGGATGTTTGGTTTGATTCTGGTACTTCACATTCTGTTTTAGAAGATAGAGGTCTACCTTATCCAGCTGACCTATATTTAGAAGGATCTGATCAATATAGAGGTTGGTTCAACTCATCTTTATCTACAGGGGTTGCAGCTTTTGGACAATCACCATATAAAAAAGTCGTTTCTCATGGCTTTGTATTGGATGGTCAAGGTAAAAAAATGAGTAAATCCTTAGGTAATGCGGTTGATCCTAATAAAATCATGAAAGTACAAGGAGCTGACCTTTTAAGATTATGGGTAGCATCAGTTGATTATCAAGCTGATGTAAGAATCTCTGATGAAATGATGAAGCAAATCGCTGAAGGATATCGTAAGATCAGAAATACCATTCGTTTTGTTTTAGGTAATATCAGTGATTTTGATCCTAAAAAAGATTATGTCTCATATCAAAATCGTGGTAAATTGAATCAAGTCATGACAGATAAGTTTAGACAACTTTCTAATCAGATGATTGAAGCATATGATAACTATCAATTTGATCGTGTCTACCGTGGTATCGTTTCATTTATGACAAATGAACTGAGTGCATTTTATCTAGACTATACAAAAGATATCTTATACATCGAGAAAACTGATGGATTAGAACGAAGAAGTGTTCAATCGGTTCTATATGATACACTTTTAGATATGCTAAAATTATTAACACCAATCATACCACATACAACAGATGAAGCATATCGTTTCTTACCTGGTGAAAAATTAGAAAACGTCTATTTAGAAAATATGCCTGAAATATATGAGAATATCGATGAAAACTTACTTGCTGCTTTTGATACATTAGAACAAGTCAGAAATCTTGTCTTAAAGAGATTAGAAGAAGCAAGAGAACAAAAAATCATCGGAAAATCACTTCAAGCTGAAGTTGAACTGAAAGTTACAAAAGCACAAAAAGAAGCAATGGACCATTTAGATTTTAAAGCGCACCAAGTTTTTATTGTTTCTAAAGTACATATTGAAGTAAGTGATCAGTTAGAAGTTTCTGTTAAAAAGGCAGAAGGTGAAACTTGTGATCGTTGTTGGAATGTCGTTGATCATAAACATGAAAATGGATTATGTGATCGTTGTGATAAAATTGTAAATGGGTGAAATTTATGAATATATTAGTTGTAAATGATGATGGATATCAAGCAGAAGGCTTAGGGATTCTAGCCAGAGCATTAGCGCCTTACGGAAATATTTATATTGCTGCACCAAAGACACATCAAAGTGCTAAAAGTCATGCAATAACTATAAAATCACGTATAGAAACATTTGTGACTGAACCACTTTATGGTTCAAAAGCTACACTTGTTGTAGATGGTACACCTGCTGATGCTGTAAGACTAGGTCTTAAGGTTTTTGATGTTGATTTTGATCTTGTTGTATCAGGGATTAACTGTGGACAAAATATCGCTAAAGACATATACTACTCAGGAACAGTTTCAGCAGCTTATGAAGCAAAGATATTAGGTGTTGATGCAATTGCTATCTCATCACCTTTTACCATGCCACCATATTTATACGATGAAACTATAAAACTTTTCGATGAAATATTAGAAACAAAGATTTATGAGGGTGATGGTATATTAAATATAAATTTCCCAAAGGAATCTTTTCAAAGACCGATTGGTGTTAAAATAACAACTCAAGGTTTAAGATATCAACATGCAGAATTTGTCAAATCAGAAAAACCTGATATTTTCCATATCAAGGGGAGTATTATTAATTATCAGGAACATCCAGATAGCGATGTTAACGCTTATGAAGAGGGATATGTTTCTATAACACCACTTAAGCTTAATCGCACGGATTATGCTAAAATTAAGGAGATCATGAATCCTTCATCTTAATTGTTTAAACATGATATTTGTGATAAACTAATCATATAAAAGGTAGGTGTCGGTATGGCTCAATTTCATATCCATTTTTTCAAGGAAAAAAGTCGTAAAATTGACCTTGATACACTCATTCAATTTTTTGATGATATCGAAGGTATCAAAACTGAGATGGATGAACAAAGTGTAAGATTTTTATATACACATCCTAGACTAGGTCATCAAGCCAAGTTTTTAATCACGCCAAAATCTCAAGTCCCAGATATTTACAGGTTAAGTCCACGTTATTTAGATCTGAATTTTCATTTAGAAATGCCATTATTAACACCTAATTATGTAGCAAATCAATTATTTGAAATTGTGAAGAAAATCTGTCAGCGATTTGATTTTCATATTTACAACGAAATGTTTGAAGATGTGCTGCCTTATAAGTACGAAGTTTTATCTAAAGTTTATCATATGTTAAAGCAAGCTTATGTTGATAAAAATCCTGTTATTATGAGTAATTACTTTATCATGCATACAGATAAGTTATCTGCAATCTATAGATATTTAGATGAACATTATGATTTACAAAAATATTATCAAGATTTAGATACATATGTACCACCTTATCATTTTTTAAAAACTGAGGGTAAGAAACTTGTTATTGGTATAGAGTTTAAAGAACATACTATGACTGTTTTTCCTCCGCATTTGGATTACGTGTTTTATCGAATCCATCAAGAGATTAAAGTATTTAATGCTTTAGAAGTTTTTGAAGTCATAGATAAATACATCCAAGATGTTCCAGGGTTTATTAAAGGAACAAAAGTTATTCCAAAGAAATTTATGAAAAAAGCCCACAAAGCATTAAAGAAACATGATTTTGATAAAATATCACATACGTTTGAAAAAGTTGATTTAAAATATTTGCTTGACGTATAAAGGAGTTATATGAAGTTATCCATTAGAGTATTACTACACACTTTAGGATTTATCATCATCGCACTTGGCATTTCAAGTATCCTAAACTCTAATTTAGGAGCTTCACCCATAGATGCATTTAATTATTTTTTGCAAAAAATAGTGGTAGAATTCATACCTTGGGCAACCATTGGAAGAGTGATTATTTTTACTGGATTGGTAGTTACCCTATTAACATTTTTACTTAATCTTGAGTATGATATGTTGATCAGTGCGATATTTTTATTTGTTGTTGGGATATTTGTTGATGGTTGGAATGCTTTATTTGCGCTCATTCCCATCGAGATTACATCATTGTTAGCGATTAAAATACTAATGGCAAGCTTAGGCATGATGCTCTGTGCTTTTGGAGTTGCGATCACGATTTTAACTGGACTTCCAGCATCACCTTATGAAAGACTTATGCTTGTTATTTATAAGAAAATTAAAGTGCTATCACTATCAAAGATTATTGTAGAAGGTTCGTTTTTTATCATCGCTGTTATTCTAGGCCTTATGACAAAAAGCTTATTTGAACAGGTTCATGTATTTACTGTCATTATGACATTTATGATGGGCATACTTGTTGGTATGTTCACACATATATTAAAAAAAATAAATCAAAAAGGAGAATTAAAGTATGAAGCTTAATAAAATGATTGATCACACAAAACTAGGTGCAAACATTTCTAAAGATCAAATTGATCAATTGATTGATGAAGCAAAGGCACATGACTTTAAGAGTGTATGCGTTAATCCAATCTGGGTTAAGTATGCAAAACATCATCTTAAAAAAACAGATGTCTTAGTATGTACAGTCATTGGTTTTCCTCATGGCACACACCATCATCTAGTTAAAGCCTATGAAACATTAGAAGCAATTAACGATGGTGCGGATGAGATAGACATGGTTATCAATGTCGCAGCATTAAAACAAAAAGACTATCACACAGTCCTTCAAGAAATCAAAGGTGTTGTAGAAAACGCCGATGGAAGATGTGTAAAAGTTATTATAGAAACAGGCTATTTAACTGACGAAGAAGTAGTAAAAGCGTGTGAACTAGCTGTTGAAGCAGAAGCTACTTTTGTGAAAACATCAACTGGTTTTGGTACTGGTGGTGCAACGGTTCATCATGTCGAACTAATGAAAAAAACTGTAGGAGAAAAAGCTTTTGTTAAGGCAAGCGGTGGTGTTAGAACTTATGATGATGCCATGAAAATGATCGAAGCAGGAGCAACTAGAATTGGTACATCAAATGGCGTAAGCATAGTCAATCAAAGGAGTGAAGAAAAAGATGCCAACACCTCATATTGAGTTAGAAAATAAAGATTTAATCGCAAAAACCGTATTAATGCCTGGAGACCCTTTAAGAGCAAAATTTATCGCAGAAACTTTTTTAACTAAAGTTGTTCAAATCAATACAGTTAGAAATATGTTTGGATATACAGGATACTTTGGTAAAAAGAAAGTCACTGTCATGGGTTCAGGTATGGGTATGCCAAGTATTGGTATATATAGTTACGAATTATTTAAGTTCTATGATGTAGAAAAGATTATTCGTATTGGTTCAGCTGGAGCTTATAGTCCAGAATTAAAACTATATGATGTATTGCTTGCTGAAAAAGCATATTCTGAATCATCTTATGCAAAAACAATGGGAGTATCAAGCCGTAAGGTTTTACCAGCATCTAAGCCTTTAAATAATAAAATTTTGAAGGCTGCTGAAAAGTTAAACATCCCAGTACATCTAACAACTATCCATTCATCTGATGTCTTTTATCGTTTGAACCCAGATGAGTATAAAGATATATATCAAAACCATGGTGCTGAAGCTGTTGAAATGGAATCATTTGCGTTATTTGCGAATGCAAAAGCATTAAAGAAAAAAGCTGCTTGTTTATTAACTGTTTCTGATTCGCTTGTGACACATGAGGCAACATCAGCGCAAGAACGTCAAGAAGCATTTACAAAAATGATGGAAGTTGCACTTAACAGCATCTAATGATCGGGATTAAAAACGAGTTTAAAACGATACAATTCGCGTTATTTTTTACAGGTATTGATAAAAAAGAAGAACGTGTGTATCGTTTTTTATTACCAAAATTACTCATTTCAAGCACAAAAAATTATCATACTAAAGCACTCATGTATCGTCATTTAGAAAACCTATATGGCGCACAACTTTATACAAAAACAGAAAAACATGCCAACTTTAATGTCATGTCTTTTATGTTGACAATTGTTGATCCAAAAATTGTTTTAAATCAAAACTTGGTTAAAGAAGCTGTAGCATTATTAAATGAGATATTTATGGATAGAACATCATTTAACGCGCAAATCTTCGAAGAAGAAAAAAGGCTTTTGATTGAACAATGGGAAGCTTTAAAAGATCACAAAAGAGCTTATGCAAATATTGAGTTTGCAAAATCGTTTTATGATGAAGATCTAGCAGCATATCCACTTTCGGGTACATTGGAAGATATTAAAAAAGTTTCTCTTGAAAATCTTTTATCATATTACCAGACTGCATTTTTTAATCAAGATATTAAAATCGTCATCAATGGGCATATAGAGACATTTATCGATGATATAAAAACGAGTCTTCTTGTAGAAACGAAAGATATGCAACTAAGCCCTGAGTTTGAGTTTAGAAAACCACATCCATTGGTGAAACGTTACGAAAAAACACATATGAACCAAGCGATTTTAAAATTAGGGTTTGTTTTGCCAATCTATCGATTTGATGGTCTCTATGAAGCCGCATTATGCTTTGACACAATGCTTGGTGGTTATCCAGAAAGTAGATTATTTAATGAAATTAGAGAGAAACAAGGTCTTTGTTATGATATTTCATCTAATTATGACTATTATAAAGGCACAATCGTCATCAGTAGTGGAGTTGCTAAGCACCAAAAAGATTATGCACTGGATGAAATCATCAAAGTTGCAAATAGTTTTGAGGAAAATCCTGTAACTCTTGAGGAATTAGAACATGCGAAAGCATATTTAACTCATCAGATAAAAAGCAGTTTAGATCATCAATCATACATGACAAAAAGATCTTTTTTCAGATCGATTTTCGGAGATACAACAACAACTGAGCAAAGATTAATCAACATAATGAAAGTATCTATAGAGGATATTCAAAAGGTTGCTTCTATGGTTACGTTAGATACTATCTATGTCTTATATGGAGGAGAGTCATGATTAAAAAATATCATCAAAGATTCAATGAACATGTATATATCATGAAACTCAAAAATGGTATGGAAGTTCATTTATTACCAAAAGATGATCCATATTACACCACTTATGTGGAGTTATCCATTCCATATGGTGCTTTATCATTAGATTATACATATCAAGATAAACTTTATCAAACACCTCCAGGGACTGCACATTTTATGGAACACAAAATATTCGCGATGCCTGATGGTGATGCGTTTTTAAAATTTTCTAATCTCGGCGTTGATGCGAATGCAATGACATCATACCACCAAACATCATTTGTTTTTAGTGCTACCGATCAAGTAATTCCAGCATTATCACATTTGTTAGACATGCTTGATACACCATATTTCACAAAAGAAAATGTGGAACAAGAAAAGTTAATCATTGAAGAAGAACTTAAGATGTATTTAGATGATCCACACTCAAAGATGCAAAATCAACTGATGGAAAATATGTACCATAATCATACTTTAAAACATGATATTGGCGGCACTGTGGATTCTATTCAAGATATTCATCCAGATATGCTAATGGACATCTACAAACACTTTTATAACCATCATAATAGACTATTAGTCATATCTGGGCATATTGACCTTAAAGCGTTAAAAGCTTTTTTTAAAGCTTATGATGAAGATAAAAAACTGGTAGATAAACCAAAGGTTATATTACCAAAAGAATCTAAGACCATTGTCAAAAAAGCAGAAATTGTCTACGATGATGTTCAAGTAGATAAGTTAATGATTGGTATCAAACTCGATCCCTTAGGAAGATTTGGAAAAGAACTTGTTAAGCGTGAGATGGTGATGACGATGTGTTTGAGTATACTTTTAGGGTCATCTTCAAAAATGTATGAATACTTATTAAATGAAAAATTGATTAATCAAAGTTTTTATGTCAATACAACATTTGAAAGAAAAGCAGAAAATATTGTGATTTTTGCAGAAAGCAAAAAGATAAATAAACTAAAAAATATATTAATTCAGTATTTAACAAAGGATGCATATGATGATTTGAATGAAGAAGATTTTATTAGACATAAGCGAGTTTACTTAGGACAATTCATTTTTGCACTCAATCATTTAGAAACGAAAACTTATCTTTATGGTAAATATAAACATCTAAAGTCTTCATTATTTGATGTCATCGATATGATGAATGATGTAACATATGAAGATATAAAATTTGCTTTAAAGAGAATCCAGAAACGAAAGATGAGCATATTAATCTATAAAAAGGCTAAATCATAGCCTTTTTTTTCTGACGTTTGGTGCATAGTGTTGTTAAATTTTTCTGATAAATCATTAACAAGGGCGAATATTAAACTTTTTATTTTGAGTGGAATTTTCCAAAACTAAAATGTTATAATGAACGTGCCAAACAAATAAACTAAGGAACCGCAAAAGCGAGTATTTTACCCTGGTTTGTTTGGCGACTTTCCTTAGTTGGGTGAAATACTCGCTTTTGTGGTCTAAGGAGTATTATGCCCAAGTTCAAAATATGTTCACTTTGTGGTACAGTTAATTCTCCAATCAAGCATGGTCGTACTAAGAATGGTAAACCGAGATTTAAGTGTAAATCTTGTATGGGAACTTTTATACAAGACGAATCTACAACAAGTTACTTAAATAATAGTGATTACATCTTCAAAAGATTTATTGGATTTATGATTGATGATGTAACTTTAGAAGTAATCGCAAGAAACCTAAGCATTGATATAAAGACAGCTTTATATTATCGATACCTTATCTTCGAATCTTTAAGAGATTACCAAGATGAGGTATTTTTGAATGGAACTATTCTAGTAGATGAGACTTTCGTCAGAATAAGTGATAAAAGATATAAACTGGTTAGACGTGATGGTAAGGGGATTAGAGGGATTTCATTTAATCATCTTTGCGTGATTACTTTGATAAGTTTAGAAGGAATAACTATAGCTAAAGTGTCATCAAGAGGAAACGCTTCACCAAAAAAGTTTATTGATTTATGTACAAAAAACATTGGAGAAGTGACTAAATTTATCCATGATGGATCGGTAATACAGAAACAATTTATGCGTCAATTTAGTGTCCCTAATTATGATGCACGCAGAGAATGTGATGGAAAATACAATACACTTTTAGTAGATTCATTACATAGCAATATAAAAAGATACTTATTCAAGCACGCAGGATATCGTCTAAAAAATCTACAACATTACATGAATTTTTTCGTTTATAGATATAATCATACGCCTAAATCAAAACACATTAACAGTCGTCAAATTATTGAAAGCAGGAATTCTATGATTGATGATTTATACAGAAGAGTTAAAAAGATAAAAAAGAGAATCACTTATAGAAATTTCCAAAGTGATCCTGGAATTACGGATGTACTAGAATCAGTGAGTAGTGATTATTATGAAAAATAACAACACTATGCACCAAACGTCAGCTTTTTTTTATAATGAAATGACCCATAGTCCATCAACCATATATCTTAACTCATTTTTACGAAATCATCTAAGAAAATATATAGTGAACATTCAATTGTCCATTTTTACTTCAATGACTCCTCATTTATACTAAAAAGAAAAAGGAGTTATTATGTTAAATCAATTAATACTTGTTGGTAGACTTGCAAAGGATCCTGAAACTAAGATTTTAGAAGATGGCAGAAAAGTCAGTGATATCATTCTTGCTGTTCAAAGAGGTTTTAAAAACATGGAAGGCAATTATGATACAGATTTTATTAAAGTATCTGTATGGGAGGGTTTAGCCACAGCAATAGAATCATATTGTGTAAAAGGAACGATGATTGCTGTTAAAGCAAGAGTACAAACCTATAAATACGAAATTGAACCTGAAAAACGACTAAATATGCTCGAAGTGATTGCTGAAAGAATTACGTTCTTATCATCAAGTCAAAAAAATGATCCAGATATAAAAGATTTAGAAGAAAAATAACACTTATTTAAAAAAGTGTTCAGTCTGTAGACAAAGTACAGTATCTTCGGATATTGTACTTTTTTATTTTTTGTTATAAAATGAAGGTGTGAGAGTACCAGTTTAAAAAGTGCGGCTTAGACTGCTTAAAAACACTTAAACCTAGAGTTTGATTAGTGTTCTGAGTACTCTCTTTTTATTTTTTAATCAAAAATGAACTTTTACCTATATATAAATATATAGGTAACATGGTAAAATAACAATAAAGGTTGGTGATTTCATGTTAACAAAACATCAAATAAACAATCGCGAAAACATCTTCATCATGGAAATGGATAAACTCGTTCCAAACAATCATCTAGTTAGAAAAATAGATAAAGCGATTGACTTCAGTTTTATTTATGATATTGTAGAAAATTTATATGCGGATGATATGGGAAGACCTTCTATAGACCCAGTCATTTTATTTAAGATTGTCTTTATTCAATATTTATTCAACATTAGATCCATGAGAAGAACAATTGAAGAAATCGAAGTTAATGCAGCATATCGGTGGTTTTTAGGATATGATTTTAATGATTTCGTCCCACATTTTTCAACCTTTGGAAAAAACTATGTACGTCGATTTGAAGGCACTTCTGTTTTTGAGGAGATATTTAATACGATTTTATATCAAGCTATGAAATTAAAGCTTGTCAAAATGGATAATATATTTGTCGATGCAACACATATTAAGGCATATGCAAATAAAAGACAAGTCAATGATATCTTAATCAATGATTCAACGAACAGGTATGTAGAAGCTCTACAAAAAGAAATCAATGAAGTTAGAAGTGAAGAAGGCAAAGAAGAAATAGACTTTAATGAAGCTAAAAAAGTAACAAAGAGTCTAACGGATCCGGACTGCGGTATGTTTCATAAAGGTGAGAAAGAAAGACAGTTAGCCTATAGTAACCAAGTGATCAGTGATGAAAACGGATGGGTATTAGCATCTCAAGTATTTCCGGGTAACTTACACGATAGTCAAACTGGACTTGAAACAGTCATTAATTATATAGATGCCCATGAAGAAGTTGACATGGCAGTCATGGATTCGGGGTATGATCATCCAGTATTACTTCATGAATTATTTAAACGAGGTGTTAAGCCTGTAATTCCTTATAAAAGACCTAAAGGAAGAAAAGGTGCAGGTGGATCATCCAATGCATTATATTTTACAAAACATAGATTCAAGTATATTGAACTTCATGATTATTATATTTGTCCAAATGAAAAAGTATTAACTTATAGAGGTACTAATAAACAAGGCTATAAAGCATATAAAACAAAAACGAAAGATTGTCTAAATTGTCCTTTTAAGACTCAGTGTACAAATCAAAAAACAAAAGTGATATTAAGGCATTTTTATGAAGCAGATAGTGAAGAAGCTAAACGGATTCGACTATCTGAGATTGGAAAAGAGGTATATCCGAAAAGAAAAACGTCAGTTGAAAGGGTTTTTGGAATTTCAAAAATGAATCATTGCCTGGGATTTACGTTTCTTAGAGGACTTAGGAAAAATGAGGATCGAAGCTTCATGATTTTAAGTATGTACAATTTGAAAAAATTAGCCACAATCATATGGTAATATCTTTACCATTCAACTGAAATTGAGTGAAAAACTCTTTTTTTATACTTCAAACGAAAAAAGAACATCTCTAAATGAGATATTCTTCATTGAAAACTGTTTTTGTCTACAGTCTGACACTTATTTAAAAAAGTGTTTTTTTTATGTTGACAATCAATACTATGCAATGTATAATAATACACGTAAGACAGTATGAGGTGGGTTATGAAACAGCAATTAAAAAAAGGTGTAATTGAAATCTTTGTCTTAGCATTATTAAGCAAAGGTGATTCATATGGATATAAGTTAATACAAGATTTATCGGATTTTGTAGAGATCAGCGAATCAACACTATATCCAATATTACGCCGTCTTGAAAAAGCAGGACAATTAAAGACATACAATGCTTTATATCAAGGTAGAAATAGAAAATATTACCAAATTACAAAAGCAGGATATCAAGCCATTGACGATTTTCTTGATGAATGGAAAGATATCAAAAAAATATATGATTTATTAACTAAGTGAGGCTAAGATGGAAAAATGGTTAAAAACGCTTGAGCAAAGATTAAGCAAAAAATTTAATAAAACTGAAGTTGATGAAGTAATCTCTTATTATGAAGAAATTATTAATGATCGACTTGAACATGGAGAAGCAATAGAAGATATTTTGAAACAGTATCATATGGCAACCATTGAAAGAGATATGATGGTAAGTGAGTTATCAAAAAGAGAAGTAAACTCAATACAGGATTTATTTAAGACTGTATTTCAGTTTTTCTTCATATTGATTGCAACACCTTTGTGGATTCCGATTGCAGTCATCTATTTCGTTAGTTTCGTCATCGTTTTTGTTTTCTTTATCGTTTCAATAGCCATATTTTTCAGTGGCCTTGCAGCAATCATTTATTATATAGCTGTTGCATTTACTGACATGACAAGTTTTTTAGAGGTGACAGGTTACATCGGTGTTGGACTTATCGTTATGTCTATCCTAAGTCTTATTAGTTTATGGTTTTATAAAGCTAGTCAAGGTGTTGCAAAAGGCTTATTTAAAGTTTTTGTTAATTTAATTAAAAAATATAGAGGTGTAAAATGAGAACAATGATGAAAGTATTATTTATTTTATTAGGTGTAGGAGTTATTTTTGTAATGGCAGCAATCATATTTGTGCCAGAATGGAGTTTAGTTGCCGGCACATTCAATAGTGATAGAGACTATGGTGAAATGATAACTCATGAAGAAGATCAAGTGATTACAGGTATAAAGCTAGAGTTAGAAAATAGACACATTGTAGTAAATAATGTTGATCAAGATGAGTTAACCATCAATTATTATGCAGAAGAAAACGACACATTTACGTTTGATATAGTTGATGATGTATTCGTTATGACACATGATTTTGAATCTTTTTGGCTTAATATCTTTTCATGGAATATGGTTTCAAGAGAGTATGTTACTGTTACAGTGAATATCCCAGAGACTTGGACACTTGAGTCAGTTGATTTAAAAACAATGACTGGCGATATCGATATGGATTTTGATGATGAAAAAACATATCAAAATGTAAGACTCTATAACCGTACAGGCTCAATGGATATATCAAATGTCACTGCATTAGAGTTATATGCACATACGGATACTGGTGATATTTTCATGAGTGATATCAATGTAAGTGGAGATTATGAAGTTGAGCTTTCAACTGGAGATATGACATTAAATGGAGTATCTGCAAATACATTTTCAGCTAAATCATCTACTGGTGACATTGAACTTATGGATATTACTGCAAATGATGCTACTGTAGATAATTCAACAGGAAGAATTTCGATTTCAGATAGTACATTTACAAGCTTAAACGCTGATATATCAACTGGAAGAATTGTATTAAATCATGTCATAGCAAATAGTTATATTTTAGAATCATCAACAGGCGATATTGTCGTTACACTATCAACAATAGATGATTATCGATTTGATCTAGAAACAGATACCGGCAAAATTAAAATCAATGGTAATAGTCAAGGTGATGAGTATCAAAGTCTAAATGGATCAATCATCTTCAGCGCAAATACAAATACCGGTAATATTACAATTGAAGTGGATGCTTAATTGCATCCATTTTTTTGATATCACTTAAATATTAAGTGATTATGTGCTACAATAAATTAAGGAGATGATGAAGATGAAAATAGATTTTAAACAAGAAGTTATTAATCGCAAAGATGATATTATAAGAGACTTAAAAGGTCTTATTAAAATTAATTCAGAGCTAACAACATACGACGCAAACAGAAAGGGTGCTCCATTTGGAGAAGGTATCAAAGAAGCACTTGATTTTATGCTTCAATTAGGTGAAAAAGATGGCTTTGATATAGTGAACTTAGATGGATATGCGGGACATATTTCTTATGGTAATCAAAAAGAATATGTTGGAACGATAGGACATTTAGATGTTGTACCTGCGGGTAATGATTGGACATATCCACCATATGGAGCAGAAATCCATGATAATAAGATGTATGGACGCGGTACTGAAGATGATAAAGGACCTACTATTGCGATCTATTATGCACTAAAAATATTAAAAGAATTAGGTGTACCACTATCTAAAAGAATTAAGCTGATTTTGGGAACAGATGAAGAAACAGCATGGAGAGGTGTACGTCATTACTTTAGTGTTTATCCAGAAATTCCAGTGTCAGGATTTATCCCAGATGCAGATTTCCCACTTATTTATGCTGAAAAAGGTATTTCTAGAATATTTATTGAAGGAAAACTAGAAAGCAAAGATATCATAAGTGTAAAAGGTGGATTTAGAGATAATATGGTTCCTGACTATGCAGAAGCATATTTAAATCCAACAAAATCATTTGATCAATTGTTTAAGGCATTTTTAAAAGAAAATAATTATCAAGGTGTCGTTGAAAAGCAAAACCAACAGTTCTACATCAAAGTTGTAGGCAAAAGTGCTCATGGATCAACGCCTCAATTTGGAGAAAATGCTATTGATCGATTGTTTGAGTTCTTTATGTATGCAGGTTTAGAAGATGAAATCGTTAAGCTCGCTGAAGAAAGATTAATTAAAGATATTCATGGTAATAAATTAGGTGTTAACTATCGAGATGAAGAGATGGGTGATTTGACTATCAATCTAGGTGCACTATCTACTACTGATGGTATGTATCGTTTCAATTTAAACTTAAGATATCCGAATGGTGTAGATTTTGATCAAGTAGTTCAACTTATCAATGAAAATGTGCAAATTTATGATGCTAAAGCCACTGTTGATAATCATCAGGAACTTCTATATGTTGATCCAAAATCTGATTTGGTTCAAAGTTTATTAAAAGTTTATCGTAAGCACACAGGTGATATGACAGAACCAATTATCATTGGTGGTGGAACATTTGCAAGAGCTTTACCAAATAGTGTAGCGTTTGGACCTCACTTTTTAGATAAACCTACATATATTCATCAAAAGAATGAATTTATTGATTTAGATGACTTTTTTAAAGCAATCATCATTTATACGGAAGCTTTATACGAATTAGCGAAATAAGGAGGCTTTATCATGAAAGCTTATCTTGATTTATGTAGACATGTATTAGAACATGGCACCTTTAAAATGGATCGTACCAAAACAGGAACCAAAAGTGTTTTTGGTTATCAAATGCGATTTGATTTAAGCGAAGGCTTTCCCCTTTTAACTACTAAAAAAGTTCACTTAAGATCAATTATTCATGAACTATTATGGTTTATTTCTGGGAATACCAATATTAAGTATCTCGTTGATAACGGGGTAAGAATTTGGAATGAATGGCCTTACGAAATTTTTAAAAAAAGTAAAGACTATCAAGGTGAATCTATGAATGATTTTGTCGAAAAAATCAAAAGTGATGATGATTTTGCGACTAAATATGGAGATTTAGGACCAGTTTATGGTGCACAATGGCGTAATTTTAACGGTATTGATCAACTCCAGTATATTCTAGATGAGCTAAAAAATAATCCAAATTCAAGACGGATGATTTTAAGTGCGTGGAACCCAAGTGAAATTCATAGTATGGCACTACCTCCTTGTCACACATTAATTCAATTTTATGTTGCTGATGGTAGGTTGTCACTTCAGTTATATCAAAGAAGTGCCGACATCTTTTTAGGTGTTCCCTTTAATATAGCTTCTTATGCTTTACTGTTAATGATGGTTGCACAAGTGACAGGCTATAAAGTCGGTGAGTTTGTACATACTTTAGGGGATGCACATATCTATCAAAACCATTTTGACCAGATTAAATTACAATTATCAAGAACGCCCAAACAACCACCAAAAATGATACTCAATCCAAATGTAAAATCTCTATATGATTTCAAATATGAGGATTTTGAATTAAAAGATTATGATCCACATCCTGCAATCAAAGGAAAAGTAGCCGTATGATTTCAATGATATGGGCAATGGATGAAAATTGGTTGATTGGTAAAGATAATGTATTACCTTGGCATTATCCAAAAGATTTGGCATATTTTAAAAATAAAACAAAAAATGAAGCGGTTTTAATGGGTGATATGACATATCAATCATTAAAAGGTTATTATAAAACAAAACCTTTACCTTTTAAAAAGGTTTATGTTGCAAACATAATGGATGCATTTTATCCTGATGCTATTCATGTTAAAGATATTTTTACTTTCATAAAAGAAACAAAAGAAGATATTTTTATTATTGGTGGAAAGACCATTTACAAATTATTATTGCCTCATGCAGATAGACTTTATATTACTTATGTTTTAGGACGTCATGAAGGTAATGTGTATTTCCCAAGTTTTGATTTAAGCAAATTCAAATTAATTGATAAAAAAATGGAAGACAGGTTGATTTTTGCAACCTACGAAAGGAAAGTCGTATGATCACAACTGTGTTTTTACTGATTGCAGTATTGTTTACTGCGATGATGCATGTCATCGTAGAATCTTCTTATTATATACTTCCTTTATGGTTTTTACTTAGTTTGGTTGTATCATTTATATTAACCATTTTATTTGTAGTTATTCAATTACCTTTGCTTTTAAAATTAAGTTACATGAGTAAGTATAAAAATTATGTATATCGGAGTGTTGCATACTTTTTAAATCGATTTATACTAAGATTAAAGCTTGAGGTTGAAGGATTAGAAAACGTGCCCAAAGACGGTAGATTGACTATTTATGCTAATCATAAATCATATGCTGATCCAGTTATTATGATGGAGATTATCAATCGTCCGACATCGTATACACCAAAAATGCCTGTTTATAAAATACCCATCATGCATACGTTATTAAAATCTGTTGGTGCATTTCCAATTGATAGAACAAGTGATAGAAACACTGCAAGAGCCATGGTTGATGCAGTAAAAGTTATAAAACAGGGGGTAGCAATGGTCATATTCCCAGAAGGTGGTATTAAAGACCGAAACGACATCAAAATGGTCGCAATGAGAGCTGGTGCTTATCGCGTAGGTATGAAAGCAGAAGCAGATTTATTACCAGTATCCATCCAAGGGACCACTGATATAAAGCATCGTGCTCCTTTTAGAAGCACTCATATTAAAGTTACCGTACATGAAGTTATAAAATATCAAGATGTTAAAGATCTAAAAACGTCAGATTTAGCAGATAAAGTCTTCAATATTATCAATAGTAGTTTAGAAAAAAATGACTAGCTTTCACTAGTCATTTTTTCATGTTTAAGCACTCTAACTTGCTGGTTTTTTATTTCAAAATATATAATATCACCATTATCTAGCATATAATTAGAAATTTGATATTTGGTGGGTTCTGCATAAGTCATTAGTGCTTTAATGACGTGAGAATGTGCAACACATAGAATCTGTTTATTATGATATCCTTTTTCCAACTGTAAAGCGGATTTAACAACTCTATGAATGAGTTTTTCATCATCTTCATAACCAGGATGGGTATAACCTTTTTGTCTAACTAATGGCATACCAATTTCAACAGGTTTACCATCTAAGTGATTGAAATCTCTTTCTACAAATCTTTGAATTACATGTATAGAGTGATGCATTTTAAGTTCATTTTTTATGATAAAAGCTGTTTCTAATGCTCTAGATAAAGGTGATGATAAGATTGCATCAAAGTTATGTTCACGATTGTTTAGGAATGCTCCAACTTTCTTTGCTTGGTCTTTTCCGTGATCATTTAATGGGTTATCTATACGGCCTTGAATAATCCCTTTTAAATTATATTGAGTTTGTCCATGTCTAACCATTGCAAGTATCATATTGTCCCTCTTTTCTACCTATCACATTATAACATAAAACATAAGTTTTATGATAAAATATATAGTAAGGAGACGTGATAAATATGCATATCGTAGATATTATAACTAAAAAAAGAGATGGCCATGCATTAACAAAACAAGAAATTGAGTATGTCATTAGTGCATATACAAAAGGAGATATACCTGATTATCAAATCAGTGCTTTTTTAATGGCAACCTATTTTAATCAAATGAATGATGAAGAAGCAACTTATCTTGCATTAGCGATGAGAGACTCTGGAGATTCCATTGATCTAAGTGATATTAAAGGGATTAAGGTTGACAAACACTCTACAGGTGGTGTAGGTGATAAAGTTACACTTATTTTAGGTCCGCTTTTAGCTTCATTAGGCGCGAAGTTTGCAAAAATGAGCGGTAGAGGTTTAGGTCATACGGGTGGTACCATCGATAAACTTGAAAGTATTCCAGGATATCAAGTTGAGATCAAAGTTGAGGATTTTATTAAGCAAGTCCAAGAGATAGGCATTGCAGTTGTGGGACAAAGTGGAGATGTTGCTCCTGCAGATAAAAAATTATATGCTTTAAGAGACGTAACTGCAACGGTTGATTGTATTCCGTTAATTGCATCTAGTATCATGTCAAAGAAACTTGCAAGTGGAGCAGATGCGATTTGTCTTGATGTTAAAGTTGGACATGGTGCTTTTATGAAGACTGAAGAAGAAGCAGAAAAACTTGCAAAACTGATGGTTGAAATTGGGAAATTAGCTGGTAAGAAAGTTACTGCAATACTAACTGGTATGGACGAACCATTAGGACACAAGATTGGTAATGCACTTGAAGTATATGAAGCAATAGAAACACTCCATGGAAAAGGACCTAAAGATTTAGTAGAAGTAACTTTGACCATCGGTGAACAACTCTTATTAGATGCAAATCTTGCATCAAATCAAAAAGAAGCTAGAACTATGCTTGAAGCAGCATTAAATGATGGAAGAGCTTATCAAAAATTCTTGGAACTCGTAGAAGCTCAAGGTGGAGATATAGATCCATTGAAACATCCAGAAAATCTACTTTCAGATAAAACAGTTGAAGTTTTAGTGCCAAAAGATGGTTATATCACTGAAATGAATGCTCTTGATATAGGTAAAGCAGCAATGAGACTCGGTGCAGGACGAGAAACAAAAGAAGATCAAATCCTTTTAGATGTTGGTATTGATTTACATAAAAAGATTGGTGATCAAGTTAAAAAAGGAGACGTTTTAGCTACCTTATATGTTAGAAACAAAGGTATAGATGAAGCTAAATCATTATTACTTGATGCGATCACTATTGGTCAAGAAAAAACTGAAATCGTATTGATCAAAAAGAAAATATCATAATATGGATGTGAAATATCCTGATTATAACAATTCGATATTAAATGTAAGTCATACCATTTTAGATTATTATAAAGCTGAAAGTAAGTATCCTGTGATACCGGAATTAAAGAAAGTTTTAGATTTAGGGTTTAAACATGTAGCTTTAATCTTACTTGATGGCATGGGGACAAACATTTTAGAAAAACATTTAGATGATCAATCATTCTTAAGGAAACACATGATAAAAAAAATCACATCAGTGTTTCCTCCGACTACAGTTGCTGCGACCAATGCAGTATTAACAACAAAACCACCTATTGTTAGTGGTTATTTAGGATGGGTTCAGTATTTTAAAAAAGAAAATACGAATCACGTAGTATTTTTAAATGAAGATTTTTATGATACGAAAAGAACATTTCACAATAACTTAAGAGAGACGTATATGAAACAAGATTTAATTTATGACTATATTAAACGAGCAAATACAGATGTTGAGACTTATGAATTGTTTCCTGATTTTAGACCAAATGGGTATAAAACATTTCATTTAGAACTTAAAAGACTAAAAGAGATTACAAATAAAAACCAAAAAAGTTTCTCTTATCTTTATTGGGCATATCCAGATCTTTTAGAACATGAAACTGGCATTTGTAGTGAACACGTTAAAGTGGAACTTGAGAAGCTTAATCATGACTTAGAAATGTTTAGTCAAACGATGAATGAAGATACCGTGATCATTGTAATTGCAGACCATGGTTTAATTGATGTTGAGCCCATTGAACTATATAAACATGAAGAACTCATGAAAATGTTACTTAGAATGCCATCTATTGAGCCAAGAGCGACTAACTTTTTTGTGAAACCTTTTAAGAAACATAAGTTCAAAAAAATGTTTAATGAAACTTATGGAAATGATTATAAGCTATTATCAAAACGTGAACTTATCTATAGTGGATTACTTGGGCAGGGTGAACAACATCCGCTCATAGATTCATTTTTAGGCGATTTTATGGCGATATCAATATCTAATAAATACTTCAAATTTAAAGAAGGTAAATTATTTAAAGCACATCATGCGGGACTCCTTGCAGGAGAGATGGAAGTACCACTGATTGTTTACCACAAAAAAAATGAGAGACTCAAATGAGTTTCTCATTTTTGTATATTATTTTACTTCTTTTTTTGGTTTATCGCTTTTAGCAATTTCAGCTGCCATCATGATCGATGATGCTAAATCAGTAACGTTCGTTGGAACAACAATCTTAGTTGATTGTCCATCAGCAACTTTAGCTAATGCTTCATAACCTTTAATCTTTAATACAGCTTCGTCAGGCATTGAATCTTTAATGAGTTTGATACCTAACGCTTCAGCTTCTTTTAATTTATAAATCGCTTCAGCTTCACCTTCAGCTTCTCTAATCTTTTGTTCTTTAACAGCATTTGCTCTTAGAATAACAGCTTCAGCTTCACCTTCAGCTTTAAGAATTTCAGCACGTTTTTGACCTTCAGCAATCAAAATGGTTTGACGTCTTTCACGTTCAGCACGCATTTGTTTTTCCATTGAATCACGGATGTCTTTAGGTGGAAGAATATTCTTAACCTCAACACGATTCACCTTGATACCCCATGGGTCAGTTGCTTCATCTAAGATACGTCTCATTTGTGTGTTGATTAAATCTCTTGAAGTAAGTGTTTGGTCTAAATCAAGATCGCCAATGATATTACGTAACGTAGTTGCGGATATTTTTTCAATCGCTAACATAGGGTTTTCTGTACCGTATGTATAAGCTTTTGGATCAGTGATTGAGAAGAATACAACTGTATCAATTTGCATGGTAACATTATCTTTTGTAATTACTGGTTGTGGATCAAAGTCTTTCACTTGTTCTTTTAATGAAACAACACTAACAACACGATCTAATATTGGAACTAAGAAGTGAATACCTACACCCCAAGTTGTATAATATCCACCAAGACGTTCAACCACATATTTTTTAGTTTGCGTAACTAATCTAAAACTAGCTGCAGCAATCAGTAATAATATACCGCCAACAATAAGTAGTGTTAATCCAATAGGACTCAACATTACAGGTGAGACAAATAAATCTAATAAGTTCATATGATTTCCTCTTTCTAATTTTTATTATATTTTTTTAACAATTAATTTAACGCCTTCAACATCAAATACTCTAACTTTTTCACCAGTGACAATCGTTTCATCAGAAATTGCTGACCATTCTTGGGATCTAAGTTTAACAACACCAACGGTAGAAGGAGTAATATCTGTTGTAACATATCCTTCTTGTCCAATGACTGAGTCAACATTAGTTTTTATTTCATTGACCTTAAAGTATTTCATGACTACTGGTCTAGTAAATAGGAACAATACTGTTGTTACGACAATAAATGATAATATTTGTAGCCATTCAGGTAATCCTATGAGTGCAAAAATAAAACTTGGAGTTGCACCTAATGAGAACCAAATACTTACCATATCTGCAGTCGCAAACTCAAATGCTAAAGCAAATACAAAAATACCTAACCAAACCCAAATTAACCATTCCATATATTAAGCTTCCTCCTTCAAATCTACAATTAAGATTTGTTCTTTCTCGCTCCAAGATGCCTTATATTTTTTGACATCTTCTGATAAATCAATATGAGCCATTTCGCATATTTCGTCCATAAATGCTTTGTTTGTAACACGACTATAGGATGATTTCACTGTAATACGGTATTTGTTATTATCTGGAATATCGTGTCTTAGTGCATGTTCTTTATCTAATGGCTTTATAAAGATTTTCATATCATCTTTATTGTAACCGAGCATAACACTATAAGCTGTTTCGAAAAATGTAGTAGCAGGTTTATTAAGTGTCAAATTGCCTTTTGCTAGAGTCACAATACAGTCTTTTGGTTTTTCATTGAACCAAGTTATTTGCATACGTTATCACTCCTTTGATAACGTTATTATACTCCAAAATTATTTAAAATACAATATAATTACAAAAAATTATTTTAAATTAAGGTTTCTTATATGGAACCCATATGTTTTTGCATAATCTATTGTTTCTTCTATAATATCCAATTTATCTACTTGATGAATCATTGAATCTATGATGTACTGATGAATTGTTTCTCTTGAGTCAAGCGCACCATAAACAAATGTCTTTGGTTCAAAAATTTGCATATCATAAGATACTTCAATATGTTTAATATCATCTTCGATTTTATATTTTAATGTTTTTTTAACATGTATCTGTTCAAGAGAAACAGTTTCAATGTTTCTATCGATTAAAGGCACAATAAAATGAATACCTGGTTGATCAATCATACGATGAAATTTCCCCAGTCTTTCAATAAACATAACTTCATTTATTCTGACGATTTTAAAACTAGGAATTAAAATCATGAGTAACAGTGCAAACATCACTAAGATTGCTGTAATCACTTCATTTGGCATATATACACTTCCTTTTCTTATTTGTTGTATTAAAAAATGTTTTATGATAGAATTTAAATGATCACTACGGGGAGCTTCGCGCTGAGAGGACTAATATAGTCGACCCGAATTACCTGATCTGGATCATACCAGCGGAGGGATAGTCGAGTTATTTGAATCAATCGAACTATCAATTTCTTTGGTTATCCATAGAAATTTTTTATTTTTCTAAGGAGGAAAAGAAATGAATCAAAGTATCGAAACAAAGAAGATGATTGCTACAATTAACCTACTGGCAATCGCAATCGTCTTAGATGTTGTGCTAAGTAGTATACCTGGATTAAATCTAAGTATGCCATTTGGAGGTAAGTTTTTTGGATTGTCCATGTTGCCAATCGTCCTGATTGGACTTATGTTTGGTCTAAAATATGGACTGATTTCAGGGTTTATCTATGCACTTTATAATTTTGGTGTTGATTATATCGTGTATCTAGAAACATTGAGAATAACCCTTGAAGGTTGGACTGGAGAATCATGGGGTGCATTTAGAATATTCTTGCTAATCTTATTTGATTATATTATTCCATTTATGGCATTTGGATTATCAGGGTTATTCAAAAATGGGCTTGATCAAAGAATGCAATTTATTTACGCATTCCTTTTAGTTAGTGCAATTCGTTTAGCATCATCAACACTGAGTGGTGTTATCTTATGGAGTAGTAGTATTGAGTATGCATCAAGTCAAGTTGAAGCAGGTAATGAATCTCCAAATATTGCAACCCAAATATTTGCATTTGTTGGTAACAAGATTTGGTTATATAGTTTAGGATATAATTTCATCTATATTACAACGACTTTAGCAACCACTTTAGTCATTGGATTACTAGTTTATAGACGTCTTCAAGTCCTTAATAGAGATTATTTTTTAGCAAAATAATACTTGTCAATGACTTTTAAGTAATCTAATCTTGGCGAGAACCCAAATTGAATTGGAAATGCTTCGTTTTTAAAAGCACTATAAGGGATGGATTTTCGTCCCTTTTTTTCATCAAATTGAAGATCCCAATATTTAAATAAAACATGTGCTGGAAGCATAAAATATTCATCAAATTGTTTAAAATGAACTATTAAAAAAGCAATACCACCATGATTTTCGACATGTCTTAAGTGTTCGATTTGATGGGAGTGAATATTCTTTAGTGGCATCGAGGTTTTTGAGTTAGTTTCTTTAGCATCAAAATCGATGTATTTTCCCTTATAAATCCCATTAAAATCAGTCGTTGAAGGTGTTTTATAGTAAGCTTCAACGATTTTAGCTTTGTTTCGTGCAGGATAACTCACATTCACCACTTGTATAGGTGTTGGTTTTTTATGGATAACAGCGATATCAGCATTTAAATAGTAATTGTTGGTCGTTTCAATATCGCCTTCTAGAGTCATTCCTAAATTCGCACGATTATTTATTTTTTCTTGTTTCTTACGTTTGATTGGATAATTGATCATATATGTTTCACCTATATTCATCATATCATAATACCGAAACAAAATCATTGTTATATTCTAAAAAAATGGTATAATAAAAATAGTAAAAAGCGTTGCTTAGTTTTATATAAAGGATGTGTTATTTTGAGTCAGATTAGGTTTTTTGCTTTAGGCGGACTCGGCGAGAATGGGAAAAACATGTATGTCGTCGATGTTGACAAAGATTTATTTATATTAGATACAGGGATTAAATATCCGAGTGCAGAGTTATATGGGGTGGATGAAATCATACCTGATTATCGAGTCTTAATACGTGCTAAAGACCGTATTAAAGGCATTTTTTTGTCGCATGCTCATGAAGATCATATCAGTGCACTACCTCATATTTTAAAGGACTTAAATGTTCCTGTTTATGCGACTAATTTCACGATGCAAATCGTTAAAGATTTATTAAAGGAAGAAGAATTTAATTTAGAAGATTATAAACTTAATACGATTACACAAAATAGTATCATCAAGTTCGGAAGCGTCAGAGTGAGTTTCTTTAACACGACACACTCAATTCCAGAGTCAATAGGTATTGCTATTCATACACTTGATGGTGTTATTGTTTATACCTCAGACTTTACATTTGACCAAAGTGGACACATTCAATATCATACAGATTTTAAGAAGATTAATGAATTAGCTGAAAAAAATGTACTAGCTTTACTGATGGAATCTTTAGGTTCAACCTTGATTTTAAATGGTGGCGTGAATCAAAATTTAAACAGTAAGCTAAATAGTGTTTTTGCAAATGCAGAAGGAAGAATTATTGTCTCTTTATTCTC
The DNA here is from genome assembly GCA_002838205.1 of Tenericutes bacterium MZ-XQ. Lineage (NCBI taxonomy): Bacteria > Bacillati > Mycoplasmatota > Tenericutes bacterium MZ-XQ. The sequence continues at coordinate 1,147,053 of CP017950.1, read as the reverse complement.
TTCAGATTTAAAGAAAATACAACGCGTTGTTGATATGTGCTTAGCTCATCACAAAAAGATAGCGATTATCGGTAGAAGAGCACAAAGAATCGTTGATATTGCGATTGGTGATGGGTACTTAGATATACCTAAATCTAGTTTAGTTAACTTGAAATTTATTGATGACAAGAACAAAAACGACGATAAAGATATTGTTGCGCTTGTCACTGGTAATCGTCATGAACCATTTTTCATGCTTCAAAGAATGTGCAAAAGAATAGATAGACTGATTCACATTTCTGATCAAGATACAGTCATCTTAATGACACCTCCTGTTCCTGGAACTGAGAAGATGGCAGCAAGAACGCTTGATGTATTATATAGAAGTGATGCAAAAGTAGAAAATATTGATAAAAGATTGTTAACTGCTGCACATGCTACTGGCGAAGAATTGAAAATGATGATGAATTTATTAAAACCTAAATATATTGTTCCTACAATTGGTGAATATCGTCATCAATATGGATTAAAACGATTAGCAGTCGAAATAGGTTATGATCCTGAAGAAGTATTTATTTTAGATAACGGAGATGTTTTAAACATTAAGGATAAAGATGCATTTGTATCTAGAAATGAAATAACAGTTGGAGATATTTTAATTGATGGTACTGCTGTTGGTGATGTCAATGATTACGTTATGAAAGATCGTGAACTTTTAGCAGAAGATGGAGCATTACTTATTGTTGCTCATGTTTCACCAAAACAAAAGAAAATCTTGGGTGAAGTTGAAATAGTCACTAAAGGGTTTGTATACGTGCAAGAATCAGAAGAAATCCTAACTAAAGTTAAAGAATTATTTTATAAGACTAGTGAGAAACATTTAAATGGTAAATATATCAATTGGAATGAGTTCAAACGTGATGTTAGAAATGATATCAACCGCTACATTTATCAAGAAATACGAAGAAGTCCAATTACTATTCCAGTCATTATATCGACTGAACTATAGGAGGTCTTATGAAAATTTATACAAAAAGGGGAGATTCTGGTGAAACAGATCTACTCGTAAGAAGAGTTAAGAAAAATGATTTTCATATCGAAGTCAATGGACAAATTGATGAAGTGATGGCAACTATTTTAGTTGCGAAACAACACATTAAAGACCAAAAAACTTTAGATTTGTTAGATAAAATCCACTATACATTTTATCAAATGGCCTATGAGATTGCTTTAGATGATTTAAAACAAATTAAAGTCTTTGAAACCGATGTTTTATTATTAGAAAAAGAAATTGATCACATGGATGAAACTTTAGAAAAATTGACGAAATTCATTCAACTTGATCAAAATTTAGCACAAGCATGGCTCAATATGTGTCGTGTAAAGACTAGAGCATTAGAACGTGTTTTAGTAGAACTAGATAGTCATAAAAAAGTTAATGACCATACGTTAAAATATGTCAATAGACTCTCAGATTTCTTCTTTACTTTAGGGAGAACATATGAAATAAGATAAGATAAGTTAACTTATCTTATTTTTTAATTTACAATGTAAGCGGTTTCGTGTTATCATAGTCTTGATGAAAGGCGGGATAATAATGAGAACAGTTAAAGTAGTTATATGGGGATTTGGAGCCATGGGACAAGGTATGGCAGACATGCTACTAACAAAAAAAGGCGTAGAAATAGTTGGTGTTTGTGACATTAACCCTAAAATCGTTGGAAAGAAGGTTAATGACTTGCTTGAAAGCAAGGCTTCTTGTGATGCTGTGATATCAAATGACATCGATCATCTTCTTGATGAACAAAAACCTGATGTCGTAATGCTTTGTACGGATAGTTTTGTAAAAGGAGCATTCCAAAAGATTAAAAAAGTTGTTGAGAAAAAAGTGAACTGTATCACCACAGCTGAAGAGATGGCTTATCCATATCAATCACATAAAGCATTATCAGAAGAAATGGATGAGTTAGCTAAGAAGCATGGTGTCACCATATTAGGTACTGGAATTAATCCAGGGTTTGTTATGGATTTTTTGGTCCTTGCACTTACTGGTACAATGAAAGATGTTAGTCATATTGATGTAAAACGTGTCAATAGTTTGAGTCCTTTTGGACCTGCAGTCATGGATGAACAAGGTGTTGGAGATACACTTGAAAAGTATCATGAACGTATTGAAAACAATGATTTAGCAGGTCATGTTGGTTTTAATCAAAGTGTACATATGATTTTTAAAGGTTTAGGTATTCATCCAACAAGATTCGAACAACAAATGAAACCGATTATTACTACTGTAGATAGAAAATCAAAATATGGATTTGCGAAGAAAGGCACATTGGCAGGTATCAATATGACCGCTCAAGGATATATGGGTGATGATCAATTCTTAAATATGGATCATCCTCAACAAATCGAACCAAATCTTGAAGGTGTTCATACTGGAGATTATATCGATATTTATGGTTCTCCTGATATCCATATGGCGATTACACCTGAAATTGAAGGTGGCTTAGGAACAATTGCGATTTGTGTCAATATGATTCCACATGTCATCAATGCTAGACCAGGTTTAAAAACAATGTTAGATTTACCAATCCCAAGAGCAATCCTTGGTGATATGAGAGATATGATTGAAGAGGAACTCGTTTGATAGGAGGAATATGATGATCCAAAAAGGCACATATGTCATGGTTAAAAAAATTGTTTTAAAGCATAATGAAAGATCAAACAATCTTCCTGAAGATACAAAGACAAAAGATTATATGATGAAAATAAAAGGCTTCTTATTAGAGGATGCAAATCTTAATGACTTGGTTGAAATAGAAACAACAACCAAAAGAAAAGTTGAGGGTATCTTGATTGAGGTTAATCCATCCTACACACACTCATTTGGAGATCATGTTGATGAAATTGATGTGATGAAATCGATCATTTTGGAGGAAACAAGATGACAGATTATGAGATGATGATGTCTAAAAGACAAGCAATTATGAAATCTTCACTACAATTGGATTATGAGCAGTTTGAACTTGAGGGTATTGCATTTGATTATGAAAAAATGATGAATGATGCTGGTTATACTTTTGAGGAAGTTCAAAAGATTCAAATTGAAAATCATGTAGGACAAACGCCTTTAGTTGAACTTAAAAATATAACTGAATACGCTAGAAAATTCGCAAAAAAGGGATTTGGAGCGCGTATCTTTTTAAAGGATGAAGCACTTAATTTAAGTGGTTCTTTTAAAGCAAGAAGAGCAGCAATTAGTGTATATCATGCAAAAAAATTAGGATATAAAGGTGTTGTGGCAGCAACAAGTGGAAACTATGGTGCCGCAGTAGCAGCGATGGCTGCTAGATTAAAGTTGAAATGCATTATTGTTCAAGAAGTCTTTGACTCTAATGAAAAGAATCAACCAGAAATTGTAGAAAAAGCTAGAGCATGTGAGGCATATGGTGCAGAAGTTATTCAGTTATCTGTAGGACCAGAACTTTTTTATGAGTTTTTGCTTATTTTAGAAGAAACAGGATATTTCAATGCTTCACTTTATTCCCCATATGGAGTTAAAGGCATAGAAACACTAGGATATGAAATTGCTGAAGAAATGTTAAGAAAAGAAGGCAAGTATCCGGAAGTCGTGATTGCAACTAACGCTGGTGGTGGGAATTTAACAGGCACTGCAAGAGGTCTTAAATATCATGGTGCCAATCACACAAGAATCGTTGGTGCGAGTGTTGATTTAACAGGCTTACATATGGCAAGTGATCATGATTTTAACTTAAAATCATTTACAACAGGTCACACAGGATTTGGTATCCCTTTTGCAACATACCCTGACCGATCTGATGTACCTAGAAGTGCTGCAAGACCACTGAGATATATGGACGAGTATGTTTTAGTCAATCAAGGTGCAGTTTTCTTTATGACTGAAGCTTTATCCCTTTTAGAGGGTATGGAAAGAGGACCTGCAGGTAATACAAGCTTAGCTGCAGCATTTTCAATGGCTCAAGAACTTCCAGAAGATTTCATTATCGTTGTGCAAGAAAGTGAATATACTGGAGCAGGCAAACATTTTAATAGTCAAATTGCGTTTGCTAAGTCACAAGGGATTACATTAACATTTGGTCATCCACTTGATGAAAAACCCGGAAAAAATCTTGTATTCCCTACATCCGGAAGTTTAATCAAACATAAATCATTAGATATGAATCAATTAAAAATGTCATATCTCAAAAGATATAAAAACCACGAGTTTAGTATGACTGAACTTAAGTATTTAGAAGATGAACTTAGAGTCAATCAACAAACAATTATAGAAATGGTGGGAAAGATCAATGAAAGCTAGAAAAGATGATTTTGAACAAAGACGAAAACACCTAAAAGACATGTCGGATCAAGACTTGAAAACTTATTTTTATAAATTATTAGATGAAATGATTGATCCAATTTTAGATTTAGCTTATACACACACATCACCTTCAATTGAACGAAGCGTACTACTTCGTATGGGATTTTCTTCGATTGAAGCAAAAGCAATCGTCGATTTGATTTTGGAGAATAATTTAATTGAACATGGTGCTGGACATGTTGTTTATAAGTATGCCCAAAAACATCAACTAAATATGAGAGAAGCTGGGTTGAAACTACTTGAAACACATAATCTAGATGATATCAAGGAGGATTTTAAACATGCTAAAGCCTAATGAAAAACTTGATATAAAAAACATACTAAGTGATTTAGAAAATTATAGACCCAAAAGAAAAGGTTGGGTATGGAGAGAACACAAACCTCAAAACATAGGACCTTTTTTCTATCAAGATGTCAGTGATTCACTAAAAAATTATGTATCGTTACCAAGTGCAAGACATTTAAATCATATTGATCCACAACCTCAATCAACGATTACAACAGAAATTGCTTCAGGTAGGTTCGAAGATGATATTAGACGTATGCGTATGGCTGCTTATCATGGTGCTGATCATATGATGGTCATTAGAACTGCTGGACAATCACATATGGACGGACTTCTTGAAGGTACTCCTCAAGGGGTTGGTGGAGTTCCTATCACTAGAAAACAAGTTAGAGCTCAAAGAAAAGCTTTAGATATCATTGAAGAAGAAGTCGGTAGACCGATTAATTATCATTCATATGTATCAGGAGTTGCTGGTCCTGAAATCGCAGTCATGTTTACTGAAGAAGGTGTCAATGGTGCACATCAAGACCCACAATATAATGTGTTATATCGCAACATTAACATGATTAGAAGTTTTGTGGATGCAGCAGAATCTAAAAAAATTATGGCTTTTGGAGAACTTGCACAAATCGATGGTGCACATAATGCAAATGCAACAGCTAGAGATGCTTGGAAAGTGATGCCTGAACTTCTTGTGCAACATGGTATTAATTCAAGATTTAGCGAACGTGTAGGGATCAAACCAGATTTGATTTGTCTATCAACGGTTCCACCAGCTGCACCACCAAGTCCAGACATTAAACTTAATCTACCTTATGCACTTGCACTGCGTGAGTTTTTTAGCAATTATAAAATGCGTGCACAAATGAATACAAAATATATGGATTCGTCAACAAGAGAAGCTACAGTGACACATGTCTTAAATCTATTGATTTCTAAACTAACTTCTGCAGATATACAATCAACGATTACTCCTGATGAAGGACGTAATGTGCCGTGGCATATGTTTAACATTGAAGCTTTAGATACTGCTAAGCAAGCCATGATTGGTATGGACGATTTAATGAGCATGTTAACATTTAAAACAGATGGAGAACTTTTTAAAACTAAACGTGAACTAGAAGAACGAGCAATTTTAATGATGGAAGAAATCATCGAATTAGGTGGTTATTTCAAAGCTGTTGAGGCTGGTATGTTTGTCGATAGTGGACTATATCCAGAACGCATGGGTGACGGTATTAAACGAGAAGTTAATGGTGGTATTGGTAGTGATACAACATATAAACGTGCTAAGGACTATATGGCTCCAGTGTCAGCTCATTATGGATTCAATAATATCGAGCAATACGGTATAAGCAAACATCCAGAATCATTAATCAATGGATCAACTTTTGAGAAACCTGAAAAAATCCAGTTTATTGACGAACTTGATGAAGAAGATAATGTGAATATCCGCATGGATCAAACAAAAAATTATAGAGACACTCATCTTATAAAACCAGAAGTTCAGTGGTTGGGTGATGGTGTGGTAACAGTTGATTTATTTTTTCCAACAGATAAAGATACTGCCGAGGCAGCGGCTTTAGAAGTAGGTAAAAAAATGAATTTAACCAATGTGGAAGTTATACATGTCGAAGTTCTTCATCCTAGTGAAGGTACGAGAGTTCAATTCAAAGGTGTCTTTGATATTGATATTGACATCAATGAATTAAAAATTCTCAAAAAAGAAGAAAATTTACCAGAGGAAGAAATCTTGGCTTATGTAAAAAAGCATGATTTAAAAATTGTTGCTGGCACAGGTGGAAATGATGAACACAGTGTTGGTATGAGAGAAATCTTGGATATCAAACATGGTGGTATTGAAAAATATGGCATTCATTATACATACTTAGGCACAAGTGTTCCAATCGAAAAATTTATTGATGCGGCTATTGAAATCGATGCAAGTTGTGTCATGATTTCACTCATCATCTCACATGATGATATTCACTACAAGAATATGCAAAAATTAAATGATTATGCGATTGAAAAAGGTGTTAGAGATAAATTGATATTAATCGCTGGTGGTACACAAGTGACTCCAGAACTCGCAAAATCATATGGCATGGATCAAGGTTTTGGTAGAGGTACGAAAGGAATTGATGTTGCTTCTTTCATTGTGAAACAACACAAAAAGATTTATGAAAGTTGATGTTTTAGTTGCAGAAATTGGATCGACAACAACGATTGTTAATGCATTTAACCTATTCCAGGAACCACTTGGATTTTTAGGCAAGGGTTATTCTAGAACAACTGTTGAGACTGATGTCACCATTGGTTTAAAAAAAGCAATTGAAAACCTAAAAATAAACTTAAATGTTAATGACATTGATTATCAAGAGATGTTTGCAACCTCATCAGCAGCTGGGGGACTAAAAATGACTGTTCATGGTCTTGTCTATGAAATGACAGCAAAAGCTGCAAAACAAGCTGCCCTAAATGCAGGTGCAAACATTCACTTAGTGACAGCGAATCTTATAGAGGATAGTGATATCGAAAAGATTAAAGCGATACATCCTAATATTATTGTTGTTGCTGGAGGTACAGATTATGGCGAAAAAGAAGTTGCTTATCAAAATCTCTTAAAATTAAAAGATTTAAATATACCAATGATTTATAGTGGGAATATTCAAAATCATGATCGAATCAAAGCATTAAATATTATGCATTTAAGGATTGTTGAAAATGTATATCCAAGAGTAGATGACTTTAATATTTTACCTTTAAGAAAAGCAATATATGAGACTTTTGAAGAGAACATTGTTCATGCAAAGGGTATGCACAAAATTAATGACATGATCAATGGACATATTATCCCTACACCTGGATCAGTTATGGAAACGACGCTTTTATTAAATGATTTAATCAAAGGTGTAATGACAATAGATGTTGGTGGGGCAACCACAGATGTCCATTCAGTTTGTGAACCCAATCAAATATATCAAAAATATCATGATGGTGAACCTTTATTTAAGCGAACAGTTGAAGGCGATTTAGGTGTATACATTAATAGAAACCTTGTTTACGCCCAATCAAGAAAAACAAAAATAAATCAAACCATGCATATGGAAGAAGAAAGTATTTTAAGAATCTTAAAAGAAGCATCTTATATTCCAGAAACTGATCAAGGTAAACAACTGATCGACCTTTTAACAGAAGTCTGTGTCGAAAAAGCACTAGACCGTCATGTTGGCGATTTAAAGCGTGTTTTTACAACCAATGGTATGAAAGTCATACCTGATGGTAAAGACGCTTCTCAAGTTCAAGCAATCTTCTTAACAGGTGGAGCTTGTTTATACCATGATGGGATTGAACCGTTTATTAGAAACTACTTAGAACAATCTGTTACCAAACTGGTACCAAACCATCATGTTAAAATTTATAAGGACCAAAAGTATTTGTTTTCTTCACTTGGTGTACTTTCTTTAAACTACAGAGAAGAGGTTAAACAAATGCTACGTGATATGTTTAACATTAAGGAGGATAAAGATGTATCCTAGAGTCTTAATTGATCCAAAAAAATATGCTTATAACGTCTCATTTATCACAGGCTTATGTCATAAACAAGGCATATCCATTATGGGGGTTTCAAAAGTTTATTGTGCCGATGATAAGTTAGTATCTGTACTTGATCAATCTCAAGTTGATTTTATTGCAGATTCTAAACTAGATAATTTGATGCATATCAAGACAATAAAACCCAAAGTTTATTTAAGAATTCCTGCTTTATCTGAAGCATCACTTGTTGTTAAATTTACAGATATGTCACTTCATTCTGAACTTGAAGTCATTAAAAAAATAGATGAAATCTCTGGGAAAATGAGAAAAAGACACAAAATAATACTCATGTATGATTTAGGGGATTTAAGAGAAGGCATTTATTATCAATCTTTTAAATTAGATGACATTAAAGAAATTTTAGCACTTCAACATGTAGAACTATATGGCATAGGTACTAATTTAACATGCTATGGTAGTGTGATTCCTTCTATTGAAACGTATCAAAAACTAAAGACAATTAAAGATCAAATTGAACATGCATTTGACATGAAACTTCATTTAATCTCTGGTGGGAATTCATCTTCAATACCAATGCTCATAGAAGGTAACATGCCTAATTTTATCAATAATCTTCGCATCGGAGAAGCAATGATTGTCGGTAGAGAAACTGCATATCAAAAACGTATCGATCATTTATATGAAGATGTGATTACCTTAGAAACTGAAATTTTAGAAATTAAGGAAAAACCCTCATATCCTGAAGGAGAACTTGGTTTTGATGCGTTTGGTCAAATTCAAACTTACAAGGATGTTGGTATGATGAAAAGAGCTATCTTATCAATTGGTAGACAAGATGTTAAGCATGATGATTTAATACCTCCAAAAGGTATAGAAATTGTAGGAAGTAGTAGCGATCATTTAATTGTACATATTATTGATGGTATCTATCAAATTGGTGATGTGATTCAGTTTAAACTTAAATATGGGGGCATATTAAGTTTAATGACATCACCCTATGTGGAGAAAGTCTATGTCTGATATCTATAGACCAACATATGCTCAAATTGATTTAAATGCTCTTGATCATAATGTTGATTACGTCCAAAAACTAAATCCTAATAAAGAGATTATCCCTGTGATCAAAGCCAATGCTTATGGTCACGGTGCGATAAAAATTATGGAACACTTAATCAAGAAAGGTGTTCGTGTATTTGCTGTATCACTCTTGGAAGAAGCAATCGAACTTAGAAACATCAATCATCATGTCAAAATCATTATGATGGGACCTATTCTTGAGGATCAGTTTAAAGTTGCTGAAAAGTACCATGTCGATATTACGATTTATGATGAACATATTTTAAAGGCTGTCTTAAAGACAAAATGTATATTAAACATTCATTTGAAAATTGATACAGGTATGCATCGATATGGTTTGGAAGATAAAGAACAAGTCCTTAAAGCGATTAATGATATTACAACACATGAAAGTTTACATCTAGAAGGTATTTATACACATTTTGCGACTGCAAATGAGAACTATGATTATTATCTCATGCAACTCAATCATTTCAAAGACATTTTTAAAGATATAAAACATAAACCACCGATGATTCATATATCCAATTCTTCATCGGGTATAAAATATGAAAAGGATTATGATTTTACGACACATATCAGATTAGGCATATCGTTATACGGTTTATCATTAGATGAGCCAAAACCTAATCTTATACCTGTGATGTCATTACATAGTCAAGTTGCAGAAATGAAGCATATAAAAGCACATGATAAAGTCGGCTATGGTGCTTCATATGAAGCTAAAAAAGATGAGTACATTGCTGTTATACCGATTGGTTATGCTGATGGATGGTTGAGAAGCAATAAAAAGAATGATGTTGAGATTAACCATAAAAGATATCCAATTGTTGGGATTATCTGTATGGATGCAATGTTTGTAAAAGTTGATGATACAGTTCAAGTTGGAGATGAAGTCATACTATTTGGAGGTATGATTTCAACTGATGAAGTAGCACAAAAACAAAAGACTATTGTTTATGAAGTGTGTACCAATATATCATATAGGGTACCAAGAAAATATATAGGGAGAACATAACATGAATTTAAAAGGAAGAAGTTTATTAACACTGCTCGATTATACGACTGATGAAATTCAGTATTTGATTAATCTAGCAAAAAGGCTTAAGGAAGAGAAAAAGCAAGGCATACCTCATCGTTATTTAGAAGGTAAAAATATTGTTTTACTTTTCCAAAAGGATTCAACGAGAACAAGATGTGCATTTGAAGTAGGCGCATATGATCTAGGGATGCAAACGACTTATTTAGGGCCTACTGGATCACAAATGGGCAAAAAAGAAAGTGTTAAAGACACTGCAAGAGTTTTAGGACATATGTATGATGCGATTGAATTTAGAGGGTATTTACAAACAGATGTGATGGCTTTAAGTGAATATTCAGGTGTTCCTGTTTATAATGGCCTTACTGATTTATATCATCCAACACAAATTCTTGCTGATTTCTTGACGATTCAAGAAACTTTTGGAACTTTAAAAGGCTTGAATTTTACTTATTTTGGTGACGCTAGAAACAATATGGGTAATTCACTTATGATCGGTTGTGCGAAAATGGGTATCAATTTTAAGGCAGTTGCGCCTAAAGCATTATGGCCTAGAAAAGAGTTAATAGAAGTGTGCGAAAACATTGCTAAAGAAACAGGCGCAATTCTATCTTTTGAAACTGATCCATTAAAGGGTGCAGAACATAGCGATATTATCTATACAGATGTTTGGGTATCCATGGGTGAAGCTAAGGATGTGTGGTTAAAGCGCATCAAAGAATTATATCCATATCAAGTTTCTAAAGATATCATGAAAGCCGCAAATAAAGATGCTATATTCATGCACTGCCTACCTGCTTTTCATGGATTAGATACGGAAGTTGGACAACAAATTGCTATGGAGTTTGGTGATCAATATCCAACTGTTAAACAAGGGGCTTTAGAGGTTACTGATGAAGTCATAGAATCCAATCAAAGTGTCGTTTTTGAAGAGGCGGAAAATAGAATGCATACTATTAAAGCGGTGATGTTAGCAACTTTGAGTGATGATTATGAGTAAATATGTCATATCACTTGGAGGTAATGCATTAGGGAAAGACCCACAAAGTCAAAAAGCATTATTAAAACATGTAAGTAAAGCTATATTGCCACTTATTAAAGAAAGGCATGATATTGTTTTAGTTCATGGTAATGGACCACAAGTTGGTATGATTAATTTGGCTTTTAATGAATCAAAATCAACACCAATGATGCCATTTGCTGAGTGTGGTGCAATGAGTCAAGGTTATATTGGCTTTCATATCCAAAATGCTTTAATCAATTTGATTAAGCAAGAAAAATTAAACAGAAAAGTAGTAACACTTGTGACTCAAATTCTAGTCGATCAAAATGATCCAAGATTTAAAAATCCTTCGAAACCTATAGGTAGTTTTTATAGTAAAGAAGAAGCCGATGAGTTAACTAAAACTTTAAATTATGATATGGTTGAAGATGCTGGACGTGGATATCGAAGAGTAGTACCAAGTCCACTACCAATCGATGTGATTGAGAAAGAAAGCTTGTTAGCATTACTTGAAAAACATCACATCGTTATCAGTGGTGGAGGTGGAGGTATCCCAGTCATTAAAGATGAATTTGGTTATCATGGTGTCGACGCAGTGATTGATAAAGATTTTGCGAGTGCAAAAATTGCTGAAATTATTGATGCAGATGCATTAATTATTTTAACTGCTGTCGATCATGTATACTTAAATTTTAATGAACCTAACCAGATTAAGTTAGAAAAGATTTATGTTGATGAGTTAGAAACTTTAATTAATGACAATCATTTTAAAAAAGGTTCAATGCTACCAAAAGTAGAGGCATGTATATCCTTTGTAAAGCATAGTAGTCATAAAGCAATTATAGCGTCATTAGATCAAGCCTATGATGCGATTGTTCACCACAAAGGTACTGAAATTTTACCGAGATAAAGATAAAAATCACGATTCTAATATGAACCGTGATTTTTTTAATCTCTTTTTTTATGTTTGATTTGGTCGATCATTTTTAAACGATCAGACAATGCTTTTTCATATGCACTTTCTGATTTTGGATGGTAATAAACCTTATTTTTAATTTTATCTGGCATATATGACTGATCATTAATTGATTGATCATCGTTATGTGGATAATGATATATTTCAGGGTTTAACTTGATTTTTCTATTACTTGCATGATCAGGAATTACTCCACAATCTTCGTTTTCATAATCACTAAGTGCTTCATCAATCGCAATCACACCAGTATTACTTTTCGGAGATAATGCCATATCGATAACCGTGGTTGATAAAATGATTCTCGCTTCTGGCATGCCTACTTTTAAAGCAGCTTCTGTAGCAGCTAAGACTTTTTGTCCCATCATTGGATTTGCAAGTCCAATATCTTCATATGCTATGACTAAAAGTCTTCTAATAATGGATAATAAATCATCAAGTGTTAATAATCGTGCTAAATAATGGATAGACGCATCAACATCTGACCCTCTAATTGATTTTTGTAGAGCACTTAATAAATCATAGAAATGATCTTCATGATCATCAAGATCTAAATGCTTTTTGCCACTGATGCGGTCGATATGATGACTCATCAAAGTATCACCATCATCTAGAAGTAATGATGCACTTTCTAAGATGTTTAATGCGGTTCTGACTTCATGATTAGAAAATTTCACAATTTTAGTTAATGCCTTTTGATCGATATGAATATCGATATCTAAATGATGAATACCATTTAAAACTGCTTTTTCTATGGCATCATCTGTTAATTTTTTTACTTCATACAAATGACATCTCGAACGAATCGCTGGATTGACAGATTGATAAGGGTTAAGTGTTGTTAATCCAATGACAGTAGCTTTACCATTTTCCATAAAAGGTAGTAAATAATCTTGAATATCTTTTTTCATTCTGTGGATTTCATCAACAACGATTAAAATATCTTTATAAGCTGTTGTATCTAAAATATCTTTTAGTCTTTGCTTGTTATCAGTTGATGCATTAAAAAAATAGAATTCATGACCAGCTTTTTCAGCAAAAATAGTCGCGATCGTGGTTTTACCAGTTCCTGGGGGACCATATAAAATAAATGATAATAGTTTCTCTTTTTTTAGCATTAAACTCAAAACACCATCTTGTGAAACAAGATGGTCCTGTCCGAAGACATCGCTAAATTCAGTTGGTCTAATCCGATATGCTAAAGGTTTCATTTTATCACCCACCAACATTATAGCATACTTGTAAAAAGTAATAAAATGCGATAAAATAAATAAGTGATACAAAAAGATACCGGAGGCTTATTATGAACTTAAAAGACTATATTGCAGAAGTACCAAATTTCCCGAAAGAAGGGATTTTATTTAGAGATATAACACCACTCATGTTAGATGGTAAAGCATATAAATATGCATCAGATGAATTTACTAAATTTGCACAAGAAAAAGGAGCAACAGTGATCGTTGGTCCAGAAGCTAGAGGATTCATTTTTGGATGTCCTGTAGCAACAAATATGGGCATTGGATTTGCACCTGTAAGAAAACCAGGGAAACTCCCTAGAGAAGCTATATCAGTTTCTTATGATTTAGAATATGGTTCAAATGAATTGTGTATGCATGCAGATGCAGTAAAACCTGGAGATAAAGTTTTAGTTGTTGACGACTTACTCGCTACAGGTGGTACAATGGAAGCAACCATAGAACTTGTTGAAAAACTAGGCGGAGAAGTTGTTGGTCTAGCATTTTTAATAGAATTAACAGAACTAAATGGTAGAGATAAATTAAAAGGTCATGATATACTAACACTAATATCATACTAAAAGGGGTGAATCTGTGACTGATCCACTATTTCAAACTTTAGCAGAAGCTTTTGGAAAATACATAAAAAATGAAAAAGATGTAGAGCTTATAAAAAAGGCTTATTTTTTAGCTAAGGAAAAACACGAAGGACAAATGCGTAAAAGTGGAGAACCATACATCACTCACCCAGTAGCGGTTGCAAAAATCTTATCAGAGTTAACTGCTGGTCCAGCAACGATTATTGCAGCACTACTTCATGACACAGTAGAAGACACAGATTTATCATTAAAAGATGTTGAAAAAGATTTTGGTCCTGAGATTGCAGCACTTGTTGATGGTGTGACTAAAATTGGTAAACTATCGTTTAATCAAGTAGCATCACAAGCGGATAATCATCAAAAAATGCTTTTAGCAATGGCTAAAGACATCAGAGTTGTCTTAATTAAGATTGCAGATAGATTACATAATGTGAGAACATTAAACTCCATGTCTCCAGAAAAACAATATAAAATTGCTAGTGAGACATTAGATATTTATGCACCACTTGCTCATAGACTCGGGATCTTTAGAATAAAAGCTGAACTAGAAGATAGATCCTTAAGATATACTGATCCACCGATGTATTATCGTGTATCAAATATGATCCAAGCAAAAAAAGCTGAACGAGAAGCATCCATCGAAAAAATTATTGAAAGTATTAAGGGTCTATTTAATCATAGTGAACTACAAAACTATGAAATTAAAGGTCGTATTAAAAACATTTTTTCTATTTATAAGAAAATGGTTAGAGACCATCGTGCATTTGAAGATATTTATGACTTACTTGCGGTAAGAATTATTGTTCCTAAAGTAGAGACATGTTATCAAGCATTAGGTATCATTCATGCGAATTATACACCGATTCCAAGACGTTTTAAGGACTATATAGCAGTACCTAAACCAAATATGTATCAATCACTCCATACGACTGTTTTATCCGAAGATGGAACACTTTTTGAAGTGCAAATTAGAACAAAAGAAATGGATTCTGTCGCAGAGTTTGGGGTTGCAGCTCACTGGGCATATAAAGAAAATAAAACTTATTCTAAAGAACGTGAACAGTTTGAAATTGCACAAAAACTTAAATGGTATGGAGAACTCATGAAGATGACCGAAGATTCTGATGAAACAGAAGGTACAGCTGAAGAGTTTGTAGGTACTGTAAAAGGTGATATCTTAGATGCGAATGTATATGTATTTACACCAAAAGGAGAAGTCATTGAACTTCCTAAAGGGGCAACACCTATCGATTTCGCATACCGAATCCATACGGATATTGGTAATAAGATGGTTGGGGCTAATGTCAACAATCGAATTGTAACATTAGATTACGAATTAAATACTGGTGATATCGTCAGTGTTAAAACCAACAAAAGTTCTTATGGTCCGAGTGAAGATTGGCTTAAAATTGCTAAATCATCACATGCAAAACATAAAATTAAAAGTTTTTTAAATAAACAAAATCGAGATAATTTAATTCAATTAGGTAAAGATCAATTAGACCGTGAGATGTCTGCCCAAAAAGTAGATGTTTCTATTGATGATGCATTTGTCAAGAAACATTTTGAAAAAAACATGGTCACTGAATTAGAAGGTCTTTATTTAGAAATAGGCAAAGGCATTATTAGTTCTAAAACGGTTGTTGCAAAACTATTAGGAAAAGAAGTTGATAAAGAACTACTACTTCAAAGACAAATGGAAAAAGCTGCAAGACAGCTTATCACACATAGTGAAACTGGTGTCGTTATTGAAGGCTTATCAAGTCCACAATTAAAGCTTGCCAATTGTTGTCTACCTATACCTGGTGACCCAATTATTGGCTTTGTGAGCAAGACAAGTGGTATTGTTATTCATTCAACATATTGTCCAAATTGTAGTCAATTTGACGAAAACAGATTGATAGAGGCTTTCTGGTCAACTGAAATCACTAGAAAATATCCAACAAGAATAAAAATTATAGGAACTGCAAAACCGACGTTATTAACTGATATTGTCACTGCGGTTAACGCACAAACCATTAGTATTGCCGAAGTAAATGCTAATACTGGATCAAATCTTGAAATGGTGATTAAGCTTAAGGTTTTAGTGAATGATCAAAATCAGTTACAATCACTCATGGTTAACTTAAGAAAAGTAAGTGACATCTTTTCAGTGGAAAGAGATTTCAAATGAGAGTTGTTGTCCAAAGAGTTAAAGAGGCATCTGTAAGTGTAGATCAACAGATTGTTGGAAGCATTAATCAAGGTTTATTATTATTTGTTGGTGTTACTCATGATGATACAAAAGAGGATGTTGATTATTTAGTAAAGAAGGTATTAAATTTACGTATTTTTGAGGATGATCAGGGCAAGATGAATCTTTCAGTTCTTCAAGAAAACTATGAAATTCTTAGTATCTCGCAGTTTACTTTACATGCAGACACTAAAAAAGGCAATAGACCGAGTTTCATTGAAGCTGCAAAACCTGATGTTGCAGAAGAAATTTATAATGATTTTAATGCAAAGTTGAAAAAGCAAAATATTAAGATTGAAAAAGGGATTTTCGGAGCAATGATGGAGATTTCTTTAATCAATGATGGACCAGTAACCATTATTTTGGATAGTAAAAATAGATAATAATCTTACATTATAAAAGATAATTAAATATATTTTAGATAAGAGGAACTACTTGAGTTGATGTAGTTCCTCTTTGATTTAAAGTGGTTTTGTTATATAATTGAAAGAGTGATAACGATGGAGGAAGTTATATGCAGCATAAAATAATATTTGTTGAAGGACAACCGGGAAGTGGTAAATCTACGATCTCGCAATTTATAACGCAACAACTTAATCTTAATGGGGAATCAGTCTATTGGTTAGATGAGTATGAGCATGATGGTGGCTATTTTAATCAGTTTTGGGAAGACTATGATCAACCGAATAAGAATCAAGTAGAGACGCTCATCAAGTGTTGGAGACATTTAATCGATAAAATTAAGGAGTCAGATTCAACTTTCATCATTGACAGTGCTTATTTGAGTTATACGCTTTATCTGCTTAATCTTGAGATATCTTTCGAAAAAATCAAAGATTATTTTCAAAGTTTAAATAGATTATTATCTGAACTAAATCCTAAGGTTATCTTTTTTAAAGGTGATACAAAGACGATTATTACTAGAGCGTGTGAAAGAAGGGGAGACATCTGGACTGAGTATACCATTGAAAAAATTGAAGAAGGTCCTTACCAAAAGCATAGGAATAGAACTGGATTTGAAGGTATGGTTGCATATTTTTCTGACGCTCAGAACTTATATGCTGATCTATTACCTTTAAGTGATTATCAAATACTTCAATTGGATGTTACCGAAGAAAATTGGCCAAAGAATGAAGAGATGATTTTAGCATGGCTAGGATATCCAAGGATCAATAACACACATGAACTAAGTAAAAGTGATCTAAAAAAATATTTAGGCATGTATCAAGTGCCAGATCATTTCCCAGCCAAAGGTGAAACATTACAGATTGTTGAAAAAGATGATTTGCTCATATTGGTTGGAAAATTTTGGAATGATTATAAATTAATACCTAAATCAAACACACATTTTTTGATTTCTGGAATTCCAATGGAACTCAATTTTAATATTCAAAAAGAGGGTACAATTGCTGGTTTTGATTATACATTTATTGATGGAAAAACATATTTTTGTGTGAAAACTAATGCTAATCTAGTTAGATGAGTATTTATTTGAATTTTAGATAAATAAAATGGGAGTTTTTATGAGAGATTTAAGATATGAAACGCTAACAAAAGATCATCTAGATGTAATATGTAAACTACTCATAAGTAGACAAAATCAAGAAAACAAGGAATATTCCTTTTTAAAAGATGCAATCCATGAAATATCTGATGTAAAAGATCATTTTTCCAAAGTAATTGATTCAGAGAATTTAATTGGTGTTGTTGCATTTAAAAATGATATAGCTGTTGGTTATATTTATGGATTAACCTATAAAAAGGAGCATGGAAAATTCTTTGTACATGTGCCTTACGAGGGCTTAGCTGCAATAACCAATCAATCGAGTGATATCATAAAGCATATGTATAAAGAAGTTTCAAAACAGTGGGTTAATCAAGGTTTTTTCATACATTATTTAATGATGCCTTTAGGACATAAAGAACACTTAGATTCTGCACATCAATTAGGTTTTTCTATAGAACAGGCCTATGCCGCAATGTCAACTGATACTTTTCAGCCATTTTTAATAAAAAATACCGATGCAAGTATAAGAAAGTATCATCAACAAGATGCAGCCATACTTGAGAAGTTAGCATTTATTGTAGCTGAACATCAAAATCAAGCTCCGATCTTTGTATCTTATCATTTGGATAATTTAAAAACTCGAAAAGAAGCGTTTAGAAATTTAGTTAATGATAGTGATGTGTGTGAACTTTTGATTTTAGAAAAAGACAATCATCCTATAGGTTTTCAATTATATGAGTATGTATCTAAGAATTTGATGATACCTGACATGAGTGTAGAACTTGTAGTTGCAGGTGTCTTAAATGCCTTTAAAGGAAAAAATCTAGGAAAAGCACTTATGAATCATGCAATTGAATCATTGAAAAGTAAAAACTATAAATATATTGTAACTGACTGGAAACCTTTTAACTTAGAAGCATCAACCTTTTGGCAAAAATGTGGGTTTATACCATATGTTTATTTAATGAAGAGGACTATAGACAGTGATTATCGTAAAATAGATTTCAATGATATTTAATATTTTTTAGATTTATATAAGAAAGTTTATTAAATTTCTAATAAATGTTGACAAAAATACCTACTAAAAGATAGAATAATACTATATCATTTAAATAGCCAATGAAAAAGAGCATTTATGTTATAAATGGTGACAACTTTGGAGGCATATCAAACATTGAGGGCTAGAAATTTTCTAGAACTAAGGTGGTACCGCGAACATATTCGTCCTTAGATTTTTTTAGGGACGATTTTTTTTAAAATCAAAGAAGGTAATCAAATGAAAAAACCATACAAAAATATGCCGATCATATCTTTTGATCATTACATGCTTAGAACAATCAAAAAAAGTGATTATAAAGATATGTATATATATGGCAAAGATGAAGAAACAACTAAATATCTTTCATGGGGGCCCTTTTTACATCCTTTAGAAGCAAAATATTCGATCACTAAAATTTTTTATCCGAGAATTAAACAAGGATTACCCATTGGTTATGCCATCATTGATAAAAATAAAAATCAAATGATTGGAACAGTGGATTTTCATACAAAACCGATCAATAGAAACTATGCTGAAATCGGTTATGTTATTCATAAAGATTATTGGGGTCAAGGTATCATGACCAAAGCTGTAAAAGCTTTAGTAAAAATAGGCTTTGAACATCTAAATTATGATAAAATTATAGTGAAACATATCAGTCAAAATATTGGTAGTAAAAAAGTTATATTGAAATCAGGTTTCAATTATATTAAAAAAGAACCTTACATATTAGAAAAAAGATCATATGTTTTAAGTGATGAACTCTTGACATATGAGATGACAAAGGAGCAATACAATGAGCGCAAACAGAGTTAAAGGAACATATGATGTGCTTCCAAATGAATCGCACAAATGGATAAAACTAGAAGAAAAAATTAGAGAAATATTAAATCTATATAACATCAGGGAAATGAGAATACCAATTATGGAGTATTCTAATGTCTTTCATAGAGATTCTGAAGGATCCGATATGGTCACAAAAGAGACTTATGATTTTGTAGATCGTTCAAATAGAGCTTTAACACTTAGACCTGAGGGTACAGCAGGTGTGATTAGAGCTTATGTCGAAAATAAGCTTTATGCATCACAAGAGTTAGAAAAAGTTTATTATATAGGGCCTAATTTTAGATATGAAAGACCTCAAAAAGGACGTTATCGTCAATTTTATCAATTTGGTGTAGAAGCCATTGGTACGGTTGATCCATCATTAGATGCAGAAATCATCATTTTAGCGTACGATTTTATTAAACGCTTAGGACTAAAAGGTGTCAAAGTTAGAATTAACACTTTAGGTAATCAAAAATCGAGAGATGCTTATCAAAAAGCTTTAGTTGATCATTTTACACCTCATAAAGATGAGTTATGTAACGATTGTAAGGAAAGAATTAATAAAAATCCATTACGGATTTTGGATTGTAAAATCGACCAAAAACATGAAGCTGTTAAATCAGCTCCAACAACACTCGATTTATTAAACGAGGAGTCAAAAATCTATTTTGACGAAGTTATCGCTTATTTAAATGCTGCTGAAATTGATTATGAAATCGCACCAAGACTTGTACGAGGACTCGATTACTATAGTCATACAGTATTTGAAATAGAAGCTGACATCGCAGGATTTGGTGCACAAAATGTTTTAGGTGGTGGTGGTAGATACCAAAACCTTGTTAAGGAACTTGGAGGACCAGATTTAGGTGGGATAGGATTTGCATGTGGCATGGAAAGACTTTTAATGGCATTAGATGCCCTTGAAATCGATTTTTCAAAAGACCTTGAAGTTGATGCATTCATCGTAACAACAAGTCCTGATTTACGCAAACATGCGATGAAATTGTTATATGATTTAAGAAGTGCAAACCTTGTCTCTGATATGAACTATACCCAAAAATCATTTAAAGGTCAGTTCAAACAAGCATTAAGACTAGATACCAAATATTTATTGATCTTAGGCGATGAAGAATTTAATCGTGGTATGGTCAGTATTAAAGATACAAAAACAGAAGTACAAGAAGAAATTAAACTAAATGAAGTTGTGACTTATTTAACACAAAAATTGGAGAAATAACATGAAATATACACATCATAATAATGAATTAAATATCAAGCATGTTGGACAACATGTTTATCTAAAAGGTTGGGTTCAAAAATCAAGAAACCTAGGTGGTTTAGTGTTTATAGACTTAAGAGACAGATTTGGGATCACACAAATTGTGGTAAAACCAGATCATAAAGACTATGAAAAGGCATTAAAAATCAGAAGTGAATATGTCATTGAAGTCAAAGGTGTTGTTTTAGAACGCGAAAGCAAAAACTTAAACATTCCTACAGGAGAAATCGAGATTGAAGTCATGGATTTAATGATTTTAAGTGCAGCTGAAACGCCTCCGATGACAGTATCTAATGATTCAGATGCACTTGAAGAAACAAGGCTTAAATACCGTTATTTAGATTTAAGACGTCCGGTGATGCAAAACTTTTTAATCCAAAGACATAAGATCACCCAAGCGATTAGAAGTGTATTAGTTGATGAAGGGTTTTATGAGTTAGAAACACCGATATTAGGTAAGTCAACACCAGAAGGTGCAAGAGACTATTTAGTACCTTCTAGACTTTATGCAGGTCATTTTTATGCACTTCCTCAATCTCCTCAAATATATAAACAATTATTTATGGTTGCTGGTTTTGAGAAATATTTCCAAATCGCAAAATGTTTTAGAGATGAAGACTTAAGAGCAGACCGTCAACCTGAATTTACACAAGTCGATATCGAAGCTTCTTTTATTGATGAATCAGATATTCAAAGTTTAATTGAAAAAATCATGGTCCATACATTTAAAAAAGTACTTGATGTAGAAGTTCAAACTCCATTTAGAAAAATGAGTTATAAAGAAGCAATGGAAACTTATGGTACAGACAAACCTGACTTAAGATATGAGTTACATATATCTGATTATTCAGAATTATTTAATGCTATCGATATACCTTTGTTTAATGATAAAACATATGTTAAAGGCTTAATCATGCCAAATGGTTCAAGTTTATCAAGAAAACAAATTGATCAACTATCTGCGTTAGTTAAGAAAAATCATGGAGATGCACTCGCATTTATTAAATATACAAATGAAGGTTATTCGGGCAGTATAAACAAATTTATGACTGATACAGATTATGCAAAATTGAACTTGAAAGAACAAGATATTTTATTCTTGGTACCTGGAAATGACGATAATGCATTAAACGCTTTAGGTGCACTAAGAGTCGAACTTGCAAGTATGTTTGGACTTGCAGACCCAAATCATTATCAATTTGTATGGATTACAGATTGGCCACTTTTAGAATATGATGCAGAAGAAGGTCGTTTTTATGCTAAACATCATCCATTTACTCAACCGAGTGATCCAAAAGTCTTAAAAGATAATCCAAAAGAAGCATATGCTAAAGCCTATGACATCGTTTTAAATGGTTATGAAATTGGTGGGGGATCATTAAGAATCTATGATCAAGAAGTCCAAAAATTAATGTTTAAAACACTAGGATTAACTGATGAAGATGTAAAACATCGTTTTGGATTCTTTGTAGATGCTTTAAAATATGGTACGCCACCTCATGGTGGGTTAGCGCTAGGTTTAGATAGAATCGTTATGTTAATGACACATACAACAAATATTAAAGATGTCATTGCATTTCCTAAAACGCAAAGTGCAAAAGATCAAATGATGCAAGCACCAAGTGATGTTGATCAAGTTCAATTAAAAGAGTTACATTTGAAAGTTGGTGAATAATATGAAGAGTATTGTTTTAGCTGGTGGATGTTTTTGGGGTGTTGAAGCCTATTTTGACCAATTAAAAGGGGTTTTAGAGACCTCTGTTGGATACGTTGATGGTAATAGAACACATCCAACATACAGAGAAGTTTGTGATGGTACTTGTACACATGCAGAAGCATGTAGAGTCGTCTACGATGAGCAAGTTTTAACACTTGAAGGTGTATTAGAACATTTTTTTAGAATTGTAAATCCATTTAGCATCAATAAACAAGGCAATGATATTGGATATCAATATCGTAGTGGTATTTATTTAGAAGACATGAGTGAGAAAGAACGTGTCATCGATTATATGAAATCATATTTTAAAAATGATTATGATAAAGTTCAAGTCAAAATAAAAGAAAATAAAGACTATGAACTTGCAGAAGAAAATCATCAAAAATATTTGAAGAAAAATCCATTTGGTTATTGCCATGTTAATTTAGGTTTAGCCAAAAAGGAAGAGAGAAAATCATGAGAAAAGATTTTATCACTTGGGATCAATATTTCATGGGAGTTGCGAAATTATCAGCACTTAGAAGTAAAGATCCATCAACTCAAGTAGGAGCATGTATTGTTAATAGTGATTTAAGAATTGTCGGCATTGGCTATAATGGTATGCCTTCAGGCGCAAAAGATGATGAGTTTCCTTGGGGAAATATGGGTGAGTACTTAGATACTAAATATCCATATGTTGTTCATGCTGAAGCCAATGCGATTTTGAATGCGACACAATCACTTAAAGGGTCGTCCATTTATGTGACACTTTTTCCTTGCAATGAATGCACAAAGTTGATCATACAATCCGGTATCAAAGAGATTGTGTTTGAAAGTGATAAATACGAACATACAAAGGAACATCAAGCAGCTGTAAAAATGTTAAAGGCTGCAAATGTTTCATATCGAAAAATAAAAGTTGGTGAGTTAACTTATGTTAACCTTCATTAAAAGTAATAAAAAAATACTAATCATTTTATCATTTGCATATTTATATGTCTTTTTTGTAGGCGTTGTACCTACGAATTACACTGTAACTGCTCCAGGTGGACTTACAGCTTTAGAATCTTCTTTTGAGATTGAAGGACACGAGATGCCAGATCAATTCTATAGTGTCTATGTATATTCTTATAATCCGATTACAGCATTCCAGTATATGTTGCTTAAAAACGATGAAAGCGTCGTTTTAAGAAGACCAACGATTAGAGAACAAGAAAACACAATCATAGATGAGTATCGGCAGGGGCAGTTATCAAAAAGTGTTTCATATCAAATTGCATTAATCAAAGCATATGAAATGGCAAAAGAGAAGGATCCGACGATTGTAATGAATTATGGATTCGAAGGATTATACATTTATGATTTTCCGAAGCGATTAGAAAACGTAGATATTGGTGATGTAATCATCGAAATCAATGGAGAATCTTATCAAGATTATGATCCGCAGTCGTTTTTCGAGTTATCAGATCATATCAACGTGACTTATTTAATTAAAAAAGAAGATGGGACAACTTATACACTTGTTTATGAACAAGTTTTAGGTGAAGTTTCTTTCTTGTTTTATACCAAATATGTGATATACGATGCTTACCCTGCATATGAACTTCCAGGGCTTAACAGCACGGTAGGAGGGCCTAGTGGGGGTATGCTTCAAACACTGAGTATTTATGTAAGTTTACTAAATATAAACATTCCGGATGTGATCATTGCAGGAACTGGAACGATAAATACGAGTGGAACGATTGGTAGAATTGGTGGGATTACACAAAAAATATATACAGCGGAATACAACGATGTTGATGTATTTTTCATTCCTAAATCACATTACGATGAGATAAAACACATTGATATATCGTATGAACTAGTACCAGTAGAAACTATCGAAGAGGCGGCTTTATGGCTTTATGAGAAATATAATTGATCAAATATATAAGTTTTTCCATAGATATAGAAACTTAGTAAAAAGAATCGATTCAAAAACATCGATGAAGACATCCGTTAAATCCGTATTGGGTGCTCTTCTTATTTCGTTTTTGATTGTGATTTTACCAAGTGTCTTCGTCATCAATATGTTTATATATACTAAACTTACATTTATTTTATCACTTATTTTATTATGTTTTGTTCTTATATGGGCGTTTTTATATTATCATTTTTATTATGTGCTCATTAAAAACTATCATGAAGAGATTAAGGATATTAATACAAAGATACCACAATATGTAGAATCTACTTTTGTAGCGATTATCTTACTTATTATAGGTATAGTAGTTTTATCAACAGTGTTTTAAGAAGGAGAGTATTATGCTTATAGGATTTATCATTATTATTGTTACACTTTTATTAGATCAAGTAACAAAACAACTTGCATATAGACTTATAGCGCCAACATTTGAAGGCATTAACGATGTAGTCATTCCCCATGTGCTAGAACTAAGCTATTATGAAAATACTGGCGCATCTTTAGGGATGCTTAGTGATTTTCAGTATAGAGAGCTAGTGTTTTTTCTGGTTACTGTAGCTGCATTAGTTGTTTTTGGTTATTTATTTAAAGACAGTGATTACAAAGACAAGAAAGTATATACAATTTCTATTGCCTTATTCATTAGTGGCACTCTAGGTAATGCGATAGATCGAGCAATTTACGGATTTGTGATTGATTTTCTACATTATCCTTTTTTGGATTTTTTAAATGACATTGGACTAAGCAATTTTACAAATAATTTAGCAGATAATTTCTTATCTGCAGCCATTGTCTTGTTTGCTATAGATATTTTCTTTTTAGAGCCTAAACGACATAAAAAGACGGAAAGTGAAGCCGATGGAAAAAACAATTAAAGTTACATTTGAACACGAAAAAGAAAGATTAGATATATATTTATCAGAAAATGAGTTTATCAATAAAAGTAGAAGTTATGTACAAAATCTCATTAAAGATCAACATATTCTAGTCAACAATCAAAAAGTGAAAACAGGTTATTTACTTAAAACAGGTGATGTCATCACCATTTTTGAGGTTGAACCAGTAACTTTGGATATAAAACCAGTTGATTTAGATTTAGATATTGTTTATGAAGATGATGATTTACTAGTCATAAATAAACCAGTAGGATTAGTTGTGCATCCAGCTTCTAGTTATCATGAACCTACATTAGTTCATGGTCTTATGCACCAAGTTGATCATTTAAGTTCAATTAATGGTGTGATCAGACCAGGCATAGTGCATAGAATTGATAAAGATACAAGTGGTTTATTGGTGGTTGCAAAAAATGATCA
Organism: Tenericutes bacterium MZ-XQ; assembly: GCA_002838205.1. NCBI lineage: Bacteria > Bacillati > Mycoplasmatota > Tenericutes bacterium MZ-XQ. The sequence continues at coordinate 1,121,044 of CP017950.1, read as the reverse complement.
AGCACATCAATTGCTGAGCGAACAACTCAAATATCATCAGATTAAACGCACTTATATCGCACTTGTCTACCATGATTTTAAAGAAAACGAAGGAACTATAGATGCACCAATAGCTAGACATCCAAAAAATCGACTTAAAATGGCGATTGTTGATGATGGTAAGCGTTCAATAACACATTTCAAAGTATTAAAAAGATATGGGGATTATACATTATTATCTTGTGAACTTGAAACGGGAAGAACACACCAGATTAGAGTTCATATGGCTTATATTAATCATCCAATTGTGGGAGACCCACTATATGGTCCAAAACAAACGATTGGAAATCAAGGACAATTTTTGCATGCAACCCAATTGAGTTTCATGCATCCAATAAAAAAAGAGCATATGACTTTTACAGCCGATATGCCCGATTATTTTAAAGATTTTTTAGATCAATTAGGATAAATCTTGTTTGGCCACATTCTTGAAATTCATCTTGGCAATCAAATTAAGTCCTTTTGTGCCTTTTTTCTCATAAAGTTTTTGAATCGCTTCATCAACTTCTTTACCTGCACCTTTAGGTAAGTTCATACCTATTTTTTGGCTGTATTGTTTCATTTTAACCAAAAATGCATAGCGTGCAATAATTGAAGCAGCAGCAACACTTAAATGCACAGATTCTGCCTTAGTGTGAAAATCAATATCACGATAAACTAACGTTTCATCTTTTAAATAATTGAAATATAATTGTGGTGTACAAAACTGATCTAAGATTACAGGAACACTTTCTTTTAACTTAGAAGATGTCTTAACAATACCTTGATTATGAAGAAGTGCTTTCATTTTATTTAAATTATATCCCTCACTGACTAGCTTATTATACTTAGATGGTGGTAGAATAAGTAATGAGTGAATGAGTTTTTTAGCTAGTTTCGGTGCAATCTCAATGATTTTTTGATCTGTCATGTTCTTAGAGTCTTTGACGCCAAGCTCTTCTAAAAATGGTATTTCAGATTTGTTTACAAATACAGAACAAACAACAATCGGACCAAAAACATCACCAGTTCCAACTTCGTCAGAACCGATTGCTGCATAGTCTTCTTTGTTTAAATGGGTTTTGATTGCCACTAACTCATGAGTGACTTCATGACCTTGTAATAAGACTTTACCTGTCTTATATGCTAGAATATCGATATCATTATGCTTTGCATGAAAAAGAAGATAAGGATTTTTATCTTCTATTTGATGATATTGATAAACTTTATTTAATTTTTCTAGTTCTTTATCAGTTACAGACATTGTGTAATGTTTCATAGTTCACCTCTACGCTCAACTATTATTATACCACAATTTTACAGAAAAAGGGTGTTTTATATGCGATTTATGACAAAAACCTTAGAGTTAGATCAAATCATCGAAATCATTTCGAAATATTTAAAATCTGACTCTGCAAAACAAAAATTAAATACACAAGAACCTTCAACAGATATAAATGAAGTTGATCACATGCTTTTAGAAGTCGATGATATGTTAGAACTTATCGCTAGATTTGGACGTATTCCTTTTTTAGATGATTTTGATATCTATCAACTCCTTCATTATGCAGAAATAAAAAGACGATACAGTATCCAAGACTTACTTTATGTTCGTTTATTTTTAGTGATGGAAAGAGATATTTTACTTTATTTAAGACAAAGACAACAAATAAATTTAAAATCAACAAGTTTGGTTCCTCTTTTTGATGACTTATCCAGTCATAAAAGCTTGCTAAACTATATTGAATCAAAGCTTGATGAGGATGGTGTTATTTTAGATGATGCGACACCAAAACTTGCAAGTATCAGAAAAGACATCTCAAGATTTGAAAAACAACTTCAAGACAAGTTACAAAAAATACTTGTCGATTATTCGAAGTATTTAAATGATCAAGTCATCGTGATGAGGAATGAACGTTTTTGTATAGGCGTTAAAGAAGCTTTTAAGAATAAGGTTAAAGGTATCATTCATGATATGTCAGCTTCTAAGCAAACCATTTACATCGAACCAGAGATGACAAGATCTATCACTGCACAAATTGAAAGTTTAAAAGTCAGTGAACAAAAAGAAATTGACATGATTATTGATGAAATGAGTCATGAAATTCAATTATCTTATCTAACCTTAAAACAAAATTTAGATGTATTTGTTAAGTTGGATTTAATTCATGCAAAAGCGATCTATGCACTTGATATTGATGCTCACAAACCAAACATCAATAAAGAAGGATTTATTCAACTCATTCATGCTAAGCATCCGCTTTTAGATCAAAAAGCGGCAGTTCCAATAGGGTTATCTCTTGATAAGCATTTGAAAACATTATTAATTACAGGTCCTAATACTGGTGGTAAGACAGTTGCCTTAAAAACATTAGGCTTATTGACATTAATGACACAAATGGGGATGTTAACACCATTAAATGAAGCAAGTAGTATTGCACTATTTGATCAAGTTTTTGCTGATATTGGAGATGAGCAATCCATATCTCAATCCTTATCTACATTCTCATCACACTTAACAAAGATAATCGATATGATTAAAAACATGAAAGACAATACTTTAGTACTTTTAGATGAGATTGGTAGTGGTACTGATCCTAATGAAGGGGTTGCGCTTGCAATCTCAATTTTAGAGGCATTTAAAGACTATGATGGTCGCATGATGGTCACAACCCATTACTCAGAGCTTAAAAGTTATGCATATGAGCAACCACATATGACAACTGCAAGTGTAGCATTTGATAAGCAATCTTTAAAACCGTTATATTTCCTACAAATGGGCACAACAGGATCATCGCATGCATTTTTAATTGCTAGAAGATTAGGTTTACCAGAAAGTATCATTGAAAATGCACTTAAACTATATGAGGGTAGACAAACAGATCTAGCAAAAACGATGGAAAAATTAAACGATGAAATGCTAGATATCCAAAAAGAAAAAGAATTGTTAAACACTGAACTATCTAAAGTTAAAGAAGAAAAACAACATTATCAAGACATCAAAAATGATCTTTTAAAACGTCAAGATGAAATGATTGAAAAAGTAAAACATAAAGAAGAATCAAAATGGCTAAAACTTAGAGAAGAAGCTATTGATTTGATTTCTGAACTACAGAAAAAACAATCACTTTCTAAACCAGAACTCGCTGATTTGAAAAACAGATTAAATCAAAGAATTGGAGGAGATAAATCACTGTATTTCGATGAATCACTAAACGTTGGTGATGAGGTGTTTATTACATCTTATCAACAATACGGAACGATTATTGACATCAAGGAAGACACTTATATCGTAAAATTTGGCAAGTTTGAATTATCATTTGATAAATCTGACTTAAAAAAGGACAAGCCAAAACCAAGTGATAAACCGAAACTTGTGCAAAAACAAAAATCAGAAGAAATTAAGCCACAAAAAGAAGGTAAACTTGAAGTCGATTTAAGAGGATTTAGATATGAAGAAGTGAGTGCAGCTTTAGATGATGCAATTGACGGTGCACTCATGTCTGGTCTGACGACACTTCGTATCATTCATGGGTTTGGAACTGGTGCAGTTCGAAAGGCTGTACACAGTTATATTAAATCTAGTCCTTATATCAAAGAACACCGTTATGGTGGAGAAGGTGAAGGACTAAATGGAGTAACTATTGTCACACTAAAATAGTGCTTTTGTCTTGCAATATTATAAAAATCATATATAATAAAAATATAATAAAATTATTAAGAAATGAGGAAAATTTAATGACTGAATATCAAGGACAACCTTATGAACAAGTCGTAGGTCAACAAGGTCTAATTGTTGTACAATACTACGCAACATGGTGTGGACCATGTAAGATGTTAAAACCTGTATTAGAAAGTTTAAGTGAAGAAATGAGCGATTCAAAATTCTACAGAGTGGACATCGATTTATTTAGATCACAAGCTATTGAAGCAGGCATTCGTTCAGTACCAACAGTAGTACTTTACAAAGACGGTGAAGAAGTTGATCGTCAAAGTGGTTACCAACCAAAAGAAAGAGTAGCTGCTTGGCTAAATCAATACAAATAATTAAAGCACTTTTGTGCTTTTTTTACTTAATAGGAAATTCTATTTTCAAATCTAAAAATCAAAATAGACAAAAACCCCACAGTTATGTGGGTGAGTAAGATATAAGTCAAAACAATTATCTAAAAACCTTTAAGGTTTGTTTATGATAAACATCAAGTGGTACAGAAGATTCTTTCCCACAGTTTTCACAGTATATTTTAGGATAATCAGAAATAGATTCATCCCAAATTTCTAGTAAGATATCATATTCCTCAACATGTTCAGTGCCACAAACAAGACATTTAAAACGAACGAATTCATCAAAGATATCTTTATTCATAAAATCGTGGATATCAACAGGTGGTCCAAAGTAAAAGCCGTTTTGAAGGGCATAGCGATAGTCTTCTAAGCGAAGTTTTTTCTCTTCATCAGAAATTTTCAATTTGATGGTATTAAAATATTTTGGCATAGGTTTAACCTCCGGGGTCTCTTAGTAAAGAATAATCTAGATTAAGTTTCATGATGTGGCCACATGAACATAAGATGGGATGATACTTATAAATTGATTTTAGCATATGTATCCAATTTGAGCGAGAACGTTTGAGTTTAATAGAAGCATTTGAAAGTAGTTTTTTGAAAGTAGCGACCGATTTCTTTGATTTATTTGCATAGAAACCAAAATAGCGAATGGTGTGAAAGTGCTCATCTGGAATGTGAACGATGAGTTTGGCAATAAACCTAAAGACATGTTCAGTGATGGTTTGTCTACCAAGAAATGAAGGATCATCTTCTGATTTATCATCATCTTCATGAGGATCATAGGTCCAAGTGATCATATGGGTAGAAGTATCGAGATTCAAAATACGTTCTTCAGAAATTGCAGGACGTGAAGCATAACGTGTGATATAATCAGAAACTTTTTTCGCAGCATTCAGAAAACCATAATCTTTAAGTTTTGGACCATGTGCATAAAAGCCTTTCTTATATTTTGAGATGAGAGAAGATCTCAAACGATTGAAGCGGTTATAGATGTCCTTACTCGCGTGGACCTTTAAGTAATTTGAGATATTTCTAAGTAAAGCAAGTTGGAAGTAAAGTCTAAGTTTTTCAAAATGAAAGTAAGAAAACTTTCGCAAGTTTTGATTGAGATCGAGCGTTCTTTCAGCAACCAAAACGTGAATATGAGGATTAAACTTAAGATCACGCCCAAAGGTATGAAGAAAAGCAATGAGACCAAGTCTACGATCTTCTTTAACTGCAATCTTTGATGAAAAGACAAGTGCTTGAAGCGCTTCATTAACAGATGAGAAAAAGACATCAAAAAGCCCCCGATAAATTCTAAAGTAATCTCTAAGTTCTCTAGCGATAGAAAAGACGAAGTGACGGTGAGGGACATCTAAAAGTTTTGATTGAACAGCAATCGTTCTTTTCTCACGATAGTTCTGGTTACAAGAAACACAAAATCTAGAATGACAAGATAAACCTTGGAGATGAAAGTTATCACAAGAAGGACACTCGAAAAAAAGATGTCCTTTAGATAAATTTTTACAGTCAATCATTTTTTCAACATTAGAAATGATGGCAGGTCTTAGTCTATCGATAAACAAAGGTTTAAATATGGGCCAGTATGTTTGAAAGATGGATTGAATGGTTAGTTTTGGCTTTCGATAGGCTTTCAAATTTGAAAGTTTATTCAGTTCATTTTCATAGACATCCTTACCCTGCATCGCAGCGAAGGCTAAGAGATCTCTAAACTTATATTTGAGTAAGATAGGGTCCATGATTCTATTATAAAAAGAAAGATAAAAAAAGAAAAGGCGATTTTATCGCCCTGAGTGAATTTATTCACTTTTGTTCATTAACTAGGAAATTCTATTTCAACCTTTTATCATATTTATAAAAATGGTAAAATAGATATATAGTAAACATTTGATGAAAGGGGGGGGACTTACATGCGCTACAAAGCCATAAAAACGAAGTTATATTTAAGTCAAAATGAGAAAAAATTCTTACTTTTTCTAATGCATGAAGCCAAGCATTTATACAATCAAGCCTTATATCATGTTAGACAACATTATTTTGAATATGGAACATATTTAAGCTATGTTGATAATTATAAATTATTAAAAGATAGTGTCCATTATAGAACCTTATCAACATCGTTGGGACAGTCAGTTATAAAAAAAGTTGATGAAGCCATGAAAGCTTTTTTTGGATCCGTCAAATCAAAGAAAAACAAGAAAGTAAAACTACCTAGATACTTAAAAAAAGATGGCTTTTTCTCACTGGTTGACCGAATGGTCTATAAACCAAATGATCATGAGTATATACTACCTAGAGGACATTTTATTAAAAAGATATCTAAAGACTTTGAAGATATATCCAAACAGTTATCCAAACATGCATTATCATTATTGGAAATTGAAACATTATCATTAAAGATAGACACACCTAAATGTATATCAAACAAACGAATTAAAGAAATCACCATCAAAGAAAAATATGATGGCAAGTACATTGAAGTGATACATGTTTATGAAGATGATGATGTAACCAATGAGCATAACACTAAAAAAGAAGTGATGGGGATTGACTTTGGATATAATAACTTAGCCATGTGTGCAGTAACCAGTGGGAATCATCTATTAGTCGACGGGTTAAGATTAAAAAGTATGAATCAAAGATATTGGAAACGTATATCAAAGCTAGCTTCTTTAAGAGAAAACCAACATGTACTTACAAAAAGAATGATTGCCGTGTTAGAAAAAAGAAACCATCAAATGTCTTATGGGATATATAAAGCAGCTAAGTTAATCATTGAACATGCTAAAAAAGAACATGTAAAAGAAATCATCATTGGATATAATGAAGGATTTAAGGATACGAAAACAAGTAAGAAAAATAATCAGTGGTTTAAATCAATCCCAATCGCACGATTAAGAGATAGAATCATAACTTTAGCAGAAGCAAATGATATTTCATATCAAGTCATTAATGAGTCATACACATCAGTGGCATCTTTTATTGATCAAGATGCATTTCATCAAAAGGAGCATTCTGGTAGAAGAATCAAAAGAGGACTTTATGAAAGTAAAAAAGGCATTTTAATCAATGCAGATTTAAATGCCTCATTAAATATGATTAGAAAATGTAAGCCTGATGCCTTAGGGACAGGGTTTAGAGGTTGGAACACGCCTAAACGGACTTACCTATTTGGGTAAGGTGTCGTTTTAAAGGAGTAATTTTTAAATTACTTTTGTTCTTGGTGAAAATTTAGTATAATAGATATGGTGATAACATGGACGGATTCTTACTTGTAGATAAACCCAAGGATATGACATCTCACGATGTCGTTTTATATCTTAAACGCAAGTTTCATTTTAAAAAAATAGGCCATACTGGCACACTTGATCCCTTTGCAAGTGGTCTTTTAATCATTTGTGTTGGTAAAGCTACAAAGCTGTCAGACATGTTTTTAAATATGAATAAATCATATGATGGAACACTTGTTTTTAACAAACACTATGATACTTATGATGTAACAGGTAAATTGATTGAAGAAAAAGAGACGCAAATAGCTGATGAAGCTTTAGAAAATGCTGTAAAAAACATGATCAAAGCATATGAACAATTACCACCGATGTATTCAGCAATCAAAGTTGATGGACAAAAGCTATACGAACTTGCAAGAGCTGGAAAAGAAATCGAAAGGGATAAAAGACCTGTTGAGATTTATGATTTTAAATTGACTTCATCCTTAGTTGATCATACAGTAGATTTTAGTATTGACGTTTCTAAAGGTACTTATATAAGAAGTATAGCAGTTGATTTGGCTGATAGTTTACATACATACGGAGCACTTAAAGAGCTTAGAAGAACAAAAATTGGACCTTATCGTATCGAACAAGCAAAACCACTTCACGATATTATAGAAAGTGATATGATAACCTTAGAAGCATACTTCATCCATCATCCAAGAGTTGTTTTAAATGACTATATGATAAAGCTTGTTAGAAATGGCGTTTATTTAGATGAAAGACAAACAACCATTGACAAAGATTTTATTGTTTATGATGAACAAGGGCATATGATCGCTTTCTATCAAAGAATTAAAGAACATACATATAAACCAGGTTTAATATTTTAGAGGTATAACATGATAATTATTAATGACACTTACGATAAAATTGAAAATGAAGACGATTTGACGGTGACCATGGGAAACTTTGATGGACTACATTTAGGACATCAACAGCTCATTAACCGTGTTTTAAGATATAAAGACACCAAACATGCGGTCATCACATTTGACCCACATCCATCTGAAATCTTAAGAAGAAAACCGTTTAACACGTTGACGCAAAAAAGAGATAAAATAAAACTTTTATCTAAATTTCCATTAGATTACACATTTATTATTAAATTTAATGAAGAGTTTTCCAAGTTATCTGTACCTGAATTTATTGATTTTTTAAAGCGTTTGAGAGTACAAAGACTTGTCATCGGACGTGATGCTAGATTCGCATATCGAGGATTAGGAACGATTGATGATTTGAGAAAATTTTTTGTCGTAGATATTCTTGATGATCTCGTCTATAATCATACGCGTGTTTCTACAACCTATGTTAAAGACTTTTTATTACAAGGGGATATCGCATCGGCAAGAAAACTATTAAATAGACACTATGAAATTACAGGAACTGTAGTTCATGGCCATAAAATCGGTCGAGTCATTGGATTTCCTACTGCAAATATCGATTTTGGAAACTATTATATGCCTAGAAATGGTGTATATTATGTAAAAGTATTTGTCAAAGACACTTGGCATCATGCAATGGCAAATATCGGAAATAATCCAACATTAAACTATTCAGCTGAAAAAAGATTAGAAATATACATATTGGATTTTGATCAAGATATTTATCATGAGCAAATCACTGTAACCTTTATGCACTTTTTAAGACCAGAATATAAATTCGCATCTAAAAAAGCCCTTATTAACCAACTTAAAAAAGATGAAGAAACAGTTAGAGCACTATCAAATTATTAAAATTATGCTATAATAGATATATATGAAAAGGGGTGTTGTTATGAAAATGATCATTGCGATTGTATCTAATGACGATGCGAATAAAGTACAAAAAGCATTAGTTAAAGAAAAGTTCTTTTCAACAAGATTATCTACAACTGGCGGTTTCTTACGTGCAGGTAATGTTACCTTTATGATTGGTGTGAATGATGAAAAAGTGCCACAAGCACTTGAAGTTATCGAAGCTCATTCGAAGAAACGATCAAAACTAGTACCAAACACAATTGTGAATGAATTTGGTTCATTTTCTTCACTACCTATTGAAGTTGAAGTCGGTGGAGCAACCGTGTTTGTTCTAAATGTCGATCAATTCGTTAAAATTTAACAATAATGTTGCATTTTATAAAAAAAATGTTACAATAAAAAAGGCGGTAACAAGGTATAAGGACAGCCGACCTGTACTTTAGTTATTCGAAGGAGGAAACAATAATGGCATTAACAAAGGCGCAAAAAACAGAAATCATTAAGAATTATGCAACTAAAGACGGAGATACTGGTTCACCAGAAGTACAAATCGCTGTATTATCTGCTGAAATCAACTCTCTCAATGAACATTTACAACAACATATTCATGATTTCCACTCTCGTCGTGGGTTATACATGATGATTGGTAAAAGACGTCGCTTATTAAACTATTTACGTCATAAAGATGTAGATCGTTATACAGCATTAATCCAAAAATTAGGATTACGTCGATAAAAGGGTTGCGTAAGCAATCTTTTTTTTTCTGAGCTTTGGTGATGATTGTTGTTCATATCTCAGATAATTTGATAACAATCACCATAAATCGGATTTTAAATACTAAATATTTATTTGAAAAATAGTGTTATAACCCGAGTTTTATAGTTTGAAAAGAGTAAAAGAGACAATCTCCGCTTGATTAGTGGAAGTTAGTCTCTTTTTTGATTTAAGTGTTTTGTAGTAAAGTAGTAAATTCTCTTTTAATAGTTTCGGATTTGTAGAACTGCTTAGAGAAATCTACTCCATATTTATATGATAATTCTAGGATTTCATGATTCACTTTATTCAAATGTAATATTCCATTTGACATTTGAAGTATTTGTGCGCTATTTAAAGCGTCTTTAAGTTTATTTACTGAATACTTGTTTCCAGTTTCTAGCTGTAATAAACGATAAAGTGTTAATGAGATGAAACAAGTTAAGAAATGGCCTTTTATGTGCTCGTCTGTCCATACATAAACTGGTCTTCCTTCCAAGTCGCTTTTAGTGACTCTAAATGAATCTTCAATTACGGATAAATTTCTATACTTATCAATGATATCGAATGGTGTTAACTCTAAATCGTTTGTTACGATTGCGTAATATCCATCCAATGCGATATCTCTTTTGTACTTTTCTTCATTAAATTCATAATGATTCTTAGCTTTTACTATTTCTCCAGTATCTTTATCATATACTGTCTTTTTAAAGTATTTCTTTACACCGAATGAGTTTGATGCGTTAAGTAATGATGGGTCATCAATAAACTTTTCTATCTTTTCATCTAGAATGCCACGTTTAGCGTGTTGGTATCTTTCTTCCTTTAAACTCCAAAAACACAATAGATGTTCTGTTAATTCATGTTTGATCTTTTTATTATCTTTATCTACTTCACCAGTGTCTACAGTACGGATTCTTTTGACTGTTTTATATTTGAACGTACCAGCTTGGTTTTCTATATATCCTTCAGGATCTAATATGATATCTGCCATTTTGCTTCCACGCATTCGTATCTTTTGGGAAATAATATACTTATCTTTCTTTTGATCAATATAACTAAGGTTTTTTCCACTGTTGTTACCTTTGTCTCCGACAATGGTAATTTTACCTAAGTTGTATTGTTTTTTTATTTTCGTTAAGATTGGTTGCATTGTACTTAAATCATTTGTACATCCTGGAAACAACTCATAGGTTATTGGGATTCCATCTCTATCTATAAATAACCCCATTTGTACTATTCCTGTTTTTTTATTTTCTTTGGATACTCCTTTTTGTCTTAAACCTATCATCTCTTCACTTTCAAAGTAATAGTTAGTCACATCATAGAATACTAATGTACAATCACGTCCGTATTCCTTACTGATTCCTTGATGCATGCAATATGTTAAATCATCTTTAATTAATGCTAAATAATCAAGTGATTTATAGATGTCTTCCATCTTGAAATCACTTAAATCAAAGAAGTAATTCCCTTTATTCTCATATGTTTTCTTCTTACTTCCTGGATTAAGACATCTAGAAAACACAAGTAACTTCAATATGTCATCTAAGTCGTATTTTACTCTTGTAGTTTCTTGGTATGCCTTCATAAACTTCGATATCCCTATCTTGTTGTAAATTCTCTCTAAGAATACATATCCGTAGTTCAGCAACGAGTTTGATTGTTCTTTGGAGAAATCAATTGTCATTTCTTGAAAAAGTTGTTCTTCTTTCTCTAAACTCAGTTTCTTCGCTTCTAATCTTAGTTCTTCTAAAATGTTTGGGTTGTCTTTTTCTAACTCTTCTAAAATACCGTAACTCTTTATTGTTCGGTGCTTTGGTTTACCGTTTTGATCACGGTAACTCTCAACCAAATATAGAGAATGTGTATTATTTGTTTTTATCTTTACCTTTTTTATAAACATAAGAATCAACTCCTATATTCATCATATCATAAATTACTACGATTTACTACAATTATTTTGACTATTTGCTTTTTTATAGTTTGTTTTATACTTAAAAGCACCTAAATCACTATTTATAGCCATTTAGGTGCTGTTGTATTTGTAGTAAACTTGTTGTATTAATGTTGTTTAGTGCTAGGTTTGTGAAACTAAACTATAAAACTCGGGTCACCATAAATCGGATTTTAAATACTAAATATTTATTTGAAAAATAGTGTTATAATATATACGCCAAACAATTACAATAAAAGGAACTATAAAAGCGAGTATTTTATCCTTGAATTGTTTGGCGACGTTCCTTGGGATGAAATACTCGCTTTTGAAGTCTAAGGAACGTGCATATGTCAAAATTGAATAAAGTTTGTCCACTTTGTGGAACAATAGATTCTTCTATTAAACATGGTAAAGATACTAAATGTAGACAAAGGTTTTTATGTAAATCATGTAATAAATCTTATATCAAAGATTCAAGTAGTCTAAAACATTTAAAATCAAGTGATTATATTTTTAAAAAGTTTTTAGGATTAATGATCGATGATACTACTATTGAAGTAATAGCAAGAAACCTCAATATAAATACTAAAACTGTTAACTATTGGAAATTTATAGTATTTAAATCACTAGAGAACCACCAAAATGATATTAAACTTAATGGTACTATATTAATAGATGAAACCTTTATTCCAATACGAAATAAAAAATATAAGATATTAAAAAACCTTAACAAAGAGATCCGAGGTATATCCTATAATCAATTATGTATAATAACAATGATTAATCTATTTGGTAAATCAGTAGCTAAGGTAGTGTCAAGGGCTATGGCTATGCCAGAGCACTACATAAATTTATTTACCCACAACATAGGGTATGTAGATAAATTTATATATGATGGTAATAAAAGAGGTTTTCAATTTATGAAAGGGTTCAATGTTGAATACATCGATGGAAAAAGAGATATAACAAATGAGCATTCAACGGATTTAGTTGATCAGTATCACTCAATATTGAAAAGACATATATTTAAACATAATGGTTTTAACATAAAAAATACGCAACATTATTTAAACTTCTTTGTATATAGACAAAATTACTTGGCATCTCATAATGTTAAAGATATGAGAAGCAAAAACAAAGTTAAAAATAAAATGATAGATGATTTGTTCAAAATCATTAAAAACACAAATAAGAAAATCACTTATCTAGATTACATGAAAGACCTGGGAATTGAAGATATATTATTAGCAATTTAGAATAAACAACAATCATCACCAAAGCTCAGTAAAAATTTGAAAAAATGCATATTTTTAGTATAATATATATACCAAATTTAATTGTTAAGGCTATAAAGACTCAAGGGAGAAAGTTTTTATCTGAGGTAAAATGCAAAAGTTTAAGTTTTACAAATTTTACGGTATAATATTTTATATTAGGAGGTATGGCAAATGTTTAAACATGAACCCGGACGTTTTTATATGGAAAATGAAGATGGACAAATGATTGCAGAAATCACTTATCAGTATGTAAAGGATTATATTGCAGCAACACATACGTTTGTTGATCCTGTACTTAGAGGACAAGGGATTGCACAAAAGTTAGTGGATGCAGTTGTTGATGTTGCTCGTCGTGAGGGTAAAAAAATAGATCCTGTTTGTCCATATATTTTAAAACTATTTCAAAGAGATGCAATTTATAACGACGTATTTTTAAAGTAAAATTTACGTTAAACTTATGTATTTAGCATACGCTATGCTAAAATAGCATATATATTTTATTATAGGTAACATAGATTAGGGAGAACAGTCTATGAACGATGTAAATATTGCATTATTTTTCTATTCATTTATATTGTTGATAACAATATATAATTATAGCCGACAAGTTAAATATTCATTAATGAGTGATCAATTGTTTAGATACTTAGCACAGGTCACGCTTTTACTCTTGGTGTTTGATTTTTTATCTAGATTTCAAGGATTCGGGTTACCAATATATCGTATATTTACAGAAGTTGGTAATATTGTTACACATGGTATTTCACACTTGATTCCATCCTTATGGTTTTTATATTTACATTTCAAGATATACTCCGATACTGAACGCACCAAAAAATTATATAAATACTTTATAGCAATATCTGCTATAAACATTATATTTTTAATTATTACACAGTTTACTGGTTGGTATTATGAAATAGATGCATATGTATACGAGAGGACCATTCTTCATGTATACACACATCGTCAACGGTTTGATTTTTATTTCTGCAGTATGCTTATTAATCTATAAACGTAAACGTATTGAGGCTTCACATATGGTTGCCTATCTGATATTTAGTTTAATTCCTGCAACTGGATTGTTTGCCCAAATATTATTAAGTGGTATTGCCTATATACCAAGTTCAGTGACTGTATCGATTGTTATACTCTTTGTCTTTGTTCAAAACAGTCGCGTACGTAATGATCATTTAACAGGCATATTTAATCGTAGACAATTAGATTTTTATTTAGAATATAAAATAGAACAAGCAAGACAAGGTAAAGCATTTACAGCAATTTTATTAGATTTAGATGATTTTAAAATTATTAATGATACACATGGACACTTAGTTGGTGATGAAGTTATTAAGTTAACTGCAAAACTATTAGATAGCTGTATTGGTAAAAACGAGTTTTTAGCACGTTATGGTGGTGATGAATTCTTAATTATTACAACCAAATATGAACCTGCAGATATTGAACAAATAGCTAGGGATATAAAAATTGGGTTAGATGAACTGAACAAAGTAGATGATCGTTTTAATGTTACAATGAGTTATGGCTATTTTACTTATATGCCTGATATGACAATAAGTAGTGATGAGTTTATTCATTTAGTAGATAAGAGATTATTATCCAATAAGAAAAATAAAAAGAAAAACAGAGGCAATATTTCGTGAACTTTGATAACACAGTTATAAATCAACTAGAAGTTAAAGGGTTTGTTGTATCAAAGGTACGAGGTGTTTCAATGTGGCCACTTTTAAATCAAAAAAATACAACGGTCTATATTGAAAAATCAAATGATTATAAAAAACATGACTGTGTACTCTTTATGCGTCAAAATAAGGATATGATATTGCATCGGATTTTAAAGGTGAAAGCAGACTACTTTCTTGTATGTGGAGATAATCAAGCTTATTTAGAAAAAGTTTATCCAGCACAAATTAAAGGTAAGCTACTTGAGTATTATAAACATGGTAAAACGAAACAATTAAAAGGTTTATTCTATCAGATATACTTAAGGTTTATGTTATTTACAAGACCGTTAAGGATATGCAGAGAGTTTCTTAAAAAAGTTGTAAAAAAAAGTGATAAGAAATAGGTAAAGATAGCCGGTGAATGGTGAAAATTCACCGGTTTTTTGTTGTGTAAAATTATGAAAACGTGTTCATTATAGTTTCATTTTGAATTTAAAAAAAAATAATGTAAAATGAAGGTGAACAAACAATTCAAGTAATATAAGGAGAAATTTAATATGGAAAAAGACAAGCTAATCTCTAACGAGGTGAATCTTTTAGTCGCGCATGCAAACCAAGCATTAGTAGATTATTTAGACTTTACACAAGAGAAAATTGATGAGATCGTTGCTAAAGTATCTGTGGCTGCAATTGATGCACACGGTATACTAGCAAAGATGGCAGTAGAAGAAACCGGACGAGGTGTTTTTGAAGATAAAGCAACAAAGAACTTGTTTGCAGTTGAGTATGTAATTAATCATATGAGGCATTTAAAAACAGTCGGTATCATCTCTGAGAATAAAGTAACAGGGATTACAGAAATTGCTGATCCTGTAGGGGTTATATGTGCGGTTACACCTGTAACAAACCCAACCTCAACCACTATTTTTAAGGCATTAATCGCACTTAAAACTAGAAACCCTATTGTTTTTGCATTCCATCCGAATGCACAAAACTGTAGTTTAGAGGCTGCACGTATTATAAGAGATGCGGCAATTAAAGCAGGTGCACCAAAGCATTGTATTGGTTGGGTAGAAAATCCTAGCTTAGAAAACACGAATCAATTAATGAACCATGATGGGGTTGCAACTATTTTAGCAACTGGTGGTAATGCAATGGTTAAGGTAGCTTATTCATGTGGTAAACCAGCTCTTGGTGTTGGGGCTGGAAATGTGCCTGCATATATTGAAAAAACAGCCGACTTAAAACAAGCAATTAATGATATTGTTATGTCTAAAGCTTTTGATAATGGTATGGTTTGTGCATCTGAACAAGCAGTCATTATGGATAAAGAAATTTATAATGATGCAGTTGCTGAATTTAAAAAACTACATACTTTTTTATGTAATCAAGAACAAAAACAAATGTTAGAAAAATTCATGTTTCCTGACGGTGTGAAATTAAATCCATATGTAGTAGGTAAATCTGCAAGTCACATTGCAGAACGCGCAGGATTTAGTGTACCGGCAAATACAAATATTTTATTAGTTGAATGTAAGAGTGTTGGTAAAGAAGAGCCATTAACTAGAGAAAAACTATCACCTGTCTTAGCACTACTTAAGGTAAAAGATTCAAATGAAGGTATTAATTTATCTAAAGCAATGGTTGAACTAGATGGTTTAGGACACTCTGCAGTCGTACATACTAATGTAGATTCAATTAAAAAGGCATTTGGATTAGCGTTAAAAGCAATTCGTATTATTGTGAACTCACCTGCAACATTTGGTGGTATAGGTAATGTATATAACCGCTTTATACCATCCCTAACTTTAGGTTGTGGTTCATATGGTAAAAATTCTGTATCAGATAATGTGAGTGCAATCCATTTACTAAACATTAAACGCATTGGTGAAAGGAAAAATAATATGCAATGGTTTAAAGTACCATCTAAAATCTATTTTGAAAGAGACTCTATTGAGTATTTAAGACAAATGCGTGATGTGAGTAAGGTTGTTATTGTAACGGACCGTGTGATGGTTGATTTAGGTTATGTTAAAAAAGTAACAGATCAATTAAGTTTAAGACGAAATCATGTGGTTTACCAACTATTTACGGATGTAGAAGCAGACCCATCTATTGAAACAGTTATCAAAGGTTATGAATTAATGAAGTCCTTCCAACCAGATACAATTGTAGCAATTGGTGGTGGTTCTCCGATGGATGCTGCTAAAGCTATGTGGGTATTCTATGAAAATCCTGAAGTAGACTTTAACGACTTAAAACAAAAATTTATGGATATTCGTAAACGTGCATTTAGATATCCAGATTCAGGGAGAAAATCTAAACTCGTATGTATTCCAACAACCTCTGGTACAGGTAGTGAGGTGACACCGTTTGCTGTAATCACAGATAATAAAGAAAGTAAGAAGTATCCACTGGCTGATTACTCCTTAACACCTACGGTTGCAATTGTTGATCCTGCACTAACACTTACACAACCTAAAGGTGTTACAGCAGACACAGGTATGGACGTATTAACGCATGCAGTTGAAGCTTATGTTTCTATACTAGCTAATGACTATACAGATGCACTTGCAATTCAATCAGTAAAAATGGTTTTTGAGTATTTAAAGCGTGCATTTGACAATGGTAATGACTTTGAAGCAAGAGAAAAAATGCATAATGCATCTACAATGGCAGGTATGGCATTTGGTAATGCATTCTTAGGTATTTCACACTCTATGGCACATAAGGTTGGCGGTAGATATCATATCCCTCATGGACGTATCAATGCAATCTTATTACCACACGTTATTTTATATAACGGTGTGGTACCTGCAAAACTATCTACTTGGCCAAAATATAAGTATTATGTAGCAGATCAAAAGTATATGGAATTAGCACGTGCTATTGGTTTAAACCCTAAAACTAAAGAAGAAGGGGTTGTAATGTTTGCTAAAGCTTGTTATGAACTAGGTAAATCTATCGGTATTCAAATGTCCTTTAAGGAACAAGGTACAGATGAAAAAGATTACTTACTAAATAGCGAAACGATGGCATATATGGCATATGAAGACCAATGTTCAACAGCAAATCCTAAACTACCTTTAGTTGCAGATATGAAGGTTATATTAGAAAACGCATATTACGGTAAAATATTTAAATAATAAATTAAAATACTAAAATTATCGACTAATTAATCATTTAGTCGATAATTTTTTTTACTGAGCTTTGGTGATGATTGTTGTTTATTCTAAATTGCTAATAATATATCTTCAATTCCCAGGTCTTTCATGTAATCTAGATAAGTGATTTTCTTATTTGTGTTTTTAATGATTTTGAACAAATCATCTATCATTTTATTTTTAACTTTGTTTTTGCTTCTCATATCTTTAACATTATGAGATGCCAAGTAATTTTGTCTATATACAAAGAAGTTTAAATAATGTTGCGTATTTTTTATGTTAAAACCATTATGTTTAAATATATGTCTTTTCAATATTGAGTGATACTGATCAACTAAATCCGTTGAATGCTCATTTGTTATATCTCTTTTTCCATCGATGTATTCAACATTGAACCCTTTCATAAATTGAAAACCTCTTTTATTACCATCATATATAAATTTATCTACATACCCTATGTTGTGGGTAAATAAATTTATGTAGTGCTCTGGCATAGCCATAGCCCTTGACACTACCTTAGCTACTGATTTACCAAATAGATTAATCATTGTTATTATACATAATTGATTATAGGATATACCTCGGATCTCTTTGTTAAGGTTTTTTAATATCTTATATTTTTTATTTCGTATTGGAATAAAGGTTTCATCTATTAATATAGTACCATTAAGTTTAATATCATTTTGGTGGTTCTCTAGTGATTTAAATACTATAAATTTCCAATAGTTAACAGTTTTAGTATTTATATTGAGGTTTCTTGCTATTACTTCAATAGTAGTATCATCGATCATTAATCCTAAAAACTTTTTAAAAATATAATCACTTGATTTTAAATGTTTTAGACTACTTGAATCTTTGATATAAGATTTATTACATGATTTACATAAAAACCTTTGTCTACATTTAGTATCTTTACCATGTTTAATAGAAGAATCTATTGTTCCACAAAGTGGACAAACTTTATTCAATTTTGACATATGCACGTTCCTTAGACTTCAAAAGCGAGTATTTCATCCCAAGGAACGTCGCCAAACAATTCAAGGATAAAATACTCGCTTTTATAGTTCCTTTTATTGTAATTGTTTGGCGTATATATTATAACACTATTTTTCAAATAAATATTTAGTATTTAAAATCCGATTTATGGTGACCCGAGTTTTATAGTTTAGTTTCACAAACCTAGCACTAAACAACATTAATACAACAAGTTTACTACAAATACAACAGCACCTAAATGGCTATAAATAGTGATTTAGGTGCTTTTAAGTATAAAACAAACTATAAAAAAGCAAATAGTCAAAATAATTGTAGTAAATCGTAGTAATTTATGATATGATGAATATAGGAGTTGATTCTTATGTTTATAAAAAAGGTAAAGATAAAAACAAATAATACACATTCTCTATATTTGGTTGAGAGTTACCGTGATCAAAACGGTAAACCAAAGCACCGAACAATAAAGAGTTACGGTATTTTAGAAGAGTTAGAAAAAGACAACCCAAACATTTTAGAAGAACTAAGATTAGAAGCGAAGAAACTGAGTTTAGAGAAAGAAGAACAACTTTTTCAAGAAATGACAATTGATTTCTCCAAAGAACAATCAAACTCGTTGCTGAACTACGGATATGTATTCTTAGAGAGAATTTACAACAAGATAGGGATATCGAAGTTTATGAAGGCATACCAAGAAACTACAAGAGTAAAATACGACTTAGATGACATATTGAAGTTACTTGTGTTTTCTAGATGTCTTAATCCAGGAAGTAAGAAGAAAACATATGAGAATAAAGGGAATTACTTCTTTGATTTAAGTGATTTCAAGATGGAAGACATCTATAAATCACTTGATTATTTAGCATTAATTAAAGATGATTTAACATATTGCATGCATCAAGGAATCAGTAAGGAATACGGACGTGATTGTACATTAGTATTCTATGATGTGACTAACTATTACTTTGAAAGTGAAGAGATGATAGGTTTAAGACAAAAAGGAGTATCCAAAGAAAATAAAAAAACAGGAATAGTACAAATGGGGTTATTTATAGATAGAGATGGAATCCCAATAACCTATGAGTTGTTTCCAGGATGTACAAATGATTTAAGTACAATGCAACCAATCTTAACGAAAATAAAAAAACAATACAACTTAGGTAAAATTACCATTGTCGGAGACAAAGGTAACAACAGTGGAAAAAACCTTAGTTATATTGATCAAAAGAAAGATAAGTATATTATTTCCCAAAAGATACGAATGCGTGGAAGCAAAATGGCAGATATCATATTAGATCCTGAAGGATATATAGAAAACCAAGCTGGTACGTTCAAATATAAAACAGTCAAAAGAATCCGTACTGTAGACACTGGTGAAGTAGATAAAGATAATAAAAAGATCAAACATGAATTAACAGAACATCTATTGTGTTTTTGGAGTTTAAAGGAAGAAAGATACCAACACGCTAAACGTGGCATTCTAGATGAAAAGATAGAAAAGTTTATTGATGACCCATCATTACTTAACGCATCAAACTCATTCGGTGTAAAGAAATACTTTAAAAAGACAGTATATGATAAAGATACTGGAGAAATAGTAAAAGCTAAGAATCATTATGAATTTAATGAAGAAAAGTACAAAAGAGATATCGCATTGGATGGATATTACGCAATCGTAACAAACGATTTAGAGTTAACACCATTCGATATCATTGATAAGTATAGAAATTTATCCGTAATTGAAGATTCATTTAGAGTCACTAAAAGCGACTTGGAAGGAAGACCAGTTTATGTATGGACAGACGAGCACATAAAAGGCCATTTCTTAACTTGTTTCATCTCATTAACACTTTATCGTTTATTACAGCTAGAAACTGGAAACAAGTATTCAGTAAATAAACTTAAAGACGCTTTAAATAGCGCACAAATACTTCAAATGTCAAATGGAATATTACATTTGAATAAAGTGAATCATGAAATCCTAGAATTATCATATAAATATGGAGTAGATTTCTCTAAGCAGTTCTACAAATCCGAAACTATTAAAAGAGAATTTACTACTTTACTACAAAACACTTAAATCAAAAAAGAGACTAACTTCCACTAATCAAGCGGAGATTGTCTCTTTTACTCTTTTCAAACTATAAAACTCGGGTTATAACACTATTTTTCAAATAAATATTTAGTATTTAAAATCCGATTTATGGTGATTGTTATCAAATTATCTGAGATATGAACAACAATCATCACCAAAGCTCAGTTTTTTTTTGGATTTTATCTAGATTATTATGAAATATCATGATTTTATGGTATGATATATAAGGTTAAATATAAAAAAAGTATATGAGAAAACATATAAAATGAAGGAGATTTTATATTATGAACAAAAAAGAATTTGAAACAACCTTAGGCGGTAGAGTGCTTAAAGTTGAAATTGGAGAAGTTGCTAAACAAGCCAACGGCGCAGCATTCATCCATTATGGAGACTCTACAGTATTAAGTGTTGTGACTGCAAAGACAGAACCATCACCGATGGATTTCTTCCCACTTATGGTTATTTATCAAGAAAAACTATACGCTGGTGGAAAAATTCCTGGAGGATTTTTAAGAAGAGAAGGTAGACCTTCTGAACATGAAACATTAACATCAAGACTCATTGATAGACCACTTAGACCAATGTTTCCTGAAGGATTTAAAAATGAAGTTCAAATCATTAACACAGTATTAAGTAGTGACCCAGAAGCTACAACTGAAATGGCTTCACTATTCGGTTCATCACTTGTACTTGGTATATCTAATATTCCATTTAATGGTCCAGTTGCAGGTGTAACTGTAGGTATGATTGATGGAGAATTCATCATTAATCCAACACCAGAACAACTTGAAAAGAGCCAAATTGAACTTATCGTAGCTGGAACAAAAGATGCCATTAACATGGTTGAAGCTGGAGCTAAACAAGTTGATGAAGATACAATGTTAGAAGCCATTTTATTTGGACATAATGCAATTAAAGCTTTAGTTGCTTTCCAAGAAAAAATTATTGCTGAATTAAAACCAGAAAAAATGGATTTTGAAATTTTCGAAATTGATCAACAAGTTGAAAAAGATGTACACGATTTTGCATATGATAGACTGATTAAAGCAGTATCAATTTTTGACAAGTTAGAAAGATATCATGCAATTGACAAAATCAAGGAAGAAACTGTTGAAAAATTCAGTGAAAAATCATTTTTTAATGAAATAGACGGCGTTAAAGTATTTGATGAAAAAGCACACAAAAACTATATTCAACAAGTTAAGACAGTTGTTGATAACATTGTAACTAAAGAGTTAAGAAGATTAATTACTGAAGATAAGGTAAGACCTGATGGACGTAAAGTTGATGAAATCAGACCATTATTTTCAAGAGTAGATGTTCTAAAACGTACACATGGTTCTGCATTATTTACAAGAGGGCAAACACAAGCTTTAGGTGTTGTAACTTTAGGTGCACTTGGTGAAAACCAAATCATCGATGGTCTAGGTTTGGAAGATTCAAAACGTTTTATGCTACATTACAACTTCCCACCATTTAGTGTTGGTGAAACAGGACGTTATGGTTTTGTTGGAAGACGTGAAGTTGGCCATGGTGCTTTAGGTGAAAGAGCATTATTACAAGTATTACCTGATGAAGAAAAATTCCCTTATACTATCCGTGTTGTATCAGAGATTTTAGAATCTAACGGTTCATCATCACAAGCAACAATTTGTGCTGGATCAATGGCTTTAATGGCTGCTGGTGTACCAATTGAAGCTCCAGTTGCTGGTATTGCAATGGGTCTGATTATGGATGGTAAAAACTATACGATTTTAAGTGATATCCAAGGTATGGAAGACCATGAAGGTGATATGGACTTTAAAGTTGCTGGTACAAGAAAAGGTATTACAGCTTTACAAATGGATATTAAAATTTTAGGTATCACTAAAGAAATCTTAAAAGAAGCTTTAGAACAAGCTAGACAATCAAGATTGTTCATCTTAGACCATATGGAACAAACAATCGCAGAAACTAGAGGAGAATTATCAGCATACGCTCCAAAAGTTAAGATGATTAGAATCAATCCTGATAAGATTAGAGATGTCATTGGTGCAGGTGGTAAGATCATCACTCAAATCATTGAAGATCATGATCAAGTGAAGATTGATATCGAACAAGATGGACGTGTCTTCTTGATGCATACAGAATCTAAATGGATTGAAGCTGCTGCAGCATATATTCAAAACTTAGTTCGTGAAGCAGAAGTTGGAAAAATCTATGAAGGTAAAGTTACACGTGTTGAGAAGTTTGGATGTTTCGTAGAACTTTGGCCAGGTGCTGAAGGACTCGTACACATCTCAAGACTTGCTAAAGAAAGAGTAGAAAAAACTGAAGATGTAGTTTCAGTTGGTGATCAAATTCTAGTTAAATGCATTGGTATCGATGATAAAGGTCGTATCGATTTATCTAGAAAAGACGCACTAAAGGCTGCTTGAGTAAGTCAAAACATTATGATAAAATAACAGTGTCAATGGAAGGTGACCGAGCCTATTTTATAGGTTAGGAAAGTCCATGCTAGCACATTCTGAAATGAATGTAGTGTTTGTGCCTAAGGAAACAATAACTTAGGGTACATCAATAGATGTAACGGCGTTTGATGGTCTAAAGCTTAGGCTATGACCTAGAACTTAATGTGCCACAGAGACGAGTCACTTAGAAATGAGTGAATGAAACGCGGTAAACCCCTCAAGCTAGCAACCCAAAATTTGGTAGGGGCACGTATACAAGCGAACTTAAAGCAAGTATGCGCTACTTAGTAGAGATAAATGGTCACACCCGTAAGGGAACAGAACATGGCTTATGCACATTGACAATCTAAAGGTCCTTAGGGACCTTTTCTTTTTACTTGAAATTATGTTAAAATAAACTAATCAAGGCGGTGAATTTATGAGCATAGGGGTAATCTTAGTTTTAATTTTTATCTTAATATTAGTCAATGGTTTTTTTGCGGCTAGTGAAATGGCTTTAGTTTCAGTCAATATGTCCAAAATGAAAAGTTTGGCTAATGAAGGTAACAAGAAAGCTAAATTAGTTTTAAAAGTAACTGAGGATTCTACAAAATACTTATCAACCATCCAAGTCGCAATCACACTTGCTGGATTTATGTCAAGTGCTCTTGCTGGTGCGAGATTATCATTGAATTTTGTAGCTTTTTTACAAAGCATTGGTATAAATGTAAGTCAAAATCTAGCTGTAGTCCTCATTACCCTCATGTTATCCTATGTGACACTTGTATTAGGAGAGTTAGTTCCTAAAAAACTCGCGTTATCTAATCCAAATAAGTTCTCTTTGTTCTCAATCTATGTTGTTTATATTGTCATGATAGTCACTAAACCATTTGTATGGTTGCTTTCAAAGTCGACTCAAGCTGTTTTGTTTATTTTTGGAAAAAAACTAGATGATCAAGATGATCAAGTTACTGAAGACGATATAAGACACCTTATTTTATTAGGTCAAGTTCAGGGATTATATAAAGATCAAGAACGTAAAATGATAGAAAATATCTTTAGATTTGATGATTTAAGAGCGCACATGATTAAAACTCCACGGACAAAAACATTTGGTCTTGATATCAATTTACCTAAAAAAACATTAATCAAAAAAATGATTGAATCTAAATATTCAAGAGTTATCATCTATGAAAAAGATTTTGACCATATTTTGGGCATCATTCATGTGAAAGATATATTAGGTGAATTAGTTAATAAACCTTTGGATGAAGTTGATTTAAAAACTGTTTTAAGAAAACCTTATTATGTACCTGAAGATATCAAAGTAAATATCTTATTTAAGCGCATGCAAAACACAACTGAGCAATTTGCCCTGTTGGTTGATGAACATGGTGGATTCGAGGGTATTGTGACTATTGAAGACATGTTAGAAGAAATTGTTGGTGATATTTATGATGAACACGATCAATTACCAGATCATATCAAAAGAATATCAGATAATAAGTATATTATTCATGGAGATATAACAATATTAGACTTAAATAAATACTTAAATTTGAACCTAGATGAAAAACATGAAACATTTCATACACTAAGTGGGTTATTCATTCATGTTTTAGGTTATTTACCAATAAAAAACGAACATCAGACTATTGCATATGAAAATTTGAAACTAAAAATACATAAAATGAAACATAAATTTATCAATCAAATCGAAGTAGAGGTTTTAACACCAACTGCCGAGGACGTCAAAAAATAGACATAAGGGCCTTATTATGGTAAAATGAGTGTAAGAAAACTAGGAGGAAATAAATTATGAAAGTAAATTTACGTACTAGACCACTGCGTGAAGTGAGAAAGGAAAGAATGATTCCTGGTGTTATGTATGGCAAATCAATTGAATCTACATCAATTGAGGTTGAAGAAAAGGCCTTTAAAGATGCCTTAGCTGAATATGGAAAATCTATGACATTTAGAGTAACTCTAGATGGAAAAAGACATAACGTTTATATTAAAAACATTCAATCTGACATTTTAAAACCAGATGATATCGTTCATTTTGAATTACACAGAATCGCTAAAGACGAAACTGTTTCTGCAAGTATTCCTGTGGTTATTCATGGAAAAGAGACGCTTGAAAAACGAAAATTATATGTACAATTAGGATTGCAAGAAATCAATTGTGAGTACAAATCAGGATCAGGTATACAACACTTTGAGTTTGATGTTAGTGACATGGAACAAGATGAAGCCATTCATGTTAAGGATATTGTGATTCCTGAGGGTGTTACCATTCATGAAGATCCAGAACAAATTGTCTTTATCGTTAAGGAAGCTCATCAAGTTCTAGAAGAAGAAACTGATGAAGAAGCTATTGAAACTGATGAAGAAGCAGTAGAAACTGAAGAAGTAGTTGAAGAAGAAAATTAAGTAAAAAAAATGGTAATGAGTCATCTCATTACCTTTTCTTTTATGTTAAAATAGATGTGGGTGATATTATGCGTGTTAAAGCTAATCAAATAGAAATAAATTATGAAATTTTTGGTAAAGGTCAACCACTCATCATGCTTCATGGCAATCAAGAAGATTTTCATATTTATGAAGAACTTATAGAAATACTTAAAGACAACTTTACAATTTATGCTATAGATAGTAGGAATCATGGATTAAGTGGCAAAAGTATCGATTTTTCATATGATGCAATGACACAAGATGTTTATCAGTTTATACGTCAATTAAAGATAAATAAACCTCATATTTTAGGATTTTCAGATGGTGGTATTATTGGTTTGAAGTTGTCAATTTTCGCGCCAAATTTAATAGATAAACTTATAATTTGTGGTGCAAATTATCATCCGAAAGGGTTAAATAAAAAGATTATAAAAGCACTTAAAAACGAATATAAAGAAGACAAGAGTCCATATATTAAGCTTATGTTAGAAGAACCAAAGATAAGAAAAAAAGACATTAAAAAGGTTACGTTAAAAACACTAATATTAGTTGGTGAAAAAGATGTAATAAAGACTAAACACACATTAAAATTACATCAAATGTTAAAGAAATCAAAACTTATTATTTTAGAAAATGAAACCCATGATAGTTTTGTAGTACATAGCACGAAGTTAGCACCTTATATCATGGAGTTTACAAAAAAATAGCGCCACGAAACTATTTGATTAAAACGGACAACTTAAAAAAAGGCTAGGACATAGTATAGTGTTCTAGCTTTTTTTGTTAGAATGAATATAAAGGAGTCGTTAGAATGAATGAAAGAAAAACAAGAAAGCATCCATCGTATACAATTGATGAGAAAAACAAGATTGTAGAACTGTATTTAAGCAAAGAGAAAACACAGCGTCAAATACTTAGAAGTTTTGATATTGTTCATAGTCAATTAGATTTATGGGTAAAACAGTATCGAAAGCATGGCACTTGTGTAGATCGTAGAGGAAAAGGTACGAAAAAAGATATACCAAACAAAGGTAGACCTAAGAAGCTTAACTTGGACATCATGAGTAAAGAAGAACTGTTAAAATATATCAAAAGTGGTGAAGACATAAAAAAAGCGGTAGCCTACCTAAGAACGCGCGAGAAAAATACCAAGTCATAGACCAATTAAAGGATCGTTATTCTATCATCTATCTCTGCATGAGGATGTCATGTTCAAGAAGCGGTTACTATGAATGGATTCGCTTAGGTAGGCCAAAATATAAAGCGTTCAATGAATTGCTTAACCATCAGATTGTTAGTCTCTACCATAAAGATAAAAGATGGGGCATAGAAACAATTCAAATGAAATTAAAGAAAATACACGGCGTCTTTACCACGAAGAGCACCGTGTATCGATACATGAAACTGAATGGTATTCAGTCTATTATCAGACGAAAGAGAAAAAGATATAGCAAGGTCAACCATCATCGCATTCCTAATCTCCTTCAAAGAGATTTTACCACAAAAATGTCAAATCAAAAGTGGAGTATAGATGTTTCTTATTTGCCCACAACACAAGGAACCATCTATTTGTGTGCGATAAAAGATCTCTATGATAAATATATTGTCAGTTACAAAGTTTCCGAAAGAAATGATTTGAAACTAGTCATGGATACTTTAAAACAAGCAACAAGAACCGTACCCAGAAATTATCGCAAAGGATTAATACTGCATTCTGATCAAGGTACCGCATTTGTTGGACAAACTTACCATAGGTGGTTGAAAAGACATTGGATAAAACATAGTGTATCAGCAAAAGGCAGCTGCGTAGATAATTGTCCAATAGAATCTTTCTTCAGTCAATTTAAAAGTGAATGTATGCATCTTCATCATCAAATCACAATAAAACAAATGAAAACACTTGTCGATTCTTACATCACATATTACAATGAAGATAGACAAAGTAAAATAATAAAAGAGTTGACACCTCTACAATTGAGAATGTCAACTCTTCCTAGCCTTTTTTAATTACTGTCCATATTTAGCAAACAGTTTCACTGCGCTATTTTATTTTTAGAATATAGATAAAGCTCTTAAGATGATGTATGTGATATATGAAACATAAATGAGTAACATGATGATACCATCAAGTCTGGAAAGCCTACTTTTCGTGTATCCTAAGAATGCAACAAATCCTGTGACGCCAATGAGAATAATCATATCAATTAACACATCACCATTCAGTCCAAGTGGGACAATTGATCCCGAAAGACCTACAATAAGTAAAGTATTAAAAACATTTGATCCAACCACATTACCTAAAGCAATATCAGCCTCACCTTTTTTAGCTGCCATTGCAGAAGTAACAAGCTCTGGTAGTGAAGTTCCTAGTGCAACAACACTTAAACCAACTAAAGTTGTAGCTTTTGTAATTGTCATACCGGATTGGGTGAGAAGCTCTATTGCGATATATTCAGCACCTTCAGTGACTAGAAATCCACCTATAGATACTCCAGCAATACCAACGAAGAGTAATATAACTGCTTTTTTGACATCAACCATAGGTATATGTTCTTCTGTGATATCTTTTTCTGAATGAATCATTAAATACATATAATAAGCAAAGACAGCTAATAATATCAGTGCTTCCCACCAAACGATTGCGTAATCACTTTGGAAGAAATAACCTAATAAAGCAATTAATAAACTAATACCAATTAAGAATGGAAATTCTCTTTTTCTCATAGATTTGTGAACTAGAACGGGCATAATCAGAGCACTAGATCCCAGTATAAGTGTTAGATTAGCCATGTTAGAACCAATAATATTACCCATTGCGATGTCTGCAGTTAAACCTTGTGATTTTGCTGATAAGGATGCTGCAAAACTCACTGCAAGTTCAGGTAGAGATGTACCAAATGCGACAAGTGTTAAACCAATAATGAGTGGCGAGATTTTAAATTTTCTTGCAATAGAGCTGGATGAGACAATGAAAAAGTCAGCACCTTTGATCAAGAAAACAAAACCTACAATTAAAAATACGATGTTTAATAAAATTTGCATAATATACCCCTTAATTTAATGTATGTTCTTGATGTAATTTTTTTAAAAAATAAAAACCATCAAGACAAAAAAGTCTTGAAGGTCTCGTTACAAGGCATGCTTGAAATTAGCC
This sequence comes from Tenericutes bacterium MZ-XQ, assembly GCA_002838205.1. Lineage (NCBI taxonomy): Bacteria > Bacillati > Mycoplasmatota > Tenericutes bacterium MZ-XQ. Next base: position 1,092,004 of record CP017950.1, on the reverse strand, counting down.
GGGCGATTTGCCGTATTGACGACTAATTTAGAGTTAACTACTCCCCTTCAAAAAGTATTTTAGCATAATTACATGAAACCTACAAGTAGATTCCTTAACAAAGAGCATGGAAAGGATATCATCATTGACTTTTTTACTAAAATATAGTAATATATTCTCATACCGATTTCATGGAGGAATCAGACAGAAAATGGAAGATTGCAGTAGTAGGATCGACGATCCCATATCAGAGAGTAACAAAGACATTAATCAGAATCCTTTTTTTGGTGTCTTTTTTTGTTGTATAAAGGGTGAAGCCTTATGTTAGTACCTATATTATCGATTATATTTATCATCGTTTTAACTGCTATATTTAGCGCAGCTGAAGTTGCTTTAGTCGTCGTAAGTGATAGTAAGGTTAATGAAGATGTTCTAAAGAATAATAAAAAAGCTATAAAAATTCAAAAGTTTACAGCTGAATCAAAGAGATATTTATTATCTATTCAAGTGATGATTACATTATTAACTTTAATCAATGGTGCCATTGCACTAGATGCTTTTTATAATGATGTAATGTCATTATTTAACGAATTAGATTGGTTAAAACCGATTGCGATGTTTTTAATTATCTTCATCTTATTGTTTGTACAACTTGTTTTTGGTAGATTAATTCCAAGAAGACTTGCAAATAAATATACAGATAGCATCGCTTATCAAACGATAGGATTTATAAGACTTATATACTATATATTATTACCTGTGACTTGGTTGTTACATTCAGCATCGATGATCTTTGGTAGATTTTTTGCGTTAAAGCCTGAAGAAGGTGAGCGAATTATGACTGAAGAAGAAATTAGAACAATTGTTGAATTTAGTTCTAGATCTGGTAATATCGATGAAGAAGAGTCAGAAATGATTCAAAATGTATTTGATTTTGGTGATACAGCTGTTGAAGAAATTATGACACATCGTACAGAAATCTCAGCAATCAACATTAAATCAACGAGAAAACAAGTCATTGAGTATGTTCAAAGCGAAAGATTTACACGTTTTCCTGTTTATGAAAATGATATTGATCATATTATAGGAACTCTTCATGTAAAAGATTTACTTAAATTTTTAGATAATGCCGAAGAAAAGTTTTCTTTAAAAAAATTATTAAGAGAACCTTATTTCGTTCCAGATAGTAAGAAAACTGATGAGTTATTTAGAGAAATGCAAGCACAAAAAAATCATATAGCTGTTGTATTAGATGAATACGGTGGAACTGCTGGAATTGTTACAATCGAAGACCTTATCGAGGAGATTGTAGGCAATATTCAAGACGAATATGATGAAGATGAAGACGAAATCAGAGAAATAGATGATATGACATATGAAATCGATGGATTAACAAACATCGATGATGTTGAAGATGTATTAAAAGCCTCATTACCAGTAGAGGATTATGACACAATCAGTGGGTTTATCTTGGGACAATTAGGAAGATTTCCTGAACATGATGAGAAAATTAACTTTGAATACAATCAGTTTACATTTGAAGTTTTAGAGACAAATGAAAATGTGATTACAAAAGTCAAAGTTACTAAACCACAGATTTTACTTGAAGAGGAAGAAGATTAATGACTGATCAAGATTTTATACAAATAGGTATACTTATATTTTTGATTTTATTATCCGCATTTTTCTCATCAACTGAAACTGCATTTTCTTCAGCTAATAAAATCAAATTAAAAAATTTAATTCAAAATGGCCATAATAGAGCAGCTAGAACGCTCCGTTATGCGGATAACTTCGATGAACTAATTACTACGATCTTAATTGGTAATAATATCGCAAATATCTTATCTGCATCGATTGCTACTATCTTTTTCATAAGACACTGGGGTGATATTGGTGTGACATTGTCTACAGCAGTCATGACAACGTTGGTCTTAATTTTTGGAGAAATTGCACCAAAGAGTTTGGCGAAGAAAATACCTGAAAAATACGCACTTGCTGTAACACCGATACTGATGGGTTTTATATTTGTTTTAAAACCATTCGCTATCATCTTTGGTGGTATACAAAAATTACTCAACAAGTTGATTACATTTGATGAAGAACCAGCAATTACTGAAGAGGAATTACTTACTTATGTGAGTGAAGCTGAACAAGAAGGTGGTATTAATCAAAATGAAAGAGAACTTATCAAGAGTGTCATTGATTTTGATGATTTAATTGTTGAAGAAATCTTAACACCTAGAGTTGATGTTATTGCAGTATGTGAAACAGATGACCCTGAAACGATTAGACTAGCGTTTAAGCATTCAGGTTATTCAAGATTACCAGTTTATGATACAGGCATTGATCACATTACTGGTGTCATTAACCATAAAGATTTTTATAATTTAGTCCTTATTGAAAAACAACCACTTCATACGATTATAAAGCCACCAGTATTTGTTACTGAGTACATGAAAGTTACTAATTTATTAGAATTACTGCAGGAAACAAAAGCACACATGGCCATTGTAAAAGATGAATTTGGTGGCACATTAGGTGTTGTCAGTATGGAAGATATTTTAGAGGAAATTGTTGGTGAAATTTGGGATGAACACGATGAAGTTGTTGAACAAATTGTTAAAATTGATGAACATCATTATCGTGTCAAAGGTAATGCTGAACTAGATATGTTATTTGAGATGATGGGAATTACTGATGATTTAGATTTTTCAACCGTTAATGGTTGGATACTTGATGAGATGGGTAAAATTCCTTTTATAGGCGATACATTTAATTATCGTAACTTATTAGTCACAATTACTGGAGCCGATACTAAGCGTGTCTTAGAAGCGAAAATTGAAGTACAAGACATAGAAAAAGAACTAACTGAAGAGGTGCAATAGCACCTCTTTTTTGTTGATATAAAGAAAAAAGGATACCAAATGGCATCCTTTAGATCTTGTTTAATTTAGATTATACTTCGTAGTTTGCAAAACCGAATAATAATTCAAATACTTGAGTATAACCACTGTCTCTTACTGAAGCTCCAGTGATGTTTGAAATATAACCATCTGTAGTTTCAATTGAGTCAGCACCGTTTTCAAATACATATGCAGCGATAGCGTCAGCTTGTTCAAACCATTCTTTACCGATGTCACTTGCATCTTTCATACCATAGTCAGCACCAAGTTCTTGTTTAGTTTGGTCTCTCCATGCAAATGTAGCACCATCAGGTCTACCTTGAAGAACGTCTAATACTAAGTCAGAAGCAACACCTTTTTCATCAACCATCATAGTTGCTATAACTAAGTCATCTGATGAACAATAAACAGCTTGGAATTTACCTTCTTTAGCTAAAGCTACAGCATCAGCAGCAAGTTTTGTATAACCACCATCTTTGATAGTAACACCAGTAACGTTTGTAATAACTGTGTCAGCATCAACTTCAATAGAATCAACACCATTTTCTAACATGTAAGCTTCGATAAGTGCAGCTTGCTCATACCATTCAGCAATCGCTCCACCTCTTTCAACCATACCATAGTCATCGCCTAATTCTTTCTTAGTCTTTTCATTCCAAGTGTATGACCATTTGTCATCTGCAGTGTCTTCTGTGTCAGCACCTTCAGTTTGAGTTGCTGAACCTTGTCTTGCATCGATATTAAATGCAACGATTTCACCGTCTTCGATTGTTACACTTACCATTGTAACCATAGGTGCATTTCTGTGAATGCCAACTTCATAAGCTAAGAATTCACCATCAACTTTGTATTCAGATGATTTACATCCAAAAAGCGTGAATGTAGCTACTGCTAATATTAGCAGTAAAAATACTTTTTTCATTATTCATTTCCTCCTAATGTATTGTTTATCTACATGTTTATTATAACAAAATTTACAAATAATATGCAATCTTTTCTAGAAATAAATTTCGTAAAAGCGTTTTACTAGTTCAATATTTAAAAAATCTAAATCATTTTACACTTTATCTCTTTTATTAAGCGATTAAAAATGATACAATAATTAAGCGGAAAGGTATGTGAATTATGGATAATAACAAACTAAATGAAAGACAAAAGAAAATCCGAAACTTTTCTATTATAGCGCATATTGACCACGGTAAGTCTACACTTGCCGATCGTATTTTGCAAAAAACAGATACAGTAACTGATCGTGAAATGAAAGAGCAACTCCTAGATTCTATGGATCTAGAAAGAGAACGTGGCATCACAATCAAGTTAAATGCTGTTGAGGTTTTGTATAAAGCAAAAGACGGCGAAGAGTATATCATGCATTTAATTGATACTCCTGGTCATGTTGATTTTACATACGAGGTTTCAAGATCTTTAGCGGCTTGTGAAGGCGCTGTTTTAGTCGTAGATGCGGCTCAAGGCATTGAAGCTCAAACACTTGCTAATGTTTATTTAGCAATCGATAATGACTTAGAAATTGTACCAGTTATTAATAAAATAGATTTACCAAGTGCAGAACCAAAAAAGGTGATAGCTGAAATTGAAGATATCATAGGTATTCCAGCACAAGATGCCGTTTTAGCGTCAGCTAAAGAAGGTGTTGGTATTGATGAAATATTAGAAAGAATTGTGAAGGATATTCCTGCGCCACAGGGTGATGCAAATGCACCTTTACAAGCTCTAGTATTTGATTCAGTATTTGATCCTTATAAAGGTGTTATTCCTTCTATAAGAATTGTTAATGGAACTATAAAAAAAGGTGATGTCATTCAATTTATGGCTTCGAATGCAAAATATGAAGTGATTGAAGTTGGTGTGCATACGCCTAAAATTATTAAACGCGACATCTTAGGGCCTGGTGATGTTGGATATTTAACCGCATCTATTAAAGATATTAATACTGTACGTGTTGGTGATACTGTCACACATGCGAATAGAAAGGCTTCAGTTCCACTTCCTGGATATCGTAAAATGAACTCTGTAGTCTTTTGTGGGTTATACCCGATTGACTCGGATAAATATAATGATTTAAAAGACGCACTAGAAAAATTAAAGTTAAACGATGCATCACTACTGTATGAACCAGAGACATCACAAGCTTTAGGATTTGGATTTAGAACAGGATTCTTAGGATTACTTCATATGGAGATTATTCAAGAAAGAATCAGTAGAGAATTTGGAATTGAACTGATTGCAACTGCACCATCAGTTATCTATAAAGTATATTTAACAGATGGATCAATGATTACGATTGACAATCCATCGATGTTACCAGCTCCACAAGTTGTTGACCATATCGAAGAGCCTTATGTGAAAGCTACTGTGATGAGTCCAAAGGATTATGTCGGTGCTGTTATGGATATTTGTCAAAAGAAACGCGGAATCTTTGGAGATATGAAATATGTAGATGCAAACCGTGTCACAATCACATATGAACTACCATTATCTGAGATCGTTTATGATTTCTTTGATAAGTTAAAATCATCAACAAAAGGATATGCTTCATTTGACTATGAAATGTCAGGATATAAAGTATCAAAGCTACAAAAAATGGATATCTTACTTAATGGCGAAGTTGTCGATGCATTATCAACAATTGTGCATAGAGACTTTGCATATCAAAGAGGTAAAAACATCTGTGAACGCATGGTCGACTTAATTCCTAGACAAATGTTTGAAATTCCTGTTCAAGCATCATTGGGAAATAAAATTATCGCAAGAACTACCATTAAAGCGATGAGAAAAGACGTACTTGCTAAATGTTATGGTGGAGATATCAGTAGAAAGAAGAAACTTTTACAGAAACAAAAAGAAGGTAAAAAGAAGATGAAATCTATCGGTAGAGTAGATGTTCCTCAAGAAGCTTTTATGGCCATTTTATCTAATAGTGATGAGTAAAATCTCATCACTTTTATTTTTAATAACTGGCTATATAAGGTATAATATATATAGGAAGCGAGTGATTAAGTGAAAGGATTATATATCCATATTCCTTTTTGTGAATATATATGTCATTATTGTGATTTCGTAAAAAGAGTCCCTAAAAATAAAGAAATGATTGATGAATACTTAAAAGCATTAGTTAAAGAAATTCATCAATATGAAAAGCACTTTCATACGATTGAAACCATTTATATTGGTGGTGGAACACCAAGTATGCTTGATCCTGAGCAACTTGTTTTTTTACTCAGTCATTTAAAGGATATTCATCCAGTAGAATTTTCAATTGAAGTGAACCCTGAAAGTTATACGTATCAAAAGGGAGAAATCTTCAAAAAATATGGCGTTAATCGTGTAAGTTTAGGTGTACAAACATTTAATCAAGAACTGCTTCATTACTTGAATCGTGGTCATACAAATGATCAAGTTTTTAAAGTTGTAAATCATTTAAAACACATAGGTATAAACTTCATCAGTATTGATTTAATTTATGCAATCCCTAAACAAACATATGAGGACTTAAGATACGATTTAAAAATGATTAACGAATTAGATATCACACACGTTTCTTGTTACTCATTAATCCTAGAAGAAAAAACTTATTTTTATCATCAATACATTAGAGGTAATTTCAAACAAGTGGATGAAGATGTTGAAGCTACTATGTATAAAATGGTCATGGATGAACTTAAGAATCAAGGATTTGAACATTATGAGATATCAAATTTTGCGAAGCATGGTCATTATTCATTACATAATATGATATATTGGACACTTGGTGAATATATCGGCGTTGGTCTTGGAGCACATGGATTTATTGAAGGAAAAAGAACTTACAATGAACGTGCACTACCTAAATATATTGATCACTATATAAAAGAGGAAACTCTTCAAACTAAAGACATGATGATTCAAGATGAACTCATTTTTGGACTACGAAAAATCAAAGGTGTAGAGATAAGTGACATTGAAAAAAAATACGATATTAAACTGTTTGAACTGTATCCAAAGCTTCAAGAAAAAATAGATATAGGTTTAGTCGAAATTGAAAATGGTTATTTAAAACTTACTAATCAAGGATTGTTTTTAGGTAATCAAGTATTTATGGTGTTTATATGAAATATTTACTCAAGGATTATGAATATTATTTAAAAAAAGAAAAAGGATCTTCAAAAAACACGATCAGTGCGTATGCAAGAGACCTTGATCAATATCGCTTATTTTTAGAAAAATATCATCAAATTAAGAAACCTTCTCAAATTCAAAAGAAACACATTGAAGGTTTTCTAAAGAGTTTGGATAAAAGAGTATCTAGTAAAACTTTGGCTAGAAAACTAACTGCAATTAAAAGTTTCCATCATTTTTTAGCACTTGAAAAAGAAGTGGATATAGATATAACAAAAGATTTTTCTACACCAAAATCTAACAAAACATTGCCCAAAGTGTTATCTATTGATCAAGTTGTAAGCTTACTTGAAGAGGTTGATAAAGATACAAATTTAGGTCTTAGAAATAAAGCTTTATTAGAACTTATCTATGGGTCTGGGCTTAGAGTAAGTGAACTATTAGATATCGAAACTGAGGATATTCATTTGAATCAGAGTTACGTCATTGTACATGGAAAAGGATCAAAAGAACGTATGGTTCCAATATCTGATATGGCAAATATTGCACTTAGAAAATACATGGCTGATGCACGACCGAATCTTGTTAATGACAAGAGAAATACCTATGTTTTTTTGAACCAAAATGGACAAAGATTATCAAGACAAGGGTTCTTTAAAGTCTTAAAAAAACTTGCGTCTGATGCAGGTATAGATTCTGAATGTTCACCACATACACTAAGACATTCGTTTGCAACACACTTACTTGAAAATGGTATGGACTTACGAACATTACAAACTTTACTTGGGCATGAGGACATATCGACCACACAAATCTACACCCATATTAGTCAAAAAAGAATTAAAGAAATATATAAAAAAGCACATCCGCGTGCAAAGGAGGAATCATAATGTATAAAAGAATATTTTTGATAGTTTTAGACAGTCTAGGTATTGGAGAAGCTCCAGATGCAAAGGATTACAATGATGAAGGGGCACACACAATTGGACATATTGCTGAGCGTATGGATCTTAAAATCCCTAACATGGAAGCCTTAGGATATGGTAATATTGCACATATTAAAAATGTAAAATCAGTAGAAAAACCTAAAGCTTTTTACACCAAAATGCAGGAAGCATCATTAGGAAAAGACACGATGACAGGACATTGGGAAATGATGGGAATGTATATTACTAAACCTTTTCAAACGTTTACTGATACTGGATTTCCTAAAGAACTCATAGATGAACTAGAAGAGAAAACTGGTCGAAAAGTTGTTGGAAATATCTCAGCTTCAGGTACAGAAATCATAAAAGATCTCGGTGAGCATCATATGAAAACTGGTGATTTAATCGTCTATACTTCAGCAGATTCAGTGTTACAAATTGCTATGCATGAAGAAATTATTCCGATTGATGAGCAGTATAAAATCTGTGAAATTGCAAGAGAAATCACTATGAAACCTGAATGGAAAGTTGGACGTGTAATCGCAAGACCATTTTTAGGAACCAATAAAGATGACTTTAAACGTACACCAAATCGCCATGATTATGCTCTAAGACCACATGAGAAAACGGCTTTAAATTTCTTGAGTGAAGCAGGATTTGATGTGATAGCTCTTGGCAAAATCAATGACATTTTTGATGGATTTGGTATTACAGAATACAGCAAGACAAAGAGCAATGATGATGGCATGAGACAAATTACTGACGTTGCAGATAAAGATTTCGAAGGATTGTGTTTCTTAAATTTAGTTGATTTTGATGCACTTTATGGACATAGAAGAGACCCAATTGGATACGGAAAAGCAATCGAAGCATTCGATGAACAGCTGCCACTTTTAATGGAAAAACTTGGTGAGGATGACCTCTTGTTACTTACTGCAGATCATGGTAATGACCCTATACATCATGGTACTGATCACACGAGAGAATACGTTCCTTTATTAGCTTATTCTAAACGTTTTAAAGAAGGAAAAGAAATGCCGATATTTAAAACATTTGCTGATATTGGGTATACAATCAACGACAATTTTGGAACTGAAAAACCTAAGAATGGTGAGTCGTTTTTAAAATACTTGAGTAATAAATAATACTAATAAAATAGATAAAATCAAAAGGTCTAAGCAACAAAGCGTAGACCTTTTTTTGTATCTTAATCTATATGTATTTTATGATAAATTTTGTGTTTTAAGTAAAGTAATCCAAATGAAAAAAATGTAACTAAAGGACCCAATAATCCTATAGTAAATCCAATCAATCCCAATGTTTCACGCGGATAATTTTGGGGGTCTAAAAATGGATAAACATACCTAGCACTTTCGTAATTTGGAACAGTGACTTCGATTAAATCGCCGAAGAAAGGCTCGATGATTATGTAGACTAATCCCATAAAAATTAAAGGATAAATAAGTGCTATCCAAAACTTGTTAATTGGTATTTTGTAATTATAAAATAAGAAGTAAAATATGACATATAATGTTGGATTTATCGTGTGTAAAACATGATGCATAAAATTAATGTGATCCATGTAAGGTACTAATAATATATGAAACACAATTGCTGTTATAAGTATATTTACGAGAGTAATAAAGGCCAAGTAATTTACAAATTTATTGTCATGTTTTTTAAATAAAAAAAGAAGAAGTGTGATGGTTAAAAGTAAGTTTGATTGTGATGTGAAATATAGAAAAGTCACAAACAATGATGCACCAAAATGATCAAAAACTAGTGCTCTTTCTATCTCCAGACCGATGCCTAAAAGACCAAATAAAAGAACAAATAATGCATAAATTGTGATTAATTTTTGATGATGTATGAGCCTTTTCAAGAACAACCACTCCCTAAAAATAGTTCTCAATTTCATTCATTTTATGAGTAATACCGAGCGCTAACATCAGGCGAATTCTAGCTTTTTGTGCATTCAAATTATTAGTAAATATGACTCCTAACGTTCTTAGATGATGTCCTCCACCTTCGTATCCATAGTTATCGAGGACACGACCTTTGGGGCATCTAGATGTAAGAACAACTGGTATGTTATGCTCAATAGCTCTTTTGATACCTGGGACCATCATTGGAGGAACATTACCTCTACCTAATGCTTCAAGAACAATACCCTTAACTCCATTATCAATTAAGAAGTTTAGTATTTGTGAACTGGTTCCTGCAGCAGCTTGAATGATTTCAACCTCTTGAACTACATTTTCTGGATTAATGATTTTCCTAAAATCGGGAGCTTTTCTGGTATAGATGACATTTTCTTGCTCAACGATTCCAATGGGGCCAAACTCCAATGACTTAAAAGTATCAAGTGATAAAGTATGTGACTTAGTAACTTCAGACGCTGTATTGATCTCATCATTCAAACATACTAGTACACCCTTATCTCTCGAATCATCGTGAGCAGCAACTAGAATTGAAGATACCAAATTGCTTAGGCCATCAAAACCTAGTTCAGAAAATGATCTCATCGAACCTGTAAAAACCACTGGTTTAGAAGAACCTAAATAGAGGTCTAAGAAATATGCTGTTTCCTCTAATGTATCAGTTCCATGGGTGATAACGACACCATCATTCTCAGGGTCTTTTAGCATACGATTGGTTAACTTAGCTAACTCAAGCATGTCAGAAGGCGTCACTGATGGAGATGGTTTTAATGAGAACAAATGTGTTTTTAGAGTTACATGTTTGATCTCATTAGAGATGTTTTCTATCAGTTCGTTTTGATTATTAATGATCTGATTTTTATTGGTTAATTCATTGCGTTCCATTGATATTGTGCCACCTGTGAAGATGACAATTATTGTTTTTTTCTTCATATAATCACCATTTATATTGTATCACACTATGCATATAAACGTATCAGCAAATCGTTAGCTAATTTTACTCGTATTTCGAGGGTTTAAACAAAACATACAATCACAAGGGCAAAATAAGAAGGGTTAGCAGTTAACAACTTATCCACACTAATTCACTTATCCGCACAGTTGCAATCATATCTAATGGTTTACATAATATATATTATACGCACAAATATAAAATAGAAAACAATGCTTTAGAGTATTTTATCACTTTATATATAAGTGCATGACCATGATAAAAACAGTCATTTAACGCTTCTACCGCCGTTAAATATACTCATATATTATAATTGAATATGATATAAATATTCGAGAGTGCATTTTGAGTAACTTTAATTACTTCGGCTTTATGATTGTATGACTAAAGCTCTTAAATGACGATATAGCGTATTTTGATCATTTTTAGGGTATATTTGGAGAAGAGAAATTTTCACTTCTTACTTCTTCTACTAGGGTGCGTGTGTGATTATTTATGGTTGACTGTATCTAGAAATCTTTAGAGCAAATGTAGAGGTGTTTTACAATAAGCATTCAACGCATGTTAATTTTAGAGTAGATAAATTTTGACACTGACAGGGCAAGACACTTTTATATTCATATGCATTCTGAGCTGATCTAGATCAATATGTGTTCAGTTTGGTCATTCGAAACTGTTCATGTGTCATTCTGGTTTTTCTCTATTATTGTCCATCTGATATTTCAAGTACGATGTCATATGCTATGTAAATTCTTATGATAGCAACTTTTCATAATGTCTCTCAGTCATTATTAACCTTTATAAGTTTTTCACGAATCTCATATTTTTTATGTGCAAATAAGTTTCATGAATAATCTTATCTAATGTTGATCCTAAGATATACTTACCCTGATAAGTATTAACACACAAAGATTTCAAGACATACATTTACCTGCTTAATACTAGCTTCACAACTTTATCATTCGGTTGAATCGTTGGATTATGATTTGCATTTTGTGCTCCAGGTATAAATTTTTCACTTCAGTAAGATTTTCTAAAAAAGTTATTTTGTTTTAAAAATGTTTATATATACTAAACATACGTTTTTAGTCATAACTTTTCGTTAGATCCTATTCTTTTATTTAATCACCCATATGATTACTCAAATACTTCCCTTTTTTCTTTTGATAATTACTCTATGGCATTTCTTTGGATTATCATTAAATTGACAATATTTTTTTCTAGAATTCTTTATATCATAGCCTACTTTTTTCTTTACCAATCATCTAGACTTATCATTTTTTAAACTTGTCCTGTACAAGAATCCCAAAAAATAGGCGCTATATCACCACTTCATATTGCATCACAGTCAATAAACAATTTCTAAGCTTTGTCATATGATGTGCTACATTTGATTGATTCAGTTCTATTGTAGCCTTTAGTGGGTCATTTTAACATCTAAAACAGCTTCAAAATAATTACACGATTATTACCACAATTTTCTAAATCTACTGTTTATAACTGATTCTTCGACTACTGTTTTATTAATACTACATGATACATATAATTGATCAGTCACATCAATTATGATTTGATGTTTATTCAAATTTCTTGTAATGATATGAGCCAAAAAAACATCAACTTATATGATCATTGGAAATGTTTTATAAATCAAATATCACCTGATTTTCTTTGTTGCATATTACATATAAGTATATCTAAAATAATTTCTAAATTTTATTAATTTTTTTATAAGTGTCCATCAAATTCTGTCGTTATTTTTAAACCTTCCAAAATCATTTATAACGATCTATATTTTGTCTTTTACTTCTTTATTCTATGATCATTATGTATCATATATTCAAGTTCTCTTTAAACAAATTTCTATGAACTAATTATCAATGTTTCACGAGAAAAAAAGAATGAGTTTTACCTCATCCTTTATAGCCTATAAATTCTAAAATATCTTTAGTTAATTGGTCTGGAACATCAACTAGTGGTGAGTGTCCGCAATCTTCATAAACAATATATTTTGACTGTTCTTCCATAGCCTTTACATTGTCTTTAATCATGTACTCTGGTACAGTAATATCCTTAGTTCCCCAAGTATGTAACACAGGTGCTTTAACCTTTGAAATATTGTTCATACCAGCATTGTAAAAATTATGTTGATCTGACATATTTAGGTTTGCTAAGGCCCAGTCTGCATCAGGTAAATTTCTTTGTTTGAGAGACTCATTTATCCAAAGTTTATTGTTATCTTCAGATGGTTTATTTACTGTGTAAATCATCACATCAAAGATGTAACTTACAAAAGCAAAGTTATTCTCTTTCTGAGCTTTTAGAATGGGTAGGACTTGAACAGGATCGTTTGCCATTTCATCAGCTGAATGATAGACTTCTCCAACAAGTGGTTTTCCATCAGAACCTTTTTTGAATACAGGATAACCTTTATGAGTTGTTGAATTGATTAGTACTAAAGACTTAACAACTTCAGGGTGATGAGCCGCAAGTTCTAATGCAACACCTCCACCAAGTGACCATCCAACAACATCAAACTGTTCAATCTCTTTTGCTTGCATAAACATATAAATGTCTTCTGCAAAATCATTTAAACTACTGATACGTCTATAATACGTTGAATCACCAAAACCTCTTAAATCGGGTGCAATCACTTTGATGTTACTAGGTAATCTTTCTAAGAGTGGTGTGTAGTGAAGTGATGAAGAAAAGTTTCCATGAATCAGTAACAATACTTCATCACCTTGTCCTTGTTCAACATAATGGTAGACTTCACCATTTTTTAAAACAATACTTCTTTTTTCCATTTAAGAACCCTCCTATATATTATACTTAGATTGTTTAGCATTTATGAATCCTAAAACTAGTGAAACAAACACCATAGGTCTTTCGTACATGGAAGCATGACCAACACCAGGTAAGATCACAAGTTCAGAATCTTTAATCAATTCATGCAAGACTTTTTGATTACCAATTGGTGTTAAATAATCTTCATCAGCAGCAACAATTAATGTTGGTGATTCAATGACATGGAGTTTATCTCTTACATCAAAATGTTCAGCGCTATTGGTAAGTCTTTCCATTGCATCTAGAAAATCTGGATTAGAGAAAACTGGTAATAAGATTTGTTCTCTTTTTTTCATCCACTCTAATCTGCTTTCATAAAAGCTTGGAGAATAAATTGCTGGAATGGTTGCTTGATAATAAGTTTGACCATTTCTAGTTCTGCCTATCGAATTCCATTTATAACCGATTTCTGCAAGCCATGGTGAGGTGTAAGCTGTCGTGTTAAACAAAACCAGTCTATCGACTAAATTTGGGTGTTTTACAGCAAATGATAATGCAACTTCCCCACCATATGAAATACCAACGATACTAATCTTTTCTAACTTTAATTCTTTTAATAATGATTCAATCACTTGAACTTGAATATCTTGAGTATATATACTAGAAACTAATTTATCAGATTGACCTTGATCAATAAAATCTAAGCGAATAACCATGTTGTTTTCAGTGAAGGATTCCATGAAAGGTTCCCAACTTTTTGTTGACATCATGATACCATTTAAGATTAAAAATGGTTTACCAGTACCTGATACTTCATAATATACATTGCGGCCTTTATAATTTAAGATGCTCATATCAATTACCTGGAATGTATTGAAGTCTAATCGCTTCTTTTCTTAAATCATCTCTAAACTTAGGATGCGCAATACTAATCAATAGTTCAACACGTTCTTGTATAGATGTACCTCTTAAAGACACACAACCATATTCAGTTACAACATAGTCAACATCATTTCTAGATAAAGTCACTGCAGCACCTGGTTTTAAGAAAGGTACAATCTTAGATATTTCTTCTCTTTCGCCAGTCTCAGGATTTTTAACATTTGCAGTTGAATATAATGTAATAAAGCTCATACCACCTTTTGAGTTTTGAGCACCAACTGCAGTATCTGATTGTCCACCAGTACCACTAAATTGACGGTGTCCAATTGATTCAGATGCACATTGTCCTGTTAGATCAACTTCAATGGTTGTATTGATAGAGACTTGATGATCATTTAACCCTATTACTGCAGGATCATTTACGTAATTTCCATTTAAGATTTGAACACTTGGATTATCATCTATAAACTCGTATAATTCTTTAGTCCCTAAAGCGAAACATGCGACATGTTTATGTTTATGCGTATTTTTCTTAGATCCATTTGCTGCACCAGATTTAACTAAATGCATAAGACCTGTAGTAAACATTTCAGTGTGAATACCTAAATCTTTTTTATCTAATAAAGCATGAGCAACTGCATTTGGAATACCACCAATACCTAGTTGCAATGTAGATCCATCTTTAATTTTTTCAGCGATGAAATTTCCTATTTTAATATCTTTTTCATTTGGAACGGCATCAGGAAGTGTTGGAGCTTCATAATCTGCCTCTACAATGTAATCAATTTTTGATTCATGGATTTCTACATCTCCAAAAGTTCTTGGGAAATTAGGGTTTACTTCTAAGATAACGATATCCGCAAGCTCAATCGCTTCTTGTTCATAAACATTAGATAAAGATAATGATAAGAATCCATGCTTATCAGGTGGGGTTGCTGTTCCAACAAAAATGTTAGGTTTCGTATGTTCAAAACGTTTACGACCAGCTAAATGCAAATGATTAGGTATAAAACTAATATTTCCATTTTCATGTACTTTTCTTAAGGAAGCCCCATAAAACCAACTGTCAGTTGAAAATGAAGATTTATAAGTTGGATTTATAAAAAATTCGCCATTTTCAAATGGTAAACAATTTGTCACTTTGACCCCTTTAACTTGATCTGCAACTTCATGAAGTTTTTGAATAAATAATTTAGGTTCAGCTCCAGCCATACCAAGAACAACACTATCGTTGTCTTTAACAAGTTTAATGGCTTCATTTACTGTGATTTTTTTAGGTGTTTTCATCTTATGCCTTCTTTCTTTATATTTAGATGAGGGGAGAGTAAATACCCTCCCCATAACTAAATTATATGATTATTTTGCTTGAATGTCTTGAATCGTTTCGATATTTCTAACTTTTGCCCATTGAGGAGCTTCACCAGAATTATCTAATTGTAGTAATGCCATTGAAGCAATACCCCAACGTTTACCTTCTGTAAAGTCAACAACGCCACCCATAGGTACATTGATTTCTGCAGATTCCATAGCATCTATATAAGTTTCCCATGTTAATAAGCCATCATCAACACGGTTTAAACCTTCAACAAAGATTGATGCAGCGATATATCCAGCCATTGCAAATGCATTAGCAGCATAATCAGCATGTCCAGCAGCAGTCATATCTGTAGCGAATGCCCAGTATGCATCAGAGAAACCAGCTTGACCATTTGGATCTACGATGTCTAACCATGCGTTAGCATACATAGGGAATCCGTAATCAATTGTTGGATCTACTGAAGTCGCATCAGCATTAACATATGATGTAAATACAGGAACTTCTAATCCAGCACTATTTAACGCACCAACAGCAGCCTTGAAAGGAGCTTGGTTAGATGCAACGATTACAGCAGATACACCTTCTGTTTGTAAATCTAATACAGCAGCAGCTAGTGCAGCAGTATCAGCAACTGAGAATGATCTGTAAATGAAATCATCTTCTCTACCTTCTGTAGCAGCTTGTACTTCGATACCAGCTTTAATTGAAACACCGTCATCAGTCGTTGTATGTAATACACCAACTTTAGCATCAGCAGCTAATTGAGCATCTCCATTAGCACCAAATAATGCTTCATTTAATGCTCTTGCAGTCATCATTCTACCATCAGTCTTATAAATTGGTTGAACTGCCATGACTGGATTTGATAATCCATCTTCTTTTTCAAAATATAATGCATTGATACCTGTTGCAGCATATACCATAGGAACACCAGTTTCTTGGATATAACCTAATGTAGCACCAACAGTTGGAGTACCAAAGTGACCAACAAGTGCGAAGATGTTATCTTCTTCAACTAATTGTTTTGTATAGTTTAGACCAGCTGTTGCATCAAAGCCATCATCGTAAGTCACAAATTCAATTGTACGACCTGCAACACCACCAGCTTCGTTAATCTTATGGAAATAAGCTTCAATACCTGCATTAAATGGAACACCAACAAATGATAATGCTCCAGAAGCAACTGCCGTATTACCAACTTTGATTGTTGTTTCTGTTACACCTTGAACAATAACTTCTCTAACTTTATAAGAGAAAGTTGCTGTTTTTTCTTCGAAAGTAACTGTGATTACGCCATCAAGTTTAACAGCTTCTGATGTGAAACCAGTTAATGTATAACCTGTAACTTCTTCACGATCACCATTTTCATATAAAGCTTCGATCACTAAACCAGCATCATCAAATGATTCACCGATTGCATATTGTTGTGTCGTTGGTAAACTCTTAACACTAATTGATCTTAAAACTCTTTCAGCGTTTGGATCAAAAACATTTACTGTGAAAGTAACTGTTTTGCCTTCATAAGTAACTGTAATTGTTTGTTCTGAAGCAGTTGCGTTATCAAAGCCACTAACTGTTAAGTCAGCTACTGCTAATTCAACTTCTGTTTCATCAGAATAAACAGCTTTAACTGCTAATCCAGCTAAATCAAGTTCTTCACCTAAATTGTACTCTACCTTTGTTGGTTCTGCAGTAATGACAATACTTTCTAATTCTTTGTCTGTATTTGTATCATCAACACATGCAATTAAACCGAATAAAGAGAATACTGCAACGAATAATAAAACTAATTTTTTCATTTTTTTCTCCTTTTGTCGCTTATTTGCGTCATTATATATTTCTGCTTTTCGCAGTTATAACTATTTTTTAGATCCTAAGTAAGCATTAATGAGTTCATCATCATTTAGTAATGCTTCTCCGGTTCCTTCTTTCTTAACTTTTCCAAGTTCTAATAAGTATGCATAGTCAGCAATTTTTAATGTTTGATATGCATTTTGTTCAACGATGAGGATGGTTGTTCCTCTTTTTTTAATCGTCTCAATAATTTTAAAAATATCTCTTACAATAAGTGGTGCTAATCCTAAAGATGGTTCATCAAGAAGTAAGAGTTTTGGATTTCCCATTAATGCTCTACCAATGGCCAACATTTGTTGTTCACCACCTGATAGAGTCGATGCTTGTTGTTTTTTTCTTTCTTCTAGAATTGGAAAATATCCATAAACTTCTTTCAAAAGATTGTTTGTTTGTTCTTTAACAGTAATCTTCGTTTTAACTTCTATGCCATTATCAATCGTTGTTTTAATAATAGGTTTTAATGCATAAGCACCAACTTTTAAGTTTTCTTCAACAGTTAGACCATATAAGATGAGTCGTCCTTCAGGTGATTGTAAAATGCCTTTTTGAGCAATCTTATGAGGATCTAGGTTTGTGATATCTTCATCTTTGAATGTAACAGATCCTGATGAGATTTTTGTGACACCAGACAAACTTCTAATTAAAGATGATTTACCAGCCCCATTAGCTCCTAAGATGGCTACAATCTTTCCTTCTTCAACATTTAAGTTCACACCTTTAACAGCTCGAATGATACCATAATCAATGGTTAAATCTTTGATTTTTAATATATCCATATCATTCGCCTCCTAAATATGCTTCTTTAACCACTGGATGGTTTTGAATATCTTCAGGTGTACCAATCGCAAGTTTTTTTCCAAAACTAATTGCACAGATGGTATCACATATACTCATAACTAATCCCATATCATGTTCGACTAAGAAAATGGTTGTGTCATAATCTTTTTGAATCTTTTTAATGGTTTTAGCTAAGGCTTCTGTTTCAGCATCGTTAAGACCTGCTGCTGGTTCATCTAAGATGATCAGTGAAGGGTTTGTCATTAGTGTTCTAGCAAGTTCTATTTTCTTTAAGATACCATATGGAAGTCCTAATGGATAGAAATCTTTATAAACATATAGATCTAAGTCTTTTAATATTTTTTCTGCTCTCATCTTTAAAATCTTTTCTTCTCTCTTAAAACTTAATGTTTGAAAAGAATGATTAAAGAATTTTGAACGGTATAAACTGTGAGCACCAACAAGCATATTATCTAGGATTGATAACTCCCAAATAAGTTCAACATTTTGGAATGTTCTTACAATACCTTGTTTGATGACATCGTGAACCTTGTAGTCTAATAGTGAAATGATGTCATGTTCTCTATTTTTAAAGATGATTTTTCCTTCTGTTGGTTTATAAAACTGAGTAATACAGTTAAATACTGTTGTTTTACCTGCACCATTAGGTCCAATAAGACCGAAGATTTCACCTTTTTTAACATCGAAAGACAATTTATCGACTGCTTTGAGTCCACCAAAGTTCATGGTTAGATTTTCAACTTCTAATAGTTTATCGTCGAATTGATCTACTGCATTGATATTTTTCTCATTTAACTTTTGTATAATTGGTTTTAACTGAGCTCGTTTTTCTGACAATTGTTTTTCTTTATGTTCAATTTTGTGATTAATTAAAGTCTGTCTTTGAGCAATCATTTCATCATGTTTTTGTTTTAAGTTGTTTTCAAATGCTTTGATGCTATCTAAAGCTTCTTTCTCACTTGATTTAAAGATCTGCTCATTTGCCTTAATTTGCTCTTTAGAGTAGTTTCTTGCACTATATGGAGCAAGTATTTCTGTCTTTTTTTCTTCAAGCTCTTGTTCCAAAGTTTTTAATCTGTTTTCTACTTCTGTTTCGATACGTTTCATCTCATCAGATTGGTTCTTAAGTTTTTCAAGATCTCTAACCTTTTTAGCAATGACAGCTCTTTTTTTAAGTTGATATGACTTTTCAATTTTTTCAATCTTATCTTCTGTATGATATTTGACATAATCATCATTAGACAATTGTTCGATTTCTTTTTCTAATAAATCTCTTCGGTAGTTTTCTTTATACTTGTCAAGTTGCTTTTGATACGATTTATTTAATTTGTCTTTGTATAATTCTATATCCGCTTGAAGTAATTCAATTTGATAAGCCAATTTTGCTATTTGTTTTTCAAGGAGTGTCTTTGTTAGACTTTTAAATGTCTTTGCCATAACGATACTCCTTCCATCTAGTATTTAATTGATTAAACCATTTAACTGCTAAGTTTTTAATATCAGTAAACAATTTGATAACCCCGCCAGGATAAAACATTACCACTACGATGATCAGTGCTCCAGAGAACATCAAGTGTGCATTTTTATATGTTTGGAAGAAAGCAAATCTTACAAGGACTAAATCTTTTAAACCAAAGATAATGAATGTTCCAACTAATACACCCCAAATGTTTTTAGTTCCACCAATAACAACGGCTGCTAATACGTTTAGTGATAAATCAATACCCCAACTTGTTGGGTAAGCAGTCAGCGATCTAACCATATTAAGCATCCCACCTGTGACAGCGAACAATGTTGCGAGTAAGAAAGCTGATAATCGATATTTTAACAAACTGATACCCATAGCTTGTGCAGCTGATGTCGAATTTTTGATTGATAAGAATGCACGTCCTGTAGGGCTTTTAATGATATTGATTGTCCAAAGCATGAGAATCACCATGAAAATGACAATGACATAATAAACCGGATTATAAATTAATGTGTTTGAACTAAAAATACCGAAAAAATCCATACCTGCTTGTAAGTTCATCCCATTTGCTCCACCAGTAAATGGTGAATTTTCAAAAAACTTCTTTAATATTTCTGATAAACCTAAAGTGACAATTGCAAGATACATCCCTTCAATTCTAAGTGAGATAAATCCAACGATTGCGCCAAGGATAAGCGATAATATCAATCCAATGATAAATGCGATTTCTGATGCAATACCAGCAGTTTGGAATAAATAACCGATTAAATAAGCGCCAAGTCCCATAAATCCTGCAGTTCCTAATGATGCTAAACCTGCATAACCTAATAGAATCATAAACCCTAGGGCAACAATATATCTGGTTAGTACTGGAGATAAGAAGTTTAAAACTGAAGGTCTAATCAGTCCTGTTGAACCAATGACTTGTAATAAAACCAATAAACCACCAAGTAATATAATTGGAAAATATGGATGTTTGGTGTAAGTATTAAAACGTGACATGAATGCATGTTTCTGTGTTTTCTTTTCGTATGTTAGTTTCATGATTACACCTTCTTCGCAATCTTCTTGCCGAACAATCCAATAGGCTTAATTAAGATGATAATGAGGATGATGATATAAACAACAACCTTATAATAAACACCTAAGTTTTCTCCACCTATTTGTAATTGTGGCATGATATAATATGAGATTTGGTTTAAAACAGGAATGATGATTGCGCCAACAACTGGACCAAAGAATGTTGAAAACCCGCCTAAAATTGAAGCTAAGAATCCATTGACTTGCATTTCAGTCATAAACGCAACATTAATTGTAATATTGTAAGATGCATAAATGATAGCACCGAGTGAACCTAATGCACCTGCTATACCCCAACTCATTGCTGTAATAAATTTTGTATTAACACCCATCATGCCAGCAACACGTTCATTTGCTGCAGTTGAGCGCACACCTAATCCCCATTTTGTATACTTCAACATGACAAATACTGTAGAAATCACAACAGTTGTTAGAGTGATTGCATAAATATAATTCTTTTGAATCACAATATTTTTACCCATTGATGTTTCTATTACAAAGGTACCATCAAACAAGAATGGTATCGTTGGCATGTTTAATTCTGCCTTAAAGAATAGTGTAGGCAGTAATCCCATAACGAATAATACAATACCCATGGTAATCATTTGCTTGGTCAAGGCATTACTGAATTTAGATTTCCTAATCAGTATGGTATCAATAAATATACCAAATAAGAATGCTACAATAATCCCTGATAAGAAAGCAATCAGTGTTAAGAAAACTGTGCTTGCTTCTGGGAATTCTAAGATCAAATAACGATTATATAGTATGGTAACGATATAGGCTCCCGAAGCTGCAATCATCCCTTGCGCAAAGTTTGTTGTAAATGATGTTCTAAAAATTAGAACAATCGCTAATGTGACGAGCGCTAATGGTGCTGCATCAGCTAGTGCTAATATGAGTCTGTTTATAATATCAACTGCCATAACTGATCGTTACCCCCATCTTATGATATTCGCTGCCCATACATATCCAATACCAGCGGCTAACATGCAGACGACTGTGCCATCTTTAACCTGTCCAGTTTGAAGTGCTAGGTGCAGTGATAATATTTGATCGATTTGGCCAATGTGACCATAATCTTCTAAATAAATGGATTGGTTCTCTTTAAGTCCTAGTTCATTGAGCATAAACTCATGACCTGAACGTTTGATATGTAAAATATCAAGATAACCAATATCATTTCTTGTTAAATTTGATTTTCTCAAAGACTCATCGATACATGTAATCCAATTTGGCATGGATACTTCGTTAAGTCTTTCTTTCATTTTTTTAGGATCCATTAATCTTAATGATTTCTTGGCTTCTTCAACGTTATCTTTGGTAATTGGATTGCATACGCCCCCAATTTCGACCCCAGCTGTTCTTGATAAAGATCCATCTGCAATCATATGTGATCCTAATAATATGTTTTTATTGTGGTTTTTCTTTAAAATGATTGCGCCTCCACCAGCACCTAAGTTATACATCATTGACATATCTTTATCAGTATAGTCCACAAAATCGCCATTACGGTATCCACCGACGACCATGATGATGTTAATTTCATCATCTGCAACGAGCATGTCTTTCGCCATTTTCATTGCAGAAACGGTTGTACAGCAACGGTTTTGTACATCTATACCCCAAGCATTGGTTGCACCAATTCTGTCTTGTATGTATAATGCAGAAGTTGTTAATGGATATTCTTTCCATTCTTCTGTAACACTTAAGATTACATCGATATCTTTTGGATTAACACCAGTGTTTTTAAGTGCGTCAAGTGCGGCAAGTGCTCCCATTTCTTGAGTACCATCTTTTGGCATCTCTTGTGGTATCGTTTTTTGTCTAATGCCTAGTTTTTCGATAACTGCTTCTTCAGACCAAACACCTTGTGTCTTTTCTGAAACTTCTTTTGCAGTCATCCTTCCTTCTGGCAAATAAATCCCAGTACCAACGATGCCTACGTGTACTTTTTCCATAGTAGGAACCTAACCTTTCTTATATAAGTGTGATAATTATAATCTCATACCACCGTTAACACTTAGTGTTTGACCTGTGACATAAGATGCTTCTTCTGATGCTAAGAATAAAGCTGCATTTGCAATTTCTTGTGGTTGACCTAAACGTTTTAACATAGTCATTGCAGCAAATTTATCAAGTAAATCTTGAGGAACTGTTTTTAAGATATCTGTCATGATATATCCTGGAGCAATCGCATTAACTCTAACATTTTGACCTTTTCTAGCAAATTCTTTTGCCCAAGTCATTGTTAATCCTAAAACACCTGCTTTAGTAGCTGCATAATTTGCTTGTCCAATGTTTCCATATAAACCAACAACAGATGATATATTGATAATTGAACCATAATTATTTTCAGTCATGTGTGGTCCAATAAGTCTTGTTAAGTTAAAGACACCTTTTAAGTTTACATTGATGACTGCATCCCACATATCATCAGTCATTTTGTGTGTCATTGCATCTTTTGTAATACCAGCATTATTGACTAAAATATCAATTTTACCGAATTTTTCAACGATTTCATTGAAAAACACTTGAATACCTTCAACATCTGTAACATTCAATCTATAAAAGTGAACATTTTTCGCTTCATAAGTCATTTCACCTATATCAGCTGCAATAACAGTTGCACCTTCTTTAGCAAATGTTTCAGAAATTGCTTGACCCAATCCTTTTGCGCCACCTGTAACTACGGCAACTCTTCCATCTAATCTTCCCATGATATTCTCCTTATTTTACTTTTTTAAAGATCACTGCAGTTCCCATACCGCCACCGATACATAAACTTGCAAGACCTACATTTTTATTTTCTTGTTTTAACATTTCATGAAGCAATGTAACAATAATTCTATTACCGCTTGCTCCAACTGGATGTCCAAGTGCGATTGCACCACCATTTACGTTTGTTTTTTCTAAAATGTCTTCTTTAGAAACACCAAAAGCCTCAGTTAACTCTCTAATCACTCCTAGCGATTGAGCTGCAAAAGCTTCATTTAGTTCCAATAGCTCTAAATCGTTAAATGATAAATTAGCAGTTTTTAATGCTTGTTTGATTGCAGGAGTAGGTCCTAAACCCATGATAGATGGATCAACACCACCTTGACCAATGCCTACAAGTTCAAATAATGGAGTTAAGTTATATTTTTTAACTGCTTCATCACTTGCAAGTAATAAGAAACTTGCGCCATCATTAATACCTGATGATGAACCAGCAGTTACTGAACCATCTTTTTTAAATGCAGGTCTTAATTGTGAGAGTTTCTCATATGAAGTACCTCTATTGATGTACTCGTCTTTATCAAAGACAACTTCACCTTTTCTTGTTTTAATCGTAATTGGTACAATTTCATCTTTAAATTTACCAGCATCATCAGCCGTTCTAGCACGTAACTGAGAGTTCCAAGCAAATTGGTCTTGTTCTTCTCTTGTTAATCCGAACTTTTCAACGATATTTTCTGCTGTAATACCCATATGATACCCTTCAAAAGCATCAGTAAGAGCGTCATAAAGCATGTGATCTCTTAATGGTTGTTCCCCCATTTTAAGACCAGTTCTTACTTTGCCTGGTACTAAATATGGAGTGTTTGTCATAGATTCAGCTCCACCAGCAACAACAACATCATGAAAGCCTAACATAATATTTGCATAAGCATTCATAACAGTCTTCATACCACTACCACATACCATATTTACACCATATGCAGGTACAGTTGAAGGAATTCCAGATTTAATTGAAATCTGTCTAGCTACACCTTGACCAAGTCCAGCAGGTAATATATTGCCTACCAATACTTCATCAATCTTTGAAGGATCAATCTTTGTTTCTTCGAGTAGTGCACGTAACACTTGTGAACCAAAGTCTGCTGGATGTACATCTGATAATGACCCCATGAATGAACCGATTGGACTACGTTTTGCGCCTACCACATAAACTTTTCTCATTTTAATTCTCCTATTCTTAAAAGCGTTTACAATTTTTTCCTAAAAATATATGACATAGTACAAAAAGCGCAAAAAAGGCTTTTGTTATGTCGTTATTTGTTTAAATTGTGTAGTTTCTTACTATGAATATATATTCATAATACGATTTCATATTATCATAGGTTATATCTTTTGTCAATCAATTACATATATATTGTTCGTAAAAAATAAAAACGGTTACAAAAAAAGGCAATAAATGCCTTATTGATGTTGATGCTGATTTGATAACTCTGCTTTTAAAATAGGAAGCACTTGATTTGCATCTGCAATAATCGAGATATCTGCGATATCAAAAATGAGTGCATCGGGATCTGTATTAATGGCTATTATGAGTTCGGACTTATCCATACCACTTACATGTTGTATCGCTCCGCTAATCCCAGAAGCTAAATAAACAGATGGTCTAACAGTTGTTCCTGTCTGACCAACAAGTCTATCCTTTGGTTCAATAGCCTGATCAACGATTGCTCTTGATGCTGCTAGTTCTCCACCGACAAGCTGTGCAATCTCTTTAAGTGTTGAAAAACTTTTTTGAACACCTCTACCACCAGCTACAATTAATTTTGCTTTTGTTAAGTCTGTATGAGATTTTTCGGTTTTTTCAACATTAAGTATTTGAACAGAAGGTTTAACATCTATTTTTTGATTGAAATAGATGAGTTCAGTTTGGTGATGATCATATGTTTCTACCGGAAAGACACCTGGTCTAATGGTTGCCATTTGTGGCTTGGTTTTTGGACATATGATCGTTGCAAACAAGTTTCCACCAAGTGCAGGTCTTGTTGCTAATAATCTTAATTCATCATTTTCTGTTTCAAATGCTAATAGAGTTGCGTCTGCAGTAAGACCAGTATGAAGTCTTGCAGACAGTCTTGGTCCAAGATCTCTACCGATGAGAGTAGAGCCTAATAATAAACAATCAAAGTGATATGTTTTCACAATGCTTTCTAAAGCTTTTGTATACACGTTAGTGTCATAATTTTTAAACAGTTCATGTTGATATATGATGATTTGATCCGCACCTGCTTTTGATATGTCATTAATTTCTTCATCATCGATTTCATGTGTTAAATATAAAGCAATAACTTTATGATTATTTTGTAACAAACGTTTTGATTCAGAAATGAGTTCTAGACCAACATTACAGATACTTTGATTTCTTTTTTCGATAAAAATTGCTGTCGTACTCATTTTGTTACCTCCATGTATGGATAAATCAGTTTTAAGATGCGTTTTGCAGCTACAGTTGGCTCTAAAACTTCTTTTTCTGATTTCTTTGTTATCGGTTTTGTAAAAGTTGCTTTTACTCGTGTTGGTGATCCTTTTAATCCGATGTACTCAGGATTTAACTCTAAATCCGAAGATGTAATCAGTTGAATTGGTTTTTCTGAGGTTTCCCAAATTTTAAAGGCACTCATTAATCTTGGTTGATTCATTGTTCTTACTGTTGTAATTAAGCAAGGTAGTTTTGTCATGAGTGTATGCACTTCATCTTCAAAAGCCTTTTTAACAGTAATACTTTCTAGATTAACATCTAAAATCTCTTTTATGTGTGTGATTTGAGGTATATCTAAAAATTCTGCAACTTGTGGTCCAACTTGCGCCGTATCTCCATCAATCGCTTGATAGCCTGCAATAATGAGATCATAGTCTAATGATTTCAAAAATGACGATAGTATATATGATGTTGCCCATGTATCTGAACCAGCAAATTTTCGATCTGATAATAGATAAGCCTCATCGACACCCCTAGCATATAGAGCTTTGATCATTGATTTTGCATGTTCAGGTCCCATTGTTACAGTAATTACCTTACCTCCATAAATTTCTTTAAGCTTTAAAGCTTCTTCAACACCAGCTAAATCATCAGGGTTAATTATGTTTTTTACGCCTGTTCTAATCAATGTATGTGTTTCTTTATCGATTTTAATTTCAGTTGTATCAGGCACTTGTTTTACTAAAACAACGATATTCATGATTTCAACACCTTTCCTGCGATGACCATACGTTGAACTTCTGATGTACCTTCATATATTTCAGTGATCTTCGCATCTCTTAAGTATCTTTCTACTTCGTAATCTCTAATATAGCCATATCCCCCCATCAGTTGTATAGCATCATCAGCAATTTCTACAGCAATTCTTGAAGCGTAAAGTTTTACCATGGCTGCTGAAAAAGAATAATCGAGATTGTTTTCTACATCAGAAACTGCTTTATCTAATAGACATCTAGCTGCCTCAATTTTTGTTTTCATGTCAGCAATTTTAAACTGTGTATGTTGGAAATCAGCTATCGATTTACCAAACTGTTTTCTGGTTTTAACATATGCAACAGCACGTTCAAAAGCGCCTTCAGCTATACCCAAAGCTTGTGCAGCAATCCCGATACGACCACCATTAAGGGTCTTCATCGCGATTTTAAAACCTTCGCCTTCTTTACCAAGTAGGTTTTCTTTTGGCACTTTTACTTTATCGAATATAAGTTCACAAGTTGAAGATCCTCTAATCCCCATTTTCTTCTCTTTTGGACCGACTGAAAATCCAACCATATCTTTTTCTATAATAAATGCAGAAATACCTTTTAGACCCAATTCAGGTTTTGTCATCGCAAAGATAACATATATATCTGCATATCCAGCATTCGTGATAAATATTTTAGATCCAGTAATTTCATAGTATTCACCACGATCTATAGCTTTTGTTTGCTGTTTGGACGCATCTGTTCCTGCACCAGATTCAGTAAGACCAAAAGCACCTAAATATGTACCATCATTAAGTTTAGTTAGATACTTTTGTTTTTGTTCTTCAGTTCCAAATTGATAAATTGGAGAGCTACATAAACTTGTATGTGCAGATATAATCACACCAGTTGTTGCACAGTCTTTAGATAATACTCTCACTGTGTCAATATAAGCTTTATAAGGCGCACCAACACCTTTATAAACATTTGGATAAGGTAACCCTAACAAACCAAGTTTCCCTAACTCTTTAACAGTTTGAGTAGGAAATACTTCTTCTTCATCAACAGTTTTCGCATATGGCTTTACATAAGTTTCACTAAATTCATCAAGTAGTTCAAAAAGTAATTGTTCGTTCATCTTGGAGGCATAACGAGTGCTTGTCCAGTAACAACAATATCACCATTTTGATTGGTTGCTGTTGTTTTTAGAACAACTCGGTTTTTACTTTCTAAAATTTCAATGACCTCAACTGTTGCAGTAATTGTGTCATTTAGATAAACAGGTTTGATGAATTTAGATTCTTGTGATAAATAGATCGTACCTACACCAGGCAACGATGTGCCTAAAACTGTTGAAAATAGTGCAGATACTAATCCTCCGTGACATATGCGATTTTTAAACATAGATGCTTTCGCATAGACATCATTCATGTGTACAGGGTTCATATCTCCTGTGACACCAGCAAATAAAACAACATCTGCTTCAGTGATTGTCTTACTAAAAGACGAAGACTCACCTAAACAGATGTCCTTGATTGTTTTAGCAATCATTTGACATCCTTCTTTCTTTATGTATTTTTTAATATGAATAAACGTTCATGTTATCTTTATAATAAATCTAAAACGAGGATTTGTCAAGATGATAAAAAAATTTTGATTGTTTTTTTTATTTTTTTACGTTACACTATGTATAGAAGATTAAATTTTAAGTTAAGATCAAGAATATAATCTTTTTCTATATGCTTATGATTAAAAAATGTCGTATACTATAAATCACCATGGGCTCAATTTAAAACTTGAAACGAAGGAGTAAAGATTACTGTTGAATATATCAGTATCATCTTATAAAATCATATGAATCAACAAAATTATAGACTTCCAAAGCGTAGTGACGGTCAAAAAACGTTTGATCAAATTATAGATACAGCAAAAAAACTTTTTTCAAAAAATGGGTATTTAGCTACATCAGTCAATGAAATCATTGAAAAAAGTGGGATTGCTACAGGTACTTTTTATATTTATTTTGATGATAAGTTCGCTTTATATTCTTACATATTAGCAAAATATCGCAAACTGATTCGCAAAACGATTAGTGAAGCAATCAAAGATGTGCATACGAGATATGAAAAAGAAAGATTAGGACTTCGGGCGTTTTTAAAATTTGCTTGGGAGGATCCTTTGGCATATCGTATTATATGGGAATCTATGTTTGTAGATCAAAAACTTTTTAAAGAATACTATCAGACCTTTAGCGTGGACTATCAAAGACAACTCAAACGTTCTGTAGATAGTCATGAAGTCAATGACGATGTTGATTTAGAGACATTATCATATATATTGATGGGGATTTCTAATTTCGTTGGGTTACAAGTGCTATTTAGAGATACTTTGACAGATAAAGATTTAGACAGAATATGCGATGAAGTGATGAAAGTTTTAAATCATGGTATGTTTAAATAAGTGAATCTCAATTTATAGATGTTAGTTATTAAGCAAATAGCTAGCATCTTTTTTTGTTACAAGCTGTAAGATTTATTGTAATCAAGACAAGAGTAATCAAATACA
Source organism: Tenericutes bacterium MZ-XQ (assembly GCA_002838205.1). NCBI lineage: Bacteria > Bacillati > Mycoplasmatota > Tenericutes bacterium MZ-XQ. The sequence goes on along the minus strand of CP017950.1, from coordinate 1,062,493 downwards.
TTAAGCTTATGATATGAAAATTTCGAATATATTATCGTATCTATTTACTTTCTATGAATAAGTGCTATAATATGCTCACGATATCTATATTTTTGGAGGTGTTTGCAATGAAAAAAGAACAAAAACTAATTTTTATCGTTATTGGCATATCTGGAACAATCGTCCTTTTTCTTACCTTTATTATGCTATTCATGGGTGATCAACTAGAGGTTCTTTTTAATGTTATTGGTATAAGAATAGCTGCGATTTTCATTGCATTTGCAACCTTCTTATCCAGTATGCTTTTTAGCTTACTTATTCTCATGCATAACAAAACAACTGTAAAAATAAATGATGATACAAACAAACGTGCAGAATTATTTAGAGAACTGCAATTTGCATCTTCTAATTACTCGATTATTGATTTTATCGATCGTATGTTAATCTATCCTGAATCTGAAAGATATATTGAAAAGTTTATAACACAAAAAAGCACAATGTTTCATATGCTAGAAAAAGGGTTAGATAAACAAGATGTACTTGAATTTCCAGAAAACTATCAATTTTTAACTATTCGTATTCCATTTAGAGTCATTGAAGGGAAAATCGTATCAACCATAACATTTGATAAACTAAGATTTGAAAGAGATGGTGTTGATTATGAGTTTTATCCACCTGATTATGAATCAGAAAGTAGAGCATTTTTACTTTATAACGAACGTACTAAGAGAAATAACACGATTATTAACTTAATCATGTCTAAGGATAGTAAATTTTATCATTTCAATGAAGTAAATCAATTTACAAAAATCAAAATTTATGTCAATATTATGAGTCTATTAGGTGTTAAGGTAAAGGGTAATAGCGAGCTTTACTTTACCAATCCTGAGCAAATCGAGGGTGACAATAGTAATACTTATGCCATCCATTCTTCAAATTTTTTGATTACAGAACAGCCTAAAATTATAAAATCATAGTATTCTTAATAGTTAAACAGGATTAATAGATAGTAAAAGCCCAATTCAATCATGAACTGGGCTAATTTTATATATGTTTATATTTAGTAAACTGGTGTTACTGTGATTTTTGATCCATCACACGGGATATCCAGTCTACAGTTAAGCTTGTTATCTATCCCTTGACCAAGCTCAAATTTAAAGAAATCAATTATTTCAATATTGTGTTTTGAAATATATTCCTTGACAGTCATTGTTTGATCTTTTATCCATGGTTGGCTTAACAAAGATTTTTGTGCTAACATATGATTGAAATCATCTTCATTTATTGATCCATGTTGCTTCTCATACATAAATCTTTCATAATTTATTGTATCATCGTCTATGAACTCTAAATCCAGATATTCAGCGTTCATTGCAGCCACTTGCATCGCCAGTTTATTCGCAATCTCATTTTCATTTTTGTTTAGTATAACTAAAGTTACAAGTTTTCCTTGCATATGTGTATATGTGCCAAACCCTTGACTTTTATCTTTGCTAACCCGATAAAATCTTCTTAAATATGCGTTTTCGCTGATAATTCCACTTGTGCGTTTGATGATATCTTCTATTGTTTTGCCATCAATGGTTTCTTTTAATGCTGCTTTGGCATTTGTTACATCGGAATTTATTAAATGTTGTCCAATCATGTCTACCATGCTTGTGAAGTGTTCATTTTTTGTAACAAAATCAGTTTCTGCGTTAACTTCAAACAAAATCGCTTCGTTATCTTTTACAACTATATGACACATACCCTTAGATGCTACTCTGGTGTTTGCATCTTTTTTCTTTGTATGATCTAAGATATGTTTTAAAGCATCTTCATAGTTATCATTGTACTGATTAAGTGCTTCTCTACATTCAAGCATACCAGCACCTGTTTGTTCCCTAAGTTTTTTTAATAGTTTTATATCCATGTTATCCCTCAACTTTCCAGTTTATTATACAACATATATTTAAATAAATATTAAAATATGCAAATTATTTAACAAAAAAAGGCACATGGCCTTTATTCGTTAAACAATGAGAGTTGCTCCATAATGTTTTTCTTGTTGCCTTTAATAATGCGTTGCCATTTAGAACCTCTACCTCGACCAAGAGGTCTGATTTTGTTTTCATCTTTTAGTCGTTTAAGTGTACGGTCTATTGTTGCGTCACTCACATTTGGATGTCTTTTTCTTAAATCTTCTTTTGTAAATACTTCTTGAAGCTTTAATATACTATTTTCTATGTTATCTGATTTGTTTAGATTCTTCTCGAACTCATACTCATGAGCCATTTGATCTACTTCTTCGTATGCTTCAATCAATAAATTAACAAGCAATCTGTTAAGCATATCGGTTTGTGCAAATCCACTAGACCAATAATAATTTGCTGTGATTAATCCTGAGTGCCAAGTTTCTTTAACTTTCAAAAAGTATTTAAAGAAGCTTACATACTTAAATACATTAAAATGTTTGAGTAAAATCGCATATAAGACGATCATTCCAACAATATCATTATGTAGATTATAAATATTCATATTCATAAAATCGACATAAAAGTTTGATATCAACTGTGTAAGTTCATGTTTCTTTGATTTTAAGCTCTTTTCGAACAAAGATAATAAGTGCTCTAAATCTTCTCTTTTAGAAATTTTCTTAGTCTTTAACATGCCATCTTCAGCTTTATCATAGGTGTTAAATTGAATATGATCATATTCTTTAGACAATAACTTAGCTAGGTTGTTAATCTCGTTGACTAGAAGTTCAAATTGTTCAGGGTTTGATTGTAGTTGCTGAAGTGCAACCTTTATATTTGCCAAACAATGCTCATCTTTGGTACGAGGAACCATTTTCTTTTTAGCAAATAACTTAATCCTAGGCTCAGTCATGTTAAGTTCTAAATATGATGCAATCGATATTAAGTTTGTTTCCATTGTGTTTTTTTCGAATGCACTTAAGTCACGATTAAAAAGCTCATCATAGTAAAATGACTTGCCTTTTGATTCATATAAGGATAGTAAAAGTAACATGACTTCATTTGTGATCTGTATGCGGTCTATATTTGCTAATGCTTTCATGGTTAATCCTTTCTAGTGATTAAAACTGCTTCCTCCAATAAACTCTCTTAAAAGAGAATTACAAGGGACCAGTTCATCTTCAATGTCCATAAAATATTTTAAGAATTTCAGTAGTCTATTTGCGGTAATAAAGTGTTTATTATCTTTAGGTATCGCTCTAAGTTGAGCTACAGCGTGTTTCTTTAATACTGCTAACTCATACGTTAGTTCAGAATTAAAGACGTAATTTGCTTCTTTTTGGTTTGGATAAATCCATTTGAACTCACCACGTCTAACACTAGGCCACATATCCATTGTGTCTGATGCAGAAGAATTTCTATATTTTTGATCTCTAACGATTCTTCTTAATAACCTTAATTCAGTAATTGAAATTGGATTATGATCATCGATATGAAGCTGCGTCTGTGGTGCAATATAAATATTAAACTTTTGATGTTTTGGAATTGAATGTGTCAGTTTCTCATTTAATGCATGGATGCCTTCTATGATAATAGGTTGATCGCTTGGAATTTGAATAGTCTTTCCAACTTCTCGTTTACCTTTTTGGAAGTTAAAGTGAGGTAAGGTAACACTTTCACCTTGAATCAGTTTCAACATATCGTGATTGAACAACTCTACATCAAGTGCATCAACATGCTCTAAATCAGGTAACCCAAACTCGTCTTTTGGCGCATGATCTTTTCCAAAATAATAATCATCGATACTAATCATCACAGGTTTAATACCTCTAGTCATCAATTCAATTCTTAAGCGATTAGAAAATGTCGTTTTACCTGACGATGATGGACCAGCAATACCGATTAATCTAATATTTTCAATATTATTTTCGATTAAATTACCAAGTTCATTTAATTGATGTGCATGTTTTGTTTCGCACATATTTACAAAATCAACGCTAGAGACGACTTCTTTAGCAAATTTATTCATCTTAGGAATAGTATTTCCAGAGATGATTCTACCCCATTTGCTAGCTTCCTTTAATGCTTTGCCAAATGTTGGTTCATCCTTAAACGGAGGTATTTTCCCATCGAACTCAGCTCTTGGATATTGGATTAAAAATCCTGGATGATAAAGAATGAAATTAAATGTAGTTAAGTATCCTGTAGAGGGTAACATGTATCCAAACATATAGTTAATATAGTTGTTGCACTCATAAAGGTTTACATAGTCTTCATCTCTATATTTTAAGATTTCTACTTTGTCATGCATATCAAGTTCATCATAAAGCTTCATTGCTTCTCCTAAAGAAATTCTCTTTCTTACGATTGGCAAATCTTTTTGAATTAAATCATTAACTTCTTTTTCAATGTCATCTAAAGTATTTTGATTTAAAATACCATTAAACTGATCAAATACTGCAAGTATGGATCTTGAAATACTATAATTAAAGCGTACTTTTGCGTTTGGATAGAGGTTTTTGACTGCCATCGCAACCACATATCTTAATGTTGATTCATAAATCTTTATCGCATCTGGATCCGTATAGTTTAGAAACTCAACTTTTGCATCCTCAGTTGGTATATAACTGAGTTCTCTTAAGCGCATATTTACTGTAGCTGCTAATGCATCTTTTATACCGACATCTTTCGCAACTTTTTTTAGTTCAAGTGGTTTTTCATATGTATGCACTTCATTATTAATTGTAAATTTCATTATGTTTTCTCCCTTATTCTTCATCTTCATCAAAAAGATCAAATCTACTTAAATGAATTTTTTTGTGATCCTTTGTGATGACTTCTTCCTCTTTAAGTATATCAAGAGGTTCTTCTATGTTCTCAATTTTTGGTTGTGGCTTTTTGACAGGTTTATGAACATCTATATCCTCAGAGGCTTCATCTATTTTGATGATTTCTGCCATGCCTAATTTTTGATCATCGTAGATTTTTTTGCCAAACTTGTTACCACTATATTTTAGTTCTGAAACAGTTGTGTGAATTGCTTCTTTTTCGGTAATGATTAAGACAGGTACATCTTCTTTAACTTGTGCTCTTGATAATCGATCAGCCGATACTAAATCATGTGGGTTTGATTTTAAATGCTCTACAACCAAGATACCACGTCTATTTCTATTATAAATTGGTAGTTCTTCAACAACATCTTTAATCACGTGACCTCTGACAGATAACATAATAAACTCATCACGTTCACTTACATAAAGTGCTTTGACAAGCTCATCCTTATCAGCAATATTCATACCTTTTACTCCCCCAGCTTGTAAGCCATATAAAGGAAGGTCATTTGTCAAATATCTTAAAACATAACCGCGTTTTGATATCGCAATGATGTTTTCTTTTTGCCCATAATGAACTGAACGAAGTTGATCGCCATCATTTAACTTCATACATTTCATCGATTTATAAAAACGAGTAACTTCAAAATCTGCAAGTTTAGCTTGTTTCATCATACCATCTTTGGTTGCTAAAAGAATGGTATCATTATCTTTAAAGCTTGAAACACAAAGCGTATCAATAATGGCCTCATCTTTTTCAATTGGCGTAATGTTATTGATGTATATGCCTAGATCTTTCCATTTTTGATCATCGATTTTATAAACTGGTAAGAATATATAGTTACCTAAATTTGTAAATATCAACAATGTATCAAGCGTATTGACTTCTTTTTCAAAAATCATTGCATCATCTTGTTTAAGTCCTGCTTGTTGTGTTGCTTGATAACTTCTTGTAGATGCACGTTTGATATAACCTTCTTTAGTTACACCAACCATAACACGCTCTTCAGTGATTAAATCTTTTTCATCAATTCGAATGGTCTCGATTTCTTCTTCGATTTGTGAACGTCTGTCATCACCTAAGAGTTTTGATACATCTAATAGTTCACGTTTAATCACACGTCTTAATGCATGTTCTGATGATAAAATGTGTTCTAGCTCTTTGATTTTATCAGATAGTGCCTCATCTTCATGTTCTAAAGCTAGAATGTCCGTGTTAGATAGGCGATACAGTTGTAATGTAACAATCGCTTCAGCTTGTAATTCAGAAAACCCAAAACGAGCAATGATGTTTTCTTTTGCGTTCGCCTTATTATTAGACTCTCTAATGGTTCTAATGACTTGTTCAACAATTGAAACCATCTTAATCAGCCCTTGTACGATATGTTGTCTCTTTTGGGCTTTTTCGAGTTCATAGTTTGAACGACTAGTAATCACTTCTTTTTGATGATCTACATAAGCTTTTAATATTGGAAGAACACCCACTAAAACCGGTCTATGGTTTAAGATTGCAACCATATTATAGTTGTATGCGACTTGAAGATCTGTTGATTTATACAGCAGATTAAGCATTAAATTCGCGTCTGCACCCTTTTTAAGGTCAATCGCTATTCTTAATCCTTGTTGGTCTGATTCGTCTCTAATCTCAATAATATCATCGATTTTTTTATCAATTCTTAAGACATCAATGGCTTTAACTAAATCAGCTTTATTGACCTCATAAGGGATTTCTGTGACAACAATACGATCTTGAGATTTAGATATTTCTTCAATTTCTGTTTTTGCTCTAATAATCACTTTACCTGCACCAGTTTCTAGTGCTTGTAAAATGCCTTCTTTTCCTTGAACAATACCACCTGTAGGAAAATCTGGACCTTTAATGATCTTAGATATTTCTTTAAAAGATACTTGGTCATTATCCAAATATAAAATAGTTGCATCAATAACTTCTCTTAAGTTATGTGGTGGTATTTTTGTTGCATATCCAGCAGAAATACCTGTTGCACCATTGACTAAAAGATTTGGAAATTTCGCTGGAAGAACTGTAGGTTCTAATTCTTCATCATCGAAATTAGGGACAAATGGTACTGTTCTTTTATCGATATCTCCTAATAATGCTTCTGCAGCAAGCGATAATCTTGCTTCTGTATAACGCATTGCCGCTGCACTATCACCATCGATTGACCCATTATTACCATGCATATCAATTAAAATTGAGCGCATTTTAAAGTCTTGTGATAATCGGACCATCGCTTCATAGATACTAGAATCTCCATGTGGATGATATTTACCCATGACTTCACCAGCAATTCTTGCTGATTTCTTATGTGGTTTATTGTGGAACATACCGAGTTGTTGCATCGCGTATAAAATACGTCTTTGAACTGGCTTAAGTCCATCTCTTGCATCTGGAAGTGCACGGTCTTGAATGATATATTTAGAATATCTAGCAAACCGGTCACTAAAAATCTCTTCTACGGTAGATTCAATGATGTTTTCGACAAAATCGTCAATTTTCTTGATGACTGACATTATTCCACCCCTATTTCTAAATCAAAATCATCGCTGATTTCGAAATCTACGTTTTCTTCAATCCATTCTCTACGTGGTCCAACCTGATCGCCCATTAAAATAGAGACACGTCTATCAGCGCTACCTAAATCATCAATCTTTACTTGAATTAATGAACGCTTTTCAGGATTCATTGTGGTATCCCAAAGTTGCGGTGCATTCATTTCACCTAAACCTTTATATCTTTGGATACTAACTTGTTGATGTCCATTAATAAGCTCTCTTAATTCTTCATCACTCCATGCGTAATGAGACTCTTCCTTTTTACCTTTTTTAATAGACACTTTATATAAAGGTGGTTGGGCGATATATAAACGACCATCTTCAATCAGTGGTCTCATATATCTAAAGAAGAAAGTTAAAAGTAACACTTGAATATGTGCACCATCAGTATCCGCATCGGTCATAATGATGATTTTTTGATAGTTGCATTTTTTGATATCAAAATCATTACCAAAATCAGCACCGATGGTGTGGATCATGGTTGCAATTTCTTCATTTTTTAAGATTTGGTCTAAACTTGCTTTTTCAGTATTAATAACTTTACCTCTTAAAGGCAGGATTGCTTGGAACTTGCGGTTTCTACCTTGCTTTGCAGACCCACCAGCTGAATCCCCTTCGACTAAGAATAATTCATTTTTACTCTTATCTTTAGATTGTGCAGGTGATAACTTACCTGATAAGGTTATTTCTTTTTTATTTTTAGTTTTACCGTTTCTTGCTTCATCTCTAGCTTTTCTAGCAGCATCTCTAGCTTTTTGAGCACTCACTGCTCTTTGGATGATTTCACTAGCAACTTTTCTATTTTCTTCTAAATATGTTGTAATATTTTCATAGACAACACTATCTGTTGCATTTCTTGCTTCTGGTGTTCCAAGTTTTCCTTTGGTTTGGCCTTCAAACTCTAAAACATCTTCAGGTACTCTTAAAGAAACGATAGCTGTTAAACCTTCGCGTATATCTGAACCATCCAAGTTAGGATCTTTATCTTTAATAAGTGCATATTTTCTAGCGTAATCATTTAAAGCTCTTGTTAAAGCTGATTTAAACCCAATTTCATGTGTTCCACCGTCTTTGGTTCTAACATTATTAACAAAGGATAAAATATTTTCAATATAACCATGTGTAAACTGAATGGCAATATCAACTTCGATGCTTTTTGTCTTTTTATGCTCTAAACGATATGCTTGTTCAATCACGTAGGTATCATTGATGATTTTTTTATCTTTATTTAAAAATTCAACATATGCTTTAATACCTTCATGGTATTGAAATGATTCTTTTTGATTATTTCTTTGATCAATGATCGTAATCTTTAATCCTTTAATTAAGAACGCTTGTTCTCTAAGACGTTCTTTAATCAAATCATAAGAAAATAAAGTTGTTGAAAAAATCTTTGGATCTGGTTTAAATAAGACTGTTGTCCCAGTTTTTTTTGTATCTCCGATTCTTTCTAATTTTGAAATATGTTTACCGCCATTTGTAAACTTCTGGTGCCAAATACCTTTATCTCTATGTATGGTAACTTCTAAGTATTGTGATAGTGCATTAACTACTGATGATCCAACACCATGTAGACCACCAGAAACTTTATAGCCACTATCTTCAGAAAACTTACCACCAGCGTGTAAAACAGTAAAAATGATTTCTGTTGTTGGACGTCCTGATGTATGCATTTTATATGGCATACCGCGTCCATTATCAGAAACCTCAATACTATTATCCGCTTTAATTGTACATGTTATTTCGCTACCATAACCTGATAGGGCTTCGTCTATAGAGTTATCGACGATTTCCCATACCAAATGATGTAGCCCTCTTTGATCGGTTGATCCAATATACATCCCAGGACGTTTTCTAACTGCCTCTAAACCTTCTAGGATTTGAATCGACGTTTCATCATATTGTTTTATCATTTTGCTCACATCATCACCATCTTATTTTTATGATATTATTATATCAAAAAATATGGTCATACACAATGTTTGATTATGTTTTATTTTTTAAATGTTGTTTAAAAAAATTTGTGATATAATTGTTAAGTAACGGGGTGAATTTATGACTTATTTATATATAGGTTTGCTTATGATCTTATCATATTTTCTTGGTAGCATACCAAGTGGACTCATTATTGGAAAAGTATTTAAAAACATAGATATAAGAGAACATGGATCAAAAAATACAGGTGCAACCAACGCTATTCGAGTATTAGGATTTAAGACAGGTATTTTTGCATTTGTCTTTGATGTCTTAAAAGGTGCTCTAGTCATCGCTTTTGTCTTTTTCTTAGGTGATCAATCCTTATTTATTGTAAGCGAGTATAATATCAATATATCGAGTATATATGGTATGGCTGCAGTCATTGGACATGTATTTCCAATTTACATCAATTTTAAAGGTGGTAAAGCGGTTGCGACTTCAGCTGGAATGATCTTAGCAATTGAGCCATGGGTTGCATTAGGCGTACTTGTAGTATTCTTAATTATGTTTTTTACAACGAGATATGTCTCTTTATCATCGACTATTGCGGCTAGTGGTGTTGTCTTATATTTCTTGATTAGAATATTATTTGAACATCCGCTTTATAATCTATCGACTAGGATTATGGATTTTGTAGTCATTTGTGTGCTTGCAACAATCATTTTTGTAAGACATAAACAAAACTACAGGAGATTAAGAGAAGGTACTGAAAACAAGTTCTAAAACTTGTTTTTTTTTATTTTTGCATAAAAAAAGACATGCAAGATGTCTTATTTATATTGATTCATTGAATTTAATATTTGTCTGACTTGTTTTTCAGATGGTGTACGTCCCATTTGACGCATCATTTCGCGAATCATTTGTTCATTAACTGGTGGATTTTTTTCTAGATATCTTTTAAACCAGCCTCTAGATAAGAAGAATCCAACACCGCCACCAACAAGTAATGCAACGACTAAAAATACAATAAATACCCAAACTTCTATCATGTTTAATCACTCCTTCTTCTTCCATACTTATTTTACTTGATAAAAGTATAAAATACAAGCGTTAATCGCTAAAGTTTGACAATCGTGTGAAAATTACTTATACTAAAACATAATCACTATTTTTTAGGAGTTAATTATGAATGATATTGTTAGATTTTTAATTAGTATTATTTCCTATTTTATCATTGCCCATTTTATTTACCGTGTCTTTGGTAAAATCAAGTGGTCTTATATCTTTTTAGGTGTTATTTTAATATCAACACTCTATGAGTGGATCCCAATCGCAATAAATCTAGATGATCCATATCTATTGCTTTATAGTTTTATCATTATGGTATTTCCAATCTTGTTTTCAAGTGTTTTATTTATTAAATTCACGGGTGGATTTAGGTTTAAAACACCGAAAATAAAGAGAACAAAATTTAAAGAATCAAAAGATGAAATCTTTACAACATCTTATCTCCAAAAATTTATTTATTTGATGTTTTTCTTTGCATTAGTTGTCATTGGCTTAACTGTATTTTTTATTGAAGGATTGCTATTCTATTTACTTATAGCTCTATCATCTGGAGTGATTCTTTATGGCATTTATATGTTATATCAGTTAAGAGCATTTAGATTAGATAAGATTATCCTGATTGTTGGAAAACAAAAAGAAAATATATATGAACACATATTAGAGCCTAAAAAGGCAATAATAACTATTAAAGATATTTATAAGAATGAAGACTATTTGATTGATAAGTTTGCAACCATCTATCTATATGAGCATAAAAAACTTGTTGAAAAACACTATTTATATTGGATTGCAACCTCACAAGTATTTGACATCGAAGATCCTCAGTTTAAGAAAATCGAACTTGGATATAAAGATCATATTCAAGAGCTCATGAAGTATCATGACGCAATTATTAAACTGGAAAAGCATAAATTAAGTTATTCGAAACTTAAAGAAAAGAAATATCGAAAATAAAAGGTATCCTTGTGGGATACCTATTTTTATATCATTTTTTGATAGATGGATACTCGTTTAATACCATATGTTTTTTCTTTTGTTTTTACTAGATCTTTATACTTTTCTTGTAAAACATTTTGTTTTTTAGTTTCAACAACAACAATTCCATCTTCTTCCACTAAATCGTTCATGTTTTCTAATAATAAATCATAGGAACCAAAATCATAGGGAGGATCAATAAATACTAAGTCAAAATAGATATTTCCAACGCCCTTTAAAAACTGCTCGTAATCTCTTTGCAAAATCGTCATATGTTCTGTTACATCGAGCATCTTTGCATTATCAAAAACAGTCTTAATTGCATCTTTATCTCTATCAATTGCATATAAATATTTAGCACCTCTAGATAAGGCTTCAAGACCATAAGAACCTGAACCAGCAAATAGATCTAAAACCATCTTATAAGACTTTCCTTGAATCATGTTAAATACTGATTCTCTAACCATATCAGCGGTCTCTCTCGTTGTTTTTTTACCAACTCTTTTTAATATTCTACCTTTATGGTATCCTGCAATAATTCTCATTTTTTTCACCCCACACTCACAAATGTATTATAGCAAATTTCCTTTAAAAAAACACCTTTCGGTGTTTAATTATTTAATAGTTCATCTACTTTTTGTCGATCAAGCTTTTTAACGACTGCTAATACTAATTTTACAGTGTTTTCATAATCATCATAATGAATAATTGATGTATGTGAATGCATATATCTTGTAGGTATGCCAATCGATAATCCCAAAGCACCTTGATGGGCTAGATGCATGTTTCCTGCATCGGTTCTACCACCAGTAATAAATGCTTCTTGATAAGGAATGCCCTCTTCTTTAGCAACTTCAATCACAAATCTTCTTAAGTTCTGATTTGGAACTAATCCGCCATCATATAGTAAGATTTGTGGTCCTTTTCCTAATGATTGCTCGTTTTTATCGCCTTCAGGAACGTCATTAGCAAGTCCTGTATCAACTGCAATCGCAATTTCAGGATGAGCAACATAACTTGAAGTTTTAGCTCCTCTAAGCCCAACTTCTTCTTGAACTGTGAAGGTAGCGAAAAGCTCATTTGGAGTTTGATCTAACTGTTTTAAGACTTCCATGACAACAGCACTACCTATTCTATTGTCCCATGCTTTAGAAAGTAAGTGTTTACCACTGCCTAAAACTTTAAACTCGCTGTGTGGCGTAACCATTTGACCAGGCAGAACTCCTAGTGCTAATGCTTCTTCTTTACTTGAAACACCAATGTCTAAATACATAGACTCAATTGAAATGGCTTCTTTTCTTTTTTCAGCAGGAATAATATGTGGAGGTTTAACGCCTGTTACAGCTGTAACAACACCTTTAGGTGTATGTATATCCCATACTTGTGCAAGCATCACTTGTGAAAACCAACCACCTAAAGTTTGAAACTTAACAAATCCTTCTTTAGTAATTTGAGTTACAAGTAATCCAACTTCATCCATATGTCCTGCTATCATGACTTTAGGACCATCATGTTTTTTAATTGCAATTAACGATCCTAAGTTATCAACAATAAACTCATCTGCATGTCCTTCTAAAGATGATTTGATATATGCTCTAACTTTTTTTTCTTGACCTGGAACACCAGGTAATAACGATAATGTCTTTAATATTTCATATGTTTTATCCATAAAAAAAACTCCTTTTTTAAGTTAGCTATATTATAACATTTTTTTTAGCATAAAAAAAGCCTAGAAAGCTGTGAGAACGGGTTAGGTTCAAGTGGGTGTCAACTTATCAATACTTCGGGATTCCAATGACTTGGCATTCACGCCCGTATCGTCTGACTCCCTATCAAAAGATTTGGGTTCCACGGCTGCTTCCTAGGATAGTTTTAATTTATCATTCTTTACTTTTTATGTCAAGTTTTTTACGTACGATTAATGGCTTTATAATCTTTTTAATCGCTATTTATAAAACTCTTTGATTGCATATACAAAATGCCTGTGATATAATATATAATAAGTAATATGTCATTAATTAAATATATGAAAAAAGTCCATGAAAATGGACTTATTTTTTTAATAGTATACAGATATCCGAACAAACTGTCCTTGACTGATCAATAGATTTAAAAGCACATCTCTTATCTTTGTTTCAATCATATACTCATTATTAATGGTCTTAATGTCAATTCTAGCGGTAATATAATCATCAACCTTCATATTTGGCATAATTGATACTTGATACTCATCTGATAATGATTTTATATCTGATTCATTTTTAAAGTATGCAATAATCGAAATAATGATGCTTGAATCAATGTTGAGTTCTTTTAGCAGTTCAGCAAGTCTTTGTGCTCTTGCGATAATATATTCTGGTCTATGGAAGAATTTTTCTTCATATAGTGTTTTTTCAGGATCAGATTGAAGATCCAAAGGTACAGTTGTTTTGTATTTAGACTCCAAGAATGTTTTAAATTTTTGCGCTCTTTTCATTGCTTTTGTATTGAACTCAGCATATAAATGAACAGTATCTTTATCAATCGCATAAGCTGTGATGATGAAGTGAAAGAAATTTGCATAAATTAAGATATCTTGAAAATGTTTTCTAAATTCTTTTTTTGATTTTTTGATTTGATAGTGACCACATAACGTGAATGTCTCATTATACACTAATGGTTCAAAAAGCGCGTTTGCATGCACTTCCATTTGCTGATCAACATCATAGTATTTATAACTATCGTAGGCAACACGTTTATGAAGATTGATGAGCTCAATGGTGCCTATGACAAGTCCGAAGATCACAAATGATCCGGCAAGCGAATACTTGAGTGCATCTGGAAAATCTGAGATCATGAGCATAAAAATAATTGGTGGAAATAATGATATACCAAATGTTCTAAATGTTGATGTAAATCCCTTTAAATGCACAAAATATGCAAGTAAAAATACAATAATTACAACATATAACGTGAAAAAATTATACCAGTTAATGTCATCGATTCGATTGGCAATATAACTTATTTGATGTATAAATATAAAAACACCAAGTGTATATAATAAAACCATTGTTATTTGTCTAGCATGCAAATACCATTTTTTAGTATATAATTTTTTTTGTTGTGGCAAATGATAAAAGTTTTTCATTTCTTTTCGATATTCAAAAAATGGCCAATAAGATCCGCGAATACTTATATGTATAGGCAATACATCTTCATCTTTCATCTTTGATTCCAAATATTCTTCAAATACAGATAGTGGATTTAATATGAATAACAGAGTACCAATAATAACAACGGGCATTTGGTAATCATAAGGAATCATGGATAAAACGACTGCTATAACAATGCCATAAATCGCATAAATGATGAGTTTGGGTATACCTCCAAAAACATAGACACCAATATAGACAAAAGAAACAATGGCAGATATCATAAAAATACCTCGTCCTCTAATGTTGAAAAGGCTTAAGGCAATCGGCATCAAAATCAGGATTAAAATAGATAGTGTGAGTGCAATTATTAGTCTTGATTTCATAGTATACTCCTTAATTTAATTATACAAAAAAAGAGCAGCAAAAGCCACTCTTTACATTTTTATTTATCTGATTCTTCTAAAGCTTCAATTAATTCAGCTTTTCTCATTGTGCTATAACCAGTAATGTTTCTTTCAGAACATAATTCTTTAAGCTCTGTTACTAGCATACTTGAGTAATCAACTTTTTCTTTTTTAGGAGCTTCTTCTTTAGCTTTAGGAGCTTCTTTTGGAGTCTCTTTCTTAGCTTTAGGAGCTTCTTTTTTAACTTCAACTTTGTTTTCAGTCTTTGGAGGAATGTATCCATCTAAAGCTGCTTGTGCTAAAGCGCAATAAGCTTTGAAATCTTCAGGTTGGTTAACTGCAATATCAGCTAGCATTTTACGGTTCACTTGTACGTTAGCAAGTGCTAAACCATGAATCAACTTAGAATATTTCATTCCATTTAATTTTGCAGCTGCATTGATACGAGTAATCCATAATTTTCTGAATTCTCTTTTTCTTTGTTTTCTATCTCTATAAGCATATGCTAATGAACGCATAACTTGTTCATGAGCTGTACGATATAAAGCACGTTTTGAGCCAAAGTAACCTTTAGCTAACTTTAATATTTTTTTACGACGACGTCTTGTTGTCGCTCCACCTTTAACTCTTGGCATGTTCTAGTTCCTCCTGTTACTTAAGGTTCGAAATAAGTGATTTAATACGTTTTTCATCTGATGGATGAACACTTGTTTCGCCTCTTAATTGTCTATTTTGTTTCGTTGTTTTTGATGCTGCTAAATGTCCTTTATATGCTTTTCCGCGCATTAATTTACCAGTACCAGTAATTTTAATTCTTTTCTTTAATCCACTATGTGTCTTTTGTTTTGGCATGTGAATACGTCCTTTCTGTTAGTTAGTTTGATTTGGTGCAATAATTGCGATCATATTGCGGCCATCCATTTTTGGATAAGATTCAACAGTTGCTTGATCTCCTATGGCTTCAATAAATCGTTTGATCACTTCTTTTCCAACTTCTTGATGAGTGATCATTCTACCAAAGAAACGAATAGTGATTTTTACTTTGTCACCTTTTTGTAAAAACTTAAATGCATGTTTAAGTTTCGTATCAAAATCATGTTTGTCAATGGTTGGACTTAGTCTAATTTCCTTAATATCAACAACACGTTGGTTTTTCTTCATTTCTCTGAGTTTTCTTTGTTGATCGTAACGATATTTCGAGTAATCCATAAGTTTTGCTACCATAGGTTTTGAATCCGGAGAAACAACAACTAAGTCTAAGTCTTTTTGACTTGCCACTTTTAATGCTTGATCTCTTGGAATAACACCATGATTTGTACCTTCATCGTCAATAAATAAGATTTTGACATTTGGAATCGATTCGTTTACTAATTCAGTAGATTTCTTGTTTTGATTTTGCTTAATATTTTCACCTCCGCAAATTAATATGTTTTTTATGAAAAGAAAAAGTGGTTACGTATAAGTACCCACTTTGAATGTCAATTAAAATAAAAAATTTTAAATGTGACTGCTTTGCCCATGAATTTGTCCATCAGGCGAGAGGGTACCTCTTCTTTTCACTACCTTTTAAATTATACTCAATTTATGAGTAATTGTCAAGGATTTCATTGGTTTTATAGTTGTTCATTGATGCTTTTTAGTAAATACAACATGAAACCAAGAAAAATATAACATATTTTATAACAAAGTTCAAGTAAATGATAGTTTTTACTCAAATTATATATAGGTAATATGTATTGATAATTAAAGGAGATTGACTCCAAAAAGAACATTGAAACAATATAAATCATGATGATTATGATGGATAAACTCTTATATTTGTGTTTCATACATATGAGTATTAGATTTACAAGAATTACCATATCTAAAAACATATATAAGAGTGTATGTAAATCTATCTGCACGTTTATAGGCGTTAAGACATGAATGGCTATTTCACAACTAGCATAGACATAACATCCATAAAATCCAATCATAAGCATGTAAAATATGTATTTATAAACACTAACTCTTAATCGTCCAAAATAGGCAAACAACGGTTTGATAAATGGCTGATCATGATCCATGACTAAAAACAAGACAAACATAGCATTGACCATGATAAATACTTGTGTAAATACTTCAGAGATATAATTTTGATAGTATCTTGGTGTAAGCATCATCTCTAGTGTTGCATCTTTTTCATAGACAATGAGCGTCATGAATAACAAAACAAGCATTTCAAATATAAATAATATCATAACTTTTTTTCTATCTACATATGACATAAATAGAAGTTTTATCATAAGATGAGCATTTTTGTTACAAGATCATTAAAAAGATGAGGCTGATGTGTAGATACTAAAAAACTTAATCCCAAATTAACTTTTTGCTTCATATAGCCTATGAATTCGTGAATACTATCTTGATCTAAACCAGATAAAGGTTCATCTAAGATGATGAGGTCTGGTCTTCCAATAAATGCGGATAACAATGCTAGTTTTTGTTGATTACCCTTTGATAACTGATAAATATATTTATATAATGGTATTCTAAATAAATGAATCAAATCCTCATGTAATATATCTTTTTTTATCCTAGATAATGTTTCTAAATAATCACTAGCCTTAATTAAAGGTGGCAACATGTTTGTTTCTGGTACATATCCAATCCTTAAGCGTCTTTTATCAATCATACCTTGATCAGGGTGTTTAAATCCTAATATGAGCTCAATTAAAGTCGTTTTACCCTTACCATTTTCACCACTTACTAAGATAAAATCGTTTTTTTCAATGACTAAGTTAAATATTTGTGAGCAATAATGCTTTTTAGCTTCATGCAATTTGATCAAGTGCATAATGATAGATGAGCTGTCCAGATTGTTTTAAAACTTCATAGTCATTGATATAAATAAAATAATTAAATACTTCTGTTTCATAATCAGAAAATGTAATGAAAATTGGGCAAGCATTAAATAATTGTGCTTTATAGGGTATTTTTATGATGATGTGATCATCAATAACTTCAAAAGTGACATCATATAAGTTTCCAAGTGAAACATGACTGATATGCTCATTTAATGTTTCATAAGTTATAGTAATCGAATCTAATCTTGATAAATACGAACCTTCTTTTTTTGTGCCTGATAAAGCTTTCCAATCTAGATGATTACTATCATCATGGATTGTTTTTAAAGATAGAGAGCCTACATAAAAATCATAAACTGTTTCATTGGTTAAACCAATCTCTAAGTAACAATCAATGATATCAAAATCATAAGTTAAAACTGGCATGTCGAAAGCATATGTGTATTTGTAATATATTTCACTTAAGTAGTATTCTTGATGTCTATAGATCACCTCATTTAAGCTTAAATCTAATGATTTATCAAAACTTTCATCATGTATCATAGTCTTAGCATATGATTCAACTTCTGTTAATGGATGCATACGTGTTGATAGGTAAAAATCAATATAAAAAACTGCATCATACTGATCAATATAACTATAATATGTATCTACAGTTAATACTTTTGGTGTCAGTGTTTCCTCATTTTTATTGATTAAAACCACCATAAAAATAACAATAACTGCGATAAACACATAAATCACAAGATTTTTCATATGCGTTTCTTCTCTAATCTTTGATATTGTGTCGTTACAACAAAGGCCTCAAAACCGCCTTTATGAGATCTTAACCAAAAAAAGTATCGTGCCGCAACACCATTAGTGATTAAACCTTCTCCGTAAATATAAAGATCTACTTGAGTTCCAGGATCAACTTCTAATGACACTGTATATGATTCTTCACTCGATTCTGTTGTAGTGTAATCTGCAGATAATTTAAGTGATCCTTCTAGATTTTGCTTAAATGTTGGCTTGGTGCCATTATGCTTTATCCCAATCGAACCAGAAGAGGATAAACTAACCTTAGACGTCGTTTTTTGGTCCAGTTTGTATTCATACTCAATTGCGGTATAACCATCGTTATAATACGAAAATAAGGTCTCTGTGATATAGGAAACTTCTACATCTTCATTAACAGTATGAACTCTCCATCCCATAAACTTTCTTTTGTTTACCTTTTTGTAATAGTCTTTATAATCAGAAGATGAAAAATCACTTAAAAGTTCACCTGATGACATCGTGATCTCTTCAAAAGACTGATAGTTAGAGTCTGCATGACTCTTGTGGCTAATAAGCATGAACATTAAAAATAAGATGATTCCAAATAGTAATTTTTTCATAAAAAAATCCCTCCTATCTCATAGTAAGGGATTTCTTTTATTTTTACTTTTTATTTTTTCATGAAAGCTTCGATATCAGCAACTTCTTTGATAATATCCTTGGTTAAATTGATTGCGCCATCTTTGGTCACGACAACATCATCTTCAATACGTATACCAATACCTTCTTCAGCTATATATAATCCTGGTTCTATAGTTATTAAAGCTCCTTCAGGAATCGGTTTTGCATAGTTTCCAACATCATGTACATCAAGTCCTAAATAATGTCCTAATGAATGATAGTAATACTTATTAATTTCGCTATCTTCATTAATTAGACCTAATTTTTTAGCACCTTCAATTAAGATCTTTTTACCATAATCGTTAAACTCTTTAATGGTAACACCTGGTCTTAACCATTCTATTGATTTTTTATTGGCTTCTAAAACAACTTCATAAACCTCTTTTTGCCGTTTTGTGAACTTACCACTTGATGGTATGGTTCTAGTGACATCAGAACAATAATAATCATAATCCACGCCTAAATCAAATAACACAAGTTGATTTTCAGGGATTTTCGAATCATTATCAATATAATGCAGAACAGTTGCGTTTTTTCCTGATGCTGCAATGGTATCAAACGATGGTGTGGTTCTATTTTTATTTAATACATAGTTATATTCAGCTTGCAGTTCATATTCAAATAGACCAGGTTTCATTTCACTCATGATACGCTCGATTCCTGTTTTAGTAATTTCTACAGCTTTTTTAACCTGCTCAATTTCAAATTCATCTTTAACAGTTCTAAGTTCTGCCAAAATTAATTGATTGGTTTTGATGTTGACATAAGCATATTTGGCCTTAATCTCATCAGCAAACATATGTGCTTTTGTAGGTAGGGAGTTTTCACTTTGTCTTTCTAAATCTAAATAAACCGAATCCATGAGACCATAGACTGCACGTCTATTGGTTGATAGTAATCCATTTAAATAACTATTGAGTTCTGTGATATCTTTCACATGCTCAAGTGGAACTTCAGCTTGTTGACTAGCTTCTTCAAAAGTTAACCCTGCGCCATCCCAAAGTGCTTTAACTGGATCAATCTTTTCAATGAAAATAAAACTATCTGTTTTTTCGTTACCTTTAACCATCATTAATACAACATTTTGTTGCTTAATGCCTGTTAGGTAAAAGAAATTGCGGTTAACTGAAAAATGATAGTTTTGATCGTTTGATTTTTGAGGTGCTACACCTGAAAATAAAAACGATATGGATAGGTCTTTGACTTCGTTAAAATATTGATCTCTTCTTTGTGCAAACATTGTTGGTTTCTCCTTATATTTGATCGATAATTTTCATGATTTCTTTATCGATTTTGTGTAGATATGCTTTAGCTTCATCTAGTGTTTTTTGCTTTGTGCCATAATAAATCTTTATTTTTGGTTCTGTACCACTTGGTCTAAAGACAATCCAAGTGTCATCTTCAAAAATATACTTCAATACATTTGATTTTGGTAGGTCTAAATGTGACTTAATACCATCTTCAACACGAATGCTCTTTAAGACATCATCGTAACCAAGCAAGTTCTTACCTTCTAGTTTTGGCGGGTTTTCTCTAAAAAATGACATGATTTCTTGTATTTTTTTACTACCTTCAATTCCTTTTAATGAGATGGAATGCGTATATTCATAATATGCACCATATGTTTTATAAATCTCATCTAAATAATCGATAATGGTTAGATTCTTTAGTTTTAGATGATTTGCGATTTCTGCGAGCATGTAAACTGCTTGAACAGCATCCTTATCTCTTACTACATCAGAAATTAAACTACCATATGATTCTTCGCAACCAAAGATATAAGGATTTGTTTCTTTATAGATTTCGGCTTTTTCGCCAATGAACTTAAATCCTGTTAAAGTTGTAATGACATCAAGTTCAAAGCTTCTTGCAATCACTTCAATGAGCTTTGTTGTTACATTGGTAGTATAAACATGACCATTTGGTGGAAGTAAGTTATATTGCTTTCTTTGTGTTAGTAAATAATATAACTCTACACTTGCTGTTTGATTACCTGTAATCAGTTCATAATTGCCTTCATGTTTCACTGCAATCCCTAGACGATCCGCATCTGGGTCGGTAACCATAACGATATCTGCATCGATATCTTTTGCAAATGCAATCGTTTGTTCATATGCTTCATGTTCTTCCGGATTTGAAGATTTTGTGTTTGAGAAGTTTGGATCTACGATCATTTGTGGTGTGTATGGGTGGACATCATAACCTTGATCCATCAAAAATTGAGGGATAATCGGTCCACCAGTTCCATGAAGTGGTGAATAAACGATTTTTACTTTCTTTGGTTCATCATTTATTTTAATTGCTTTAATTTCATTTAAGTAAATATCATCAAATGTTTGATCAACATGGGTAATCAAATCATTTGATAATGTCTTAATATCAAATGGATTTTCAATTTGATTGATTTCATGAATGATTTGATCTGCAGTTGCAGGATTCACTTGCGCACCTGTTTGGTCGTAAGCTTTATATCCATTATAAGCCTTAGGATTATGAGATGCTGTAATCATAATACCCCCACTGGCTTTAAAATATCTAACCGCAAAGCTTAACATTGGTGTTGGTCTGAGCGCATCAAATAAATAACTTTTGATGTTATTTGCTGCTAAAACCTTAGCTGCTTCTTCTGCAAATCTTTTTGAGTCTTTTCTATTATCATAGCTGATTGCTATACCATCAGTTAGATTGTTTTTAAGCAGATATCTTGCAAATCCCAAAGTTGCTTTTCTAATGGTATAGATGTTAACTCTATTGGTCCCAACACCCATGATACCTCTTAGACCACCAGTTCCAAAGGTTAAATCTTGATAAAAAGCATCTTCTATTTGTTTTTCGTCTAGTGTTTCTAATTCTTGTTTTAGACTTTCATCTAAGTCTATATAGTTTTTCCATAAATTGTAATTTTCTTTATAATTCATATATAATCACCTTCTTCTATATTTTAACAAAAAATAACCAGATTTTCCTGGTTATTTTCTAATTTGTTCATTTTTATTATATATTTTTAATAAACCTTTTAAGATAATGTCTTGATCGACTTCAAGAGGATGCAGACATAAGGGTGCAATCAAACTTGATAACCCACCTGTCAAAATCACTTTAAAATCTTCATTAACTTCTGCTTTAATACGATCAATGAGACCATCTACTTGAGCAGCAACGCCATAAGTGACACCAGATTGCATACAGTGAATGGTATTGGTTCCTAATACTTTTTTAGGAACTTCAATATCAATATCAGGTAATAGTGCTGTTTGTCCGACCAACGCTTTAATGGAAACATTGACACCCGGAGTAATGATAACACCTAATATCGTTTTGTTTTTTACATAAATATATTTAATCGCAGTCCCTAAATCAATCACTAGGGCTGGATCGATATCATCATCTAAACCAACAGCATCACAAATCAAATCTGCACCAACTTCTCGTGGATGATCTGTCTTAATATTTAATCCTGTTTTTACACCAGGTCCAACAACTAAAGGTTCTAAACCAACAAACTTCTTAGCGATTTCCTTTAGTTTTTCTGTTATTCTTGGTACCACAGAAGAAATGGCAATATGTTTAACTTGATTAAAGTCAATTAAGTTTTTCATTTGAATATAATACTCATCAGCAGTCTTAGTGACTTCAGTGTTTAAACGATAAGTGTCAATGATTTTAAATCCGTCTGAAACACCAATAAAAACATTCGTGTTTCCAACATCAAATAATAAGATCATGTCATCCCTCTTTTCTAAGTGTTTTGAGCTTTAAGTTGATTGATTGCAAGTACAATAGGTGTACCGATTAAAACAGCTAAAATTGCTTCAATTAAGCCGTTTGTTACGGCAACAGTATAAATGAAACCTAGCAGTTCCGCAGATGGAATAAACTGTTCAATAAATGCTTTTTCAAAGATGACAAGTGCACCTAAGACAACAACTGTATGAAATACTGTAGCAATCAAGAATGTTGATGGCACAACTGTTTGTTTATGATTATTTCTACGTATTAAAGCGTAATATCCAGTAATAAATACTGTCATGATCAGTAATGCTACAGGATAAATAACACCTTCACTCCATCCAGTGGATTCAATAATTACACCTGACGCATAATATAACGCAAATACAGTCAAAATTGTCACAATCAAAAAGATGTAAATATCAGAATTTTTAACTTTTATATCGAACCATTTAAACAAATCAAAAATATAACTTGCAGCTAAAGCAAAAAGCATTCTAGGCAGTACTGAAACCAGTGGATTGACAAACGCTGGATCAAGTACTCCAGTTGGTGTTGTTGCAGCTCTAATTAAAGAACCAATCCCAAACATAAATCCTAATAAAACAACATACTTTTTAGGCAACAAAAAAGCACCAATCAATACTGGAATGTGAATTAAAGTTAATGCCAAAGTTCCAATGGTAATAAAACCAACTTGAGGCACAAACGTCATCACTAAGATGATTGCTGCAAATACAGTCGTAAGCGTTAAAGCTTGCATTTCATTTCTTTTCATTTTTATTCTCTCCTTTTTAGGCCACTAAGAGTCCCATAAGTCACACTTATTATATATGATAAACTTGATATAATCAAGAAAAAAAGATGATATATCTACCAATTATTCAAAATTGATAGACACATCATCTCCACTATAATCCAAAGTAACATCTAAATCATTATTTAAATCAATACTATTGCTATTTTCATCTTTTAAGTAAGCTTTGACAATCAGTGTTTTTTGATCATCATGAACTACCGTATGCTCTAGTTTTTCATAATAAGCTTTTAACTCTTCATATGATGAAAAGATACCTTGATTAAAGATACTGTGATTCATTTCGATATATGGCATACGGTAGATCTCTCCATCAACATCAAAGTCTATAAAGCCACTATACAAATGAAACTTTAACAAATCTTCATCGTATTTCAATGTAAATAATACATCTTCAACCAAAAATAAGTAGTAATTACTTAAACTATTATTGGTTGTAAATTTCTCGCCAATATAAAACTCATGTGTAATGACATGCTTATCAATAAAGTCTCTTGAATCTGCGACCTTAAATGATACAGATGCTTGCCCATCAACTTTATTCTCTTCATAATCACTTAATATATAACTACCTAAATGAAGTGTTTGTCCACCAAAAGTAGATGAGACTTCAATGCGATCATAAATGGTTACAAAAATGATGGTCAATATCAATCCAAATAAGAGCATGACACCACTATAAATTGTTAAATTTCTTCTTGTTTTTGTCATCTAGTACTCCCTTCTTTCTGATGTAGGTAAAAAAGTGACCGAAAGGCCATCTTTTTTATTCTACATATGGTCCCCATGGTGAGTTATCTGGGTCTGTGTAGACACGTTTACCACGGTTTAAATCATTGATTTGTTTCATTTCCTCTTCTGATAATACAATGGTTTGGGCATCGAAATTCTCTTTGATACGTGCTGCTGTAACTGATTTAGGAATCATCACAATCTCTCTTTCTAAGCCCCAAGCAATGACGATTTGAGGAATAGATGCGTTATGTCTTTTCGCAATTTCTCCTAAAACTTCTTTCCACTGACCTTCAAAAATGCCACCTCTCATAAATGGTCCATAAGATTCTAGTTGAATACCTTTTTCATCCAAATACTTTTTCAGAGGTACTTGGGATAAACCAGGATGCATTTCAACTTGATTGACCATAGGCATAACTTCTGCAGTTTCAAGTAAGTCTTCTATATGATGAATTTGGAAATTTGATATACCAATGGCTTTTGCACGGCCTGCTTTATAAATTGATTCAAAAAACTTCCATGTTTGTTGATTGATCTTTTTATCATGATTAGGCCAGTGAATCAAATATAGATCTACATAATCAGTTCCTAATTTTTCTAAGCTTTCATCAAAAGCTTTTTTCATGTTGTCTAGATTTGAATGACCTCTTTGTTTTGTAGTAATAAAGATATCTTTACGATCAACTCCAGAGTCTTTGATCGCTTTTCCAATGAGTGCTTCATTTAAATACATTTGTGCTGTATCAATATGACGATAACCGATTTCTAAAGCATATTTAACTGCCTCATATGCTTCGTTTTCTTTTGCTAGAAATGTTCCTAATCCAAATAATGGCATTTCATAACCATCATGTAGCTTAGTTTTTTTCATAGATTACACGCTCCCTTGTAGTTTTTTTATTTTTTTAGGTGTTAAATCACTTAACACTTTAAATATCATAGATCTTGCAGCTTCTAAATCTCTAGTATCCATCATTGCTGCAGTTGAATGAATATATCTTGCAGGTAAACCTATTGTTGTTGCAATGACACCGTCTTTTAAATCTAGAGCTTTCGCTGCATCTGTTCCACCTTTTGAGGTGAAGTATTGATAGTTAATCTTGTTCTTTTCTGCAAGTTTCACAAAATAATCTAAGATTCCATGATGCATAACATTTTTTGGATCATAAAGTCTTAGTAAAAATCCTTTGCCTAGTGCACCTAAGCTATCTGCTGATGCCATGTCATTTACTGGTGATGCATCGAGTGCTAAAAAGATATCTGGCATAAACATGTTAACAGCTGTTTCTGCACCTCTTAGACCAACTTCTTCTTGCACAGTTGCACCTACAACAAGTGTAAACGGTAGATCTTTATTTGCAAATCTTCTAATGGTCTCTAATGCGAGCCCACAACCATATCTATTATCAATCGCTTTCGAAATTAATCTATGTTCATTTTTTGTATAGAAAAACGGATTATCAAACAAAACCATATCTCCAAGTTCAACCCCAAATGATAACGCTTCTTCTTTTGAAGTTGCACCAATATCAAGAATTAAATCTGATATCGTTGTTTGCTGTGATTGTTTTAAATGTGGTGGTAGTGCGCCAACAACGCCTTTGATCACACCTTGTTTCGTATGAACATTAAGGACTTGGGAGATAAACACTTCTCCATTTAAACCACCGACATTTTGTAGTTTTAACATACCGTATTTAGTGATTCCTACAACCATGAGTCCGACTTCATCCATATGTCCAGCAACCATCACAATAGGTGCATCTGGATCCATTGCTTTTTTGACTGCAAATATAGATCCTAAGCGATCTTTATGGATTTCATACTGAGGATACTTCTTCATATAAGCTTCCATATAGTCTCTTATTGGTTTTTCATACCCTGAAGTCGCTTCAAGTGTAAATAAATCTTTATATATCTTTGGAATCATCTTGTTTTACCTTCCCTTTTAATTGATAAATTGGACCTAATTTTCTTTTCTTTTCTTCATATTCTGTCATATAATCTGATGGTTCTAAATCATAAGTCACATCTGTGATATCAAAATAATCTTCCATATAATCTAGTGAATCGATAAATAAATTTAAATGGTCTGTTCTAAACTGTAAAAATGCATCTTTTTTAAGAATCTTCAAATAAAGTCTTAAAAAACTTGGATATGTTAATCTACGCTTATGATGTTTACTTTTTGGCCATGGATCACTGAAATTCAAATATAGAAGATCAATCTTATCATTTGCAAAGTAAGTTTCTAGTTCTTTTGCGTCACCTAAAACAATCAATAGATTATCTAATTTCTGTTCTAGTTTCTTTTCTAAAATCCGATAGATCACATACATATTGACTTCCATAGCAATAAAAAAATCATCGGGATGATTTTTAGCAAGTGACGTTATAAATTGTCCCTTACCACTGCCGATTTCTAAATAAACATGTTTATCTTTTGGTATCTCTAAGTGCTTCACATCGGTAATGACACCATGCTCTTCAAGTAGTTCTTTAGTTACATATTTTAATCGTTTTTGCCTCATGATGCTCCTTAAATAGACATAAAGTGGCTTATGGCCACTTTATCATTTTTTAAGCTAATCTGCCTAATCCTTCTGTCATAATAAAATCACTTAATTGCTCGATTGCCTTTTCGCTATCGTGGCCAGTAGCTGTGATTTTCACTTCTTCACCTTTATAAATCCCAAGAGACATCAGTCCCATGATTGATTTTAAGTTGACAGTCTTACCCATTGCTTCTAACATGATCTCAGCGTCGAAGCTCATTGCTAGATTTACGAGTCTTGTTGCTGGTCTCGCATGAATTCCATACTCAGATGTGATGAGAAATTTCTTTTCCATTATACTTCCTCTTTTCTTTTTTCATTTAAGTATTTGTATACTTCTTTTGAATTGTCTTTAATTAACAATGTTATTTTTTTACCAGTAACAAACGCTGGCATGTTTAAAGTCTTTAATGCTTCTTGGTCAATCTTTTTGATGGATTGAACTTCAACCTGTAATCTTTTTTGAACAAGTTCAATCGTTTTAATATTTAATGATGTTCCTAAAGCTAAATATAAGTCATTTAGAAAGGATAACTCTAACGGTTTTTCTTTAACATTTTTTCTTCTTGTTAATAGAAAAAATGTAATTCCTAATGTAAATAATGCAATAGTTCCAATTGCGATATATAAATAAAAACTAGATGTCAATGTTTGTAAGCTGGTATTATTCATATGATATCCTCCCATACGTCTATATAAATTATAACGATTTTATCTTAATTTTTCAATCATTTAATAAACATTGCATCTCCAAAAGAAAAGAAACGATATTTTTCTTTGATAGCTTCAAGGTATGCATGTTTCACAAAATCATTGCCTGCAAGTGCTGATACTAACATAATAAGTGTTGATTTTGGTAGATGAAAATTGGTAATTAATTTGTCACATGCTTTAAATCTATATCCTGGATAGATAAAGATATCTGTTGCATAAGTACCTTCATGAAAGCCATCTTTGTAATTAGCTTCTACAGTTCTGAGTGATGTTGTTCCTACACAAACAAGCTTTTTACCTTGCTTTTTCACCTCATTTAAACGTTCTGCGCTTTTTTTAGTGATGGTATAGGTTTCATGATGCATGATATGGTTTTCAACCTTATCGACAGCAACAGGTCTAAATGTTCCAAGTCCAACATTTAATGTGACTCGTATAATTTCAATGCCTTTATCTTCTATTTTTTCCATGAGCTCTTTTGTGAAGTGAAGTCCAGCAGTAGGTGCAGCAGCACTTCCTGGATTGGTCGCATAAACTGTTTGATAGCGATCTTGTTCAAGAAGTTTCTCCGTAATATATGGTGGTAATGGCATCGTGCCTAATTTTTCTAAAACTTCAATCAAAATACCTTCATAATGCAGTTTATAATCTCTTAGTCCTTCATCATGAATGCCAACACACTCTAACGTCAATTGGTCACCAAAATGGATTTTAGTGCCTATTTTAACACGTTTGGCTGGCTTTGTTAAAGCTTGCCAAACATCTTTTTCTAGTTCCTCTAACAATAAGACTTCGATAACAGCTTGTGTTTCTGCTTTAGATCCCAAAAGTCTTGCAGGAATCACTTTAGTATCATTGATCACTAAAACATCGTTTTTGTCTAACAAATCAACAATATCATAAAAATGTTTATGATCAATAGATTCAGTTTCTCTATTTAGAACCATTAATCTCGAATGGTCTCTTTTTTCACTTGGGTGTTGAGCAATCAGCTCTTTTGGCAAATGAAAATCAAAATCACTTACTCTCATTTTTCGAACAATCCTTTATAGTATTTTATGCCTAAGGCTTCATAAGTCTTTTCAGTTGCTACTCTACCTCTAGCAGTTCTTTTTATATAGCCTTCCATCAGTAGATAAGGTTCATAAACATCTTCGACTGTCGTCATTTCTTCTGAGATGGATGCAGATATCGTTTCAATACCTACAGGTCCACCACCAAATTTATCGACAATCGATCTTAAATAACGGTAATCCGTATGATCAAGTCCATTATGATCAATGCCTAATTTAGATAATGCATGATCAGTAATCTCTTTATTGATTGTGCCATCGCCAATGATTTCCGCAAAATCTCTGACACGTCTAAATAAACGATTGGCAATTCTTGGTGTTCCACGACTTCTTTTAGCTAAAGAATTCACTGCATCTTCTTCAATTTCGTTTTGATAAACACCAGATGTTCGTCTTACAATTTTTTCTAAATCTGTAACTCCGTAATAGTTCAATCTAAAGACGACACCAAAACGATCTCTAAGCGGTGCAGATAAGTCACCAAAGCGTGTGGTTGCACCAATCAAAGTAAATGGAGGTAAATCGATTCTAATGCTTCTAGATTCATGATCTTTACCAATCACAATATCTAACACATAATCCTCCATAGCAGCATATAATACTTCTTCAACAAATCTAGGAAGTCTA
Source organism: Tenericutes bacterium MZ-XQ (assembly GCA_002838205.1). Lineage (NCBI taxonomy): Bacteria > Bacillati > Mycoplasmatota > Tenericutes bacterium MZ-XQ. The sequence goes on along the minus strand of CP017950.1, from coordinate 1,033,120 downwards.
TGGATTTCATCAATAAATAAAACATCACCAGGTTCAAGTGATGATAGAACTGCAGCTAAATCGCCACTACGCTCAATTGCTGGACCACTTGTGACTTTAATATTAACACCTAGTTCATTTGCTACAATTTGTGCTAACGTGGTTTTACCAAGTCCTGGAGGTCCATATAATAACATGTGATCTAATGCTTCCTTACGCTTAATTGCAGCTTTTATATAAATATCAAGCATTTCTTTGATGTCGTCTTGCCCAATGTATTGGTCAAGTTTTGTGGGGCGTAATGTTTGATCTTCATCTTCTTTAGTTGACATCGCTGTTACAATACGTTCTTTATCCATAAAAACCTCTTTTATTATTTCATGAGCAACTTAAGTGCATCTTTGATCATCAACTCAACACTTTGATCAGAATTTACCTTCTTAAGTACTTTCTTTATTTCTGTCTTAGAATAGCCTAAAGCAGTTAATGCTTGTGAGACATCAGATTCTTGATTTGGAATAAGCTCTAATTCATCGATGACAAGTTTACCCTTTAAATCTAAGATGATTTGTTGCGCGCTCTTTGGACCAATCCCTGGAAACTTAGTTAAAAATTTCACATCAGATGCTTCAACTGCCATAATGATATCATCAATTTGATCACTTGCTAAAATACTTAAAGCGCTCTTTGGACCAATGCCAGATACACCAATGAGTTTAACGAATAAATCCTTAGCATCTAAACTTGGAAATCCATAGAGCACATTAATATCTTCTCGAACATAGTGATGCGTGTAGACAAGTACTTCTTCATCTCTTTTATAATGATATGAATTTGGAGTTAATATTTGATAACCAACACCTAATACATCTACTACGATGTAACTTGGTTTAATAAGCGTAACAACGCCTTTTACATACGCAAACATAAAGTCTCACCCAGCTTTTTATCTTTTCATTTAATTATAACATTTTTTCATGCTTTTTTCTATCTTAACTCTTGATTATGTTATAATAATTTTAGGATGTGATAACCATTTTAAAGATAGACAACATAGAGACGTTTGAACGTCTTTTCGAGGATGAATTAAATCACGGACAAAAATACCTACCAATTTCAAATCAATTGGTGGTTCTTTTACATGACATTAACCCAAACTTGTCTTGGATTGAACAGCATATTACTTATAAACATAAAATTGCAATCGATGTAAGTTTACAAATCCATAAGAATTATGTAGCGCGAATTGAGCGTTTACATAAAAAGATTTTAAAAAATGTAGAAGATCATAAAACACGTCTCGATCAGTTACAAAAAGATAAAATTCAAAATCTTCAAAAAATCAATCAAGAACAAAGCCTATTAACAAAAAAATCTGAACAAGATAAAAAAGCCTTAGAAGAAACATATGATGATAAACTAAAAAAACTTGAACAGACATTAAAACGTGAAATATCTCAATTCGAAAAAGAAAAAGCAAGTGCTAGAAAAATATATCAAGAACAATCTACTGATATTGAAAAAGAGAAAAAAGAGACGCTTATAAGTCTGGAAAACATCTATAAGAAAAAAGTAGAAAACGTAAATCAAGCCATCGAAGACTTTAAAAATGAAAAAGAACAAGCATTAAAGAGCAACGATCTTGAAACGCAAAATATCAAAGATGAGAATGATCAAACTTATCTAACGATTAAAAACAATTATCATTTGTTGACAACACAGTTTAATACAGCAATTAACAAACTTAAAAAAGCACATGATAAGGCTAAAAACTCTCTCGAAAAAGAACATCAAAAGAAGATTGATCCAGTCAACATCAAACTTGAAGCACTGAATCAAGAATACCAAGAAACAATCAATAAAACCAAACAACAACATCAACAAGACTTGCTTGATCTTGATGATTATTTTAATACGCAAAAAGACATTTATGAAGAGAAAAAACAAAAAATCATTCACCAATCAAATGAAAATATTACTTTATTAAATTCGAAGCTATCTGCATTTAGAGAAGCTATCCATAAAGAAAAGATCATTCAATCCAGATCTTATCGCGAAAAGATGAAACAAACAAGTGATCCACATGTTAAAGAAAAGATTAATCACGATCTCACCTTTGTCTTAAGATCACTAGATAACGACCTAAATAAGCAAATCTTAAGAACACAAAAGGATATTACAACAAAGCAGAAAGAATTACAATTAAAACTCTATCAACACGATATCAATCATACTAAAGAAATTAATGACTGGCGTTTAAAGCGCAATATTATTTCATATGATTATAAACAAGATTTAGCAAAAATAGACTTAAACTTCAATCATAATTTATTAGTCTCTAAAAAGCACTTGAATTTGCTTGAAGAAACATATAAGTATCAACTTCATGTTCTCAATCTCACTTTAAGAAAAGATTTACTTCGACTTGAAATTCAACTTCAGATTCAAGCACATGTACAAGAAAGAGAACTTAATTTACTTAATAACGATCAACATCTTGCATCTTATTTATCAAAGTTAAAAACAGCTCAAATCGAGCATGAATTTGCATGTAAAATAGAAAAAGAAAACCTTAAAGGTATGATTGCTAAACTTGATTACGATTCAGAAACTCAGTTTGTTCAAATATCTACACAACTCGAGTTAGAAAAAATGAAATCAAAAAGAGATTTTACATCAAGTGAACAAGATATTAGAAGAGAAATTGCAGAAACAGTATTTGAGAAAAATAAACAGCAAATCTTAAAAACATATACTTTGGATTTAGAAGAAACAAAACATAAAGAAAACTTAAACTTAATTGTGAAAAAGCATCAAGTAGAACTTATCAAGCTTGATCAACAAAGAAAGCATCACGAGCAAGAATTTGATTTATTAGAAAAGAAGACCAATCACCAAAAGAATCTTTCTAATGAAAAAGCACTTCGTCTCATGAAACTTTATTTAAACGATCTCAACTTAAGACAATACCAGTCAGAGATGTTGTTTTATGGTTTAAGAATGTTTTATAAAAAACATAAAACCATTCAATCAGTCATTCAATCACTTTATCTTCTTCCATCGCATCCAGAAGTGTTTAAAAAAGTTTTAAAACATACACTTGACTTAGAACATGTTTTAAAATCTGGAATTACTGAAACGATAAGTCATTTTAAATCTCTTGATCTAGAGTATTATCAAAAGAAAATAGATGATCAAACTAGTTATAAATACATGCTCAAGCATGAAGATGCAATGAACTTATATGAACAAGAGCTACAAAAAATTCATGCCAAGCAAAAAGATATACAAAAAGATATTGATATACTTGAACAGCAATTTTTCCAAACCCAACAAACATTAGAAAAACAAAACCAATTTATCATTCAGCTTCAAAAGATTAATGATAACATCACAGATGGCATCATTAAAGTGAAACATAAACATCATGACATTAAAGAAAATCAAAAACTCATAGCTAATCATGAAAAAGAAATCAAGAATTTAAAACATAAACTTTCAATCATTGAAAAGCAAATTGACAAGAAACATCAAAAAATGTTGCCTTACGATAAACAAGTTGAGCATATCAAAGAAAGCATGGATAAGCAGCAAATACTTCTTAAAAAGCATCAAGCTAAAGAATCTAATTTCTATTTGAAATATCAGCTCGCTAGTCAAAAGATTTATGAAACCATTCAACTAGATTTTGATAAACTCATTGAGGCACATTTTAGCTTTATCACTAGTTTAAATGAAACTGTATATGTTACAGATTCATTGCTTGCTCAAGAGAATAAAAAACTCATCAAAGCACAAACACTTTTTGAGAATAAACTCATTTCTAATCAGCAAATGATTTTAAATCATATGTATGATTTCTATCATGCAAGTGATAAAAAACAAGATGATATCGTTGATGACTTTAATAAGGCTCAAGAACACTTATTAAATGAACTAAAAAACAATCAAAAACAAACCATGGATCAACTTGACACTAATGAAAAGAAAATCAACGAGCAAAAGGAAAGTGATTTAAAGCATCAACAGCAAGTCTATAAAGAAACTAAAGAGCAAAGACAATCTGAGCATGAAAAGGCTATAGCAACTATTCAGGCAAACATTAAATTACTTGACACAAAGCTTCAAGAACATTTAGAGTTTATGAAACAAGAGTTAAAATCACTTAACGACAATCAGACGCAAATTGCTAACCAATCTTATAGTGATTATCAAAAACAAATGGATCAAATCAATCAACAACATCAAAGACATATTCAAAAATATGATCAACATTTAGAACTAGAAGATAAGAACTATCAAAATTTCTTACAATCATCTGAAAGTAAGAATCAAGCATTGTTATCTCGTTTTGAACAAACAAGATTAAAAATACTTGAGACATTAAAGCAAAAAACTCACAATTACGATGAAGATATGAAAAAATCTAAATTATCTATTGAAAAAGCACATAAGAATAATGAAGTCGATTTACAAAATCTTAATCAGAATCGTGCGAGTGAAATTAGAAACATGAATGAGCACACGAAGAAATATCACTTAAAAGCATCAAGGGCTCAACAAAAGGTTTTACGACAAGAGTTAAGACATTTAAGAAAGAATTATCGTTTTAAAATTAAATCATTACATTTAAAATAGGAGAAATCTCCTATTTTTTTTCGAAGATAATTTGTCAATTCAAGTGCAACGCATCATAGTGCTCATTGATTACTTCTAATGGAGTTTTAAAGTTGATACATTTTCTTGGTCTATTATTCAAACGATTTAATACTTCATTAACTTCATGATGATCAGTTTGTGACAAATCCATTCCTTTTGGATAATATTCTCTTAATAAACCATTTGTATTTTCATTAGTTCCTTTTTGCCATGCACAATAAGGATCAGCGAAATACATCTGACAATTTAACTTCTCTTCAATCTCTTGATATCTAGAAAATTCTTTTCCACGGTCACATGTTATTGTTTTTACAAGTTCCGATGGAAACTGTGATAATAATTCAATCATCGCAGCCGTGACATTCTCACTTGTCCTATCGGGCAACAGTTTAACAAGATACAGTCTTGATTTACGTTCAACTAATGTGACAAAACAGTATTTACTTTTGCGCTGATGATTAAATCTTCCTGATTCAACTGTATCAGCTTCCCAGTGACCTATGGATTGTCTTTTATAAACTTCTTTAGGCCGTTTTTTTATCGGTTTACCAATATTGAATCGTCCTCTTGTTTCTGCAGGTCGTTTAAACTTGCCTTTACGTCTTAATTTTGTCATATTTCCTTTGATAAGATATTTCTTATGGATCCATCTATAAATAGTTGAAAAACAGGGGATTTTTTCAGGTTGTCCTTTATCTCTCATAGCTATTTGTTCTGGAGACCATTGTTGATTCAATTTGCTTTCAATATACTCTTTGATGATTGGTGATATTTTTACCTTTCTATGGCTATTGATTCGACGTTTGTTGTATTTTTTTTGTGCGACATGAGGTAAGTATTTGTAACGATATCCACATGAATTTCTCTTTAACTCTCTAGATATCGTACTAGGACTCCTCTTTACTGCTTTACTAATCTGTCTAATACTCACGCCTGATAACCATAACTGATATATACATGTTCTTTCTTCTATGGTAAGATGTATGTAGTTCATAGTTTCTCCTTTTGTGTTTGTTTGGTCACTTACATTATAAAGGAATCTATGAACTTTTTTGATTTTTATTTAGTGTTGCACTTGTAATTATAAATTATCCAATAAAAAAAACTCAAGTTTGAGTTTTCTCTTTTTTTATCCATAAAGTTTCAGAAGGTAGGGATTCAATAGATTTAAATTGATGTTTGATTTCATCAAATACAGAAATGTCTTTATCTTTAAAATATATGTGATAGGAAACATTTTCTAGATATATTTTATCTTTGATGATAGATATGTCTTCTAAGATGTGATCGATTTTAGAAATCAACGCATAATCAAAAGTAATTTTGTAGCCTTCCATTTCCTTTTTTTCATAAAATGGTGCTGACTTTAAAACTTCAGCTGTTGCCTTCGAATAAGCTCTAACTAATCCACCAGCACCCAGTTTAATCCCACCAAAATATCTAACAACCACACATAAAACATTGGTAATATTGTTGTGCTTTAAAACTTCTAGAATTGGAATTCCAGCTGTTCTTTGTGGTTCACCATCATCACTTGATGTCGCGTGTTCAAGCCCTTCTCCGTATAATGAAGCACTACAGTAATGATTTGCTTTTGGAAACATGTTTTTTGCTTCTTCAATTAAATCTTTAATATTTGATGGATCGTCAAGCGGAAAAAGAATGCCTATGAAAATAGACTTATCAATTTCTATTTGATGTGTAATTATTTCCTTAATATGATTCATATCATCACCAAAAACATTATAACATATTTATAAGCTAATGCTTTTTTGATATAATGAACATAGTCTAAATTTATGGAGGAAGTTATGGGAAAAAGAATCGTTGTTGATACATCAACTGGTGGACTTGATTATTATCCTTTTCATCATGATATTAAAATATTAAGAATCAAAGTCTTTATCGAAGATCAAGGCTATCTTGATGGGAGTGAGCTTAAAGCTGACGAGTTTTACAGCATCTTAAGAGATAGACCAGAACTGATCCCAAGGACTTCACAACCAGCTATAGGAGAAGTCATTGAATTTTTTGAGAACTTACATCAAGAAGGATATGATGAAATTTATGTAACAACCATTTCATCTAAACTAAGTGGTACACATAATGTGATTAAACTCGCTAGTGAAGAACTTAAAGATAAGATGAACATTCATGTTTTTGATACATTAACTGTATGTTTTTCTGAAGGACTATTTGCACTTGATGCAGAAAAAATGATTAAAGAAGGAAAGACTTTTGCAGAGATAGATAAACACTTAGAGGAAAAAAGAAAACATAATACCATCTTTTTTGCAGTGGATTCTCTATCATATCTAGTTAAAAATGGAAGATTATCTAATGCTCAAGCATTTATGGGTAAGCTTTTAAAGATAAAACCAATCTTGCAAGTTCAAGAAACAGGACATATTGTATCGATTGAAAAAATTAGAAATATCAAAAATGCTTTATCATCCATCGCAAGCAAAGTGAATGCTTATGCGAACGGACGTCCATTTGATGCATATATTTTATACACAGGTAATCCAAAACTAAAAGCACATTTTATTGAAACACTAAAAACAGAACTTGGTTTAGAAAACTTATATGAAGCACCATCAACACCAGTCGTTGGCGCACATATCGGACCAGATGTTATCGGTGTTGGGATCTTTTTAAAATAGGACAGATGACTGTCTTATTTTTTTAAATGCTATAAAAAATACTGATTTCTTGGTATAATATAACAGGTGATAACATGAGTAAATTAAAAACAGCAAAAAACGTTTTATTTGAATTAAAAAAAGCAGGATATGAAGCATATATCGTCGGTGGTGCAGTGAGAGACCATCTTTTAAAGATGCCTTCTAATGATATAGATATCACAACAAATGCTAAACCATTTGAAGTGAGCAAAATATTTAGAACAATTCCTACTGGTATCAAATATGGAACTGTAACAGTTTTATATAAAACTGAAAAATTTGAAGTAACGACATATCGTATTGACGGGACTTATACAAATCTACGTCATCCAGATCAAGTTACTTATAGTGATTCAGTGATTGAAGATGTGAAGAGAAGAGATTTTACGATTAATGGTTTATTAATGGATGAAAGACTTCAAGTGATTGATCATGTTGATGGAAGAACCGATTTAAAAAACAAAATGATTCGAACAATTGGTGATCCGAAACAACGATTTGAAGAAGATGCTTTGCGTATGTTAAGAGCATTTTATTTTCAATCTAAATTAGGATTTCAAATTGAAAAAGAAACTAGAAATGCGATTGAAGACTTAAGAGAAAACTTACATAATGTTTCATCTGAACGCATCTTAAATGAAATGATTAAAATCATCCAAGGTCCACATGCAAAAAAAGCATATAAATCATTGGTAACTACCAAAGTCCATGAAGTTCTACCCGGACTTAAAAAGGGATTAGCATATATCCAAAACATGGAAGAAATGCCATTTGTTGATGCATTTTTCATTTTGTGTTTTGCGCTAAATGATGGCGTGATTCCAAAAGCATGGTCATTTTCAAACAAACATAGACATCGCTATCAACAAGCAGCGACACTAGCAAATATGAATCCAGAGTTTGATGCATATATATTATATACATATGGACTTGATTTATGTTTAACCGCGAATAAAGTAAACCACATGCTTGGTAGATCAGAAAACTTAAGAAATGAGATCGAACAAACATATAAACACTTACCAATTCAATCTGAACTAGATCTTAAACTAAGAGCAACCGAAATTATGCAAATCACAGGAAAAAAAGCGGGTGCTTGGCTTAAGGATATCCAACAAGAAATGGTACTTAAAATATTAAAAAATGAATTAAAGAATGATAAAGATATGTTAAAATCATATATCATAGAACATGTAAAGTAGGTGAATCACATGCAATTATTAGAAAACGAAATATATAAAATGATTGGTAAAGTTGAAAGTATTAATACAGGTGCTCACTTCGCAAATACCACCATTGTGACTGAAGAAAATGAACACATTAATATCAAACTTGATTTTGAGCAACTTGCAGATATTAAATCTGGGAAAATCTATGAATTTACAGCTTTAGCAGTCGTTAAAATCGAAGATGAGCTCATCTTAAAGCTCAAGTCTTTAAAGCCTGTAGAAGAGGTATTAGAGGCTAAGGAGTTATCAAAACTACTCGATCACTTCTATACTTACGCTCCAATACCAATGATGGAAATAAAAGAGGGTATTGAATCATATTTAAATCAAATTTCAAATCAAGTATTATTAGATATTACGAAAACAATATATAAGACATACGAAAAGACATTTTACATGCATCCAGCAGCAACCAAATTCCATCATGCATATGTTGGTGGGTTAAGCTATCATACATTTACGATGTTGAAATTGATTGATCCTTTTATATCAGTTTATCCTTATTTAGATAAAGATCTATTATATGCAGCAACCATTTTACATGATATGTCAAAAATCACGGAAATTAGTGGTGTTGATGGAGAATATACTAAAGAGGGATTGTTAATCGGACATCTTGTCATGCAAACACTTGATATCGATGAAGTTGCAAAAAAACTCGGGTATAAAGATAAAGAAGAAGTTTTACTATTAAAACACATGATCTTATCACATCATGGTCAACTACACTTTGGATCTCCTAAAAAACCACAAACAGGAGAAGCATTACTGTTATGGTTTATTGACACGATTGATTCTAAATTTACTGTATTAGGTGAAGTGTTAGAAGATACAGCAGAAGGGCAGTTTACACAAATGATTAGTGTCCTTGATAAAATGAGATTTTATAAACCAAGAAAATAAGCGCTAGAAGCGCTTTTTTTATGCATTAAAACCGTAAAAAAAGACCACCGAAGTGGTCTTAATACGATTAGTTAGAACCTTTTAAGATTTCTAATATACCGCCAAATAAAGCTTCATAATTTGCATCATTCACGCCACCGTTTTGTGATAATTGGTAACCGTGCATTTGACGCAAGTTTATTTCTCTAATTGTTTCTAATCTTAAATCAGCATCAGCGTCAGTAAAGTCAACATCATCTAATAAGCTAAAGATTAATTCTCTTTGCATATAAGTGCCTTCATACACTGTTAATACTGGTTGTAAGTAATTTGTTACAGCAGTTTGTACATCTCTAGGAAGTTCAACACCTTCATCAGATAATGAACCTAATAAATAGTATTTGACTTGGCTAGCAGTTAATGTATCCGAATCACTGTTATAAACATTGATTGTTTCATCATCTGCAAGTACATATTCACTGTTTTCATCATCAGCTTCATCAAAGATTGCAGAAGTTGTTTCACCAATTCTGTTTGCTAAAATGAAATGATATCCGAATGAAGATTTAACACTTTCTAACTCTGTTTCTGTAATTGCATTAGATGAATTTACCCATGCATCATAGAAATCTAAATATGGGAATAATGAATCATCGTCTTCCATTTCTGCTAAAGTGTCATGAATTAACATAGCACGATCGTAGAAAACTTCATCTAATCTTGATGATCCAGTTACGAAATTAGACTTATTAGTTACAGCAGAATTAATATCTTCAAACTTTAAGTAGAAACCTAATTGACGATATTCTGACCATACACTTTCAAGTGTGTAATCATATGGTGGAACTGTACTACCAATTTGAATACGTCCTGAAGTATTAAAGTCATTAGCGATAGCACTTAAGCCTTCTTTCATACCCTTATATAATCCTAGGCGTGAATAAACTAAATCGATTAAATCAATAAGTCCATTGATGACTTCTGTTTGAGAAGCAGCATCTAATGTATCTAAGTATTCTTGTGGGTCATCTGGTGTTCCATCGCCATCTTGATCAAAATAGACAAGTAAGTGACTTACAGTAATAGATTCAAAGTTATTATATTGTCTTGCAGCTAAAGTAGCAAAACTTTCATAAATGTTTTCATTACCAAAATGAACTTCATAATCTTCTAAATATTGTTGTCTTAAGTCTGGATATACATATAAGTTATTGATTGCTTCTTGGTTTGATCTTGAACCAAATGCAGTTAATAAGAAGTTTTGTCTACCCATGCTTGCTGGATAACCAGAAGATGCGAAGTTGTCTGATGAGAATTGTGAAATAATATTTTCGAATTGGTCTGTGTAATCTTCTAAGTCTGCTTCAGATACTGTATATTTTTCGCTTGCTTCAAAATATTTATTAGCTAACATATCTAATGCTAAGTTGATACCATATGAAGACTCTAACTTGTTATAGAATGCTTCAACAGTAATTTCGATATCGCCAATTTTAGCAACGACATTACCGTCTTTATTATCTTGAGTACCTTCATAGCCATAACTTTGGTTATAGAAGACTCTAACGATTGGATCAAAAATATCTAAAGTTTGTTCTTCATATAATTCAGTAACTTTTGTAGTTACATAAGTATCTGTTAATTTAGATTCTAATAATTCGTTTTTCATTTCAGCTTGAATTGCAAGTGCTTCAACTGTATCATTAAAGACATCAGTATCTGGATCTTCAGAATCTTCCACTAAGATACCTTCTTCAGTTTCGCTTTCGTCATCTAATTTAAACACTAAATAACGAGAATCACCGAATGTTTGAATTCTTGATGAATAAGGTTTACCATCAGCTGTGTCATCTGGATCTTCCATATCAGCTTCTGCAACTAACGTGTTATAGATATGACTTCTAAGGCTTGTATTGATGTCTGTTAAGTCGTCATAAGTATAAGTTGTTGTATAATCATTGCCATCGCCAACGATTGAGACACCATCAGTGTCAAGCTTGATTGGTGCTGCTGGATTTAATAAGTTATAGATTTCGATAAATTTAGCTTTTACACCTTCTGGTAAAAGTTTAACGTCTGAGAATCCATCAGCTCTATCTGTGTTAATAATGTATGCTTTATAGTAATCTTCGTAATCTTGAACAGTAATCATTTCGCGAGATTCAAGATCTACACCTAATTTAGAAATAAGTCCTAAATCATCTAGGATATCTCTAACATGTACATAGTCAGGATCATCTAAGTCAATATAGCCTGGATTACCTTCTAAGATTCTGATATCTGGTAACTCATACCAGAAACCTTTAGAATCTGATTTTAAGCCAACTTGGTATAAAGCAGCGTTTGCTTCGTTTAAGTTAATGAAGCGAACAACTAATGCATCTACATCGTATCGACCTTCTTTGTTGTTCTTGTAGTAAGTTACGATATTGTCATCAGAAATATATACATCACTTTCTTCATCATTGACTTCTTCGTCTAATAAAGTTTTAGCATATGCTCTTTGAGCGACTCTTAAAGCATAACGATCTAACATAAAGTCAAGTGTATGATATCCAGTAAATGGGCTTTCCTCAGTTTGTGCTAAACCAAGTAATGCATCAATGACATCTTGAATCACCATGCTGTTATCAAGCAAGTATAGAGAGTCAGCATATCTTTCAATATTTCTAATATAATTTTCAGGGCTCTCAGCGTAAAGGTCTTCTAAGTCTTCTAGTTCTGTTGAACCGTGGATTGCTCTATTAACTATATCGTCTAGATAACCAACTAAAGTTTCATCTCCATTAGCAAGTTTAGTCTCAGCATCTTCAATATATGTTTTAAATAATTCTTCGTCAACCATAGTTGCTAAAGTTGATGCGCCTTGCAAACGAAGTTGATCATATAATTCTTTTTCTGTGATTGTTATATCTCCATAGGTTAAATAAACATTATCATCTGATAAGTCACCATATGGTGTTTTTTCACTGCCACTACAAGCAGCTAATGTTAGAACACCTGCTGCTACGAGCACAAGTAGCGCAAATCTTCTAATATTTTTTAATTGATTCATTGTGTGTTCACTCCTTCAATTGTTTCATACAAGCAAGTATAATATAGCATTTTTTAGGGTATAAATGCAACCACTTTCATTTTATTTTATAATATCACATATTTTTATGTTAAGATAATAGAAGGTGATGAGCTTGGAAATATATGTTTTAGCCAGTGGATCTAAGGGCAATATGACCTACTTAAAAGTAGGACATATTAAATTGTTTGTCGACGCTGGGATTAGTTATAAGAAAATTAAAGAAAAAATGTTAAGTTACAATGAAGATTTAAATGAGGTAAAAACCCTACTTTTAACGCATGAACATTCCGATCATACGATTGGTTTAAAGATGCTATTAAAACATCACGTGATTACTGATGTTTATATGACTAAGGGTACCCATGATGGACTACCTTTAGATATCATTCATATGATTCCAAATATACACATGATTAAATCAGAAGATCAATTTAATCTTTTAGGATTAGATGTATCAACTTTTATGGTTTCTCATGATGCCAATGAACCTGTAGGATATGTCATCAAGCATGAGGATAAAAAAGTGTGTTTTGTCAATGACACTGGGTATGTAGATCAAGCATATCATGAACTTTTATCGGATGCTGATTGTTATTTGTTAGAGGCGAATCATCATCCAACAAAACTCATGCAATCTCTAAGACCTTTTTTGCTTAAAAAAAGGATTTTAGGAGAAAAAGGGCATTTATCAAATGATGATGCTGCGTGGTTAGTCAATAGTTTTGCTAAAACTAAGAAAACCAAATGGATTGTTACTCATATTTCTGAAGATTGCAATTCCATTTTAGATATTGAAGAAGCAATTGTAAAAATCTTTGATGATCCTACGAAAGTCGAGGTTTTTTACGCAACAAAAGATGGACTTGGAGTGGTTAAGATATGATTAAGCTCATTGTTGTTGGTAAAATGAACCAAAAATATCTTAATGAGGGTATTAACTACTATAAAAAACAAATACCAGGAGGCTTTGAAATCATTGAAGTTAAAGATGAAAAAGACGAAGTTGGTATGACCATAGAAGGCGAAAGAATTTTAAGTAAAATTAAACCATCAGATACAGTTTGTGTGCTTGCAATCGCAGGCAAAATGATGGACAGTTTAGAATTTTCAAGTTATATTGAACATGTTCAGACTTATCAACAAGGAGACTTGGTTTTTGTGATTGGTGGATCTTACGGTTTGGCAGATGAAGTTTACAAACGTGCTAACCAAAGTGTCTCATTTTCGAAAATGACATTTCCACATCAAATGATGAGACTGATTCTAGTTGAACAGATTTATCGTGCATTCATGATTATGAAAAATCATCCATATCATAAATAAAGGGGGACTTTATATGTTAAAGAAAAAATATATTTTTTGGGACTTTAATGGGACTATTTTAGATGATGTTAAACTCTGTCACAATATCTTAAATGAAATGCTTACTGAAGCTAATAGAAAAACAGTGACTTTAGAGGAGTACTTAAAAATCTTTGATTTTCCTGTAAAAAATTATTATGCAAAAGTCTATGATTTAGAAAAAACACCTTTTGAAGAACTTTCAAAAACATTTATTTCAAAGTATCAGCCAAGAAGTTTCGATGAATCGCTTCATGATGGTGTTTTGGATGCTATGTTTTATTTCCAATCGTTGGGGGTTAAAAACATTTTATTGTCTGCATCTGAACAAAACAATTTAAATGAGCAAGTCAAACATTTTGGTATTGGCCATTATTTTGAAGCAGTACTTGGTACTGATAATGTTCATGGCGAAAGTAAAATCGATGTTGCTAAAGCTTATGTAAAAAAACATAAAATTAATCCAAAAGATGTTGTGATGATTGGAGATACACTTCATGATGCAGAAGTTGCAGAGACTTTAGGATTTGATGTGATTTTATATACTAAAGGACATCAGCATCAAGATCGACTTAAAGCTTATCAAAAGATTAATCATTTTTTTGAACTTTCAAGAATCATAATAAAAAAATAAAAGTAGACGGCTGTCTACTTTTTTCTTAGAGTATGTAAAATAAAACAAGCGATAATGCTGAAATATAAAAGATAAATAAATAATTAGCTGTTTCAAAAGTCATTTGGAACTCTCGTAAAACTTTGACTGGTTTATGATCTTTAGCAATATAATACTTATAAAGGATATAACCTATACCGATATAAATCACATAATCTAACCAAGCTTTAATATCAAAGAGTTTGACATAGGATAAATCTAGATTGTAAATCATTTCTCCGAGTGGTTTATAGAAAAGTCCGATACCGATACATAATAAACCAATCGCGATGATAGAAACAAATTGTTTCGCATCTTTTCGTTTGTTTAACTCCACTTTTTTTCCAAAAAGAATTTGTGAAAACTTTAGAAATGATGTTACTGTACCAACATTAACTAATGTATATAAAAACATCTTGAAAGGTTCAGCTTTAAAACTATATTTAATCAAAGTTTTAGATACGTAACCATTGAAAAATGGTGCACCACTAATCGATAACATACCAATAATCAAAAATATAGATGTCAGGGGCATCGATCTAAATACGCCTCTAATTGCATAAATCTTTTTCGTTTTATATTCATAGATAATGAGTCCTGCACAAAGGAAGAGAAGTGATTTAAAAAGCGCATGATTGATTAAATGCATCAAACCACCTGTAAAGGATAATCCATAACCATAGGATAATCCCATCATCATGAGTCCTATTTGAGAAATCGTATGGTGAGCAAGTATTTGTTTTAAATCTTTTTGAACTAAAGCTAATACAACACCTGCTAAAGCTGTTAATGCACCAATATAAAAGAAGACTTCAGTCATGTTATATGTATCATAACCAAACATATAAACATGAACTCTAATGAACAAGTATAATCCACCTTTGACTAATAAACCAGAAAGAAGTGCTGAAAGTGAAGTATAAGCGACACCATGTGCTTTAGGTAACCAAGTGAAAAGTGGGAATAAAGCTGATTTCACACTGATCCCTGAGATCATCAAAATATAAGCGAGTTTTACCATTTGATGATCTTGATGTAGATGAATATTTTCTTGAAGATAAGTGATGTTTATCGAACCATAAGTATAATATAAAATAATGATACCGATCAAAAAGAACATTGCACCTAAAGTGTTTAGCAATAAATAATAGATTGCGGCTTTTAAAGAAGGACCATTTTTCTTATAAGCTATCAATATGGTTATTAATACTGTGATAAGTTCTAAGAATATAAATAGATTAAATAAGTCATTGGTTTGTAAAAAAGCTAAAAATATACCTTCTAAAAACATTAAGAAAAACAAATACTTATGATATATTCTGTTGGTTTTAAATGTATAAAATAATACCGCAGTCCACATGAAAATAGAAAGAGCAATAAAAGTTAAAGATAAAGTATCATTTATTAAAGTGATCGCAAATTTATCATTCCAACCACCTAGTACGATATAAGAAACATTTGGATCTTGAATATATGCATAAGTGTATAAACCAAAAAGTGTCGCAAGGATGATTTGTGATAAGAAAACAATGACAGTGACATGTTTATTTTTAACTAAGTAGATGATAATTCCGGTTAAAATTGGAATAAAAATGAAAAACACAGGAAATAACTGAATCATTATTTATCTCCTTTCAAAATGACTTTCCATTCGATGCTGCCATAATGATGGAAAATCTTGATACAAAGCATCAGTGCTAAAGATGTAATTGTTGATCCAATAACGATCGTTGTAATCATTAAAGCTTGAGGGATGGGATCAACAATTTCAATGCCTAACGATGATAAGATAGGGATGACTCCACCTTCAAATGCACCCAAGTTTAGAAATAAGAGAATGGTTCCAGCTTCAACAATTGTGATACAAAAGACAGATTTAATGATATTTTTACTCACGGATAATCCGTAAATGCCAACTAAAATGACGATAAATGATAAAATTGGATTCATATTATCTGCCCTCCTTTAAAAATGCGGTGAAGATTGCTACTAAACCTAAAGAAACTTTCGCGCCAATTAAGATATTCATGAGTGTTAAAAAGATAGCTTTTTGATCGAGTGAAGCATCAAGTTTAAAGAAGTTAGTGAATAATACGCCTCTTGTAAAATACGATAATGAAGCCACTAAGACCAATACAATGAATAATGTTTTTTCAATGGTTAAAACAAAGTGAACATTTACAGTTTTCGTAATATCAATGTAGTACAGAATTAGAATTGCGGTTGCTACGATTGCACCACCTTGAAATCCTCCTCCAGGGGATAAATGTCCATTGACTATGACATAAATTCCAAAGAGTAACATGATTGGATAGAGTAATCTGCTAAATGTGATAAAAAGTTCAGGTGTTTTTTGTTTATCTAACATGAACATTGCGTTTTTTTCATCGATTGAATGTTCTGAAATGAACATAACGCCAGCAACTGCTATCAATAATATAGCTGCTTCAAAGATACTGTCAAAGAGTCTATAATCCAAGTAGATGCCCGTCACATAATTATAACTTCCTGTATCTTGAAATCCATTGGCATAATAGAACAGTTTACCATCGTCATTGTAGATTAAATCAAAGTCTTGAATGGAGTTGATAAATATAAATAAGATGAACCCTAATAATAGGACTAAAGATATTCTTCTAATCAATGGATTCACCTTCCTTAAAAGTAATGACTTCAATATAATCAAGTTGGAAGGTTTTTTGAATTAAGTGATCCATCAATATGGAGCTTTGCTTACCCTTTAGAATAAATTTTTCTTTCTGATGATCATAAGAAATAATCAAATCAACATTTAAATCTTTAGTGAGTGCTTCATCTGATCCTTTAATATCGGAACACACATTCATTTTTAGTTGATTATCATCAACAAAACTTGTTAAAATCTCATATAGTTCTATATTTTTTTCATCAATACTTTCGTCAAGTTCATTATGATCGACGCGGTCTAAAACAATAAACTCTCTTTGTCTGGAAATACTAATTACATAAATTAAAGGGATAATTGCAGAACCAATAGCAACCTCTGCTATCGCAACATCAGGTGCTTGATTTAAAACATATAAGGTTGCTGCTATAAGCCCAAATGATGAAATATATATAATAATCGTAAAATTCTCTTTATGAAACACGATCGCTATTGCGATGATGATTAACAGAATTTGCAATAAGGTCGGAATAATATTCATGATTTGTTAACCTCCATATCTTTAAGAGGTACACCGATTAAGTAAGCTGATCGTATATTTACGTGTGAACTAATTGGATTTGTAATAATCAAAAAGACAATTAAAATGAATAATCTAATACCATACTCAAATTGCCATGACGCAAATATTAGTGCGAACAGTACTAAAAAGCTAGCAACTGTATCTATGGTAGCGGCAGTTAATATTCTTGTATATAAGTTTTTAAGTACAAAAATTGAAATCATTCCAAAGACAATGAAAAACCAGGAAATGATTAAAATAATATAAGCAACCACAGTCATTTCTCTCTACCTCCAGCCATAATAAACTTAGAAAGTAAAGTCATCGTTAAAAACCCAATGATACCGTATGAAATTGCTATATCAAGCAAAATCAAACGGTCAGAATAAATTGCATATAAAGCGATGAATAAGACAACTTTTGCGGATATTAAGTTTAACATTAAGATTTTATCCCATAAAGTTTTTGAATAGATCAATCTAATAAACGATAAGAGCATCGCGACAACTAGAATAAACAATGTAATTAAAATAAAAATGTTAATGAGTGGCATCTTCGTTCACCTCTTTTGATAGCAAGTATTTTTCAAATCTGTCTCTAATTGGTTTTGCTAAAGTCTCATGACTTGTCTTTGGATCAGCTAATACCATAACAAATATTGTTTTATCAATAACTTCAATACTAATTGTTCCAGGTGTTAATGTAATTGAGTTTGCAACAATCGCCACTTGAACATTTGTTAAATGCTCAAGTGAAATCTTGAACACTACAGGTTCATATTTTTGCTTCATAAGGTTAATCACATACAAAATGGATGATCTAAATATCTCATAAAAAAGTATAAAAAAATAGATGAAAAGCTTTGTGAATTTAATGCCTTTAAATCGAAAGCCATTTTCATCGTATAAAACTTCATAAGTAAATATGGATATTAAAAAAGAAATCGTCACGCCAAAAATAATCGTTCTTATTTCAAAGTTGAAATTAAATAAGAACCATAAAATTAGCATGACGATAAAAAATTTTAACCTAGTGATTATATTTTTCATCAGCATCATTCTCCCAAATGATTTTTGTTATTATTATACCATAGCATTTTTGAGTTGTTAACTTTAATTGCAGTATCTAAAATAATCAAAATATGATATCATAAAATAAAAAGGGGTTCCGTATGAAAAACAAAACAAGAACATTTTTCAAAGGGTTCAAAGATTTTGTCACAAAAGGTAATATCTTAGACCTAGCTGTTGCGTTTATCATTGGTGCTGCATTTCGTGCAATCGTTACATCTTTAGTTAATGACATTATCATGCCATTGGTTACATCTTTAACTGGAGAACAAAACTTTACTGACTTGGTATGGGTTATTAATAGTTCAGAAATCAGGTATGGTGCATTCATTCAAGCGATTGTTGAATTTTTAATTATAGCATTTAGTATTTATGCAGCAATCACGCTTGTTATAAGAAGAAAACAATTCTTAGAAAGAGTTGAAAAAGAACACGCTCCAGAAGTCGAAGAAGTTAAAGAAGTTGTAGTACCAGAAGATATTAAGCTTTTAACAGAAATTAGAGATCAATTAAAACAAATGAAGAAAGAATAAGGGGATTTTATGAAAAAAGTTGCGATTTTAACATGTAGTAATGCAGGTCTAGATTATTTGAAATATCCAAAAGATATCAGAATTTTACGTTCTGTTATTCATTTTAGTTCAGATGATAAAGCATATAATGATTTTATTGATATGGATGCTAAAACCTTTTACGAACGTATTAAGAAAGACCCAGATGATATTCCAAAGACATCGTATGTATCTATAGGTACAATGATTCAAAACTTCGAAGAACTAGAAAAAGAAGGCTATGAAGAAGCATTAGTGATCGTCATATCTTCTGAGTTAAGTGGATTATATGAAGCTGTAAAAAGAACAGCAAATGAAGTGAATATTAAAGTCACTGCATTTGATTCTAAAACATTAGCATACGGTGAAGCTTATATGGTTTTAGAAGCACACAGGCTTGCAGAAGAAGGAAAGTCAGTTGCTGAAATCGTTCCACATTTGGAAAAGATCAGAGATAATGATATGATTTACTTTGCTGTAGACACACTGCTTTATTTAGTTAAAAACGGTCGTCTATCAAAACTTCAAGGAACTTTAGGTACTATGCTTCAAATGAAACCTGTACTTTTTATTGGCGATAGTGGTAAAGTTGAAACTTTAGAAAAAATCAGAACAACTTCAAAAGCGCATAAGCGTGTATTAGAAAAATATATTGAAGATACTAAAGATAAAAACGTTATTACATATATTTCACATGCACATGCTGATGAATATGTTGCTTGGTTTGTGGAAAAGATTAAAGAAGTTTTCCCTGAAAGAGAAATTGTTGTCGCATATTTAACTCCAGTTGTTGGTGCTCATACTGGACCTAAAGGTATAGGCATTGGTTATATTTTATTAGATTAAAAAAAGTGCCGAAGCACTTTAGATTGGGTTGATTCAGTTCAGCCCTTTTTTTATGCATTCTCGATGATTGCTACGACTGGAATAAGTAAGAACGCAATCCATGATATTGCAAATAATCCAAAAAAGAATCCTAAACTATAGAAGATAATGACTGCAATAAATGGCATGAAAGGTGTTAACTTTCTCGGTTGATCATATAAATAAATTGCTGTCATTGGGATTAACAAAAATACCATCCAAGCATAAGCCCATCCATCTGCTAAATAACCAAGTAAAAAGAATGTTGCGATTGAACCAATGATTACTGAAGCAAATACAATTGCATTTTTTCTTTTTAATGGATTTTTTACAACAAGTTCAAATTGGAGTTCAGCGTAATAAAGCATAACGACAAGTGGTAAGATAAAACCAAATAAACCAGTTCTGAAATCGTCTTGTGCGTATCCCATATATAAATAGAAAGCTGCGGCAATGAGTATTGATGAAATCATTAATGCTTTTTTTACATTATTCTTCTCGTAAACAAGTGCAACTAACGGAATGATAAGAAAGACTAGCCAAGCTGGATTCCAGTAGTTTGTATAAGTGCCTACTAAAATAAATGTAATCACCGCAACAAATGGAGATAGGGCAACAATCTTTTCTTCTTTTTGAGTACTTAAAATGATAGCTGTGATGGGGATGATCAAAAAGATTAACCATGTTGGATGCCATATATCTGTTGACATGCCTACAGTCATAAACACTAAGACTGCTAAAAATGGAGATAGGGCAATAAACTTATGCTTATATCTTTTCATTTGTTTCATTTGAAGTGTGTCTCTTAACTCTTCATAAACTTGATTAGGATCGCCTAATAAGTTATATGCTTCATCATCAGATAGCCCTCTTTCAAGTGCATCTTCATACATGCCTTCATAATCACTTATAACATCTTTGATATCTACTTCTAAGACCCCGTGACTTTGCAAAGCTTCTCTTAAATCTTTTAAATAATTAGTTTTGTTCATTGAAATGACCTCCTACAATATTAAATACACCTTTTAAAAATGATTTCCATTCATCTAAAGACTCATTTAATCTTTGTTTTCCTTGTTTTGTAATTTGATAATACTTTCTAGGCGCACCTAGTGTGGTTTGTTTTTCATATGTTTTAAATAAGTGTTGAGAAGTTAATCTTCTTAAAATTGGATAAATTGTATTTTCATTGACATCGATGTCATTAGCCAAACGCTCGATGACTTCAAATCCATACATATCTTTTTCATCTATGACATATAAGATACACATTTCGAGTATGCCTTTTTTTAATTGAGTGTTCATAAAATCCTCCTTACTGTGTATTACACACTACTAATATATCATGGTACTGTGTAAAACACAATACCTAAAATACACTTTTTTTATTTTATTCATCTTGTCTTTTTATTTTTATTATGATACTATACTTACAAATAGATGAGGTAGATATCTATGAAAAATATGAAAAAGGCTGTTTATTACTATTACGCATATTTGATATAAGGACTGCTTTTTGTGGCATTCCTTTTTGACAATGTGAAGGAACAGCCAAATCATGATTAAACAATCATCCTTGGGGTTCCTCAGGGATTTTTTTATTTTTCAAGTATCCAAAAGGAGATAAGACTATGATTATTAAAATGAAGAAGGATTCAACAAAAAAACAATACCAGAAATTGGCTGAGTTTTTAAAGAGTAAAAATTTAGAGATTAGAGATGTGAGTAGTGAACACGTTCATATTTTTGGGATCATTGGAGATACATCATCGTTTGAACCTGTAGATTTATATGCTTTCGAAGGAGTTGATGAAGTTACAAGAGTTTCAACGCCGTTTAAAAAAGCATCAAGAAGTTTTAAAAAAGAAGACACAGTTATCAAATTAAAATATGGTGTAGAAATTGGAAAAGATCAGTTTGTAATGATGTCAGGTCCTTGTTCAGTGGAATCATATGAGCAATTAAGAACAGTAGCTAAAACGGTTAAACAATCTGGTGCGCATATCTTAAGAGGTGGTGCATATAAACCAAGAACATCTCCTTATGCATTTCAAGGCTTAGGAGAAGAAGGTTTGCAAATCTTAAGAAAAGTAGCTGACGAGTTTGAATTGATGGTCGTTACTGAGATTCCAAGTTCTGATTTGTTACCTTTATTTGAAAAATATGTTGATATCATTCAAGTAGGCGCAAGAAACATGCAAAACTTTGAGTTGTTAAAAACATTAGGTAAATCAACAAAACCGATTTTGCTAAAAAGAGGTTTATCAT
This sequence comes from Tenericutes bacterium MZ-XQ, assembly GCA_002838205.1. Classification (NCBI taxonomy): domain Bacteria; kingdom Bacillati; phylum Mycoplasmatota; species Tenericutes bacterium MZ-XQ. The sequence continues at coordinate 1,010,659 of CP017950.1, read as the reverse complement.
CAACAGTGGAAGAATGGTTGATGAGTGCTGAATATATCATGAGTGGTGGAAATGAAGATATTATTCTTTGTGAAAGAGGCATTCGTACTTTTGAAAAATATACAAGAAATACACTTGATATATCTTCAGTCTTAACAGTTAAAGAACTTTCTCATTTACCAGTGATTATTGATCCATCACATGCAGCAGGTAGATGGTCAATGATCGAAAAATTATCACTAGCAAGTTTAGCAGTTGGAGCTGATGGGTTAATTGTTGAAGTTCATCACGACCCTGAACATGCTCTTAGTGATGGCGCACAATCATTAAAACCTAAAAAATACCTTCAAATGACAGATCAACTTAAAGAAATGGCTAAGTTATTAGGAAAAACGTTTATATGAAAATATTTATTGTTGGATTAGGTTTGATTGGTGCATCTTATGCTGAAGGATTAAAAAAACAAGGACATCAAATCTATGGATATAATCGAACAGAAAGTATTTTAGATCTAGCGATAAAAGAAGGTATTATCGAAAATGATAATCATTTTGAAAAAATTTCAGAAGCGGATGTCATAATTTTAGGGCTTTATCCAGAACATAACGTAGAGTTTTTAAATAAATATCAGTCGTTTTTAAGAGAAGGTCAATTGATCACCGATGTCAGTGGGACAAAAGTTTGGATGATGGAAGAAATCGATAAGATCATCCCTGAAGGTATTTCTTATACGTCGCACCATCCAATGGCAGGAAAAGAAGTTTCTGGTTATCATGCAAAAGATTATAAAATCTTTAAAAAAGCAAATTTTGTGATTGTTAAAGGAAAAAAATCACTAGAAAATGATGAAATTATCCTTAGATCCATCGCAAAAGACCTTGGTTTTGGTAAAATAACAGTAACAACACCAGAAAAGCACGATGAACTTATCGCCTTTACATCACAATTAACACATGTGATTGCAGTCAGTTTAGTCCATAGTGATCATTTAGAGGAAACCAAAAATGCAACTGGTGATTCTTATCGAGACTTAACGAGAATTGCTAAAATCAATGAAAACATGTGGACAGAATTGTTTTTAGAAAATAAACAAGCTTTATTAAAAAAAATCAATGACTTTGAAAAAGAACTTGATGATTTAAAAAACTTGATTAAAAACAACGATAAACAAAGTATTCAAAAATATTTAAAAGAAGCAAAAGAAAAGAGGAAACAATTTGATGAGAATTAGTATGCAAGATTATGACATCATGATTGGCAAAAAAAGCATCAACAATTTAGAAAACTCAATCAAAGCTATCTATGATGCAAAAGACATTTTCATTGTTACAGATGATCATGTGTTTGACCTTTATCATGAAAAAATAACTAGCATACTGAAATCATATCATCTTCACTTTGTATCTATAAAGCCAGGAGAAAAATCTAAATCGTATAAAGTTTACTTAGATACGATTGAAAAACTGATAGAAAAAGGCATTAAAAGAAATCATTTACTCATCGCTTTAGGTGGCGGTGTTGTCGGAGATTTAACGGGTTTCATTGCGGCAACCCTCTATAGAGGGATACCATTTATTCAAATACCGACAACGCTTCTTGCTCAAGTAGATAGTAGTATTGGTGGTAAAGTAGGTATTGATTTAAAAGAAGGAAAAAATCTGGTTGGCTCATTTTACACACCTAAGTTTGTCATCATAGATCCTGATTTTCTAGAGACTTTAAATGATAGAGAATATCGTCAAGGTGTCGCTGAAATGATTAAAGCTGGTTTAATTAGAGATAAAAATCTTTTTGATTATTTCAAAGAAAACATCCTTGTATCAGAAAAAGAAATACTCATGGCACTTCAAGTGAAAAGAGAGATTGTACTTAAAGATCCATTTGAAAAAAATGAGCGTATGTTACTCAATTTTGGACACACATATGGACATGCCATTGAAAAAAAATTCAAATATGAAACTTATAAGCACGGTGAAGCGATTAGTTACGGTATGCTCATTGCATTAGAAGAGGGTATTAACCAAAAAATCACACCAGCTTACCTATATGATGAAGTCAAAGAAGTTTTAATCAAACAACAACTTGTTCAAGAACCGTTTTTTAAAAAAGAAGATTTAGAATCATATATTTTAACAGATAAAAAGAACACATCTAAAGATTTTCATTTTATTTGTTTAAAAGATATTGGAAACAGTGTTATAACTAAATTAAAAGTGGGTGAAAAATAATGAACGTCACAATTAAACCATCAAAATTAAATGGAAATGTAGGAGTCGTTAGTTCAAAATCATTATCACATCGTTATGTGATTGCTGCTGGACTAGCTAAGGGTACGTCAATTGTCTATAATGTTTTAGACTCTGAAGATTTGGATGCTACAAAAACAGCTTTAAAAGGACTTAATGTAGAATTTAAAGATGAAAAAGTCATTGGTTCAGGATTTAAAGTTGTCAGTAATGATGTTTACTGTAACGAATCTGGTTCAACACTTAGATTTATGATTCCGATTTATATGCTCCAAAAAGATAAAGTCGTCTTCCATGGAGAAGGTAGATTAGTGGATCGTCCGATTGATGTTTATGAGTCATTATTTAGAGATAAAGGTTTAGGTTTTACATACTTAAATGAGCCACATTACCTTCCTTTAGAAGTCAAAGGTAAATTAAAGGGTGGGCATTATCCTTTAATCGGTAATATCAGTAGCCAATTTGTATCTGGGCTTTTATTTGCGCTTCCACTTGCTAAAGAAGACTCAACCATTGAATTATTAACACCACTATCATCTAAAGGATATGTGGATATGACACTTGACACATTAGAAAAATTTGGTATTAAGTATACTTGGAATGATAGACTCATTCATATTCCTGGTAACCAAAAATATCAACCTCAATTAGTGACTGTAGAAGGTGATTTTTCTCAAGCAGCTTTTTGGCTTGTTGCCGGTACTATTAATAAACACCAATTACCATTAAACTTAAGAAATCTAGATCCTAACAGTAGACAAGGCGATAGAGTTGTTGTTGATATTATTTCTAAAATGGGTGGATATTTATACTTCCAAAAAGATTTAAAACAATATGTCGTATATCCAAGAAAAACTAAAGCAATGACAATTGATGTTGATCCAAATCCAGATTTAGGTCCTATTCTTATGGTCTTAGCTGCACTGAGTGAAGGTGAAACACATTTTATCAATTGTAGAAGATTAAAAATTAAAGAATCGGATCGTTTACAAGCCATGTATGAAGTCTTAACAGCTTTAGGTGTTGAGATGAGAATTACAGACGATGAAGCTTGGATTAAAGGCCAAGATGGATTTAAAGGTGGACTTACGTTTGACTCATATAATGATCACCGTATTGTGATGGCGATTGCAATCGCAAGCCTAAGAGCTGATGGACCGATAACTATTAGAAATGCTGAACATATTCAAAAGAGTTATCCAACATTCTTTGAAGTCTTTAAATCTTTAGGAGGCATTGTTGATGAAGCTTGATTTACTTAGAAAAGAAATTGAGTCTATCGATCAACAGATGCTTGAACTTTTTTTGAAACGCATGGATGTTGCTTATCAAATTGGTAGTTATAAAAAAGAACATCACTTACCTATTTTTGATGAGCAAAGAGAAAAAGCATTGCTTGAAAAACAAAGAAAGTTACTGAATAATGAAGACTTATGGCCGTTATATAAACAGTTTTTAAAAGAAGTGATGAGATTATCGAAAGAATTCCAAAAAACATGTTAAGATTTGGACTTATCGGGAAAAATATCAGTTATTCTAAATCACCAAAGATCCATCAAGTATTAGCCAAGTATACGCATATAGATATATCTTATGATTTATTAGATGTTGATAGCAAAGGCATTAGTGTTTTGATTGAACAATTGAAACTAGGGGATTATCATGGTTTTAATGTTACACAACCTTATAAAGAATTGATCATGAAATATATTGAAATATTAACCCCACAGGCAAAAAGAATTCAAGCTGTAAACACAATCTATATCAAAGATGGCTTTGTGGTTGGCGATAATACAGATTATGATGGTTTTTTAGGGTTGTTAAAAAGAAATCAGATAGAAATATCACAAAAACAAATTTATATCTTAGGTACTGGTGGTGCCGCTAAGGCATGTTATCATGTCTTAAAGGATTTAGATTCAAACCCGATCTATGTAACAAGAGATCCACTTAAAGTTAACAAGGAAACAATTACATATGAAACACTTTATCAAACGGATGCAGATCTGCTCATTCAAACAACACCAGTTGGAACTTATCCTCATACGAAAGAGTCAGTTTTAAGGCAATCATATGTTAAAGATAAAGTGGTTATAGATCTAATTTATAATCCATTAAAGACACAAATCGTAAAAGACTCTAAAAAAGGATTTAACGGACTTGATATGCTGATGCTTCAAGCCATCAAATCTTTTAATATTTGGACAAACAAAGAGATCGAGCTTACACATAAGCTTTATCAAGAACTTAAGGAAGTGATTACACATGAATAGTTATGGCAATATATTTAAAGTAACACTCTACGGAGAATCTCATCAACCTGCAATTGGTGTTGTTATTGACGGTTTGCCCGCAGGAACAAAAATAGATGAAACTCTAATTCATAATGATTTAGAACAAAGAAAACCAAAAGCAATCGGCACAACACCAAGAAAAGAAGACGACATATTTAAAATCACGAGTGGTGTTTTAAATGGGTATGCAACAGGGTCTCCAATTCATGTGATGATTGAAAATAAAAACATAAAATCAAAAGATTATGAACATTTAAAAACACATCCTAGACCTGGACATGCTGATTTTGTTAGTGAAGTAAAATATAAAGGTTTTCAAGATTATAGAGGTGGTGGACGCTTTTCAGGAAGACTTACCGCAGCTTTAGTGGTTGCAGGTAGTTTTGCAAAAATGGCGATCCCCTTTAAGATAAGACATGAACTCACACAAGTGGGCACTTTAAAAGATATGACAAAGCTTGATGATTATTTATTGGGTGTCATGGAAAAACAAGACTCAGTTGGTGGGACAATTAATATAACCATATCAGATATGATTGTTGGTATCGGTGAACCATTTTTTAATAAGTTGAATGCAGAACTTGCAAAATTATTGTTTTCAGTACCTGCAGTTAAAGGCGTTGATTTCGGATTAGGATTTGATGGTGTAGAAAAACTAGGTAGCGAGTTTAATGATGTCATCATTGATCAAGAAGGTAGAACAAAAACGAATAATCAAGGTGGAATCAATGGCGGCATCTCTAATGGTAATGATATTCACATCAGAGTTTTTGTTAAACCTACCTCAAGTATTCAGAAAAAGCAAGATACTTATCATTTGTCTGCTAAAAAAGTGGAAACACTTGATATTGGTGGACGACATGATGTCGCAATCGTAAGAAGAGTGGGCATTGTTTTAGAAAATGTTGTAGCTATTGGTTTACTCGACCAGTACTTAATGTATAAAGCTTATCGATAATGTATTTAAAGTTTCTATGTTGTTTGTTGACGTAGAGACTTTTTTTTGATATCATAAATATGAACATATGAGCAAATGTTCATATATGGAGGTATTTATGACAACTTATACATGTGATGCAATATGTATCCATGAAGATACAATTCAAGAAGTACAAAAAAGTATGATTAAAGATAATGATTTAGATAAGATTTCAAAAATCTTTAAAGCGATTTCTGATCCGACTAGAATTAAGATATTATATGCTTTAAAAACTCAGGAACTTTGCGTGTGTGATATTTCTGTAGTATTAAATATGACACAAAGCGCTATTTCACATCAATTAAAAGTTTTAAAGGATGTTGATTTAGTAAGAACAAGAAAAGATGGGAAAACAAGGTTTTATAAACTTGCTGATGAACATGTGCATACATTGTTTTCACAAGCATTTGACCATGTAAACGAGTAAAATATGAAAAAAACATTTGAAATTAGAGATATAGACTGTGCGAATTGCGCTTTAAAAATTGAAAATGAAATCAAAAAAATAGATGGATTAAAAGATGTGAGTATTGATTTTGCTAAGCAAAAATTATATGTTGATGATCAAGAAAATAAAATAGACGCAAAATCATTAGAGAGAATCGCTAGAAAAATCGAATCTTCTGTATCTATTTACGATAAAGAAGAAATCATTATAGAAAAGCATAAGTGGACTTTAAATCATTATAGTGTTTTATTAGGATTTTTGATGATTTCTATCTATTTAATGATGGATACATGGGTTTTTATGTTTGAATCTCATATTGATCTTACATTGTTTATCCTATCTTATGCATTCATTGGTGGCAAAGTCATTATTAAGGCTTTTAAAAACATGAGTCATGGACAGGTTTTTGATGAACATTTCTTAATGATGATTGCAACCATTGGAGCATTTTTTATCGGTGAGTATATCGAAGCTATAGCGGTGATGTTATTTTATCAAGTTGGGGAGTACTTCCAAGATTTAGCGGTAAATCGCTCAAGAAATCATATTAAATCATTAATGGATTTAAAGCCAACCATTGCACATCAATATAAGGATGAAAATTTAGAAGATGTAAGTCCTGAAGATTTAGTGGTTGATGATATTATTTTGGTTAAGCCCGGAGAAAAAATCCCAGTTGATGGGGTGATTATCAGTGGTCAAACCACTCTTGATGAAAGTAGTATCACTGGAGAATCGACACCTATACAAAAAACTGAAAAAGATGAAGTGTTATCCGGTGCTCTTAATATAAATGGATTGATTACAGTTTTAGTGAAGAAGCCATATCGAGATTCAACTGTCTATAAAATTATTGAATTTGTTGAACAAAACTCTAATAAAAAGGCCAAAACTGAACAGTTCATCACAAGATTTGCGAAATACTATACGCCAATTATTGTTGTTATTGCAGGTTTACTAGCATTTTTAGTACCTTACTTCATGACCTTTTTTAATCAATCTTTATACACAACTGAATTTCCCATATATCTAGAAAGAGCACTTATATTTTTAGTTATCAGTTGTCCTTGTGCACTTGTTCTATCTGTTCCATTATCATATTATGCTGGTATAGGTAAAGCATCCAGACAAGGCATATTGGTTAAAAGTGGAAGTGATTTAGAGCAGTTTAGTAAAATCGAGCATTTTGTTTTTGACAAAACAGGGACACTCACAAAAGGTGATTTTGTCGTTGCGAAAGTTTTTGCAGAAAATAAAGATCATATCTTGAAACTTGCAGCACATGCAGAATCAAACTCAAATCACCCTATTGCTTTATCGATATTAAGAGCTTATCAAGGAGAGATAGATTCAAAGAGTTTAAGTGATTTTGAAGAAGTATTTGGTAAAGGTATAAAAGTGATCTATGATGATAAACGTCTCTTGGTTGGAAATGATAGATTACTATTAGATGAGAACATTTTATTTGATAAGTCTTTAGATACGCATACTGTGATCTATGTAGCTTATGATAATAAGTATATTGGATATATAATTTTGGAAGATGAACTTAAGATCAGCTCAAAAGAAACGATTTCTTATTTATTAAAAAACAACAAAAAAGTATCTATGGTAACAGGAGATAAGATTTCAATTGCCCATGATATTGCCCAGCGCTTAGGTATAACTAACGTCTACGCTGAACAATTACCTGATGATAAAAGAAATGTTATTGAAACACTTAAAAAAAAAGATAAAACAGCTTTTATCGGAGATGGAGTAAATGATGCTCCTGTGCTTATGACCTCAGACTTAGGTATATCTATGGGTGCTTTGGGTAGTGATTTAGCAGTTGAAGCATCAGATGCCGTGATTATGAATGATGAACCAGAGTTGTTGATACATGCGATAGATACATCTGCACTCACGAGAAAAGTTGTCATTCAAAATATTATATTAGCTGCAGGGACAAAATTTATTGTACTTATCCTAGGTGCGTTAGGTTTCGCGAATATGTGGCTGGCAATATTTGCAGATGTTGGGATATCTTTAATTGCTGTTATACACGCAATGAGTATACTAAAAACGAAGAAATTAAGTTAAACAAATGTTTAACTTTTTTCTTTAAGTTGAGTATAATGGAAATAGGTGATATTTTGGAAATAAAACTTGATCAAGTCAAAGGCGTTGGGCCTAAGTTATTGTATATATTTCGAAATAACAACATCTGGTCTACATACGACCTTGTTTTACGGTATCCAAAAACCTATCAAGATTTTTCAATTGATCAAGTTAACCTTTTAAAGCACAAAGATAAAGTGACTGTATCTGGAAAAATAACAACGCCAATCAAAGATAATCCTTATGCAAGAGTCCATATGTCGTCGTTTCATATGGAATTATTTGGTAATCAAATTGAAGTTATTGCTTTTAATAGACCCTATTTATCAAAGCAGTTTTTTGTAGGTGACGAAGTCGTTGTTCAAGGAACATATCAATTATATAAGCACCAGTTAATCGCACAAACAGTCATTAAAAAGGAAAAAAATGTTGAAATCAAACCGATTTACCACATTGGAGATATTCATGATAAAGTGATATCTAATATTGTTCAAACGATTTTTGATGAGAAACTTGTTCAAATATATGAAACCATACCTGATGTATTTTTAGATAAATATCATTTACCAGATAGAGCTGATGCATATAAGATGCTACATTTACCTAAAACATTTGAGGATGTTAAACAAGCCAAAAGAAGATTTAAATATGAAGAAGCATTTTATTTACAACTTAAGTTAAAGGCCGAATTAAAAGAAAAACAAGTATCAAGAACGCCTATAGTATACGATATTGATCAAATCAAAGCATTTATTCAAGAATTGCCTTATGAACTAACAAATGATCAAAAACAAGCGGTCAATGATATCTATAAAGATTTCAAAAAGCCTTATGCACATTATAGACTCATCCAAGGGGATGTGGGTTCAGGGAAAACTTTAGTCACATGCCTTGCAACACTACCGTTTTTACAAAATAAAAAGCAAGTCGCATTTATGGCACCAACTGAACTTTTAGCAACTCAACATTATCAGTATTTTAAATCCTTATTAAAAAAAGCTAAAATTTGTCTTTTAACAGGTAAGACCAAGCAAAAACAACAAGTGAAAGAAGCTATAAAAAATAACCAATATGATATTGTCATCGGTACACATGCACTCATTGAAGATGATGTTACATTTCATGACTTGGGATTAATCATTATTGATGAACAACATAAGTTTGGTGTTGATACAAGAAATAAGCTGATAGATAAGTCAACAGCTAATGATGTCATCTTTTTAACAGCAACCCCTATTCCTAGAACATTAGCAATGGTTGCTTTTGGTGAGTCAAATGTATCCATCATTAGAGAAAAGCCGCAAAACAGAAAAAAAGTAGATACCCATTATTTATTAAAAAAAGATATTCATAAACTTTATGAAGCTATAGATCAAAAAATTAAAAATAAAGAACATGTGTTTGTTGTTGTTCCTGCAATATCCTCAAGTAAGGTTGATGACAATATTGATACGGTTTATCAAGAACTATCATTAAACATAAGTGCACCAATCTTTGTACTTCACGGAAAACAATCTAAAGATGAACAAGAAGAACAGATGGAAAAATTCATGTATAAACCGGGTAGTATATTACTAGCAACAACAATGATTGAAGTTGGTATTGATATACCTACAGCAACACTTATAGCAATTTATGCCGCAGAATATTTTGGATTAAGTCAACTTCATCAATTAAGAGGACGTGTAGGAAGATCTAATTTAAAGAGTGAATGCTTTGTCATCTCACAAAAAGAAGATATTGAAAGACTAGAGATGCTTACAAAAACTGATGATGGATTTAAGCTTTCAGAATATGATCTTGTCCAAAGAGGGCCTGGTGATTTTTTAGGAAGTGAGCAAAGTGGTTATTTGAATTTTAACTTCTTAGATTTGTTAAGCGACTATCCGATTTTATTAGAGGCATCTAAAAATGTGGAATGGTTGATGCAACAAAAAGATTTTTATACAAACGCAAAATATAAATATTTGCTTAGATACATTAAAAACAATATAAAAATATGATATAATTATACATACGAAAGAAGGTAGACTTATGATAAGATTAGCTGTAGATGGCATGGGTGGAGATTATGCACCAGAGCCAATTGTTAAAGGTACTTTAGCAGCACTTGAAAAATTTGATCAAATAGAAATAACATTGTTTGGCGATGAAGAAAAGATGAAACCTTATCTTAAATCACATCCAAGACTTAAAGTTGTTCATACGCCTTTTTATTTGGACATGGGTGAAAAAGACCCAATCAAACAATATAGAACCAATAAAGAAATGTCAATGTTTAAATCACTTCAAGCTTTAAAAGACAATGAAGCTGATGCAGTGGTAAGTGCTGGACCTACTCAAGCGCTTGTTGTTGGTGGGCATTTTATCGTTAGAAGAATGCCTTCAATGAAAAGAGTAGCGATTGCCCCAATTATTCCTTCTTATGATAGAAGAGGAAGAATACTTTTAGATTCTGGAGCAAACGTAGATTTTAAAGCAGAACATTTAAGAGATTTTGCTGTTTATGCATCAGTTGTTGCTGAGAAAGTGTTGAAAAGAAAAAACCCACAAGTTGCTTTGATCAATATTGGAACAGAAGAAGGTAAAGGTAGAGAATTAGACGTAGAAACTTTTAATCTCTTAAAAAATGATAAAAACATTAATTTTTATGGCAATTTAGAACCCAAAGAAGTTTTTACCACGGAAGCAGATGTTTTATTATCAGATGGATTTACTGGGAATATCGTCATGAAAACCATGGAAGGAACCGCAAAAGGTTTAGGCATGGTTTTAAAAAGAGAAATTAAAGCAACTTTCTTAGGTAAGATTGGTGCTTTACTGATGAAAAAGAACTTAAGTAATTTTAAGAAATCACTAGATGCATCTGAAGTTGGTGGTGCATTATTGATGGGTCTTAATGGTATCGTCATTAAAGCTCATGGGTCTTCGAATGATTATGCTTTTTTCAATGGTATAAGACAAGCCAAAGAGATGGTTGAAGCAGAAGTCATCAAAAAAGTTACTGAAGCATTAGAACAAAAGGAAGTTGACAATTCATGAAAGATTTACTTAAAAAGTTAAATCTTTTATATAAGGATGAATCTCTATATGTTCAAGCGTTGACACATGCATCATTCGCTTATGAAAATCAAACGGATAATAATGAAAAGTTAGAATTTCTAGGTGATGCAGTCATTGAACTACTGACTAGCGATTATCTTTATCAAAAAGATTTAGCTGATGAAGGCGAACTTACAAAAAGACGTGCTCAAGCAGTTTGTGAAGAAGCACTTGTAATCTTCGCGGAAAAAATACATTTAGATCAATATTTAAGATTGGGTAAAGGTGAACAGTTGAGAGGACCAAATCCTGCAATGATTGCGGATGCATTTGAGTCTTTATTTGGAGCTGTTTATTTGGATTTGGGATTTAAGCAAGCCCGAAAATTATTTCATAAAATCGTTGTACCACATTTGAATCTAGTATGGGGAATAAAAGATTATAAATCTGCACTTCAAGAGTATATTCAAAGCGGGGATAAGAGAAATATAAGTTATCATATTATCAAAGAACAGGGCCCTTCACACAATAAAATTTTCGAAGCGGCTGTGAAACTTGATAATCATATCGTACTCGGTACCGGTATGGGCCGATCAAAAAAAGAAGCAGAACAAAATGCTGCACACGACGCATTAAAGAAGGGTAATTATGATTTTAAAGAGATTATATGATGAATATGATTTTGCAATTGAAAGAATTTTACTCAAGGAGTATAGAAAACTTTCTTTAACCATGCAAGAATTGACTGTGTTAATTGCACTATTTTCTATTTATAAAAAAAGAAAGACATTTTCAACACTTGCAATATCTAGAAGAGTTGAATATCATTCAAATGAAATAGGAGAAATTGTAGAATCTTTATTAGAAAAAGGATTTCTAACCATATCTTTAGAATTAAAAGATCAAAAAGAACGAGAGATATTTGATTTAGGCCCAACTTTTGATAAAATAGAAAAGCTGTATATCGAAGAAGAAAAAGATAAACAGAAACAAATGATTGAAAATGAAGTAAGTGAGGTGATCTTGAAGTTTGAACAAGGATTAGGAAGACCATTAAAGTCATATGAGTTAGAAAATATTAGGAAGTGGTTTGAAGATGATCACTTTTCATATGATCAAATTGTTAAATCTATAGATCAAGCTGAAGAAAAAATTAGTGTAAAATATGTTGAAAGACTACTTACACAACAACCTATTAAGCAAATTGAGATTGATCAAGATGTTGATGAAGCACTTGATGAAATCTTCAAGAGTATAAAATGAAAAATGCAGATTATATATTAGAAACGCTTGATCAAATGTTTCCTAATGCGACTGTTGAACTTAAACATAACAACAATTTTGAATTACTAGTTGCTGTTGCACTGAGTGCACAAACAACTGATATTGCAGTTAACAAAGTAACACCAGCATTATTTAATAAATATCCAACACCTTATGAGTTATCTAAAGCAGACGAGAAGGATATTGAAAAATGTATTAAAACTATAGGTTTATATAGAAATAAAGCGAAAAACATCAAAGCCTTATCGAAAGATTTAGTCGATAAATTTGAAGGTGAAGTACCTTCAAATAGAAAAGATTTAGAATCTTTACCAGGCGTTGGCAGAAAAACAGCAAATGTCGTCTTAAGTAATGCATTTCATATACCAGCATTAGCGGTGGACACGCATGTTGCTAGAGTATCTGTAAGATTGGGATTCGCAAAAGTTGGGGATTCTGTATTAACCATAGAAAACAAATTAATGAGAAAAATACCGAAAGACAAATGGCAACAAGCTCATCATCAATTAATTTTCTTTGGAAGATATCATTGTTTAGCAAGGAACCCTAAGTGTAGTGTATGTCCTTTATTTGATATGTGTAAATTCAAAGAAAAATATGAGTATAGATGACAGTGAGTTGGCGACAACTCATTTTTTTTCTAATTTTTAACGGATTTAAAAAGATTAAAAATATACAATAGAATACGATAATAACAACCAGGAGGGGTAACATGTATATTAATTTAACAGAACTAAACCACATTATAAAAAAGAGGCAATCCAATAATAAGTGTGTTGGATTACCTTTTGGATCAGCAATCAAGTATAAAAGAGATGAGTTGAAAATGACTTTGGAGGAAGCTAGTGCAGATATATGTAGTGTATCTTACTTATCGAAGCTGGAAAATAACATCATTAAACCCAGTGCTAAATATGTTGATCTATTAAAAAAGAGGTTCAACATCAAAGAAGATTATGTCTATGATAGTGATGAATTTAAAACTCATATTGAAATGATTATTCGTGCGATCTTGTTAGATCAAAAAATTGAGCATTCTCTACTTAAAGACTTTGAAACACGTGAAGATTATGAATCGGTCTTAATCAATTTCGCTTATCACGTACTTCATGAGGACAGTGCTCAAATAGAGTATTATTATAAAAAAATAGTGAGTTCCATATTATCTATGCCAGAAGAAGCTTTCATGACTGCAATGCTTTTAGTTGACCGTATTTTATACGATGCAATGAGATATTCTGAAGGTGTCGATTTGTTAAACACCATTGAGGCTTTTAATCCCGAACATGAAAAAATTAAGTTACTAATTCTTAAAGGTAAAACAAGGCATGCATTTAAACTTAATAATTATACAATGATTCATGATACATATGAGACATACAAGCATGCACTCATACAAAAACACCTTTTTTCACAGTTCAAAAAAATTCATCTTGAAAAACTCATACATGAAGCAAAACATAGATCATGTGATTGTATCATCCAAGAAATCGATCAAATTGATGAGTTTGAAGATTGTGATAGACAGTATCTAAAAGCTAAATGTTTCTCATACAAGGGAGACTATGACAGAGTTTTAAGTATCGCTACAATGTATAAAGATCAATCTATCGATTGGATGATACTTTATGTTATGGCACTGGAACACTTAAATGAAACTAAAAAAATCATTCAATTTATTGAAACTCATCAAGATATTAACAATGCAAGGCTAAACGTTATTTTCAAGCATCTAAAACATAAGTACAAATCGACTCAAGAAGAACAAATGAGTTACATCAAAAGAGACATATTAACATTTCATGGCATGACAGAAGATTATGAAATACTAAACTATTTGCTTAAAGATTGTGAGCAAATGTTAGTCAAACATCAATATTATAAAGACGCTGTTTCGTTATATCGAATCTTTGTAAAAAAACTCAACCACTTAGCTTTTGCTTAAGAAAAACATAAGAAATAAGGTGATAAACCTTATTTTTTTGCTTATTTAAGCCAAATACTATTGACTAAAAAAATATAATCATATATACTATTTAAGGCTAAGGAGGGAAGATGATGCGTACAATAAAATTGTTTAGCTTAGCTAAGGGGTTCGGGTTTTTATTTTTGATTGCTGCAATTTTAACAGCAGTTCATCAATATACATATTCTAATGTACCCTTATTTACACAATATTTAATTAAAACATTATTAGCACAACCAGGTATTGCTGATCAAACAGTGAGCGTAGGTGAAGTAAACCTACCTACTTTTTTGTTAAACTTTTTTAGACAAGATACCGAAGTCTTAAATATAATATTAAGAATTGCTAGTGCATTACTTATCTTACAAGTCTTTAGATTTAGTTTGCGGTTTTTTGAACTTTGGATCAAAGGTGCGTTATTAGAAAAACTTGCTGAAAAACTAAGAATACGTTTATATGGCCATATTCAAGACCTGAATTATGAGTTTCATAATAATGCTGACACTGGAGATTTAATTCAAAGATGTACAACTGACGTTGAAGCAACAACAACATTTTTGACAACAAGAATGTTAGACTTTGTTTATTTGTTAGTAACACTACTGTTTGGTGCTTACCAATTATATTATATTAATCCTACCATGGTATGGATATCGCTATCGCTTGTACCTTTGGTAGCAACTGCCTCAATTATATACTTTATTAAAATAGATAAGATTTTCCAAAACATTGAAGAAACTGAATCTAAGATGATGACCGTTGTTCAAGAAAACTTATCAGGCTCTAGAGTTGTTAGAGCTTTTGCTAATGAAGCATTTGAAGTCACAAAAATGGAAAATAAAAATAGAGAATATGCTGATGCATTAAAAAAAGCAAACAGTATCGTAGCTATATACTGGGGATCTATGGATTTTATCAGTATCACGCAATATCTAGTGATTATCGCTATTGGTGTTTATGCTGTTAGAAATCAGACGATGGACGCTGCTGGTGTCGTTGCTTCATTATCATTAGTTGGTATGCTTATTTGGCCAGTCAGAGGATTAGGGCGAATCATCAATGATTATGGAAAAGCACTTGTTGCATCTGATCGTATCCACCACATTTTAGAACAGTCTAGTGAATATGAAAATGATGGCAAAGAAGAACCTAAAATCAATGGAAATATTGAGTTTTCTAATGTATCATTTAAGTTTCCTGATACACAAGAACACTTACTTAAAGATGTTAATTTTAGTATCAAAGCTGGTCAAACCGTAGCGATTATTGGACGTACAGGTAGTGGTAAATCGACCATTATCAATTTATTAATGCGTATGCATGAATATCAAAGCGGAAATATATTTATCGATGGCATCGCGTTAAAAGATATTAGTAAAAAGTATATTAGAAGACAGATTGGTGTTGTTTTACAAGATCCATTCTTATATTCAAAAACAGTCTATGAGAATATCGCGATCGCACACAAAGATGCTGTCAAAGATAGAGTCATAAAAGCTGCTGAAATAGCAGCTCTTGAAAAAGATATTAGAACCTTTAAAAAAGGATATGAAACCATCGTTGGAGAAAAAGGAACAACATTATCTGGTGGACAAAAACAAAGAGTTGCAATTGCACGCGTTCTTGTTCAAGATAAGCCAATCCTTATTTTTGATGATGCCTTAAGTGCTGTTGACACACAAACTGATATTATGATTAGACAAGCACTATTAGCAAAATCAAACAAACAAACAACAATCATCATAACTCATCGTATTACAACAGCAAAAGAAGCAGATCAAATTATCGTATTAGATAAGGGAACAATTCAAGCGATTGGTACACATGATGTGTTAAGTCAACAAGATGGTTTATACAAGAAGCTTTGGGATATCCAAGGTAAATTAGAAAAAGCGTTTGAAGAGACGCTGGAGGTAGGTGAAGATCATGCATCATGAAGATGATGTTAATGTTGAGTATAAAGTTCAACTATCTACCTGGAAAAAAATAATTGGTATCGTCTTTTCTTCTAAAAAAAGAATAACTTTACTTATCGCATTTTCAAGTATGGTTGCTGTGTTAGATGCACTGATCCCTCTTGTAAATAGATATGCAGTTGATGTTTACTTTGTAGAAGGAGATTATTCAACTTGGCCATATTTTGTTGCTGTAAATATTTTAATCGCAGCTGGTTTTGGGATTGCGGTTTGGGGATTTATCCATCAAGCTGGTATTATTGAAGCTGAAACAAGTTATGAGCTAAGAAGACAAGCATTTAAGAATCTACAAAAGTTATCATACAGTTATTTTGATAAAACGCCACAAGGCTGGATTATGGCTAGAATGACTTCTGATGCAAGACGATTGTCATTAATTATTTCATGGGGAATTGTTGATTTCGTATGGGCTGGATTATCAATGATTATGATTCTTATTGTCCTATATGTAACTTTCTTTAAATTAGCACTTATTGTAACGATTGTTGTTCCTGTAATGTTTGTGATAGCATATTTCTTTAGAAAACTTATTTTAAAGCAACATCGAATTGCAAGAAAACACAATTCACAATTAACAGCACAGTACAATGAGGGGTTTTTAGGTGCAAAAACCACAAAGAGTTTGAGTATTGAGGGTCAGAATTTTGATGAATTTGCATACACTGCTCATCAACTAAAAAGAGCAAGTATTAAAGCAGTTATTTCATCAGCACTATTTTCATCAATCATTTTAGTGCTTGCATATATTGCGGTAGGAACAACCATGTTTCAGGGTTCAGTTTATGTTTTAGAATTTGTCATAACAGTTGGTACATTACAAATGTTTATTGCATATACGATTAACTTCTTTGAACCGATTATGGCAATTTCAAGAATCTTATCAGATTTTCAAAATGCACAAGCATCAGCTGAGCGTATTGTAGGTTTGATTGAAACTGAGTCAGATTTAACAGATACAAAAGAAGTTGAAGCAATCTATGGTACGCTATTTGAAGATAAGGTAGAAAACTGGGAAGAACTCCACGGTGAAGTAGAGTTTAAAGATGTAACATTCTATTATTTAGAAAACGAAATGATATTAGAAAACTTCAACTTGAAAGTAAAACCAGGTCAAAGTGTAGCTTTAGTTGGACACACAGGTTCTGGGAAAACGACTTTAGTCAATTTACTTGCAAGATTTTATGAACCTAAATCAGGAAACATCTTAATCGATAACAAAGATTATAGAGAAAGAAGTATCCATTGGTTACATAGAAGACTAGGCTATGTTTTACAAAGTCCACATTTATTTAGTACAACAGTTTTAGAGAATATCAGATACGGAAGATTAGATGCAACCGATGAGGAAGTTAAATATGCTGCGAAAATGGTCGGTGTAGATGATTTTGTTAAGAAACTAGAAAAAGGGTATGAGACGTTTGTTGGTGAAGGTGGTAATTTATTATCGGTTGGTCAAAAGCAACTCATATCATTTGCTAGAGCAGTTCTTGCAGATCCAAAAATTCTGATTTTAGATGAAGCAACGTCTTCAATAGATTCAGAATCTGAACTTGTGATTCAGTACGCAACTGAAAAGTTATTAAACGGACGAACAAGCTTCATCATTGCACATCGATTATCGACTATTGTCAATAGTGATTTAATTGTCATGCTTGATATGGGTAAAATCATTGAGATGGGTACGCATGATGAACTGATTGCAAAACGCGGACATTACTTTGAACTTTATCGCAATCAATTTATTAGAGAGAGCGAAGATAAACTTAGCATTGAATTATAAAAAAAGTAAAAAGACATCTTGATTTCTAATATGATGTAGAGGTGAATGAGATGTCTTTTTTGTTATCTTTTTTTCAGTGGACCATATGTTTGACACAAGTGATTTGGTCAAATACAGTCATTGATGTACCCGTTTTTGATGATTTAGAATCTTATATTACAATTCCCGAAGCTACATTATATATTGATGGGATTGCCGTAGCAGATACACCGTCCTATGTGAGATCAGGAGTAAATCGTACATTTTTATCAACTATTGTTACAAGTTATGTAAAAACATACTATATTTACTTTGAAGCTTACTTTGAGTCTTATGATGTTAGGCAAAAGCAATTAATCACAATCAATGTTGTAGATGGTATAAAACCGGAAATAACTTATATACCGACATACATCATAGATGTTTATAGTGAACCACCAGATTTTTATCAGCATTTGCAATATAAAGATAATTATGATCAAGCAGAAGATTTAGTTGTCAAAGTCGATGATCAAGCAATTAATTTTAATCAGGTTGGAACATATGATGTCATATACTATATCACAGATACATCAGGAAATACAAAAACCTATGTGAAAGAGATAAAGATTATTGATCGCATTAAACCTCAGATTGAACTCATAAAACCAATCATTATTGAAGTTCACACCCTTTTAGATATAACAAAGTTTATCGAAATCACTGATAATTATGACTTAAACGTGAATTTCGCTGTTATTGGAGGTGAAGCTCCATTTGATCGATTGGGATATCATGAAATAACAGTTTTAGCTGTAGATAAATCTAGAAATCAAACCATAGAAAGCTTTGTAATAGAGATTGTGGACAGAACACCACCTGAGCTCATTTTAGTTTCTTATCCAAAAATCATCCCAGTTTACGATGTGTTTGATGAACGTGATTGTTATGAATATGTTTTATCTGTAAGTGACAACTATGATGATGTAGATATTACTGATATTCGTTTAAGTTTTGATGTTGATCCTAATCGTGTTGGAAAGTATAAGATCTACTATAGCATAGCAGACCAATCTGGCAATGAGACGCAGAAAACTTTAGAAGTAGAGGTTAAGGATCTTATTGGACCGAATATAGAAATATCAGAATCACTCATTTTTGAAGTGTTTTCTGCACACCCTATTTTAAACCATTATATCAATGTAGATGATAATTATTGTGATGTCTCTTTGTTAGATATCGATATAGATTCAAATATCAATATGAATCAGATTGGGATATATGAACTCAGTATAACTGCTTTAGACTGTTTTAAGAATAAAACGACTTTACATACTACAGTTGAGATCATTGATTTAATCCCACCAGAAATCACACAAGTCAGTGAGATTGTGTTGACAGAATTTATAAAAAAAGACTTAAGTATCTATTTTAATGCCATTGATTTATATGATCTAGATAATATTAAAATGATTTTAGATGACTCGCATATAGATTATGAAAAAATAGGAGCATATGAACTCATTATCTATGCATACGATCAGTCGAATAACGAAAGCTATTATATTGCTGATGTTTTAGTTGTAGATATTATGCCGCCCGTTTTAGAAATCGATGTATCATATCTATATTTAGAACTGAATCAAGCTGATTTAGACTTGATCAGCTATATAGTAAATGTTGATGATAACTATACTTATGTAACTATTGCTGATGTTCTCATAACATCTGATATTGATGTCACACAAATTGGAGCATACACATGCATCTATACCATTTTAGATAGCTCCCTTAATCAAACGACAAAAAAGGTAAATGTTTTTGTCATTGATCGTGAACCACCAATCATTGAAGGACAATCATTATATGTTAAGATGTATGAGCATGTTGATATAATGGAAGGATTATTTATAAATGATAATGTAGATGTCTTTGATATATACACATCTATTGATTATATAGATACAACATATCCCGGATCATACGAAGTTTCATATGTTGTCGTTGATACAAGTGGCAATCAAACTATTTTTAGTCGAATGATATATATTAGCGAAGATGAACAGGTATTTGAAATCCAAGATTTTTTACCAATGATCATTATATTGTTAATTAGTGCTTCAACTTTATATTATCTTTATAAAAAATTGTAGTTATATCTTTTGACTTTACCCTTTATTTAAACTATAATATGAACGTAAATTAAGAAATAAAAAGGAGTGTCTAAACATGGCAGACGTATTAGTCGTTTATTGGAGTGGTACAGGTAACACTGAAATCATGGCAGAAAAAATCAAAGAAGGTTTAGAAGCAGAAGGATTATCAGTAGATTATAGATCTGTTGATGCAATTGAAGTTGATGAAGCAGCAGCTTTTGATAAAATTGCATTTGGATGCCCATCAATGGGTGTTGAAACACTAGAAGAAGATGAATTTGAACCATTCTTTGAAGCACTAGAAGGTTCATTATCAGGTAAAAAAGTAGCTTTATTCGGATCATACGGATGGGGTGAAGGTGAATGGATGGAAGCTTGGGAAGACCGTATAAAAGATTCTGGAGCTGAGTTATTCGAAGCAGGATTTAAAATCAATTCAACACCAAGTTCTGAAGAAGAGGAAGAATGTGTTGAATTTGGTAAATCATTTGCTAAATTCTAAGAAGATATAAAAAATGCTAATCATAGCATTTTTTTTATAACACAGTTTGGAAGATATTAAAAAGCATGTATAATAAATATAGGTGAAGAGCATGATTGGAGTTCTTGGTATTCAAAGTTCATATTCAATGTTAAAAAATACCATACCCATGGAGACTTTAGTTAAAGAAGCTAAAGCGCGTGGATATGATTTTTTAGCTTTAAGTGATGAGCAACTCCATGGTATGCTTCATTTTTATCGTTATGCTGAAAAATATAGCATTAAACCTATTTTAGGCATTCATGTTCAAGTGAATTATCTTATGTTAGAAACTTCATTTTTGATTTATGTTAAAAATCAAGAAGGCTATCAAAACTTATTACAAATCAGCTTACTAAAAAGTCAAAACGAATTAACCTATGAAAAACTGATAGAGTTTCAAGAAGGACTCATTTTCGTGACTTATAAAACATCAGTCATAGATCACTATTTATTAAATAAAGACATTGAGCAAGCCATGGATATTGCAATTGAATTTAAACAAAAATTTACAGATTTTTATTTAGGGCTTTCTTTAGATGATTTTGATCATGAAATTGTAGTAGCACCTGCATTAAAACAATTATCTAAAGAGTTAAGTATTCAAATGTTACCACTACACCAAACAGGGTATTTGAATACTGGAGATAAATCTGTTTATGAAGCATTAATAAAAATTGAAAGTGAAGATCATCAAGTCAAAGAAGATGCGGATTTTCATTTGCTCGATCAACATGAGATTAACAGTCTATTTTCGGAATATAAAGAAGTATTTGATCATTTAAACGCATTCATAAACTCTGTTCAGTTTACTTGGGAAAACCCACATTTTGATATGCCTAAATATGACATCAAAGGTTCATCATCTAAGGCATATATAAAATCCTTAGCCATCAAGGGTTTAAAGAAAAGATTAGAAAACACAGGTAAGGATCATAAAGTTTATCAAGAACGATTACTTTATGAGCTTGATGTGATTCATAACATGGGATTTGATCACTACTTCTTAATTGTTTTTGATTTTGTAAGATACGCAAAAACTCATGATATATACGTAGGACCCGGTAGAGGAAGTGCTGCAGGATCCTTAGTCTCTTATTGCTTAGGTATCACAGATATTGATCCAATTGAGTATCATTTATTATTTGAACGTTTTTTAAATCCTGAAAGAATCACTATGCCAGATATTGATATGGATTTTCCAGATAATAAACGAGATGAAGTGATACAATACGTCCAAGAAAAGTATGGTAAACATCATATGATTTCTATAGTTACTTTTGGAACATTTGCACTTAGATCTTCGATAAGAGACATTGCGCGTGTCATGAAAATCGACTTACAAAGAGTCAATGCGATTATCAAAAGAGTTTTAAATGAACAAGTCGATACGACCGATGAAGAAACTGTCAGATTATTAAAAGTTGCAAAAAAAATAGAAGGATTACCTAGACATACTGGAACACATGCAGCTGGCATGATTTTAGCTTCTCAAGATTTATTAAAACATATTCCATTACAACAATCATCTCAAGGATTTTTTCAATCTCAGTTTGAAGCGAGTGATCTTGAGTCATTAGGATTACTTAAAATTGATTTTTTAGGCATCAGAAACTTACAAATCATAGATGATGTTTGCAAGCTTATCCAAAAAGAAATACCTAATTTTAATATAAAAGAAGTTCCTCTAGATGACAAAAAAACATATGAACTTTTGAGTCAAGCCTCTACAGAAGGCATTTTTCAGTTGGAATCAAGTGGGATGAGAAATGTTTTAAGAAAACTAAAACCAAGGGACTTTGAAGATATTGTTGCGATACTAGCACTTTTTAGACCAGGTCCGATGGAAAATATTGATGAATATATCGAAAGAAGAAACGGTAAAAATTACACATATATTCATCCAAAACTAAAAGACATTTTAGAACCGACATATGGGATCATTATCTATCAGGAACAAATCATGAGGATTGCTCACGAGTTTGCTGGATATACGCTCGCTGAGGCGGATTTACTTAGAAGAGGTATATCTAAAAAAGATAAAAAGATCTTGGAAAGAGAAAGTCAAAGATTTATTGAAAAATGTTCAGCTCAAAACTATCCTAAAGAAACTGCAGAAACGATTTACGATTTAATCGTGAAGTTTGCAGATTATGGGTTTAATAGAAGCCATAGTGTTGCATATAGTATGGTTGCCTATCAAATGGCATATTTAAAAGCTAACCATTATAAAAAGTTTATGACAATTTTACTATCAAATGTCATTGGAAATGATCAAACGATTTATGATTATATACTAGATTTGAGAAAAAATGGGATTAATGTTGAATCACCAAATATTAAAATATCAACAGATCGATTCGAGATTTATAAAGACCAGATTTACCTACCATTAACCCAAATCAAGAGTATCGGAAAAACCCTGGTTCAAAAAATACTAGATGTCAGAAAAGAAAATCAGTTTGATGATTTTCAATCATTCAAAAATCATATGAAATCTACCATTAATGAACGCAACATGGAAATGCTTATTCATAGTGGTGCATTAGATGTTTTTGATATGAATCATCGAACAATGATAGAGAACAAAAAAACTGAACATGCGGGATATGAGATGTACATATCTGATTTTAAACTCAAAACATATGATGAGTATACTTTTAAAGAATTAGCAATCTTTGAAAAAGAATCCATCGGCTTTAATTTAGTTTATCATCCGCTTAGACTATATGAATCATATATCAAAGAGCATCATTTAGATACTATTGAAATTGCAAAACAAAAAGACTATTCGAAATTTTTGGGATTTATTATTAATAAGAAAGTGATTAAAACAAAACAAGGAAAACAAATGGCGTTTTTGACCATTGATGATGGTCAAACTCAGATTGAGGTAACGCTATTTACAAAAAGCTATGAAAAGTACATCAGTATTTTAGATGATAAAATTAAACTTTTTGAGGTTAAAGAAAACAATTTTAATGGTAAAATAACTTATATTGTCGAAAAAATGTATACCATCAATGAGGTGGTATCATGAGATTTGATCATTGGTCAAAAGAAAAAAAGCAAATGTTAGAATATGATTATCAACGCTTGTTTGCTGATCAAATTATGACACTAAAAAAACTATATCGTTTTAAAGCAGATCCAGACTTATTTAATGAAATTATAGACAATGTCGCAAGCATTTTATTTAACTTACTTAAGGATAATCACTTTGAGTTTGTTGAAGAGCTCATTGAACGCATGTTTTTATCCATGCTCGCATATGATGTTGTCATCTATCAAAAAAGAAATTTCAGTTATTTTCAAGTGGATTTGCATTTTTACAATGAGTATAAAACGATAAGTTATAGAGAAATCATACTTGTTTCAGTACAAGATATCAAAAAAATGATAGAACTCATTTTATTTATTGGAAGAAAGTATGATCAACTTTCGTTATCCGATCAAGAGGATATGAAATATATGGATCGATATCAAATGATTTTTGGATTTGATGAAAAATTTATAAAAAACAACATGAAACAACTTCAAGAGAAGTTTTATATGCAATGAGGTTACTATGACAAAAACAAGCAGAAAACAAATACTTACAGCAATCTATATTGGTCTAGCGATTAATATATTTTTAACTATTATCAAATTGGGATTTGGGATTTGGGGTAATTCCCAAGCATTAGTATCTGATGGTGTGAACTCATTATCTGATATATTTATGAGCACAATCATTTTCTTTGTACTTAAGGTTGCAACTAAAAGTCCAGATAAAGACCATCCATATGGACACCAAAAATTTGAAGGACTCGCATACTATACCATTGGCATCATCTTTGCAGCAACTGCTATATACCTTGCTTACGGATCAGTTAGCAACATTATTTTTTATATAGAAAATCCAAATGATCACATTATTCCAAACATTTGGACGCTCGTTATCTCTACACTTGCACTTGTCATAAAGATGTTTTTAGCATATTTCTATTTCAAGTTGAACACAAAGTTCGATAATCCAACACTAAAAGCAGAGTTTAAAAACCATTTTTATGATATTTTCTCAACAGGACTAACTGTATTTGTTTTACTGCTAGCTCAATTTAACTTAATCGTTTTTGATTATATCGGATCATTGATTATCAGTTTCTTTATTTTAAGATTAGCTATTCAAATTATTAAAGAGGCGGCTTCATTTTTAGTAGACGAATCTCCAGAACCAGAAAAACTAAATGATATACAAACTTTCATTAAAACAGTCCAAGGCGTTAAATCTATAGATGATTTAAGAGTAAGAAGACACATGACTGAATGGTATGTAGATGTAGAAATCGGAGTTGACGATGGATTATCTCTAAAACATGCGCATGATATTGCAGAAACTGTTCACATAAGCGTTGAAGAGAAATATAGAGAAGTCATTCATTGCATGGTACATGTCAATCCAAAAAGTAAATAATTTGCACATGATATAGTCACTTAGTATTAAAAATTCAAAAAACGAATAAAATTATATATTTTTTCGTTTTTTATTTTTAACCATATCAAGGATAATAACGTCTACATATATCAAGTTTTTTAAGATCTATGATACTCTATAAATAGACAAAAAATATAAAACGAGAGGAAGGTATACAAATGAATCTCGGTGAAAAAATTCAACGTCTTAGAAAAGAAAAAAATTATACCCAATCAGATTTAGCAGATATGCTATACGTATCTAGAGCAGCTATATCAAAGTGGGAAACCGGAAAAGGGAATCCCAATCTTGATTCACTTCAAGAAATCTCAAAAATATTTGGCATCTCAATTAATGAATTATTATCAAATGAGGAATTGATTTCAATAGCAGTTAATACTAATCGTCATACGTTAAAAGCCTTTAGTCTTTATGGGTATGGATTACTTGACTTGTTTAGTTTTATGCTTATGTTTTTTCCTTTGTTTGGATTAAAGGTAGGTGACTTTATTAAGTCTGTTACTTTATTCAATCATGATGTTGGTAATATCATGATTATAAGTTTGTATTATGGCGTATTTGCGATTTTCTTAATCCTGTTCATGTTTCAATTTATCATTGCACGCTTTGGGTTACTCTATAGACAGCAATTTTATATCTTAATGTTATCGATAGCATTTTCGTTTTTTTCACTGTTGGTTTTCATTGTTACAAACGAACCCTATATCAGTTTCTTTTTAACTGTCTATCTCATTGGAAAACTGTTAGTTTTACTCAATTTTATGCATATTAAGCGATAGTCAACGATAAGTATCACAATAATCAATTCATGTTTCGAATCGTTTCTTTACTGTAGGTTAGATAGCTTTTATACTGAAGACATCTAACATACAAAGGAGAAACAAAATGGAAAAAACAAAAAGAAAAAAAATCATATGTATACTTACAGTAGCAACAATTTTTGTCATCTTTACAATTGCACTTATGAGTTATGACGTCAAAGAGATTGGACCTATGGCATCATCTGTTGGATTTTCACGGTTTAATGACTTTATGCATCACTTCATTGGAGTCAATATGCTTTATTATGAAATCATAGATTGGCTTGGTTTGTTTCCGGTCTTTATAGGGTTGATTTTTGCTTTTATGGGATTATACCAACTTATTCAAAGAAAAAGCATAAAAAAGGTAGATCGAAAGATTATAGGGTTAGGTATATATTATGTAATACTCATCATTGTCTATATATTTTTTGAAACGTTTATCATTAACTATAGACCAATCTTAATTGATGGATATTTAGAACCCTCATACCCATCAACACACATCATGATTAGTTTATGTGTGTTGATACCTACACATTTTATGATTAAAGAAATGATAAAGAGCAAAGTTCTAATAATCACAATAAATTTACTGATAAGTTTGGTTTTAATAATCATTATCTTTGGTAGAATTCTTTCTGGTGTACACTGGATGACAGATATCATAGGTGGACTTTTACTAAGTAGTACATTAATCTTATCATTTCTTACATTTGTGCCATACAAAGATAAGCACATTTCGAAAATCTAATCATGCTAGATCGTAGTCAATAAACATTAAAATGAATAGTGCAAAAGGTACTGATGGATCATAAATCAGTACCTTTGTTATTTTGTAAACCATTTTTATTTGTATGCCTTAAATAAAGTTAATCAGATGACTTGAAATATATTTAGAGGATAATACAACATATCGACTAAAAACAAGGGCGATTATTCACCTGTATATTTATAAAAATATACACAATGATTTAAGTTTATTGAGTTAATCTATGATTTTTGCTAAAATAAGAATATGATTTACCAAGAAAGGCGGAATGTCTATGCCCTCATTTCTAATGATTCAGTGGGGAATTATCGGATTCTTCGTAGTTATACATTTTTTGATAGGATTTTTGAGAGGAACGAGTAAGTCAACGTATTTTACGATCGTTAGTTTAATCATGACGGTGGTGACTTTATGGATTGTTTAGAAACTTTCTTTTAATATGCTCCTAACTTCTGGATTATTTTCAACGTCTTTAATAGATTTAGTTAACGGATTATCAGGTGGTGCTATTCCTGCTGATATTATCAATTACTTAAATGAACCAGAAATTTTAGGACTAGTTATTGCTATTGCAGATTTAGTCTTAAGAATAGTAGCATATTTCGTTTTATATCCATTGATTAAATTTTCACTTACGATTACAATATTTAAACCTATATGGAAACATGGCATTAAAAAAAGCATGCTTAAAAAACAAAATGAAGAAGCAAGAATTAAACATGAAGAAAAAGAGAATCAAAATCGCAAGTTTGTGCCTTCTAAACGTCTAAATAAAAACGTTCTAAGTCGTTTATTTGGTGGAGCAATTGGTTCTGTCAGAGGTTTAGTGGTTGCTTTTATTTTTTTAGTTCCACTTTTAGTCATTGCAGGCTTTGCCTCTGAGATTACATCAAGTTTAAATATCGAAGAAAATCAAAATACACAAGCCTTAAGTTCAACAACAGAACTAGCTATTGCTATACCTAGTGAGATTCAAGAAATATTAAATAACATTAAGGAAATGAATGAAGGTGGACTCTCAGCTATTGTAAAGGATATCAAGATTCAAGAAAAATCTTTGGATCGTTATATTTTCGATGAAGTGTTCACGACAGATATTGTTGTTGAAGAAACGACAACAAGCATTAATTTTGGTAATGAACTCGAACATATTATGGGGATTGCAAACATCATTGCAGAAAATGGATATTTAGAAGATGATTTTAGAATCGAAGATATATCTAGTGAAGATATAAATAATGCTGAACTCATCTTTAATCATATTGGTCAAAGTGAACTCATTCAGTATATGATCCCTGCAGCAGTTAGATATGGCGTAGAAAACTTAGCTCCAACAGAACTCAATGGCATTGATTTTGGAGGTAGAGATGCTACACAAGCTGCTTTGGATTATTTTTACAGTATTTCATGGGATGAAGAGTTCGGTGAAATTTTTGATATTGCAGATGCTGCACTTACGTTTGCTACCGTCGGTGAATGGATGACATACATGAGTCAGCCAGAACTATTAGCTGAGTTGACCCCTGAAGAAGGTGTCATGTTAGCTAATATTTTGCGTTCAATTGGAGATTTAAAAGTTTTATCTTTAATTAACGTAGCATTAGACTATGCAACAACTTTAGAACAAGCTCAACAACAAATTTCATGGATGGAGCCATCAGAAGTTGAAGGGTACTTACAAGATAGATTCTCGTTTATACTTGATGATCCTGATTTCTTTGTCGGATCAGAAGGTGAGTTATATCGTATTGCCCAAATTATAGAAACAGTATTCTCAGATGAATTTGGGGATACTAACCTAACTACTCTATTTAATTCAATTAGTAATTTAGAAACGTTCATTAACACACAAAATCCTGAATGGATTGGTGCAATTATAGAAGATTTAGTTGAAGTTAGAATGATCATTGAATCTATGCCTGTTGTTGTCGATTTTGCATTATATCAACAACTACGTGATTCTATTGATGAAGAACTAGCTGAACAAATTATTTTAGAACTAGAAAACATTGAGTGGGATCAAGAAATTATCAATGTTGGTGATATTTATAAAGAAGCATTAAAACTTGGTGTTGGTGCAATCTTTGGTGAAAGTCCAGATATGCTTGCTTTTATCGATGATATCGCAGTCAATCATATGGATTCACTCAGACAAATAGTCGAATATGTTTTTGAAGGCAGTGAAGTAGTCAATGCCGCACTTGAGATTGCCAGTCCAAATGTTGTTGAGACATTAGTTAATGACCCAGCTTTACAAGACGCTATTAATGATATTTTAGTTAGTGATCCAACGGGTGAAACCATTGACTTTAATTTTGGTCAAGAGATAAACAATTTGCTAACAGTTGTGGAAAGCGTTAATAAGTTTAGTAGTCTTTCTGAGATTAGAAACTTATCTGGATTAGAAACAAATCAAATGTTAGAAGTTATATCTCAGTTTAGTCAATTATCAGATGCTGATTACCAAACAATGAGACAAGCTATTGATGAACTACAAATATTAACAAGAGCTGGGGAACCTGCGCTTAATTATATTCAGTCAATGGTTACCTCACCATATTTATACATACCAAACAGTATAGCACTTAATCAAGAAGTTGCCTCTGTCCTAGATTTAGCATTCACTGTTTCAGATTTTTTATCAGAACAAAGTGGACTGTATTTAGAGTTTCAAGATATTGATTTAACAGGATTGTTCAATGACCCTGATTTTAGAGCGTTCTTTACTTATTCTGTTGAAAACACACATTCTGATTTATTACTTGCTAGTGTAGCAAACAGTGTAAGAAATATTGTTGATACAGGTGCTTTAAGCGCATATACAACGATTCCAGTATCATTAGTTGATGCAGAGGTTGATTCAGTCTTATGGAAACAAGAATCGACCGAAATCATGGAAGCAATATTTGATTTAATTGTAGCAGCTGGAAATTCAGAAGGATTTGAATTATCATATGCTGGCATTATTACAGCAGCAAATGATTCATCGAAACTTCCACTTGATGCATTATATCAAATGTCTGAAAATGGAACATTCTTAGAACTATTTGATTCTGATGTAATACATAAACTAGTTTCAGATTTCTTATCAAACACAGAAACTCAACAAGTTTTAGTAAATGCAGTCAACTCTGCACAAACTATATTTGTTGCACCTGATGATTTCTTTGTTGCTGATCCGGATCTTATGGATGGAGATTTGATAAAACCTGTTGAGTTTGAAAATATCGTTATTGCAACTTATGCTTTAGGTTTAACATCTACAGAAGCGTTAAGTACATTAGGATTAGAAACTTTTACAAACTTATTAGATAGAAACATTGACCCTGATACAGGAGATGATGATTTTGATCGTGTATTTGGAGCAAATTATATTTACACTATATTAGATAAAGTATTAAAACTTGAAACTTTAGGGGACTATGTTGGAACGACATTAGGAACTGCTTTAGGACTTACAGTTGATAGTTTTGATACAACACCATCTGATGCAATGCTTGCTAGTGATCCTCTACTTCATGAGGATATTGAAATCGGAAGAGTACCTAAAGATGAGTTTAGACGTATGCTCACATCATTAACCCTTTTAGGAGATTTTGGTGCTATTGGTTTAAATACGTTTACAGATATGATTGATACAACACAACCTAAAGATGATTTTGACACATTTATTGCATCTGATTATATTTATACGATATTAGCAAGATTATTTGATAATCCTGCATTTGGTGATTATGTTGGTGATGCACTTGCAGGTGCATTTGCAGATAATCCAATCACATTAGAAATGGCTGTACCATCAGATGCACTTGGTACAAGCGGTGTTGAAGATGATTTGATTTCAAGAGCTGAAATTAAAAAGATGATGATTTCGCTTGATATGCTTGATTTTGGTGGAGAGTCAACCATTACTGTAACAACCATTATGGATATGATTGGTTATAATGTTGATAGTGGAACTGGAGAAGATGATTTCTCAAGATTTATTGATAGTATTTATATTCAAGATAAAGTTTCACAATTATTATTAAGTGATCAAATTATAGAAACGATTGCTAATGGAAGATTCTTAGCAACTGATTTTGTCATGCCAGCATCAAGTACAGTAAACGTTGATGGCAGAGACAGAATGATTAAGCAAGAAATTTATGATCTATTTGCTGGACTTAAACTCATCGGTTTAGGTGATTTTGAGCAAGATACTGTAACTTTGGATTCTATCACTAGCCTTACTGATCAAGAAGAAGATGATTTGTTATCTTCAAGCTATTTATATGTGACACTTGACCTCATGTTGAAATCTGAAGCAAGTCTAACTGTTCCAGGTGATGCATTAGAAACATCTGGTGAATATGATGGCATGATTAAGAAAACTGAAATTAAAGATTTACTCGCAGTATTTGATATTTTAGGTCAAAGTGATCCAGCATTAATTGATGTCAACTTAGTAACAATTGCAGACATTCAAGAGATGTTTAATCTAGAATCTAATGTCATTGATCAACTTGTTAGTGACGCAATTGTTGAAAATCTAACATCTATTCCTTTAACTGCATACAATGTTGAAGGTACAAGACTCTCTAGAGATGAAATTGGTAAGATGATCGATACATTACTTATTTTAAGTGATGGCGATGATCAACAAACACTCACAGGCTTAATGCCAATTGATACAAATACTATAACAAGAGAGAAGTTAACAAGTATACATAATGTAGATTCAAGAATTATAGATCGTTTAACATCAGAAGCGATTATCGATAGTGGTATTTCAATTCACTCACTTGCATATGATGAAAATAGTGAACTTGACCCAGTCGATTCTCATAAACTTGATATTAAGCGTTCAGAATTAGGTGATATGCTTGCTGCACTTGATATCTTAGAAATTGATATCGCAAACGCAGGTGTTATCGATCAATCTAAGTATACGCCAACAAATATTGGTCTATTATTGGATTTAGAATCACTTATTATTTACAGACTCATATCTGAAGGCATCATCGATCAAGGTTTGGAAACAGATGAATCATTAGCTGTAGATGGTATAGATATCAATTATGATCCAGAAGCTCCTGGCAGTGATTTGAAAGTTCTAGAAATGGAAGCTTTAGTAGAAGCGATGATCGTCTTAAATATTGTTGATTTAACGCAACCAATTGCAGTCGATACAGTAAGTATTGCTCAATTAAGACAAACACATTATTTAGGTTTGGGCACAGATCCTAACGGAGATGTTTATGAATCGAGAATTATTCATAGACTCATTAGTGATTCTGTAGATGATAGTATCACGGTTCCAGATGATGCATATATGACTGATGATAATCTTGACTTAAATGCTGATGAAATTAGTGCTTTAATTGATGCACTAGATGTGATGGGATTAGCAACGCTTGCAGATCCAATTAATGTTGATGCTTTAACAACAGCGCAACTTAAGGATATTCATTATTTAGGTAAAGGCACAGATCCAGTTGATGAAAAATATAATTCACTTACAATTCATCGATTGATCAGTGATGCTGTTATTGATAGTTTATATAGTGGTGATGAAACAGCAGCACCAAGTAGTGCATTTGATGTTGGTTCTACTGAAGATTTATTAGCTGTTGAAATCAGCGCACTTATAGAATCATTAGATGTGATGGGACTTGCGACATTAGGCGATCCAATCAATGTCGATGATTTAACAGTAGCACAATTAAGAAATATTCATTATTTAGGATTAGCAGAAGATCCTGTAACTGATCCATATGATTCTGTGATTATTCATCGATTAATTAGTGATGCAGTTATAGATAGTTTATATACTGGTGATCCATTATTAGCTCCAGATGGCGCATTCATAAGTGGATCAACAGAAGACTTAGAAGCTGACGAAATTAGTGCACTTATTGATTCACTTGATGAAATGGGACTTACAAAATTATCAGATCCAATCGTCGTGGATAATTTATCAGTTGCACAACTTAGAAATATCCATTATTTAGGTTTAGGTATAGATCCTGTAACTGATACTTATCAATCTGTCATCATACACAGACTGATTAGTGAATCAGTGATTTCGACTGTAACCATTCCAGATGATGCTTATATGACAGTTGCTCAAGAAGATGTTAAACCACTAGAAGTAAGTGCTTTAATTGAAGCACTTGCAGAAATGGGACTTACAAAATTATCAGATCCAATTAATGTAGATACACTTACACTTACACAACTTGAAAATATTCATTATTTAGGTCTAGCAATAGATCCAGTTCTTGATGAGTATCAATCACTTATTATTCATCGATTAATCAGTGATGCAGTTGTGGATAGTCTATATACCGGAGATCCTTCACAAGCTCCGAATGGTGCATTTAAAGTTGGTTCTACAGAAGATCTAGAAGAAGATGAAATCAGTGCACTTATTGATGCACTAGATGAGATGGGACTTACTACTTTAGGTGATCCAATCAATGTGGATGATTTGACATTAACTCAACTTAGAAACATTCATTATTTAGGTTTAGAAGAAGATCCAATTTCTGATCCATATGATTCTGTGATCATTCATAGACTCATCAGTGATTCTGTAATCTCAACAGTTACTGTTCCAGATGATGCATATATCACAGCAGCTTTAATTCATGTTAAAGTTGAAGAAATTTCAGCACTGATTGAAGCCTTGGAAGAAATGGGCTTAAACAAGTTATCTGATCCAATCAATGTTAATGGATTAACAGTAGCAACACTTAAGGAAATTCATTATTTAGGACTTGCTGATGATCCAAATGGAGACGTATATGAGTCACTCATCATTCACAGACTTGTATCAGATGCTGTTGTCGATAGTTTATATGCTGGAGATCCATTAAATGCTCCAGATGGCGTCTTTAAGACAGTTGCAAATGAAGATTTAGAAGAAGATGAAATTAGCGCATTAATTGCAGCTATGGAAGAAATGAGTATTACTTCTTTAGGCGCTTCATTATCAATTAGTAATCCAACAAGAACTCAACTTCAAAACTTACATTATTTAGGATTAGCAGTTGATCCAATTACTAATACTTATGATTCATTAATTGTTCATAGACTCATTAGTGATTCAATCATTTCAGCATTAACAGTACCAGATGAAGCATATATGACAGTCGCAAACGAAGATGTTAAGGTTGATGAAATTAGCGCATTAATTGATGCGATGGAAGAAATGGGCATTAACACACTTAGTGCAGGATTGTCTGTATCAAATCCAAGTGTAACACAATTACAAAATCTTCATTATTTAGGATTAGCAGAAGACCCAGTAACTGATCTATACGATTCATATATTGTTCATCGATTAATTAGCGATAGTATAGATGCAGCACTTGATGTACCAGATAACGCATATGATTCAGTTGCATTAGATGATATTAAAGTTGATGAAATATCAGCGTTAATTGAAGCTATGGGAGTGATGGGTATTACAACACTTAACTCAAGTTTATCATTTGATGATCCATCTAG
This sequence comes from Tenericutes bacterium MZ-XQ, assembly GCA_002838205.1. Lineage (NCBI taxonomy): Bacteria > Bacillati > Mycoplasmatota > Tenericutes bacterium MZ-XQ. The sequence continues at coordinate 976,388 of CP017950.1, read as the reverse complement.
AGACGAGATTGAAGACCTTCACAATTTAGGTTTAGGTGATCCAGTCGGAGATGTTTATGATTCATATATTGTCCATAGATTATTATCAAGTGCAATTGATACAGTATTGACCGTACCTTCAGAAGCTTATATGGTTGGTAGTACAGAAGATATCAAGAAGGCTGAAATTGATCATATTATTGAATCAATGGATATTCTTGGTGTGACAAATGTTTCTACAATTGCATCTACCATTACAGTAGCTAAATTGAAGACATTAAGTTCACAAGATATTGATGATTTAGTTGAACCACCAAGTGGTCCAAATGTTATTATTTATTACTTGATAAGTGACGTTGTAGATCCATCAAATAACATTTATGATGCGATTGATCCAATTAATGCAGATGATTATTATGTGATGAATGGTGGAATTAGAGTAAGATTGTTAAGAACTTCAATTGCTACAGCAATTACTGCACTACCATAAAATTGAGACAAACAAAAAACCTAGCGATATTGAATATCTGCTAGGTTTTTTTACTTATGTTATAACTTCTCTATCAAATTTAAATAAAAATATGTTCCATGAATGACATTATTAATGGTGATCTTTTCATCCTCACCATGTATTAGTTTCAAATCATCTTTGGATACATCCATAGGTGAAAACTTATAAACCCTCTCACATATTTCATGATAATGTCTAGAATCTGATGTTGCTACCATCAGGTATGGCGATACAATAACTTCTGGCCAAGTCTTCTTTATTGCTTGTCTAACGATTCCAAATGGCTCATCCATCAGTGAGGTAGAAGTGGCTTCTGAAACTTTAAGCACTTCAATTTCGATATCCTCATTCTTTATAATTTTCTTAATCTTTCTAATGACTTCATCAGATGTTTCTTCAGGTCTTAATCTATAATTAATACCAACAGATGCTTTTGTAGGTAAAACATTGATTGCATCACTTGCTTCAGATACTGTAAATGCTTGTGTCGTTTTAAACATAGAAAGCATTTCTCCACCATTGAGTTTAGCAATTAATTTTACTACAGGAGTGAATAACCAGAGATTAGCAAATATCATTCTTATAGCAAAACTCTTTGAATGAGGAGCTAAAGTATCAAATAATGATCTTACACCATGAGTTAATTTTAACTTAAATTTTCGAGTATTGTTTAATCGCAATACAGCTTTAGACAATATTGTTAATGCAGTGTCTTTTGGAGGTGTTGATGCATGTCCACCTTTAGAGTATGCAGTTAGCTTTAAGTTCATAAATCCTTTTTCTGCGATTCCAATAACTGCAACTTTTTTTCTAACTCCAGGGAACATATTAGAGACAATCGCTCCACCTTCATCTAAAACCATATAAGGTGTAATCTCGTTTGTTTTAAAGTATTCCACCATTTGTTTTTGGGTATCGCCATAGATTTCTTCCTCACCAGAAAAACAAATGTATAAATCGTTTTTAAATATTTTACCTTGAGATAGACTATACTCAACAGCTTCCATGATTGCATTTAAACTGTTTTTAGTATCTAGTGTCCCTCGTCCATAAATATGTGTCTCATCAATATTACCGCTAAATGGCTCAAATGACCAATTTCCAGTGACTGGAACCACGTCAAAATGGGCCATTAAAACAGTAGGTTCCTCATTGCTTTGACCTTTGATATGAAACATCACGCCAGTTCCAATTTCTTGATAAGTACCATGTTCATTGATTAATGGATAATCAGTTTTTAAGTGATTTTTAAAATCTGTGAAAGCCTGTTGATTGATTTTTTCTGGATCTAAATATGAGATGGTTGGAATTTTGATTTTTTTAGATAAACTCTCAACAATTTTCTTATCATCAAGTACATATTTCTTTTTCATTTCTGGGTATAACACAGGTTTAAATCTAATGGTGTTAATGATGACTACAAGGATGATTAGACCTAATAAACCAAGTCCAATGTATAAAGCATACATTATTTTATCAATCCTTTCTTATATAAAATTCTTGATACTACTAATGAAATGACAACTCCAACAGGTACCATAATACCAACTAATCCACCACTGTTTGGAACAAATAAGAAGAATGCTAGCATAAATAATATTGGAATGATAGCAACTTTAAATCGTTTAGTGATATAGACAACACCAATAGCTCCAAATAATGCAGGAATAACATTATCGAAAGCAGGTTTTAAAACTTCAGATTCTAAAATAGGTGCTAGTGGAATAATAAGAACTATACCTAATAAAATGATAAGTGTTGTAGCAATAGAAGATGAAGCTACAGCAATAGTTGCTAAAACATCGCCCTCATCTGTGCCCTTTTCAACATTTAAAGCATCTTGTGCATTAAGTGCAGCTGGCACTTTAAGTGAAGTAAGGTTTCCTGTGACAAATGCTAAGTAGCTACTACCAGATCCAAGCATTGGTGTGAAAGTGAATACTTCGATGGTTGTTACAGGCCAGAAAATCACTGCAGTCGCAATAAAACCAGGTAAGAATTTATTCATGGTTGGCCATACACCAGTAAAAATACTAATGAAAAGTGGTAGTGATACAAATAAAGCTAAAGCACCGAGCATCCAAATTCTACCTTCAAAATGAATTTGATCTTGATATGAGCGTTTCATTTATCTCACCCCCAATAATGCATAAACTAAGGCAAGTGCCATTGAAGCAATCATTGATATGGGTAATGCATAATTTTTAAGCCATTCTTGTTTATATTTTTTGATGATGAGTCCAAATACAATAATTAAAAGCCCACTTGTTAATAACACAAGTATTGCTAGTAATGATATATATGTTTCACCAGTTGTTTCGTTTGTAACAGGTGCAACTACATAACCGACAAATGCTGAAATCATCCCTAGAAATAAAGCATCCATCATGATGTTTTTCCATGTTGTATCTTTTTCTTTCATCTTATCGAAACCTTTACTGATTTTCTTTAAGAACAAAGGAACAATCAAAAGTGGTGGAATACATCCTAAAGTCATAACCCATAATGCAGTCACAATCATTTCAGGTGTAATCAGTGAACTACCGATATCAACATTAAAGACACCTTTAATGACATTGGTTGCTGCTGGAAGTTCATAGGTTAATGCGCCTAATGTACCAAGTCTTAAGCCTGCGACCATAGGTCCGAATATTTTAGTTAAAATCACTAAACCAAATAAAATTGCTAATGATGGAGCAATCGAGAAAACCATCGATGATATGATTGTTTTTCTAATTTGCTCTTTGGTGAAATTTAAAGCTAATGCACGTTTTCTTGCTTGTAGCAAAAAAACCGTACTTTGGGCAAGCACATACAAAAAGATGATACTTACAATCACATAAACCCACCATACGTTCAAGAAATCCAACTGACATCCCTCATTTACTTATATTTTGTGTAATTTAATTTATTATACAACATTTTGAAGTAAATATGAATATAAGTTAGAAGTTTAGAAAAAAAAGCATCCTTATCGGACGCTTTCAACCTTATTTTTTAGTAACTCTGACTTTTTTAAGTTGTGCAAATCTTGGTAGACCATCTTCTAATTTAGCTTTAGATTCACCTTGGATAAGTGGGAGTGCATAATCAATAAACTCTTGAGTTAATCCTCTACCTCTAGGTTTAATCCACTCTAGTGGAACTTTTTGTTCTTCGTTTGCAGCTTTTCTTAGTGGGATTAACTTATATTTAATCTTATAAGGATTTGATGATACTCTTTCAAATCCGACCATCTTATCAGTTGTACCTCTAACAGCAGCTTTTACAGCTTTTTGACCAGCTTTAAATGCTTCTTCAACATCAACTTTAGATGCTAGATGAGCTGCTGAACGTTGTAATAAACTAAATTCGATTGCTCTGATTTTCACATTGATACGGTTTGATAATTCTTTAGCTAAAACTGAAGCAGTACCACCTAATTGTGCATGACCAAACGCATCAGTTTTTAGTTCTTGTAAAGTTTCCGCGATATATTGACCTTTGTCATTCTTGATACCTTCAGAAACAGCGATTAACACTTTACCTTTTTCTTTTAAAATAGATTCAACATCTTCATAGAATTCTTCAACATCAAATGCAACTTCTGGCAAATAAATTAAATCTGGACCTTGACCTTTGTAAGTTGCTAGTGCTGAAGCGGCAGTTAACCAACCTGCATTTCTTCCCATCACTTCAACGATTGTAATCTGTGGAATATCATAAACAGTTGCATCATGATATAACTCCATAAATGAAGTTGCTACATATTTTGCTGCACTTGCAAATCCTGGAGAGTGATCAGTAACATTTAAGTCATTATCAATTGTCTTTGGAACACCCATGACATTGCAATCATAACCTGATTTCTTAAAGAACTTAGAAATCTTATTACAAGTATCCATTGAATCATTTCCGCCATTATAGAAGAAGTAACGGATATTATACTTCTTGAACACTTCTAGTAGACGTCTATAATCTGAATCATCTTTTTTAGGGTTTGCTAATTTATAACGAACACTACCAATTGCAGATGATGGTGTATTTTTTAATCTTAATAGTTCTTCTTGATCTTCTTTTGAAATATCATAGAAATCTTCGTTTAATACACCTTTGATGCCATGAATTGCACCATATACTTCAGTGATATTTTCTTGTTTTAAAGCTTCTAAGAAAACACCAGCTGCACTTGAATTAATAACACTTGTAGGACCGCCTGATTGGCCTAATAATGCTGCACCTTTTAAATCTTTCATACTTTCATCACCATTTCTTTAATATTTTTATTTTTTCCATATCTATTTTAACACACATGGATTATAATGTGAAAAAAAATCGTTTTCATTATTTAATAAAAACTAAGTAAACACAGTTTGAAACATATAACATATATGTTATAATAAGAAATGGTTATGATTTTACACTTAAGGAGATGCAAAATATGAAAATTGCAGTATTGACCTCTGGTGGTGACGCACCTGGTATGAATGCCGGTGTGAGAGCCGTTGTCAGAGCAGGAACCATGTATGGACATGAAGTTTACGGCATCAAAGATGGATACAAAGGACTTGTGGAAGATGATATGGTTTTACTTACACATCAAAGCGTATCAGGGATGCTTACAAAAGGTGGAACTTTTTTAGGAACATCAAGACTCCCAGAGTTTAAAGAACTGAGTGTTAGAGAAAAAGCAATTGATAATTTAAAACAAAGAGGTATCGAAGCTTTAATTGTTATTGGTGGCGATGGTACATATCGTGGAGGTATGGAACTTGCAAAAATGGGCGTAAAAATTATTGGTGTCCCAGGAACCATTGACAATGATATCCCAGGAACTGATTATACCATCGGTTTCCACACCGCTGTTGAAACGATAGTTGATGCGATTGATAAACTTAGAGATACATCATCATCTCACCAAAGAGTATCCATTATCGAAGTGATGGGTAGACATAGTGGCGATTTAGCTGTATTTGCAGGTATTTGTGGTGGCGCTGAGTTTATTATTACACCAGAAAATCCAATGAATAAAGACGATATGATCAAAAAGATAAAAAAGTATAAGAATGAAGGTAGAAGACATGCCATCATTGTGATTACTGAAAAAATCTTAGATGTTCATAAACTAGCAGAAGAAATCACAGAAGCAACCGATTTCAGTTCTAGAGCTACCGTCTTAGGCTATATCCAAAGAGGTGGAGCACCATGCCCAGAAGATCGTATTTTAGGATCTAGAATGGGTGCTTATGCTGTTGAATTATTAAATGATGATATTTACGGTGTATGTGTTGGTGTACGTGATTCTCGTATGGTACACTTACCATTCGCAAACATTATCGGTCAAAAAAGACCAAAAAATGAGTTATACTCACTCGTTAAAAAAGTATCTTAATTGTGTGTTTAATTTAAAATTAATATAAATTAAAGTATAGGAAGGAAATGACGATGACAAAGTATGTATATTTGTTTAAAGAAGGCGATCAATCCATGAGAAACCTTCTTGGTGGTAAAGGTGCTAACTTAGCTGAAATGACTAAGATTGGTATGCCAGTGCCACAAGGCTTCACTGTAACAACTGAAGCTTGTATCGATTACTATAATCGTGGTAAGAAAATTACTCCAGAGATTATAGAACAAATCGAAAAAGCGCTTGCTGAAACAGAAAAAATGGCAGGCAAAAAATTTGGAGATGCTAATGATCCATTCTTAGTATCAGTTCGTTCTGGTGCTAGAGCTTCAATGCCAGGGATGATGGACACTATCTTAAACTTAGGTTTAAACGATGTTTCTGTAGAAGGGTTAGCGAAGTTAACGAATAATCCTCGTTTTGCTTACGATTCATACAGACGTTTCATTCAAATGTTCTCAGATGTAGTTATGGAAATTGATAAAGAAAACTACGAACATCTATTAGAACAAATGAAAGAAGAAAAAGGTGTTGAACTAGATACTGACTTAGATGCTAATGACTTAATTAAATTAGTTGGTCAATTTAAGGCTAGATACTTAGAATTAAAAGGGGAAGCTTTCCCTCAAGATCCAAAAGAACAATTAATCGAAGCAATTACTGCTGTATTTAGATCATGGGACAACCCAAGAGCTAATACTTACAGAAGAATGAACCACATTCCTTATGAATGGGGTACTGCTGTAAACGTACAAGGTATGGTTTTCGGTAACATGGGTGAAGACTCAGGTACAGGTGTTGCATTCACTAGAAATCCATCTGATGGTACAAATGAATTATATGGTGAGTACTTATTTAATGCACAAGGTGAAGACGTTGTTGCAGGGATCCGTACACCAAAACCAATCAGCGAATTAAAAGAAGACAATCCTGCATTATACGATGAGTTTGTGTCAATTTCTAATAAGTTAGAAGCACATTATCGCGATATGCAAGATATGGAATTTACGATTGAACGTGGTAAATTATACATGCTTCAAACAAGAAATGGTAAGAGAACTGCACAAGCTGCATTAAAGATTGCTATTGACCTTGTTAAAGAAGGTGTATTAACAGAAAAAGAAGCTATTTTAAAAGTTGAACCAGGACAATTAGATTCTTTATTACACCCACAATTTAACCCAACTGCACTAGGTCAAGCAAAATTGATTGCAACTGGTCTAAACGCATCACCAGGTGCTGCTACAGGACGTGTTGTATTTAACGCTGATCGTGCGAAAGAAATGAAAGAAAAAGATGGTCTTCCAGTGATCTTAGTTAGACAAGAAACATCACCAGAAGATATTGAAGGTATGATCGTTGCATCTGGTATTTTAACATCACGTGGTGGTATGACATCACATGCTGCAGTTGTTGCTCGTGGTATGGGTAGATGTTGTGTTGCTGGTGCAGGTTCAATTCGTGTATCAGAAGCTAAGAAAATATTCGAAGTTAATGGCGAAACATATAAAGAAGGCGACTGGATTTCATTAGATGGAACAACTGGTAAGATCTATGGTGAAAAAGTTGAAACTATGGATGCTACAGTATCAGGCGACTTCGAAACATTAATGACTTGGGCAGATAAATATGCTGCACTTAAAGTTCGTACAAATGCTGACAATCCAAGAGACGCTAAAGTTGCTTATGAGTATGGCGCTCAAGGTATCGGTTTATGTAGAACAGAACATATGTTCTTCGAAGGCGATAGAATCATGGCTGTTAGAGAAATGATCGTTGCTAAGAATGTTGAAGAACGTAAAAAAGCATTAGCTAAATTATTACCAATGCAAAAAGAAGATTTCATTGGTTTATACAAAGAGATGAGAGGATTCCCAGTGACTGTTCGTTACTTAGATCCACCTCTACATGAGTTCTTACCAACTGAAGCTGATGATATTAAAGCATTGGCTAAAGAAATGGGTATCTCTGAAAAAGAATTAAATGATACAATTAATGAATTACACGAAACTAACCCTATGTTAGGTCATCGTGGTGTTCGTTTAAGTGTGACATATCCTGAAATTGCAGAAATGCAAACACGTGCTGTGATTGAAGCTGCAATTGAAGTTAACCGTCAAGGTATGAATGTAGTGCCTGAAATTATGATCCCACTTGTAGGTGAAGTTAAAGAGTTGAAATATATTAAAGATGTTGTTGTGAAGACTGCTGATGAAATCATTGCTGCTTCAAATGTAGATCTTAAATATACTGTAGGTACAATGATTGAAATTCCTAGAGCTGCTTTATTAGCTGATGAAATTGCTAAAGAAGCTGAATTCTTCAGTTTTGGTACAAACGACTTAACACAAATGACATTTGGATTTAGCCGTGATGATGCAGGTAAATTCTTAGGCGACTATTATGATAAGAAGATATTTGTAAATGATCCATTTGCTCACGTAGACCAAAAAGGTGTAGGTAAATTAATGGATATGGCATCTAAATTAGGTAGAGAAACTAGACCTGATATTAAATTAGGTATCTGTGGTGAACATGGTGGAGATCCACTATCAGTTGAGTTCTGCCACAATATCGGATTAAGCTATGTTTCATGCTCTCCATTTAGAGTACCAATCGCTAGATTAGCGGCTGCTCACGCAAATATTAAAAACCCTAGATAATTTATAATATTTACAAGAGTTATGACTTAAAAAAGTTATAACTCTTTTTTTATTAACTAGGAAATTCTAATTGATCATTTAAATAAAAACAAACAGAAAAAACTCATCTAAAATGAGTCTGTAAAACGAGTCAACAAATTAATCAATAAGTTTATGATAAATATCTAAAGGCACAAACTGCAACTTACCACAATGACTACAAACATCAACGGGAAAAGCAGCACCTTCAGTCTCCATAAAGTGAGCATAACCAGAAAAATTGACAGTAAGTTCAAATCCACAGTGCAGACATTTCATATCAACCATGATATCAAAATTAGGCATCGATATAAATTCATTAAATGAAGCGGCGGGGCCAGCAATGAATCCCTGCTTAACAGCTGATTTATATTCAGCATACAAATTCTTTTTTTGAACAAAAGACATATGCACAGATTTAGTTTTAAATAGTTTAGGCATCGCTAAATAACCTCTCTTTTCGGTGATTTGGTAGATATGAAGCATCAAGATTTAAAACCATAGTAGAACCACACTGACATTTAAAGATGTCATAGTGATAAGTCTTAAGCAACAAAGTTCGAAAGTGAAGTTGATGTTTAAGATAAGTCAAAGATTTAGGGTTAACTAACTTTAACTCAGAGGCAATTTTTCGTTTTGTCCGATTTGAATAAAAACCGTAATAACGAATCAGATGAAATCCTTTATCAGGGATGTGTTTAATGAGACGTGCAATAAATTTAAAGACATGATCAGTGATGATTTGAGTACCTCGTTTATGATGTTTATCTGAAATTTGATCATCTTCATGAGGATCAAAATGCCAAGTGACTTGGTGATTGATATCATCGAAGTCATCAATTCTAGATTCAGAGATGGCTGGATGAGAAGCATATCTGGCGATGTATTTAGCAATCTTTTTGGCTGTAGACAAGCTAGATTTTCTCTTTAATTGAGGCCCGTAAGTGTAAAAGCCTTTTTTATACTTATGAATGAGATAACTTCTTAAGCGATTAAACTCATTATAGATAGAATTTGTCGCATGGGTTTTCAAATAGGCTGAGATGTTACTTAAGAGTCTATATTGCCAAAACATACGCAGTCTCTCAAAAGGAAAGAAAGACATGTTGGATAGATGACCATGAGCATCAATAAAGCGTTCAGCAACTAAAGCATGGATATGAGGATTGGTCTTCATATCTCTGCCATAGGTGTGAAGAAAACAAATGATGCCAAGTCTTCTATCTAATTGGTGGTCAGCCTTCGTTTTCTTAACAGCTTTATGAAGAACTTCATTTACAGTTTGAAATAAGATATCAAATAAGTCTCTATAAAGCCAAAAGAATTTACGCATCTCTTTAGCAACTGAAAAGACAAAATGTCTATGAGGGCACTTAAGTAATTTGGATTCAATCGCAAGTGTTCGAGCTTCTCGATATCTTTGATTACAAGAAGGACAAAACCTTGAATGACAAGAAAGACCTTGGATATGAAAGTTATCACAAGTTGGGCATTCATAGAAGAAGTAGCCATATTTGAAATCACGACAATGTATCATTTTTTCAACATTTTCGATAATTGAGGGACGTAGTTTATCTTCAAAATGAAGTTTAAATGAATCCCAATAGGTAGCAAATATAGATTGAATGGAAATGGAGTTATCTCTATATACTTTTAAATTAGATAGTTTAACAAGCTCATTGTTAAAGACATGTTCACCATGTTTAAGAGCAAGTTCTAATTGATCTTTAAATTTATACTTAATCACTATAGGTTCCATAAATCTATTATACAATGTGACTTTAAAAAGAAAAAGGCGATTTTTATCGCCCCTAGTGAATTTATTCACTTTTGTTCTAAACTGTGTTCAAGATAAATACTGATATGGCTTAAAAATATCAATAGGCCAATCTCTTTGATGAATATCACTTGATTTGATTGAAACATGGTTTGATATGACATATTTTAATGCCGCATTTAAGTGCTTGTCATACTCCAATTGATACTTTAAATACTTCATGAACCTAAACCACATCAAGTAACCCTCTAAATGTTTCGTAGATACGCCTCTAAATCTTCTAAACCAGGTTTTTAATTCACTATGATAATTATTAATAACTCCTAAACTGTATTCATCTTTGGTGTGTTCACCAGAAGGAATTTGTGTAACTGAACATTCTAATTGATGAGCAATATCAAAATAAGATGATTTACTATCTGATGTGATATGACTACCCGCTTTAACCTTACCTTTAATGGCATCGAAGATATCATCTTTCCACGGATTTCCTTGACCAACGACCTTCGTTAAAACCTGATCATTTTCATCAAGTGCGATAAGAACACAAACATGTTCATTAGAAACACCACGTAAAACGGCGGGTTCACCTTTCTTCTTAGCAGATCTTGGCATTTGTTTACCTTTCCAAGGACCCTTCATGTTAAGAAGAAAATAAGTTTCATCAATCTCTATTTCCCCAGACAGTTTGACAACTTCCTGATAGTCTTTCATCGCTTCGATGACTTTATGACGCCACGCAAAGGCAGTAGTCGTTGAAATCCCAACTTCAGATGCACTCTTTCTTAAAGATAGACCATAGAGCATACATTTGATAAACATCAACCACTGTTCATATGACTTCTTGGAGTAACGAACGATGGAATGATGGGTATCTGAAATAGATCTACTGGTTTGAGGATTGAGATACTTTTGACGACCAGTAGGTGTCTTACCGTTTCTAACATATCCGTTAGGAACTCGACGCTCTCTAAAGATGATTTTATGAAGAGCATTCGCAGCATCATTGATTATCTTTTGATTCAGCTGCATTTTCTTAAGCAGTTCATTATAATCATCAGCACATAAAGTTTGAATGATTGGGTACAATGTTTCTGGTGTTATAGCTTGATTCATGTTTGGTAGACTCCTTAAATGATAAATGTCCTTAAGCAACCAGCTTGAATAGGAACTTTCTTATCGCCAAACAAGAAATAGTGTCCAAGCTGGTTGATTAAAGACATCAACTTAAAAGGTATTCTATTCACTATTCTTGTTTGGCATAATCATTTTACCAAACGTAAGGTTATTATTCAATTATGAGTTATACAAAATCAGTATTTATCTTGAACACAGTTTTTTTATAAAAAAAGTTCGCATTTTTAGTAAAGATAAAGTAAAATAGTAATGGTTGATTTTTTAAGGAGGATTTGTATATGATCTATGCGAGCATAAATTATGGGGATAGTTTAATGTTTGTTTTCGGTGGACTAGCACTTTTTATCTTTGGTATTAATATGATGAGTGAACAACTAAAGGCAGCTGCTGGAAGCAAATTAAAATTAATTATTGAAAGAACAACGAACACACCACTTAAAGGTATTTTGGTGGGGATATTTTTGACCATTCTCATTCAGTCTTCATCAGGAACAACAGCCTTGATGATTGGATTATTAAGAGCTGGATTGATGACACTTCCACAAAGCGTTGGAATTATCATGGGAGCCAATATTGGTACAACAGTAACAGCGTTTATCATCGGCTTACCGATTGCTGATTATGGATTGGCATTTATCTTTGTTGGTTTTATAATGAGTTTTATGAAGAATCGTAAAGTGCATCATTTTGGTGGCGTTCTGATCGGTTTAGGTATGTTATTTGTTGGACTCAAAACAATGAGTAGTGGATTAAAGCCTTTAGCTCAAACACAAACAGCGACTGATATGTTTAATGTTTTCTCTAATAACTGGTTATTAGGGACAATTTTTGGGACAGTGTTTACTGGTATAGTTCAATCTTCATCTGCGGCTATAGGTATTTTAGAAAGACTTTATAATCTTAATGCAGAAGGTATAGCATCTATATCTTTAAATGGCGCAATTCCTATTATTTTAGGAGCAAACATAGGAACAACCATTACAGCTTTCTTGGCTTCTATTGGTGGTAATATTGAATCTAAGCGAGCATCTTTTATTCATATCTTATTTAATGTTGTATCAGCAGTTGTATTCTTGATTATTTTGATTCCTTATTCTAGATTTGCTCAATGGTTTGAAAACAGATTCTTACAGCCGTATTCGATGTTAACCATCGCCTTTGCGCATTTATTCCAAAATGCTGTGATGACTGTTCTGCTTTATTTCTTTATCAATAAGATGATTTGGTTAAGTAAAAAAGTAGTCAAAGATCCTAAAAAAGATCTGATTCCAGAAGACATGTTTGATGAGAAATTAATTCATGAATCACCAATACTAGCATTAGAGTTCGTTCAAAAAGGTATTCTTTATATGGGATCCATTGTTAAAGATTACATGACTTTAGCAAAATCTTATAGTTTGAAAGAAGATTCTGCACTCGTCAATGAAGCATTTACATTCGAAATGATGCTTGATAGTTATGATCAAAAACTTCATGATTATTTGATTAAAATATCTCAAGCAGGTTTAGATCCAAATAACTCTAAAAAACTTTCAAGAGACCTTGATACCATCAAGGATTTTGAAAGAATTGGAGATCATTTAACAAATATAATCCAATTTTTTATTGAACGATATAAAGAATCACAAATGCTTTCAGATGATGGTAGAAAAGAACTTGAAGAGCTCTTTACATTATTGCTAAGCATGTTGGATGACACATTGGTAAGTTTCCAAAATGGTGATGTTGAACTTGCTAAAAAGGTAGTTCAAAACGAAGATTTAGTTGATGACTTAGAAGAACTCTTTAGATATAGATATATAGAAAGATTAAAAAATGGTCAAATCACATTTGTGGTTGCGGAAAACTACGCAGACATTTTATCTAATTTAGAAAGAATTGGGGACCACCTAACAAATATCGCTGGTGCAGTGATAGAACCTTTATATGTACCACAAAGTTTAATCGTTCCAAAACCTCACGAAATCGATAAAGATACATAAAACGAAAGAAGTGATCAAATGTTTGATTTAAAAGCACCTTTTGTTCCAAAAGGAGATCAAATAGAAGCGATCGAAACATTAAGAAATAATTTTAAAAAAGGCTTAAATGAACAAGTTTTACTAGGTGCAACAGGTACTGGTAAAACATTCACGATGGCTAATATTATCAATAAATTACAAAAAAAGACTTTGATACTCGCGCCTAATAAGACCTTAGCAGGTCAATTATATGGCGAGTTAAAAGCCTTTTTTCCACATAATAGGGTTGAATATTTTATATCTTATTATGATTATTATCAACCAGAAGCTTATGTCGTTTCAACAGATACATATATTGAAAAAGATTCATCCATTAATGATGAAATTGATGAGATGAGACATAGTGCAACTGCATCATTATTAAATCATGATGATGTTATTGTCGTTGCCTCTGTTTCTTGTATCTATGGTATTGGTGATCCAGACACTTACAAAAATGCGATGATTTTTGTTCGTGTTGGTGAAAACTATGGTAGAGATCGGTTGATTAATAAACTTGTAGAACTAACTTATCAAAGAAATGATATGGATTTTCATAGGGGTACTTTTAGAGTTCGAGGAGATTCGGTTGAGATCATTCCTGTTTATGAAAGAGCACAAGGCATTAGAGTTTCTTTTTTTGGAGACGAAGTAGAAGATATCAAACGCTTTGATGTCCTTACTGGTCAAGCGTTAGAAAATTTAGAGTATACAACAATCTTTCCAGCGACACATTTTATGACAGATAAAGATCGTCTTCAAGAATCGATTAGAAGAATTAAAAATGAGATGCAAGAACAAGTCGCTTATTTTAAAGATAACAATTTACTTTTGGAAGCACAACGTATTGAACAACGAACAAGATACGATATGGAAATGCTTGAAGAAATCGGGATGTGTTCGGGTGTTGAAAACTATTCAAGACATTTATCACTTAGAGAAGCAGGAGAAACACCAGCAACTTTAATTGATTTTTTCGGTGATGATTTTTTAATGATTATCGATGAGTCTCATGTAACAATTCCTCAGGTTAGAGGGATGTATGCAGGAGATAGATCAAGAAAAGAGACTTTAGTCAATTTTGGGTTTAGACTGCCTTCAGCACTTGACAATAGACCGTTGCAGTTTCAAGAATTCGAACAAAAACTTGATAAAGTCATTTATTTAAGTGCAACACCTGGTGGATATGAGCTTGAAAAAGGACTTCCTATAATAGAACAGATCATTAGACCTACTTATTTACTTGATCCAGAAGTTGAAGTCAGAAAAACAGAAGGCCAAATGGATGATTTATATTTTGAGATTAAAAAGCGTGCTGAAAATAATGAACGTGTTTTAGTCACAACACTTACCATAAGAATGAGTGAAGATCTAACTGCATATTTTAAAAAACTAGGATTAAAGGTCGCTTATTTGCATAGTGAAATAAAATCCTTGGATCGTATTAAAATATTAAGAGAGCTTAGAATGGGTAAATATGACTGTTTAATTGGAATTAATTTACTTAGAGAAGGGCTTGATCTACCAGAAGTATCTTTGGTCGCAATCTTAGATGCCAATAAGCAAGGATTCTTAAGAAGTGAAAGATCTTTGGTTCAAACCATAGGTCGTGCAGCAAGAAATGTTAACGGACATGTCATCATGTATGCTGATTCGATATCACCAGCTATGCAATACGCAATTGATGAGACGAATAGAAGAAGATCTTTACAACTTGAGTTTAATGAAAAATATCAAGTGGAACCTGTAACGATTAGAAAAGATATTAGAGATAATATCTCAATGAAATCGGATATTATAGAAGAAGAAAAAGATTTTTCAACTATGAATAAGAAAGATAAAGAAAAAACGATTAAACAACTTGAAAAGGATATGCAAGAAGCAGCTAAGCAACTTGACTTTGAGAAAGCCGCAGAAATTAGAGATTTAATCTTTGAACTAAAGGCAGATGATTGATATGAAAAAAGATATGACAGTTTTAAAAGCGATCATCGAAGCTGATTATAAAAGACATGTGAAAAAATTTGATCAAATCAGTGATACAAAAGAGCTAATTCTATTTGGAGATTCAATGATGGCATATTTTCCAATCAAAGCTTTTGATTTAGAAGATCAAGTTTTAAATATGGGTATTCCTGGAGATACAACTGTTGGACTTTTAAATAGAGTTGATCAAGTGATTAGAATGCATCCGAAATACGTAATCATCAATATTGGTTTAAACGATTTTGTATTAACACAGTTATCATATGATGAAAGTTTAAACAATATACTTGAAATAAGACATCAAATACTTGAAAAGTGTCCAAATACGAAAGTATATGTGACTTCATTGACACCCATCAATCAAAAAGATTTTGAAGATCAGACTTACTTGCTCAATAGAGATAAAGAAGATGCTGTGAAATTAAATAAGCTACTTAAACGTAGAATTGATCATAAATATTTTATCGACATCTATGACGATTTATTAGATGAACAAGGTGATTTAAGATTAGATTATACTAGAGATGGTATTCATTTGAATCAAAAAGGATATCAAGTATATCTAAAAATGATTAATAATATACTCAAATAAACGTATCTGAGGATACGTTTTTTTCTATCATATTTAAGGCATAAAAGTCATAATTATGTTAATATATTCATGGAGTTGATATTATGAACGCAAAAAGTCATTATGAAAAAGGTTTATCACATTATCTACTGAATACCCCTAAAAAAAATATTGATCTAGCGATTAAACATTTTGAGCAAGCTGCGGAACAAGGATATGCAGATGCACATTATTTTTTAGGTAGATTTTACGGGTTGGGAGATGGTGTATCCCTAGATTTTCATCAAGCGATTGAGCATTATCAAAAGGGCATTCAATTAGGTAGCCATAAGTGTGGATACGCACTAGGTATGCTTTACTATACAGGTACAGGTGTTGAAAAAGATAGTGATTTAGCAAGTGATTACTTTAAACAAAACTATCAGGTTTTATTGATGGAAGCTGAAAAAAATGATCCAGTCAGCATACATATATTAGGAACATACTATTATTATGGATTTAATGTGCAACGTTATATATTTAAGGCGATCGAATGGTTTTTAAAATCAAGTGATCTTGGATATAGTGATTCTCAGTATATGCTAGGTATGATTTATGAAACCATTGGTGAGGATGAAAACCAAAAACAAACAGCCATTAAATATTATAAGTTAGCAGCTGCACAAGATCATCCTTATGCACAATATGCATTAGGGATCATAGAACTAGAAAATAATAATTTTCATAAAGCTGAACAATATTTAGAAGCTGCAGCATATCAACATTATGGACTTGCAGCATATACACTTGCGAAGATTTATGATGAAAGAGATCCCAAACACCCACAAAAAGCTTTTGAGTGGTTCATGGTTGCTGCAAAACAAGAACATGTTGAAGCTTGTTATTATGTCGGGCTATATTATCAAAATGGTAAAGGTGTTAAGCAAGATATTAAACAAGCGGTGATATGGTTTGAAAAAGCAGCTCTTAAGAAAGATAAAGATGCATTATATCATTTAGCAATGATTCTAATGCGTCAACCAGAAAAAGATTATGAAACTATTGCAAAACTTTTAGAACAAGCTGCAGCACAAGATCATCCAAACGCACAATATAACTTAGCTGTGATGTATCAAAGAGGAGATGGTGTTCTACAAAGTAATCAAAAAGCATTGTTTTGGTATGAAAAAGCAGCTGCAAGAAATCTTGCAATTGCGCAGTATAATTTGGGCATGATCTATTTCGAAGGTAAACTGGTTGAAAAAGATGAACTAAAAGCCAAAGAGTTATGGCAAAAAGCAGCTGATCAAGGCTTAGAAGCTGCAGTAAAACTCATGTATTCGATTAATAATTATGAAAAATTACAAAAGAGTGATTGGCAATCATAAAAAAACATCTTCCAAAACGGAAGATATTTTTTTTATTTTGCATTTAATTTGATGATTTCTTTGTAAATCTCAACAGCTTTCTCCATTTGTTGTATTGAAGCAAATTCTAGTCTTCCATGGAATTGATATCCGCCTGTTCCTAGATTAGGACAAATCAATCCATCATAAGTTAATCTTGCACCATCAGTACCTCCACGAATAGGCTCAACTTTTGGTTCGATTCCTTGGTTTATGGTTGCTTGTTTAGCAAGTTCAACAACATACATATGATCTTTAATGATGTCATACATATTGAAATAGCTGTCTTTGATATCAACCTTCACAGCTTGATATCCGTATTTTTCATTTAAGTAGTGCGCTATAGTGACAAAATCATCTTTTTGTTTTACAAATAAACCTTTATGGTGATTTCTTACTATGTATTGCGTGCGCGCGTGTTCTACTTGACCGTGCATTTGTGTTAAGTGATTAAATCCTTCGTATTTTTCTGTATAGGCTGGATTTAAGAATGTAGGTAACATGCTATGAAATTCCATAGCGATATGCTGAGCATTAATCAGTTTGTTTTTTGCTGAACCAGGATGAATACTTTTACCAATAAATTCTAAATTAACAGTTGCAGCATTGAAGTTTTCATATTCGATACCACCTACTTCACTACCGTCTGCTGTATATGCAAAATCAGCTTTAAAGAAATCGAAATCAAATCTGTCAGCACCTTGACCTATTTCTTCATCAGGAGTAAAGCAAATATATATATCGCCATGCTTTTCTTCTTTATGGGTTGTAAAGTATTTGGCAACTTCCATAATCTCTGCAACACCACATTTATCATCTGCACCAAGTAAAGTATTTCCATCTGTCACAATGATATCTTCACCGATAACTTTATTTAAACTAGGGTATTGTTCTGGGTGCATAGATATTTCTTCGTTTAACTTAATTGTAGAACCGTCATATTTTTCTATGATTCTTGGATTAACTGGAAATCCAGGGGCATCTGGAGAAGTATCCACATGAGCAATAAGGCCGATTGCTTTTTTACCATCTATGTTTTTCTCTATCTTTGCATAAACATATCCATCTTTATCTAAAAATGCATCTAATCCCATTTCTTTTAATTCTTTGACGAGTAGACGACTCAAATCCTTTTGTTTTTCAGTTGATGGGAATGTTTTTGATTCGTGATCAGATTGTGTATCAATTTTAACATAACGTAAAAATCTCTCTATTAATGTGTTCATTTTGTATCATCCTTTCCTTATATATATATTATAACGCACAAAATTAAAAATATTAAGGGTGAAAATTAATAAAATTAATATCAAAATTAACTTTTTTAATTTTTTTTGCAAAAAAGTGTTGACAAATCAAAAAAAGTTTAATATAATCAAAGTGTAAATTAAAAATATTAAGGAAGGCGGCGAAAAATTGACAAAAAATGAAGTTTTAAATAAACTATCTAAAAATGAAGTATCATCGAATGATGCATATCAAATGTTATATCCTAAAACAAAACAAGCTAAAGCAAGAAAAGCGAGATTTATTAAATTTAGAATTAACATACCAGATAGTAAGGGCGCAACATACTTCATCAATGTATTGTTTGCATTACCCATTCCAATAGGGTTAGTGAAGTTATTCCTAAGAGGAAGAATGAATCAGCCAGTTAGTGATCAATTTCCGATCTCAATGAAAGAAGTAATTGACTTAGCCGCAATCAAAGGAACATTCGTTAAAGTCATTGCAAAAGATCAAACAAAAATCTTGATTAAGACAATATAAAGGAGAATCGATATGAATCAAAGAATCAAAATGAACCCAGTTATGTCAGCTTGTCCAGTATGTAAGCATGATTTAAAGGTAACTAAACTTGTATGTGATCACTGTGACACAGTGATAGAAGGAAACTTCACATTATCAAAATTCAATTATCTAGAAACAGAAAAACTATATTTTATAGAAGTATTTGTTAAAAATAGAGGAAACATCAAAGCGATTGAAAAAGAGTTGAACATCAGTTATCCAACAGTTAAGAAAATGTTAGATGACGTCATTGTTGGCTTAGGATATTCTCTAGATAATGAATTAGAAGATGAAGAGGTAAATAAAGAAAAGCAAGAGCCTAAAGCTTCTAAAGCAAGTATTTTAGAAAAAATAGCAAACAAAGAATTATCAGTTTTAGAGGCGATGGAGTTGCTCAAAAAAGGAAAGTAAGGTGAAGAGCTATGCGTCAAGTATTTGAAACTATTGATAATGAAGATGTAAAAATTAGAAAAAGTTTTCGTGAATCAAATAGAAATAAAGATAAGAAATATACAATTGAAGATATACACTATGTCATGATGTATCATGTACACATTTAATAAAATAAAAAAATAAAAAATCTATAGAGGTGAAAGAAATGTCAAGAGATCAATTAAAAGAAGAAAGAATGAAAGTTTTAGATTTACTAGCAAAAGGAACAATTAGTTCAGATGAAGCAGAGAAATTATTAACTGCGATGGATCAATCAGATAGAAATTTTGGGCAAGAAGTAGTAACTGCAAAAAAAGCTCCATTTAAGATGTTAAAAATTTTGGTAGATTCTAATGATGGAGATAAAGTTAGAGTTCAAATTCCAGTTGAGTTTTCAAAACTATTGAAATCAGCGAAATTCAAATCAAAAATTGGAGATACAGACATTGATATTGATGCTATCATTGAGATGATTAGTCAAGGTGTAGATGGTGAACTAGTAAATGTTGAGTCTTCTGATGGCGATATTATTAAAATTATTGTTGAATAATTTAAGAAATATAAGTTTTCCACGCTGTATTATTTAAACAGCGTGGAAAATATTATATAATAGTATCAAGAAGACAACAAGGAGATCATTATGTTATTCGGCAAACATTTTAGAAAATATTATTTAAAATATGCCCTATTTTTTTTGACGGGCGTTTTTGTATTAATTGCAGTTGATTGGTATCAACTTGAAATACCAAAAATCATTGGGGCTATTATCGATAATTTATATGAAGTAAATATCGATGAAAATATGATCTTAGATGGTATTAAACGCATTGCATTACTAGCAGGGATTATAGCGTTAGGTAGATTTTTGTGGAGATATACAATTTTTGGAGCTTCAAGACGTATTGAGTATCAATTGCAAAATGTTATGTTTAGACACGCAACAAATCTTTCTCAAAGCTTTTATGCAAATGAAAAAGTTGGGGGGTTAATGAGTTACTTTATTAACGACCTTCAAGCGATACGTATGGCTTTTGGACCGGGATTATTGATGTTAGTTGATGGGTTATTCTTAGGTGGTTTTGCGATTTATCGTATGGCGAATTTAAATGGTAGATTGACAATCATTGCAGCTATACCTATGGTGTTACTGACAGCGGTTATGGTTTTTATTAGAAAAAGCATGAGTGTTAAGTTCAAACTTAGACAAAAAGCTTTTGAAGAGTTATCGGATTTTACACAAGAAAACTTTTCGGGAATCACTGTCATCAAAGCATTTGTTAGAGAAGCTAAAGAGTATTTGTTATTTAAGCAAAGAAATGATGAACTTTACAATAAACATATGGGATTTGTGAAATACATGGTTTTCGTAAACATTATTATTTCTGTAGCACTTAACGTTGTTATTTTAACGATTATAGTCTATGGTAGTGTATTGGTTATTTATAGAGATTCATTTGGATTAACTGCAGGTCAATTAACAGAATATATTAGTTATTTCTTCACATTAATTTGGCCAACAATGGCTTTATCAAGATTTATTCAAATCCAATCTCAAGCTAAAGCAAGTGCTGAAAGAATTGAAGCATTCTTGAATCGTGAAATAGAAATCAAAGATGGCGAAGATATAATTAGAAATGTATCTGACTTAAAAGGTAGTCTTCAAGTTAAGAATCTTACCTTTCAATATCCTGATGGAGATGTTCCAGTATTAAATGGTGTTTCTTTTGATATTAAAGCAGGCGAAATGGTGGGCATTTTAGGCCGTACAGGTTCTGGTAAAAGTTCTCTTGTAGATCTATTTTTAAGAATCTACAATTTAAATGAAAATCAAGTATTTATTGATGGTCATGATATCATGAAACTCCCTATTCATACGGTTAGAGAAACGATTGGTTATGTGCCACAAGATAATTTCTTGTTTTCAGAAACAATCTACTCAAATATAGGTTTCGCATATCAAGACATTGATGAAAAGAAAATTGAAGAAGCTGCAAGACTGTCAGATGTTTATGATAATATCATGGAGTTTAAAGAAAAATTTAACACAGTATTAGGTGAGCGTGGTGTAACAGTATCAGGTGGACAAAAACAAAGAATATCCATCGCTAGAGCTTTAGCAAAAAATCCAGAAATATTGATTCTAGATGATTCAGTATCTGCAGTAGACACAAAGACTGAAGAAGCGATTATCAGTAATCTTCATCGTGTTAGAAAAGGCAGAACAACGATTTTTATTGCGCATCGTATTTCAACCGTGAAACGCATGGATAAAATCATCTTGCTTGATGATGGAAAAGTTGTTGCAGTAGGCTCACATAATGAGTTATTAAAGACATCAACTTTATATCAAGATATGGTTAGACGTCAACAACTTGAAAACTTAGTTCAAGGAGGTAGCACCGATGAAGGACTTTAAAGATAACACTCGCGAACGTAGTGACAAAGAGGTTTTAAGACGCTTAATAAGATATATGCTGCCTTATAAAAAGCAGTTTATCATTATTGTTATTATGATGTTTGTTGGTATAGGTATTCAATTGTTGCCACCGTTTTTAATCGGTTTTACCGTAGACACAGTTGCAAGTGATGTATTATCCCAAGATGAGAAGCTTTACCGAATCATTTTTATGGGTGTTGGATTTATATGTGCACTCATTTTAGGTAATGTCGTAAATTATTATCAGTCTATTATGCTGCAACGTGTTGGACAACAAACTGTAGTTGAACTTAGAAATGATGTATTTAATCATATTGAGAAACTCGCTATTGGACAAATTAATGAAGTTCCAGTAGGAAAACTAGTAACAAGAGTTGCAAATGACACAAATACAATTAGCGAAATGTATACAAGTGTCGCTGTTAACTTAATAAAGAATATTATTTATATTATGGCGATCTTAGTTATTCTATTTACGATTAACCTAAGAATTACATTATTTATCATTATGATCTTACCGTTTGTTGTTGGAGCATCTGTTTTATTTAGAAAATTTTCTAGAGCTTCTTATAGGAAAGTTCGAGCAAATGTATCTGAGGTAAATGCATTCTTATCAGAAAACTTATCTGGTATGAAAATCACTCAAATATTCAACCAAGAAGAAAAAAAGAAGGATGAATTCTTTCATAAAACAACAAATTTGAAGAAGAGTTATTTAAGAGAGATATTGGTATTTGGTATCTATAGACCATCGATCTATTTAATGTCCATGATTGGGACGTTAATTGTACTTTATGTAGGTTATCAAGAGGTTGTTGCTGGTGTAATCACGGCAGGTATATTATTTAGTTATTATACATATGTGGGAGATTTTTTCCAACCAGTACAACAACTTGCTGAAGAGTTTAATATCTTACAAAATGCTTTTGCAAGTGCAGAAAAAATATTTGATGTATTAGATACAAAACCTATGATTGTAGATGAAGATGATGCTATTGAGTTAGAGTCATTTAGCGGAAATATCGAGTTTAAAGATGTATGGTTTAAGTACATTGAAGATGAATGGGTATTAAAAGGTGTCAGCTTTAAGGTGAATCCTGGAGATACAGTAGCATTTGTTGGTGCAACTGGCTCAGGTAAAACAACGATTTTAAGTTTAATTGTAAGAAATTATGAAATTCAAAAGGGTCAAATTTTAATTGATGGTATTGACATTAAGAGAATCAAACGCTCAAGTTTAAGAAAGCATATCGGTCAAATGTTGCAAGATGTATTCTTATTTAGTGGAACAATTAAAGATAACATTACTTTAAAAGATGATTCAATAAGTGATCAAGAAGTAGTTTCAGCAAGTGAGTATGTTGGTGCAAATACATTCATTGACAAACTCCCAGATAACTATGGTCATGTTGTACTAGAAAGAGGAAATAACTTCTCTAGCGGACAAAGACAACTTATCTCTTTTGCAAGAGCATTAGTATATAAACCAAGTTTAATGATTTTAGATGAAGCAACAGCAAATATTGATAGCGAAACTGAAGAACTTATTCAAGAATCTTTAGAGAAAATGATGAATATCTCAACGATGTTAATCGTTGCTCATAGACTATCTACAATACAGCATAGTGATAAGATCATTGTGATGCAAAAGGGCGAGATTAAAGAAGAGGGTAGCCATCAAGAATTATTAAAACAAAAAGGACTTTATTATAACCTTTATCGTCTGCAATATGACGATGAACATAAATCAAAACAGTAAATGTTGTAATAGATAGATTTTATTGAGAGGCTTAGGCTTCTCTTTTTTTTCTGACGTTTGGTGCATAGTGTTGTTATTTTTCATAATAATCACTACTCACTGATTCTAGTACATCCGTAATTCCAGGATCACTTTGGAAATTTCTATAAGTGATTCTCTTTTTTATCTTTTTAACTCTTCTGTATAAATCATCAATCATAGAATTCCTGCTTTCAATAATTTGACGACTGTTAATGTGTTTTGATTTAGGCGTATGATTATATCTATAAACGAAAAAATTCATGTAATGTTGTAGATTTTTTAGACGATATCCTGCGTGCTTGAATAAGTATCTTTTTATATTGCTATGTAATGAATCTACTAAAAGTGTATTGTATTTTCCATCACATTCTCTGCGTGCATCATAATTAGGGACACTAAATTGACGCATAAATTGTTTCTGTATTACCGATCCATCATGGATAAATTTAGTCACTTCTCCAATGTTTTTTGTACATAAATCAATAAACTTTTTTGGTGAAGCGTTTCCTCTTGATGACACTTTAGCTATAGTTATTCCTTCTAAACTTATCAAAGTAATCACGCAAAGATGATTAAATGAAATCCCTCTAATCCCCTTACCATCACGTCTAACCAGTTTATATCTTTTATCACTTATTCTGACGAAAGTCTCATCTACTAGAATAGTTCCATTCAAAAATACCTCATCTTGGTAATCTCTTAAAGATTCGAAGATAAGGTATCGATAATATAAAGCTGTCTTTATATCAATGCTTAGGTTTCTTGCGATTACTTCTAAAGTTACATCATCAATCATAAATCCAATAAATCTTTTGAAGATGTAATCACTATTATTTAAGTAACTTGTTGTAGATTCGTCTTGTATAAAAGTTCCCATACAAGATTTACACTTAAATCTCGGTTTACCATTCTTAGTACGACCATGCTTGATTGTAGAATTAACTGTACCACAAAGTGAACATATTTTGAACTTGGGCATAATACTCCTTAGACCACAAAAGCGAGTATTTCACCCAACTAAGGAAAGTCGCCAAACAAACCAGGGTAAAATACTCGCTTTTGCGGTTCCTTAGTTTATTTGTTTGGCACGTTCATTATAACATTTTAGTTTTGGAAAATTCCACTCAAAATAAAAAGTTTAATATTCGCCCTTGTTAATGATTTATCAGAAAAATTTAACAACACTATGCACCAAACGTCAGCTTTTTTTTAAATAGATTAGTGTTATAATGAAAGAAAGAGGGTGAAGTATATATGAAAAAAATAGTAACTGCGATTGTTGGTTATGGATTTTCTGGATCGACATTCCATTTGCCACCATTAAAATATAACGAAAAGTATCATATCAAGCTAGTGATGACAAGAAGTGAACATCATCAAGCGCAATTAAAAAAAGATTATCCACTAGCTCAAATTGTTACAACTTATGAAGAGATTCTAAATGATAAGGAAATAGACTTAATTGTTATTGCAACTTCTAATGCAGTTCATTACAGTTATACGAAAGATGCTCTTCAAATGGGCAAACATGTAGTTTGTGAAAAACCATTTGTTGAAACTTATGAACTTGCAAAAGAGTTATATGATCTTGCTGATGAAAAAGGTTTGATTCTAAGAGTTTTTCATAATAGAAAATATGATGGAGATATATTAACACTGCATCAATTAATTAAAGAAAAGGACTTTGGTGATATTGTATCTTATGAAAGTAGGTTTGATCAATATCGTCCAGAAATAGGATCGAACTGGAGATTCAAAAAAGTGGATATGGCTGGGAATTTTTATGATCTAGCACCGCATCTTGTTCATCATGCTATTTCTCTATTTGGTTTACCAAAAAAAGTTTATAATAAATTGTTCTGTGATAGAAAGGGCTCTAGCGTTGATGACCATTTCGAAATGGTGCTTTATTATGAAAATGGACCTAGATGTTATTTAGGAGCTGAAATGTTGGATAGAACTCCAAAACCAAGACAAAAACTAGTAGGGACTAAAGCAAGTTATGTTAAATATGGATTTGATGTACCTGATACAGTTGATTTTATACCAAATCAACTATATCAAGAAAAATCAGTAAGAAGTGATTTTATTGAAGATCCTTCTAAACCTGAACATATCGATGTATTGAAGGGTCAACATTACAAGTTTTATAATATTCTTTCAAAAGATATTTTCAATAAGCCAATAGAAGATGAAGACAAAAAGTTAGCATTATCGGTTATCTTAGTCATGGAAATGGCGATGGAGTCATCGTTATTAGGTGAAGAAATAGATATTCCGCAAGTCTTAAAATAAAGAAAAATGAAGCACGTTAGGTGCTTTATTTTTTTGTCTCATTGCTTTTTAATAAGTGCTATGATATACTGAAAATAGAATTAAGGTATACCTTAAAAAGCATTGATTAGAAAAGGGGATTAATATGTTAGATTGGTTTATGTCGTTGCACCCAGCAGTGCAAGCTTTAATCGGAACGTTATTTACATGGGGACTTACAGCACTTGGAGCATCACTTGTCTATTTTTTCAAAACCATAAACAGAAATATTTTTAACCTAATGTTAGGATTTGCTTCAGGTGTAATGATTGCAGCAAGTTTTTGGTCTTTGCTTTCACCAGCGATTGATATGGCAAATGAGCAAGGTGCAATTTCTTGGCTTGTTGTTGCTGTTGGATTCGCTCTTGGAGGTTTATTTCTCTATATTGCAGATAAGACTATTCCCCATATGCACTTTGGCATGAATCATGATAAGGAAGGCTTGCCTACAAAGTTAAAAAGAAATGTCTTACTTGTTTTCTCTATTACTCTACATAATATCCCTGAAGGTTTGGCTGTCGGTGTTGCATTTGGAGCTGTCCAATATCAAACTGGTGACCCAATGGTTGCTACGCTATCAGCAATTGGTTTGGCTGTCGGTATTGGTATTCAAAACTTTCCTGAAGGCGCTGCAGTCTCTATTCCACTTAGACAAGAAGGTGTATCAAGAAATAAAGCATTTCTTCTTGGTCAAGCTTCAGGACTTGTAGAACCTGTTGCAGGTGTTTTGGGTGCTTTACTTGTGATTTCTGTTAGTCAAGTATTGCCATATGCACTTGCGTTTGCTGCTGGAGCTATGATTTATGTAGTTGTTGAAGAGTTAATTCCAGAAGCACAACAAAAACAAACGCCTAAAGGCGCACATTATGCTACTTTTGGAGTTATGATTGGTTTTATCATTATGATGATGCTAGATGTTGCATTAGGATAAAGAGGTGAATATGATGTTAAATAGAGCTGAAGAAGATTATATTAAAGCGATATATGAGTTGACCATACAAAATGATACACCCATGATAAAGACAAATGAAATATCTGATTATTTTGGCTATACGGATCAATCGGTCAATGAAATGATTAAAAAGCTAAACCAAAAAAAATTAGTTAATTTTATACCTTATAAAGGCATACAATTGACAAGTAAAGGAAAAAAAGAAGCTATTAGAATGATTCGTGCACATCGGATTTGGGAAGTCTTTCTTACAGATAAGTTAGGTCTTTCTTGGGAAGATGTACATGAAGATGCTGAAAATCTAGAGCATGCGACAAGTTCAAGAGTTTTAGATTTACTATATGAGTTCATTGGAAAGCCTGACTTTTGTCAACATGGAAATCCAATTCCAAACAAACAAGGTGACATCAAAAAAGCATCTAACTTTAGTTTATCTGAATGTAGAGTAGGTGATGTTTTCACCTTAACTCGTGTATTAGATTTAAAAGCATTATTAGTCTATCTAAATGAAGAAAAGATAAAATTAAATGATCAATTGATCATATTAGAAAAAGATGAGTTTAATGAGATTATTAAAGTTGAACATCATCAAAAACAAAAAACAATTTCGTTAAAAACCGCCAAAATGCTATTTGGTAATAATTAATCAATTAAAGGAGTGTGACTAAGATGTTAAAGGATATTTTAAATGAAAATAAAAAGCAAATACAAGTATACTTAGAAGATATTCATGGATACGACTTAGCACAGTCTTTTTTGGAGTTAGATGATGAAGAAAAAGAAAAACTTTACGAAGTTATTTCAAACGAAAAATTAGCTGAACTGGTCTCTTATTTAGATCCTGATATAGGTGCTCAAATTCTTACTGCTTTTGATATTGCTAAACAAAAGCATTTGATTGATTTCATGGATCCGGATGATGCTGCAGATGTGATTTTAGAACTTGCAGAACAAGACCAAGAAGCGCTTATACAAACATTAGATAAAGAAAGTGATGTTCTATCACTGATTCAATATGATGAAGATCAAACTGGATCAGCAATGACGAGTCTTGTTGTTAAGTTAGATATATCTATGGATGTGAAAAAAGCCACTAAAAAAGTGATCAAAGAAGCACCGGATGTCGAAACAATTTCTACGCTTTTTGTCGTGGATGAAGAAGGTCGCTTTAAAGGGGTTGTTGATCTTAAAAAATTGTT
The DNA here is from genome assembly GCA_002838205.1 of Tenericutes bacterium MZ-XQ. NCBI lineage: Bacteria > Bacillati > Mycoplasmatota > Tenericutes bacterium MZ-XQ. Next base: position 948,074 of record CP017950.1, on the reverse strand, counting down.
AAAAGCAAAAACACCTTTAACAGTTAAAGATATATATGAAGAACATCCTTATGTTTTTGATAAAGACTTAATTATCGAAACAATTTCTAAAATTAGAAACTATGCGATTTATGAAATGCCCGTTGTCGACGAAGACTTACGTCTTTTAGGTATAGTTACACTAGATGATGCATTAGATATATATGAAGAAGAAGCAAAAGAAGATTTTGAGATGTTAGCTGCCCTTCCAGAAACATTAGAAACAGGCATTATTAAGACAGCTCTACATAGAATGCCGTGGTTACTGATGTTACTCGCAATATCTATTCCGATTTCACTTGTAACTTCACTTTTCGAAGAGATTATTGCAACTGTAGCTATACTTGTGATATTTCAACCCCTCATTTCTGGTTCAGCAGGTAATGTTGCCACACAAACACTAGCTGTTACTTTAAGAATGTTATCTAAGAATGAAGAAGGCATCAAGCATAATTCATATAGAGAAATAGTTACAGGGATGATTAACGGCTTGATTATTGGTATTGTAGCATTTTTAATTACTCTTGTTTTTACGACACTCAATCAGTCTTTAGTGACAAGTCCTTTCAGTATAGCATTGGTTGTTGGACTATCTTTATGGCTTACAGTGCTGCTTGCACCAGTCATTGCAGTGAGTGTACCTTTAATACTAAAACTCTTAAGAATAGATCCTGCTGTTGCAAGTGGACCTTTTATCACAACGCTTATTGATATATCTGCTATATCGTTATATTTTGGTTTAGCAACCCTCCTTTTAGGAGGTGTTTAAGATGGCAAAAAAGATTAATTTTAAGCACAGCGACGCTTTACTCGATAAAATGTTCGATGCCATTCATGGTTATGATTTAGCAGTATTGTACCCTTCTTTAGAGGATATAGAGAAGAAGAGAATGATTGCACTTATTAAAGATGAGAAACTTGCTGATATGTTTGTTGAATTAGAAAATGAAAATCAACTAGATCTCATCAATTATTTGACTCAAGCAAAAACTAAAAAATTAATAACCAGCTTAGAAAGTGATGATTTAAAAGAGTTTTTAGAAGATCTAGATGAGGTAACTCAAAAACAATATTTGAAGTATCTAAATAAAATTAAAGCGAAAACCATAGAACTTTTATTGACTTATCAAGATGATCATGCAGCGTCAATCATGTCTACTGATTTTATGATTGTTGATCAAAACATGAGCGTTAAAGATGCAACCAGCAAGATTGTTACAACATCAAAAGATCAGGATTACATCGATCACATATATGTTACAAATGATAATGATCAATGGGTAGGAACTATCAATATCAAAGACCTGATAATCGCTAGATCAGGCCAATTAGTAAAAGATATCATGGAAGATGAAGACATTTTCATTTTTGAAGATGACTCTATCGAAAAAGCCATTGATATGGTTCAAGATTATGATAAAAATGCAATTCCAGTACTGGATCACAATCATCATGTGATTGGTATCATTACTGCTGATGATATCTTTGATGAATTGATAGAAGACTATGAAGAAGATTATCAAAAATTGGCCCTTATTAATGAGCATACAACAGCATTAACTTCTATTCAAAGAAGTAAACAAAGACTACCATGGTTACTCATAGCTGTTTTGTTAAATTTAGTTACCATAACGATACTATCCACCTTTGAAGCAACCCTTGAAGCTGTAACAGCTTTAGTATTGTTTCAACCAATGATTTTGGGTATGGCAGGTAATATTGGAACTCAGTCTTTAGCTGTAACTATTCTAGGTATTCATGAAGATGATTTCGAGAACAAACATAAGAAACATATTATAAAAGAAATATCAGTTGGTGTCTTTAATAGTACTATCTTAGCAGTTATTGCATATGTTTTTGTTTACACATTATTAAGTATCATAAGTAGTTCTGTGACAAGTCCACAAAGTATTGCACAAGTCGTTGGGTTAGCAATCTTTTTAGCAATGAGTATATCATCAACGATGGGAGCTTTAGTTCCTATGACCCTACATAAATTAAATATTGATCCAGCATCAGCTTCTGGACCAATAATGACAACTTTTAACGATATCATTGCGCTTGTGCTATATTTTGGTATAGCAACCATGATGTTTTTATAAAAAACAAGATTTTATTATGTTATAACCCGAGTTTTATAGTTTGAAAAGAGTAAAAGAGACAATCTCCGCTTGATTAGTGGAAGTTAGTCTCTTTTTTGATTTAAGTGTTTTGTAGTAAAGTAGTAAATTCTCTTTTAATAGTTTCGGATTTGTAGAACTGCTTAGAGAAATCTACTCCATATTTATATGATAATTCTAGGATTTCATGATTCACTTTATTCAAATGTAATATTCCATTTGACATTTGAAGTATTTGTGCGCTATTTAAAGCGTCTTTAAGTTTATTTACTGAATACTTGTTTCCAGTTTCTAGCTGTAATAAACGATAAAGTGTTAATGAGATGAAACAAGTTAAGAAATGGCCTTTTATGTGCTCGTCTGTCCATACATAAACTGGTCTTCCTTCCAAGTCGCTTTTAGTGACTCTAAATGAATCTTCAATTACGGATAAATTTCTATACTTATCAATGATATCGAATGGTGTTAACTCTAAATCGTTTGTTACGATTGCGTAATATCCATCCAATGCGATATCTCTTTTGTACTTTTCTTCATTAAATTCATAATGATTCTTAGCTTTTACTATTTCTCCAGTATCTTTATCATATACTGTCTTTTTAAAGTATTTCTTTACACCGAATGAGTTTGATGCGTTAAGTAATGATGGGTCATCAATAAACTTTTCTATCTTTTCATCTAGAATGCCACGTTTAGCGTGTTGGTATCTTTCTTCCTTTAAACTCCAAAAACACAATAGATGTTCTGTTAATTCATGTTTGATCTTTTTATTATCTTTATCTACTTCACCAGTGTCTACAGTACGGATTCTTTTGACTGTTTTATATTTGAACGTACCAGCTTGGTTTTCTATATATCCTTCAGGATCTAATATGATATCTGCCATTTTGCTTCCACGCATTCGTATCTTTTGGGAAATAATATACTTATCTTTCTTTTGATCAATATAACTAAGGTTTTTTCCACTGTTGTTACCTTTGTCTCCGACAATGGTAATTTTACCTAAGTTGTATTGTTTTTTTATTTTCGTTAAGATTGGTTGCATTGTACTTAAATCATTTGTACATCCTGGAAACAACTCATAGGTTATTGGGATTCCATCTCTATCTATAAATAACCCCATTTGTACTATTCCTGTTTTTTTATTTTCTTTGGATACTCCTTTTTGTCTTAAACCTATCATCTCTTCACTTTCAAAGTAATAGTTAGTCACATCATAGAATACTAATGTACAATCACGTCCGTATTCCTTACTGATTCCTTGATGCATGCAATATGTTAAATCATCTTTAATTAATGCTAAATAATCAAGTGATTTATAGATGTCTTCCATCTTGAAATCACTTAAATCAAAGAAGTAATTCCCTTTATTCTCATATGTTTTCTTCTTACTTCCTGGATTAAGACATCTAGAAAACACAAGTAACTTCAATATGTCATCTAAGTCGTATTTTACTCTTGTAGTTTCTTGGTATGCCTTCATAAACTTCGATATCCCTATCTTGTTGTAAATTCTCTCTAAGAATACATATCCGTAGTTCAGCAACGAGTTTGATTGTTCTTTGGAGAAATCAATTGTCATTTCTTGAAAAAGTTGTTCTTCTTTCTCTAAACTCAGTTTCTTCGCTTCTAATCTTAGTTCTTCTAAAATGTTTGGGTTGTCTTTTTCTAACTCTTCTAAAATACCGTAACTCTTTATTGTTCGGTGCTTTGGTTTACCGTTTTGATCACGGTAACTCTCAACCAAATATAGAGAATGTGTATTATTTGTTTTTATCTTTACCTTTTTTATAAACATAAGAATCAACTCCTATATTCATCATATCATAAATTACTACGATTTACTACAATTATTTTGACTATTTGCTTTTTTATAGTTTGTTTTATACTTAAAAGCACCTAAATCACTATTTATAGCCATTTAGGTGCTGTTGTATTTGTAGTAAACTTGTTGTATTAATGTTGTTTAGTGCTAGGTTTGTGAAACTAAACTATAAAACTCGGGCCATGATGTTTTTATAAAAAACAAGATTTTATTATGTTATAATAAACACTAGAAAGAAGGTAAAAACGATGGAAAATTATATTAAGATTTATGAAGAAACAAGAAAAAAAATCAAAGCTTATAGTTACATGATGTGGCTAATGAGTTGGGACAGAGAAACTGAAGCTCCAAAAGCATCTTTAGCATATAGTGCTAAACAGTTTTCTGTCATTCAAGAAGAATTATATACTATCGAGTCTAACCCAGATTATATGGATGCAATCGAAAAACTACATGAAAATCTTGATCAATTAGAAGATCATGACTTTAAAGTAGAGATTAAGCATGCATATAAAGAACTCAGAATGATTAAAAAAGTGCCTAAAGATGAATATCTTGCGTATGGTTTATTAACTCAAGAAGGTCCACATATATGGGCTGAAGCCAAAGAAAAAAATGATTTTGAGATGTATAGACCAACATTAGAAAAAATCGTTGCATTCAATCAAAAATTAGTTAAATATTTAGAAACTGATGAACTTAAAGGTTATGACGTTTTGCTTGATATGTATGAAGAAGGATTTGGTGTTAAAGAATATGATGCATTTTTTAATACTGTAAAAGAGGATCTAGCCCCATTTGTATTAGAAGTCACAAAAAATAAACAACGATTCTCTAGAAAACTTACTAAGGGTATATTCCACAAACGTGGACAAGAAGAATTTTCTGAGTACTTAATGGATGTTTTCCATTACGATCGTTCTAAAGGTGTTTTAAAAGAAAGTGCACATCCTTTTACATCAGGTGTAAGCAGTGTTGACACAAGAATAACAACTAGATATCATGAGGACAATTTAGCATCAAGCATTTTCTCAACCATTCATGAAATGGGTCATGCCATTTATGAACTACAAAATGATCCTAAATATGATGATACCATGCTACATGGTGGAACAAGTTTAGGTATTCATGAATCAGAATCAAGAATGTATGAAAATATGATTGGTAGAAGTTATGCTTTTTGGAAGATTCATTATCCAAAACTAGTAGAAATATTCCCTAAAGAATTAAAGAATATCACACTTGAAGAGTTTTATCACTTTATCAATCGTGCCGAAAGATCATTAATAAGAATTGAGGCAGATGAGTTAACATATGCTCTTCATGTTCTTGTTCGCTATGAAATTGAAAAACAACTCATATCAGGTAAACTAAAAGTTAAAGATCTTCCAAAACGTTGGAACGGACTTATGAGTAAATATGTTGGTAAAAAACCAAGCAATGATAAAGAAGGTGTATTACAAGATATTCACTGGTCATTTGGATCATTTGGATACTTCCCTACGTATGCTTTAGGTTCTGCCTATGCAGCACAAATTTATCAAGCAATGAACAAAGAAATTAATGTTGAAGAAGCCATATTGAATAATCAAATCAATTTGATCAATGACTGGTTAAAAGAACATGTTCATCAATTTGGTATGTCTAAAACACCAAAAGAAATCATGTTGATTGCGACTAAAGAAGATTTCAAACCTTCTTACTATGTAGACTATTTAATTAAGAAATTCACGAAATAAGGAAAAATCATGTTATCTATTCGCTCTTTATACCAAGTAGGATATGGTCCTTCTAGTTCACATACCATGGGTCCTGCAAAAGCATGCTTAATCATCAAAGAACAATATCCATACGTTGAAACATATGAAATTATTTTGTATAATTCTTTTGCTTTAACAGGTAAAGGGCATTTGACTGAAGAAGCGATTAAAGATGCATTGTCACCATCATCGGTGACTTTTTCTACGTCTATTGATGTTAAAAAACATCCAAATACGATGATTATTAAAGGCATCTTTGATCAAAAGATAGTTGTAGAAAAAGAAGTTCATAGTGTTGGCGGTGGACGTATTGTATTTGTTGGTGAAGATGATCGTGAACCAATGATTTATCCACATCAAACATTTAAAGCAATCAAAAAATACTGTAGAGATCATCAAATGTCTCTTTATGAGTATGTTGTTATGGTTGAAGGAGAAGACATTAATATTTTCTTAGAAGATGCTTGGAAGGCTATGAAAGAAGCAGTAGAAAGAGGTATTAAGACAAAAGGTACATTGCCTGGACCACTTAAAATGAAGAGAAAGGCATATGATCTTTATCATAGACAAAAAGACAATGAAGTTCCTGAAATAACTGAGAATAGATTAGTTAGCAGTTTTGCATTTGCAGTAAGTGAAGAAAATGCAAGTGGGGGCATTATCGTAACTGCACCTACATGTGGTGCGTGTGGCGTTGTTCCCGCAGTACTATATTATATGCAGTTAAAGCATAAGTTTTTAACAAAAAAACGCATCATTAAGGCACTTGCTGTTGCAGGATTGATCGGTAACTTAATTAAATATAATGCATCGATTAGTGGTGCAGTTGCTGGATGTCAAGCAGAAATCGGAAGTGCTTGTTCAATGGCTGCTGCAGCTCATGCAACCTTATTTAATCTAAGTGTTGATCAGGTCGAGTATGCTGCAGAAATTGCGATGGAGCATCATTTAGGACTTACTTGTGATCCAGTTAATGGATATGTTCAAATACCTTGTATAGAAAGAAATGCAGTGGCTGCACTAAGGGCAATCGATGCTTGTGGATTATCTTATTTTTTAAGTGATTCAAGAAAAATTAGTTTTGATACTGTTATTGAAACTATGTATCAAACTGGACTAGATATGCATGAGTCATATAAAGAGACAGCAAAAGGTGGACTTGCCAAATATTTCAAAGAGGATGATAACGATGTTAACTGTTGGTAGTATCATTACTGGAAAAGTCGTAGATGTTGACTTTAAAGGACAAGGTGTTATTAAATTAGATGGTTATGTTATCTTTGCGCCAAGACTTATTTATGATGAAATCGCGAAACTTAAAATCACAAAAGTCAAGAAAAAATTTTGCGAAGCTGAAGTCCTAGAAATCATTGAAAAAAGTAAACACCGTGTACGTGATCATGTGATCTTAGATGCTCTTGATTTATATCATATAAGTAGTGAAGCCCAAAAGCAGTGGCAAATAGATATTACGAAACAAACATTATCAAAAATATCTGGGATTGATGTAAGAGTTAATGAAATTATTTGTGATGAAAAAGATATTCATTACCGAAATAAATCAGTATTCCACGTGATGGATGATGAGGTATTAAAGTTAGGTTTGTATGATATAACAAAAGAACAACTAGTTGAAATTGATTCGTTTATTTTGTCTGATCAAGTAACCAATAAGTTTCTTAAAATCATTCATGACGAGGCATTTCATATAGAAAAAAATATACTGAAGCATGTTGTTTTTAGAACGAATCAAAAAGGTCAGATACTTGTAACTTTCGTGTCTAATCATCGGCGTGTTAAAGGCATAAAATTTATTATAGATAGACTTAAAAAAGAGTCTGAAGTTGTAGGCATTACTTTAAACATAAGTGACTCACCAAAACATATTTTAGGAAAATATAGTGAAGTTTTATATAAAGAAAATGTCATTATGGAGCGATTAAACAATATTGATATGCCCATTAATGACAGATCTTTTTTTCAAATAAATTTGCCAGTTATCCATAAGGCATATCAAGTTATTAAAACTGGTTTAACAGAGAAGGATATTGTCTTGGATGCGTATAGCGGTATTGGTTCAATTGGGTATTTTATAGCAGACAAGGTTGACAAAGTGATGATGGTTGAGTCTAATAAACAAAGCATTGATTTAGCTCTAAATATCAAAGAAAAGTATCGCTTTGACCAAGTAGAAATCTATCATCAAACGACTGAATCATTTGCACAAGATATAATGTTTAATAAGGTTATTGTTGATCCACCTAGAAATGGATTGATGCCTAGCTTTATAGCATACATACTTGAAAAAAAACCCGAAACCATTTATTACCTATCATGTGATGTTAAGACACTAGCTAGAGATTTATTAATGCTAACAAAGCATTATGTTGTTGAACAAGTTTATCCAATTAGAATGTTTCCTCAAACGACTTCACTTGAGACTCTAGTTGTTCTAAAACATGTCAATACTTTAAATACTTAAAAAAGATGATTGTTAGTATATTATAGTAAAGGAGAAATAATTCATTTTTATTTGAATTTTAGTGGTTTTTATGAAAATAGGATTATATCAAATGATCAATCAAGGAGATATAAGTCAAAATTTCAGTGTGATGGAACAAGGTGTTATTGAAGCATTCAACAGTGCATGTAAAGTCGTAGTTTTTCCGGAATGTGCACTTACTGGTTATCCACCGATTGAAACTCAAGTTGACTTAAATTCTATCAAAGATGATGTCGCTTTATTTGAAGAAAAACTTAAGCAAACCGCAAAAAAGTACAACATCAATATCATTTTTGGAACCATTAGATTCGAAGATGATAAAAGATTTAATACGCTCAAAGTGATTAATCAAGAAGGTAATATGATTGATTATTATGATAAAAGAGCTTTGTGGGGTTATGACTTGCAAAACTTCCAACATGGACAAACATATAAAAGTATTATCATCGATGATGTAAAGATTGGATTATCGATTTGTTTTGAAATACGTTTTCCAGAATACTACAGAGAACACAAAAATCATGCAGTCGATCTCATGCTAACTTGTTTTTGTGACACCTCTGCAGTGGAAAGCCCAACTAGATATAACCTCATTAAAGGGCATATTCAAACTAGAGCAGTAGAAAATGTTATACCACATCTATCTGTTAATAGTGCAAGTAAATTTCAAAGCGCACCAACAGGTGTATATGATATATATGGTAACGAATTAATGAGTGCGCATTTAAATGTTAATCAGTTATTGATTTATGCCTATCAAAAACAAGAGGTAGGCTATGGAGCAAAAGGTATTTTAGAGATATCTAAAAACTTGTCTAAAAATAAAAAAGGTTAAACTAAAGATCACGGTTATATATAAAAAAAGATGTTATGAGAATAATCTTCTCATAAACGTCTTTTTATTTTTCTCTTACGAACATATTGAATTTTTTTTCATGTCCAATCGTTGTTGGTCGACCATGCCCAGGATAAAGCTTTGTTTGGTTTGGTAGCATTTTATAGAGCTTTAAAATACTACTTTGTATATCTTCAAATGAAGAAAATGGTAAATCAGTCCGCCCGATTGTTTCAAAAAATAGAGTGTCTCCTGAAAAACATAACAGACTATTTAACGCACACAAAACAGTTCCTCCTGCAGAGTGTCCAGGAGTTTCAATAACTTTAAATTCATGGTTACCAAGGGTAAGCGTATAGTTTTCTTCGATAAAATGATCAACTGGGATATCATAACCTAAACGATTATAATCGGATTTAATAAACCATATCTTGTCTTTTAAAGGTGCAAATACTTTAGTATTATATAATGATTTAAGTTGCTTAACTCCGCCAACATGATCAATGTGTCCGTGTGTTATGTAAATACCTTTGATATTAAGTTTTTGATCATCAATGAAAGCAACAACTTCAGCACTTTCATAACCTGGATCTATGATTATTGCATCTTGGTTTTCATAGACGATGTAACAATTGCTTTTATACATGCCTAACGTAAATTTTTGTATATTCATATTATCACCAAAAGTAGTATAACATATCTTATTTTAATAATCATATTGCTAGCATTATTTATAAAAAAATTATATAATAACAACGGTAAAGGAAGTGAAATCATGAAAATAGCAAACAGTTATTTAGAACTTATTGGCAACACACCATTATTAAGGTTAATGAAATATGAAAAACTTGTTGGCGCACATGCGGAAATCGTTGTTAAGTTAGAAAACTTAAACCCACTAGGAAGTGTAAAAGATCGTCTAGCATTTGCGTTAATTAATAGTATTGAAGAAAAAGGTTTAATCAAAGAAGATACAGTTTTTATTGAACCAACCAGCGGTAATACAGGTATTGGTTTAGCTTTTATCTGTGCATCTAAAGGATATAAGCTGATTTTAGTGATGCCAGAAACAGTGACCAAAGAAAGAGTGCAAATCGTTAAAGCATTAGGAGCAAAAGTTGTTTTAACTGATCAAACAAAAGGGATGCAAGGATCGATTGATTATGCAAAAAAACAGTTAAAAAAACATAATAATTATATCATGCCATTACAATTTGAAAACTTAGCAAACCCAGAAATTCATAGAAAAACTACTGCAATTGAAATCTTAAACGATACAGATCATCAGTTAGATTTCTTTATTGCTGGTGTAGGTACAGGTGGGACAGTTACTGGTACGGGTGAAGTCTTAAAGCAAACATTAGAAGACGTTAAAATAATAGCTGTTGAACCATCTGGATCTCCAATGTTATCCAAAGGAGAAAAAGGTCCACATAAAATCCAAGGCATTGGTGCTGGATTTGTACCAAAAGTATTAAATCGTGATGTTATCGATGAAATCATTACTGTATCAGATGAAGATGCTTTTAATACTGCTAGGTTATTAGCGAAAACAGAAGGTGTCTTTGCTGGTATTTCATCAGGAGCCATTTTATATGCAGCAACTGAGATTGCGAAAAGAGTAGAAAATAAAGGAAAGAGGATAGTTGCGATTGTTTGCGATACAGGTGAACGTTATTTGTCGACAACTTTATATGAATAATTATGTTTTTTAAATGTACTGTCAAAGATGTAAACTCAGCTAAAAAGTATGACCCAGCTGCACCAGGATGTTTTATGTTGTTTTTCACTTATCCAGGTGTTATTGCACTTAGAAGACATCGTCTTGCACATTTTTTGTGGAAGAAAAAACTAAAGACACTAGCTAGATTCATCAGTTATAGAACAAGAAGAAAGACTGGAATCGATATTCATCCAGGTGCAACTATTGGCCAAGGTGTATTTATTGATCATGGCATGGGTGTTGTCATTGGTGAAACAGCAGTTGTGGGAGATAGATGTGTGATTTATCACGGAGTCACTTTAGGTGCAAATACATTCGAAAAAGTTGATCGCCATCCAAAAATAGGTAATGACGTTATCATTTATGCAAATGCAACAATTATCGGACCAATACACATTGGTGATCACAGCATTATTGGCGCGCATGCGGTTGTAGTAAAAGATGCACCGGCTCATAGTAAATTGATAGGAATTCCAGCGCATAAACATAGTAAAATGTAAAATCAAAGATAATATCCCATAAAGATGTTTTGATTGCGATGATTTATTGACAAAAGCATAAAAATTTGATATCATAAATTGAATTTTAGGAGGGTACTTATGATTTGGGTAGATTATATAGCAATTATCTCAACAATCCTACTCATCATTGCGGTATTATTACAATCTTCAGAAGATAATATCCAAGATGCGTTTAGTGGTGAAAAATCAGAGTTATTTAAAAATAAAAAAATACGTGGTATGGAGTTATTCTTAACACGTGCATCAATCATTTTATCAATAGTAATGATTGTATCAGTTATATTATCAAATAACTTGAGATAAGTTGAAATGAAAAAACAAGGTGTTTCTAACGAAACGCTTTTTTTCGTAGGAGGATAAGGATGCCGCAAAGATATTTTATTGATCCAATTGATTTTGAGATAAAAACAATTTCTGGTAATGATGCACATCATATTTCTAAAGTGATGCGCATGCACATTAATGATGAAATTATTGTTTGTAGCAATCAAGAGTGTTATCGTTGTCATATTACAGATATAACCAAAGATGTGCTATTTGAAATTGATGAAAAATTAGTGAAAAAAGAAGCGTTTCATGCAACATTAATCCAAGGTTTGCCTAAAGGATCAAAGATAGATACAGTGGTTAAGTATGCGACTATTTTTGGAGTATCAAATATCATTTTTGTTGAGATGAATCGCTCGATCTCCAAAGAAAAAAATACCGATAATAAACTTAAAAGACTTGAATCAATAGCAAAAGAAGCTGCTGAACTAGCACATCGATTTGATGTTCCTAAAATAGAATTTATCAAAAGATTAAAAGATATTAATTATCAACCATTTTCTTATGTGTTGGTTGCTGATGAGAATGAAAAAACAACACATTTAAATCATGTTATTAATCATCAAAATATCAAAGAACATATCGCTATAATTATTGGCCCTGAAGGTGGAATCACTGATGAGGAAAGAAACTTTTTCAAAGATCAAAAAGCACACTTTATTTCCCTTGGAGATAACATTTTGCCAACCGAAATAGCCTCATTATATGCATTATCCTATTTATCAATCAAAAATATCGAATAATTTTGACAAATCTTAAAAAATCATATATAATGTAAAAGGCTATTAAATCTAAGCGTGGAAGGAGGGCAGACTATGCCTAAAACAGTTGTTCGCGAAAAAGAAACATTAGAAGATGCTTTACGTCGCTTTAAACGTGATGTTTCTAAGTCAGGAAACCTCCAAGAAGCTCGCAAGCGTGAATTTTACGTTAAACCAAGTGTAGAACGTAAAGACCGTGCTCGTGCAGCTCGCGCTAAGAAAAAGTAAATCGTGAAGAAACGCACCAATTGGTGCGTTTTTATATCATTTATACCTCAAAAAAGTACTGTTTGTGCTTTTTTATTTTTCTGGGTATGGTATAATAAATACACGATAAGGAGCTGATTTAATGAAATTAAATCAACAAATTCATCATGCTGAATCCATCAGTAGACTTGTTGGTGTTCAAGATCGTAATCTATTAGTTTTCAAGCAATACTTAGGTGTATCAGTTTCAATTAGAGGTTCTGAAATCATCACAGATGCAAAACCTGATATGCTTTCGCTCTTGGAAGCTATTTTTGCTGTTTTAATAAAACTAGCAGAACATCAAATACAGTTTAATGAACGAGATGTCATGTATATCATTAAACTCGCTGAGAAAGATGAATTAGCAGGAGTGTTTGATTTATATAAAAATCGTGAAAAAATATTAATTAATGATCAAGGTAAATCCATTTACCCTAAAACATTCAATCAAAAAGATTATATCAAAGCGATTGAAATCTTTGATTTAACTTTTGGTGTTGGTCCTGCTGGGACTGGGAAAACATATTTAGCTGTTGCTGCTGCAGTCAGAGAACTTAAGTTAGGTAAAGTTAAGAAACTGATCTTAACAAGACCTGTTGTGGAAGCCGGTGAGTCTTTAGGGTTTTTACCTGGAGATTTGAAAGAAAAAGTCGACCCGTACTTAGTGCCATTATATGATGCATTATATGAAATGTTAGGGATGCAAACAACAACCTCACTTTTAGAAAAAGGTGTGATTGAAATTGCACCTCTTGCTTATATGCGAGGTAGAACTTTAGAAAATGCTTGTGTGATTTTAGATGAAGCTCAGAATACAACAAAAGCACAAATGAAGATGTTTTTAACGAGATTAGGATTTGCGTCTAAAATGATAGTCACTGGAGATCCATCACAGACTGACCTTAAAAACAGTAGAGAAAGTGGACTTAATCAAGTACTAGAGATTCTTAAAGATATGGATGACATTAGAATCATTACATTTGATAAACTAGATGTTGTTAGACATCCTCTTGTCCAGCATATACTTGAAAGGTACGACAAACATGAAAATTAATATCCATAATCAAACACAAGAAGATATTAAAGATGTAGTTAAATTATTAAAAAAGGTATTTAGACCAATCAAAGAAAAATTAAGTATGGAAATCATTTTTGTAACACAAGAAATTATCCATGAAATGAATAGAAACTTTAGACAAATCGATAGACCGACTGATGTTTTAAGTTTTGTTAATGACGATGAATCGATTAAGTCGTTAGGAGATATATTTATATCTTTGGAACAAGCACATCTTCAAGCAAAAGATTTAGGACATTCATTTGAAAGAGAAGTTGGATTTTTAGCTGTTCACGGATATCTTCATTTAAAAGGGTATGATCATCACTCACCAGATGAAGAAAAAGAAATGATTGAAATGCAAGAGTACATTTTAAATAAAGCAAACTTAAAAAGGAGTTAAATATGAAACATTTAGATGAAGCAAAACAAGCAAGAAGTCATGCATATGTACCTTATTCACATTTTAAAGTTGGTGCTGCCATTCTTTTAAAAGATGGGACATTTATCCATGGGGCAAACATAGAAAACGCTGCATATCCACTTGCGAACTGTGCAGAAAGAAGTGCATTATTTTCACTATATAGTCAAGGTTATAAAAAAGAAGATATTGTTAGCATGACTATTGTTGCTGACACTGAACATCCAGTTTCTCCTTGTGGTGCATGTAGACAAGTCATGCATGAACTCATGCCAAAAGGTACACCAATCTATTTAGCGAATCTAAAAGGTGAAATCAAAGAAACAGATCCAGATGACTTACTACCTTATGCATTTGAAGAATTTGAAGGAGACAAAGATGCATAAATCAGGATTTATTGCTATCGTTGGTAGACCAAACGTCGGTAAATCTACGCTTTTAAATGCACTCATAGGCCAAAAAGTTGCGATTATGAGTCCAAAACCACAAACAACTAGACATCGGATTACAGGTGTTTTATCAGAAAATGATTACCAAATGATTTTCGTTGATACACCAGGTATGCACAAAGGAAAAGACTTATTAAATAAAACAATTGATAAAGTTGCTGTATCTAGTCTTAGAGATGTTGATATGGTTTTATTTGTTGTAGATAGAAAGAAAACAGCAGCTGAAGGCTTTATCATGAACTATTTTAAGGGCTTGAAAAAGCCAGTATTCATTGTTATCAATAAGATCGATGAGTTAAAAAGTAAAAGTGCTATAGATGAAGTTATTATGAGTTATATGGGAGACTATGATTTTGAAGGATTCTTCCCAGTTTCAGCAAAAGATTTAACATACGTAGATAAGATTAAAGAAAAATTGATCGAGTATTTACCTGAAGGTCCAAAATATTTTCCACCAGAAATGAAATCAGACCAAAGTGAAACAGTCATGATGTCTGAATTGATTAGAGAAAAAATACTTTATTTTACAGAACAAGAAATCCCTCATGCGGTTGCTGTAGTGATTGAAAGTATTTATCAAAACACAGAACTTAATCAAGTCGATGTTTCTGCATTAATCATTGTAGAAAGACCAACACAAAAGCAAATTTTAATTGGTCGTGGTGGAGAAAAAATAAAGCACATTGGTACTGAAGCAAGAAAAGAGATTAATAAAGTTTTAGATACAAAAATCCACTTAACATTATGGGTAAAAGTCAAAAAAGACTGGAGAAATCGACCAAGTGATTTAAAAGCATTTGGATTTGGAGAATAAGTCATGGAAGGGTTAATTTATAAGGTGCAACCGTATAAAGAATCATCACGATTGGTTTTTATCTATACACCCAAGGGTAAGATGACCTTAATTGCTAAAGGTGCTCAAAAATTAAATGATAAAACTAGAGTGATCACACAGTATTTAACCCATATTTCATTTAAAGAAAAAGAAGGACAAACATTTTTTACTTTGCAAGACGCAAAACTATTAAATGAGTTTTCACACATAAAAAATGATTACCATAAGACAAAACATGCTGCAGTAATGTTAGAAATCATTGATATGCTTATGCTTGATCATATTGATGATGAATTCGTTTTTCAAGAACTTATTGATGGACTTAAAGAAAACGATGTTAGAGTATCAAGTTTAAGTTTTGCATTAAAGATGCTAAAACCTTTAGGTTATGATCTTAATATGACCGCAACCGGACAAAAGATTAAAGGTGTTAGTATTGAAAAAGGCGGCTTAGTTTATGAAAATGATTCCTATAGTATTGATTTGAATACAAAAGACGCAATATTTCTTTTAAAACTCTATGTTTTACCTTATAATGAACATGGTATCTATGAAATAGATATATTAGATAAAATCGAAACATTTATCAAAAAATATTACCAATATCACATGCATGTGACATTGAAACACTTAAATTAAAGGATGTGGACAAATGGTTTCATTAGACAAAATCGTGCAATTTGCAAAATCAACAGGATATATTTATCAAGGTAGCGAACTCTATGGAGGTTTAGCTAATACTTGGGATTATGGTCCACTAGGTAGTTTATTAAAAAAGAATATAAAAGAAGCTTGGATTCAAAAGTTTCAAAGAGAAACACCATATAACGTTTTAGTAGATACATCAATTCTAATGAATAGTGAAGTATGGAAAGCAAGCGGACATGTCGGAGGATTTAGTGATCCTTTAACAGAATGTAAGTCATGTAATCAAAGATTTAGAGCAGACCAACTTATTGAAGCCCATGATCGAACAGTAGATCCAAATGGTTGGACCACTGATGAGATGTATGACTATTTGGTTAAACAAGAAGTTAAATGCCCTAATTGTGGTGCACATGATTTCTTGCCAATTCGTAAGTTTAACATGATGTTTGAAACACACCAAGGTGTTGTAAAAGAACAAGCAGATCAAATTTATTTAAGACCTGAAACAGCACAAGGTATTTTTGTGAATTTCAAGAATATTCAAAGAACAACAAGAAAAAAACTTCCGTTTGGTGTTTGTCAAGTCGGGAAATCATTTAGAAATGAAATTACTCCAGGTAACTTTATTTTTAGAACAAGAGAGTTCGAACAAATGGAACTAGAATTCTTTGTAAAACCAGGTACTGAACTTGAGTGGTTTAGTTATTGGAAAAACTATTGTATGGATTGGTTAACGCAACTTGGATTAAACCCTGATCATTTACAGTTTGATGACCATAAACCTGAAGCACTTAGTCATTACTCGAATGCAACAACTGATATCAGATTTGAGTTCCCTTGGGGATTTGATGAACTTTGGGGTATAGCTTCCAGAACAAATTATGATTTAAATGCACATCAAATGCAATCGAATCAAAACTTAGAATATCTTGATCCAGAAACCAATGAAAGATACTTACCTTATGTTATTGAACCATCAGTTGGGGTTGAACGTTTAGTGTTGGCATTTCTTGCGGATGCATATGACGAAGAGACTTTGGAATCTGGGGATATGAGACAAGTTTTAAGATTACATCCAAAACTGGCTCCATATAAAGTTGCTGTTTTACCACTCGTAAAAAAACTACATGCCGATAAAGCAGAAGAGATATATCAAATATTAGCTAAACATTTTGACGTTGTTTATGACGAAACTCAAAATATTGGTAAAAGATATCGTAGACAAGACGCCATTGGTACATATTTATGTGTAACTGTTGATCATGATACTGAAACACTAGATTCTGTGACTGTAAGACATCGAGATACTATGGCTCAAGATCGAGTAAAAATCGCAGATTTAAAATCGTATATCGAAGATAAAATCGCGTATTAATAAATATAAGGAGGGATTTTATGGACAATAAACTCATCGAACTCATTAATGAGAAAACACCAATCGTCGATTTGGTTTCTGAGTTTGTCTCTCTCCAAAAAGCCGGAAAGAATTATAGAGGACTATGCCCTTTTCATCAAGAAAAAACACCAAGCTTCTTTGTATCACCTGAGAAAAACATTTGTAAATGTTATGGATGTGGCGAAGGTGGTTCACCTATTAATTTTTATCGAAAGATAAAAAGTATATCTTTTCAAGAAGCTGCAGAAGAACTCGCGGAAAAAGCTGGCATAACCATTGAAAAGACTAATCGACAAAAAGATCCGTATGAAACTTTTTATCAACTGATGCATGAAGTTAAAGAGTTCTATAAATTTAATCTAAAAAATAGCGAAAATGGACAAAAAGCATTAGATTACCTTTATAAGCGAGAACTTAGTGATGATATCATCGATCACTTTGAAATTGGATACGCACCAGAGCATTCAGATGCCCTCTATAAGCTTTTAAATGATAAAGGCTATCAAGTGTCTGACATGATAAAATTAGGTGTTGTAAAGCAAAAAGATGACGGTTCATATTATGACTTATTCAGCCATCGTATCATCTTTCCAATTACAAACGCAAAAGGTAGTGTGGTTGGTTTTAGTGGTAGAACTTTAAACCCTAAAGATACCATCAAGTATGTCAATAGTCCGGAAACCGTCATATTTAAAAAAGGTCAATTGCTTTATCATTTCAACGAAGCTTTATCTGAAATCAGAAAAAATAAGCAAGTCGTTTTATATGAAGGTTTCTTTGATGTAATCAGTTCTTATAAAGCAGGAATCAAACATGGTGTAGCTACCATGGGAACTGCCCTAACTTTTGATCAAGTAAAATTGATTAAACAGTTTACTGATTCAATCATTATTGCTTATGATGGTGATGATGCTGGTGTTAAAGCAACACTTCAAGCGATTCATCTTCTTGAAAAAGTACGATTAAAAACAGAAGTTTTAACAATTCCTGAGAAAATGGATCCTGACGAGTTTATTAAAGCTTATGGTGACGAGAAATTTGAAATCCTTTTTGGTGAGTATGTCAAAGATCCTTATCAATTTAGATATGGATATTACAAAAAGGGTAAAGATCTATCAAATGCAAATGACATCACAACATTTAAAAATCAAGTACTTGAAATGTTATCCTATGCTGATCAAACCATTCAAAGTCTTTATAAAACTAGATTAGCCAAAGATTTGAATGTGTCAACAGATGCATTTGATATAAAGACTAAAAAACAACCGCCATTACCCCAAAACGAAGTTTTACCAAGAAAAGAAACCCAAAAGATTTCTAATAAATATGAAAAAGCTGAGCGTTATTTGATCTATGCAATGCTTAGATCAAAACAAGACTCAGCACATATTCAAGCAAGACTTAAGACAAGTGATTTTGTTGATCACATTCAATCAACCATTAGAATATTAATTGATTCATATTATAAAGAACATGATCAATTAAATATAGAAGAGTTTATGGATAGTTTGACCAGTGAGCAAAGAGCATACGCAGAATCAGAGTTGTTTAAAGATATCATTTGGGAAAAAAATTTGGGTATAGATGTAAGTGAAGTTGAACATTATATTAGCCTTGTAAAAACGGCAAACTTAATTAGAAGAAAAAATTATGTAAAAGCTACATTAGAAAAAGAAGCATATAATAATCATATTTTGCTTGACGAATTTAAAATGTTAGCTAAATTGAAATAGAAATACTTAGGAGGTATGTTTGTGGATTTTGAAAAAATCATTGCACAACTAAAGAAAAAAGCTGGTAAAGACAAATTGTTATCTGTATCTGATGTAGAACCTTTTGCAAAACCAGGAAGTGAACTCTATTTTGAAATAGAGCGAGGATTACTTAATGAAGACATTGATATTGCACTAGATGAAGAATACGAAGATGTTGAAGTTAATGAAGAAGTCATTGAAGAAGATGACGAGTTTGAACTTGAAGAAGATGAGGATGAACCAGATGATTTATCTTTATCAGGGTTAGAAGTTGAAGAAGAAGAATTAATTAATATAGATACGATCGCATCATCCATAAAAATTGATGATCCAGTACGTATGTATTTAAAAGAAATTGGTCAGATTCCTCTACTAACACATGATTTAGAAACCAAATATGCTGTTCAAGTATCTAATGGGCGCTATGCAAAAGAACAGTTAGAAGAATATCAACAAGGTATCTTAGACCTTGAAGAACAAGATGTAGAAGAATTAAAAGAAACGATTAGAATAGCTGCAGAAGCTAAGAATAAGCTTGTGGAAGCAAACTACCGTTTGGTTGTATCGATTGCTAAAAGATATGTTGGTCGTGGACTATTATTCTTAGATTTGATTCAAGAAGGTAACATGGGCTTAATGAGAGCTGTTGACAAATTTGATTATGAAAAAGGATTCAAGTTTTCAACATATGCAACATGGTGGATTAGACAAGCAATTACACGCGCTGTAGCCGATCAAGCAAGAACCATTCGTATTCCAGTTCATATGGTTGAGACCATCAATAAGATGATTAGAATCCAAAGACAACTGATTCAAGATTTAGGTAGAGAACCATCCATCGAAGAAATCGCAGATAAGATGGGTATTACACCTGAGAAAGTTCAGAATATTCAACGTATTGCTAAAGAACCGATATCATTAGAAGCACATGTTGGGGAAGAAGATTCATCATTAGGTGATTTTATCTCTGATCCAAACGCATTGACACCACACGAGTATATGTTACAAGAGATGGTTAAACAAACACTAGATGAAGTTTTAGAGACATTAACTGATAGAGAAGAAAAAGTATTAAGACTACGTTATGGATTGTTTGATGGAAAGAACCATACTTTAGAAGAAGTAGGTCGTGAATTTGGTGTTACACGCGAGCGTATTCGTCAAATTGAAGCAAAAGCTTTAAGAAAACTAAGAAGTCCATCTAGACAAAACAAATTGCGTGAATTTTATTATGGCAAGAAATAAGAGAATTGATTTCTTAGCTGAGTTAACCAAAGGATATGATACTGTTTTAGATATTGGAACAGATCATGGTCTTGTTTTAAAAAAAGCTTTTGAAAAAGGATATATTAAAAAAGCAATCGCTAGTGATTTAAGGGAAGAACCCTTAAATCAAGCGAAAGCTAATTTAGAAGAATATCCGGTTTCTTTTGTTTTATCCGATGGATTCAAAAAGATCAAAATGGATTTCGATTTAGCTATTATTGCTGGCATGGGAGCCTATTTGATCACTGAAATACTTAAAGATGCACCAAAGGATAAGATCTTCATTTTACAAGCAAATGATAAACAAGAAATATTAAGAAGCTATTTGAATGATTCTAATTTTGAAATTGTTGATGAGTTCGTCATTCATGACAAGTTTTATTACGTGATGATTATTGTAAGAGCTGGTCAAATGAGTTTATTAGAAGATGATCTATATTTAGGACCAAAACTAAAGTATAAACCAGAAGCAAAACCGTATTATCAACATAAGATCAAGCAATATCAAAAAATCATCAATCATGTTGATGAAGATAGACAAAAAGAATTACTAAAATTGATTAAAATATATAGTATGCTATAAACAATACGCTTTACTAATTTCATAAAAAAGTATAGAATAATGAGGAAGTTGTTTATAGGGAGGTATTGAATGAAAAAAGATTATCAAACACTACAACAATTGGATCGCGCACTAAAAATATTTAGAAGAAGTGGTATTTATGATCGCGTGAATACAAAATTAAGTGATGCAGATATCATGGTATTATTTTGCGTTGCGTTTTGTGATTTACACCAAAAAGTAAAGTTGACGGATATCTCTAAACGACTCAAAGTAACTTTGCCTGCAGTGACTCATAAGGTTAATGATTTAGTTGAAAAGAATTATGTAGAAAAAATCCAGTCAGAAAAAGATCTTCGTGTCGTATATATTAAACTTACTGAAGAAGGAAAAAAATATGTTGAATCTATTCGTGATGCATATTATAGTCCAATTGAGCAATTAACAAAACATTTAGGTGAAGAAGACACTAAAAACTTCTTAAGAATTCTTGATAAGATTAGTGAAATTGGAAAGATTAAGGTCTAATTGAAATTAAATTGAAAAAGTCATGAAAATGTCTTTACATTCGGCATAGATATTTGTTATAATAACTTGTGCCGACTGATGATGCAGTAGCTCAGCTGGATAGAGCAACGGCCTTCTAAGCCGTCGGTCGGGGGTTCGAATCCCTCCTGCATCGCCATCTAAACAACACCGAGTTTATTTCTATGATAATATCGCCTTAAACAGCACAGTTTAGCGGTATTGAGAAATGGACTCGTTTTGTATTTTATAAGATATAGACTGATTTTTCAGTCTTTTTTTATTAACTAGGAAATTCTAATTGATAATTTAAATAAGTACAAACAGAAAAAACTCATCTAAAATGAGTCTGTAAAACGAGTCAACAAATTAATCAATAAGTTTATGATAAATATCTAAAGGCACAAACTGCAACTTACCACAATGACTACAAACATCAACGGGAAAAGCAGCACCTTCAGTCTCCATAAAGTGAGCATAACCAGAAAAATTGACAGTAAGTTCAAATCCACAGTGCAGACATTTCATATCAACCATGATATCAAAATTAGGCATCGATATAAATGCATTAAATGAAGCGGCAGGGCCAGCAATGAATCCCTGCTTAACAGCTGATTTATATTCAGCATACAAATTCTTTTTTTGAACAAAAGACATATGCACAGATTTAGTTTTAAATAGTTTAGGCATCGCTAAATAACCTCTCTTTTCGGTGATTTGGTAGATATGAAGCATCAAGATTTAAAACCATAGTAGAACCACACTGACATTTAAAGATGTCATAGTGATAAGTCTTAAGCAACAAAGTTCGAAAGTGAAGTTGATGTTTAAGATAAGTCAAAGATTTAGGGTTAACTAACTTTAACTCAGAGGCAATTTTTCGTTTTGTCCGATTTGAATAAAAACCGTAATAACGAATCAGATGAAATCCTTTATCAGGGATGTGTTTAATGAGACGTGCAATAAATTTAAAGACATGATCAGTGATGATTTGAGTACCTCGTTTATGATGTTTATCTGAAATTTGATCATCTTCATGAGGATCAAAATGCCAAGTGACTTGGTGATTGATATCATCGAAGTCATCAATTCTAGATTCAGAGATGGCTGGATGAGAAGCATATCTGGCGATGTATTTAGCAATCTTTTTGGCTGTAGACAAGCTAGATTTTCTCTTTAATTGAGGCCCGTAAGTGTAAAAGCCTTTTTTATACTTATGAATGAGATAACTTCTTAAGCGATTAAACTCATTATAGATAGAATTTGTCGCATGGGTTTTCAAATAGGCTGAGATGTTACTTAAGAGTCTATATTGCCAAAACATACGCAGTCTCTCAAAAGGAAAGAAAGACATGTTGGATAGATGACCATGAGCATCAATAAAGCGTTCAGCAACTAAAGCATGGATATGAGGATTGGTCTTCATATCTCTGCCATAGGTGTGAAGAAAACAAATGATGCCAAGTCTTCTATCTAATTGGTGGTCAGCCTTCGTTTTCTTAACAGCTTTATGAAGAACTTCATTTACAGTTTGAAATAAGATATCAAATAAGTCTCTATAAAGCCAAAAGAATTTACGCATCTCTTTAGCAACTGAAAAGACAAAATGTCTATGAGGGCACTTAAGTAATTTGGATTCAATCGCAAGTGTTCGAGCTTCTCGATATCTTTGATTACAAGAAGGACAAAACCTTGAATGACAAGAAAGACCTTGGATATGAAAGTTATCACAAGTTGGGCATTCATAGAAGAAGTAGCCATATTTGAAATCACGACAATGTATCATTTTTTCAACATTTTCGATAATTGAGGGACGTAGTTTATCTTCAAAATGAAGTTTAAATGAATCCCAATAGGTAGCAAATATAGATTGAATGGAAATGGAGTTATCTCTATATACTTTTAAATTAGATAGTTTAACAAGCTCATTGTTAAAGACATGTTCACCATGTTTAAGAGCAAGTTCTAATTGATCTTTAAATTTATACTTAATCACTATAGGTTCCATAAATCTATTATACAATGTGACTTTAAAAAGAAAAAGGCGATTTTTATCGCCCCTAGTGAATTTATTCACTTTTGTTCTTGGAATCGTGTTATAATAATTTGACAGGAGTGATATATATGAAGGAAAAGGTACATGCTATTTTAAAAAGTGAGAATATTGAACACAACTATATTGAAAAATCTAAAGTTGGATTTTCTAATTTAGTTTATTTTATAGATGATAAGTATGTTCTCAAAGTATTGGAACCAGAAGGGAATAAGATTAAATTTATGAATGAAATTGGTTTCTATAAAACAATGAACTTTGACTTTATACCAAATTATGTATCTAGTGGTGAACATGAAGGTACAATATATATTCTAATGGAACGAGTATCAGGTGTTTCTCTTTATGAAATATGGCACACACTTTCAAGTGAGAAGCGAGGAGCAGTTGTTGAACAAATTGCAAACATATTAAAAGAAATCAACAAGGTACAAGATCATAAGTTCTTACAACAAAAATATATAAGAGATGATCTAGTTGATATTTGGAAAAATGCTTTTACAAGAAATATTGAAATTCTAAATCAAAAGGGATATAACACTTTGAACTTACTGAAATATGCTGAGGAACGTGTGCCAATTATTTTCAAAGAAAAAAGATTAGGGATTGTATATAATGATGCTCATTTTGACAATTTTATTTATGATGGTGATAAAGTTACACTGATTGATTTTGATCGTGTTTTATTTACATCAATAGATTATGAGTTGCTTATATTAAATACTATGGTAAATAATCCGAAAAAGTTTGCAAGTGAGGACGTTGAACCATTTGTAAATCCAAAAGATTATATGGACATTATACCCAAACTAAAGAAAGAATATGGAGAGTTGTTTAACTTTGAATATCTAGATGAAAGATTATTAGTTTATTCATTCTTTTACATGTTAGGGAACATATATACTTTCAAACTTGATCACTTGTTGACAGATTTAATAGAAGATTTTTCAAGAAAGACAAATCTACTATTTGTTTAGGTAGAAATTAAAACTCGCTCACACGTATGAACGAGTTTTTTATTTTATATCTGTTACAATGGGGTGTATCGTAGATAACCTAGAAGAATAAGGAGTAAAGCATATTGTTATTTATTACATAAGAAAGTGTCTTTTTTTGATTAGTATGTTAAAATATTTCAAAACCGGTAAAGATGTCAAGCACTAAAAATTAAAAAAGCGAGTAAAATTTAATAAAAAGCATCATTTAAAGACATGCTTAAAAAAGTAAAAGTTATAAGAATTAATCTAATTAAGTTTTACTTATAAAGTCTATTGGTACTCAACAAACCATAGATAAGACGAATAAGTTTTCTAGCAGTTAAGGCGAGTGCACGTTTGTGTTGATGAGTCGTGACTTCATCATATTTCTTATGATAAAAATCACGATACTCAGGTATATGAATTCTAGCCATGTTGGCTGCCTGGATTAAAAAGTAGCGCAAATATTTATTTCCAGTTTTAGTCATGTAAGTCTCATCAGCGGTGAATTTCCCGGATTGATTTTTACGCCAGGTAATACCTGCATATTTAGCAAGTGCATCATTGGATTCAAACTGACTAATATCAACAATCTCAGCTAAGATACCGGCTGCATAAACTTTACCAATACCAGGTATAGACGTTAAGATTTGATAGTGATCATGATTAAACCCAGCGACTTGTCGCAAAATGGCTTTATCAATATCTTTCATTTCATGTTCATAACATTTAATGACATTTATGGATGAGGCGAGAGCTGTATTAATAGGATCATAAGAAACTTTATCAAGACGATAAGAATCTCTAGCAGCTTTTTGGATCTTAGCAGCGATATCAAGTGAATTATCAAAGCGATTTTTACTTGATTTAGCAACAAAGTCAGATAAATCTTCTAAAGATGAATCGATAATATCATCAATGGTTTTATAATCTAATAAGAGATCAACAGCAGTTGATCCAAAGTTATTAGAAAATATAGTTTCAAAGTTAGAAAACTTTATAAACACGTTATTAAGGGCATAAACCTTCTCATTGGATAGTTTTTCAGCAATATGAAGTCTATGCCTTGTGAGTCTTTCTAAAGCAAGTCTTTGACCACCTTTAAAGGGAGTTAACTCATCGGTTCTTCCAACTCTAGCAATATCAGCTAAGATGTAAGCATCTTTAGGATCAGTTTTATCCATATCAGCAAAACTTTTTCTATAATTTTTAGAAATTTTAGGATTGATGAGATAAACTTTGATATCGAAAACACTCAAAAACTTAGAAGCTGATAAGTAGGTCGCAAGATGACCGGAGTAAACACCAGTTGACTCTAAGATGACAATGACTTTAGAGAGATGATGTTTATCAAGAAGTTTTAAAATATGCGTTTCAATTAAGTTCGCACCATCTTGGGTATTAGGAATATTGACAGATAAAAGTTTATCACGATTAAAGTTAAGTGCATAAACGTGATTGGACAGTTTAGCAACGTCAATACCAACACATAAAGTATGATTCAAAAGAACACCTTCTTTCAAGGGAAAATAGATATAAGAGAAGTCCTAGCCTTGAAAGACAACTGCAGCCTCGCCAATAAGAAACCACCGTTAGACATAGAAGTTGAGTGAAATCTAACGGGTAACAACAACCGGTTAGCAGATAAGTCAATCAAGCAGGTTTGCACGCTTAAATAGCACCATGATGTGCAAGGAGTGGAAGCAGATTCTTCTGGTTACATCTTGATTTAATTATAACACTAGGACTTCAAACTTATAAATAATGATATGTAGTAAGGTATCAACCTAAATCTACACTACATATTATACGAGGAGTGGATGAGATGATAAATATTTTAAATATGGATTATAAGATACATGATGACTGGTGTAAGGATTTCTATAGCAAATATATAAATGAAAATGATAAAGTCTGTGTTTTAGCTTTTAGCTATAGACAATCACAGATTTCGAACTTAGAAGAGTGGTCATTATTTTATGGACCTGATGAAGGTTCGTATTATAAAGGCATAGTTGAAGCTTATATGGCGTTTGGTATTAATGAGGATAATATATCTTTTGTGAATTACTATATACATAGTATTGAACAAATGCAGAGTATGATTTCAGAATCGACTATTCTTTACTTACCTGGAGGTATTCCTACTGGATTTTTTGATAAGATAATTGAGAAAGACTTGTTGAGTACTATATCTAATTATGAGGGTGTAGTTATTGGATGTAGTGCAGGAGCTATGATTCAAATGGATGAGTATTTTATTTCGCCTGACAAAGATTATCCTACTTATAGTTTAGAAAAAGGGATGGGGTTATTGTCTGGATTTGGAGTTGAAGCCCATTTTTCTAATGAAAAACATCAACTTGATTCTATATATAAGTATATAAATGATAAGAAGTTACCAGTGTATGGGTTAAGTGATGATGGTGTATTAGTTGTAGAGAAAGATAAAATTATACTCTTTGGGAGTGTAGAAGTTTTTTAGAAAACCTTATAAATGTATTCAAGTTAAAAATTTTGATTTTTAAGTTCTTTTTACTTCAAATGTATATATATCAAAAAAAACAGCATTTCCAAATGGATTTGCTGTTTTCTTTACATTAATATTATAACACAGTTTTCATATAAAATATAGACTGATAGTTTAACTTTAATAAGTGTATTATTTATTGTGGAGGTGTTTATGCGAAAAGAGATAATAGATGTAATTGATAAAGTATGTAAAAATGCACACTTAAGAAATCACAAAGTTTTTAGGAACAATATTGATTTATTAAAACAACGAAGAGTACAAGGGTGAAGATAAAGACGACAAGTAAAATTGTCTCTTTTCTTTTTATATGAGTAATTGTAATATACATACTGCAGAAAGGAATGATAGTATGAGTATTGCAATTTATGGAAGGGTATCAACTGATAAGCAAATCGCTGATGGATTTGGATTAGATGTACAGAGAAAAGAACTTATTACTGAAGCTGAAAGTAAAGGTCTAGAGTATTTAGAATATATTGATATGGGGATTACTGGAACATCCATGAAAAAGAGAAAGGAACTTCAAAGGTTATTAGAAGATATAGAAGAAGGAAAAATAAAAGAAGTTTGGGTTACAAAACTTTCAAGGCTAGGTAGGAATACTAGGGATGTTCTTAATATTATATACGAGTTCGAGAAACATAACGTAGTCTTTAAATCACTACGAGATGGTATAGATACATCAAACTCCATGGGAAAGATAATGCTTCAGTTTATGAGTATTGTGTCAGAGATGGAGAGGGATATAATAATAGAGACAACAAAGGCAGGATTAGATTATAGAGCTTCATTAGGAAAAATATACGGCTGTGCTCCAGTTTTAGGATACGATCGTATTGGTAGTGGGAAAACATCATATCTTGAGATAAATGAAAAGGAAGCTAAGATTATAAAGTTAATATTCAACTTGTACCTGAAAGGAAATGGTTACAAAGCAATATGTAATGAACTAAACTCAAAAGGCAGATTGACGAAAAAAGGTACATACTTTTCTATAAACACAGTTAAAAACATCTTATCTAATCCTTTGTATGTTGGAATGATAAGATACAACTTGTTCAAGGATTGGAGTACTAAACGTAGAAAAGGAATGCAATCTAAAGATGATTTGATTCTAGTTGAGGGACTACATAAAAACATAATATCTAAAAGTAAATGGGCAAAAGTTCAAAAGAAGATGAAAACCAATAAAACTCAGAGGAAAATAAGGAGTTCTAATTATCTCTTATCAGGATTGATTCGTTGTCCTGATTGCGGTGGACTAATGGCTGGAGTGAAAGGTACGTATAAGAGTGGTTATATTAAGAACACTTACTATTATTATGTTTGTAGCACCTATCACAATAAAGGGCGAGTTGTTTGTAATAGTAATTCCATCGACGTTAAGAGATCTGATGAAGTTGTTATCAGGAGTTTGAAAAGATTCATTGAAGAACTTGGAACGTACGGTGAAATTAATACATGGAACAGTAAAATGAATGAAATACTAAACTCTGAAGATAGAATGAATATCAAGAGATTCCTAAGAGTGTTAGTTAAAAAAATCAATTTTGATAAAGAAACAAAACAGATAATGAATGTTGAATTTAATTTTGAAGAAGATACATTTGCATCTTTGGATATTAGGTATTCAGAAAGACTAAGAAAAAAACTATTAAAATGTTTTGAAGACTTTGATATAATTTACTAGAGGAAGTGATAGCTATGAGACATTTAACATTTGATAATGAAGAAGTAATTATGGAGTTTTTTAGAGATCCAACCAACAAAGTGTTGGCATTTCCACAAGGCGATGAACTACTTAAAACATTTAATTCAATCAATAATGAAGACGAGTGGAGTAGTTGGGTTAATGCTTCTAAAACAAATACACCTCCTGATTTTTATAATGAAGAACTTAAACTCATGATGGATGTTATGAGATTTGATGATCAACAGACTGTTGATGGAAAGAAACATGCAACAAAATCTAAGGAAACTGAGCTATTAAAAGAGTTAAAGGAATCAGGTATACTAGATATTGCACCAAACGCAACAAATGTTTTTATAAATGCAGTGACTGATTTACCTCAAAATGAGGATCATAATTTTAAGAGGTATAGAGGTAACTTTAAGAGAGTAATAGAGAAACACGCTAAGAGGGTACAAGCATATAGAGAGAATCATCCAAGATTTAAATTGATATTCTTTGTTTTCGATGAATCTAGATCAATGTATGCTGAAAAGGTTAACTATCCAGTGAACTCACCATTGATACAAGGTATGCCATATTGGTTTTTTATTGATGAGTATATGGTTGATATAATTAAAAAGTGTGGAGCTGATTTCTTGGTATGGTTTAAACCTTATTATGATCCCAGTGTGCTACTTGGGTTAGAACAACCTTTACCCACTGTAATAATGTATGATTTAAATAATCTGATGATTGACACAAAGAAATATAATGAGAATAACATTATTAGTTTAGAGGAATAGGGGGAGTTAAAATGAAACACAAAATATTAAACATAATTCAAAATAAAGACGGCATAAAAGTTGCTGAGGTCTTATACAATAATGAAAATCGTGTAATTAAGACTTTCTCAAAGGGTGTTTCAAGTTTTGAGATAAATTGGTATAAAATTTTAAAAGAACTAAACATACCTATTCTTGAGACTTATGAACTAGGTGAAGATTATTTGATTATGGAAAAAATTGATGGTAAAAAATATAGGCTTGGACGTGAGGAAGATTTATCGCTTGAAAACTCGGTCGTTTCCATTGCAGGTTATTTCAAGAAGTTACACACCTTTTCATCTGAGATTGATAAGAAATATAATGATTTACCTTTGTATTCACCAATGTTGAACATAGATCATATTGATTTTTTGGTTAGCAAATTAAAAGATAATAAGTTACTAAATTTAGTGAAAAGGAAAGTTCACAAATTAAACAGGATCATTAATGATTTCAAATTAGTAATCATCCACAGAGATTTTTACTATAAAAATTTTGCTGTGAAAGAGACAACAAACACAATTGTAATGTTTGATTTTAGTCAAATGTGTATATCATATAAAAGCGTTGAAATTGAGTTTATAAGAAGAGTATTGAAATCTAGAAGTGAAGAGGCTGAGAGATTATTCTTGGAGTATTATGGTGAATATGATTTGAATGAGTATTTAATTTGGGAACTTGTAAATCATTTGGATTGTCTATATCATGCTTTTAGTGCTGAAAAGTTTCCCGCTTGGGGAGAATCCGCAAAGGATTATATTTTGAACTTGGATAATTTTTATTTTTTCAAGCAGATGCTTAAGTGATAGACACTATTCGACCTATTTTCTATGTAGGAAGCGTTTATTCAGGGTACAGAGAATGCAACACATAACAGACAACCCTTGATTTTGAACGCAACACCGTTCAAAAAGGGTGAAAATTGAAATAAACACGGTACGGACAAGACACTTGTATAATGAATGATACTGTTTCTGATGAAACAGTATTTTTTTATGCAAAATTATTACTCTATATGTTGTTAATTGCTTCTGATCATTGACTATTGTTGTTTTGATAGGTATAATTTTAATTAAAGTTAACGCATCATAAATTATATAGTTTTCATAGAAAGGATTACTTATGGATCATAAACAAACTTCAATCTCATTTTGGGATCAATTTTTTAAAGATTATAAACCAGTAAAGATAGAAAAAGAGGACATAGTTGTATCTTCTAAGTTAGATGAATATTTAAAACAAATCGGCGACTATGCTGAACATATTTTAGATGTTGGGTGTGGGACAGGTTATGCTTTAATAGGCAGTAAGTGTTTAGGGACAAAGATGAAATCAGGTATTGGATTTGATTCATCTCATCATGCAATTCATATCGCTAATGAAACGGTCAGACTTTCAAATATTGAACATTTATCTTTTGAAGTATCCGATGAAACGTTTTTAAAAACAATGCCAGATGAAAGTTTTGATGGTATCATATGCTCTAATTTTTTAGATGTGATTCCAAAACAAATGTCAGATGATATCATTGATGACATCGAAAGAGTTCTAAAAAAAGATGGATTGTTTCTGCTTAAAATTAATTTTCCTCTAGACGAACATCTGATTAAAAAAATGAACATGGAAGAAATCGAAGAAAACACTTATCAATTAAATGGTGTTGTTCGAGCTTACAATTTAACAACTGAACAATGGATTAAACGCTTTAAGCATTTACAAGCGATTCAAATAGATGGTTTCAAAAGAGCTGAGCATTTACCAGAAGACAGAATCATATTATTTCAAAAAAAATAAATCGAGGTCATTAAATGAAAAAAGTTGCTTTTTTAACATTAGGGATTGTCGTTATAGTTTTAGCAAGTTATGTTTTAATAAATCTTAGATCTGTTTATTTTTTTGATGCAAGAACACAAGAAAAAACAAAGCTAACTTCTTTTTGGTTTAAGCGAGATGAAATTACGATGAGAGATCGATGGTTTTCTAATTTTGATGATGACGTCATCAGTGGGTTTGCTTTAATTGAAGATCAGAAAACATATGCGATTATTCCGTATGTATATACAAAACCCATATTTGATCAGGAGCTTGATATATTCTATCAAGCAAACCTTGATAGAAATAAAGAAATCATTTGGAGAGATAAAGAGAATGATCAAGCTGTAATATACGATATTAGCGAAGAAATAGCAATAGAAGTTGCTGTTGACGTTTATCCTGGATACGTCACAGAACCATTGAAATATGGAGACGGGATATATACAGTGCCAGTATATAATGATTTAGGAGATATTGTAGAGCATGTTCAATTTTTGGAAAGCAGTCAAGCTGGATTACGAGAAGGGTTCAATAACAATATACCGTGTTACATTCTACAGACTGTTTTATTTGTTGAAATCAATATAAATAACCATGAGATGAAACTTTTGGTTCCAACATTTTTTGTTGGAGGGTTATTATCAGCTGAGATTAATGACAATCATTATTATGATCAATATTTCGATCAACTTCTTGTTTTTGAAGCTACGCTAGATAAACCAAATGACTAGATAAAAAAACCATAATTAATTATAAATTTAAAGCTCATTCTATGAGCTTTTATCATTTTTAAAGATATCGAAACACTTTTTTATGAAATATTTCAAAAGTGCTTCACATATTGCTTTGATTTATGATACAATTTCTATGTGGTCAGGTTTTAAAACTTTTTTTATCATTTTGACCACAAATGATTGAACAAAGTCTCGACTCCCCCTTGGGACTTTGTTCCTTTTTTTTGCAGAACAAAAGTGAATAAATTCACTAGGGGCGATAAAAATCGCCTTTTTCTTTTTAAAGTCACATTGTATAATAGATTTATGGAACCTATAGTGATTAAGTATAAATTTAAAGATCAATTAGAACTTGCTCTTAAACATGGTGAACATGTCTTTAACAATGAGCTTGTTAAACTATCTAATTTAAAAGTATATAGAGATAACTCCATTTCCATTCAATCTATATTTGCTACCTATTGGGATTCATTTAAACTTCATTTTGAAGATAAACTACGTCCCTCAATTATCGAAAATGTTGAAAAAATGATACATTGTCGTGATTTCAAATATGGCTACTTCTTCTATGAATGCCCAACTTGTGATAACTTTCATATCCAAGGTCTTTCTTGTCATTCAAGGTTTTGTCCTTCTTGTAATCAAAGATATCGAGAAGCTCGAACACTTGCGATTGAATCCAAATTACTTAAGTGCCCTCATAGACATTTTGTCTTTTCAGTTGCTAAAGAGATGCGTAAATTCTTTTGGCTTTATAGAGACTTATTTGATATCTTATTTCAAACTGTAAATGAAGTTCTTCATAAAGCTGTTAAGAAAACGAAGGCTGACCACCAATTAGATAGAAGACTTGGCATCATTTGTTTTCTTCACACCTATGGCAGAGATATGAAGACCAATCCTCATATCCATGCTTTAGTTGCTGAACGCTTTATTGATGCTCATGGTCATCTATCCAACATGTCTTTCTTTCCTTTTGAGAGACTGCGTATGTTTTGGCAATATAGACTCTTAAGTAACATCTCAGCCTATTTGAAAACCCATGCGACAAATTCTATCTATAATGAGTTTAATCGCTTAAGAAGTTATCTCATTCATAAGTATAAAAAAGGCTTTTACACTTACGGGCCTCAATTAAAGAGAAAATCTAGCTTGTCTACAGCCAAAAAGATTGCTAAATACATCGCCAGATATGCTTCTCATCCAGCCATCTCTGAATCTAGAATTGATGACTTCGATGATATCAATCACCAAGTCACTTGGCATTTTGATCCTCATGAAGATGATCAAATTTCAGATAAACATCATAAACGAGGTACTCAAATCATCACTGATCATGTCTTTAAATTTATTGCACGTCTCATTAAACACATCCCTGATAAAGGATTTCATCTGATTCGTTATTACGGTTTTTATTCAAATCGGACAAAACGAAAAATTGCCTCTGAGTTAAAGTTAGTTAACCCTAAATCTTTGACTTATCTTAAACATCAACTTCACTTTCGAACTTTGTTGCTTAAGACTTATCACTATGACATCTTTAAATGTCAGTGTGGTTCTACTATGGTTTTAAATCTTGATGCTTCATATCTACCAAATCACCGAAAAGAGAGGTTATTTAGCGATGCCTAAACTATTTAAAACTAAATCTGTGCATATGTCTTTTGTTCAAAAAAAGAATTTGTATGCTGAATATAAATCAGCTGTTAAGCAGGGATTCATTGCTGGCCCTGCCGCTTCATTTAATGCATTTATATCGATGCCTAATTTTGATATCATGGTTGATATGAAATGTCTGCACTGTGGATTTGAACTTACTGTCAATTTTTCTGGTTATGCTCACTTTATGGAGACTGAAGGTGCTGCTTTTCCCGTTGATGTTTGTAGTCATTGTGGTAAGTTGCAGTTTGTGCCTTTAGATATTTATCATAAACTTATTGATTAATTTGTTGACTCGTTTTACAGACTCATTTTAGATGAGTTTTTTCTGTTTGTTTTTATTTAAATTATCAATTAGAATTTCCTAGTTAATTAAAAAAAGCAGTTAGAATAACTGCTCTTTCAAGTCAAAGAACTTAATTAAATATCTTGCGATGCCATCTTCATCATTGGTGTATTCTGTTTGATCTTTTGAAACACCTTTAAGTTCCCAGTTGCCATTTTTCATCATGACACCTATGCCAGCATCCCTGATCATTTCTATATCATTAATGCCGTCACCAAATGCTATAAAACGGGAACGCTCTATATTGTAATAGTCTAAAAGATAATTTAGTGCTGATGATTTAGAGACGTGCTTTAAATAAATTTCATAGATTGCATGTCTATGTCCAGCACCCCATAATCTAAAGGAAATCGTATCTGAATAGTTTTCTTTAATATAATTTTCTAATACTGTTTTTTGCATGGAATCTACTAAAAATATTAATCCAGAAGGTTCAACATCTAGGTTTGTAAAATCACCCTCAACAATTTCATTTGAAAAAGCTAAGCCAGCAAATATTTCTTCTAATTTTGGTTCATAATTGTAGGCATAAACGGTCTTTTCAATACTGAAAAACGCAGATTTTAAGATGGGTTTTGCGTGTCTAAAAATATCATGCATGATATCATTAGGAATGAGTGTTCTTTGTTTAGGAAACTTATGATTAAGCGGGTTTTCGATGGTCGCACCATTATCATTAATCATCGGGTTAGGGATACCTAACTGATGGTAGATTTCAATAGCACCCCCATATGGACGTCCTGTAGCAATAACGACTTTATGTCCGATTAAATGTAAGTGATTTAAGACTTTAATTGTTTTTTCTGATAACTTACTTTGACTGTTTAATAGTGATCCGTCAAGGTCACATGCGATCAGATATGGCTGCATAATTTTCACCTCACTTTATTATCTCATATATTATAGTTTTTACAAGCATAATCATGTAAAGATAAAGAAAAAGGCTTTCGCCTTATTTCAATTTTGGATAAGTAAAGACAATTTCGGAATCACTTGTTCCATCAGGATTGTCTGTTTCGGTTGTGATTTGAGTAGGTACTGCATAATCATATAATTTGGAAACATCTAAAGATAGATTCTCTTCGATATAGACATTTTCTCCATAATCAAATGATTGATGTGTGTAGATACCACCAATGATATTGATATTGTTTCCCATCTCAATGTTTTCCGCAACAATATAAGCATAGCCAGAAACATTGTTTTTAATCTCAACATTTCCAGTGACAAAAATAAATGTAGGTCGATCGATAGTACCAAGTTCTAAATTATTACTTATAACTAAGTCACCTTGTATGTAGAGAGTGGCTACAATTTGAATATCGTTTCGTTCAATTTCAACGTCCCCATTGACAATGATATTGCCATAAACTAAAGTGTCTCGTTGTAAATTTAAGTCTCCATCAATAAATAGTATGCTTCCGTCTGATACAATCAAATCACGATCTCTTTTTAGATCAACGTCGCCATCAATGTAAGTGTTATCTGTAACAACAGCGGTTTTCATTTTTTCAATTTCCGAACTCGACATTTCATCAATGATGCCATCATTTGCAAGATCTTCCATATAATTCATGACGTCATCATAAGTGTTTAAATCTTCAGGAGCATTCGATATATTTAATGAATCAATGACATAATCAGGCATATAATCAGATAGTAGAGTTTCAGAAGTAATAACTGGTGATAGTTCAAATGTTTCTTCTGTTCCATCAAAATCAAAGATAATATCATCAATATCGGTTATCTGAGTTGAGCCTGTCATATAACTTACAACTTCATTTGTCTCGTTGATCAGTGAAGTAATGATGTATAAACCATTTTCATTTTGCTCTATGACTACATTTAGATAGTTTGACAGTGACAGAATTTCTGCATCTGTCATCTCAGGATTTTGAGATAAATAATTGAGTGCAGTACTGACATCTGACACAGCATTATGATAAGTTTCTGATTCTTCGATATCATATTCAACTATTCTAGATTGAAAAACAATATAACTCATGAGAGTTGCTGATAAGCCAATGACAAAAACAGTTATACCTAAAACCATAGGTAATCCCATACCTTTTTTATTTTTTAAGATATTCATGGTCATCAGCTCCTTTAAATGAACACTTCTAAAGTGGTTTTAAATGTGTAAAGATTTTTTTCAGATGCTAAAACAATTGTGATGATGAACTGTGTAGAGGATACTTTTTCAATCATATCAATACGACTTGTCTCATGTATGAGAAATCCAGACAGATCTTGAATCTGATTATTTATAGAGATATTATTATTTTCAATAACAATAGTCAGTTCTAATCTAGGATCGTGATTAATGAGTTCTATTTCAGCAGTTAAATCGTTATAAACATATTCAAAGTTTGAATATAAAACAAGTTCTTGATCTGGAGTATAAGTATAACCAGTTATATATAACTCACTTACTTCTTGCTCAATGTGTCTAATGAGTAATGTACCAGTTGTATTTGCCTGACCATTTTCTATAATTTCCTTGTTAGCATTGACGATAAATGTAATCGTTAAAGCAATGATAGAAGAAGCAATTGAGAAGATAACGATAGCACCTAAAAGCTCAACTAGGGTCACACCACTATGCTTTCTCATAAATAACTCCAATCATCGTAACAGTTTGTTCTTTGTAATAGTTAATTGTTATTTCAAAATGAATCATCTGAAAATATATGGAGTCTTCTGTAGGCTCTAAAAATCGAATTGTGATCAGTGGTGCATAATCCTTTTCTTCGATAATATGATTGAATAATGAACAGTCAAGTGGAGAAACATCACAGTTTAAGTTGGACACGATTTTTTCGTCGTTATTCATCCAATTGAGAATAGTTTGATATGCATAATCATGTTCAAGATCATATCTAATCACAGTTCCAAGATCTGTAGCTTTTATCTTTTCTTCAGTTCTTATGGCGTGATTTCTCATGGTCAACATAATGCTTAATGAAGTGATTAAAACCAAGGTCACAATAAACACAGAAGCAACAGCTTCTAATACTGTAAAACCATTTTTATTAGCAATCATGAAAAACCACCACCTTTCTTTACACTTATTATATAATATATTTCGCAGTAAATATATTAAGAAGTACTTGTTTTTCATAGATTTACGTCTATTTGACTTCATTGTTTGGTATAATAATAGCAAGTAGAGGTGGTACTATTGAAAAATTTTGTAAACTATTTTAAGAGAAACATCTATTTCATGATTTCAATCATTACTGTATTTTTATCAATTGTATTTGCGATCACTATTTTCTTAGTATATGATTTATCAAATCAAGAAAATGAGACTACCGTTGGGTCTGTTTTTTTAGGTGGTATTGATGAATCCCAGTATAAACAAGTATTGAATAGTGAAATTAACGATTATCTAGATGATTTGAACTTTGATATCGAGTATCAAGGCGTTCATGTGAATTTAGAATCATCTTTATTTTCACCAAATATTGATGAAACAGTAAATGGAATTATACAAGACTCACAAAATAAAGTTGTTTTTATTATAGAAACAAGCCACCAGGGAGAAATATTGAATCTCATCGATTCTATGTTTACTCAAAATATCTTAAGCTTGATAGATTCGGAAAAACTGTTCAATGATTTGATTGCTGATTTAGGAGATATGGTTTTAATTAAAGACTATCCTTTAGAAGATTATTTTGTTGAATCAGCATTTGATCAATCGTTATACTTCGACACCATAAGTGGAGTTGATGTTGATGCTGTAACGAAAATATTAAACCAATTAAATGCCATCATCATTAAACCCCAATCTAGATTTTCATTGTTAGAAGAGCTTAAAGATTACGATTTAACAAATGAAGAACTAAGTATTATTGCGTCAGGTATGTTAAAAGTGTTAACAAACACACATATGAATGGGTTCGTATTTCACACATATCCAGAAATGCCTGCTTGGGCGACTACAGGTTATAATGTTCGTGTTTTAAAAGTGAATGCGTATGATTTTACATTTTATAACTCAAATCATTTCGAGTACCGTATTGAGTTAGGCCAATCATCAGCTAACGCCATTGGTTTTAGCTTAAAAGGTGTTCCACAAGTATATGATTATGAAGTAAATATAACTAAACAAGCAACAGTGCCTATTGAAAACATATATATTGATAATGATACACTAAATGCTTCAACTCCAGATGTAGTAGAAATTACAACTGACACTGAAACAAGATATGAACTACTGATTGAAACTGGTGTTGAGGGTGGTGTTTATACAGTTTATCGAACTGTGACAGATGCACAAGGTCATAGCATTATTCAAAAACTATATGATATATATTTACCTTCATTACCTAATATCTATGAACTAAACATTGTTGAAATAGGAGGCGCATGATATGGCATTAAAAAGAATCGGTGATGTTTTACTAGATGCTAAGATTATTACAAAAAAACAGCTTGAAGATGCGCTAAAAAAACAAGAAAAAAATGAACGCCTTGGTGAAACTATCGTGCGTTTACAATATGCATCAGAGATGCAAATCTTAAAAGCATTAGAAGATTCAACTGGCGTTCAAAGAGTATCGCTCATGCATTTCACGATTGATGAAAATGTATTAAAGTTGGTTGATGAGTCTTTTTGTCGCAGAAATACAATGATTCCTTTAAGAATAGAAGGTAATAAATTGATGTTTGCGACATCTGATCCTCTTGATTTTTCAGTGACAGAAGAATTAAGACTTATGACCGGGTATCGACCAAAAATGTATTCTGCACCTAAAAATGAGATTAATACTCAAATTGAAAAATATTATGGGTTTACGAGAACGCTTGAAGCACTTGGTGTCAAACAAAATGTATCCATGGATGAAGTCACTGAAGAAGAAGATGATTATAGTGATACACCAATGGTTAATCTAGTCAATCAAATATTGACATCAGCTGTTTTTCAAAGAGCAAGCGATATCCATATTGATCCACTAGATGATAAAGTTGTTGTTAGATATCGTGTAGATGGTGTTTTAGATATAGTTAAAGAATTTCCGATTAAGATTCTGAATCAAATGGTGAGTCGTATAAAAGTCATGTCGGGCATGGATATTACTGAAACAAGAATACCTCAAGATGGACGTATTCAAACTGCGATTCAACAAAAAAATATCGATTTGCGTATTTCAACTTTACCAACAGTAAGAGGAGAAAAAGTTGTGATGCGTATTTTAGATATCAGTGGTGGAGCTAATCGATTAGATAGTATCGGTTTATCGAAAAAAGAAGAAAAACTCGTAAGAGATATGATTGCCAAACCTAATGGTATTGTACTAGTGAGTGGACCCACAGGATCTGGTAAAACAACGACTTTATACGCATGTCTAGAAGAGTTGAATAAACCTAATGTAAATATTGTTACAGTTGAAAATCCTGTTGAACTTAAAATGGAAGGCGTTAATCAAGTACAAGTTGAACCAGATGTGAACTTAACATTCGCAAGTGCTTTAAGATCTATTTTAAGACAAGATCCAAATATCATTATGGTCGGTGAGATTAGAGACGTAGAAACTGCAGAAATTGCAATTAGAGCATCTTTAACAGGTCACTTAGTTTTATCAACCATACATACAAATGATGCAGTAAAAACAGTGACTAGATTATTAGATATGGAAATCGAACTATTTTTAATCGCATCGTCATTGACTGGTGTAATTTCACAACGTCTTGTAAGAAAACTGTGTACAGAATGTAGTTATGATGATGAACCAACACCAACAGAAGTTGTTATGTTTAAAAAGCAAGGTATTGATTTAGATCATGTGAAACGTGCTAAAGGATGTCCTTCATGTAATTATAAAGGTTATGCTGGTCGTGTTGGAATTTTTGAAGTTTTACCTATATCTGACCAAATGAGAAAACTGATTGCTGAAAATGCAACGTTTGATGAGTTAGAAAAAGAAGCTAAATATTCTGGAATGCAAAGTATATTGTCTTCAGGCTTGAAAAAGATTCAAGAAGGTGTCACAACACTAGAAGAAGTTATGAAAGTTGCGGAGGAATAGGAGGGATATTTTGCATTTAAAAAACTTTAAATATGTTTGTATAAACACTGAAGGAAAGACTGTTAAAGGGCGCATGGAAGCCGTTAATAAGAGTGTTTGTATTAAGTATTTACAAACAAAAAATTACAAAGTAAAGAGTGTTATTGAATATAAAAATATCATCACTAGACTAGAACAATTTACGATTGGTAAGTTAATTAACCAAAAGCAATTAGTCTTTTTCCTAAAGCAATTGGGTTCACTCATTAATTCAGGTGTAAAGTTATTACCCGCACTAGAACTCTTAAGCTTGCAGCAAGAAAACAGAAATATTAGAAGATTATATTTTGAACTTTATCAACAAGTTTATAATGGAAATTTACTTTCTAAAGCTATGAGCAAGAGAAATCAGGAGTTTCCGAATTTGCTTGTCCAAATGATTAAAGTTGGTGAGTTATCTGGTGAGTTAGGACAAACCATTTTAAAAATGGCTGATTATTATGAGTCGCAAATTAAACTAACAACAGAGATCAAATCAGCTGTTAGAATGCCTTTGATCTATTTAGGGGCAGCCATTGCTATATCCATAGGGATGTTATTATTTGTTTTCCCAAACATCACAGGACTATTTGAATCTTTCGGGGATGTTGAACTTCCACCTATTACTCAGTTTTTTCTTAATACAGGAGATTTTTTCCAAAATTATTCACTAATCATTTTTGGAAGTATATTGCTTATTGGCTTAGTATTTACAGGTTTTTATCGGTATAACACGAACTTTCATTATTATGTGAAACTAACTTTGTTAAAAATGCCGATTTTTGGAAGATTGATTCAAATGAGTAATCAAATTTTGATTGCTAACTCATTATCACAAATGTTGTCCAATGGGATTAACTCTTTAGAAGCGTTAAAAACAACGAAAGATATTTTAAATCATGATGTGTATAAAGCTTTAATTGATAAGACCATATTGTATTTACAAGATGGGAAGCCCTTTAGTAAATCTTTTGAAGAAAGTAGACACATCGATCCAATTATGGCAAAAATGATAGCGACTGGTGAGAAGACTGGTGATATCCCAAGACTTATGGAAAACTTAAGTGAGTATTATAATGGGATTAGTGAGCTTAGAGTTCAACAGTTAAAAAACAGTATTCAACCGATTTTGTTAATCATTGTTTATGCCATTGTTGGAGTCATGATTTTAGCAATCATGTTGCCGATGTTGTCTTTAGGAACCCAAATTTAGTTATTACATTTTTCTTAAATCTTTCAAAATTGATTGACAAATGAAATGAAAAAGCATAACATTATAGTATAATTTTATAGAATAAAATACGGAGGAGAAAGTATGAATAAAGCATTAAGAAATAAAAAAGGGGTTACGTTAGTTGAATTGTTAGCGGTTGTTGTGATATTAGGGATTATAGCTGCTATTGCTGTTCCAACTATTGGTGGATTAATTGAAAGACAAGAAGCAAATGCTGCTGAAGCAACTTATGATACAATTGTTACAGCTGCTGAACTATATGCAGAAGATACGACAGCATTCACACTAGCTGCTTTAGAATCAGAAGATTTTGTTGACTTAAAATCAAATGAGTTTGGATACATGGATGGTGAAACACTTACTGTTTTAACTAAAGATGCGATTTGGATTGTAGTTAATGGTTCAACGGTGACATTTTATAGTGATGCAGGAGCTACAAATGCAATTGATTTATACATTAATGGCCACGAAGGAAATCCTGCTGAATAAACCATTCTTTGATAACTAGGAGGTCTCTTTTCAAGATGCCTCCTTTTTCTTTATATAGTATAATAAGAATATAGGAGAACATGATTATGACAATACTATATGCCATCTTTATATTCCTTTTTGGAACTCTATTTACATCTTTTTTTCAAGTGCTTGCTACAAGGCATAATAAAAAAGAATCCTTAAAAGGAAGATCACATTGTGATCAATGCAATCACACCCTTAAACTGATAGATGTATTACCTGTTATTGGCTATTTAATCAATAAGGGTAGATGCAGATATTGCAGTGAAAAAATAAATGTCAAGTATATCATCTATGAAATGATTGGTGGTTTTCTTTTCGTCATTCCATACCTTATTTTTGGATTTACACTAGATTATTTAATTGCTGTAATCCTTATATCAGTACTCCTTATCGAATCCTTTTCAGATATTGATGATATGATTGTTATTGATAAAGTCTGGATGATTGGATTTGTTCCATTACTCATCATTAGAGTTATCCAAAATAATATCCTTGAGTATCTTCTATCAAGTGTGATTTTGTTTTCTATCATGTTTTTTATCGCAATCATAGGTAAATCTATTGCTAAAAAGGATGCTCTTGGCGGTGGAGATATTAAAATTTACTTGTTTATAGGATTGGCATTAACCTTCCCACAAGGGATATTATCTATCTTTATGGCGTCACTATTCGGCTTAATATATGGTATAATTTCTATAAAAGATAGAAATAAATATTTGCCACTTATACCTTTTATATCGATTGCTGTTTATATCAGTTATTTAGTTGGTGAATCAGTTATTACGTGGTATTTAAATTTATTAGGGATGTGAGTTTTCATGAGAAAAAAAGAAGATATTACAGTTTTTATATCAGACTATAAATGCGCATATATGACACATCAAAGTCAACTGAGTAAATCTCTTAGTGAAGAGATTATACTGCCTGAAGGTGTTGTCATCAATGGATATATTAAGGAACCTGATATATTTTATCATCTCTTGTTAGAAAGTATAAAAAAGCAAGCGATTAAGTTACGTAATGTATTTATCTTAATCCATGATCAAAACTTACTGATTAGGAATCTTAATATCTCAAAAGATGAGTTGCAAAAAAAATCCATAGAAAATTACTTGCACGAACAAACAGACAAGAAAGTGTATTTTCCGTTTGAAAAAGCTGCAATTTCTCATTTTTTACAAGAAGAAGATGAAAAACATGTCAAAGCTTTAGCGATGATCACCGATGAAGATTTACTCCACGACTATTATGATATATTTGAAAAACTTGGTGCTAAAGAAGTTAACTTTGATTTACCATCTTTATCACTATTTGAAATCTATAAAGATAACTATAAATCAAAATCAAATCAAGTGATGATTGTAACGATTTACAAAAGTTTATTAGCCATTCAGATATACGAAAATAGTATTCCAATCTTTCAAATGATTGAAGAATGTGATGAATCTAAAGCAAATACAGTTTCAGTTTTAGAAAACTATATCGAAAGAATTGCAAACTACTATAAGTACAACCTAAATAAAGGTAATGCAAATATAGACGAAATTATCATCTATAATTTATCGGAACATTTATCAAAACGAGCAATCGAAAGTGAACTTATTCCTAACTTAAAAGATTTTAAAGTCGATCATTTCGATTTCACAAAAATTGAAGGTTATCAAGATCAATTGCCGACAGGATGTTATTTGCCATTTTTAGCAATTAAATCAAGTAGACTCAAAGTTCAAATTCCATTTGATTTTGAGTTAGAGCGCATTAAACCAGTCAATTTATATGGTAATTATCTCATGGTATTAGCATTTTTAATTTTTTCAAGTATCGCTTTATTATACATCCCTTTTTATTTATTTAATGAAGAAGCACAAGAACAAGAAAATACAATTCAGAGTTTAGAAAATCAATTAGACATATTAAAAAGAGATCAAACCAATCAAACAACCTACACTGATGAACAAGTTCAATATAACGAAGCATATGAGTCACTATTAGAAAAAGAAATGAGCTTTCGTGCACATTTGATTGATTTAATTGCCGAACTTGATGTGAATGTATCCTTAGATCATGTTGAAGTGGATGCTAAAAGCAAAACCATCACTCTTCTTGTTTCTGGAAATACTGTTTTAGATTTGAATG
Organism: Tenericutes bacterium MZ-XQ; assembly: GCA_002838205.1. Lineage (NCBI taxonomy): Bacteria > Bacillati > Mycoplasmatota > Tenericutes bacterium MZ-XQ. The sequence goes on along the minus strand of CP017950.1, from coordinate 903,967 downwards.
AGTATGTGATTAGAATATATGAAGCTTATGGTATATCAACTTTTGATGATGGTCCTAATAGGTGGATAACATCAGAACCTGAAACCTCATTTTTATCAGAACTATTGATGGAGGTGACTATAACTTATGCGTAGATATAATGTTTTTGGAAAAAAACTTTCTAAGACTAAAGCACTTCCTTTGATGATTTTAATATTTGTTGCTGTGATTGCAGGATATTATTTGATGAGTGTTTATCAAAATCAAAAACTAGAAGAGCTAGAACAAAGAGAAGTTGAACTTAATTTAGAAATCAGTCAACTCATCAATAATCAAGAGGATGTCACTTATTTGGAAATTGGCGAACTTATGCCGTTTTTACCCTCTAGTTATGATAAACAATCTATTGATAATGAAATACTTATAGCGAAAAATCTAGCATTGTTTGAGTTAACAGATACATTTAGTCATACCATCACAAATGATGTGAACTCTCCATTTGATGAAGCTTTAGATCAGCAAATTAAGTTTACACGAATTAACGTAAGCTTTAACGTTGATGATCATATCAAAGCATTATCATTTATGGATTCTATCATCGATATGACAACAATCTATCATATTGATTTCATGGATCTTTCCTTTTTGACCAACGGAAATGTTCAAGTGGATATGGTGATTTATACATTTTATTATGATATGAATGAATGAGTTGGACTTCGGTTCAACTTTTTCTTTTCTATCATCTTTATGATATATCATTTTAATGATATAATACGTAATAGGAGTTGATGATGTGCTCATATTTCTTGAAATTGGTCCTATAACCATAGATTTTTCAATGTTAATCAGTTTTTTAATTGGAGTGAGTTTTGGATTTTTCCTATTACTCCTCATTTATCTATATGCAGTCTTAAAAAGTTTGAATAAAGGTCTAAAATTAAGACATGCTGATGAAACCGATATTGATGAAGAAGAAATTAAGTGGTTAATCGAAGATGCTCAATCGCAATTCAAGGATAAAGATATAAGAAATGAAGTCGGTTATTCAAGACATCTTCAAAACATTGCTGCTGAGCTTACTGTTGATATTGCAAAGAAATTTTATCCCAAATCTAAATATCCTTATTTAGAACTTACTGTTGATGAAAGCTTAAACTTAGCACACTACATCACAGATCGCATAGAAGCACTGCTTCAAGGCAAGATTTTAAGATTAACAAGAGGATGGACATTAGCAAGAATCTATGAACTCAACGAGACAAAGACGAAAATCGATCAAAATAAATTTGTAAAAGCTGCTAAAAAGTATTCTAAAGTAACAAAAACTGCTGTTGCAGTGATTAATGCAGTCAATCCAGTCTATTGGGTTCGAAAACTAACCAAAGAAACCGCGATGAACATTATCATGGTGCGTATTGGGTTAGCAATTATCGCAATTACTGGTGAAGAGACTTATAAGATTTACAGTAAAAAAGTTTTCAACATAGAAAAAACTATCGATACAGGTGTTGAAGATATCTATAACGAATTAACTGAAGATCTAGAAAAAGCAGGTGAAGAAGCATGAAAAAACAAAAAGAAGTTTTAGAACAAGTCATTACAAAAGAACCTTTTGTTATTTTTCAGTTCGCGAAAATTGAAGGGATTAGAGGTAAACAAGTTTACAAATCTGATCGTTTTGTATCACCTATATTTGGAAGAAGAGTTAAAGATGTTGTGACGGTACCTTTTACAGTTAAAAATACTGGTGATACGACAAGACGTTTTGATGCATTTAGAACAAAGCATAAAATGTCTGATGATGAAGCTATTGAAAAGTATGGTACTAAATATTATGAGTTCACGAATATTGTTTCTCACAAAACAAGAGATGAAATTTTTGGACCAACAAATTATGATGACATGAATATTCCTGAAGAAAAACAAGAGGAAAAACCAAAGATTATTTCTCCAATTGGTGCAGGACATAAATACCAAAAACCTGAAAAACAAAAATCAAAAGTTGATGATTTTCCATTTAGAACAAAACCAGAGGTTAAACCAGAACCGCAAAGACAAGTTTTTCATGCAAAACCAGAAGAAGATAATTTCCGTTCACATGAACCAAAGGTTGAAACCTATCAAAGAGAAAAACCAGAACCAGCAAAACCAGTGGTTGCTTCTGATTTTGGATTTTTAGACGATAAAAATAGTCCAAAAGTTTCTGAAACCATCAAAACTCCTTCTCTTGATAAAAAAGAGACTTATCAACATCCAAGTATATCTTTATTTTCTAAAAAGGATAGAGATACAAACGAGCAACCTCAATGGTTGCTTGATCAAATTGATGTGATTAACGCAACGCTCCAACAATTTGGTATTGAAGGAGAAGTGAAGTCAAGTAAAAAAGGTCCTACGGTTACGCGTTATGAAATCGCGTTAGAGCCTGGAGTTAACGTTAAACGTATTTTATCCATTAGCGATAACTTAATGATGAGTTTAGCATCTAAATCCATTCGTATTGAAGCTCCTATTCCAGGAAAACCATTTGTAGGTTTAGAAGTGCCTAATAAAAAAACGGAAATCGTTGCGTTTGGTAATGTTGTTGATGATCCAAGGTTTTATAATGATAAAGAACACCCGCTTAAAGTTGCTCTAGGTGTTGATATTGATGGTGAAAATATCTATGCAGATATTCAAGCAATGCCTCATGGTCTAATTGCAGGAGCAACGAATAGTGGTAAAAGTGTTTGTGTAAATACAATATTAGTAAGTTTGCTCATTAAAAACTCGCCAGAAGATTTAAAACTTATTTTAATTGACCCTAAAATGGTTGAATTAACACCATACAATGATCTTCCTCATTTAGTAACACCAGTAATTACAGATGCTAAAATGGCAGCACAAGCATTAAACTGGGCTGTTGATGAAATGGAAAGAAGATATCAAAAGTTCTCACAAAGTAGAGCAAGAGATATCAGATCATTTAACGATAATGTGAAACGTGGACTTATTGATGATCCAAAAATGCCTTACATCGTTATCGTCATTGATGAGTTGGCTGATTTAATGATGGTTGCAGCGCATGAGGTTGAAGACGCCATCCAAAGAATTACACAAAAAGCTAGAGCTGCTGGTATTCATTTATTAGTTGCGACACAAAGACCAACGACTGATGTTGTTAAAGGTACCATTAAATCAAATATTCCAGTTAGAATTGCATTTAAAGTTGCATCATTTGTTGATTCAACAACGATTTTAGATGGAGCAGGAGCCGAAACTCTACTCGGTAAAGGCGATATGCTATTTAAGAAATCAGATCGTCCACACCGTTTACAAGGCGCCTATATTCCAGATGATGAAATATATGCAGTAACTGACTTTATTAGAGAACGTTATGATCAAAACTATATCTTTGAACATGAAGCTTTAAAACAACAAGCAGAGTTAAAAGAAATTGCATCTGATGAGTTATTTGAAGATGTTGCATACTTTGTCGTTGAAACCGATAATGCATCAATTAATAGTATTCAAAAGCAATTTGAAATCGGCTTTAATCGTGCTCAAAAACTTGTAGAAATGCTTGAGTATTATCATATTGTATCTCCATCTCAAGGCACTAAGGCAAGAGAAGTATTAGTTAATATGAGAGAACTAAATACGATTTTAGGTAAAGAAGAAAATTAGAAAAGGTGAAATCTATGACATTAAAAAGAGCATATATCAGTTTATTCATCGCAGTTATTTTAATCATCTTCAATATATTGCTTTATGCTTTAGATGTAAGTAGATTAAACATTAGATGGACAACATCAATCTATTGGGTATCATCAGTTATTGCACTCATATCTATTGGATTTAGCATATATCATTTTCATTTCAAAAAAGAATTTGAAGTGGTTGAGCCAATCATAGATGTTGATGACGAGACATTAGAAGAAAAAGATATTGAAATAGAATCATTTATGAAAAAACATAAATACGAAATCCTTGATTGGATTTCGTTTTTAAGCATCTCGATGATGCTCATTCTTATGGTATTTATGTACTTCTTATTACCAACAAATGTAGAAGGAAAATCCATGGAATCAACACTCGTTGATGGTGAACGTGTTTTGATGTATCACTTTAATTATATGCCAGAAAGAAATGATGTTGTCATTGTCCATATTACTGATAGATATTTAGATACATCAGGTAGACAAGTGAATACATCAAGTGAATATGATGACCAAGATCAAGTTTATTTTGTTAAGCGTGTCGTAGCAGTTCCTGGTGATACAGTCACATTTGAAGAAATTGATCAAACTGAAACCTATCATATATTGATTAATGGTGTAGTTTATCAAAACCAATATTTTCAAATCTATGAAGTAGATAACGCAGGTCGATTAAAAATGCTATCTTATCTAGACCAAGATAACAAGTTAAGAGAAAACCAATATTTTGCATTCGGCGATAACGAATCTTTTTCATATGACAGTAGAAACATTGGTGCAATCCACAAAGAGGATATGATTGGTAAAGCGATTTATAAGTTGTCGCCTTTAGGAGGTATTTCACATGGATAAAAAATTAACAGAAAAACAAATCCAGTGGTATCCAGGACATATGTTTAAGTCTTTTCGAGAAATCAAAGAAAAGCTTAAACTGATGGATATGGTTATGATTTTGTTAGATGCAAGACTGCCTATATCATCCATGAATCCTGAAATTTTAAAAACAGTGAAAAACAAACCCATTCTATTATTGTTTAATAAAATGGATTTGGCAGATTCAACTATTCTAAATAAACACATGAGTTATTATCAATCTTTAGGTTACGAAGGTATAAAAATTGATGCTCAATCACAAATCAATACAAAAAAAATATATGATCGGGCCAAACTAGTGTTAAAAGAAAAATTAGATCGTGAAAAAGCAAAAGGCCTTAAACCAAGACCGATAAGAACGATGATATTAGGTATACCAAATGTAGGTAAATCAACCCTTATTAATGCACTATCACAAAAAAAGGCAACAAAGACTGGTAATAAACCAGGTGTTACTAAAGCACAACAATGGATAAAATTAGGTGATAATTTTGAACTGTTAGATACACCGGGTGTACTATGGCCTAAGTTTGAAGATAAAAAAGTAGGGTATCATTTAGCGATTACTGGAGCAATCAAGGATGATATCATTCCTATTGATGATGTGTGTCATTATGCAATGGATTTTTTAAAAGCACATTATCCTAAACGCTTACTAGAAAGATACGAAATTCCTCTTGATATGTATGATTATGTGGAAATGTTAGATCATATCGGAAGTAAGAGAGGAGCGCTTTTAAAAGGTAGTGAAATCGATTATGATAGAGTCTATCATACCATCTTAACTGATATTAGAAATAAGCAGCTGGGAGGATTATCATTTGACAGAATATAATTTATATCATTACGAAGACGCTTTATATGATAAAGGTGTTAAATATATTGCTGGTATTGATGAAGCAGGCAGAGGACCTTTAGCAGGACCAGTGGTTGCTGCTGCAGTTATTTTAAAAAAAGGAGCGAAACTAAAACTCGTTGATGACTCCAAAAAATTAACCGAGAAACAAAGAGAAAAAGCACTTGAAGAGATCAAAGCGCATGCACTTGCCATAGGTATAGGCATTGCATCTGTTGATGAAATTGATCGTATTAACATTTATAGAGCAGCAAGAGAAGCTATGTATTCTGCAATAAAGCAATTAAAAATAAAACCTGAATTCTTACTTATTGATGCAATGCCAATGGAAATAGATATTCCTAGTGAATCCATCATAAAGGGCGACCAAAAATCCATAAGTATTGCTGCAGCATCTATTATTGCAAAAACCACAAGAGATCAGTACATGATTGAAATGGATAAAATATTCCCTAAATATAATTTTAAACAGCATAAAGGGTATGGCACAAAAGAGCATATCGAACTCATAAAAAAATATGGATATACACCAATCCATAGAAAATCATATGAACCTATCAAAACAATGATCAAAGAAGAAATGAGAAAAAAGTATGAAGATCATACACTTTTTGGATGATAAAAACTATAATGATACCGATCTAATATTTAAAAGAACTGCTGTTAGAGCAATCATTAAAAAAGAAGATGAATATATCTTGATTCAAAGCCTTCTATATAAGGATATAAAATTTCCTGGCGGCGGTCAAGAAAAAAACGAGTCAGACATAGATACATTATATAGAGAAGTTTTAGAAGAAACAGGACTAAGTATTATTAAGGATCGTGTGAAACCGTATGGGATGATCATTGAAAAAAGAAAATCAACATTTAAGGATAATGAGATCTTCTATATGGAATCAAAATACTATACATGTGAAGTTGAAGATCATATGGGTAATCAATCTCTTAGTGCATATGAAATCACATATGATTATAAAGTTAAGTATATGACTTTAGAAGATGCCATCAAACAAAATAGTTTATTATTAAATAAAGATACCAAACAGATCCCATGGGTAAAAAGAGAACTCATGATGCTCAAACACTTAAAAGATGAACAGTAGTATTCGTCTTTTTTCTTTTCAAGTAATTTTGCTTGATAAATGCTAAAATAAAATGAAAAAAGATATATATTATATAAATATATATAAAAAAAAGCATACTCTTTTCGCTTGACATTAAAAATTTACTTACTATAATAGATATGGAAACGGAAGTGTATATATGAGTCAAAAAAGATTAATCATTGTGGAATCTCCATCAAAATCAAAAACAATTGCAAGTTATGTAGGAAATGACGTGCTTGTTTTATCTTCAAAAGGACATGTGAGAGATTTAGCAACTTCTGGGAAAGATGGATTAGGCATTGATATCGAAAATGATTTTCAGCCAAGCTATAAAGTTATTCCAGGTAAAAACACATTAGTAAAAGAACTAAAATCTAAAGCTAAGGGTCGTGAAGTTTTAATTGCAACCGACCAGGATCGAGAAGGAGAAGCCATTGGTTGGCATCTTGCTCAAATTCTTGATTTAGATCCAAATGAAAACAACCGTATTGTCTTTAGAGAAATTACGAAGCAAGCAATTACTGAAGCTTTAAATCATCCAAGAAAAATTGATCAAGACTTAGTGAACTCTCAAGAAGCAAGACGTATATTAGATCGTATTATCGGCTTTAAGCTATCAAAATTACTACAATCAAAGATCAAATCTAAATCTGCAGGACGTGTACAAAGCGTTGCTTTAAAACTTATTGTTGATTTAGAAAAGGAAATTGATGCTTTTATTCCTGAAACTTACTATGAAATAGAAGCTGATTTCCCACATTTTAAGGCATCTTATCATATCCCTGGTAAAAAAAGATTATCTAAAGAAGAAGCAGATCAAATTGTAGAAACATCTACAAATCCATTTAAAGTTACAGATATAAAAACAAAAACTTCAAAAAGAAAATCTAAACCAGCATTTATTACATCAACATTACAACAAGATGCAATCAATAACTTATACATGAGTGCAAGTAGAACAATGATGGTTGCTCAAAAACTTTATGAAGGTATTGATATTGATGGTGAACTTGTAGGGTTAATTACTTATATGCGTACAGATTCAAACAGATTAGCTCAACCATTTATTGATGAAGCTAATCAACACATTGAATCACATTACGGTAAAAAATACTTAGGACATTATAAAACATCAACGAAAGAAAATGCACAAGATGCACATGAAGCCATCAGACCTACATCAGTACATCGAACACCAGAAATGATGGAAGCATATCTTGATAAAGATGAAGCTAAGTTATATAGAAGAATCTATGAAAGAGCAGTAGCATCACTCATGAGTGATGCAGTATTCGAAAGTACAAAGATTACTTTAGACTCAAATGGCAATATTTACCATTTAGATGGTTCTATCTTAGTCTTTGATGGTCACACAAGAGTTTTTGAAGAACAAAAAAATAAAGATAAACTCTTACCTAAATTAGAACTGAATCAAGAAGTGAACGCAAAAAAAGTTATCTCTATTGAGAAAGTCACAACACCTCCAGCAAGGTATTCAGAAGCAACACTGATTAAGGAAATGGAATCACTCGGTATTGGTCGACCATCAACATATGCATCGATTATTCAAACACTAAAGCATAGAGCATATGTTCATATGGAACATAAACGATTTGTACCTACAGATCAAGGTAAACTAACTGCAAAGGAATTAGATGAATTTTTCCATAAAATCATAAATGTTGAATACACATCAAAAATGGAAAAGAAATTAGATGAGATTGCTGAAGCTAAAGAATCTGGTGTTGAGATTGTATCTAAGTTTTATCACAGTTTCATTCCAATGGTTGAACATGCTCAAAAGCATATGAAAAAAATTGAACCTAAGATGACTGATGAGCTGTGTCCAAAATGTGGTAAGCCATTGGTGGTAAGAAAATCTAGATATGGTGAGTTTATTGCCTGCAGCGGTTTTCCAAAGTGTAGATACATTAAAAATGACGACAAACAACAAGATAACAACGCAAAATAATCGATAGGCTTTACAAACACATTAAAAAGTGATAATATATCTATGCATCCAAAAAAATGGATGTTACTTATCCCCTATTTAGTGTATGAAAATACACAAAATCCCCTTAATAGGTCTTCTGAACTTTTTCAGGAGGCCGCTTTTTATGAAAACCATAAAAATATATGTTATAATATTGTTAAGACTTTAGAAGGAAGTGTCTCATATGAAAACATTTAAAGGCAAACCTGTAACACTTATCGGTGATACAAAAAAAGTTGGAGATGTTGCTCCGGATTTCAAAGCTTTAAACCATAAAAATGAATATGTGAATTTAGCAGATTTTAAATCAAAGTACGTGATTTTAAATGTCGTACCGTCACTAGATACAACTGTATGTGACAGACAAACAAGAACAGTGAATCAAGAATTATCTGAAATTGATGATTTGACAGTGCTTACTATTTCTAATGATTTACCTTTTGCACAAGCAAGATGGTGTGGAAATGCAGGTTTAGAAAATGTGATTACATTAAGTGATTACATCGAACTTGATTTTGCAAACAAGTATGGAACTTATATCAAAGAACTTAGATTACAGGCGAGAAGTGTCTTCGTTTTAGACCAAAATCGTAAGATCATTTATCTTGAATATGTTGATGAAATGAGCCAACATCTAAACTTTGATGAACTGCTTAGCTTTGTTAAAAACTTACCGAAAGAATAACTTTCGGTTTTCTTTTTCTTATGGTATAATATCTTAGGATTATATGAGAGGTTAACATGGGATTATTTAAAAAGTTATTTGGAAAAAAACAAAAAAATGATAAATATGCTCTGGGGTTACATAAAACAAAAGAAAACCTTGGAGATCTAAAACAAATATTAAGTGAATCTAAAGTCATTAACGATGACCTTTTTGATGCACTTGAAGATATTTTTATTCAAGCTGATATTGGTGTTGATACAGTAGTTTATTTTATTGAATCATTAAGAGCTGATGTTGAAAACAAGCACATCACAGATCCTAATGATCTTGCAGAAATGATCGTTGATAAGATGTTTGAAATTTATCTTAAAGGCGAACTCTTAAACACAGAATTAAACTATGATGAAGGTGAACTTAATGTTTATCTTTTTGTAGGTGTTAATGGTGTAGGTAAAACAACAACTATCGGTAAACTGGCTAAACAACTTCAAAATGAAGGTAAAAAAGTGATGATGGTTGCTGGTGACACATTTAGAGCTGGTGCTATCGAACAACTTAAGATTTGGGGTCAAAGAAGTGGCACATTTGTATTTTCTAAAGGCGAAGGTAGTGATCCATCCAGTGTGATTTATGATGCGATTGAACTTGCTAAAAAGGAGAAATACGATATTATTTTGTGTGATACAGCAGGACGATTACAAACAAAAGTCAACTTGATGAAAGAACTAGAAAAGATGAAAAGAGTCATTCAAAAGACTTTACCTAATGCACCACAAGAAACACTTTTAGTAATTGATGCAACAACAGGTCAAAATGGTATGCGTCAAGCTGAAGTTTTTAAAGAAGCAACCGATGTGTCTGGGATTATCTTAACAAAACTAGATGGTACAGCAAAAGGCGGTATCGTTTTAGCAATTAGACACTTATATGATTTGCCGATTAAATACGTAGGATTAGGTGAAAAAATAGATGATTTAGTCTATTTTGATATTGAACAATATATCTATGGTTTATTTGAAGATTTCTTCTAAGAGGTATTTATGGAAACACTAGAGAAAAAAGAACAACTCAATGAATTATTTGATCTTTATCAAGCATTGCTTACTGATAAACAAGTAGAATACTTTAAGTATTATTATCAAGAAGATTATTCACTTCAAGAAATTTCAGAACTTCTTCATGTGAGTAGAAATGCTATTTTTGATCAACTCAAAAAAGTAGAACAACATCTTTTTTCTTATGAAGAAAAGCTTAAACTATTAGAAAAGAAACAAAAAAGATTAGATATCATGGATCAACTGACATGTGAAACGTATAAACAGTTGATCGATGAGCTTAGAAAGTTGGATGAGTAATGGCAGAAAATTCATTATCTTCGAGATTACAAATGGCAATGCGCAGAATCACTGGTCGAGGTTTTTTAACAGAAAAAGATATCGATGAGATGATGCGCGAAGTAAGGTTATCTCTTCTTGAAGCAGATGTTAATTTTAAAGTTGTTAAACAATTTATTAATCACGTCAAAGAACAAGCTGTTGGTGAAAAAATCTTAAAAGGGCTAAATCCAGGTCAGCAAGTTGTTAAAATTGTTCATGATGAGCTAAAACGCGTCATGGGTGATGAAGCTGAAGGTATTAGATATAATATCAACGGTATTACAACGATTATGACGATTGGTCTTCAAGGGACTGGTAAAACAACAGCAATTGGAAAACTTGGTGTTTATATAAGAAAGGCTGAGAAGAAAAAGGTCTTGTTTATTGCTGCAGACGTTTATCGTCCAGCTGCTATTGATCAGTTAGTAACGATTGGTAAACAAATTGATATTGAAGTTTATGAAGAAGGCTTAATTGATGCAAGAACCATTGTAAAAAATGGCCTTCAATATGCTAAAGAACATAAATTTGATGTTGTGATTATCGATACAGCAGGACGTTTGCATATCGATGAGAATATGATGCAAGAGTTACTTGATGTAAAGAAAATCGCAAATCCTAATGAAATACTACTTACAGTAGATGCAATGACCGGTCAAGATGCAGCAAATGTTGCTAAAAGTTTTCATGATCAGTTAAATGCTACAGGTGCAATATTAACCAAAATGGATGGTGACACACGAGGTGGTGCTGCATTATCTATTAAAGAGGTATCAGGTATTCCTATTAAGTTCTCATCAACAGGTGAGAAAATGGATGCATTTGAAGTCTTTCACCCAGAACGTATGGCTCAAAGAATTCTTGGTATGGGTGATGTCTTAACATTAATCGAAAAAGCAACAGATGCAATTGATGAAGATGAAGCTAAAAACATGATGGAAAAACTCATGAGTGATACATTTAACTATAATGACTTGTTAAAACAATTCAAAATGATTAAGCGTATGGGTTCAATGAGTAAAATCTTAGGGTTTATGCCAGGCATGGGTAAAATCAAAGATGCAGCTTCTAACATAGATGATAAACAATTCGAAAAAATGGGTGTATTAATTACTTCCATGACTGAAAAAGAACGTAAAGATCCAACTTTAATCGATCAAAGTTCAAGACGTAGAGAAAGAATTGCTAAAGGTGCAGGCATGAGTGTTGCCGAACTTAACCGTTTAAGACAAGCATTAGATGCACAAAAGAAGATGATGAAAAAAATGATGCATATGGATGAAAGACAACTAGAAAGCTTATCAAAAAATCCTACTCAAGCTTTTCAAAATCAGAAACAGAAAAAGGGAAAAGGTAAAGGAAAGGGTCAATTTAGGATACGTTGATCCTTTTTAATTATCCACAAAAAATGTGGAAAAGTATTTGACAATCACATGTTAAAATGAAATAAAGGGGTATGATATGATGAAGAAGATTACACTAATCGATGGTAATTCCATACTATTTAGAGCTTATTATGCAACGGCTTATCCAAGCGCTAAACTGATGCAATCATCCAAGGGAACATACACAAATGCTGTGTTTGCTTTTGTAGGTATGTTTGAAAAAATAGTGACAAATGAAACCGAGCATGTTTTAGTTGCTTTTGATACGAAAGAACCTACCAAAAGACACCTTGCCTACGAAGGATATAAAGCAGGTAGACAAAAAATGCCTGAAGAATTAGCAGAGCAAATTCCTTTGGTTAATCAGTATATTGAACTCAACGGTGTAACTGCCTATTCCAAAGCTGGATATGAAGCTGATGATATCATTGGAACACTTGCGAAAGAAGCAAGCCAAAAGGGATATCATGTTGATGTATACTCTAGTGATAAGGATTTACTTCAATTGGTTGATGATCAAATCACTGTTCATCTACTCAAAAAAGGCATGAAAGAAGTTCATGACTTTGACCCTAAATTATTAAAAGAAACATATGATTTAACGCATCATCAAATGATTGATTTAAAAGCACTCATGGGTGATCCATCAGATAATATTCCTGGAGTTCCAGGTGTTGGTGAGAAAACTGCGATTAAACTCTTAAAAGAATACGAAACGTTAGAAAATATATTAGAGCATCAAGACGACATCAAAGGAAAACTTGGTGAACGTATCAGAGAACATAGAGATAGCGCAATTATGAGTAAGGATCTAGTGACGATTCAACTCGATTGTGATATTGATTACCATGTAGAAAATATTGATAAAAAACCTGCGAAAACAGATGAACTCATCCGTTTTTATCAAGACTTAGATCTCCATGTTTTTGTTAGAAAAATGGAAGAACCTGTTCAACAAGAAGATACCAACTGGAGTTATCAAGAAATTGAAGATGAAAAAACACTGGAATCTATTTTGAATCAAGATTTGGCTGTTCATTTTGAATTTAGTGATTACAACTACCATAAAGCAGAACTCTGGGGTGTTGGACTTTCAGATGGAAAAAACCATTATGTGATTCATCCGGATGTTGCCTTATCATCTATCAATTTCCAAATGTATTTAGCTGATGATAGATATCAAAAATATGTTTATGACTTAAAAGCGACCAAAGTATATCTTTTATGGCAAGGTTTAAACATATCTCATGTATCTTTTGATCTTTTACTTGCAGCATATTTAATTAATTCACATTTAGGAAAAGAAGAGTTTAAAAGAATTGTCTCTAATTTTCATTATGAAGATATTCAATATGATGAAACGATCTATGGTAGAGGAGCTAAAAAAGGGTTACCTGAAAAAGAAATTTATTATAGACATATTGCATCAAAAGCAAAAGCGATATATTTATTAAAAGATAAACTCATTAAAGAGTTGAAAGATCAAGAACAATTCCATTTATTAATAGACATAGAGTTACCCTTATCACACGTTCTAGCAGAAATGGAATATGAAGGACTGAGTGTCGATCAAAATGAGCTTAAAATCCAAAAAGAAGATCTAAATGAGCGTATTGGTATACTAGAAAAAGATATTATTAAACTTGCTGGTAAAGATTTTAATGTCTCAAGTCCAAAACAGTTAGGTGAAATCCTATTTGAAGACTTAAATCTTCCAAATGGAAAGAAAACAAAGACTGGATATTCAACAAACGTTGATGTTTTAAATAAACTTAAAGGTAAACACCCAATCATTGAAAAAATTCTTGATTATAGACAACTATCCAAACTATATTCGACTTACATCATTGGTCTAGAACAGAATTTATTTGATGATGGTAAAGTTCATACAATCTACAACCAAGCTTTAACAACCACTGGAAGATTATCATCTTTAGACCCTAATTTGCAAAACATTCCGATTAGAACTGAAGAAGGTAGACAAATTAGAAAAATATTCATCTCTAAAAATGATACTTACTTTTTAGGTGCTGACTACTCACAAATTGAACTTCGAGTTTTAGCATCAATGGCTGATGTTAAGAAATTAATTGAAGCATTTAATGAGCAAAAAGACATTCATACTAAGACAGCTCAAGAAATCTTCCATAAAGAGGATATAACGCCTGAACAAAGAAGAGCCGCAAAAGCGGTTAATTTTGGAATCATTTATGGGATTGGTGCTTGGAGTTTAGCTGAAGATATTGATGTTTCTGCTAAAGAAGCTCAACGGTTTATTGATGATTATTTAAATCTATATCCTGAAATCAAAAAATACATGGAAGATATCGTTGACTATGCAAAAGAACATGAATATGTTGAAACCATCATGCATAGAAGAAGATATATCCCTGAACTTAAATCAAGTGTATATACACAAAGAGCTTTTGGCGAAAGAACAGCATTAAATGCACCTATTCAAGGCAGTGCAGCAGATATCTTGAAAAAAGCAATGGTGGATTTATACAATTACCTAAAAAAAGAAAAGAAAAAATCAAAAATATTATTACAAGTTCACGATGAGCTCATCTTAGAAGTTCCAGAAGATGAACTTGAAGAAATGAAAGAGATTGTACCAAGTATGATGAAAAAAGCAGTTGAACTTAAAGTTGAACTTGAAACATCATGTGATGTTGGTAAAACTTGGTATGATTTAAAATAGGTGATGATATGCCAGAACTTCCAGAAGTAGAAACTGTAAGGCGTACCTTACTTTTGAAATTAAAAGACCAAGTGATTGCTGATACCTTAATCAGATATCCAAATATTATTAAAACTGAACTTAAAGATTTTAAGCATACATTAATCAATCAAACCATACACGATATCAAGCGTATGGGGAAATATTTGATATTTATATTAGATCATCATGTGGTAATCATGCATTTAAGAATGGAAGGTAAATTTTTCATTAAAACAACTGAACCTTATGATAAACATGAGCATATCATCTTTACATTTAAAAGTGGATTACAACTAAGATATCATGATGTTAGGAAGTTTGGTACGATGCATGTCCTACCTTTAGAGACATACTTAAATGAATATCCATTAAATGAGTTAGGTTTAGAACCTAAAGATTTGAATCCTAAAGATTTTTATGCTAAGATCCATAAATCAGAAAGACCGATCAAAGCAAGTCTCCTTGATCAACATATCATCAGTGGTCTTGGAAATATATATGTCGATGAAACTTTGTTTCTTGCAAAGATCCATCCAGTAAGAAAATCAAAAAGTATTACGAAAAAAGATGCTGAAAAACTCATATTAGCAGCAACATCTGTTTTAGAAAAAGCAGTTCAACTTGGAGGAACAACCATAAGATCATATACATCATCTTTAGGTGTACATGGTCGATTTCAAAATGAGCTTAATGTGCACACAAAAAAGGGTGAACCTTGCCCGATTTGTGGCACAACAATCATAAAAATTAAAGTAGCAGGACGTGGTTCTTATGTCTGCCCATCATGCCAAACCTAAACCGTATATCATTGGACTTACCGGTGGTATCGCTTCAGGTAAAACAACTGCATCAAAGTATTTTCAAGAAAAAGGCTTAACAGTGATTGATAGTGATCAAATTGTTAAAAAACTGTGGAATGAAAACGAAGAAATGATTCAAAAAGCTGAATCACTTTTTGGCTTTGCTATTAGAACAAAAGTAGATAAAAAGAAGTTAAGTCAACTGATATTTAATGATAAAAGACTTAGGCTAAAACTAAATGATATCATCCATCCTTATGTATATAATGAGATTCATAAATTTATAGAATCACATGAAGAAAAACATTTATTTGTTATCGATATGCCACTTTTATTTGAAGTGGGATATGAAAAGAAATGTAATGTTACTTGTTTAGTCTATGTGAATCGATCGATTCAAATCGATCGCTTGATGAAAAGAGATAGTTTGTCACAAAATGAAGCAGAAAAACGCATAGATGCACAATTAGACATTGAAGAAAAGAAAGTAAAAGCAGATGTCATATTTGATAATCAATTGGATCTTAACTATCTATATTATCAAATCGATCAGTTTATTAGAGGGTTAGAAGATGAGAAATAGTTCAACATTTAGAATACATAAATCTTTTGATTTATCGAGCCAAGACTTCAAAGTCTTAGCACTTTTATATCAGCCACTACTTGGCGTTGAAGCCCATAGTTTGTATATTACATTTTATCAACTTAATCATCAACAACCGGAAATCAAGTTAGAACATCAACAACTCTTTGATTTACTTGATTTAAGACAAACCGATTTTTTAAAGATGAGAAATAAGTTAGAAGCACTAAACTTACTCGAAGTTTATCAGCAAACTGATGATTATATATATGTTGTTAAAACACCATTATCCGCAAAACAATTCTTACTGGACACTGTTTTTGGTAGTTATTTGCAATCAGAAATCGGTGAAAAACACGTGGATTGGATTGCTAGTTTATTTAAAATTGAAGTGCCAAGTCTAGATGGTTATAACAATATCACGAAACCATTTGATTCCATGTATGAGTTTAAGAGCCTTAATTTGCTTAAACTGGATTATGAGTTCCAAGGTAGGAAACAAAATGGTGGTAGTCATATCGGATATCATTTTGACTACAATAAGTTTGTTGAAATGTTACCTGAGAGATTAAAAAACTCACAGTTGTTAAACCAAAGACTACAAAAACAAATCTCAAAGATTGCGTTTGTTTATCAATTTAACATTGAAGATATGGTAGAAATCTATATTGAAGCAACCAAATCAAAACAAACCGCTAACTTTCAAGCATTAAATCATAAAGCGAAACTTTATTATGAGAATAAGAATCAAATCTTATCGATCAAAGAAAAAGAGATTCCAAAAACAGATTTAATTAAAACCTTACCTCCTCAAGTAATTATTCAAAAATATAGTAAACTTGATTTTCAAGGGATTGCACTTCAAACCGCAACCTCTCTGATTGAAAGAAATCATGTAGATCCAGGGATTATCAATGTCATTTTGATGTTAGTTTTAAAACAGAAAGATGGTGTACTACCAGGATTGAAGTATATGGAAACAGTCCTTCACGATTGGTTAAATAAAGGCATTCTAACGACAGAAGATGCACTCAATTATTCAACGCAGTTAGAGCATACTTGGGGAAAGAAAAAGAAAGTTCAAAAAGTTAATGAGCCGGACTGGATGGATGATTACGTAAAAGAGTTAGAGAAAATGGAGGAATCGTCATGACCATAGATGAAATGAGAAAAGAGATTGCTAAATACGATGAAACAAAGCATTTAGATATCTTAGATGTTGATGTCAATAAAGTATATCAATATATCGTTCAAAAAAAAGAAAAACCGATTGTTGATGGTTATGAGATTGTTTTAAAAACTGATCCTTATATTGAAATCATATATCGACCAACCAAAGAAAAAGCTTTGGAGCTAAAAAAAGAAAAGATAAGAAAAAATCTTAAGTTCTATGATTCTGAAGTATACATCCAAGATGCAAGTTTAAAAGATTTTAGATGCTTTAACGAGGAAAGAGAGCATGCTTTTGAAAAAGCTCAAAACTTTTTAGACCATTATAAAAAAGATCGATACGAAAAAGGGTTGTTTATCTACGGAAGATATGGCACTGGTAAATCATATTTACTTTCTGCCATTGCCCAAGAATTAGCACTTAGAAACATCGCAGTTTTATTTGTGTATGTGCCTGATTTAATTCGTTCGATTAGACAAGGTATGAATGAAGGTAATTTAGAAGAACGGATCAATAAACTTAAACAAGCTGATATTTTGATGCTTGATGATTTTGGTGGAGAAAACATGAGTTCTTGGTTTAGAGATGAAATCATCGTTCCTGTGATGCAGTATCGATTATCTGCTAAACTTCCAGTTTTTATCAGTTCAAACTTTTCACTTGTTCAACTTTTAGATGCACTGACACTTCAAAAAGATGAAACGAACCGCATGAAAGCAGGAAGACTCATTCAAAGATTTAAAGATTTGATGCATTATGTAAAACTATCAGAAGAGCCATATAGCGAATAAAAAACACTTGTAATTTAAAATACTAGTGATATAATAGATATGAATACGAAGAAGAGGACAAGATTTATATCGCCCTTAAGCGACACAGGATGGTGAAAGCTGTGAACAGATATAAGTTACTACCTTGGAGTAGATTAGACAAAAACTAATCCGGGTCACACCCGTTATCAATGACATAAGTGCTAGGGATACCTAGAACTAAGGTGGTACCGCGAATATATTCGTCCTTAGACAAATTGTCTAAGGATTTTTTTATTTAAAAAGCAACCGGTAAAGATGTCAAGCACTAAAAATTAAAAAAACGAGTAAAATTTAATAAAAAGCATCATTTAAAGACATGCTTAAAAAAGTAAAAGTTATAAGAATTAATCTAATTAAGTTTTACTTATAAAGTCTATTGGTACTCAACAAACCATAGATAAGACGAATAAGTTTTCTAGCAGTTAAGGCGAGTGCACGTTTGTGTTGATGAGTCGTGACTTCATCATATTTCTTATGATAAAAATCACGATACTCAGGTATATGAATTCTAGCCATGTTGGCTGCTTGGATTAAAAAGTAGCGCAAATATTTATTTCCAGTTTTAGTCATGTAAGTCTCATCAGCGGTGAATTTCCCGGATTGATTTTTACGCCAGGTAATACCTGCATATTTAGCAAGTGCATCATTGGATTCAAACTGACTAATATCAACAATCTCAGCTAAGATACCGGCTGCATAAACTTTACCAATACCAGGTATAGACGTTAAGATTTGATAGTGATCATGATTAAACCCAGCGACTTGTCGCAAAATGGCTTTATCAATATCTTTCATTTCATGTTCATAACATTTAATGACATTTATGGATGAGGCGAGAGCTGTATTAATAGGATCATAAGAAACTTTATCAAGACGATAAGAATCTCTAGCAGCTTTTTGGATCTTAGCAGCGATATCAAGTGAATTATCAAAGCGATTTTTACTTGATTTAGCAACAAAGTCAGATAAATCTTCTAAAGATGAATCGATAATATCATCAATGGTTTTATAATCTAATAAGAGATCAACAGCAGTTGATCCAAAGTTATTAGAAAATATAGTTTCAAAGTTAGAAAACTTTATAAACACGTTATTAAGGGCATAAACCTTCTCATTGGATAGTTTTTCAGCAATATGAAGTCTATGCCTTGTGAGTCTTTCTAAAGCAAGTCTTTGACCACCTTTAAAGGGAGTTAACTCATCGGTTCTTCCAACTCTAGCAATATCAGCTAAGATGTAAGCATCTTTAGGATCAGTTTTATCCATATCAGCAAAACTTTTTCTATAATTTTTAGAAATTTTAGGATTGATGAGATAAACTTTGATATCGAAAACACTCAAAAACTTAGAAGCTGATAAGTAGGTCGCAAGATGACCGGAGTAAACACCAGTTGACTCTAAGATGACAATGACTTTAGAGAGATGATGTTTATCAAGAAGTTTTAAAATATGCGTTTCAATTAAGTTCGCACCATCTTGGGTATTAGGAATATTGACAGATAAAAGTTTATCACGATTAAAGTTAAGTGCATAAACGTGATTGGACAGTTTAGCAACGTCAATACCAACACATAAAGTATGATTCAAAAGAACACCTTCTTTCAAGGGAAAATAGATATAAGAGAAGTCCTAGCCTTGAAAGACAACTGCAGCCTCGCCAATAAGAAACCACCGTTAGACATAGAAGTTGAGTGAAATCTAACGGGTAACAACAACCGGTTAGCAGATAAGCCAATCAAGCAGGTTTGCACGCTTAAATAGCACCATGATGTGCAAGGAGTGGAAGCAGATTCTTCTGGTTACATCTTGATTTAATTATAACACTAGGACTTCAAACTTATAAATAATGATATGTAGTAAGGTATCAACCTAAATCTACACTACATATTATACGAGGAGTGGGAAAATGATTAAAATTACATTTCCAGACGGAAGTCAAAAAGATTATGAAAAAGGCATTACACCTTATGAAATTACCCAAGGTATATCCATCAGTTTAGCGAAAAAAGCGATTGCGGCTATATTTAATGATGGTTATGTAGAACTGAATAGAAAACTTGAAGAAGACGGTAAACTATCACTTCTAACAGAGAAAGATGAGAAAGCATTAGATGTTATCAATCACTCAACAGCTCATTTAATGGCTCAAGCAATCGTTAGTTTGTATCCACAAGCTTGTTTTGGTGTGGGACCTTATATCGAAGAAGGTTTTTATTATGATGTTGATTTTGGTGATGAGAAGATCAGTGATCAAGATCTAGTAAAAATTGAAAAGAGAATGCATGAGCTAGCTGAAGAAGGTTTTGATATTTTAAGAGATGAAGTCACATATGAACAAGCGCAAAAGATTTTTAGCCATGACCCATATAAATTAGAAATTATCGAAGATTATAAACATACACAACTCACAGTCTATCGTCAAGGGAATTTTGTTGATTTATGTCGTGGTGGACATGTGTTAAACACAAAACAAATCAAACACTTTAAACTTTTAAACTTAGCAGGTGCTTATTGGAGAGGTAACAGCGACAATAAAATGCTTGTTAGAATTTATGGTACAAGTTTCTTTAGCAAAAAGGCACTAGATGATCATTTAATTTTACTTGAAGAAAGAAAGCAAAGAGATCATCGTAAGCTTGGTAAAGAGCTAGGTTTATTCATGATCTCAAAAGAAGCTGGTCAAGGTCTACCTTTCTGGCTGCCTAAAGGCGCAACCATCCGTCGTGTGATTGAAAGATATATTACAGATGTTGAGATATCTCTAGGCTATATGCATGTTTATACACCAATACTTGCAAATGTTGATGTTTATAAGACTTCAGGACACTGGGATCATTATCAAGATTCTATGTTTCCACCAATGGATATGGGAGATGGTGAAATGCTAGTCATCAGACCAATGAACTGTCCACATCACATGATTATGTATAAAAATGATGTTCATTCATATAGAGAATTACCTTTAAGAATTGCAGAACTAGGTATGATGCACCGTTATGAAAAATCAGGTGCTTTATCAGGGCTACAACGTGTCCGTGAAATGACACTGAATGATGCACATATCTTTGTAAGACCGGATCAAATCAAAGATGAATTTAAACGCACAATGGAGTTACTTCTTGCGGTTTATAGAGATTTCAATATCACAGATTATAAGTTTAGATTAAGCTATAGAGATCCTGAAGATACTGAAAAATATTTCCCAAATGATGAGATGTGGAATAAAGCAGAACGTATGCTAAAAGAAGCTTTAGATGAGTTTGGTGTTGAGTATTTTGAAGCTGTAGGCGAAGCAGCATTTTATGGTCCAAAATTAGATGTTCAAGTCAAAACTGCATTAGGTAATAGCGAAACATTGTCAACCATTCAACTTGACTTTTTACTTCCAGAACGATTTGATTTAACTTATGTTGGCGAAGATGGTAAAAATGATCAAAGACCAGTGGTTATCCATAGAGGTATTGTATCAACCATGGAACGTTTTGTTGCATACTTAACAGAGGAGTACAAAGGTGCATTTCCTTTCTGGTTAGCACCAGTTCAAGTCAAAGTATTACCTGTTAATGTCTCTGCACATATGGATTATGTGAAAAAAGTTCATGAATCGTTAAAATACAAAGGTTATCGTGTAGAATCTGATTTAAGAGAAGAAAAACTTGGATACAAGATTAGAGAAGCACAAACCATGAAGATTCCTTACGCGTTAGTTTTAGGGGATAAAGAAGCTGAGCAGGGAGAGGTCACTTATCGTAAATATGGTGAAACCGCACAAATTACTGTTTCACTTGAAGCGTTTGAAAACATGATTCAAAAAGAACTTAAAGAAACTTTAAAGTAAAAAAAACAGTCGAGTTATGAAAAAAATCGTAACTCGATTTTATTTCTATTAAATCTATGATAGAATAACTAAGAACGACACGAGAGCGAGGTATATGAATATGTTAGAAGTCAAAGATGCCAAGATGATGTATGGCAACTTGGTTGCTGTCGACCATTTGACATTCACCATCAAACCTGGTGATATTTTTGGTCTGCTTGGAACAAACGGTGCCGGCAAAACTACAACCTTTAGAATGATTATGGGATTATTAAATCCTACTGAAGGTGAAGTTTTATATAACGGTGAAAAAGTTGGGTATCACAATGTTAATGAGATTGGATATATGATTGAAGAAAGAAGTTTATTAACAAAAGTCACAGTCAAAGAGTTGATGCTTTATTTTGGACAGCTCAAAGATATGGAACCTAAAATCATTTTAGAAAGACTTGATTACTGGCTTGAAAGATTTGGAATTGTTGATTACAAAAATAAAAAAATAAAAGAATTATCAAAAGGAAATCAACAAAAAATTCAGTTCATTTCAGCGATTATCAATAATCCAAAACTTTTAGTATTGGATGAACCATTTAGTGGACTTGATCCAATCAATACTGAACTGTTTGTAGAAGTCATTAGAGATTTCCAAAAAAACGGAAGTATGGTTGTTTTTTCTTCACATCAACTGGATCATGTGGAATCATTTTGTGAAGAAATCATTGTTTTAGAAAAAGGAAAAGCAGTGATTGAAGGACGTATTGATCAAGTTAAAAAAGACTTTAAAAAGCAAAATATACATATCGTTGGTGATGTTGAAGTTGAGAAGCTAGAAAAAATACCTGGAGTTTTTAAAGTCATTGAAAACTCTAATGGTTTGATTGTAAAAATTGAAAACGTGGACGTATCAAAAGCTGTTTTTGATTACGTAAAAACATGTAAACATATTACTAAGTATGATGTTGAACAAGCAAGCCTTTCAGAAATATTTGTTGCAAAGGTAGGTCATAAACATGAAGAAGTTTAAATTTTTGGTGAAATACGGACTTAAAAAAAGAGTCGGAAGAAAAGCTTTTGTGATTGCAAATATCATTATCGCGATACTATTTGTCGCAATCGTTAATCTTCCAACCATTATTGGATGGTTTGGCAGTAATGATGAAGAAATCACCAATGTGTATATTGATGTTTATAACGAAACCGAAGTTGATGGTATAGCATCTGATTTATCTGATATGCTTAATGCACCTTTTGACAATTATGATTTTTATGTCTTAAATGATCAGGAAAATAGTTTAAATGTAGATAGTTTTTGGGAAGATTATGAAGTCAATGTAGCACTTGTTGTGACTGGGACTGTTAATCAGCCAGTGATTAACATTTATACAAAAAATCCAGAATATAATCAAACAATTATGGGTCAAATTGAGCTTTTAATGATCAACTATCAAATCGAGGATTATCAGAGTCCTCAGTTTGTGACAAACTTGGCACCAGATTATGAAAATCCAGAAGAAGAAGCTGCATTATCTTCTTTAATGAGTATTTTAGTACTACCATTATTCATTTTAATTACGATGGCTACACAATTTGTTGGGGTTGATATTATTGAAGAAAAATCAACGAAAGCAATTGAGACGATTATTGCTAGTGTACCTGCTAAGATACATTTCTTATCTAAGATTACAGCAAGTATTCTATTTGTTTTAATTCAAGGCGCACTCATCTTAGTTTATGGAGGTATAGCAGCAATTATTGGTAATTTTAGCCAAGAAATGTCTACACCATTAGCTGGAGCTGGAATTGATGTTCATTTACTTAAGTATCTAGGTGATCTCATTCCAAACTGGCCACTTGTCTTAATGATTGCAATGTTATTTGTAGTTATTGGAACATTATTCTATCTTGTGATTTCGGCACTCTTTGCATCAATGGCAGTGACTCAAGAGGATTATCAACAATTTCAATCACCACTTATGCTCATGCTTTTAGGTGGATTTTATATCGGAATTTTTGCACCAATGGCTGGAGGATTTGGGTTCATGAAGGTGATGGCTTTTGTACCAATATTCACTCCGATGGTTGCACCAGTTGCATATGCATCAGGCGTAATGACATTATTAGAAGCAATCATAGCTCTTGTGATTATGATTGCAGTACTTATTGGTTCTTTATATGTAGTTGCTCCAGTTTATAAAGTTGCTATCTTAAGTTATGATCAAACTAAGTTTATGAAAAGAGTAAAATCATATTTCAAAAAAGGACTCGCCAACAATCATAAGAAAAAATAAAAGGATTGGTATTTGTTATGTCAGATTTTTGGATATTTATGCTCATCATTAGTTTAATAACGCCGTTATTATTATGTATTTTTGGTTGGATCTTCTCAGTAAGGCCACCTAAAAAAATCAGATCATATTTTGGTTATCGGACTATAAACTCTATGAAAAACAATGAGACATGGCAACATGCTCATCGTTATATTGGTCATCTATGGGTTATCATTGGTTTATCATGGATTTTACCAACAGTAGGATTTATGTTACTTATGCTGGATTTAGAGACTAACAGAATTGCAATACTAAGTTCAGTTATGATTGGGATTCAGTTATTGACACTTTTTTATAGTATATACTTAACTGAAAAATCATTAAAAAAAATATGATAATCATTGATTGGAGGTGCTTCTTTGAAAGATTACATTTTGTGGATAGTAGCAATTCTTTGCTTTTTGCTCATCGTTTATATGATTTATTTGTTTATCAAACATAAAAAATTATTAAAACAAGAGACAAAACAGTATGCACCAATAGGAGATATTAAAACCATAAATCAATACATATCACATCAATTGATTTTAGGTAATAAAGAACAAGTGTGTGTATTATTAGCTGGGCATGGAACGATATTGCCTACAATTGATTATAAAGTTTTGGCAGAAAAACTTAGCCATCATTTTAAAGTCATTATTATAGAAAAACCAGGCTATGGCTATAGCTCATCTCCAAAGCCATTGTCCTCTATTGATGAAATTATTGAGTTCTATAGATTATCAATTAAAGAAGAAGTAGGAGTCAATCCATTTATTTTGGTTGCACACTCAATGGCTGGTTTAGAAGCTATTTATTGGGCTCAAAAATATCCTAATGAAGTTAAAACAATTGTGGGTATTGATGCATGTGTTCCATATAGTTATGAAGTTTTGCCTAAACCAAACCATATGGTTATCGGTGTATCTAGATTATTTATGAGAATAGGATTAGCAAGGTTATTTCCTTTTGAGGATTTAGTTAAATTATATCCAATATTAAATAGTGATGATTTAAGTGACGAAGAAAAAAATAGGTATATAGCTAATTTTTATCGCACACTTTATTCAAAACAAATGATTACAGAGATAAAAATACTGAATCAATCTATAAAAAAAATACTAAGCCAATCGGTTCCATCAACTAGATATTTAATGTTTATTGCTAGTGAGCAAAATCAAAAATATAATGGATGGAAAGAAAAGATAGATCAATATTTAGAAGGTATCAAAGATCAAAAGGTTTATGTACTTAAAGGATCACATTATTTGCATTACGAACAATCAGCATTTATCGCAAAAGCAATTATTGATAAAGAAGCATAATATAATCTTATAATAGATGAAAAAAACGAGATTTTATTCAATCTCGTTTTTTTGTTGTAAATCTATTTGTTTTTTCAACAAAACATTTGTTTCTTTGGTTTGTTCTTTAATATCATAGATGTTATGTAGCATATTAACAAAGGTCATTCCTGTAAAAAAAATGAAGACACTTCCTAATAAAAATAAGAAGCCTTGTCCACCCATGTTATTCATAAAAGCCGCAAAAGCAAATAAAATCATGATGCCAGATGATACTAATACCACCCATTTTGCAATATCTAAGAACAATGGATTTCTAGGATTAAATATGGAATCTTTATTGTTGTTCATGATGCTCCCCCTTTCCATTTAATTATTTAATATGTTTTTTTAGTTGATGAATCACAGCAATATCACTTGTTAAAGATAATATCTCATATGATAGTTTAACAAGATCTTCATAACTGTTTTTAAGAATTTTATCTTTTACATTTACAATAGATGAAGCTGTCATTGATAATTCATCAACACCAAGACCAATAAGTAAGCATGCAGCAATTGGATCAGATGCCATCTCCCCGCAAACTGCTGTCTTAATGTTGTTTCTCTTTGCAGCGGTTGTAACCATATGGATTAATCTTAATATTGATATATGAAAAGGCTGATTTAAATAGTCTAGTTTAGAGTTTAATCGATCAGCAGCAAGCGTATATTGAATGAGATCATTTGTCCCAATCGAGAAGAACTCAACAACACTCGCAAGTTGATCTGCAATCAGTGCCGCAGATGGAACTTCAATCATAACACCTAACTCATAAGTGCCTACATTGATGTTATCTTGGATGAGCTCTTTTTCTATTTGTTTTACCATACGTTTAACTTTCACAAACTCTTCTTTTGTAGAAATCATTGGAAACATGATTTTTAAATGTCCATGAACACTCGCACGAAGTAAGGCTTTAAGTTGTGTTTTTAACATATCATCCTTTACAAGCGAAAATCTAATGCCTCTAATCCCCAAAGCAGGATTAAGTTCATCTTGATGTTTAAGATAGGGCAAAGGTTTGTCTCCACCAATATCTAATGTTCTAATCGTTACTGGTTGTGGGTAAAATGCATCTAGAACTTTCTTGTATTCATGATATTGCTCATCTTCACTTGGTAGTTCATAACGATCAAGGAAAATAAGTTCGGTTCGAAATAAACCTACACCATATGCATTTTGCTTTTTTGCAAATTTAACATCTTGATATGAGCCTATGTTTGCAAGCAGTTCAACATAATGACCATCATGTGTATAAGGTTTCACACCAATTAAAGACTCAAGTTTTTGCTTTTCCAAATTGAAATTGGTAATTTTATCTTGGTAAAGACTTTCTGTTTCTTTTGTGTAAGAACGAATAAGTTTTCCATCCTCAGCATCTAGAATCACTTTTTCATTGCTTTTAATGGTCTTCATCAAATCTTTCACGCCAACAAGTGCTGGAATACCGAGCAATCGAGCGATAATTGAGCTGTGAGAATTTTTTCCACCAACCTCTGATAGAAACCCCAAAACATACTTGGGATTGACCATAGCCGCTTCAGATGCGGTAATCTCATGTGCAGCTAAGATGACCTGGTAATCAATTTTTTCTAAATCAATCATTTCGATATCTAAATGATTTTTGATGATTCTATCACTTACTTCAAGTAAATCAGAAGCACGTTGTCTTAAATAATCATCTTCGATATCTTTAAACATATCGACAATTTTTAAAACAACAGATTTGACTGCATAAGCTACATTGCATGTCTCTTTAATGATTTTTTCTTCAACTTGCTTGATCACTTCCGGATCTTTAGCAATTGCGATATGTGCATCAAAAATCGAAGCTGTCTCATGATCAAAGGTTTGTGCATTTTTAAGTTTTAAAGCTTCCAATTGTGCAACAGTTTTTTCGATTGCTTCGTGTAGATAACTCACTTCGGTTTTGATATTTTTAACTGTAAATTTAGTTGTATCAATGGTTTGTCTATCTATCTTTAGGATTGGGGCTATCGCGTATCCTAAACTTGCAGGAACACCTTTTAACATATGTTCACTTCCTTAATCGTTGATTTCTAGTAATAAGATATCTGCTTTTGATTCTATGATTTTAAAATCTTTTTTTTGAACAAAAACAATAGGCGTTGCTATATCTATTTCAGTTAGTATCAGATCTTGGATAAGAAGTTCTATAAGTAGATCGCCTTGTTCAACTTCATCGCCTAAACTTACATGCATTTTAAAATAAGATGGATTTCTTAATGTTTCATTTAATCCAACGTGAATTAAAATATCGACTTCATCATTTGAGATTGCAATCGCATGATGTGTTGGATAAATCATCTTTATTTTACCATAAATAGGTGCAACGATTTGATGATTTGTAGGATTTACTACAAATCCAGGCCCGAGTAACTTTTGGCTAAACACATCATCTTTTGCATGAGTGATATCAAGATATTTTCCTTCAATGGGTTTTTTAAATGATAGAAGCATATTATTCTCCATTAGTTTATAGTCTTTATGTTTAATTATAACGTATTTTGGACTTAAGTCAAAACGGTTTCAATCACTTTTATAACACATAAGTGTTATTATTTGTTATAATATGTGTGAGGTGAACGAGATGACGTCTTATGATGAATTAAAAAAGAGAATTGAAGAGATTAATGATCCTGGTTTTAACCAACCATTTGGTAAGGTAAACGGGGTTAAAAAACTAGTTGTTGGACCTACTGGCGTAGCAGAATTAGAGATTTATTTAAAAGACAAAGCGAAATATGAACAACAAGTAAAAATTGAAATTATTAAGCTTGTAAAAATTGAGCTGGGCTTTCCTGGCATTAAAATAGATTTCTTTGAATCTGAGTTTGTACCTGAAGGTGAAAAACCAATGAAATATTTAGCAGTCGCATCCGGTAAAGGTGGGGTTGGTAAATCAAGTGTCACTGCGAATTTAGCAGCAGCTTTAATTAGACAAGGTAAAAAAATTGGGATTATCGATGCTGATGTGTATGGTCCAAGCATTCCTAATGTATTACAATTAGAGGTTAAACCTTTATCAGCAACCCAAGATGAAAAAATGATTCCACTGAATAAAGATGGTATTGAAGTGATTTCAACTGAGTTTTTCATGCCACCAGAAAAACCATTAATGTGGAGAGGACCGATGCTTGGAAAAATGCTCGTGCATTTTTTCAATGGTGTCAAATGGCAAGATGATATTGATTTAATTTTAATCGACCTTCCACCAGGAACTGGGGATGTTGCATTAGATGTTAAGAGTTATGTGCCTAAGAGTAAAATTATGGTTGTTACGACACCACATATTAACGCAAGTTCAATTGCAGTAAAAGCTGGTATTGGTGCTCAAAATATCGGACATGAAGTGATTGGTGTTGTTGAAAACATGAGTTATTATTTAAATCCATGTAATCAAAAACGTGAGTTTATCTTTGGTGAAGGTGGCGGAGAAGCAGTTGCTAAGAAATTAGGGGTACCTGTTTTTGGTCAAATTCCAATTAGCCAACCACAAGATAAGACCTTTATTTATAAAGGCAAAGAAGATGCCGCAAAAGCATATGATGAGATAGCAGTTAAAGTTATAAAAGAAATGGAAATATAAGAAAAAGTGCTCAAAATTTTGAGCACTTTTTTTAATGAATATCTTTGTATTTTAATATCGGTTGTTTTACAGCTTTCACTTCATCAAGTCTTCTAACGATCGTTGTGTGAGGAGCAGTTTTAACAAGTTCTGGATTTTCAATCGCTTCTCTAGCTACGGTTCTCATGATTTCTATAAACCCATCTAAAGTATCTTTTGATTCAACTTCAGTAGGTTCAATCATCATCGATTGATGGAAAATTAGAGGAAAATAAATCGTTGGTGCATGATAGCCATAGTCTAAAAGTCTTTTTGCGATATCTAATGTCTTAACACCAGTAGAACTATCTTTTAATCCATCAAAGACAAATTCATGCATACAGTTACCTTCAATAGGTAGATCAAAGATATCTTTTAATGATTCTTTGATATAGTTTGCGTTTAAGACTGCAAGAGAACCAACATCTTTGATGTTTTCTTTACCTAGTGTTCTTAAATAAACATATGCTCTTAAGTAAACAGAAGCATTCCCATAAAACATACCTAAGTTTCCAATTGAATCTTTAGCTAGTTCTAAGTGATATGTGTCACCTTTTTTAGTAACGATTGGATTAGGTAGGAATTCAACTAGTTTTTCACAAACACCTACTGGACCAGAACCAGGCCCTCCACCACCGTGTGGTGTAGAGAATGTTTTGTGAAGATTGATGTGTGTAATATCAAAGCCCATGTCACCAGGTTTTGCATGTCCTAAAAGTGCGTTTAAGTTAGCACCATCATAATAAAGTAGACCGCCAGCTTCATGTACAAGTTTAGAAATTTCTAAAATGTCTTTTTCAAAAACTCCAGCTGTATTAGGGTTTGTTAACATAAGACCAGCAATTTCATCTGATAAAACTGCCTTTAAGGCTTCAACATTAACTGTCCCATCTAAGTTAGACTTGATTTCTACAACATCAAACCCACAGACAGTAGCACTAGCTGGGTTTGTTCCATGTGCTGAATCTGGAACGATAATTTTTGTACGTTTATCGTCTTTGTTTTTTTGATGATATGCTTTAATGATCATTAAACCTGCAAGCTCACCATGTGCTCCAGCAAATGGATTTAATGAATAAGCTTTAAGACCTGATATTTTAGATAACATTTCTTGGGTTTCATAATAAATTTGAAGAAGACCTTGCATGGTGTGTTCTGGTTGTAGTGGATGGATATTTGCAAATCCTTTTAAAGTTGCAAGTTCATCATTAATTTTAGGATTGTACTTCATCGTACAAGAGCCTAAGGGATAAAATCCTGTTTCAACACCAAAGTTTTTTTGACTGACATTCGTATAATGTCTAACAACATCAAACTCTGAGACTTCAGGTAATGATGCAGGTGTTGATCTTAAAAGTGTTGATGGTAGGTTGACTTCATCTAAATGTTTTTCTTTGTATTGATAACCAATACGTCCCGCTTTTGATAAATCAAAAATTAAGGTGTCATATAGTTTTTTCATGTGAAGTTCACCACCTTTTCTATAAATAGATCAAGCTCAGCTTTTGTACGTTTTTCTGTTACTGCAAATAATAAATGATTATCTTTGATTTGAAGAGGTCCTAAGATGCCTTGATCTAAAAGATAGTTATTAAATTTTTCTACGTCGAAGTTTGCTTTTAAGACGAATTCTTTAAAGAATGGTTTGTCATAAACTTTTTCAAACATTTTGGTTTCTAGTAATTTTTGATATAAGTAATTTGCGCCATTTAAGCTTTCTTTAGCGAATTTAACAAAACCTTCTTTTCCAACTAAAGATAGATAAATGGTTACTGCAAGTGCATTTAACGATTGATTTGAACAGATATTGGAATTTGCTTTTGCACGTCTAATATGTTGTTCTCTTGCTTGAAGTGTTAAAACAAATGCTCTTTTACCATCTACATCTGTGGTAATACCACAAATACGTCCAGGCATTTTTCTCACATATTTTTGCTTAGTTGCTAAATAACCAATATATGCACCGCCAAAACTTAATGGGATACCTAAAGATTGAAGATCTCCACAAGCGATATCTGCATCAAGTTCACCAGGTGTTTTTAATAAAGCCAATGATTGCCCTTCTTGATTGATGACAAATAATCCGCCAGCTTCATGAATGATATCAGCAAGTCCATTATAGTCTTCAATAATGCCGTAATAATTAGGGTTAGCAACAATCACACCCATTTTATCTTGGATATTGTCTTTAATAAAATCGATATCAGTGACACCATCTTTTTCAGGAATTAAAGTTACAATTAATCCTTTGTAATGTGCATAGGTTTTAATGACATCAATAATTCTTGGATTTAAAGTAGAACTCACTAAGACTTCGTTTTTCCCTGTTTGTGCATGCGCCATAAACATCGCTTCAGCAGTAGCAGTAGATCCGTCATACATCGATGCATTTGAAACATCCATTTGCGTCAGTTCAGTTACCATCGATTGATATTCAAAGATATACTGTAAAGTCCCTTGAGCAACCTCTGGTTGATAAGGGGTATAAGATGTTAAAAACTCTTGTCTTGAAATAAGCGCTTTAACAGCACTTGGTGTATAGTGATCGTAACTACCAGCACCTCTAAAAATAAGCAACTCTTGATTTTTGTTTGCCAAGTCATGCATATGTTTAGTTAGCTCATCATCACCCATTGCTTCTGGTATGTCATAATCTTTATTCATTTTTAGTGATTTAGGAATCTTATCAAACAAGTTGTCAATAGAAGATGCTCCAATTTTATCGAGCATCTCTTTGATTTCTTGATTGGTATGAGGTAAATATTTGTGCATTTTAGTCCTCTTCTTTATATTCAGTGTGGTCAAATAGGTTTTCTAATTCTTTTTGATCTAAGATTTCAATTTTACAAATCCAACTGCCATATGGATCTTGGTTTAATTTTTCAGGTTCAGATTCTAAATCAGTATTCACTTCAATAATTTTTCCTGATACTGGTAAATACATATCTGATGCAGCTTTTACAGATTCTACAGCACCAAAGGCTTCACCCATTTTGATTGTATCGCCAACTTTTGGTAATTCAATAAAAACAACATCTCCTAAAGCTTCTTGAGCATGATCAGAAATACCTACTAATGCTTCATTGCCTTCAACTTTTAACCATTCGTGAGATTTTGCGTATAATAAACCTTCTTTAATCATTTTAAAACCCTCCTATTTTTTATAATTCTTTGTATAGAATTTTTTATTTCTTATGACTGCTTTAACCATTTTGTGTCTGATTTGAATCTCTATTTCAGTGCCTAAAGATCCATGCTCTTGTTTAATCAATGCTAAACCAATCGGTTTATCATAATCTGGAAGTAGATAACCTGTAGTAACTTCACCGATTTCCTCATTATCTTTAAAAACCTTATATCCATGTCTTGGAATATTTCTTTCTAGAAGTTCAAATCCAACAAGTTTTCTTGATTTATTTTCTTTATGGAGGATACAAGCATCTTTTCCGATAAAGCTTTCTTTATCAAGTTTAACTGCAAATCCTAATCCAGCTTCATATGGTGTAATGTCTTCACCGATTTCTTGACCATATAAAGGGAGGTTTGCTTGAAATCTTAATGTATCTCTTGCGCCTAATCCACAAGGTTTAACACCATGAGCTAATGCATCATCCCATAGGTTTATGATAAAATCAGGATATCCGTATACTTCAAAACCATCTTCACCTGTATAGCCTGTTCTTGAAACAATAACATGGCCATCCATATAAGGAACAATTTTAAATGTCATAAAGGTCAAATCGGATACAGTAGTATCTAAAAGTGTGTCGATAAACTCTTTAACTTTTGGTCCTTGGATTGCGACTTGACCATAGTTTTCAGAAACATCTCTAACCGTAACATCAAAAGATTCAGATTTTTTTAACACCCAAGCAAAATCTTTTTCTCTATTACCAGCGTTAACCACAAGTAAGACTTGGTTTTTTTGAACGACGTAAACCAATAAGTCATCTAAAGGATAACCTTGATCATTTAGCAGAAGTGCATAAGTGACTTTTGTTAAATCATCATCGATGTGATTTGATACTAAATAGTTGGTAAATGCTAAAGCATCTTTACCTTCAATCAAAAACTCACCCATATGTGAAACGTCGAAAATGCCCATATGTGTTCTGACACTAAGATGTTCAGCGTTTATGCCTTCATAAGATACGGGCATTTCATAATTGGCAAATTCGATCATTTTCGCTTGTAGTTTTAGGTGGGTTTCATGTAGAGCAGTTTTTTTCATTTCCAGTCTCCTAAAAGCGTTTTCTAATTTCATTATACAACATATTTTGATATTTAAAATAGAATGGCTCAAAAAACATTTTATTTTTAATAAAATAACTGTGTTCAAGATAAATACTGATTTTGTATAACTCATAATTGAATAATAACCTTACGTTTGGTAAAATGATTATGCCAAACAAGAATAGTGAATAGAATACCTTTTAAGTTGATGTCTTTAATCAACCAGCTTGGACACTATTTCTTGTTTGGCGATAAGAAAGTTCCTATTCAAGCTGGTTGCTTAAGGACATTTATCATTTAAGGAGTCTACCAAACATGAATCAAGCTATAACACCAGAAACATTGTACCCAATCATTCAAACTTTATGTGCTGATGATTATAATGAACTGCTTAAGAAAATGCAGCTGAATCAAAAGATAATCAATGATGCTGCGAATGCTCTTCATAAAATCATCTTTAGAGAGCGTCGAGTTCCTAACGGATATGTTAGAAACGGTAAGACACCTACTGGTCGTCAAAAGTATCTCAATCCTCAAACCAGTAGATCTATTTCAGATACCCATCATTCCATCGTTCGTTACTCCAAGAAGTCATATGAACAGTGGTTGATGTTTATCAAATGTATGCTCTATGGTCTATCTTTAAGAAAGAGTGCATCTGAAGTTGGGATTTCAACGACTACTGCCTTTGCGTGGCGTCATAAAGTCATCGAAGCGATGAAAGACTATCAGGAAGTTGTCAAACTGTCTGGGGAAATAGAGATTGATGAAACTTATTTTCTTCTTAACATGAAGGGTCCTTGGAAAGGTAAACAAATGCCAAGATCTGCTAAGAAGAAAGGTGAACCCGCCGTTTTACGTGGTGTTTCTAATGAACATGTTTGTGTTCTTATCGCACTTGATGAAAATGATCAGGTTTTAACGAAGGTCGTTGGTCAAGGAAATCCGTGGAAAGATGATATCTTCGATGCCATTAAAGGTAAGGTTAAAGCGGGTAGTCATATCACATCAGATAGTAAATCATCTTATTTTGATATTGCTCATCAATTAGAATGTTCAGTTACACAAATTCCTTCTGGTGAACACACCAAAGATGAATACAGTTTAGGAGTTATTAATAATTATCATAGTGAATTAAAAACCTGGTTTAGAAGATTTAGAGGCGTATCTACGAAACATTTAGAGGGTTACTTGATGTGGTTTAGGTTCATGAAGTATTTAAAGTATCAATTGGAGTATGACAAGCACTTAAATGCGGCATTAAAATATGTCATATCAAACCATGTTTCAATCAAATCAAGTGATATTCATCAAAGAGATTGGCCTATTGATATTTTTAAGCCATATCAGTATTTATCTTGAACACAGTTAATAAAATAAAAAAAATTAGCTGTTTCATGTATAATATAGACAAAGGAGACGGATAATATGTTAATCAATGGAATTTTATTACATGTCAAAAAAGACGAAGTAGAAAATGCGAAGGCTAAAGTGATTTTAACTCACGGAATTGCAGAGCACAGTGGTAGATACGATGCTTTAACAAAAGCTTTAAATGAGGCATCTTATACAGTGATTAGATATGATATTAGAGGTCATGGACAATCTCAAGGGGCTAGGGGGAAATTAAAATCATATCATCAAACGATTGATGATTTGCATCAATTAATTGAAATGGAAAAAAAGATTGATGATAAACCAATCTATATTTTCGGACACAGTATGGGGGCATTGATTGTGAATATGTATGGTGTGAAATATCATGATGTTGATGGTATTGTTTCATCTGCTGCACCATCATACTTTATAAAAGATGTTCTTCCTTTTAGAATCATCGGTTATCGCTGGCTGGGTTTCTTAGCAAAGAAAACCAATTTTGCAGATGATCAGTTATCAAGAATTAAAGAAGTAGAAGATGCTTACATCAACGATCCTTTGAACTTAAAGAAATTTTATTTCTCACTAGCTGGTAATATGATGGTTGGTGGAGTTAGATATCTAAACAGAAATATTAAAAAGTATGATGCACCAGTATTATTACTCCATGGTGAAGCAGATAAGATTGTACCAGTAGAGTTTAGTAAAAGACTTTATGAATTACTCCCAGTAGAAGATAAGAAGTTGATTACATATCCTGATGCATATCATGAAATTTTAAATGATTTGGATCAAGAAAAAGTAAGAAAAGATATCGTTAGTTGGCTCGATCAAAAAGTTAAGGAGTTGAAATCTTCATGAAGATTTTATGGATAGGCACTGGTGTAATGGGAGCACCAATGGCTAAACATTTACTCGAAGCTGGTCATGAAATATATGGGTATAATAGAACACCCGATAAGGCAAAAGTTTTAGAACCAGATATTAAGTTTTGCAAAGATATTAAAACATGTATTAAAGATGTCGATATCGTCTTTACAATCGTAGGTTATCCAAGTGATGTTAAAGAAGTTTATGATGTTTTATTAGAAGAAGCAAACCCAAGAACGATTATGGTAGATATGACAACATCATCACCAACACTTGCTAAAGAAATCTATGAAAAAGCAAAAAAGAAAAACATTGATGTTTTAGATGCACCTGTTACCGGTGGTGATCTCGGTGCAATCAATGGCACATTAAGCATCATGGTTGGTGGCGATTTCCATATTTATGAGAAAGTTTTACCACTATTTCAGTATATGGGTAAAACCATTACTTATATGGGTGAAGCGGGATCTGGCATGTATGCAAAACTGGTTAATCAAACAGTTATTGCTGGAAATATCATGGGCATTAGTGAAGGTTTAATGCTCGCTAAACAAAAAAACTTAGATTTAGAATCGATGTTAAGTGTCATTACTGGTGGTTCAGCAAACTCATGGCAAGCCGCAAACAACGGCAAAAAAATGATTGAAAAAGATTATGAACCAGGATTTTTCGTCAAACATTTCTTAAAAGATTTAAAATTAGCGATGGATGAAAAAGAAAACCTGGATTTAAAAGTATTAGAAATCGCAACAAAAGCATATGAAACATTATCAAGTAAAGGATTTAGTGAAAAGGGCACACAAGCCATTATCGAATATTATTTACAAAAAATGATGTAAGGAGTGTATGAAATGTCAACTGTTTACCTTAGATGCAAGGGCATTTACCCAGCAGGATGTGTAACAGCAATTGAACATGTATTATACCGACAAGGAATTACTCATTTTGAATACGATGTCGCAAACAAACATGCAAAAGTTGTGTTTGATGAGAACATCGTTACTGTTGATCAAATGCTTAAAAAAATTAGAGAAATCGGTTATGATGCCGAAGTTGCAGGATTAGATGAAAAAGACGAATGGTAAATGAATTAGATTCTCCTTTATAAAGACTTATACTTGTGATAAGCTTTTTTACAGGAGAATCTTTTCTTTACATGTGAATTAGTTCCCATATAAGTATTTCAAATTCATAATTTTTTGTATATAAAATAAAAATATGGTATTGTCTATCGAACAAATATACAAAAAACATAAATATGGTATTGTCTATCGAACAAAAAAATGTTATGATGAGTGTAAGAGGTGAGTGATATGATAAAAAGAGAGTTATATTTAGACCAAATTAGACCTTTCATGGAAACTGATTTGGTTAAAGTGATTGTTGGCATTAGACGTTCAGGTAAATCTACTCTTATGAAACAAATCATTGATGAACTACAAAATCAGGGTATACAACAAGAACAAATCATTTATCTAAACTTTGAAGACTATCGCATAAGAATTTATAAAAATCCTGACCATCTTTATGATTATATAAGTAAAAAAATAGTTGAGGGAACTAAAACTTATATATTTCTTGATGAAGTTCAGGAAGTTGCAAATTTTGAACAAGTTGTCAACTCATTTAATGCTACAAAAAATGTCGATATCTATCTAACAGGTTCTAATTCAAAAATGTTATCAGGCGAGTATGCCACTTTATTAACTGGCAGATATAAAAGTTTTAAAATTTTTCCTTTTTCATTTAAAGAACTTATGATATATCATAAAAGCAAGTCTAAGAAAGAAGTTTTTAATGATTTTATCAAATATGGTGGATTTCCAGTTGTTCAGGGTTTCGATACTGATGATCAAAAAAGATCAATTCTAAAAGATTTGTATGATTCAATAGTGATTAAAGATATAGTTCAAAGGCATGGAGTCTCTGGAGTCGATGTGTTAGATAAATACATCAGTTATCTACTTAATACAATAGGATCCCAATTTAGTGCTAAAAGTATTACAAATTATTTCAAGAATGAGGGTAGAGTATTGAGTAAAGAAACTCTGTACAACTACATAAATTATGCTAAGGATGTTCTTTTAATATATTCTGCAAAGCGCTATGACTTAAAAGGAAAGAAACTACTGACCACTAATGAAAAATATTTTGTTAATGATCAGGGACTGAGAGCAACAAAATTTAACAACGAGAAAGATATAGATAAGGTATTAGAAAACATCGTGTTTTTTGAACTCATGAGGAGAGGATATGAGGTAACAGTTGGAAATATTGGAGACAAAGAAGTTGATTTTATTGCAACTAAATTCAATGAAATTTCTTATTATCAGGTTTCATACATAATGGAGCAATCTAGTACTAGAGATAGAGAGTTTGGGTCTTTAAATATGATAGATGATCAATATCCAAAGTATGTATTATCTTTAGATGATGTTAATTTCTCGCAGAGCGGAATACAGCATAAAAATATCATTGATTTCCTTCTTGAGTAGAATAAAAGAAAAGGGCAACATATCAATATAGATATGATTTGCCCTTTTATATGTAGCATGTTTACTTGATGATCAATGATTTCCCAGTCATCTCTTCAGGTTTTTTAACACCTAAGATATCTAGAAGTGTTGGTGCTATATCACATAAAGCACCTGTGTTTACTTTAATGTTTTTATCAGTAATAACTACTGGTACTAAGTTTGTTGTATGTGCAGTGTGTGGTGAACCATCTTCTGCACGCATTTTTTCTGCATTCCCATGGTCAGCAAGCACAATAGCTACACCACCAATTGATAAAATAGCTTCAACAACATCTTTTGTACACTGATCCACAGTTTCCACAGCCTTTGTAGCAGCTTCAATGGATCCAGTATGACCAACCATATCAGGATTTGCAAAGTTTAGAATCATCGTGTCAAACTCACCTGATTTAATTGCTTCCACAGCTTTATCTCTAACTTCATATGCACTCATTTCAGGCATCATATCGTAAGTCGCAACTTTAGGAGATTCAACTAAAATCTTTTGAGCACCTTTAAAATGTTTTTCACTACCACCATCAAAGAAGAAGGTAACGTGAGCATATTTTTCAGTTTCAGCAATTCTAAGTTGTTTTAAACCAGCGTTAGCAATCACTTCACCATAGATATTATCTAACTTTTGTAAATCATAAGCTAAAGGTCCCTTAACAGCTTCATGATAATGCATCATAGAAACTAAGAATATATCCTTTAAAGGATGATCGAGTTTAAATGTAGGCTTGCCTTCTGTTACAAACTCTTTTGTGCCTTCAGGATTAGATAAAGCAACAGACATACGGATTGCTCTATCTGGTCTAAAGTTCGCGAATAGTACAGCATCATGATCTTCGATTAAACCGGCTTTATCAACTAAGAAAGGTTTAATAAACTCATCAGTAATATTTTGATCATACGATGCTTGCATGCCTTCTAAAGGGTCAGCAAATGTCTCACCTGTTCCTAAAACCATATTGTCATAAGCTTGCTGCAAACGATCCCAGTTATTATCTCTATCCATTGCATAATAACGACCTGAAACAGTCGCAATCTTCATGCCATGATCGATTAAATCTTTTAGATATCCTAATCCAGCATCAGTTGGTGTATCTCTACCATCCATAAATGCATGCATATATGGCGTAATTCCATTTTGAACAGCTAGATCATGTAGTGCTTTGATATGAGTAGGATATGAGTGAACACCACCATCAGAAACTAAACCCATGATATGTAATTTTGAATTGTTTTTCTTTACATGTGCAATCGCATCTAAAAATGCTTTATTTTTAAAGAAAGAACCATCTTTAATCGCAACATTAATTCTTGTTAGTGATTGATAAACCACACGTCCGGCACCTAAGTTTAAGTGACCGACTTCACTGTTTCCCATTTGTCCTTCTGGAAGACCTACGGCTTCACCACTTGCTTCTAAAGTGTTTGTTGGATATTCGCTAAAAAGTTTATCTAAGAAAGGTTTTTTAGCTAGATGTACGGCATTTGATTCACTTGGTTCACCAAGTCCGTAGCCGTCCATGATAATAAGACCTGCAAATTTTTTATTCATAATAACTCCTTCATATACGTTTTTTCATCACCTCTATTATACTAAAAAAAAGTTAATAAGTTAAACATACTGAATGTAAAACGTTTACAGTTGATAATTTCTGTTGATTTAATTTAGAATTATGTTAAAATAAAAGTGCAAAATAAAATACTTCGGGGCACCGTGTAATTCGGGACCGGCGGTAAAGTCCGCGAGCCTTAGGGTTGAACTTGTGAAATTCAAGTACCGACAGTAAAGTCTGGATGGAAGAAGAATATGTCATTTTTTGATGTCTCTTTTGTCGCCGAAGTAATTTGGCGATTTTTTATTTAATTTATAACTGTGTTCAAGATAAATACTGATTTTGTATAACTCATAATTGAATAATAACCTTACGTTTGGTAAAATGATTATGCCAAACAAGAATAGTGAATAGAATACCTTTTAAGTTGATGTCTTTAATCAACCAGCTTGGACACTATTTCTTGTTTGGCGATAAGAAAGTTCCTATTCAAGCTGGTTGCTTAAGGACATTTATCATTTAAGGAGTCTACCAAACATGAATCAAGCTATAACACCAGAAACATTGTACCCAATCATTCAAACTTTATGTGCTGATGATTATAATGAACTGCTTAAGAAAATGCAGCTGAATCAAAAGATAATCAATGATGCTGCGAATGCTCTTCATAAAATCATCTTTAGAGAGCGTCGAGTTCCTAACGGATATGTTAGAAACGGTAAGACACCTACTGGTCGTCAAAAGTATCTCAATCCTCAAACCAGTAGATCTATTTCAGATACCCATCATTCCATCGTTCGTTACTCCAAGAAGTCATATGAACAGTGGTTGATGTTTATCAAATGTATGCTCTATGGTCTATCTTTAAGAAAGAGTGCATCTGAAGTTGGGATTTCAACGACTACTGCCTTTGCGTGGCGTCATAAAGTCATCGAAGCGATGAAAGACTATCAGGAAGTTGTCAAACTGTCTGGGGAAATAGAGATTGATGAAACTTATTTTCTTCTTAACATGAAGGGTCCTTGGAAAGGTAAACAAATGCCAAGATCTGCTAAGAAGAAAGGTGAACCCGCCGTTTTACGTGGTGTTTCTAATGAACATGTTTGTGTTCTTATCGCACTTGATGAAAATGATCAGGTTTTAACGAAGGTCGTTGGTCAAGGAAATCCGTGGAAAGATGATATCTTCGATGCCATTAAAGGTAAGGTTAAAGCGGGTAGTCATATCACATCAGATAGTAAATCATCTTATTTTGATATTGCTCATCAATTAGAATGTTCAGTTACACAAATTCCTTCTGGTGAACACACCAAAGATGAATACAGTTTAGGAGTTATTAATAATTATCATAGTGAATTAAAAACCTGGTTTAGAAGATTTAGAGGCGTATCTACGAAACATTTAGAGGGTTACTTGATGTGGTTTAGGTTCATGAAGTATTTAAAGTATCAATTGGAGTATGACAAGCACTTAAATGCGGCATTAAAATATGTCATATCAAACCATGTTTCAATCAAATCAAGTGATATTCATCAAAGAGATTGGCCTATTGATATTTTTAAGCCATATCAGTATTTATCTTGAACACAGTTTAATTTATAAAAATCAGGAGGTTAAAAAAATGTCAAATTACTTGCGCTTAAAAAAGATGTTGTATGTGGTATCACTTGCAGCTGTATCGATTATCTTATCGTTAATCGAGATTCCTTGGTTTCCGCCATTTTCATTTCTAAAGATTGACTTTAGTGAAGTGGCAATATTGGTTGCGTTACTTGTTCTAGGTAACAAAGAAACAATATTTGTTGTTTTAATTAGAACAATAGCTAGAAGATTATTTAGAGGATTTGATCCAGCAGATTTAGTTGGTGAAGCTTTAGCAATGTTTGCATCTTTTTCAATTATCTTTGCGTATAATTTAGCTAAGAAATTCTTAAAAGATCATTCAAAACCATTGATGATTGAAGTTGGTGTGAATCACAATAAGATTACGCTAAAAGAATATATTGTATATACTGCAACAATCGCAGTGACGTTAAGTGTTATCTTAACAACAATTAATTTCTTTTTCTCGACACCACTATTTTTAACATTACCACCGATTGCGATGGCTGAAAGTGGTAAGGTGCATTTCTGGGCATTTAGTTTTATTGAAGATTCTTTTTATACATTTGGTACATATTTAGCATTTATTTTAACTGCATATATTCCATTCAATTTAGTTAAAGGTTCTGTAGTAACGATTGTGTTCTTATTATTAAAACCAAGAATTAAATATTTAGAGTTATAATGTATAAGATGATAGGGCTGCCTATCATCTTTTTTTTACATAATTTGCCAATGTCGTCCTATGGATTTAGATTTTGTCTCAATGTTTGGTAAAATAGAAATAAACAACTAATGGAGAAGTGACATGGGATTAAAACAAAAATTTCAACAACCAATATACAAAGATGATTTGATATATGTGATTAGACAAGTTTTATTTATGGGTTTTACTGGTGGTATTTTAATTGGAGCATTACAATTATTGATGATCTATCTATTTAATTTTGAACTCACATGGTTAATGTTATTTGTTTTAGCATTTTTAACCGCTAGACGAATTAAACAAGTCATACAAGAAAACCATATCATCTATAATTTACTTAGTGTATTAGCATTTATTTTAGGTTACTATATTTTAAATATTACAACGAGAGTGGGTATCTTTTATTTATTGACTGGGTCTTTATCTAATGTCCCCGTTTTAGCAATTTTAAATCCAATCATTTATTTTCAATTTTTAAATCCATTGAGTTCAACTTTTTTACAGGTAAATAACCTATTAGAAATCTTATTCTTCATTATTGGGATATATTATGCATTTCAGTATAGCAAGTAAACGTTTTTATAAAGTTTATACCTTTATTTAACACATGAAATTGTGTATAATAGATATGGTAATTTAAACAGGCAAAAACTATATAAAGGAGTGAAATTATGCCATTTATTAGCGATATTTATGCACGCGAGGTATTAGACTCAAGAGGTAATCCAACTGTTGAAGTTGAAGTTTACACTGATTCTGGTGCGTTTGGACGTGCGATTGTTCCATCAGGAGCATCAACAGGTGAGCATGAAGCAGTAGAATTAAGAGACGGAGATAAGAAACGTTATTTAGGAAAAGGTGTTGAAAAGGCAGTTAAGAATGTTAACGAAGTCATTGCACCTGAGTTAGTTGGTTTTGATGTAACAAATCAAAATGCAATCGACATGATGATGATTGAATTAGACGGCACTAAGAACAAAGGTAAATTAGGCGCTAACGCAATCTTAGGTGTATCTATGGCAGTTGCAAAAGCTGCAGCAGATTTTTTAGGTGTTGAATTATATCAATACCTTGGTGGTTTCAATACAAAACAGTTACCAGTTCCTATGATGAACATCATTAATGGTGGTTCACATGCTGATAACAATGTTGACTTCCAAGAATTTATGATTCTTCCAGTAGGAGCTAAGACTTTCAAAGAAGCAATCCGTATGGGTGCTGAAATTTTCCACAACTTAAAGAAAGTTTTAAATGCTAAAGGATACAACACTGGCGTAGGCGATGAAGGTGGATTTGCACCTAACTTAGGATCTAACGAAGAAGCATTACAAGTCATTATGGAAGCTATTGAAAAAGCTGGATTCAAACCTGGTGAAGATATTTTCTTAGGTATGGACGTTGCATCAAGTGAATTCTATAACAAAGAAACTAAGAAATATGTATTAGCTGGTGAAGGTGGAAAAGAGTTTGATGCTAAAGAATTAACTCATTTCTATGAAAACTTAGTCGCTAAATACCCTATCATTTCAATCGAAGATGGTTTAGATGAAAATGATTGGGAAGGTTGGAAGTATTTAACTGAAAAACTAGGTAAGAAAATTCAATTAGTTGGTGATGATTTATTCGTAACTAACACTGAAAAATTAGCTAGAGGTATTGAAGAAAAAATTGGTAACTCAATTTTAATTAAAGTAAACCAAATCGGTACTTTAACTGAAACTTTCGATGCAATCGAAATGGCTAAACGTGCTGGATATACTGCAGTTGTATCACATCGTTCAGGTGAAACTGAAGATACAACAATTGCTGATATCGCAGTTGCAACTAATGCTGGTCAAATTAAGACTGGTAGTGCTTCAAGAACTGATAGAATTGCTAAGTATAACCAATTACTTAGAATTGAAGATCAACTTGGTGTAGTTGCAGAATATAGAGGATTAAATTCTTTCTATAACTTAAAAAAATAATTTAAAGATTTTACTAGAAAACGCATGAATTTCATGCGTTTTTTTGTAATATTTATCTTAGTAATAAAGCGATGCATTTGATAATATGATATAATACTAACGAGGTATACTATGGAAAATATATATTTAGAGTTTTATAAAGAACAAACAAGAAAATTACATAAAGATACGTTTAAAGATGTCGATGTTAATGATTATCAATATCTTATCTTTGAAGATCCATATATCATGCTTGATCATGATATATTAATTGGTAGACTTGATCGCAAAAAATCATTTGGTTTTTTAAGACAAGAACTAGAAGATATTTATATTGAGTATCAACATTTATCAGATGCTATGCACGATGATATCGTTCTTGTTAAAGATGATATTGAACCAAAAGTAGTTTATATCGTTGAACGCGCGTTAAAAGTTTTAATCGCAACCGTTAGAAAACATAAAAAAGGGTTGTTTTTTGAGCCTGAAGAATTTATAGAAAAAAGATTATTTGTGGATGACTATCCTGGATTAGTTGAAGGGCATGTTGTTTTATTAGAGGTTGATTCAATTGATAAGTTTACAGTTAATTCTCATGTCAAAAAGGTCATCGGACATGTCAATGATCCAGATATCAATACATTAAAAATTGTTCATGCATACGAATGGCCAGATCATTTTCCTAAAGATGTGATGGATGATCTTGATAACATTTCTATTGATATTGAGCAAGAGAAAAAACAAAGACTTGATTTAACCAATGATTTAATCATCACCATTGATGGTGCTGATGCTAAAGACTTAGATGATGCGATTAGTTTAAGATATGAAGATGGAAAGTATTATCTAGGTGTTCATATCGCAGATGTCAGTCATTATGTTAGAAATGGATCATTTTTAGATATTGAAGCATATAATCGTTCGACCAGTGTTTATTTAGCAGATCGAGTCATTCCAATGC
The DNA here is from genome assembly GCA_002838205.1 of Tenericutes bacterium MZ-XQ. NCBI lineage: Bacteria > Bacillati > Mycoplasmatota > Tenericutes bacterium MZ-XQ. The sequence goes on along the minus strand of CP017950.1, from coordinate 859,066 downwards.
TACCGCATTTACTTTCAAATGATAAATGTTCATTAAATCCTGATGAGTTAAAACTTACACTATCATGTATGATGACTTTAGATGAGAACGCAAAAGTCATTGATTATGATATTCAAAAGAGTTTTATCACTTCAAAAAGAAGAATGACTTATAGTGAAGTCAATCAGTTTTTAAAAGACGGAAAATCACTTGGAAATAAAGAAATAGAAGACATGCTTTTAAGCATGAATGAATTATCATTAAAATTAAAACAAATTCGAAAAAAACGTGGTGAAATTGAGTTTGAAAGTAGTGAATTAGGATTTATTGTTGATAAACAAGGAAAAGTTTTAGATGTTTATGAAAGATCAACTGATGATGCAGAAGAGTTAATTGAATCATTTATGTTAATTGCAAATGAAACAGTTGCGTTTCACATGCATCATGCAGATCTACCTTCAATTTATAGAATCCATGAAAAACCAGATGTTGTGAAACTTAAAAATGCACTTCAAATGGTTTCTAGATTAGGGTTTAGTGTCAACATGAAACAATTAGGAAGACCTGAACCACTTCAAATGATTACTAAAAATACATTAAACACACCATATAGTTATGTTGTGCATATGTTATTACTTAGAGCGATGCAAAAAGCGAAATATTCACATCAAAAAGATATCCATTATGGGCTAGGTGCAACTTATTATACACACTTTACATCACCAATTAGAAGATATCCAGATTTAGTTCTACATAGACTCATTCACTTATTTGTTTTAGGTGAAGCTAAAGACTTGAAAAAGCAAATCTATCATTATGAAGCAGTGATGCCTGATATTGCTAAACATACCTCTGATCAAGAAAGAAAAGCTGTACAAATGGAAAGAGATGTTGCTAAACTTAAGAGTTGTGAGTTTATGGAAGATAAAGTGGGTAACTACTTTAAAGGAACTATTACACAAATGATGCCAAGTGGTATGTTTGTAAAACTCTTAAATGGTATTGAAGGATTTGTACCTTTAAGAGAATTAGATGATTATTATATGTATAATGAATCACTACTGACTTATATTGGCAGAAGAGGAAAAAAATATCGACTAGGAGATCAAGTTAAAGTTGAGCTTTTAAAAGTCGATGTGAGTGAAAAGAAGATGGACTTTACCATCGTTGATAAAAAGAAAAACAAAAAGAAATAAAGAGGTTTAAGGCATGAAGATTATCAGTCAAAATAAAAAAGCCAGACACGATTATTTTATCGAAGAAACCTATGAAGCAGGCATGAAGCTTATGGGTAGTGAAATTAAATCGATTAGACAAGGAAAGGTTAACTTAAGTGATAGTTATGTCACTTTTAAAGATGGAGAAGCCTTTATTTTAAACATGCATATTTCAAAATATGATTATTCTAATAGGTTTAACCACGATGAAACCAGAACAAGAAAAATATTACTTCATAAAAATGAAATCTTAAAACTTTTTGGCAAAACTAGAGAACAAGGTTATGCAGTCATTCCATTAAAAGTATATTTAAAAGAAGGACTAGCAAAAGTTGAAATTGGTCTTGCCAAAGGTAAGAAAGATTACGATAAACGTCAAACATTAAAAGAAAAAGATGCGCAAAAGCGCATGGATAAAATCTTAAAGCACAGGTGAATGAAATGAAAGTCAAAGTTGGATTAGCTCTTGGTGGTGGGGGAGCACGAGGATCTTACCAAATTGGTGTATTAGAAGCATTTAGACAAGAAGGATTACTCAAAGATATTAAACATGTTTCTGGGACATCCATTGGAGCCATCAATACCATGATGGTCATGGCTAATTTTAGCTATGAACGCATGTTAGAGACTTGGGAAAAAATTGAAAACAGAGATATTTATGGTAAGAAGTTTGACAAATTTAAGTTTGATAAACAAGGTCTTTTTAGTTTGCAGGATGTCTTTGAAAAGCTTTCAAAAGAGGTCACATTAAGTGAAATTAGAGAAAGCAAAATTCATGGATATGCTACAGCTGCAAAACTAAAAAAAGGTAGTCTACTTGATCAAGTTTTAATCCATAGAATGGAAAAAGAAGTTTTCTATTTGAATGATTTTAAAGATCCATTAAAGGCAGTTTTAGCGAGTGCATCCATTCCTATTTTGTTTGGGACAACAGAGATCGATGATGAAGCTTATGTGGATGGTGGAACTTTAGATAATTGTCCAATTCAACCTTTAGTTGATGCAGGGTGTAAAGTGATTTTAACGATACCCATTGATGGTATGTTTAGTAGAAGAAAGTTTAAGAATCATTCAATTTTACTAGTCAATTTTGAAACCCATTACTTATTTAAACTCATTCCTTATGATATCTTAGATTTTAAAACTGAAGATATTAAGAAAAAAGCACTATATGGCGAAAAAATGGGATATGCGCTTATTAAAAAATTAAGAGAAGAAAAGATACTTGATGACAAAAACGAATGGCATATAAAAGATGAGTTCACTTATGTTTCTATGACAAAAGAAACAGAAAAACCAATAAGAGATGAGGTCAAAGCATTATGGACTTAAGGATTATTGAATTTATGGGATTGATTAGAAATCCAGCATTAGACTGGTTTTTCTATATCACGACAAACTTAGGGGATCAATATGCATTTATATTGGTTGCTGCTGTATTGTACTGGACGTTTGATAAGAAATATGCGCATAAGTTTGCTTTAACTTTTATGGCAAGCGCAATCATCAATACTGGATTAAAAGAGTTAATCCAAAGACCAAGACCTTATACAGTTGATGGTATAGAACCACCATTTGGATATGAAACGCATGGGTATTCATTTCCAAGTGGTCACTCACAAGCAGCAGGGGTATTAGGGTATACATTTTATGACTTATCTAAGAAAACTAAATTGAGTTGGTTTAAATGGGTAGCCCTTTTCATTGTGATTGTTGTTCCATTATCTAGAGTGTATTTGGCACAACACTACCTATCTGATGTGATTGTTGGTTTACTTTTAAGTATCATCATCTCAATCTATATGTTTAAATTGATTGATAAAATGAATGATAAAGAAGAGATTTATACGCTTTATGCAATACCTTTCTTTTTGATACTTATGATATTTGTTCAAAATCATGATTTATATATTGCAGCTGGTGGATTTATTGGGTTTGCACTTGGATACTTTTTAGAAAAAAGATATATCAAGTATAGTGTTGAAGCTAAACCTATAACTCAAGTATTAAAAGTCTTATTAGGTATCATCATTGCACTCGCAATTAAAGAAGGACTTAAACTTATTTTTCCAGACATTTTAATCTTTGATTTCATAAGATACTTAATGATTGGAGGATGGGCTGCACTTGGTGCACCTTATATGTTCAAATATGTCTTTAAAAACAATCATTAAAAAATCGTTTGATGAATTATCAAATGAAGAGTTATACGATATCTTAGATTTAAGATATACTGTCTTTATGATGGAACAAAAGATCATTTATGTCGATACGGATTATAAAGATCAAAAATGTATGCATTACTTTGTTAAAAATAAAGAAGGTAAAATCATATCTTACTTAAGACTCATCCCTAAAGGATTGAAATATGAGGAGTACTCCATGGGAAGAGTCGTCACAGATGCTAACTATAGAAAAAAAGGATTGGCAACGCTCCTTATAGAAGAAGTAAAAAAAGATCTTAAAGGTGAAGCCATTAGAATATCTGCTCAAGCATATCTCGAAGATTATTATAAAATGCTAGGTTTTAAAACAGTGACTGATCCTTATATTGAAGAAGGCATTCTTCATATAGAGATGCTTTGTAATAATAAATAACTATATATATTGTAAAAAAAATTAAATTATGATAATATAAATACGCGATGAACAAAACGAGTAATAAGTCATTTCTTTATTAGAGACTTCGTGTTTGGTGAAAACGAAGAAGAAACCTTATGAAGCTATTTGGGAGCATAGGTATGTCGGCCGTAACGACTTATGAGGGCTAGATATTAATCTAGAACTAAGGTGGTACCGCGTAATTTTACGTCCTTAGAGAAATCTATGGGCGTTTTTATTTATTTTTAGGAGGATATTTATGAATTACATGACTGCAAAAGAGATTAGAGAGACTTGGTTAAACTTTTTTGAATCTAAAGGACACAAGGTTGAACAATCAGCCTCACTTGTTCCACAAAACGATCCAACACTACTTTGGATTAATGCTGGGGTAGCCCCACTTAAAAAGTATTTTGATGGTTCAGAAAAACCAACCAATCCAAGATTGACCAATGTTCAAAAATGTATTAGAACCAATGATATTGATAATGTTGGTAAGACCGCAAGACACCATACATTTTTTGAGATGCTTGGTAATTTTTCTATTGGTGATTATTTCAAAGAAGATGCGATTAAATGGGGGTTTGAGTTATTGACAGATCCAAAATGGTTTGGATTTGAACAAGATAAACTCTATATCACATATTATCCAGAAGATGAAGATGCAAGAAATATATGGTTATCTCTTGGTATAGAACCTTCTCATTTGATTCCTAGAGCAGATAATTTTTGGGAAATTGGATCTGGTCCTTGTGGTCCCGATACGGAAATCTATTATGATCGTGGTCCTTCATATGATCAAAGAGGCGTTGAACTGATTGAAGAAGATATCGAAAATGAAAGATATATAGAAATTTGGAACATAGTGTTTTCACAATTTAACGCAAAAGAAGGTATTGAAAGACAAAACTATAAAGAGTTACCAAGTAAAAACATCGATACAGGTGCAGGACTAGAAAGATTTGCATGTGTCATCCAACAAACAGAAACAAACTTTGAAACAGACTTGTTTTTTCCAGTGATTAAACATATCGAAATATTATCAAACGTGAAATACAATGGCCAAATGGCTTTTAAAGTGATCGCAGATCACATTAAAGCATTGGTATTTGCGATTAGCGATGGTGCGATGTTATCTAATGAAGGTAGAGGTTATGTGCTTAGACGATTGCTTAGAAGAGCTGTGAAGTACGGAAGAAAACTTGGATTAACAAAACCATTCTTATATGAACTAGTTGATGATGTTGTCTCTATGATGGGTGTTTTTTATGAAGGGTTATATGAAACACAAGACATCGTTAAAAAATTGATTTTAAAAGAAGAAGAAAAATTCTTAGAAACCATTAGTGATGGTGAAAAACACTTAATGGAAGCAATTGAAAAAGAGGGTAAAGAGATTTCAGGCGAAACAGCATTCAAACTCTATGATACTTACGGGTTCCCTATTGAGCTGACTTTAGAATATGCAGAAGAACATGGAGTTGTCATTGATATTGAAGGCTTTAAAAAGGCTTTAATGATGCAAAAAGAACGTTCTAGACAAGCTAGAGGCAAATCGGGATCGATGAAAGCTCAAGAAGAAGCTTATTTGAAATTTACTGAAAAATCAAAATTTATAGGATATGATTATTTACAATCTGAATCAAAAGTGATTAAAGTATTTGAAGAAGGTATTGTACTTGATCAAACACCATTTTATGCGACTTCTGGTGGACAAGTTCATGATGAAGGTACGATTAATGGATATCAAGTGATTGATGTCATGAAACTTCCTCATGGACAGTTCTTACACAAAGTTGAAGGAGAGTTTGAAGAAGGCGATGAAGTGCTCGCAATCGTTGATGCAAAAAAACGTTTAAAAACGATTAGAAATCATAGTGCAGCACATTTATTCCATCAAGCGATCAAAGAGATTTTTGGGAAACATGCAAACCAACAAGGCTCGCAAGTATCACCAAAAAGCTGGAGATTTGACTTTAATCATTTTGAATCTGAATCTGATGAGAAAATTCTTGAGATTGAAAAACTAGTTAAACATTATATCATCGAAAAACCGCTAGATGTTGTCATTAGAGAAATGCCTATAGATGAAGCTAGAAAAATAGGAGCAATGGCTCTATTTGGTGAAAAATATGGTGATATCGTTCGTGTGGTTGATATGGACTGGAGCAAAGAGTTATGTGGTGGAACGCACGTTTCTAACACAAAAGAGATCATTGATTTTGCAATTTGTTCATATGAATCTATTGGTTCTGGGATATACCGTATGGAAGGTGTTACAGGTGTTGAGCTTAAATCACAAGTTAAATCCTTTATGGAAAACTTATTTAACGAGATTCATTTAATTGAAGAAAAAATCAATAAATTAGATGAAAAAGTTCTCTTGCCACAAAGACCTGAAATACTAGGAAGTTATCAAGATATTATCAACTATCGTGGTTACATTGAAGACTTAAAACTATTTGCAAAAAACCTTGAAAAAGAACTTCAACTCAAAAAACAACAAGATGTATTATCAAATTTAGATGCATTTATCAAAGATCCAAATGATAAACGTCAGGTCATTGTGACACATGATGTTGATTCTAAAGTATTAAAACAACTCACTGATGCGTTATTTGATAAAATAAAAGCTGAAGTACTATTAATGATCAATATAACACCTGAAAAGGCAACATTTATCTGTAAATCTAACTTGGATAACGCAAATGTTATCATTAAAGAGGCTACAAAACTTACCAATGGTTCTGGTGGTGGACGAGGACAAATGGCTCAAGGTGGAACCCAAGAACTTGATCAAGTTGATGAGATGATTAAAAAAGTAAAAGAGATGCTATGAAAAAATATTTAGGTATTGATTTAGGAAGTAAAACTTTAGGGTTATCCATGAGTGAATCTGGTATTATCGCACATAGTTTAACGACATATAGATTTAAAGAAGATGATTATAACGAGGCAGCTAACATCATTGTTGGTGTTATCGATGAATATCAAATTACTGATGTTATCATAGGTTATCCAAAACACATGAACAATGATGTTGGCATTCGTGGTAAAATAAGTGAAACGTTCAAAGAAATGCTTTTAGAGAAAAAAGATGTTAATATTGTATTATGGGATGAAAGATTATCGACGAAATCTGCGATATCTGCCATGATCAAAGGAAATGAACGTAGAAGTAAGCAAAAACAAAAAAAAGACGAATTAGCTGCAGTACTGATACTGCAAAACTATTTAGATTACAAAGGAGATCATTAATATGGATGATAACAAATTAACTTTAGTTTCAGAAGACGGGAAAGAAACGGTATGCGAAATTATTTTAACGCATGAGCACAATGGAAAGAACTATGTGATATTTGAATTTATGGATACACATGAAATTTCTGCTGCAGAATATGTAGAAGATAAAAATAACCCATCAGAAGGCACATTCAAAGACATCGAAACAGATGAAGAATGGGAAATGCTTGATGGTGTATTAGACAAGTTCTTTGACGAATTAGAGGATGAAGAAGAAGAATAATGCTAAACGATTTAAAACAATATGCAAAAGACCATAATGTCCCCATTATTTGTGATGATGGGCTTTTGTTTTTAAAAAAAACAATTAAACAATATCAAGTAAAATCAGTACTAGAAATAGGAACAGCTATTGGGTATAGTTCTATTTTTATGGCTTTAGAAGGCTGTGAAGTTACTACCTTTGAAAGAGATAGAAACATGATTGAACTTGCTAAAAAACATATTGAACCTTATAAAGATCAAATCAAGTTAATTGCTGAAGATGCACTTCTTTTTGATGGGGATTTAGGTGTTTATGATATGATTTTTATCGATGCAGCAAAAGCACAATACCAAAAGTTTTTTGAAAAGTATACACCATATTTAAAAGAAGGTGGCATAGTTGTTTGTGATAATTTAAGTTTTCATCACTTAGATATTAAAAAAGTGAGTAGAAGCACTAGACAACTCATTCAGAAACTTCAAAAATTTAAAACATATTTAGAAATTCATCCAAATTATGAGACGACATTTTATGATGTTGGTGATGGGATGAGTATTACGAAAAGAGCTGATTAACATGAAATTATTAACAACTTTATATGATATTAAACACATGGAAGATTTGATTTCAAATTTCGATGGTTTTATCATTGGAAACGATCAATTTGGCGCTAGACTTACAAATAGTTTTTCTATTGATGAAATCAATGTAGCCATTGATTATGCTAAAAAAAAGCATAAGGAGATCTTTTTGCAAGCAAATCAAATGCTAGATGACAACTTGATTGAAGCATTAGGTATGTTCATTGATCGTATTGACGTTAACCATCTTACAGGCATCATTGTTGGTGATTTGGGTGCTATCATGCTTCTTAAATCTAAAAATTTAGCGGATAAAGCAATATACCATCCAGAAACACTATTAACAAACTCATATGACTTTAATTTTTTAGCTAAAGAAGGGATTTTAGGTTCGTTTGTTGCTAAAGAAATAACGCTTGATGATGTATTAGAGATCGGAAAAACAAAAGCGATTAAACTCTTTATGGTTGGACACGGGCACTTAAATATGTTTTACTCTAAACGACAATTGATTCATAATTTTATGGACTTTTCAGAACAAGATAATATTTACCATAACAAACAAAATTTAAAGATTATTGAAGAACAAAGAAAAGAAGAACCTTATCCAATATTAGAAGATAAAGCTGGAACACATGTATTTAGATCTCATGTTTTTTCAGCTCTCAATCATTTAGATGATTTAGAAAAAGTTGTAGATTACTTAGTTATAGATTCTATTTTTAAAGATGACAAATATGCTTTGCAAATCGGCTCTTTATATAAGAACAAACAAAAAGATAAAAAAATCATTAACGATGTACAAGTTCAATATAACGAATCATGGGATGAAGGATTCTTCAACACCAAGACGATTTATAAGACAAAGGAGTCTTAAATATGATTGAATTATTAGCTCCAGCAGGAGATTTAGAAAAACTTAAGATTGCCTTGATGTATGGTGCAGATGCAGTTTTCATTGGTGGACAAAACTTTTCTTTAAGAGCAAGAGCATCAAATTTTACGATTGATGATATTAAAGAAGCATGTACATTTGCACACGAAAGAGGGAAAAAAGTATACATTACAACAAACATCATTCCTCATAATGAAGATTTAAAGGGTGTTTTAGAATACTTAAAGGCATTAGAAGAAGCTAAGGTGGATGCGATTATATCAGCATCACCTTATATCATCGACCAAGCATTAAATCATACAAACCTTGAAGTCCATTTATCGACACAACAATCAGCTTATAATACGCATACAGTTAACTATTGGTATGATAAAGGCGTTAAAAGAGTAGTTCTTGCTAGAGAACTTGATAAACATCAAATAAAAGATTTAACTGAAAAAACTAAAGCTGATATCGAAGTGTTTATTCATGGAGGTATGTGTATGAGTTTTTCAGGTAGATGTAGTTTATCCGATAATATGACTGGAAGAGATGCAAATCGCGGTGGATGTGCGCATTCATGCAGATGGAACTATGACCTTGTTGAAGATGGAAATCCTGTTTCTGATAAGACATTTTCAATGTCAAGTAAGGATTTAGAAGCTTTAGAACATATTCCATTTTTAATTGATGCCAATGTAAAATCACTAAAAATTGAAGGGCGCATGAAATCTCTACATTATATTGCAACTGTTGTTTCAACATATCGTAGTTTGATTGATACATATTTAAAAGATAAAGAAATCCCTGATTTTGCCCCTTATTACGAGGAACTCACTAAAGCAGAAAACAGATTGGCATCACATGGATATTTAGAAGGACTTCCTGGTGTTGAACAACAGCTTTATCATCAAAGAAGTGAAAAACCTTCGCAGTTATTTATCGGACTTGGTGTTGATTATGAACCTGAAACAAAGATTGCGACGATTGAACAAAGAAACTATTTTAAAATAGGATCGGAAATTGAAGTGTTTAATCCAAGTGGGAAAAGATTCACATGTAAAGTAAGTGATCTCTTTGATGAAAAAGGTGAAGCTCTAGATGTTGCAAGACATCCAAAACAAATCTTAAAATTACATGTTCCAGAAGCTGTTGAACCATACGCAATGATCAGAAAAATTGTATGAATATTTTAGAAAAAAATGGAAAATCCATTAAGTATCATATCGAAAGAAAAAAGATTAAGCACACTTATGTTCGCGTTAAAGACGATTATATTCACATATCTACTAACTCTAAAATCAAAGAGCATCTTATTCTAAACTTGTTAAACGAAAGATTTGATGATTTATATCAAAAACTATCCAAAAAACAAGTCATCAAAGATCATGAGATTAGATTATGGCAACAAACATATCAGTTTCATCTTGAACCTGGAAAATTTGAGTATGAAATTGATGGAAATCATGTTTATTGCAAGTATCCAAAATTAAATACCATTGAAGCAAAAAAAGCGATTTACAAAAAAGAAATCAAAATGATGGTTGAATATCTAAGACCACAAATTTTAAACACACTTCATCAAGTTGGAATTCATGAACTTACTTATAAGTATAAATACTTAAAATCTAAGTTTGGATCTTATCATCGTAGACATTTAGAAATTACGCTTAATACTTTTTTAGCAACCATCGATCCAATGTATTTAGAATATGTAATTTATCACGAATATGCACATCATAAAGTCTTTAATCATTCCAAAGCTTTTTATGATGTGTTAGACCAAATGATGATAAATCACAAAAAGATACAGAAAACACTGAAAAAAATGGAAATAATATAAAAAATCATGTATAATGAATAAGTAATTTAAGGAGGAATATCATGGCTTTAAAACAACAACAATATCAATTAACTCAAGAAGGTGTTGATAAGTTAAAAAATGAACTTCAATACCTAAAAGAAGTTAAAAGACCTGAGAATATAGAAGCTTTAAAAGATGCGAGAGCACAGGGTGACTTATCAGAAAATGCTGATTATGATGCAGCAAGAAATGAACAAGCGCGTATTGAAGCTAGAATTCAAGAAATTGAAACCATTATTAAAAATGTTAAGTTAATAAGAAAATCTTCAGTAGATAAAATTGATATCGGTAAATCTGTTAAAGTTTTATTTGTAGAAAAAGAAGAAGAAAAAACATTTCATCTAGTAGGTAGTTTAGAAGTTGATCCTAAAGCAAACAAAATTTCTGTTGAATCAGCAATTGGTAAAGCTTTAATTGATTTCGCTAAGAAGAAAGAAGAAGCTGACGATAAAAATGTTGTCGGAAGCATTGTTAATGTGAAAACAGAAACTGGAAGAATCTTTCAAATTCAAATATTGGAAATTATTTAATGAGTCTATATAAAAAATGTATACCAGATTTTTATTATGAATCGATATTAGAAATTCCATATAAGAAACTACAAGAGCAAGGGATAAATACCTTGTTTTTTGACTTAGATAACACGATTATTAGTTATGATGAAGATGAACTTAATGATGAACAAATTAACTTCTTATTAGAGCTAAGTAAAATATTTCAAATTGTTGTTCTATCAAATAGCGGTTTTAAACGTGTATCTAAAGCGCTTAGTCAAACAACATTTCCTTACGTATACCATTCAGCAAAACCAACAAAAATAGGGTTTAAAAAAGCACTTAAGAAGGTGCATGCTAAAAAAGAAGAAATCATCGTGATTGGTGATCAACTGATGACTGATATTTTAGGTGCAAACCGTATGGGATTTAAAGCTTGTTTGATTAGAAGTGTCAAAAGAAAATCTGATCGAAAGATTACACAGTTTAATCGCAAAATCGAAAAATTTATGTTAAGAAAAATCGAAAAAAAATATCCAAAGTTATATATTGAAAGGCTTGAAAAATATGTCAGCGATCACCAAATGTAAAGGTTGTGGCGCAACACTTCAAACCGAAGATTCTAAAAAAGTTGGTTATGCTAAATCTATAAACCATGATTACTGTATGTCATGTTACAAATTACTACATTATGGTGAGGTGGAAGCACACTTTCATCCTGAAGACCTACCATCTTTCAATAAAGATGCTGTCGTATTCATGGTAAGTTCAGTCATGCATTTAGATATGCTATTTGAATATCCTGTGTATCGTTATGAACCTGATTTAAAGTATGTTTATTTAATTAATCAAATCGATTTATTACCAGATAGCACGAATCTTGATGAAATGTTGGCTCGGATTACTGACAAGGCAAAATCAAATCGAATTCCATATGTCGATATCATTATGATGTCTGCTAAAAATCCTTATGATATCGAAAACCTACATCATTATATGATGGGTTTTAAAGAAAAAAATATTTATTTAATAGGTGTTCAAAACTCAGGGAAAACAACGATTTTTAAAGCCTTGACTAAAGACCCTCATGCGTTATCATTTACTAAAGCAGGGCTTACACAAGAGGCGATGATGAAGCAATTAGGATCACATGTCATCTGGGATATGCCAGGTCTTTATCAAGAAGGATATATTCATCGATTTTTACCATATGAAACGTATAAAAAGTTGATTCCTACACAAAGAATCAATCCAAAGATTTATCAAATGAAGAAACATCAGAGTTTATTTATAGAAGGACTCATAGCGATAACGATAAAACAAGATGATCAAACAATTGTATTATATCTTCACAAAGATATTAACATCCATAAAACGAATATGAATCGCATTAAAGATTTACTGGATAAAAAATCAGAGATGTTTGATATTTATGTGGATGTTTATGAAGAAAAATCTTTTAAAATACCTGTAGGTAAAACACAGATCACTTTTGCAGACATTGGTTTTATACATATTGATGGACCTAACACAATCAGTGTTAAACATCCTAAAGGGATGCATATCACGTTAACAGAGGCGTTATTCAAATGATAGATTTGATCAAAAAAAGGGTAGAAGAAAAACTAAAAACTCACCCTAATCGTTTATTACATGTCCTTGGTGTTTATGAAACAGCAATAAAACTTGCTAAACACTACAGTCTAGATCAAGAAAAAATAGCGATAGCAGCATTATTTCATGACTATACGAAATATGATGATTTAAGCGATCAAATCAAATGGTTAACAAAAGCAGAAATCGTCAAATATAAAAAATATCCCGTCATGTATCATGCCTTAAGTGCAGCTTCCTTATTAGAAGAAACATATCACGTACATGACCTAGATATATTGAACCCAATAAGATATCATGTTTGGGGAAAGTCAAACATGAATTTATATGAAAAAGTTATTTTTATTTCAGACTACGCTGAGCCAAATCGTACATTTTTTAATCCTCATGAGATCTATGATCTTGCACTTAAAGATATCGATCAAGCAGTTTGTGTTTGTATGAAAATAACGATAGATTATTTAATAAAAGAAAACATTGTTCCAAATGTAGAACAAATGGAAGCATATCAATATTATATGGAGGTAACTAGTGGAAAAACTAAACAAAATTATTGATGCATTAGAAGGCTTAAAGGTAAAAGATTTAAAAGTTTATGATTTTGAAAAAGCATCACCTTTCTATGACTATTTTATTATTTGTACAACAAATGAAAGACAAGGTTCAGCCGCAATCAATCATTTAAAAAAAGCATTAGAAGCAGATGAAATTAGACACATTGAGGGTAAAGGTGGTTCATGGGTGTTAATCGATTGTCATGAAGTTATTGTTCATTTATTTAGCGAAGATGACCGAGCATTCTATGGATTTGATCAAAGACTTTTAGATATCAAAAGAATTAGATAAGTATGTTCGCCAAGATTTATGACTTACTCATGTCAGATGTTGACTATGATGCGTTATTATTACTAATCAAACCATACATCAAAAAAGACAGTACGATTATTGATGCTGGATGTGGTACTGGCTATCTTTTAAAGGCATTGATTGAAAACGGGTATGATGCAATCGGTATTGATATCGATGATGAAATGTTAGCAATCGCTCAAGAGAAGTTAATGTCCAATCATTTAATAGCTCCACTTTATTATCATGATTTAAGAAGACCAATGCACATGAAAGTAGATGTGGTTATCAGTTTGTTTGATGTTATGAACTATTTTAAGGGTGTTAAACAAGTCATCATGCAAATCAAAAATGCATTAAATAAAGATGGAATATTTATATTTGATGTTTATCGGTATGATGTTTTAGAACGTTATGATGGATATCATGAGACAGAAGATGATCCAATCCATTATGATTGGCAAATGAATACTTCAAAAGAACGACTTATACACGAAGTTAAGTTTGATGGTTATCATCATCATTTAACACAGTATATAAGACCGATATCTTACTATACAAAAATATTAGAAGATGTTGGTTTTAAAAACTATAAAATCATCAGTGGCCCAGATGAAAGAAAACACTATATCATCGCTAGTTTATAGCGATGTTTTTTTTAAAAAGTAAAATCATTCATTCATATCTAATATTTAATGGAGGGATATGATGAAAGAAATAATGATTATGGTTTGTATCATCACATTAGTGTTGATGATTATCTTTTTTCCAAAACCGGAAACTTATACGTTTGTTACTCATGAGAAAGAAGATATGTATACTTATACAATCACTATAGAAGGTGCAGTTTATCAGCCAGGAAGTTATACCTTTTTTGAGTCTTTAACATTAAGAGAGATTATCCAGTTATCCACTTATGTGAAAGATGATGCAGATTTAGACCAACTTAATCTCGAAAAAAGATATGACAGTAACACAACCATATATATACCAAGTAAAGAGCAAGAGATACCAAACTACGAAAGAATAAATATCAATGAAGCCAATTTCCAAACTTTACTAGAAATTCCAGGGATGCAAGAAAGACAAGCTGCATCGATTATTATTTATCGAGAAGCCCATGGACTCTTTGCATCTATCGAAGAGTTGATTCATGTTAAGTATATAGGAGCAGCAACGCTTGAAAAACTTAAGCCATACATTACAACTTGACACATTCTATAAGTATGGTATAGGTCTATTTATAGCCATTTTATGTCTTTTTCATCTGTGGTTATTTTTTGGTTTAATAGTATATGTATACATATTAAGAAAACAAATCAATATCCTTTTTCTTTGTTTTCTTTTCTTATGTATCTACTTGCCTTATGTACATATAAATCAACCAATTGATGAACATATAGAAGATATATTTATGGTTGTTGATATGGATGATTATGATGCTTATCAAAGATTAACTGTAAAAAAAGGTTTAAAGAAATTTCATCTATACACATATCAAGACACCTATCACATAGGTGATGAAGTATATCTTAATGGTGAGTTAAACTTATATAAAGGAAAAACCACACTCTATGGATTCGACGCAAAAACATATTTTTTAGGACATGGTATATATGGGGAAATTGAGTACGAAAACATATTGATCGTTGGACACAAATTTCATATCAACCAACTTAGAGATCATCTTATGCAGGGTGTTAAAGCATATGAATCAAGTTATCTGAATGCATTCTTATTTGGTGAGCATATTAAGGACGAACATATAAAATCAATTTACGAAGATTTTAATATTATATATTTATTCACCATATCGGGAATGCATATTTATGTTTTAGTTTTATTACTAAAAAAAATGATGTTCTATTTAAATTTTAGAGAGAATTATCAGCATATGGTTATTATTTTGCTTATACTCTTTTTATGTATACTGAATCAGTTCCATTATGCTGTATTAAGAGTTGTCATGATTTACTTGTTAAAAATATGGAATAAGAAGTATAAATTGGCTTTCCAACATTTAGATCTTATTTGTATTGCGTTTTATTTGATGTTGTTATTTAATATTCATTTCATATTTCATCAAGGATTTTTAATGACCTTTATCATTCTTATTACGATAGAACTTTTACACCCTTTATATCAATCGTTTGGACTATACATAAAACCACTCATCATAACAACTCTAATTACTATAGTTTTAGTTCCATTTTTTTCTGAAATTCATCTCTTACAGATTTTATGTCTACCCATCATTATAATGATAGTGATCTATGTTATTTATCCGTTATCTATTTTATCAGTTATATCCGTAAATTTTTATATTATATTTCAAGAAATCACAAAGATATTTGAAAAACTAATTACGCTGCTATCGCATCACCAAATGAGTTTTTTTATCCCTAAACTAAATGTATACTTAACACTTATATATTATGCTTTATTGATTTGGATTTGTTTTGGTAGGTATAAGCTTAATGTGTTTAAAAGACTTTTTTATGGATCTGTTGTAATGATATTGCTACTTGTTTACCAACTAAATAGTTATCAAGAACGTATTGTGTTTCTTGATGTAGGTCAAGGAGATACTACCATTGTTCAAGCAGATGAATGCGTCATGGTAATTGATAGTTTTTATGGAACATTATCCTATTTAAAGCATCATGGGATATCTCGTTTGGATTATCTTATCTTAACACACAGTGATGAAGATCATATACGAGAAGCTAAAGATATTATGAAAACCATTGATGTTAATCAAGTGTTAATCAGTGAATATGATAATAATTATCCAGACTTTAATCAAAAAGCAATTCGTGTAAAAGCGCATGATAAAATCATGTGCGGTAGTCTTTCTTTAAATATTTTAGGACCATTAAAATCATATGAAGTAAACAATAATAACTCGATTGTCATGAAATTTGAATATGATTACAAAGTTTTTTTATTTACAGGTGACATAGAAAAAGAAGCAGAAAGTGACTTAGTACATACATACAAAGAAAATCTTAGAAGTGATGTCATTAAAGTACCACATCATGGGTCTTTAACCTCATCAAGTATCGATTTTTTAGATCATGTGAATCCAAACTTTGCAGTTATTTCCCTTAAAACACCAAACAGGTATAATTTTCCATCAGAAGATGTACTAGTCAGATATATCAACAAAGACGTTACAATCTATCGCACAGACCAACATGGAACAATCATTTATGATGGAAAAAAGCGAAAAGAAAAATGGTCGGTTAATCTATCAATTTAGAGCGTTTTTTAGTATAATAGAAATAGTGTATAAGGAGGCATGATTATGGCTGAAGCAATATATGTTTTTCAAAGTCAGAACGAATATTTATTACATCATAGTGTTGAAGAAAAGATCAAAAAATTAAATGTAGATCCATTTAACATCATGCGTTATGATTTACTTGAAAGTAAGAGTGAAGATATCTTAGAAGATATGCAAACAATTTCATTTTTTTCAGAACAAAAAATCATTGTAATTAAGAACATTCAATTATTAGATAAAGAAACAGATGACGTATTTAAAAAATGGGTACAATACTTCGAAAAACCAAATCCGGATGTTTATGTCATTGTTGAACAGTTAGAAGTATTACCAAAAAACAGTCAGACAAGTGAACTTTTAATGAAACATGCATATATCGAAAAAATCGATGATATGAAAAAAGAAGAGTATCCAGATTTTGTTAAAAATATGTTTAAGAAGTTCAATTATTCAATTACTGAAGATGCTGTTAACGCTTTATTAGAGCGAACTAATTTTGATTTTAACCTATTATCTCAAGAAGCTGAAAAGTTGATGCTGTTTTCTTATGATAGCAAAGAGATTCACGAAAAAGAAGTCATATTACTTGTGAGTAGAAATCTAGAGGAAAATATTTTTGAACTTACCAATGCACTGCTTGCTAAAGATCAAGCAAAGACCATTGAAATCTTTTATGATTTAGTTGCTAGAAACGAAGATCCACTACGTATCTTAAATTTCATCGTCAATAAAGTCAGAGAACTCATTCATGCAAAATTACTCATTGATAAAGGCTATCGCCAAGATGAGATTGCTGATCACTTTAATATTAAAAGTGGTAGAGCGTATTATTTAGTCAAGAACGCTCAAAAAGCTGACTTCAATATTTTAGAGACACATTTGAAAAAATTAAGTAAACTTGATTATGATATCAAGAGTGGTAAGATTGATAAAAAACTGGGTCTTGAATTATATCTGTTAGGAGCGTGAACATGTTAGATCACAAAAGAGTTTTATTATTTGATTTTGAAACAACAGGACTATATCCAGAAAAAGAGCAAATCATTGAAATTGGTGCTGTTCTTATGGAAAAACAAGACGGTGCATATGTTGAAATTGATGCATTTGATCAATTGTTATTAGCAGATAAACCGTTGTCTCCAAAAATAATCGAAATCACACATATTACTGATGAAATGTTACTTAGAGAGGGTATTGAACAAGAAATTGCATGTCAAAAGTTTTTACAAATGCTAGAAGGTAACCCTTTACTTGTTGCATATAATATTCAGTTTGATATATCATTCTTACATTTCTTTTTAAGAAGATATTTTGATAAAAATTATGAAATTAAAAATGACATCCTAGACGTAATGGCAATATACAAAGATAGACACAGATATCCTCACCGCTTAGACCGAGCGGTTGAGGTATATCGTGCCAACGTAAAAAATACACATAGAGCAATCGATGATATTAGAGCAACCTTTGATGTGTTAATTAAAATGAATGAAGAATTACCTAATATAAGAAAATATGTTAACGTCATTGGGTTTAACAAAAAATATGGTGTTAGTGGTATTAAACTTCCGCATGTTAAATACGTTGCTCAATATGGTGGTCAAAGAGAAATAGAACGACTATAAAAAAAAAGAAGCATCCTACGATGCAACTTTTTTTAAAGGCTATTCACCAATTTAGTTAATTGAGATTTATGTCTAGCTACAAAGTTTTTATGATAGATACCTTTAGCTTGACCTTTGTCTAATTTCTTATGAGCGAAAGATAATGCTTGAGTCGCCTTTTCTTTATCATGATCATGAGCTGCAACTTCAACAGCTTTGATTGCTGACTTCACAGATGATTTAAATGATTGATTACGTAAACGACGTTTTTCGTTTGTCTTATTTCTTTTAATTTGTTGTTTGATATTTGCCACAATTTCACCTCCTAATTACGCACAATTAATTATATCAAAACCAAATTAAAAAAACAACAGTAAACACATAAATATGTTAAAATAGAGGTATATTCAGTAAAAAGGAAACTATATCAATGACAACAGCTAACAAATTAACCATTTTAAGAGTCATCATGATTCCTGTGATGATTGCGTTTCTTTATATCGAAGCGTTAGAAAAGGAAATAGGATTTCTAAATTTAAGTATCGCACAGTTTATTTTTGCAGTTTTATTTGTGATAGCATCACTGACAGACTTACTTGATGGTTATATCGCAAGAAAATTTAATCAGATCACAACTTTCGGTAAATTTTTAGATCCTATCGCAGATAAAGTATTAGTTTTAGTGGCACTTCTATATTTAATGGTGTTAGACCCTGTTCGTGTACCTATATGGGCAGTCATGATTATCATCATGAGAGAGTTTATGGTCACGGGCATTAGATTGCTAGCAGTGGATAAAGGATCAGTGATTGCTGCATCACCTTATGGTAAGTTCAAAACAGCATCTACAATGGTTGCGTTAGTCTTAATGCTGTTTAATGATTTTGGGTTAACGCCATGGATTGGAAATATTATTTTCTATATAGCAATTCTATTTACAGTCATTAGCGGTGTTGATTATTTGTTAAAAAACAAAAAGGTAGTATTTGAAAGCATTTAAAGTAAAAAACAATTATTCTATGTACAATAATATGGAGGTGCACAATGGATAAAGATAAAAGAGCACAAGCCTTAGAGGCTGCAATGAAACAAATTGAAAAACAATATGGTAAAGGTTCAGTGATGCGTTTAGGTGACGAGGCAGATCGTCATGTTGCCGCAAACCCATCGGGATCATTAGGTTTAGATATTGCCCTTGGAATCGGTGGTTATCCTAAGGGAAGAATTATAGAAATTTATGGCCCAGAAAGTTCAGGGAAAACAACGTTAGCACTTCATGCCATCGCAGAAGTTCAAAAGGCAGGCGGATATGTAGCATTTATTGATGCAGAACATGCGCTTGACCCTAAATATGCACGTGCACTAGGTGTAGATGTTGATAATTTGATATTATCCCAACCAGATACTGGTGAACAGGCTTTAGAGATTGCTGAAGCTTTAATCAGAAGTGGTTCTGTCGACACGATTGTTGTTGATAGCGTTGCTGCATTAGTTCCGGAAGCAGAAATTAATGGGGAAATGGGTGATTCTCATGTAGGACTCCAAGCAAGACTGATGAGTCAAGCAATGAGAAAATTATCAGGTGCCATTTCAAAAACAAACACTACAGCAATTTTCATTAACCAAATTCGTGAAAAAGTCGGGATCATGTTTGGTAATCCAGAAACGACTCCAGGTGGTAGAGCACTTAAGTTCTATTCATCTGTAAGACTAGAAATCAGACGTAGCGAAGCCTTGAAAAATGGTTCGGATATCATTGGTAATAAAGCAAATATTAAAGTTGTTAAAAACAAGGTTGCACCACCATTTAAAGTTGTTAGTGTTGATATCATTTATGGTGAAGGTATATCTAAAGTGGGCGAATTGATTGATTTAGCTTCAGATCTAGATATCATCAACAAGAGTGGTGCTTGGTATGCTTATAACAACAATAAAATTGGTCAAGGTAGAGAAAACGCAAAACAATATTTGTTAGATCACAAAGATGTTTATGATGATGTGTATAAAAAAGTATTAGAGCATTATCATATTACTTATTAAACATGAAACACTATTTCACATAGTGTTTTCTTTTTAAGCAAAAATCATTAATTATGAATGATTTAGGTATAAAATACCAATAAAGTTATACATTAAAATGTATAATAAGTATACAAAACAAAAGAAGGCATGATGATATGAAAATAGAATTTTTTAAAAAAATTTCATACATATTCATATGGATAACAATTTCTATTTTTTTCTTCATGCAACAAGAACAAGTTGATGAACCGATTGAATTAATGTATGAAGTAAGCTCTATCAGTGAAGCTAACAAGATAGCAAATACATATGAGTTGGAACTCCTCGAGTTTAATGATTATGGTTTTGCGATTTTTCAGACGAATCAAAACAAACAACTTAATGACCTCATTGACATAGGATTTGAGATAAATGGAACATATCAAACAGCAAAAAATCCGATTTTTGATAATAACGGCACCGATCCATTTTATACCGATCAATATGCAATACCGATCATGGAAGTAGATGACGCTTGGTCTTTGGAATTGGGCGATCCAACATATGTGATTGCAATCGTTGATACAGGTATCGATACTGACCACGTCGAGTTTACGAATCGTATATCAGCTAATTCTTACAACGCGGTTACTAAAACAGTAGGACTTCCTGCTGTTGAAGATACAAACGGCCATGGAACTAATGTCGCTGGTGTGATTGGAGCTAACAAAGATAACGGTGAAGGTATTGCCGGAATTGTCCAAAACAGTATTTTACTTGTCATTAAAGCAAATGAAATTGATGATCCATCGACTCCAGATCAAGATGAATCAGATTCTTTTAAAGATTCTTCATTAGTAGAAGCAATCCGATATGCAACTGAACATGGAGCTGACATTATCAATATGAGTTTGGGTGGATCAGGATATAATAACTTGGTTCAAAATGCGATAAATGATGCATATGCAGCAGGTGTGATTATTGTTGCTTCAAGTGGAAATGATGGGACTAATGATACGCTATATCCAGCATCATATAACCATGTCATATCTGTGGGCGCTGTAGATTCAAGTTTAAACATCGCAGCATATTCTAATTTTAACAGTGATGTTGATATTAGTGCTCCAGGAACTGGTATCGTTACGACACATATTGGAGATACTTATGTATCTGCATCTGGGACATCTTTTTCAGCACCTCAAGTGACAGGAGTCATCGCTTTATTACAATCATATTTACCAGAGCTAACTGATCAACAAATCATCGATAGAATTTATCAGACTACACTTGACCAGGGAAGTGTTGGAAAAGATGATTACTATGGATGGGGTGTGATTAATGCATATCAAGCAATGTTGTTAGATCCAATCACTATTACATTTGAAACCTACAATGCTCTAGCAATTGCACCAATTGAAGTAGAAAAAAATCAACCATTCACGATTACAGCTCCACAAATTGATGGATATATATTTGATGGTTGGTATTTGGATGAAGCATTTACACTGCCATTTATTATTGGTGTAGATACATTGAGTGTGGATACGACTTTATATGCTAAGTTTATTGCAATCCAGTATACTATTTCATTTGTTACAGATGGTACACCAGTTGATGATATTATTACAACTTATAACCAAACCTTTATTTTGCCATCCTCAGAAAAAGATGGATTTGCATTAGAAGGCTGGTATTTGGATCAAAATTTCACGATTAAATATGTAAGTGAACCTGTAACCAGTAGTTTTACCTTATATGCTAAATTTGTTAAAACAGATTATATCATCAACTTTTATATTGATGACGTGCTTGATCAAACTCGGTTTGTTGAAATCGGTACTTCATTAGCATTATATATTCCAAGTGGAGACAGTGAGTTTATAGGTTGGTATTTAGAGCCTACATTTATTACTTTATATCAAGATGAGGTTCCAACATCTGATCTTAATTTATATGCGCGTTTTGATGATGGTAGGTTTGTTGTGACCTATTATGATAGTGATCAAACAACAGTTTATATCATCCAATATGTGAGTGAAGGACATGATGCAATCATTCCAGAAGGTCCAAAAAAACCATCTACACCTTCTCTTGAGTTTGAGTTTATTGGATGGAGTGATGATGGATTAGATGTGTCATCTGATTTATCAATTTATCCAGAATATGAAGTTACTTATGACAATCGTTCGATAAGATTACGATCAGGACTAGATACAGTAAATCTTTATGAGACATGGACAGATGCTGGAATTAGTGTACTTGATAGTTTGTTATCATATGAAGTCACAGGAAGTGTAGATACGCAAACAGCCGGAAGATATATCATCTCATATGTTATTTATTATGATGGAGAAATCATCGATACTATTGATAGATATGTAAATGTCGTTGAACCACAAGTTATGATTACATTAAATCCTGATGTGACAACTATTTTTGTTGGGGAACCATATGTTGATCAAGGTGCGATTTCAAATGTTGGATCTGTTCAATCAAATGGAGTTGTTGATACAACAACTATAGGTACTTATGTCATTACGTATTCAGTGACTTATCAGCAAAAAGTTTATACGAAATCAAAATACGTCTATGTTTTAGAAGCTCCAGTTTATGAATCACCAGAAACGCTTTACATCATTCCTCAAAAAAAGGAGTGGGTTTTATGAGAAAAACAATATTTTTCATGATTATAATGGTATTATCATTGAGCTTAGTAGCTTGTGCTGAACCATCGATTGATCGACTTAAATTTAATTTAAATCCAGGCATAGATACAATTGAACTTTATACAGAACATGTGGATGAAGGTGCAAAAGCTACTTATGGTTTTAGAACACTTGATGTTGAAGTTTTATCAAATAATGTAGACACATCAAAAATAGGTGAATATGAAATTGTCTATTATGTAACTTATCTTGACTTTAAGAAAACCTTGACGAGAAAAGTAACTGTCGTTGATGAAATGTTGCCGATTGTCACACTAAATCCTGGATTAGATACTATTTATCAAGGGGAAACTTGGATTGATCAAGGTGTCTTTAGTGATGAAGACATAGATGTAGAAGTAACGGGATTTGTGGATATCAATACCCCTGGTGAATATGTCATTACTTATACTGTTAAAGATATCAACGGGCAGGAACTTGTTTTATATAGATTTGTTAATGTTATTGAAAGGTAAAGCTTAGCTTTACTTTTTTTAAGCAAACTCTTATTAGAAAAATAATAATTTGATATAATATATGTAGTTAAACGTAGAAATGGGGTAATGTATATGAATCACGAGAACATTTATGATCATTTTTTAACATACTTAAAAAAAGAAGATAAGAAACAAAGTGTCTTGTTTGCCTTAAGCTTACTAGAAGAAGAAAAGTTAAGCATCGAAGATTTATATAAACATATTTTAGCGCCTTCGCTCATTTTTTTCGAGTGTGATGTCAATGATGAAGATATTTGCATATGGAAAGAGCATACGAGAACTTCAATTATTAGAACCATCATTGAAGCTGTTTATCCATATATTGTCAAAAGACTCGAAAAAATCAAACCTATTGGAAAGAAAGTAGTCGTTTTAACACCAGCTTTTGAATATCATGAAATTGGTGCTATTATGGTTAGTCATTTGATGGTATTACAAGGATTTGATGCTACTTATATAGGTGCGAATACACCTAAGCAAGATATCATATCAGCGCTTAGAGCTTATCATCCAGATTATATTGCACTTAGTGTGACGAATCCTTATAATATTGTCGTGACACAACAAATATGCGATGAAATCAAAAAATTCTTCCCAGAAATAAAAATCATTTTAGGTGGACAAGCATTTAATGATCAAGCAGCATTAAGTAGTGTAAAATACGATTACTTATTATCTGATTTTGATGCAATCAAGCAGTTTGCAGATGAGGTGAGCGTATGAAGTTAGCGTTTAGTATTGCTTGGCGCTTTTTGATGTCTGCAAAGAAACAAACCATTGTGATTGTCTTAGGGATTGCTGTGGGTGTATCTGTGCAAGTATTTATTGGTTCGTTGATTTCAGGACTTCAAGTCGATTTGATTGATACGGCAGTCGGATCAACCACACAAATAACAGTTTCATCCGATATCGATCGTACAATTGATCTAAATCCTGGAGAAATATCATTGCCTGTGATAACTGATGATAGCATTTCTTCATCAATCAGTAATCTTTCTGAAGACTTGATTTATGTCACTGAGACACTTGATGTCATTGGTTTTGTTGAAAAAGATGGCATCGAAAAACAAGTTGTTTTTAGAGGGTTTGATTTAGAACAGGCAGAAGGTATCTATAAGTTAGAGACGGATGAGAAACTTGTTTATGGCCGCATGCCAAAACAAGCTGATGAAATGATCTTAGGTATTGATTTTTATACTGAATATCAAGAAAACGATATTGAGCTTTTCAATGAAACCAACCCGATTACTGTAGAGGTAAGAAGACAAGGAAGTAATGAACTCATTAATTTTAAAGTTGTTGGATTCTTTGATTTAGGTGTTAAAGCCTTAAATAACGCTTGGGGTATTGGAACGATTGAAGCTGCAAGATCTATTTATGGCATTGATGATTATTATATTTCTTCAATAGAGATGCAAGTTTCTGATCCGTTTTTAGCGAAGGAACTTGCAACACAAATAGAAAATGAACTTGGAGATACATATGAAATAACCAATTGGATGGATGAACAAGCATCTTTATTATCAGGGTTAGAAGGACAATCAATTTCATCACTTATGATTCAAGTATTTGTAATTGTTGCTGTTGTGTTGGGGATTTCATCAACCTTAGCAATCACTGTTTTACAAAAATCAAAGCAAATCGGTATTTTAAAAGCAATGGGATTAAAAGATAAAGATGCCTCATTTGTGTTCTTATCTGAAGGAGCAATATTGGGCATATTTGGTGCAATTGTAGGTGTTATTTTAGGTGTTGGTCTATCAGTTATGTTTGTTACATTCGCAATCGATCAAACAACAGGTGAACCTGTCGTTCCACTCAATATTGATCCTGGATTTATTGCATTATCAGCTTTCGTTGCATTGTTTGCATCTATTTTATCGGCTTTATTACCTGCAAGAAGATCTTCTAAAATGACAGTGATTGAGGTGATTAGAAATGCATAATATCGTAGAACTTAAACAAATCAATAAAATTTATGGTGAAAATACACCGAACCCGACACAAGTTTTATTCGATTTGAGTTTATCGTTTGAAGCTTCAACATTTAACTCAATTATAGGACAATCGGGGAGCGGTAAATCAACTTTATTAAACATTCTTGGAACTCTAGATAAAGCAACTTCAGGAGAAGTCTATATGAATGGTATTAATACGCAAAAAATGAAGAAAGATGAAATTGCTCAATTACGAAATGAGTCTATCGGTTTTATTTTTCAATTTCATTATTTATTACCTGAATTTACGGCACTAGAAAATGTATTGTTACCATACAAGATTACAAAAAAACCAATCACGCAAGAAATCATTGATCGAGCAAATGAATTACTTGATATCGTTGGATTAACTGATAGAAAAAACAATCTAGCCTTAAATTTATCAGGAGGTCAACAGCAAAGAGTTGCAATCGCAAGATCTTTAATCAATAATCCTAAAATTATTCTTGCTGATGAACCGACAGGTAATCTTGATAGTGATACTACAGATCAAGTTTATGAGCTCTTAAGGAAGATTAATCAAACCTATAAAACGACGTTTATTGTGATTACACACGATAGACATATTGCAGAAAAGGCAGACCGGATTATCGAAATTAAAGATGGACGTATCCATTTGGATATCCATAAAAATAAACAAAAAAAAGACTAAGCAATAAACTTAGTCTCTTATCGAAAGCACTTCGGTGCTTTTTTTAATTTGGAATAACAATGTCAGGATTTAAATCTTCCAACGGAAATTTCACATATTCTACTTCAGTCACATCTTGACCTGCACTTGTATAAGTGTATTCAACTTTTAAATAAAGATTAGGCTCTTCGACTTTAACAAATAA
The DNA here is from genome assembly GCA_002838205.1 of Tenericutes bacterium MZ-XQ. NCBI lineage: Bacteria > Bacillati > Mycoplasmatota > Tenericutes bacterium MZ-XQ. The sequence continues at coordinate 832,562 of CP017950.1, read as the reverse complement.
TAATGGTGTAATCGGAAGATCATAATTAAAATCGATAGCAAATGTTGTAAAATTTGTAGAAATTGGTCTTTCTACACCAACGGAACTAAGATTTTTCCAATCAGTTTTTAAGACAGGTGTAATTTTCACATTAACTATATCAAAATTTCCATTAGCAAAATATCTGACATCAAAACGGTAATAACCTTGAACCAATATGCCATCATTGTTTTCAACAGGCTTTTTAAGGGCATCCCACTCAATATCTAAAGTGATTGCTTTAAGTTCATCTGCCGAAACAAAATTTCTAATTTTTTCTGATTCTTCAGTTATTTCTTGTTCAAAATAAACTGATTTATTTGAAGTGTAACTGCCTACATAAGCTGTAATTATCAAAGAAATTGGTAAGATCACTAAGAATAACCAAACCCCAACTTTTATTCTATGATTATGAATCCATTTCAATATTAAATTTAATTTCGTATTCTTTTTTTTGTTCATAAGCTATAACCCCTTTTTGTATGTACATTTTCTATTATACACAAAAAAATCAAAATTAAAAGGTTCATGAAAATCTTCGTGGTTATTACATTGACTTCAGTATAAAAAATAAGTTATAATAAGATAGTATTGTGAATCTAACAATTAATCAATAATTGTTTAAATATTTATCAATCTAATAAAAAATAAATGGAGGTGTTAGAATGCTATTTCCCATAGCACTCACAGTAGTAGAGACAGTCATCTCCATTTTGCTAGCCATAATCGTAGGCATAGTCGTTGGATATTTCATTCGTGTTTGGCATCACGAAAAGAGTATCAAAGAAACTAGAGCCATGGCTGAAAAAATTGTTGAAGATGGAAAAAAAGAAGCTGAAAAAGCGAAACGAGAAAGTGTTTTAGAAGCAAAACAAGAAATTTTTGCGTTAAGAAAAGATTTCGAAAATGACATGCGCGAGCGTCGTCAAGTTGTTGTTAACTTAGAAAACAAAGTTACACAACGTGAAGAAAACTTGAATAACCGTGCAATTCATTTAGACAGAAGAGAGCAATCTTTAGCTGCACGCGAAGAAAAACTTGATGAAAGAAAAGAACAACTTGAACAATTAAATAGCAAAGTGGAAGAGACATTAAAAGAACAAGAAGAAAAACTCATGGAGATCTCTGGTTTAAATACAGAACAAGCAAGAGAGATTATCATGGAAAGAGTCAGATTAAGTATCTCTGATGAAATTGCAACATTTATCAAAGAAGAAGAAGAAAAAGCCAAAAATGAAGTCCACAATCGTTCAAAACAATTGTTAGCACTAGCAATGCAAAAATATGCAAGTGAAACAACTACTGAACGTACTGTATCTGTTGTTGATCTACCTAATGATGAAATGAAAGGTAGAATTATTGGTCGTGAAGGCCGTAATATTCGTACAATAGAAGCCTTAACAGGTGTTGATTTAATTATTGACGATACACCAGAAGCAGTCGTATTAAGTGGATTTGATCCAGTCCGTAGAGAAATTGCCAAACGTGCACTCAGCACGCTAGTATCTGATGGACGTATACATCCAGGTAGAATCGAAGAAGTTGTCGAAAAGGCGAGAGTTGAAGTTGACATGTTCATTCGTGAAGCTGGAGAAGATGCAGTGTTTACCGTAGGTGTAGGTAAAATACACCCAGATTTAATTAAATTATTGGGCCGTTTAAGTTTTAGAACAAGTTATGGTCAAAATGTATTAAAGCATTCAATTGAAACAGCATTTTTAGCAGGTAAATTAGCTGCTGAAATTGGTGAAGATGAGAATTTAGCAAGACGTGCTGGATTACTTCATGATATCGGTAAGGCCGTTGACCATGAAGTTGAAGGCGGACACGTTGAAATTGGTGTAAAACTTGTAAGTAGATATAAAGAACCAAAAGAAGTCATTGACGCAATCGCTTCTCACCATGGTGATAAAGAAGCAGAGAGTATCATTGCTGTATTGGTAGCTGCTGCAGATGCACTGAGCGCTGCTAGACCAGGTGCTAGAAGCGAATCAATGGAAAACTATATTAAACGTTTGGAACAATTAGAAGCCATTTCAAATGAAATTCCAGGTGTTGAAAAGTCTTATGCAATTCAAGCAGGACGAGAAGTAAGAGTTTTAGTTAAGGCTGAAGAAGTCGATGATCTATCAACGTTCAAAGTTGCTCGTGAAATTAAAGAGCAAATTGAAGAGAAGATGACATATCCTGGAACAATAAAAGTTACAGTGATTAGAGAAACTAGAGCTACTGATGTTGCGAAATAAGAGGCTTTATGCCTCTTTTTCTTAGTAAAGAAGGGTAAGAAATGAAGATTTTGTTTATCGGAGATTTATATGGTGATCCAGGTGTTGATATGATTGAAAAATATCTTCCAGAATTGAAACAAACATATAAACCCAATTTGGTTATTGTCAATGCTGAAAATGCTGCACAGGGCAGAGGCATTAATAAAGCAATTTACAAAAAACTTATGTCTTTAGGTGTTTCTATGATTACCATGGGTAATTGGACCTGGGGAAATAAAGAACTATTTGAGTTTATTGATGATGCAAACATCATTAGACCTTTTAATTACCGTGAAGCTCCAGGTGACGGCTATAAAATGATTAATTACAATCATCAACGCATATGCATTATCAATGCTTTAGGAAGAACATTTATGAATGCGAACTTAGAAGATCCTTTCACTGGTATTAAAGCAATTATAGAAAAAGAAAAACCTGATGTTTCCTTTGTCGATTTTCATGCTGAAGCGACATCAGAAAAAGTTGCGCTAGGGCATTACTTAGATGGATTGGTTGATGTTATTGTAGGCACGCACACACATGTGCCAACTGCGGATAATCGAAAATTACCAAAAGGGACTTTATACATCACTGATGTAGGCATGACTGGTCCTTTAGACGGGATCATTGGAGTTGACCAAACGATTGTGATTAACAGGTTTTTAAATGGATTTTCAACGCCTAATCGCGTAGCTGATGGTCCTAAACAGTTAAATGCTGTCTTGATCGATCTTCAAAAACAGACTATAGATAGAATCCACATAGAAAGCGAAACAGTATAATTTATACTGTTTTTTCATGTATAATAGAAACGGGTGATGATATGAGCAAAAAAATAGATATAGAGAAATACTTTACGCCTGATTTAAATAAGGCTAGAAAAAGAACAAAAAAGACAATTGAAGAAGTGCAATTTGACTTAAACGATACATATAAATCAATAGGTCATAATAAGACCTATTTAATTCATACTTATGGATGTCAAGGTAATGAAGCTGATAGCGAAACCATGGCAGGTATTTTAGAACTTATGGGTTTTAAAAACACCAATGATGAGAAAGATGCAGATATTATTTTGATTAATACATGTGCAATTAGAGAAAACGCTGAAAATCGTATTTGGGGTGAACTGGGGAGACTAAAAGCATATAAAAGACAAAATCCAAACCTTATTTTGGGTCTGGCAGGATGTATGGCTCAAGAAGAAAATGTCGTTGACCGTGTGTTAAAGAAGTATCAACACGTAGATATTGTTTTTGGCACACATAATATTCATAAACTTCCAGACTATATTCAGACTGCTATGTTTGCAAAGGAACGTGTGATTGAAGTTTATTCCAAAGAAGGAGAAATAGTCGAAAATCTTCCGAAAACAAGAAATCATCAGTTCAAAGCTTGGGTAAATATCATGTTTGGCTGTGATGAGTTTTGTACATATTGTATTGTTCCTTACACAAGAGGTAAGGAAAGATCAAGATCAAAAGAAGAGATCATTGAGGAAGTCAAAGAACTAGTCAAACAAGGTTATCAAGAAGTTACATTACTTGGACAAAATGTGAATGCATATGGAAAAGACCGAAAAGAAGACGACTATACGTTTGGAGACTTATTAAGAGATCTTAATGATACAGGAATCAATCGTATTAGATTTACTACCTCACATCCACATGATTTAGATAGAAAAACTATGGAAGCGATGAGAGATTGTGAACATGTCATGCCATTTTTCCATTTGCCTGTGCAATCTGGATCTAATCCAGTATTAAAAAAGATGAATAGACATTACACTAAAGAATCTTATTTAGAAAAATTAAAAGAACTTAAAGAAACCGTACCAGGCATATCAGTAACTACAGATATCATTGTTGGCTTTCCGGGTGAAACTGAAGAGGATTTCTTAGAAACTTTAGATTTGGTTGAAAAAGCAGATTTTGAAGGAGCGTTCACTTTTGTTTTCTCAAAAAGAGAAGGGACACCAGCAGCTAAGTTCGAGGATGAAACTCCTGAAGAAGAGAAAAAACAAAGATTATATAGATTAAATGAAAAAATCAACGATGGATATTTAAGAGGATCTCAAAGATTTTTAGGTGAAACAGTAAAAGTATTGGTTGACGGTGTATCAAAACACGATGACGAAGTTCTAGCAGGATATTCTGAACATCAAAAACTAGTCAATTTTAAAGGCGATAAATCTTTAATTGGACGTATTGTTCATGTCAAAATTACGGTTGCAAAAACTTGGTTTCTAATGGGTGAGCTCGTTGACTGAAAAACAAAAAATCATTGAAATGATTAAAAATAGTGAAGAAATTAAAAGATATAAAGCCATTGAAAAAGTGATTAATGATAACCAAGATTTGAAACTAAAAATCAATCAATTAAAGACTGTTCAGAAGCAATTAGTTAATGCAAAAGAGATTCAAAAAGAAAAATCTGCTGAACATTTTCAAAAGCTATATGATGACCTCTTAGATGAGATTGAAGCATATCCCCTTATGTCCGATTATCTCGCTTTGCAAGGCGATATCAACGAAATGATACAAGCAATTGCTGAAATCATAGAAGATGGGATTAATAACGAATTAAACAGCAAATGACCCTAAATCCTCAATTTAGGGTCATTTTGATACCAATAACTTGATAAATTATCAAAAAAATTGTATGATTAAGTAAAGAGTTCATATGGAGGTAGCTTATGCCAAGATTGACAAGAGATAGCAATATTAAGGTTGGAAATAAGGAGTATAAAGTCGAAGATCTATTAAAGACAATTATTTATTTACCTGAAACTGATATCAAGAATTATTTTATGGATCTTGGACTAACTATTCCTAGAGAACTGCGCATGTATGTCTTAAAAGAAAATTTAAGAGAGAAAGTTGTAGAAACTAGAAAGTCAAGATTAACTATGGCTGATGAAATCAATTATAGACTTTCTTGGTTTACTGAATTTTGTGAAACACAGCTTGAGAACTTACTTGTTTTCTTTGATGATGAAAGAATTTTTAGAAATTATTTAGAAGATTTTTGGACAGATCTTTTAGGCTATATGGTTGAAAAACATGTACCAGCTGAAGACATGAAACGTTTATATGATTTAAGCGTTCAACAAGTTAAGAAGCATGGACTTGTTTTACCTAACTTAAAAACATATAATCGTGGATTAAAAGATATTTTTTATGATAGCTTTGGTAGAATAGATGGTTTAGCACCACAAAAATTAAGACCAGTACTTTATAAGAGTTCTACACTTGGCGAAATTCGCGATTTAGGGACAAAATATGGTGTTAATGTACCTAGAAGACTGAAGAAAAATGAACTTGCAGAAATCATTATTAATGAACTCAAAGATGAGGGAAAATATACTGAAGAGTTAGAGCGTAAAATCAAAGGTATGTCAGTGATTGTGATGCAACGTTATGCAGTCGATCATGATATTAAAGCTTCAACAGAACTTAAAAAAGAAGAAATCATTGAATATGTTTTAAAACATGCTGAAGAAACTAAGGAAACTTACTTTGTTCCTCAATCGATTGAAGAATATGATAAAGAGGTTCATGATGTCTCTGAAGATGTAGTTAAAGAAGAACCTGCTAAAATAGAAGCAGTTGAAGAAGAACCTAAAGCTGTTGTTGTTGAAACAGTTGAAGAAGTTAAAGAAGAATTGGTAGTCGAAGTTAAAGAAGAAGCAGAAGATATCGTAGTTGAAGAACCGGTTATTGAACAAGAGGTTGAAAAAGTGGAAACTAAGGTTGAAACTAATGAAAAACCTCAAATTCAATATGTCGGACAGTCCATCAATTTAGATGAGCTTGTTAAGGAAATTAAACTATTAAGAGAAGCTATTGAAAAGAATCGCGAAGAGAAAAAGGTTGAAGTAGTTAAAGAAGTCACTGAAAAAGAACCAATCATTCAACCAGAAAATGTTGTTCAAGATGAGATTGAAATAGAAACCCTTGAAGATGCTCAAACGATGGAAGTATCACAACAAGAAGCACTAATTTTAAATTCAGCTGAATTTTATGGTGACAAAAAACTATATAAAAAACTTCAGAAAAAAGAGGAAGCTGCTGAAAGAGAAGCATTCATTGAGAAACAAAAAGAAAATTCAACGATAGGTGTTGATCAAAATGATGATGAAAAACTTCCGGCAGAAGTTAGATTCTTTGGCAAATTATTTAAGAGAATAGGTAAGATTTTATTCAAAATCATCATTATCGTTGTTCCGATTGCACTGATTTTATTATTGCTATTTGGATTACTAACATATTATGTAACAACACTTACATTCCTAGATGGAATAAAAGCCGCTTTAAACAACTTAGTCTATATTGGCGGTAGAGGATTAATTGATTTTATTCACCATTTATTTGCCTCAATAGGCATGTAAAAATACTAAAGTAGGGGGCACCTTATGGAAAAACAACAATTCACCCCAATGATGCAACAATATCTTGATATTAAAGAAGACTACGCCGATGCGATAGTCTTTTTTAGATTAGGTGATTTCTATGAAATGTTCTTTGATGATGCAATCATAGCATCAAAAGTTTTAGAAATTGCATTGACTTCAAGAGATGCAGGGGAAAAAGTACCGATGTGTGGTGTTCCATTTCATTCTGTTAAACCATACATTCAAAAACTTATTGAAAAGGGTTTTAAAATTGCTATTGCTGAACAAGTAACAGAACCAGGGAAAGGCTTAGTTCAAAGAGAAGTTGTAAGACTTATTACACCAGGTACTGTTTTTGAAGACGGCATTTTAGACCAAAATACGAATAATTTTATCGCAAGTGTCATATTAACTGAAAAAGGATATGCATTAACATATGTTGATATTTCAACTGGTGAAGCATTTATTACAGATACATTGGATAAAAAAGAAGTTTTTGATTTAATTCTATCCTTAGATATTAAAGAGGTATTAGTATCAGTAAATTTCGATAAATTATTTATTGAACAGCTTAAAGATAATGATTTACTCATTTCATACGCTGATGATTATACATTACATGATTACACATATATTAAACATCTTGATAGAGAACAAAAAAGAGCAGCTTCTCATTTATTAAATTACTTAAGTAAGACACAAATGCAAACCTTGAATCACTTAATGCCATTTACATATGTTCAAAAAGTTGGACATATGCATGTGGATTATCGAGTGAAAAAGCATTTAGAGATATTAGAGTCCTTAACCAATAATCACAAAACAACACTTGAATATTGGTTAAACCATTGTCAAACAGCAATGGGATCAAGATTATTGAAATCCTACTTAAATCACCCTTTAAATGATGAAAATGCCTTAAATGAGCGTTATGATTTCATAGAAGCATTTATGCCTTATCAACCAAGAGAAGATTTAATAGAGCATCTAAAGTATATTTATGATATCAATCGTATTGTAGGTAGAATATCATTCCAAACTGTAAATGCAAGAGATTTATATCAATTAAAAGAAACACTTAGACATATACCATATGTTATTGAAACCCTAAAATTATATGAACACCCACGCATTAAATCATTAATCAAAAACATAAAAGATCATCAAGAACTATTCAAGTATTTAGATCAAGCCATCGAAGAAGATCCACCACTAACAATTAAAGAAGGTGGAATCATCAAAGAAGGTTTTAATCAAGATTTGGATGATTTAAGACATATTAATCTCAAAGGTCAATCATGGCTTAATGAATTTGAGATGAGTGAAAAAGAACGCACAGGTATTAAAAATTTAAAAGTTGGATATAATCGTGTATTTGGTTATTATATTGAAATCTCAAAAGGGAATACGCAATATGTGAAAGATGAGTTTGGATATGAAAGAAAACAAACTTTGACAAATAGTGAACGATATATATCACCAGTACTTAAAGAAAAAGAAGATCAAATTCTTCATGCTAAAGAAAAAGCAATCAACCTAGAATATGAGTTATTTAAAGATATAAGAACTTATGTAGAAAAATATACACATGACTTACAAGAACTCTCTACACAAATTGCTCAAATAGATGTCTATTTAAATTTAGCAATTGTTAGTGAAAAAAACCAATATAAAAGACCAATGATTAAAAAAGATCGAAAAGTTAGGGTTATCCAAGGAAGACATCCAGTTGTTGAAAAATTTACAACATTTATTAAAAACGATGTCGTCATGGATGAAGGTGAGATATTTTTAATCACTGGACCAAATATGAGTGGTAAATCGACTTATATGCGTATGTTTGCGATGATGATTTATATGGCTCAAATTGGTTGTTATGTGCCTGCTGACATGGCAGAACTCCCTCTTTATGACGCACTTTATACAAGAATTGGTTCTTCGGATGATTTATCTGGAGGCAAATCTACATTTATGGTAGAAATGGTAGAGTCTAATGAAGCATTGACGTATGCAACAAAAGATTCACTCATTTTATTTGATGAAATCGGTAGAGGTACAGCAACATACGATGGTATGGCTCTTGCTCAAGGGATGATTGAATATATCCATGAAAAAATAGGATGTCAGACATTATTTTCTACACACTACCATGAACTAACAGTTCTTGAACAAAGTCTATCAAGATTAACTAACTTATGTGTAAGAGCTAAAGAAGAAAACAATACGATGGTTTTTTTACATCATGTAGAAAAAGGAACAACCGATAAGTCTTATGGTATCCAAGTAGCGTCACTTGCACATTTACCGAAATCGTTAATTACAAGAAGCAAACAAATTTTAAATAAGTTAGAAGATAAAGAGAATAAGGTTGCACTTGATTTATTTAATTATGAAGATTATGAATCTTCTTTAGATCAAGTGATTGATGTTAAAGAAGTTGAAGTTCTAGATGAAATAAAGTCATTAAACACAGATGAAATGACACCAATAGATGCGCTTTTATTACTCAAACATTTACAATCAATCATACAGAAAAAGTAGGTATTTATGGCTTTAATTAAACAAATGGATAGCAGACTTGCGAATATGATTGCTGCTGGTGAAGTTGTTGATCGCCCAAGTTCTATCGTAAAAGAACTTGTTGAAAATGCAATTGATGCAAAAGCAACATCCATTACCATCGAAATTGAAAATGTAGGTATGAACAAAATTACCGTCACTGACAATGGTACAGGGATGGATTTTGCTGATGCCCATTTAGCATTTGAAAGACATGCAACATCTAAGATCAAAAATGAATATGAATTAAGTCATATTTCGACACTTGGGTTTAGAGGCGAAGCCTTAGCAGCTATTCAAGCAGTTTCTAAAGTTTCATTAAAGACTAAAATGGAAGGTCAAGAAGGTATAGAAGTTATATATCATGGTGGTCATTTCATTGAAGATAAAAAGGCAACATTAAATACTGGAACTGTAATTACGGTTACTGATTTGTTTTATAATACACCAGCAAGATTTAAGTATATTAAATCAGAACAAGCTGAGAAATACGCAATCATTGATATTTTTGATAGATTAGCACTTGCAAATCCGGATGTTAGATTTAAACTAATCATAGATGAAAAGCTAGTTAAAGAAACATTTGGAAAACACGATTTTCATCAGTTGATTGATCAAATCTATGGATCAAAGATGACAAAAGATATGATTGTTTTCAATCAGACATTTCAGAATATTGATATAACAGGATATCTAGTTTCTCCCAAAATCACGAGATCTAGAAAAAAAGATATCTCTATTTTTGTAAATCACAGATATATTAAAAATTATAAGTTAATTCAATCAGTAATCGATGGCTATCATGGCTTTTTAATGACAAATAAGTATCCTATCGCGCTCATTCATTTAACTATGGACCCTCAACTTTTAGATGTCAATGTACATCCTCAAAAATATGAAGTTAAATTTGTTAATGAATTATTGTTAGCTTATCAAATAGAGCAATACATTAGACATGCACTCGAACAAAAAACACATCAAATACCTGAAAGATATGAAGAAATCAAGAAAGTTAAACAAGAGACTTACGATGTTCAGCATTTGGATTTTGAACTTAATGAAACAGAAACGAATGAACAACCAAAGCATGATGGAATTCCAGAGCAAAAAATCCCATCATTTGATTATATTGGTATTTTTTCGGGGACTTACCTATTATTCCAAAATAAAGATGGATTGTTTTTAGTTGATCAACACGCTGCCCAAGAGCGTATCAGATATGAGCATTATTTCGAAAAATTAGGGAATCCAAAATCCCATCAAAGACAATTACTGATTCCTTATGAACTGGATTTAACACATAGTGATTTAGATATACTTGAACAATATCAATCTGTTTTCAAATCATATCAGTTTGAGTTTATTAATCAAAAGATCACAGGATTACCAACATGGTTAAGAGAAAAAGAAATTGATCTTGCTATAGAAGAAATGATTACTCAACTTGAAAATCACGGAAAAGTTGATTTAAAATTACTTAGAGATTATCTTGCTAAAGATATTTCATGTAAAGGGTCAATAAAGGCCAATCAATATATATCTAATCAAGAAGTCGAGCAATTAATGAAAGATTTAAGATTGTGTAAAAATCCTTATACATGTCCACACGGCAGACCAACAATTATTAAGTTATCTCATTATGATGTTGAACGCATGTTTAAGCGGGTGGTATGATGAAAAAAGTTATCGTTATCGTCGGACCAACAGCATCAGGAAAAACAAAGTTATCGGTAGATTTAGCAAAAAAAATAGGTGCAGAAATTATCAATGGTGACTCTGTTCAAATTTATAAAAAATTAGATATTGGTTCCGCAAAAATTAAAGAAGATGAAAAACAAGGTATCAAACATCATTTGTTTGATGTTTGTGAGCCTAAAGATACATATACAGTTTACCAATTTCAAAAAGATGTTAGATCATTGATTGAAAATATCAAGCATCCAATGATTGTCGGAGGGACTGGTCTTTATATTAAGGCTGCTTTATATGATTATGAGTTTGAATCCGAAGAAAAAAAGATTGATGTTGAAACCATTTATGAACATGATTCAAATGAAACTTTATATCATAAAATAATTGAGTTAGATCCGAACATTGAAATCGATCCACATAATCGAAGAAGATTGTTAAGAGCTTTAGCTTTGGCGCATCAAGGACAACTAAGATCACATAAGCAAAATAAGGATCAACCATTATATGATTTATGCATATTGTATCTAGATTTAGACCGTAAGGTTTTAGAGGAAAGACTTCATATGAGGTTAGAAAAACAGTTAGAAGATGGCTTCATTGATGAAGTCAAAGCTTTAAAAGATGATGGTATAAAAATTAATGCGATTGGCTATAGAGAAATCGATCAATATTTGGACCAACTATTGTCATATGAAGAGATGAAAACTGAAATCATTAAAAAAAGTAAAGCTTTAGCCAAAAAACAAAAGACATGGTTTAAAAACCAAATGCATGCATATATGCTTGATGCTTTATCAGAAAGCTTATTAGATGATGCATATAAGACCATTAAAGATTTTTTAAACGAATAGAGGGATGAGATGAATATATATATCATAGGTATGCCTGGATCTGGCAAAACAACAGTTGCTAGACATCTAGCAGAAGCCTTAAATTATACATATATTGATTTAGATGGTATGATTGAAAAAGATGCACTCATGTTTATCGAAGAGATATTTGATAAGTATGGAGAAGAAAAATTTAGACAGTTAGAAACAGAAGCCATTAAATCTATAGAATGTGACCAAGCAGTGATATCTTGTGGTGGTGGTATTGTGACAAGAAAAGAAAATAAAGAACACATGCAAGGACTAAAAATTTATTTAGACACTGATTTAGATGTGATTAAAAAACGACTAAAAAACGATTATCAAAGACCGTTGCTTCAAAAAACAACTCTAGAACAACTCTTTGATGAAAGATTTTTAAAGTATCAAGATTTTGCTGATGTCATCATCAATAACAATTATGATGTGGATCAAACAGTTAAAGTGATATTAAACTATTTAGATAAAAAAGAGGTAAAATAATGAATATTTTAGTGATTCATGGACCCAATTTAAATATGTTAGGTAAAAGAAATGAAAAACATTATGGCACCTTTACTTTAGATGAACTATATCAAGAAATAGCTGATTATTTCGAAGATATAGAATTCTCGTTTTTTCAAACAAGTTATGAAGGCGAAATCATTGATGTCATCCACCAAGCTGAAGAAGATGGATATGATGCGCTCATCATCAATCCTGGTGCTTACACGCACACTTCGATAGCAATTAGAGATGCATTAGAGTGTATCGATATCATTAAAGTTGAGGTTCATTTATCAGATATTGAGAAAAGAGAACCATTTAGAAAAATAGATTATATTAAAGATGTTTGCCATGCAAGATTTATGGGTAAAAAGATTGATAGCTACATAGAAGCAATCAAATTTATCCAAAGTTTATATGAAGAAGAACATATGCATGACATTGACGTGTAAATAAAATAATATTTATTTTGATATTTATTCGAATGACTTGTATTATACATTTATTCGTGTATAATGGAGATAGACATTAAGTTGTTAGATTTAAAAAAGGAGTATCGTAAATGAAAGGCACTGTAAAATGGTTTGATTCTGACAAAGGATATGGATTTATCTCTTCAGAAGACAACAAAGACATTTTTGTACACTTTTCAGCAATTCAAACTGAAGGTTACAAATCACTAGCTGAAGGCGACCAAGTCGAATTTGAAGTTAAAGACGGCGATCGTGGCCCACAAGCTGCTAACGTAGTTAAATTATAATTTTAAAATTTATCTAGGTAGTAAAAGGGAACTCATTTGAGTTCCCTCTTCTTATTTAATGGATGAAAACGTTTTACGAAGTTTTTAATGTTGACATCTTTTTCATCTATGTTACAATAGTCCCATACAATTTAAGAGCATTTAGAGGTAGCGATGTAGAAGAGTACTTTGTGGAGTCGGCAGACTATGAAACAAAGGAAAGGCAGCCATCGCCGAATGAATATCTTAGGCATAAGATGTTTGTGGGGTTATAAGAAATACTTATGACACTCCTACTATAAGTAGAGGCGCTAATAAAATATCTATTTTATGTTGAAGTGTCCTCTTGGGTGCTTTTTTTTGTAAAAAAAACAAAGAAAAGAGGAAAAGAGAATGAAAAGAATTTTTGCATTCGTATTGATTTTGGCTGTTACATTTAGTTTAGCAGCATGTGGGACATCAAATGAGTTTGATGTGGAAGAAGAAACACAGATTGTTGTGGGGTTAGAAGCAGCTTATGCGCCTTTTAACTGGGCGACGCCTGAAACAAATGATTTCACTGTTGAAATTAGTGGTCAATCAGGGATGTATGCTGATGGTTTTGATGTTGTGATGGCTCAGGCGATTGCTGATGAGCTAGGTTTAGAACTTGTTATAAAAGCAATTGAATGGGATGGACTTATTCCAGCGTTATTAGCAGGAGAGATTGATTTGATTATCGCTGGTATGTCTCCAACTCCAGAAAGATCTGAAACAGTTGCGTTTACTGATGAATATTATAGAAGTGAACAAGTGATGGTAGTGAACCGCGATGGAAATTATGCCAATGCGACATCACTAGATGATTTTAGTGGTGCTAGAGTTGTTGCTCAACTTGGAACACTACAAGATGATTTAATTGGGCAAATCGATGGAGTTAACCATTTAGAGGCATTAAACGACTATCCAACCTTAACAACTGCTTTATTAAATAACGCTGCTGACGCATTTGTTGCGGAACTTCCAGTTGCTCAAGGTGTTGTGCAATCAAATCCTGATCAATTCAGTATTGTTAGCTTTGTAGAAGGGCAAGGATTTGAAGTCAGTGATGAAGATGTTGTTGTCTCGATTGCTTTAAGACAAGAGGATGTAACACTTTTAGGATTAATCAATGATGTTTTAGCAATGATTTCTACAGATACTAGAAATGCTTATATGGAAGCTGCATTAGGTAGACAACCACAATCATGATTTATCAAACACTTCCTGCTAGAGATGCCTTTTTTGAGACGGTTTGGTATTTGGTTGATACATATGGATCGTTTTTTATAAGAGGTATTATTATAACCTTATTATTATCGGTAGTAGGAACCGTAGGGGGATTTATATTATCCCTCTTTTTGACGGTTATCAGAACTGCTGAAATCGATAAGAAGAGAGATCATTTACCTAAAAAAGTCCTAGTCAAAATGGGGCATTACATGACGAATTTCTATGTCACAATTTTTAGAGGAACACCGATGATTGTACAGGCAATGATTTTTTATTATGGTGTTTCTAGATTGCAGTTAGCTTGGTGGACACCGCTTGTTGCCGGTCTTACTGTTGTTACTTTAAATACGACTGCATATATTGCAGAAGTGATAAGAAGTGGAATCAATGGTATCGATAAAGGGCAGATGGAAGCTGCTAGATCTTTAGGGTTTTCAAGAAGAAAAGGTATGTTTTTGATTGTCATGCCACAAGCGATTAAAAACTCTTTACCAGCTATAGGTAATGAATTCATTGTCAACTTAAAAGATACTGCTGTTTTGTCAGTCATTGGCGTATCGGAACTCTTTAGAGCAACTCAACTAGCAACCGCTCCAAATTATAGAACAACTGAGGGATTTTTTGTTGCTGCGGTGATGTATTTATTGTTGACATATGTCACTAGCAAAGTTGTCAATTACTTAGAGAAAAGAAAACCAGCGCAAAAGAAGGTGACAAGTCATGTCTAAAGTTATTTTAAAAATCAATAATATACATAAAAAATTTGATGACCAACTTGTTTTAAATGGAATCGATCTAGAGATTCATGAAAAAGAAGTAGTGAGCATCATCGGATCATCAGGATCAGGAAAAACGACACTACTCAGATGTTTGAATCTTTTAAATGAACCAGATGATGGTCATATCTATTTTTTAGGTGATGATCTAATGGATCAAAAAACAGACATTGATCATCTAAGAATGCATATGGGTATGGTCTTTCAATCTTTTAATTTGTTCAACAATAAAACAGTACTGGAAAACTGTACTTTAGCACCTATAAAACTTTTAAAGATGGATAAAATAGAAGCTGAGAAACTCGCGTATGTCTTATTAGAAAAAGTAGGTATGAGAGAGTTTGCTCATCAACCTGTAACTCAATTATCAGGTGGACAAAAACAAAGAGTAGCAATCGCTAGAGCGCTTGCGATGAATCCTAAGATCATGCTTTTTGATGAGCCGACGAGTGCACTTGATCCTGAAATGGTTGGAGAAGTCTTGCAAGTCATTAAAAAACTAGCACTTGAAGGTATGACAATGGTTATTGTAACTCATGAAATGGGGTTTGCTAAAGAAGTATCTGATCGTGTAGTCTTTATGGATCAAGGTGTAATCTTAGAAATGGGTAGTCCAGAACAAATATTTGAAGCTCCAAAAGAGATAAGAACACAAGCTTTTCTTAAAAGATTTGTGAAAAATGAGAACACTTTGTGAAAAAGTGTTTTTCTTTTTAACGTTGTTGTCTATGAGAGCGCTTTTATGATATAATAAATTCAAAGATGGGAGCGTTGATAATATGGAGAAAGATCTATTAGAAGTAGAGCGTAAGCATCTAAGTAATGTCTTAAAAGAATGCGAAGAGAAACAAGTTTGTGATATGGAAGAAAAATTCGCATTGACATATACTTATGATGCAGTTGGAATGGGAGAAAATAGAATCCCTTATGAAGATGTAAAACGTTTAAGCCAAGCTAAAGCTCTACTTGAGTACAGTGAAAGAGAACAAAAGGAAATTTTAAATCATTTAAAAGCTTATCAGTATGTGAAAAATGAAGCTCAAACTGGAAAAGTTTTTGATGAAGAAAAACTAAAAGATATCCATGAAATTTTAGTGGAAGGTATATTCCAAGGTGGATGTTATCGTAATGTAAACATTAATATTTTTGGTGCAACACACCAACCACCGGATCATGTTAAAGTTTATGATCGTATGGCGAAATTCTTTAGAAATTTAGAGCATTTTGAAGGAACACCATTAGAAAGAGCAACTTATGCACATGCAAGTATTGCTAAAATTCATCCGTTTGTCGATGCAAATGGAAGACTTGCAAAACTTGTTCTAAATTATTTCTTAATGAAAAATGACTTTTTACCAATATCTATACCACTGGAATTACGTGAAACATATATAGAAAAACTTGAAATATTTAAAACTGAAAAAGATTTAAATCCATTAACTGATTTCTTCAAAGAATTACTCATCAAACGCTACGAAGAAGTCTTAAAAGAATTAGACATTTGAGTGCTTGATTGCACTCTTTTTTTTCGTGCTTTTTATCATGATATATGATAAAATATAATAAGGTGATGACATGTCAATAAAAATAGGTGAAACGCAAAAATTAAAAGTGGATCGAAAAACTGATATCGGATATATGCTAACAAGCGATATGGATGAAGTTTTCCTACATTTCAACGAAAGTTTGCATCAAACATTAAATCCAGGTGATTTGGTTGATGCATTTTTATATTTGGATCATAAGGGTAGAGTAGCTGCTACATTAAAAACAGCATATTTAACGGCAGAACGACCGGCATTCTTAGATGTTAAGGATATTCATCCCCAATTAGGGGTATTTCTTGATATGGGTATATCTAAAGATTTACTTTTATCAAAAGATGATCTTCCTTTTGATAAAGATTTGTGGCCAAAAGTTGGAGACAAATTGTATGTAATACTTTATGTTAAGGGCAAAATGGTCGCGAAACTTGCGAGTAAATCTGATATTGATTTAAAACCCGAAACGGTATTAAAGCCAAAAGATCATATTGAATGCTATGTACATCAAATTGGTAAAATCGGACTCAATCTACTATCCCTTGAGGGGCATCAAATATTTGTTCATGAGTCCATGTATCAAGGAAAACATAGACTAGGTCAAAAAGAAGATGTTACAGTGACATTTATATCTGATAAAGGTATCAATGGATCATTAATTGAACAAAAAGAAGTGAAACTATTTGATGATGCAAATCTTATTTTATCTCATCTCATTAGATATGGAGATTTAGATTTAGACTCAGATAGTTCACCAGAAGATATCAAAAAAGTTTTTGATATGAGTAAAAAAGCATTTAAGCGAGCATTAGGTCATTTATATAAAGAACGTAAAGTTGATTTTACAAATGGAAAAACAAAGTTGGTGAAGTAAAATGAGCGAAAGAAACGAAAAAGATCCTTTTGCAGAATATGATAAATTTTGGGATGAACTTAATGAAATAGATGAAATCAAAGACGATGAAGATTATTTCAAAGAAAAAAGAAAACAAAAACCATATACATTCAACTCGTTTTATAAACAATCAAAAAGTAACAATGGTCAAGCTAACGGTCAAAACATAGTAAAAGGATTTACTGTTATGTTTGTATTCTTCGTGATTTCTTTCATAATCATAGGCTTAATTAATATGCCTGCATTTAGAATGGGTATGTCTTTCTTCTTTCCGATACAAGCCATATTTTCATTTATCTTTTTCATCACGATTGTGTCATTTATTCTTAGAAAAATAAAAAACAAATAATAAGGTGAAGTTATGAATCAAAATAAATTAGTAGAAAATGTTACATCAAGAGATCAAGATTTTGCACAATGGTATACAGATTTGTGCCTTAAAGCAGAACTCATGGATTATAGTGATGTCAAAGGATTTATTATATATCGCCCATATGGATACGCAATATGGGAAGGTATTCAAAAATATTTAGATCGAAGATTTAAAGAAACAGGACATGAAAATGTCTATATGCCATTAGTGATTCCTGAGTCTTTATTTGAAAAAGAAAAAGAACATGTTGAAGGTTTTGCTCCTGAGACTGCAATGATTACAACTACAGGTGTTGAAGATTTGGCAGAACGTTTGATTATTAGACCAACTTCTGAAACATTATTTTGTACGCATTATCAAAAAATCGTAAATTCTTACAGGGATTTACCTAAAAAATATAATCAATGGTGTAGTGTGGTGCGTTGGGAAAAAACAACACGTCCATTTTTGCGTGGTAAAGAATTCTTATGGCAAGAAGGTCATACAGTTCACCACAATGAAGAAGAAGCAAGAAAAGAAACATTAGATATCTTAGATATTTATAATGATTTAGGAAAAGAATTACTTGCAATTCCTTTTGTTACAGGTAGAAAAACTGAAAAAGAAAAGTTTGCTGGTGCTGTTGAAACTTATTCGATTGAAGCTCTAATGCATGATGGTCAAGCCCTACAATCAGGTACTACACATTATTTTGGACAAGAATTTGCGAAAGCATTCGATATTAAGTTTCAAGATGAAAGAAATAAGATTCAATATGCTTATCAAACTTCTTGGGGCGTTTCAACACGTTTAATTGGGGCTGTGATTATGGTTCATGGTGATGATGAAGGATTAGTTTTACCGCCATACGTTGCACCAAATCAAATTGTGATTATTCCAATCCAAGGAAAAAAAGAAGTTGTCAAAGAAGCAACTCAAAAACTTTATCAATCACTCAAAGACGAAGGATATCGTGTTATTGTCGATGATTCTAACAAATCTCCTGGATGGAAGTTTAGTGAGTATGAAATGAAAGGTGTTCCAGTTCGTATCGAAGTTGGACCACGTGATTTGGAAAATAATGAAGTTGTAATTGTTACTAGACACGATCGCAAAAAACAAGCATATCAAGTTGAAGATGTAACTAAGCATATGGATAAGATTTTAAAAGATATGCATGATGCTATGTATCAAAATGCACTAAATCATGCGAATAAAAACACTTATGAAGCAAAAACATATGAAGAGTTCAAAGCATATATTAAAAAAGGTGGATATGTTGCGTTAAGTATTTCTGGTGAAGAAGCTGAGCTTAAAATCAAAGCGGATACTACAGCAACAGCTAGAGTAATACCATTTGAACAAAAACTCATCACAGATGTTTGTCCAGTGACGGGCAAAAAAGCAGTACAAACTGTCTGGTTTGCACGTGCATATTAAGATTTTTGTGATATAATGGTAAACGTTGGAAAAATAATGAGGTGATATTATGCACAATTCAATTATTAAAGATACGATTCGATTAGATAAAGAAGCTAGAGAAAAAATCGAAGCTCTAAAAAAAGAAAAAGATCATTTAGATGAACTACTTAAAACTGAAACTCATGAACTTAAAGCAACTTATGAGGCAGAGAATAAGAAAATTATAGATGAAAGAAAAGAATCATATCAAAAAGAAATAGAAACAAGACAAAAACGAGAAAAAGACAACTACGATAAAATGTTAAAAGAGATTCAAAAATTATA
The DNA here is from genome assembly GCA_002838205.1 of Tenericutes bacterium MZ-XQ. Classification (NCBI taxonomy): domain Bacteria; kingdom Bacillati; phylum Mycoplasmatota; species Tenericutes bacterium MZ-XQ. The sequence goes on along the minus strand of CP017950.1, from coordinate 812,978 downwards.
TAAAGAACAAAAAGAAAAGTGGATTGAAGAAATTTATGAAGCTTGCATTAAATAATAGCAAGAAGGTGAATTCATATGAGTTCGTGGTCTAATAATGCAATTATTACAAAAGCAAAATCTATGTATGGACGATTTCTGAAGCCTTCTGATTATGATAAACTCATTAAGTTTCATTCGCTTCCAGATTTGGTATCATTTTTAAAAAAACACCCGCATTATCAAGAGGTGTTAAAAGATGTTTCGGAATCTACAGTTCATCGTGGAAATTTAGAGTCTCTCATACGAAAAAATTTATTTGATCAAGTTATAAAATTGATCAAAACGGTTTATTCAAAAGACTCAGAATATTACGAACTTAATATTTTAAAACAGGAACATGAGATTATTTTATCTATTATAAGAACATTCATTTCTGATGATACAGAAGATCAAAAAGGTAAGTTGCCTTACTTTTTTGACGTGCACACCGAATTAGATATGAAAAAATTAATCAAGGTAGCAAGTTTTGAAGAGCTTTTAGATGCTTTAGAGCATACACATTACGAAGATATTATAAGACCTTATTATACAAGAAACAAAGATAATATTAGATACTTAGATATTGAACATGCACTCGAAGCGTATTACTATGATGAAGCTTTTAGACGTATTGAAAAGCATTACAGTGGATCATTAAAAAAAGATCTAGAGAGTATCTATCAAACGAAAATAGAACTCGCAAACATTACTAAAATATATCGTTTGAAAAAGTTTTATCAAGCTGATCCGGGAACGATTAAAGGTGTTTTGATTACCAAATATAGTCGTATGAAAGAAAAGAAAATTGATGAAATGATTGATTTAAAAGATCCAGATGAAATCTTGAAGTATCTTGCAAAATCTGAATATCAGAAATTCACAAGCGACAAAGATTATGTTTACATCGAATATTATGCAGGTCAAATTCGTTATGATTTAGCTAAAAAATTTATGTATTTTTCAACAGAGGTGCCGAAAGTTTATACAGCTTTCATAACACTCGCTGAAATAGAAATAGAAAATATCACCAACATTATCGAAGGTATTAGATACCAAGTGAGTGAAGGTGAAATGAAACAAATGTTAATTTATTAGGAGGCATGAAATGGGTATAGCAAAAATAAAACTAATTGATATCACTTCAAATACTGCTAATTTAGATCCCGTTTTATCAAGATTCGTCGACTTAAGAGAATTTCATCCGGTTTTAGCCAGTGAAATCTTAGAGCGAGTACATGGTTCAACATCTTTTGTTGCTGAAAATCCATGCCAACCACTATTACAAGAGTTAGATGATATTGAGAAAAGATATGATTTAAATCTTCCAGATACTGAGGTTAGAGACTATAATTATGATTTTAGTGAAATGTATGATTATATGTCCCAAATCAAAGAAAGTTTAAGTGAAGAAGTAAATCGTATTAAAGAGTTAGAGGATCACATTAGGAAATATAAAGATGCACTCATTCAAGTGAGACATATTGAAAGTTTAGATATTCCACTTGATGATTTGTTTGCATGTGAGTTTATATCAATTAGGTTTGGTAGACTTCCAAATGACAGTGTGGAAAAACTTAGATTTTTCCAATCACGACCGTTTGTATTTAAGTCATTTAATACAGATTCAAACAATAGCTGGTGTATGTATTACACAACTGATGAGTATAAACGTGAAGTTGATAATATATTTTCATCATTATTCTTTGAACGAATATTTATTCCTGATTTTGTACATGGACGACCTAAGGAAGCCGCTAAAGCTTTAGAAGAAGAAATTAAACAAGCACAAAAGATGATTGATAATTATAAATATGATATTTATGATATCTCTTGTGGATGTAGCAATCGACTTTCTTGTATAAAGTCTGAGTTGTTGTTCTTAAATAGAACATTTGAAGCAAAAAAATATGTTGTCGGACTTGGAGATAAATTCACAATATCCGGATTCGTTGAAGATCACAATGTTTCAAGAGTTCAAGCAGCTTTTAAAGATATGAAAGATACTGTTGAGATTGAAGTACAGGAAGCAGATAGTGATAAACGTATTACACCACCTACGAAATTAAAAAATGGCTGGTTTTCAAAACCATTTGGATTGTTTGTGGAAATGTATGGTTTACCTGGATATAAAGATATAGATCCAACACCATTTGTCGCAATTACTTATTCATTACTCTTTGGAATGATGTTTGGTGATTTAGGACAAGGACTTGTTCTAATGCTTATCGGCTGGTTACTTTATAAGTATAAAGGCATGAGACTTGGTGCAGTTGGTGTGAGAATCGGATTATCCTCTGCGATCTTTGGACTCATATATGGCTCGGTCTTTGGAAATGAAGAGATACTTAATCCAATGTTCCATGCTTTAGGTTTTGCTGAGAAACCAATACATGTCATGGATTCAAATTTTACAATGACATTGTTGATTACTGCTATTGGTATTGGCGCAACACTTATTTTAATTGCAATGATTTTTAATATCATAACATTAATCAGGAAGAAACATTATGCAGAACTGATTGCATCACATAATGGGCTTGCCGGATTTATGCTATATGGATTTATTCTAGTTGGTGTTGTTTTACAGATGGGACTTTTGATACCAGTATTTAACACAATAACTATATTAATTTTCATTGGTATTCCGATGTTACTCATTTTCTTTAAAGAACCTATTGAAAGAAAATTCCATGGACATAAGATGTTTCCAACTGGATTTGGAGGATTCTTTGTTGAAGGATTCTTCGAACTGTTTGAAATCGTCTTGTCTTATGTAACCAATACAATGTCATTCTTGCGTGTTGGAGGATTTATACTATCCCATGCTGGTATGATGCTAGTGGTCATGAGCCTGATGGAAATGGTCGGAGGAGCGGGAAGTATTGTGGTCCTTATCTTCGGTAACATATTTGTAATGGCTCTTGAAGGTATGATTGTTGGTATTCAAGTACTAAGACTTGAATTTTATGAAATGTTTTCTCGTTATTACGAAGGTAATGGCGTTGCGTTTGATGCTTTAAATCTATAATTATTGGAGGAATAGAAAGATGTATTTAAATTTAATTGAAATTATATTACCATTATTATTAGTTGTTTTAATTACTTTACCACTAATCAAAGTGTTTAAAGGTGAAGTTAGTGCGAAATCTGCGAAAAGTAGATTGATAACACATATCGCTGGGTTCTTTACAGTCATCGTATTTGTACTTGTGATGCAAATGGTGATTAGCCCTAGAGTGTTTGCTGCTGAAGATACTGGGGCTTCATCGATTGTTGGAACCATGGCTCAAGGTTTAGGATTTTTAAGTGCTGCACTCGCTACAGGTATGTCAGCTTTAGGTGCAGGTATTGCCGTTGCTGCAGCTGCTCCAGCAGCTATTGGGGCATTTTCTGAAAATGAAAAGAACTTTGGTAAATCATTAATTTTCGTTGCACTTGGTGAAGGGGTTGCGATTTACGGATTACTTATTTCAATCTTAATTATTAATAACTTAGGATAATTTAGAGAGAAGGATTTTTATGAAATTTTTCTTATTATCGGACAATACAGATAGTCTTGTGGGTATGAGACTTGTTGGCATTGACGGTGTTGTAGTTCACGAAAAAAAAGAGTTTTTAAGAGCATTAGAAGATGCGCTAGAAGATCCATCAATAGCGGTTATTTTAGTGACGACAAAACTTGTTGAACTTGCACCTGGTGTCATTTCAGAGTTGAAACTGACCCAATCAAGACAATTGATTGTCGAAATTCCTGACAGACATGGTGGAGCGGGTATTGGTGAAGCGATTGACCGATATGTTTCTGAAGCCATAGGCGTCAAGTTGTGAGGTGAGGACATTGGCATATTATAATGAAGACCAGCTTTACCGTTATTTTGATAAGGCTATTAAAAAAGAAGCAGGCAAAAAAATCGATCAACTCAGAAAAGAAATCGATTATTTGTATGCAAAAGAAATGAAAAAGATCAAAGAAGAGCTCATATTAAAGAAAAATCTTGAGTTAAATAAAGCACTTAGAGAACTTCAAGTTGAGTATCAAGATCAAATTAACCAAATTGGTGTTGGTTTCGATGAAAAACTAATTAAAGAAAGAACATTTATGGTGAACTTTATTTATCAAAGTGTCTTACTTAAACTCGGTGATTTCATTCAAACAAAAGACTATGATCAATTGATGGCAAAAAAAGTTGAGGATATCAATCAGTTTGTAAAAAACAAAAAAGTAATTTTTAATGTTTCTCCAAATGATGAGCGTATATCTAAAGTGATTGAAAAAACAATGACTTCAAGTTATGAAATTAAAGTTTCACAGCATATCCACTTAGGTGGCTTTTTAGCTGAAATACCTTCAGATAAAATAGAAGTTGATGAAACACTAGATACGAGATTTAACGAAAGAAAAGCATGGTTCTACAAGAATTCTAAACTTTTCATCAGACGATAGGAGGTAACCATGACAAACAATCAAATTTATTCGATTAACGGTCCTGTTGTTACCGTAAAAAACGCTACTGTTTTTCAAATGCTAGAAATGGTATATGTAGGAAAACAAAAGCTTCTTGGTGAAGTGATTTCTATTAGTAAAGATAAAACAACTATCCAAGTTTATGAGGATACAACTGGACTCATTCCTGGGGAACCAGTATTTTCAACTGGAGAACCCATATCAGCATTACTAGGACCGGGTTTATTGACCAATATTTTTGATGGTATCGAAAGACCACTTAAAGATATTGCTGAAAAAGAAGGCATTTATATTCCTACTGGTAGTGATGTTGAATCACTTGATCGCCATAAACCTTGGGATGTAAAACTTACAGTAAAAAAGGGTGATCACATTAAGTTTGGTGATATATATGCAACCATCCAAGAAACACAAATGATTGAGCATCGTTTAATGGTACCAGAAGGATTTGATGGTAAAGTTGTAGATGTTAAAAAAGATGGTACATATAAACTATATGATGTGATTGTTCAGACAGAAGATATGTATGGAAATATCCATGAATTATCACTTTGTCAAAAATGGCCAATTAAAACGCCAAGACCTGTAAAAAAACGTTTAACACTTTCTAAGCCTTTAATTAGTGGACAACGTGTTATCGATACACTTTTTCCAATTGCTAAAGGTGGAACAGCTGCTGTTCCGGGTGGATTTGGAACTGGTAAAACAATGATGCAACACCAGTTTGCTAAATGGTGTGATGCAGATATCATTGTTTATGTTGGATGTGGTGAACGCGGAAATGAGATGACACAAGTTCTAGAAGAATTTAGTGAACTTATTGATCCACGCACCAATAAACCATTATTAGAAAGAACAGTACTCATTGCAAATACATCAAATATGCCGGTTGCAGCGAGAGAAGCAAGTATCTATACTGGAGTTGCAATTGCAGAATACTATCGTGATATGGGTTATCACGTTGCTGTTATGGCTGATTCTACATCAAGATGGGCTGAAGCATTAAGAGAAATTAGTGGACGTCTTGAAGAAATGCCTGCAGAAGAAGGATTCCCAGCTTATCTTCCTTCACGTATATCTCAGTTTTATGAACGTGCAGGATATATGGAGACTCTAAATCATAAAGAAGGGTCAGTAACCATTATTGGTGCTGTATCACCTCAAGGTGCAGATTTTTCTGAACCAGTAACCCAGAACACAAAACGATTTGTTAGAAGTTTTTGGGCGTTAGATAAACAATTGGCATATGCTAGACATTATGCAGCAATCAACTGGAATACAAGTTATTCTGAGTATGTATTAGATTTGTCTAAATGGTATGATCAACATGTTGGTTCATCATTCTTACTTAATAGAAAAGGCATTATGTCTTTACTTGCAGAAGAAAACAAATTATTAGAAATTGTTAAACTTATTGGTGCTGATGTATTACCTGATGATCAAAAGTTAGTGATCGAGATTGGTAAAGTGATTAGACATGGTTACCTACAACAAAACGCTTTCCATAAAGATGATACTTATGTTCCACTAGAAAAACAAAATCATATGATGGAAGTCATTTTATATCTATATCAAAAAGCTAAAAACTTTGTTGATGAAGGTAAATCATTGAACTTATTAACAGAAACGGGTATTTTTGATCAAGTCATTAAAATGAAATACGATGTACCAAATGACAAATTAGAGATGTTTGACCAATATTTTAAAAATATTGATAAAATCATCAAACGTATTAAATAAGGAGGGATCGAATTGAATCTCCAATATATAGGGTTAGATGAAATTAATGGACCCTTAATCTTTTTAGATGATGTTGAAGGTGTTGGATTTGAGGAAATGGTTGAAATTAAGTTATCAAATCAGTCTTCAAGATATGGTCGTGTTGTTCAAATCGAAGGGAAAAAAGTTGCTATTCAAGTCTTTGAAGGTACTCAAAATATTTCTCTTACAAATACAAAAACAAAGTTTCAAGGACATCCAGTTGAGATGGCACTTTCTAAAGAAATTTTAGGAAGAACTTTTAATGGTTCAGGTCGTCCAATTGATGGACTCGGTGAAGTTTATATCGACGAAACGAGAAACATTAATGGTCATCCATTAAATCCAGTAGCAAGAATTTATCCAAGAAACTATATTCAAACAGGTGTTTCAAGTATTGATGCACTGACAACACTTATTCGTGGACAAAAATTACCAATCTTCTCAGGATCTGGTATGCCGCATAATGAACTTGCTGTTCAAATCGTTAAACAAGCTAAGATTGCTGAAGAAGAAGGCGATAATTTTTGTATCGTGTTTGCAGCGATGGGTGTAAAAAATGACGTAGCTGATTATTTTAGAAGACAATTTGAAGAAGCTGGAGTCATGCATAAGGTTATTATGTTTTTAAACCTTTCAAATGAACCAATTATTGAAAGAACACTAACACCTAGATTCGCATTAACTGCAGCAGAATATTTAGCATATAAGCATGACATGCATGTATTAACCATTCTAACTGACGTTACATCGTATTGTGAAGCTTTACGCGAGTTCTCAAGTTCTAAAGGTGAAATTCCTGGACGTAAAGGATATCCTGGATATCTATATTCAGATTTAGCATCTTTATATGAGCGTGCAGGTATTGTTAACGGGGCTAAAGGGTCAGTGACTCAAATTCCAATTTTAACGATGCCTAATGATGATATTACGCATCCAGTACCTGATTTAACGGGATATATCACAGAAGGACAAATCGTATTAAGTAGAGATTTAAATCAAGTTGGAGTTTATCCACCTGTTGGTGTACTACCATCACTTTCAAGACTGATGAAAGACGGCATCGGTGATGGATATACTCGAGGTGATCATTCAGCTGTTGCTAATCAACTTTTTGCATCATATGCACAAGTACAAGATGCAAGAAGTCTAGCATCTGTTATCGGTGAAGATGAGTTAAGTCCAATTGATAGACAATATATTGAATTTGGTAAATTGTTTGAAAAACACTTTTTGGATCAAGGATTTGAAACCAATAGAAACATTATTGATACACTTGATCTAGGATGGGATTTATTATCTGTTTTACCAAAAGAAGAATTGCATCGTGTCGATGAAGCATTATTAAAAGACCATTATAATCATCAACGTGCCGTAGAAAGATTCGATATCATTAATAAACCAATCATCCGTGAACTTAGAGGAGATGAACGTTATGAATGATCAAATATTTCCAACTAAGGGAAATTTGATGACGTTACAAAAATCTAATGAGCTTGCTAAAAAAGGCTTTGAACTCATGGACAGAAAAAGAAATATTTTGATTCGAGAAATGATGAGTATGCTTGATGATGTTAAACAGCTTCGTGATGAGATATCGACAACTTATGCAAAAGCTTATCAAGCATTGCAAGAAGCAAATATCACTTTAGGTATTGTTTCTGACATTGCAAAATCAATCCCCATTGATTCTGGATTAAGTGTGACTTATAGATCAGTCATGGGTGTTGAAATCCCAAAAGTATCTCATGAATATCAACCTGTAAAGATTACTTATGGTATTGGATCAACCAATACGAAGTTTGACTATGCATATAAGATGTTTCAAAAAGTTAGAGACTTAACAGTTAAACTTTCAGAGATTGATAACGCAGCATATAGACTCGCCAATGCGATAAGAAAGGCACAAAAAAGAGCGAATGCCTTAGAAAACGTTGTGATTCCTAAATTTCAGGCAAATATTAAGTATATTACTGAAGTATTAGAAGAAAAAGAACGTGAAGCATTTACTAGACAAAAAGTGATCAAAAACAATCAAGACAAAAAGAAAAAACAATTAGAGAATAACCTATGATATATCGTTTTGAAATAAGAACCTATAACATAGGTTTTTATTTTGTAAAAAATGCATGATGCAACCACGAGTTGCCTAGATTTTCCTCATAGTTTTTGATATGCTTAGAAGTAAAGAGGTGCTTATGATGAAATTAAATGAAAAATTAAAAACTTTAAGACTACATTATGGGTATAGTCAACAAAAACTAGCAGAAAAAATGTATATTTCAAGACAGGCAGTAGCAAAATGGGAAAGCGGGGATTCAATTCCAGATTATGAGCATTTGAAAAAGATTGCTGAAATATATGAGATAAAAGTAGATGACATGATGGATGAAAATATGGATGTGTTTTCTTCTCTTGAAGAAAAACAAACTATGAAAATTACAAAAGTGCTTATTTTCTTATGTATGTCATTAGGTATTTTAATGAGTGTTCTAACGTTTACTAGTCATCTTGGCTTTATAAGATTCTTTATAGTGCCAGGTATGCTACTTATGATTACACTTACAATAGTTGGTATTTTCTCTTATGCAATTAAGACAAATGACTATTCCATGTTAGCAGGATTTAATGAGAAAAAAGAGTATAATTACCCACAGTTAAAGAAAATGATGTTAACCATAGAAAACATGATTCTTATCTCAGCAATGATCACTTTATTGCTATATAGTTTGAATTTTCTGATTGAAGGACTATCAGATACCGCATTTAATGTGATATTGCTGTTGACTTTCTGTTTCAATATGATTGTTTGGATAGCTGTGATTAATAAACGATACAAGTTAAGAATATATAAATGAATGAATTAATGAAAAGAAAAAAACAATGTCATGCTTTACTTAGCATCAGACATTGTTTTTTTTCTTTCTTTTTTTTCTGGAACAGGATCATATTTAGGTTTAAATAGTGGGTTACACGTTAAAACTCTTTTTGTAGTTAAAAAAGAAGCCTTCACAAAATTGAATCGTTGATAAGCTGTTTTTGCATATGCACTACATGTAGGCGTATGTCTACATTTATGATTCGAGTGTGGAGAGATATCTTTTTGATACCATTCAATAAGCTTTATAGCTGTTTTATTCATAAAATCACCATACATATTATATCACTTATCTATGATTATGTTAAATTTTCGATTTAGGGTTCCTTACTGTATAATCTTTAAATTTTTTATGCTATAATAAACATATAGAAACTGAAAACGATTACAGGAGGTAAAAGATGAAGGAGTATACCACCAAAGAAATTCGCAACATAGCCATCTTAGGGCACCAGGGCACTGGTAAAACGACAATGTCAGAGTCATTATTATTTGTATCTGGCGGTATTGATAAAAAGGGAGAAGTTGAGCGTAAAAACACTGTTTCTGACTACTTAGTAGAGGAACAAAATAAGCTTACAAGTTTATCATTAAGTTTAATTCCAACAGAGTGGCAAAACTATAAACTTAATTTCCTAGATGTTCCAGGAAGTGATGAGTTTGTAGGAGACTTAAATCAAGCACTTGAAGTAGTAAAAGGCGCAATCATTATGATTGATGCATCTAAAGGTGTTGAAGTTGGTACTGAACGTGTGTGGCATGAAATAAGAAAACGTCATATACCAGCGATCTTATTCATCAATAAGATGGATAAAGAAAATGTTAAGTTTGAAGAAGTATTAGAAGAAATCAGAGAAAAATTAGGTAAGAAGGCAGTACCATTTGCTTGGCCAATTGGACATGACGAAAACTTTGAAGGCTTTGTCAACGTTGTGGACATGAAAGCTAGATTATATGATGGCGAAAAATGTGTAGATGCTGAGATTTGGGAAGAAAAACGAGAAAAAGTTGATGAACTACATAATCTTATTATTGAAAGTGTAGCAGAAACTTCAGAAGAATTATTAGATTTATATTTATCAGGAGAAGAAATTCCTGACGCAAAAATAAAAGAAACATTACATCACAACATTATTGAAGGTGAATTAACTCCAGTAATCGTTGGTAGTGCAACAAAAACAATCGGTATCGAAACTTTATTTAATATGCTTGTTGATTATTTACCTGCACCAGATGAACTTACACCACTTGAAGCAATCGATCAAAAGACAAAAGAAAAAGTGACTCGATTGACTCACGATGACGAACCATTTTCTGCATATATTTTTAAAACTGTTGTAGATCCATTCTTGGGTACTGTAAACTTAATCAAAGTGAATTCAGGTATTCTAACACTTGGTCAAGAAGTTTTAATTCCAAACACAGGAGATACTAAAAAGATCTCTAATTTATCTGCAATTAAAGGTAAACAACAAATCGAACTACAAACATTCCATGCTGGAGATATGTGTGCTGTAGCAAAAATGGAAGGTTTAGAAACTGGATTTACATTAACTGATCCTAAATATCCAATTATGTATGAACCAGTTAAACAACCAACACCAGTTATTTATATAGCTGTTCATCCAAAAAATAAGAACGATGAAGATAAAATCTCTATGGCACTTCATAGAATTAATATTGAAGACCCAACATTTGAGATTAAGAGAAATAAAGAAACTGCACAGTTACTTTTAGGTGGTCAAGGTATGACACATCTTCAATATGTTTTAGAACGTATGAAGAACATGTTTAAAGTTGATGTCGATATTGAAGACCAAAAAATTGTATATAGAGAAACAATTAAGAAATCAGTTCAAGCAGAAGGTAAACATAAGAAGCAATCTGGTGGAGCAGGTCAGTTTGGACATGTGTGGATTCGCTTTGAACCATCTACTGAAATATTTGAGTTTGCTGAAGATGTATTTGGTGGCGCTGTGCCTAGAAACTTCTTCCCTGCAGTTGAAAAAGGTTTAGTAGAAACATTTGAACATGGTCCTCTCGCTGGATTCCCTGTGATAAACGTTAAAGCAACCCTTTATGATGGTTCTTATCATCCTGTTGACTCAAATGAAATTTCATTTAAATTAGCTGCAGCATTAGCGTTTAAAGATGCAGTTAAAACATGTGGACCAACAATTTTAGAACCGATTGTTAAAGTAGAAGTTACAGTTAAAGATCAATATGTTGGAGACGTCATGGGCGATATGAGTAAACGCCGTGGACACGTCTTAGGTATGAATCAAGCAGATGGATTCCAAGTCGTAGTAGCGGAAGTTCCAGAAGCAGAAATCGTTTCATATGCTATTGACTTAAAAGCTATGACTCAAGGTAGCGGTTCTTTCACACGTGAGTTTGTAAGATACGATGAAGTGCCTGCACAATTAATCGATAAAATTATCGAAGCTTATAAAAAGTAAAAATGACAAAGCCCGCCTAATATGATTAGGAGGGCTTGTTATGTTTTGTGAGGTATGTAATAAAAAGATAACTACAAGAAGAAGCTTGTTTAATATTTTTAAAGTAGAGAGACATCATATATGTGAATATTGTTATCAAAAGTATCCTTTAATCATAAAAAAAAGTATGATACCTGTTGATGGAGGTGAAGTCATATGGTTGAGCTTGATCCAAACATCTGAGCATGTATCACCGTTAGCACACATGTCATTTTATAAACCATTTTATATTGAGTATTTAAGACAAAGAAAAGATCAAATTATCTTAATCTTTGATAAAATCTCAGAAGATTGGGTTACATTATTTGACAAAATGAAGCTTGGTGATATATACTTACTAACACTTTATGATATTATAGAAAAAAAGGAGAGTTACTATGAAATTTGAAGTCTTAGGTAAAAATGGATTTAATCCAACTCATGCTATTAAAGCATATGCTCAAAAGAGATTTGAAAAGGTCGTATCCTTTTTTGGACCAGAAGTTGTTGATGAAATTAGAGTTGTATGCAAAGTTTACAAAGATCATCACAAAGTTGAAGTTAATGTCTTTTCCGGAAAAACGATTGTAAGAGCTGAAGTATCTGATGAAGATATGTATGCTGCAATCGATAAAGCTAATGATAAACTGGTATCTCAAATTCGAAAACACAAAGATAAATTAAAGAATCATCTTGAAAAAGAAGGTATTAAACAAGCATATAGTCAAGAGTTTGATGCTGAACAGTTAGAAAAAGATATTTTAGCTGCTCAACTTGTTAAAAATAAAAAAATTGATTTAAGACCAATGACATCAGAAGAAGCGATAGCAGCAATGGAATTATCAGGACATGACTTTTATGTGTTTTTAGATCAAGAAAGCAAGAAAACAAATGTTGTTTATAGAAGAGATGATGGAGATTATGCAATCATCGAAACACAACCCATTTAAGGAAGCGAAAGCTTCCTTTTTTTTATGCATTTTCCGCATAGATTTTTATGAAAACGTTATTATGAAAAAAATGTAACATTTTCTTGAAAATTACATTTAAAGGCGTATAATAAGGTCGGTTGATGTCCAAGTCACTAAATAAAAGGAGATGATGAGACCATGGACATATATATTTTTTTGTTTTATTTATCAATTACTTTGCTAGCTGGATTCGTGTTTGGAAAGCTTGCAGAACTTGCTAGAGTACCAGAAATTACTGGTTATATTATTGCAGGTGTATTTTTAGGACCTAGTATTTTTAATGTTTTAAGTTTTGAAGCTTTGGGAAGTTTCGATATTATTACTAACTTTGTATTAGGTATTATTGCCTATCAAATAGGAACAGAACTTTGGATGCCAAAGGTTAGAAAAAGTGGTAAGTCGATTGTAACGATCACTTCAGTACAAGCAATCGCAACAGCTTTAATAGTCTTTGGAGTCATTTATTTAATTGATGGAAGATTATGGTTGGCACTAACTTTATCTGCAATTGCAACAGCAACTGCACCTGCACCAATCATGGTTATTGTTAAGAAACTAAGAGCAAAAGGACCTGTAACAAATACAGTGATTCCAGTTGTAGGTATTGATGATATGTTTGGGGTCATTATCTTCGGTTTATTTACAGCAATCGCGGTTGCAACCATTGGTAATGAAGCATTAAGTATTCATAATGCTGTGATTGAACCAGTCATTGAAGTTTTATTATCTGTTGGTGTTGGATCTGCATTTGGATTATTATTAGGATTTGTATCAAGATTCTTTATTCACAGATTACCGAAAACTGAAAAGTATATCGCTTATCTAGTCTTTTCATTATCTAGTGTGTTACTAGCAGTATTTATCGCTCATACATATCATTTATCAATGATTTTAACACCTATGATGATTGGTATGGTATTTACGAACTTCATTAAAAAAGAACCATTTGAAATCCAGGGTGCTGCATTAAGCAATTTTAGTGGACCACTTATTATTATATTCTTCACATTAGCTGGTGCACAATTATCATTATCAGTACTTAAGAGTGCAGGATTTATTGCAGTGCTATATATAGTTTTTAGAACCATTGGTAAGATTGGTGGTGCCTACTTAGGTGCAGTGATGGCAAAATCACCAAAAGTTGTTAGAAATGCAACAGGATTTTGTTTGCTTCCACAAGGTGGTGTTGAGATTGGGATGTTAGTTGCTGTTTCTTCAATCTTCCCAAGTGGAGAAGCAATCTTTATTAAAACAATTGTCCTTGCTGGAATCTTATTCTTTGAGATTGTTGGACCTATTATATTTAAGTTTACTTTAGAGAAGGTTGGAGAATCAAGACTTACAGAACATCATCAAGAAGCAGTTATTACAGATGTAAAACAACTCCAAGAAGCATAAAAAATAAGTCAGTTCATTGGTGAACTGACTTTTCTTTTTAACTATTAAACATAATTTTTTCAGAGTTGAACATTTTTGTAAGACCAAAGACACCTACGATAACAACACCAAGATTTATCATAATAGTAACTACTAAATGGGTTACATTTACTTCAAGACTCAATATTGCAGTAATACTTTGTACAGAGTTATAAACTGGAATGAGATAGGATGTAATGTTTCCACTGGAAATACCTAGCATCGAAGAAATACCAACGAGCATATTAATAATCATTAAAGGTACAGCTAATGCAGAAGCTTCTTTGATTGATTTTGAGTAAGCAGATATGATGGATAATAAAACAACGTATATGAATACTGTAGAAACTATAACAATAAATAGCAATATATATGTGTTAAGATTATACATATTTGTTGATAAATTTTGATCTCCCATTAACTTTGGTATGGATAACATGAGTCCAGTGAAACTGGATGCTGCACTAACCAATGTAACAATACTCAATGAAATTACTTTTCCTAAAGCAATTTCACTTTTCTTAGTTGGTGTTATTAATAGAGTTGCAATTGTACCTCTTTCTTTTTCTCCAGCAATAGATTCTGCAGATATACTCATAGCACCACTAAATAAAAATGTGAGTAATAAGAAAGGAAGTAGAGAGGTGATGATTTGGATTGAAACATCATCTTCAGTAGCAAAATTATAAATCGTATCTGCTCTTTGGTTGATATCAAACTTGTTTGAAAGTTGTGACTCTAATTGATTGAATTTTTGTAGGTATGAACTATATAGAAATGAAGATTCAGTTTTTGTTGAGTTGTAGTAAATCTCAACAAGTGGAGCTGTCCCTTGACCAACTTCATAGTCTAGCATTTTTGAGTAAAAGTCAGTTTCATAAACAATAATTAAGTCAATCTCTTTTTCAGATAATAAATCCAATTGAGTGTCATCAAGTGTATCTTCATGAGATATGTCTAATTGAAGATTAGGGAAATGATTGATATCAGTAAGCTCACTTGGTTCGTTTATGATTTGAACTTGGTAAATGTAATCTTCATCAACACTATTTATTCTAGATGTCATATCACCCATGAAAGAGTATAAAATAAATATGAGTAAACCAGGTAGAAGAAGTGATACAAGCATTCTACGATCTGTAAAAAAACGTCTGAGTTCTTTTTTGATAATTGTTAAAATATTTTTACTCATTTAAATCACCTCTTTTTTCATGGTAAAGTTCAAAGAATAATGGCTCAATACCTTGATTTTTCAGGATGTTAGATAAGGTATCTTCAAAAGTCATCTTCCCATCAATGATAATACCTACGCGATCACATAATTTCTCTACAAGTGAGAAGATGTGTGTCGATAAAATAATAGTTTTGCCTTCTTTTTTAAGTTCAATAAGAAAATCAGTGACTGTTTTTGCAGTGATGATATCAAGACCATTCGTTGGCTCGTCAAAAATGATAATATTTGGGTTATGAACAATCGAAATAACTAATGATATTTTTTGTTTCATTCCTGTTGATAAATCTGATATTTTAACCTCTTGAAATTCATCAATCCCAAATCGTTTAAACATTTTTTCTTTTCTCTCTTGTGAAACTTTTTCATCAACGTGATGCAGCCTAGCAAAATAGTCATACAAGTAGTTCGGTGTAAAAAAATCTTCAAGTTTCAGTTCACTTGTAAGAAAACCGATCTTGCTGTGTACCAAGTCTTGATCTTTAGTGACTGAAATACCATCGATGATTGCTTCGCCTTGATCCGGTTTAATCAAACCAGCCAAAATTCTAAGAGTAGTTGTTTTACCGGCTCCATTAGGACCTAAAAGACCATATATCTCACCTTGATATGCACTGAAAGACAAATGATCTACGGCAATCTTCTTCTTAATATTTGTGTTTTGAATCTTTTGTTGCTTTTTTGATAAATGAAACGTTTTGACTAAGTCTTTAACTTCTAATAATTTTTCCATAGTTTCTCCTTAATTAGTATTTTCTTTTGTATATAAATCCCATAAAAAATAGGAATAAGCCTTCTACGAGAAGCATAGCCGCAATGCCAACAGAAAGTATATATGTATCTTCAAAGAAACCAAACATGATGACTAAGACAGTACTAAATGCGATGTGAAAATAGTAACCTGCACTCATTTGTTTTTCTTTAATCATAATTACTCTCTCATCAGACTCATTGACTTTCATTTTTTCTATGTATTTAGGACTTGCTAAGACGATGAGTGAGAATAAAGTCACTGTTATACCAAAGGAAAGTGTAAATCCTTTTAGATAATCATTGAGAAAACCTAAGTATAAGTTTAATGCGAAAGTAAATATAGATAATAATCCAATAAATAAAACAAACGTTAAATAACGCTTTACAAAACTTTTTTTCATTTGTCAATCTCCTCTTCATAGGTAAAAATGTCTTCAATCTTTTGATTAAAAAATATTGCAATCTTAAATGCCAATAGGATAGAAGGATTATACTTACCTTTTTCTAGAGAATTAATCGTTTGTCTAGAAACTTTTAGATGGTTTGCAAGATCCTCTTGGCTGATATGTTTGTTTTTTCTAAGTTCTTCTAACTTGTTTTTCAATTTATCACCCCTGTAAAGTAAGCTTTACATTACTATTATATACACTTTCATCGTAATGTCAAGCATACTTTACATTTTTCTATAAAAAAAACTTATCCAGTTGTGGATAAGTCTTTTAAAGTTTACTTGATTATTATTTAGCTGCTTTAAAGTATTCAGCAACTT
This sequence comes from Tenericutes bacterium MZ-XQ, assembly GCA_002838205.1. NCBI lineage: Bacteria > Bacillati > Mycoplasmatota > Tenericutes bacterium MZ-XQ. The sequence continues at coordinate 796,242 of CP017950.1, read as the reverse complement.
GATCCCAATTGACTACATTAAAGAATGCAGAAATATAATCAGGACGACGGTTTTGATAGTTTAAGTAATATGCATGTTCCCAAACATCTAATCCTAATATTGGTGTGCCTTGATCAAGTGGTGTATCTTGATTTGGTGTAGACACAACTTTTAATCCTTCTTTAGTAACAATTAACCAAGCCCAACCACTACCAAATCGAGTAGCAGCTGCATTTGAGAATGCTTCTTTGAAGGCATCAAATGATCCAAAAGCAGCATCGATAGCTTTAGCAAGCTCACCTTCTGGTTTTTGGCCATTGTTTACTTTTAAAATTGTCCAGAATAACTTGTGGTTATAAAAACCTCCACCATTATTTTGAACTGCACCACGAATGTCTTGTGGTACTAAAGTTAAATCTGCAAGCACTTTTTCAAGTGGCATATCAAAATCTGGATGTTTAGCTAAAGCATCATTCAGTTTATTTGTATAACCTTGATGATGTTTTGTATAGTGGATTTCCATAGTTCTAGCGTCAATAAATGGTTCTAATGCATCGTAAGCATAAGGTAGTTTTGGTAATTCAAATTTCATATAAATTCCTCCTCGTTTTATAGTTTCATCTTACATGATTTTATGTATATTTTCAAATCTTATGCTTCAATTGATTAAAAATCATATAAAAAGCAATTAAATGAATTATAAATAAGAATTGACTTTTTCTTCATCGATATCAATGAACATAGTTTTCTGGTTTTTTAATAAAACTTTATAACCAGGAACTTTAGGGATTTTCTTTACATTCTTAATTTGTGTGTAATCAACAGGAATGGATGAAGAATATCTTAAACTTGAAAAATAAGCAGCAAGCATAGATGCCTTTCTAATTATCTTTTCATTTAAGGCATGAGTTTTAACAATGAGATGACTACCTGGTGCATCTTTCACATGAAAGAAGTAATCGTCTTGTCTAGCTAGTTCATGTGTCACATATTGATTTTGCAAACTATTTTTCCCAATAATATAGACAGCATCATCATCGTTAATTTTTAAGATATTTGGAGATTGTTTTTTCTTGAATGTTTGTTTTTTCTTAGTCTTATATCCGTATAAAATGAGATCATTTTCTAAATCGATGATGTCTTCTTGCGTGGCAAATGACAAATATGTTTCAAATTCTTTAAACAATTCAACCAAATCACTGGTTTCTTTGATTTGTTCTTCGATATGAATGAGTCCTCTTTTAGCTTTTTGATAAGATTTAAAATATTTTTGAGCATTTTCATTAAGCGATAATGTAGGGTCAAGAAGAACCTCTTGACCATAAACATCGATACTTGATAATTTTTGATTAAGATTTTGTCCTGATTGATAAATTAAATCACCTGAAATTTTATCATTGAGTTGATCCTTAGTCTTGTTAAAACTTATTTCTAGTTGACCAAGTTTTCGAAGATACCTTTCTAGTTGTTTCTTAATAAACAGGTCATAGGATTGCTTATATTGTGTATTGATGATTTCTTGATCATCACATAATTCTGATAAAGTATCATAGTATTTTTTTTGATGTTCACTTGGAAAAATATCAAAAAAATAACCTGTGTTTTTCGTAATATCTTTTGTAGGCTTAAAAGGTAAATCTTCTATTTGTATATGATGCTCAAATAAATAGGTTGCTAGCTTCATTGATACTCCCATATAGCTTTGAGATATTGCTTTAGGTGAATCAATTAAAGTGTAGTCAATAGAAGTAAAAGGCTTTTTATCAGAAGGGAAAAATTCAAATACAGCTCCGGGTATTAACTGTCTTCCAGTCTCGAAAAACATTTTCTTGTATGTATCAACAATCTTACCATCATGGATTAAAATCAAGTTTGAATGTTTGCCCATGGCTTCAAAAACAAGTGTTTTTTGAATGGGACCATCGATAAAGTCATAAACTGTAAACTGAAATAAAACAACACGATCCGTTTGATATTGTTCTATGCTCTCTAAAATGCCGCCCTCTAATTGTTTTTTTAGTGTTAATAAAAATTGTGTATGTTCTTTATTTGGATTTTTTTTACTTGTTAAATATGTCGAGAAAAAATTAGCATTTAAATCAATAATCAATTTGAGTTTTTCACCCTTGAAATAGAATTGAAATAAAAAGGATTCACTAGTGACATGACTAATCTTCTCAAGTCTGGCTTTATTAAGTTTTTTGTCGAGCTCTTTCACAACTCTTTGTATAAATGCTCCATCTATAATCATAATCCACCTCATAACTATTTTAACATTAAATTAAAATGTAAAGCGCTTTTTCTTTAAAATTACATGACTTCTCTTTACTTAAGCCATTTTATCATATATAATAAGGGGTAAATATAGAAAAGAGGAGGCGCTTATGAAACTCAATGAACGTGGATTGCTAGTCGTATTATCGGGTCCATCTGGCGTAGGTAAGGGCACAGTAAGAAAAGCGTTGTTTCAAATGCCAAATCATGATCTTGTTTACTCTGTTTCGATGACGACTAGAAAACCTAGAGAAGGCGAAGTAGATGGTGTAGATTATTATTTTGTAACGAAAGAAGAATTCTTAAAACGTATTGAAGAAAATAAGTTTTTAGAATGGGCAGAGTTTGTTGGCAATTATTATGGTACTCCCAAAGATAAAATTGATGAACAACTTGATCAAGGAAAAGAAGTTGTTTTAGAGATAGAAGTTGAAGGTGCATTACAAGTAAGAAAGCAAATGAAAGATGCTGTATTTATCTTTTTAGTCCCACCAGGAAAAAAAGCTTTATACGATCGCTTAAGAGTTAGAGGTACGGAACCGATTGAACTTGTTGAAAAAAGAATGAAGAAAGCTGAGTCAGAGTTCCTACTTGCACACAAATATGATTATATTGTTGTTAATGATGAGGTCAATAATGCTGCTGACCGTATTATGGCAATTGTGCGTGCTGAGCATGCAAAAACAGAACGTACAATTCACAATTACTTGAAGATGATAGGAGAGTGATTACATGTTAAAGAACAAAGATGGTATGAGATACCCATCGATCGATAAACTATTAGATAAAATAGATTCTAAATACAAGTTAGTATATGCAGCTAGCAAAGTTGCAAGAATTATCGAAGATGAAAAACTAGTTGTTGATAATGCACAATGTGTCAAAAGTATTGGCATGGCATTAGAAGAAATTCTAAATGACAAAGTGCAAGTTGATTTCGAAACGTAAAAGCGATTCAGTCGCTTTTTCTTTTTCAAAAAAATGATTAAAAATATGTTAAAATGATAGTGGTGATTTTGTGAGTTTAAAGGCAAAAATGAATTTGCTCCCAACAGAACCTGGCTGTTATTTGATGAAAAACAAGCAAGGCGATATCATCTATGTTGGTAAAGCTAAAAATTTAAAAAATAGAGTTAAATCTTATTTCACTGGTGCTCATAATGAAAAAACAACAAGACTTGTTTTAGAAATTGATGATTTTAATTATGTGCTAACTAATAGTGAGCAAGAGTCTTTAATTCTTGAAAATAATTTAATCAAGCAATATACTCCAAAGTACAACATACGTTTGGTAGATGATAAAACATATCCGTATATTGAGCTTACTAAAGAAAAATATCCTAAGCTTCAGGTTGTTAGAAAGAAAAAACCTGAAGGCAGGATTTTTGGACCTTATCCAAATGTTTATGCCGCCAGAGAAACAGCAAGACTTTTAAATAGATTATATCCACTTAGAAAATGTGATACAATGCCAAAGAAGGTATGTTTGTATTATCATATTGGCCAGTGTTTAGGGCCATGTCAGTTTGATGTTGATTATAAAGATGATATCAATGAAATCATTAGGTTTCTAAAAGGAGACACGAAAGAAGTTTTAAGCAAGTTGAAAACAGAAATGGCAAAAGCATCTGAACAAATGTTTTATGAAAAAGCAATTGAATACAGAGATATGATCAGACATATCGAATCAACCACTGAAAAACAAATCATTAACATCAATGATTTTAAAGATAGAGACGCAATCAGTTTTGCGTATAATGAGGATGATATATCTATTCAAATCTTAAAGATGAGATCAGGAAAGATTGTAGATCATGAACAGATTGTTTTTGCTTATGTTGGAGAATACACAGATTCAGTTTTAAGTTACCTTCAACAATACTATGAAGATCATATGCCTGATGAGTTATTGTTTAGTGATAGGTTTGAATATGAAGCATTAACACTGATGTTTGGAAATAAAGCAATCATGCCACAAAAAGGTGATAAAAAGAAAATCGTTGATCTTGCATCTAAGAATGCAGATTATGATTTAGAACATCACTATATGTTATATAGACATAAACAAGAAAAAACACAACAAGCCATTGATGATTTATCACAGATGATAGGAGCAGAAGTTAAAACTATTGAGATATTTGATAATGCCCAGCTTTTTGGAACAGCTCCTATTTCAGCGCTTGTTGTTTATAAAGATCATGCATTTGATAAAAAAGGATATCGTAAATATCATTTAAAAACAACTACAAATGATGATTATCAAGCAATGAGAGAAGTTGTTTATAGAAGATATCAAAGATTACTTGTTGAAAGTAAACCAATGCCTGATTTGATCTTAGTTGATGGTGGTAAAGGTCAATTAAACGCTGCACATGAGATACTAAATGAACTCAATCTAGATATAAAAATTGCGGGACTAAAAAAGAATAAGAAACATCAACTTGAAGCGCTTGTTTTTAATGGCGAGGTTTATCCATTACTAAAAAATAGTGAAGTTTATCAACTATTATTAAGTATATCCGAAGAAGTACATAGGTTTGCGATTAGCTTTCATAGAAAAACAAGAGACAAGACAACACAACAATCTATTTTGGATCACATTAAAGGTATCGGTCCAAAGAGAAAACAAACAATTTTATCAACATTTAAATCCTTGGATGAGATTAAAGACGCAAGTGATGAAAAGCTTAAGGAAATCGGCTTAACTGATGATATTATTGAAGCACTAAGAGAGGTAGTTAAATGACAAAAATTATATACGACATCAATCGTGATTTAAAAATATTCTATTTAATTATTGAAGGTAGAAAAATAGGGTTTTACTTATCAAATAGATTAGCAAAAACATTTTTCGATTATTTAAGAAAAGGTGTTTTGGTTGACTTTGAAATTGCCACAAAACGGAAAAAGATTCATGGGAAACTATATTTTCAGGTTGCTCATTTTAATCGCATTATTTCACTAGAACCACATCGTGTACATTATGATCTATTTCAACTTAGAAAAGATATGCAAAATGTTTTAAAACAATATAAACATTATTTATTTATTGATTTTGAAATGACCATGCCAGGATATACTTCAACTTCGTTTACACCAGAAATCATTCAAGTTGGATATGTTTTATCAGAGGCACAAGGAGAAATCATTGAGCAAAATGGATATTATGTTTTGCCAGCACCATCAACAAATCTATCAAAAAGAACAAAAAAATTCTTAAAACTAGATGAGCTACAGTTTTATGAAGATGCCATTCACTATGAAAAATTCTACGAAGATTTAAACAGGATTATTGAAAAATATCAACCTAAATTCGTTGTTTGGGGTAAGAATGACATCACTGCTTTAAATGATTCTTATAAATTACACGATAAAAAAATATTAACTAAAGATACTGATTTTATTGACTTACTCAAGTTACATAAGGATTATTATAATTTAAAAGATGATTTAGGTTTATTTAAAGCATATAAAACATATTTTGATATTGATGGTATTCAACATCATGATGCAAATGATGATGCTTTAGTCACTAAATATGTATTTGATGCATTTATGCTCCATATGCAATAAAAAAAGTCCTAAGGACTTTTTTTTACGCATTTTTTAAATCGATAATAATTGGAATAATTAAAGGACGTCTTTGAGTGATCTCAAATATTTTATCGCTTAAATGATCAATTACTGCTTGTTTGATGTGTTGGTCACTATATAGTTTTGCGGATAATTCTTGTTGACACACTTTTTTAGCTTCATTCGCTAATTGTCTGGTAAGCTCTTCATTACCTTTCATGTAGATGAAACCTCTTGAAATAACGGTTGGATCATTAATTAACTTTTTATTTTGTGAATCTACAGAAAGAACAACTGAAAATAGTCCTTCCTCACTTAGTAACTTACGTTCTTTAATAACAGCACTGCCAATATCTCCAATACCTGTTCCATCAATATAGATTTCACCTGAAGTCACTTTTCCAGCATAGCGAATACCATCTTTAGAAACTGCAGCAACATCACCATTATCCATAACTAAAATGTTGTTAGGTTGAACACCACAATCAATGGCGAGTTGTTTATGTTCTTTAAGCATTCTATGTTCGCCGTGTACTGGAATAAATAGTTTTGGTTTAACTAAACTTAATACCATTTTTAAGTCATTTTGAGCACCGTGTCCAGAAGTATGAGTATCTGCTAGTGGTCCATGAGTGATGACATTAACATCTAATCTAAACAAGCGATTGATTGTTCTATTGACACCTTCTTGATTTCCTGGAATAGGAGAAGAAGAGAAAATCACAGTATCACCTGCCATGGCTTGTACTTGCCTGTGAGTACCATTTGCGATTCTACTCAGTGCAGCAAGTGGCTCACCTTGAGAACCGGTTACTAATAAGCAAATTTGTTCTGGTTTATATCTATTGACTTGATCACCAGTAATGAGTGTATCTTTTGGCGCTTTAATATAACCAGTTTGCATACCAGCTTCTATAGCACGTTCCATGGATCTTCCGAACACTGCAACTTTTCTTTTGTTAAGTACAGCAGCTTCGATGATTTGTTGGATACGATACATGTTGGAAGCAAATGTTGCAATAATAATTCTACCTGTCATTCTCGTGAAAAGTTCATGAATTGATTTTCCAACTTTACTATCCGATATAATGAGTTCATCACGCTCTGCATTGGTAGAATCCGAACACATGCATAGTACGCCTTCACTACCGATTTTAGCTAGTTTATCAAACTCAGTTGGTGGTCCGACAGGTGTAAAATCAATTTTAAAATCACCGGTATGAAATAATGTACCGATAGATGTCTTAAATACGATACCAAACATATCAGGGATTGAATGGGTCATTCTAATAAAACTAACTTCAACATTTTTAAAGTTATATTTATAATGACTCTTATACTCTTCAATATGAGGTGCTTTAATATCTTTGTGTTCCATAAATTTATATTCAATTAAGTCTACAGCTATACCTGAAGCGTAGATTTTGGGAATTTCAACTTGACGCAATAGATAGGGGATACTTCCAATATGATCTTCATGACCATGGGTAATAAAGAGCCCAACAATGCGCTCTTGATTTTCAATAAGATATGTGTAATCTTGAATGACGTAGTCAATACCTAATAAGTGTTCATCTGGAAATAAAATGCCTGAATCGACAATGAAGATTTGATCTTCTATTTCATAGATATACATATTTTTGCCGACTTCGCCTAGCCCACCTAAAGCAAAAATGCCGATTTCCCCGGGGTTTAATAATGGGTTTTTCATATAAAAATCCTCCAGCATCGATTTTCTACATTTCTATTTTATAATAAAATCGTTAAAAATGATAGTCAAATACAATATATGCTATAATAATTTTGAGGTGTAAGATGAAAACTGCAATTTTCTTTGATGTTGACAATACGATATATTGTCATAAAGATCATAAAATTCCAGAACAGACAAAAAAACTTTTAAGCCTTTTAAGCTTGCAAGAGGACGTTGTTTTAGGCTTGGCAACTGGTAGAGGCCTTCGTAAGCTTGAAATCATCAATGATGTCTTACCATTTTTTACATATAAAGTTCTACTAAATGGTGCTTATGTATTAAAAAATAATGAAGTCATTTATGATTTACCTATTGATCAAAAAGATATTATCGATGTCTTGAAAATGACAAAGGATCAAGATATCAACATTGGCATGATTGGTATTGATGATGAAGCTGTTAATTATATGGATCAAAGTTTTTTAGATGGCATGAAATTATTAAGGGACATAAGACCTAGTATTAACGAAAAGTTTTATGAAGAGCATAAAGTCTATCAGCTTTGGATGTTTGCAGCAAAAGAAGAAGAGATTTTTAAAGCTGCTAAACTTATGCCAAAATTCAGAGTTTTTCCTTGGCATGCTGGTGGTGCGGATTTCACTTATCCACATATAAACAAAGCACTGGGCATTAAAAAATGTTTAGAAGTTGATCGAATTGATCGACTCATCTGTATAGGTGATGGAGCTAATGATGTAGATATGATTGAACTTGCTGATGTTGGAATTGTGATGGATAATACAAGATTCCAAGAATTAAAAGAAAAAGCCGATTATATTGCGCCACATATACATGAGGATCAATTATACGACTTTTTTAAGAAACTTAATCTTGTTTAGGTTTTAGTTTGTTTTGTACTAGTTTGATGATTTCTCTTGGAACATAAGGTGAAATATCAGCATGGTGAACGACTAATTCTTTGATTGCTGAAGATGAGACAAAGTGATTTTTCGACGATGGAAATAAAATGAGCGTTTCAATATGTCTGTTAATATTTCTGTTGAATTGGTATAAGGCATACTCATTTTCATAGTCTTGAATATTTCTTAGTCCACGAATCATCAAATCTACACCATGATCTTTGGCATATCTTACCACTAAATCGTTTGTTGAAGATACGACAACATTATCTAAATCTTCTGTAACGAGTTTAATCATCTCAATGCGTTCTTCGGTTGTAAATGTTGGTACTTTCTTATAATTATCAGCAACAACAATATGGAGTTCATCTACAATTCGTGAGGCACGTTTGATCAAATCGAGATGACCAATCGTAAGTGGATCGAATGTTCCAGGATATACAGCTTTTTTCATAAAGTTTACCTCGTTTCATTATTAGTATAACAAAAAAAATAAAAAAATAGTAAAGGAGTCACAAAAAATGAATATTTATCGTAAAAGTTTAGTTATTCAACTCATTATGTTTATCGTATTTTTGATTATGGGTGCTAATATTATTATCCAGCACTATGTGTCAGACACTTTCCCTGCTTATAATTTTATTATCTTAGGTGTATTAGTTCTATTTGGTGTCTTTGGGTTTTTATTATATAAGAATTCATCTGATCAAATTCTACCGATTACTGAACAAATCATGAAAACACTTAAAGGGATACTTTATGCATATTTATTTGTTTATATATTAGAAATGATTTTATCTAATATGGAACAATTACCAACTGATATTGTTAAAATTGGTTTTGGGTCAGTACTGATGATTTTAGCAATCGCAGGTATTTATATTCAAACTCGATTACTTACTCACAAATAAAGAGCTCTCATGCTCTTTTTTTATATCGAAGCTTCTGATATGGTAAAATGAAGTTAAGATTAAAAGTTAAAGGATGTGAGTTTTAATTTGAGTAAAACAATATTTGTATCAAATAGACTGCCTGTAACTGTATCTGTAAAAAGACATCAAATCGATTACCATGAAAGTATCGGGGGTTTAGCTACAGGACTAAAAAGTTTTCACCGAGGATCTGATGGTTTATGGGTTGGTTGGCCAGGAGTTGCAAAAGACAGATTAAGAAGAGAAGAAGAAAAAAAGATAGAAAAAACATTAAATGATAAGTATCAATGTCATCCTGTTTATTTAACTGATAAAGAAATCAGTTTATATTATGAAGGATTTTCTAATAAGACTATATGGCCGTTATTTCATTACTTTGCGGATAAAGCAGAGTATAACGAAAAGACGTGGGAAGCCTACCAAAAAGTCAATCAAAAATTTTATAAAAGTTTAAAACCACATATCGAAGAAGATTCGATTATATGGGTTCATGATTATCAATTAATGCTGCTACCGGAAATGATTAAGCACGATTTTCCATCAGTAAAAATCGGATTTTTCTTACATATCCCTTTTCCATCAAGTGAGATTTTCAGGTTACTTGTTTGGAAAAAAGAGATCTTAACTGGTTTACTCGGATCAGATTTGATTGGGTTTCACACCTATGATTATGTTAGACACTTCTTAAGTAGTGTAAGGAGAATATTAAACATTAATCAAAGTTTTTATAAGATTCAATATAATGATCGTACCATTGAAGTTGATGCGTTTCCAATGGGTATTGATTATGATTATTTTGCACATAAGAAAATCGAAAAAGTTAATATTCCAAAAGATTATAAAGTCATATTATCAGTAGACAGGCTTGATTATACAAAAGGAATCTTAGAAAGAATCAAGGCATATCGTGCATTTTTAAAGAAATATCCTAAATATAGAGGGAAAGTTAAGTTGCATTTAATTGTAGCTCCTTCAAGACAATCATTGCCTACATATGATGAACTGAAAAGAAATATTGAAAAATTAGTTAGTGAAATCAATGGTGAGTTTGGTAGTTTTGATTGGATGCCAATATGGTATTTGTATCAATCATTTTCTCAAGATGATTTGATTAAGTATTATAAAGAAGCATCGATATTACTTGTTACTCCACTGAGAGATGGTATGAACTTAATTGCTAAAGAATATATCGCAGCAAGATCTGATCATCAAGGTATGCTTATTATTAGTGAAACAGCTGGAGCTGCAAGCGAACTAAGTGAAGCAATCATTATTAATCCAAATGATGAATTGCAAATTGCTGAAGGTATTAAAACAGCTTTAGAAATGACGAAATCAGAACGCATAGAACGCAACGAAATCATGAATGAGCGCATCAAAAGATATAACGTTGAGTTCTGGGCGAATGAGTTCATGAATCGCTTAAATAAAGTTGAAATTAAAGAAATTGTAAAATTGCCTAAAGATGAAATCATAGATAAAAAAAGAATTTTTAGTCAATTTGAAAAAGCAAGTTCACGCATTTTATTTTTAGATTATGATGGCACATTGGTAGATTTCCAATCTACACCAATGCAAGCATATCCTTCTAGAAAACTAAAAAATATTTTACAAAAACTGTCTCAACTACCGAACACAGAGATTGTTATTATTTCGGGTCGAGATCATCAGACATTAGATCGCTGGCTAGGAAATTTAAATGTGAACTTAGTTGGGGATCATGGATTATGGTATAAAACTAAGGATAGCGAGTGGAGAAAAACCATTTCTATCGACAGTGATTGGAAAGGGCGCATGCGTCATGTCTTAGAGATTTATGTTGATCGTATGCCAGGATCGTTTATTGAAGAAAAGACACATTCAGTCGCTCTACACTATAGAAAATGTGAGCCTGAAATGGTTTCTAATAAAATGTCTGAAATCAAAGATGCTTTATTTTCGATTAAAGGCAATTATCCAATTGAAATACAAGAAGGACACATGGTATTAGAAATTAAGGATCAAAGAGTAAATAAAGGGAATGCAACCTACTTATTTACCAATCATAAAGATTACGATTTTATGTTTGCAGCAGGTGATGATGTTACCGATGAAGATATGTTTAAAGTCTTAAAAGATGCTGTAACCATAAAAATTGGTTATGGGTATACTTTAGCAAACCATCGTTTACAAACGGTCAAAGAGTTTAGGGAGTTATTAGAAGATATAATAAAATTAGGAGGCGTCAAAAAATGAAAGCATTAACAGATGTTTATGTATTATCAAATGGAGTTAAAATTCCAAAAATCGGTTTTGGAACATGGCAAGTACCAGATGGGGATATAGCTTATGATTCAGTGATGATGGCACTTAAAAATGGGTATCGTCATATTGATACAGCTGCAGCATATAGAAATGAAGCAAGTGTAGGTAAGGCAATCAAAGACTCAGGGGTACCTAGAGAAGAAATCTTTGTAACATCTAAGTTACAATCTCATATTAAAACATATGAAGGTGCTAAAGAAGCATTCTTAAAAACATTAGAGGAACTTGGCTTTGACTATTTAGACTTATATTTGATTCATGCACCATGGCCATGGAATGAAATGGGTAAGAACTGTGATGAAGGCAATGTTGAAGCATTTAAAGCGATGATTGAGTTTTACAATGAAGGTAAGATTAAAGCAATCGGTGTTTCTAATTTTTCACCAAAAGATATAGATAATATTATAAAAAACACTGGTTTTGTACCACATGCAAATCAAATTGCTTTCTTTGTTGGATTAGATCAAGAAGAGACAAGAGCTTATTGTGAAGCAAAAAATATTTTGATTGAAGCTTATTCACCGCTTGCTATTGGGTATGCACTTAAAAATCCAATCGTTATCGATATGGCTAAAAAATATGATAAGACACCTGCTCAAATGCTCATTCGTTATTGCTTAGAAAAAGGAACATTACCTTTACCTAAATCAACCCATGAAAGTAGAATTATTGAGAACTCACAAGTTGATTTTTCAATTAAAAAAGCAGATATGGATATATTAGATGATATCCATGATGACCCAAGAAGATGGAATAACTAATAAAAAAAATGGAGGAAAATTTCCTCCATTTTTTATAACCCTAAAGCATCTTGACAACTCTTGCAATACCCATAAACTGTCATATCATGATGTGTAATTTTAAAATCGTGTTTTTTAGCGATATCATCAGTTATATGGTGTATGTGACAATCAATCTCATACATTTTTTGACAGTTTAGGCAAATCATGTAGTGATGGTGTTCTTTGTGGTTTAAGTAATAATAAGTTGTATGATTCATGTAGCTTTTTGAAATGATTTCTTCTGCGAAAAACAAGTCTAGCGTTCTATATATAGTGGATAAGTTCAAAGCATCTTTAGGTAGCGCTTCTAAAATCATTTCTGCACTAAGCGGGTGAGAAGCTTTTTTTAAAATATCTAATATTTGTTTTCTTTGATGTGTCATGCGCATGATATCATCTCCTTAAAATTTTCTTAATAATCAGTAATATAATCAATAATATCGTATAAATAACAACAATTGTTGAACCTACAGGAATCTCAAGTGGATGCGCTATGAAGATACCTAAAACAACAATGATAAAACTTGAAATCATACCAAAGATTAGAGTCATTTTAAAACTTTTGGTCCATTGTGAAGATATGATTGACGGAAAAACGACTAGTGCTGATATTAACAAGGTGCCAATCGTTCTAACACCAATGACAATGAAAAATGCTGTAAGAATTGCTAATCCATATCCTAAAAGGTTTGTTTTTACTTTTGAGAATTTAGCATAGTTTAAATCATAGGTCATTAAGAATAAGGGTCTATAGAAGAAAATGACAAAGCATAGTATAAAGACACTTACAATAGTAGACAAAAGCATATCTGCTCTTGTTGCGGTAAAGATATTACCAACAAGCATACTCTCAACGGATATGTTAAAGCCTGGCCCTTTTTTAATCAGTATTAATCCGATTGCAAATGAGACACTTGCAACTAATCCGATTGCTGCATCACCATTCATTTTATCTGTTGTTGCCAGATACTTAATAAGTATTGCAGCAAGTGCTACAAAAGGGATGGCTATGTATAAAGCTTGATTCGATAATAATATACCAATCACTAAACCAGCAAAACTCACATGAGCTAAACCATCAGCAATCATTGCTTGTTGGTTTAGCACTAAATAAGGACTTAATAAAGAAGCTGACAGTGCTAGTGTAATCCCGATGAATAAGGCATTGATGATGAAATCATATTGTAACAGTTCAAGCATGATGATGCCCCCTATGTTCAAAATGATTAAAGTCATGATAACTACCTAAAAATTTTATGCTTTGGTCAACATACATGACTTTACAATCATCTTTTACAGCATCTGTTAAATCGTGAGTAACGTGAATGATCGTTGTTTGTTGTTGCTGCTGAATCTCGTAAAGTAAATGATAAAATTTCTCTCTAAAGGATGGATCGAGTGCACTTGTTGGTTCATCTAAAATGAGTACTTCAGGGTTTGAGATTAAAGCTCTAATCAAATAAACTCTTTGTTGTTGTCCGCCTGATAGATAGTTCATGCTTTTGTTGAACAGTTCCGGAATTTCCATTTTTAATAACCATGCCTTAATCAAATCGCATTCTGTTTTTGTAGGGATGAGCCTTTGCTTTTTGAAACCACTATAAATGACTTCTTGAACAGTCATTGGAAGTTGGTTTTTTAAATTCAGTTTTTGAGGTAGGTAACCCATATTATTAGTGTTCATCTCAATGATTCCAGTTGTAGGTTTTAAAAGTCCAACTAAGGTCTTAACTAAAGTTGTTTTACCACTACCATTAGGACCGACAATGTGAAGAAAATCACCTTTTTTAATATGAAAATTCACATCTTTTAAAACATTAAATGATCCAAAAGAGACACTCACTTCGTTATATTTAATCATTGGATTCGGTTATACCTAAAGCTGTTTTGATGTTTTCGAAATTTCTCATCAACAAGTCTTTATATGTAACCTCTGCCTCCCAGTCTTCTTGGTTTACATTGTGATAGGTGTGTAATTCTAACAGTGTTAAAGCGTAATTATCACTAAGCATTAAGTTTTCTTTGATAGCATTTGCTGCTCTTGGTTCAATGAGTGCTTCTACAAATAAATACTCTACTTGTGAAGATTTTACAAGATTTGAAAAATTAATGATTTCACTACTTGTCAAATCATCATCAGGTTTAAATTCGCTAAATAAAGATTCAATATGCATATGATATCTTTCAGCAAATGCACCCATCGCATTATGTCCAGCGAAATAGATTTCAGAATCTATATAAGGTTCGTGTGCTAATAGTTCATAAATTTCATGATGAATACTCTCGATCTCTGATTTATATTGTGTTGCGTTGCTTAAGTAAAATGTTTGATTTTCAGGATCAATTTCAATAATGTGTTCATAAATGTAATCAATCATTTGTAAAACAGTAGTAGGATCAACCCAATAATGAAGTTCATCATCATGATCGTGATCGTGGTCATCTCCGATACGCACAGAACCTAGTTTTGATTGATAACTGATCTCTTCATGCTCATGGTCTTCAACTGTATAACTTTTCGACATATCTAAAACAATAGTTTGTTCTCCACCGATTGTTGATGGGTCTTTAATCCATGTATCAATCTCGAGACTTGTAAATAAAAATAGTTTAGCATTTTCAATATCGATCATATCTTTACTAGAAGCTTCAAAATCATGGATGTCAGCGCCTAGTGGGACAAGCATCTCGACAGACATTTTGTCACCAACAATTTGTTTTGCTAAATCATAGTGTGTAAACATGGTTGTCACAATATCTGGGTGCTCATCATCATTTTGACAAGACATTAACGTGATTCCTGTGATTAAAACTAATAATATTGCTGCAAATTTCTTCATTCTATTACCTCCAATTGCAAATCATTCGCATAATTATTATAGCACCATTTCACCTATTTGCAAATCATTCGCAATAAGTTTTTTTAAATAAACTCTTAATTGCTTAAAAAACCCAAAAAAACCTGTTTATAAATTGTATTTAACTATAAAAAATGTTATAATAAAAACCTAAACGTGAGTGGAGATGATGATTTCCACTCATTTTATTGAGGTTTGAGATGAATTTACAAAAAATGAGAGAAAAGTTAATACCGATTTTGAAAAGATATGATTTAGATATCTATAGTATCCGCACAAAAAAGGAATTTGGAGAAAAAATCGTTGAAATCTTGATTGATGTCGATGTCATGGACATCAATGATTTAGAGAAAATTCATATGGAATATGTGGATTTGCTGACAGATGACGATTTAGACGATGATTACTTTTTAGAGCTTTCTTCTTTAGGTGCAGAAAGACCGCTTAAGACCAAAGAAGATGTAGAAAAAGCTATTGGTAAATATATTTATTTAGAAACGAATAAATATAAAGGAAACGGGTATATCATATCGTTTGAAAATGATATAATTAAATTAGAAATCAATGATAAGGGACGCATTCGAAAAATTGATATCGATTTCAAAGATGCCAGACATATGCGTACTTCAGTTAAGGTATAAGGAGGATATCATGATAAGTAAAGTATTTTTTGACAATATTGATGCGGTTGCAGAGGAAAAAGAGCTGTCAAGAGAACAGGTTTTTGAAGCATTTACTCAAGGACTTATTGCAGGATGTAAAAAAGCACATGATGTAAGATCGTGTCGTGTAGAACTTAAAGAAGATAAGAATGAAATTTTGGTGTTTACTCAGCATTTAGTTGTTGACGAATTATCACTTGATTTAGATAAGAATTATTCACAAATGCTACTTGCAGATGCGAAGAAAATCAATTCTAGAATCAAAGTTGGAGATATCTTAGAACAAAAAATTGATCCAAAAGATTTTGGGCATTTTGCGGTGAGAGATTTCAAGTCAAGATTGAACGAAAGTTTAGTGACAAGCCAAAAAGAAAATTTGTACAATCATTTTAAGAGCTTTGAGCATGAAATGATTAATGCTAGAGTTATTGATGTTCAAGATGATCATTATCGTTTAGATATTGGAAAAGATTTAACTACATTGCTTCCTAAAAAAGAAGCACTTCCTAAAGACCAATTTCATGTCGGAGATCATGTAAGAGTTTATGTTTCTGACGTTGAAATGAAAACGAAATGGCCAAAAGTTTTTGTCAGTCGTTCACACCCAAGTTTAATCATCAGATTACTTGAAAATTATATCCCGGAAATCAAAGATGGCATCATAGAAGTGATGGGTATTTCTAGAGATCCAGGAGATCGTGCAAAAATAGGTGTGAAATCAAATGATTCTAAAGTAGATCCAATTGGAGCTTGTGTTGGTGAAGGTGGATCACGTATACGTGAAATCGTTAAAGCCCTAAGTGATGAAAAAATCGACTTATTTAGATGGAGTGATAACGAGAAAGAATTAATTGCTAACGCCTTACAACCTGCAGAAGTTGTGGCGGTTACACACGTTAATCCAAAAGAAAAGAGTGCATTAGCGATAGTCCCAGATGATCAATTGTCACTTGCAATTGGTAAACTCGGACAAAACGTGAAACTTGCTGTTCAAGCTTGTGGATGGAGCATCGATATTAAATCAGAAACGATGGCTCAAGGTGAAGGCATTCTTTATTAAGATTTTATAAAGGTGGTTTTACACATGAAAAAAGTAAAAAAAATTCCACTAAGAACTTGTGTGGTTACTAAAGAAGTTTTACCGAAAAAAGAGTTGATGCGTGTAGTTGCTGATAAAGAAGGCAATGTGTCTGTTGATCCTATAGGTAAAGCTAATGGACGTGGTGCATATTTAAAACTTAGTGAAGATGTGATATTGTTAGCGAAAAAGAATAGAGCATTAGATAGAAAACTCGAAGTTGAAGTGCCAGAACATATTTATGATGAGTTGATGAAACTTGTACATGGATAAAACAATAGGTTTAGCATATCGTGCAAGAAAGGTTACCGTAGGTACCGAAATCACGATAGATGCGTTACGTAAGAAAAAAATATGTTTAGTCATTTTGGCAAATGACGCTTCAGAGTTAACAAAAAAGAAGGTAAGAGATAAAGCAAAGACATATGAGACAAATGTCTTAGAGGATTTAGATTCACAAACTTTATCCTTAGCTTTAGGAAAAAAAGACATCAAAGTGATTGGCATTGCAGATCAAGGATTTTGCCAACTATTGATGGATCAGAAAAGGAAGTGATTATATGCCTCAAAATCAAAAACAAAAAAAGAGACCAAACAACAATCATCAAAAAAGAAATGATTATAGAAAACCAAATGCACCTAAGAAACCTAAACAAGAAGAAAACAAGGTATTTATCTATAAGAATGATATGACGGTTGCTGATGTCGCGCAAGGGCTTAATATTAGTAATGCAGCGATGATTAAAAAACTGATGAGTCAAGGTTTAATGGCTACAGTAACACAAATCATTGATCGAGATACGATTGAAGTCATTGCTATAGATGAAGGCTTTGAAGTACAAGATGAAGTTGTTACAGATGTAACAAGATTTGATGAAATTGAGATCGTCGATGATCCAAAAGATTTAGTAAAAAGACCACCAATTGTTACCGTTATGGGACATGTTGACCATGGTAAAACTACACTTTTAGATACGATTCGTAAATCCCGAGTAGTCGCAGGAGAAGCTGGAGGAATTACACAACATATTGGTGCTTATCAAGTTGTTAGAAATGGTGAAAAAATCACATTTATTGATACACCTGGTCATGCTGCTTTTACAGAAATGCGTGCACGTGGAGCAAAAGTAACGGATATTGTTATTTTAGTTGTAGGTGCTGATGATGGTGTGATGCCTCAAACGATTGAAGCGTTAGACCATGCAAGAGCTGCTAAAGTGCCAATCATTGTTGCAGTGAACAAAATTGATCGTCCATCTGCAAATCCAGATCGCGTTATGACTGAATTATCAGAACGTGGTTTAGTACCTGAGGCTTGGGGCGGAGATACACCTTATGTCCAAGTTTCTGCATTAAAGAACATCAATATTGATGAGTTATTAGATGTGATTCAATTATTAAGTGAAATCAATGAGTTTAAAGCAAATCCTAACAGATTAGCAAGAGGTACAGTGATTGAAGCTAGCCTTGACAAAGGTAGAGGTGCTGTTGCTACTTTAATCGTAGAAACAGGAACTTTAAAAGTTGGCGATTATATCGTTATTGGAAATACATACGGTAAAATCAGGACAATGAATGATGATTTAGGAAAACGTTTTGATGAAGCAGGTCCTTCACAACCAGTTGAAGTTACAGGACTCAATGAAGTACCACAAGCTGGTGATATTTTCATGGCATTTAAAGATGAAAAAATGACAAGAAGTATCGCATCAGATCGTCAATCTAGACAAAAAGAAACAGAATTAAAACAAATGAAAAAACGTTCACTTGATTCTTTATTAGGTGAAATTGAAGAAGAAACTAAAGAATTAAATATCATTATTAAAGGTGATGTTCAAGGCTCTATAGAGGCTTTAAGAGGTATGCTAGAAAAAATTGACATCAAAGGATTCCATGTGAATGTCGTTAGACATTCAGTGGGTGCAATCACAGAAAATGATGTGACTTTAGCATCTGCATCAGATGCAATCATCATTGGTTTTAATGTGAGACCTACTGCAGCAGTTAAACGTGTTGCTGATTCTGAAGGTGTTGAAATTAGACTCTATAGTATTATCTATAGAATCCAAGAAGATATCGAAGCTGCACTTAAAGGTATGTTAGAACCAGAGTTTGAAGAAATCGTTACTGGACAAGCTGAAGTAAGAGAAACTTACAAGATTTCAAAAGTAGGTACAATTGCAGGTTGTATGGTAACTGATGGTGTCATCAAACGTGATGCATTAGTAAGAGTCTTAAGAGATGGTATTGTTGTTTACGAAGGTAAGCTAGCATCACTCAAACGTTTTAAAGATGATGCTAAAGAAGTTAGAAATGGATTTGAATGTGGATTATCTATTGAAAACTTTAATGATATCAAAGTCGGAGATGTTATAGAAGCATCACAATTAAAAGAAATTGAGGTGTAAGAAATTATGTCAATTACTACAGAACGTTTAGCAAGTTTGATTCAAAGAGAACTTGCACCAATTGTTAATCAAGAAGTTAAGGATAAGAGCTTTGGTTATATTAATTTAACAGAAGTTAAAGTCACTAAAGACTTATCTTTTGCTACTGTTTACTACACGATTTTAAGCGATGAAGCAGAAGTTTTAGATCGTGCAAAAAATGCAATTGAAAGTGCAAAAGCGACGATACGTATGGAATTAGCTAGAAAAATTCGTAACGTGCGTAAAATACCAGAATTGGTCTTTAAATATGATGAAGCATTAGCTTATGGAAATCATATTGACCAACTTCTAAAAACAATAAAGTAACTTCGGTTACTTTTTTTAAAATTAAAATCAATAGAAAAGTGTGATGCTGTGTACGCAAAAGTCATCGTTGATATTAAGCATGAACAAGTCAATCAAGCATTTGATTATCATATACCAGATGATATGATTAATGATTTAGAAGTAGGCATGAGAGTGATCGTGCCTTTTGGTGCGCAGACAAGAATGGGTTATGTTATTGAGATGATGGAAGATTCATCTGAAGAGACTAAGGATATCATGCATCTTCTCGATCTTACGCCTACAGTAAATGACGAATTATTTATGATTATTAATGATCTATTAAAAAGCACTGATTCCCTTTATAGTGAAGTTTTTGAGTGTGTTATACCTAGTGAACTTGGTATGGATTATGATAAAGAAATCGTCATTAAGGATAAAAATTTAGTACCTGATTCAATGAAAATATATTTTAATGATAAAGGTATTTGGCACTTAAAAAAGAGTGACTATGATATGCTGCCAAAGCTCAGAAGATTACGTGAGAAACAGGTTGTAGATATCAAAAATATATATGCTCAAAAAAGCAAAGAGAAAAAAGTAGTCGCATATTTATATCATGAAAATCATCAATATCAAAGAGTTGATCAATATCCTAGTTTAGAAAAGGATAAAACTTATACAAAGAAAGATTTAGAGACTTTAGGATTTACAACAGGGCACATTCAAACACTTAAGAAACATGATGTGCTCAGACAAACAACGATCACTGAAAAAAGAGAAATCAAGCACGTTTTTGATTTAAAAGATAAAATCGTTTCCTTAACTTCTGAACAAAAAATAGCAAGTCAGTCCATTCAAGATGCTCTTGACAGCAATCAAACTTTCTTACTTCATGGTGTGACAGGCTCAGGTAAAACTGAAGTTTACTTGGATGTCATGGAAAAAGTTATAATCAATCATAAAAAGTGTCTCATACTTGTGCCTGAAATCACTTTGGTATCGCCGATGGCGAAACGCATCAAATCAAGATTTAATCGAGTTGCGATATACCATAGTGCTTTATCAAAGGGTGAGAGATTTGATCAATATCAAATGATCTTAAACAATGAAATTGATGTTGTTATTGCTACTAGAAGTGGTGTTTTTATGCCAATGAATGATTTAGGTATCATCATGATTGATGAAGAGCATGATCCATCATACATTCAAAAAGAAGGCGTGATTTATGATGCTAGACAGATCGCGTCATTAAGAGCGAAATATCATCATATACCGTTAGTTTTAGGATCTGCAACTCCATCAATTGAAAGTATGTATCATGCGAAAAATGGTATGTATCACTACTTAGAACTTAAACATAGACCTTTTAACTTAAAACAACCTAGTATTAAGTTAGTAGATATGAAATCTGAACTCAAACAGAAAAATACTTCAATCTTCTCAAATGAACTAAAAGAAGCAATTCATAACAGGTTATCTAAAAAAGAACAGACCATGATTCTATTCAATCGAAAAGGATATGCACCATTTGTATTGTGTAGACATTGTGGAGATGTGCCAAAATGTCCTGATTGTGATATATCTCTTACATACTATAAAGATAAAGAAGTACTTAAATGTCATTATTGTGGATATGAAAAACCTTTTTTGAAAACATGTGAAGCATGTCATCAACCTACGGTTAAAGAAGTTGGTGTTGGCATTGAATATGTCGAGCAACAGCTTAAAAAAACATTCCCTACTGCCAGAATTATGCGCATGGATAGAAATGTGACAACAACTAAAGGAGCACATGAAAAACTTTGGCATTCATTTCTTCATGAAGATGCTGATATCTTATTGGGAACACAAATGATTGCTAAAGGTTTAGATTTCCCTAAAGTAACACTTGTTGGGGTTTTAATGGCTGATTTATCTTTAAAAGTACCTTCTTATACAGCAAGCGAACAAACGTATATGCTCTTATCACAAATTTCTGGAAGATCTGGAAGACATATGCCTGGAGATGTGATTATCCAAGGGTATCAACTGGATCATTATGCGATTCAAAGTGTTTTAAAAGATTACGATGCTTTTTATAAAGAAGCCTTATATGAACGAAAACTATTACGATATGAACCTTTCATGCATGTTTCTCAATTTTTAATTGAGGGAAGAGAGTATTTAAAAACATATCAAGTTGCCTTTCAGTTAAAGAAAAAACTAAATCTTTTAGATGATGTTTTAGTACTCGGTCCATCTCAAGCACTCGTCAAAAAAATAAAAGACCGTTTTAGATTTGTGGTTACCATAAAGTATAAAACTTTAGATGCTTTAGATATTAAAAACATGATGAACGATCTAAAGTCTCAAAATATATATATGAAGTATTATCCAAATTTAGATATGATGTAGGTGAATAAAAATGAAAATTGTATTTATGGGAACGCCTTTATTTGCAGTCGAAGTCTTAGAAATGTTAATCAAAGAACACGATGTATGTTTGGTTGTTACACAACCAGATAAATTCATAGGTAGAAAAAAAGTATTAACTCCACCCCTTGTAAAAGAAGTGGCCTTAAAACATGGTATTGAAGTCTTTCAACCCAAAAATATTAAGACAGAATATCAAAAAATTGTTGATCTTAAACCAGATTTTGTGATTACTGCTGCTTATGGTCAAATATTACCAAAAGCTCTTCTTGATGAGGTAAAAGCAATTAATGTCCATGGATCCCTGCTGCCCAAATATCGTGGCGGCGCACCAATTCAATATGCACTTTTCAATGGTGATAAGCAAACTGGTGTTACAATTATGTATATGGCATTTAAAATGGATAGCGGCGATATTATCAAACAAGAAGCAATTAACATCCATGACGAGGATGATACGCTAAGTTTAACTCAAAGACTGTCATCTTTAGGAACTAGACTTTTAAAAGAAGTTTTAGAAGATATTTGTCAAGGCATCATTTATCGAGAAGCACAAGATGAAGCACTTGTGACATTTTCTCCAACATTGACTTATAGTGATGAATTCCTATCTTTTAATCAATCGACTGAAAAGATTATCAATCGTGTTAAAGGGTTAACCCCTGAACCTGGAGCACATGCATTTATCAATGGTGTTAAAATCAAAATCTATAAAGTAAGAAATAGTGATATAATAGGAAATGAAGATAAAAGCCCTGGAACAATTTTGAACATTAAGAAGAAACTCATTGTTAAAACCCTTGATAAAGCGGTTGAAATTGAACAGATTCAAGTCCCAGGAAAAAAAATAATGGCAACTAAAGATTTTCTCAATGGACAAAACATCATGGATGTGAATGACACATTCAATGGAGGAGAAGAATCATGAAAAATGAAAAGAAAAAACTACTTTTTACAAGACAAGAAATGTTTGATTTAAACAAAAAGATGTTGTTAAAAAGAGGTGTAACGATTGAAGCAATTGCAGAAATCTCTTATATGCAACAATCAAAGTACTCTGATGAAGTTAGCCGTGCAATTTGTATAGAATCAGTTGAAAAGATTTTATCATTAAGAGATGTATTTCATCATGTGCAACTAGCAGCTGAAATTGATCGTTTAGCTGAAGAAGGTTTATTCCAAGGACCTATTCAAGATATTATTTATGAAGATTTAGGTTTATTTGGAGTTGATGAAACACTTGGCTTAGATGTTTCTGGTTTGTATGGAACGATTGGACAAACCAATTTTGGTGATATTGATGTTAATAAACATGGTATTGTTAAACGTTTAAATGATGCTGGTAAAGAAGATGGTATATGTCACACATTCTTAGATGATATCGTCGGTGCAATTGCTGCAGCAGCATCAACAAGAGTCGCACAAGTCATGAATGAAGATTTAGCACATGAAAATGTAGATGTCAAAAGATTTAGCATTTTTGATTTATAACAACAAGGACTGATTAGGTGAATCATAAACAAAACAAGAAAAGAAAATTTTGGGATTTAAAAACACTTGGCAAAGACATATTTGCTAAGTTTTTTGGCTTTGAGCAAGGCGTTGACATTACAAATGATGTCGCTGTTTTATTTAGAAGAAACGTCGTTATAAAAAATATTGTCTTTGTTTCAAATATTATGTACACATTGATTTTATTAGTTTTATCGTTTTCTAGTGAGGCACAGGTTGCTGATTGGGTCATTACTGTGATGGCGTTTCCAATTACTTATGTCATCAATAAACTGTTAAAAAAATTAATTTATCTAGATCAAGAAGATAAAACTAAGCAGAGTGTTGCGATGTATGTTGCTGCATTTTATATCTTTTTCTCATCAGTATTAATATATGCAAGATTATACACACTGGAATATTTTGAAACCGGAGCATACATTTTAATGTACTATGCAGTCGTCGTTATTTCTTTATATCAAGAAAAGAAGCTTTTGAGTAGTAGTTTCCAAGGTTTATTAGCATTGCTTACAGTGATTCATTTAATTTGGACATATAATTTTCATGGGTTAGTCGGTGGACAATCATTTATGGAATTTTTACCGAATTTTATTAGATTACCTGAATTTGGTGATATATTACTAAGAACTTTACTCTTTATTCTTTTCTATTTTGTTTTATATGCAATTGTTTCAATGGGACAATATATGCAAGAAGAAAGAAAAAAAGAGTTGATTAAAAGAAGACAAGTTCAAACGGATTTCTCTCATATTGTTGGTGATTTATTTAGTGTTGTGTTTTCATCATCTTATACCTTAATGGATAAGAGACATGCATATCAAGTTCAACAAATGAGTCAAAAGTTGGCTGATTATTATGGGATGAGTCAAGATCAAATCAATAATTTAAATGACTATGCAATGGTCCATTTACAATATCAAGAAATCAAACATCTTTTAAATGATATTAGTTCATATGACGAAAAAACCTATGATATGTTAAAAGATCAAACAGAATTAGGTTCAAGAATAGCTAAACGCATTCAGTTAGCACAAAAATGTGAAGATATTGCAAGAGCTCATATTGAAGATACCGCAAACGAAAAATTCTTAAAAGAAATGCTTATGATTCAACCAGAAATAGAATCACAAGTGATTTTATTAAGTGATTTATATATCACCATGAGATCACATAGATCATACAAAAGACCGATGGCACATAGTATTGTTTTAAAGCAATTTCAAAGTGAATTAGGTAATTATTTTGATTATGATTTAAAGGAAAGATTTTTGAAGTTTCATGATGAGTTTTCAGAAATGTATAATAATTTTTAGTGATTGATATGCATTGACTTTTTATAAACTTTCATGTATCATGATATAGAATAAAAATTAAATAAAACTTATTCAGAGCTATCGAGGCCAGTGACTGTTGACATAGCAGCAACCTACTTAATTTAGGTGCTTTTCACAAGGGGTAAATCCCAACAATAAGGAAGAAGACCGCTTTCCTTATGGAAGGCGGTTTTTCTTAAAAGAAGCAACCGGTAAAGATGTCAAGCACTAAAAATATAAAAAACGAGTATAAAGTTAATAAAAAGCATCATTTAAAGACATGCTTAAAAAAGTAAAAGTTATAAGAATTAATCTAATTAAGTTTTACTTATAAAGTCTATTGGTACTCAACAAACCATAGATAAGACGAATAAGTTTTCTAGCAGTTAAGGCGAGTGCACGTTTGTGTTGATGAGTCGTGACTTCATCATATTTCTTATGATAAAAATCACGATACTCAGGTATATGAATTCTAGCCATGTTGGCTGCTTGGATTAAAAAGTAGCGCAAATATTTATTTCCAGTTTTAGTCATGTAAGTCTCATCAGCGGTGAATTTCCCGGATTGATTTTTACGCCAGGTAATACCTGCATATTTAGCAAGTGCATCATTGGATTCAAACTGACTAATATCAACAATCTCAGCTAAGATACCGGCTGCATAAACTTTACCAATACCAGGTATAGACGTTAAGATTTGATAGTGATCATGATTAAACCCAGCGACTTGTCGCAAAATGGCTTTATCAATATCTTTCATTTCATGTTCATAACATTTAATGACATTTATGGATGAGGCGAGAGCTGTATTAATAGGATCATAAGAAACTTTATCAAGACGATAAGAATCTCTAGCAGCTTTTTGGATCTTAGCAGCGATATCAAGTGAATTATCAAAGCGATTTTTACTTGATTTAGCAACAAAGTCAGATAAATCTTCTAAAGATGAATCGATAATATCATCAATGGTTTTATAATCTAATAAGAGATCAACAGCAGTTGATCCAAAGTTATTAGAAAATATAGTTTCAAAGTTAGAAAACTTTATAAACACGTTATTAAGGGCATAAACCTTCTCATTGGATAGTTTTTCAGCAATATGAAGTCTATGCCTTGTGAGTCTTTCTAAAGCAAGTCTTTGACCACCTTTAAAGGGAGTTAACTCATCGGTTCTTCCAACTCTAGCAATATCAGCTAAGATGTAAGCATCTTTAGGATCAGTTTTATCCATATCAGCAAAACTTTTTCTATAATTTTTAGAAATTTTAGGATTGATGAGATAAACTTTGATATCGAAAACACTCAAAAACTTAGAAGCTGATAAGTAGGTCGCAAGATGACCGGAGTAAACACCAGTTGACTCTAAGATGACAATGACTTTAGAGAGATGATGTTTATCAAGAAGTTTTAAAATATGCGTTTCAATTAAGTTCGCACCATCTTGGGTATTAGGAATATTGACAGATAAAAGTTTATCACGATTAAAGTTAAGTGCATAAACGTGATTGGACAGTTTAGCAACGTCAATACCAACACATAAAGTATGATTCAAAAGAACACCTTCTTTCAAGGGAAAATAGATATAAGAGAAGTCCTAGCCTTGAAAGACAACTGCAGCCTCGCCAATAAGAAACCACCGTTAGACATAGAAGTTGAGTGAAATCTAACGGGTAACAACAACCGGTTAGCAGATAAGCCAATCAAGCAGGTTTGCACGCTTAAATAGCACCATGATGTGCAAGGAGTGGAAGCAGATTCTTCTGGTTACATCTTGATTTAATTATAACACTAGGACTTCAAACTTATAAATAATGATATGTAGTAAGGTATCAACCTAAATCTACACTACATATTATACGAGGAGTGTATGTATGTACAAATTATTTAGCAGTGAATCAGTAACAGAAGGGCATCCAGATAAATTGAGTGATTATATATCGGATTCTATTTTAGATGCATGTTTAGAACAAGATCCAGAATCAAGAGTAGCGATAGAAACAGCAGTAACTACACATTATTGTTTGTTATTTGGTGAGATTACAACCAAAGCTAAAGTAGATTATAAGCAAATCGTAAAACAAGCTATTTTGGATGTTGGATATACAAAAGAAGCATATGGATATAGTGTTGATACTGTCGAAATTGATTTAAAAATCAAAGAACAATCAGCGGATATTGCTTTAGGTGTTAATAAGAATGAAAACAAATCTTTAGGTGCTGGTGATCAAGGTTTAATGTTTGGCTATGCGAATAGTGACACAGACACATTTTTACCATTACCTATATATCTTGCTCATAGACTTGCAGAACGACTAAGTTATGTTAGAAAAACAAATATTGTTGAAGGTCTTCGTCCAGATGGAAAAACTCAAGTCACTGTAGCATATGACAAAAACCATCAAATCGATTATATTCATACTGTAGTATTATCAACTCAACATGATGAGTTTTGGACTCAAGAAGAGCTACATAAAGCCATGTTAGAACATGTTATAAAACCTGTTTTAAAAGATTATGATACATCTAAAACCATTTATAAGATTAATCCAACGGGAAGATTTATCATTGGTGGACCCCACGGGGATGCTGGTTTAACAGGAAGAAAAATCATTGTTGATACTTATGGTGGATATGCTAGACATGGTGGTGGAGCTTTCTCAGGAAAAGATGCAACCAAGGTGGATAGAAGTGCAGCATACATGGCAAGATATATTGCTAAAAATATTGTCGCTAGTGGTGTTGCAACCGAATGTGAAATTCAACTAGCATATGCGATTGGTGTATCAGAACCAGTGAGCGTTGCGATTAATACATTTGACACGGAGAAAGTTGACTTAGATAAAATCTATGAAGCAGTTCTAAATCATTTTGATTTAACTCCAAAAGGGATCATAAAGACTTTAAAACTGAACAGACCTATATACAAAAAAACCGCAGCATATGGCCATTTCGGAAGAAACATCGAAGACTTTTCATGGGAAAGTTTAGATAAGATTGAAATATTCAAGAAATTATTATAAAATGGAAGCGGTGATTATAAATGAATGAGAAACTTCAAAGCATAGAACAAAGAAGATTAGAGATAGAAAAAAATTATAAGAAGAACATGATGATTGGGGTTTTAACATTAATTCCAGCAATTGTTTTAGGTGGATTAGGAGTAGCCACTGAATTAGCTATTTTAATTGTTTTTGGTGTCATCGTATTGATTGTAGCTGTTTTCTTTTTTGGTAAGGCATCATCTGAAGCAGCTAAGTATAGAAAAATTATTAAGCGTGAACTCATTTATGCGCTACTAGCTGAAGAATTTGAAGATGTCATTTATGATCCAAAATCTTCCATACCTGTATCAAGAATCAATGCTACAGGGACTATTAAAAGACCAGATAGATTTTATGGTGAAGATTATATCAAAGGTTCATATAAAGGTGTTGGATTCGAGGTTTCAGATGTTGATTTGAAACAAAGAGTTGAACATAGAGATAAAAATGGTAATGTTCATGTATCATATGAAACTTATTTTAAGGGCAGATGGTACATTTATAAATTTCAAAAGCATTTTGATCAAGTGTTAAAAGTTGTAGAAGGTAGAGGAAGCTATGTAAATCGAAAGAACTTGATTAAATTTGATACTGAAAGTATTGAGTTTAATAAAAAGTTTGATATTTTTGCAACGTCGCAAGAGTTTGGGTTTTATTTAATTACTTCATCTATGATCGAAAAACTTTTAGAATTAGAAAAACTTCATCGGGGATCGATTCTATATTGCTTTATGAACAATGAACTTCATATAGGTGTTAATGATCGAAAAAATTATTTAGAGTTTAAATTAAAGACTCCAATCAATGAAGAAACATTAGGTATATTTATGTCAGATATTGAACTCATTCCTGCAATAATTAATGAGTTCAGATTAGATAGCAACAAATTTAAATAAACATGAAGGAAGGAGAGATTTAAATGCCAAGTCCAGGTGTAACAATTTTAATTATTGTTGGTGTTGTATTATTTTTATTCTTTGTATGGTACATCTCAGTTGTTAACTCATTTAGACGTATGCTCATCAAGATTGATGAATCAGAGTCAAGTATTGATATTGCGCTCACAAAACGTTTTGATATGTTAACTAAATTGTTTCAAGCAACTAAAGGTTACATGAAACATGAAGCAGAAACACTTCAAAAAGTCATCGCTATGAGACAACCTGCTCATTCAGCACCGATGGAACAAAAACAAGAATTCGCTGACCAAGTGACAAGAGGACTTCAAGCAATCAACGTTGTTGTAGAACAATATCCAGATTTAAAAGCATCTGAAAGTGTAACAAATCTACAAAATGCAACTGTTGAAGTTGAAGAAAACTTACAAGCTTCAAGAAGAGTTTACAATTCTAATGTTTCCATCTATAATCAAAAAGTTGTGGTCTTCCCAACAAACATTATTGCGAACATGAAACATTTTGAAAAACGTGCATTCTTTGAAGCAGAAGCTGCTAAGCGTGCAGATGTGAATTTTGATTTCTAAAATAAAACGCCAAGCGTTTTATTTTTTTGCTTTATACCGCCCTTTTTCATAATTGTGGTAAATATAAGGATTGACTCATTACGCTTGTAAAATTGGCTCTATTATAGTAATATAATAGAGAACGAAAAGGATGTGTATGTATGCTTAGAAAATGGTTTGATCCAAGCAAAAGAGAACTTAAACGCGCAAAAAAAATCGCCGATCAAGTGTTTGCTTTGGAAACAGAAATAAAACAATTATCAGATAGTGATTTAAAAAATAAAACTGATGAATTTAAAAAAAGATTTCAAAATGGAGAAAGTTTAGAAGATTTAATGGTAGAAGCATTCGCAGTTGTTAGAGAAGCTTCAAGAAGAGTTACTAAATTGTTTCCATATTATGTTCAAGTTTTAGGAGCTATTGCTATATTCGGTGGTAATATTGCTGAAATGAAAACTGGTGAAGGTAAAACCTTAACTGCTGTTATGCCTGCATATTTAAGTGCACTTAATGGTGAAGGTGTTCATATTGTTACAGTCAATGAATATTTAGCGAGACGTGAAGTCGAAGGAGACATCGGCGATTTGTTTCGTTTTTTAGGCTTAACAGTTGGTCTAAACTTAAGAGATTTAACAAGAGAGCAAAAAAAGGAAGCATATGATTGTGATATCTTATATTCAACAAACTCAGAATTAGGATTTGATTATTTAAGAGATCACATGGTTTTATATGCTAAAGATATGGTCGCTAGACGCGGTTTAAATTATGCCATTATCGATGAGGTTGACTCCATTTTAATTGATGAAGCGAGAACGCCGCTCATTATTTCTGGTGGATCAAAAAATAATCAAAATTTATATCAAGCTGCTGATCGTTTTGCAAAATCGATTCGTGACGAAGATTTTGAAATTGAGATTGAATCTAAGAGTATTGCATTAACCAAAACTGGTATTGAAAAAGCTGAACGTATTTTTCAAATTGAAAACTTATATGACTTAAAACACGTATCTTTAGTACATCATATCAATAACGCGCTTCGTGCGAATTATATTATGGCTAGAGATAAAGAATATGTTGTACAAGATGGCGAAGTCTTAATTGTTGATCAATTTACTGGTCGTATTTTACGTGGTCGTCAATTTTCTGAAGGGCTTCACCAAGCGTTAGAAGCAAAAGAAAATGTACAAGTGAAAAGAGAAACAACCACTGTTGCAACCATTACTTATCAAAACTTCTTTAGAATGTATAAAAAACTTTCAGGTATGACTGGTACTGCTAAAACTGAAGAAGAAGAATTTAGAGATATTTATAACATGGACGTTATTGAAGTTCCAACCAACGCTCCAGTGATTAGAAAAGATGAACCAGATTATATTTATGCAACTTTAAAAGAAAAGTTCGAAGCTTTAGTGAATGAAGTAGAACATAGATATAAAATGGGACAACCTATATTAATTGGTACGATTGCAGTTGAAACTTCAGAAGATTTATCACGCATGCTAAAAGCAAGACGTATCCCACATGAAGTACTCAATGCTAAAAACCATGCTAGAGAAGCTGAAATTGTAGCGAAAGCTGGTTTAAAAGGATCTGTAACGATTGCAACCAACATGGCTGGTCGTGGTACAGATATTAAACTTGGTGAAGGTGTAGTAGAACTTGGTGGTTTAGCAGTCATCGGTAGTGAAAGACATGAATCAAGACGTATTGATAATCAGTTAAGAGGTCGTAGTGGTCGTCAAGGTGATCCAGGATACTCTAGATTCTATTTGTCTGCTGAAGACGAACTCATGATGCGATTTGGTGGAGAATCTTTTAAACGTCGAATTGAGATGTTAGAGCGTATGAACACAACAGGTGAGCCTTTATCATCTAAGTTATTTTCTAGATTTGTGACCAGTGCACAAAAACGTATTGAAGGCAATAACTATGATTCTAGAAAGACAGTTCTTAAATATGATGATGTCCTTCGTAAGCAAAGAGAAATTATCTATCAAAATAGAAGAGATGTGTTATTGTTAGAGTCTATTGAACCACAAGTCAGACAAACTATCATCAATTCATTAACTGGTCAAGTGAATCAGTTTGTTCATTTAGAAGGTAAAAATGAATATAAAGTAGATATTGATCCATTATTAACTCATTTTAATGGCAATATTTTCTATCAAGATACGATTAAAAAAGAAGATATCGAATCACTAGATGCTGATGCGATTACAGATTTTATCGTTGATTTAGGTGTGAAAGCTTTAGATGAAAAGAAAAATAACTTCCCACCAGAAATATTCAATGAATTTTTAAAAGTCGTTATGTTACGCGTGATCGATACATACTGGATGAGACATATTGATGCGATGAGTGAGCTTAGACAAGGTGTGTCACTACAAGCATATGGACAACAACAACCTCTTACAATTTATCAAAAAGAAGGTTTACGTATGTTTAATGAGATGGTTTCAAACATTTCTAAAGATGTGACACGTTATGCAATTAGAGCTCAAATCAAGTATGATCAAGAGCGTGAAGCAGTTGTTAAAAATACTCAAACCAATCAAGGTGTAGAAGATAACAAACCAAAAAAACCTAAAGTAAGAAAAAACCGAGGACAAAGAAACTTACCTTGGAGATAGGAGGTCAGCATGGAACGTTATGATGTCAACAAGATTATTGCAGAGTTTAAAACATCAATTGATGATTTTAAGCGTGCAATTCAACCCGAAAAACTAGAGAAAACATATCAAGAACTCAATATAAAAATGCAAGAACCTGACTTCTGGAATAATACGAATGAAGCGAAAAAGGTTACTAAAGAAGCGAATTTGATTCGGTCAAAAGTAGATCGTTTAAATCAACTCAAGCAAAAGCTAAAAAATTTGATCGAATGGGCAGAAATATCTGAAGAACAAACTGAAGAATGGACGATATTAGAAACTGATATCCACGCTTTAAATGATGAAATCAAAGCTTTCGAGTTAGAAACTATATTAAATGGACCATATGATGATTTAAACGCTATCATTGAAATTCACCCAGGTGCTGGTGGCACAGAATCTCAAGATTGGGCTGATATGCTCTACCGATTATATACAAGATATGGTCAAAGAAAAAAATATAAGATTGAAGTCCTTGATTATCAATCAGGTGATGAAGCTGGTATTAAATCAGTTACTATGTTACTTAAAGGCCCCTATGCTTATGGTTACTTAAAAGCTGAACGTGGTGTTCACCGTTTGGTAAGAATATCACCATTTGACTCAAATGCTAGACGTCATACAAGTTTTGCTTCAATCGACGTGATGCCGGAAATTAATGATGAAATCGAAATCGACATAAAAGATGATGATCTTAAGATTGATGTGTATAGAAGTAGTGGTGCGGGTGGACAATCGGTAAACACTACAGATTCAGCTGTAAGAATTACACACTTACCGACAAATATTGTGGTAACATGTCAAAATGAAAGAAGTCAAATTAAAAATAAAGAAAAAGCAATGAGTTATTTAAAAGCAAAACTTGTTCAAGAAGAAGTTAAAAAACAAGAAGAAGCTTTAAAAAATATTAAAGGTGAACAAAAAGATATCGCATGGGGATCACAAATTAGATCATACGTATTTCATCCATATCAAATGGTTAAAGACCATAGAACGAGTTATGAAGTTGGTAATATTGATTTAGTCATGGATGGCGATATTGATGGATTTATCAATGCTTATTTAAAAGCGGGTGATGCTAGTGAATAAAGCTAAACTTATAGAAATTTTAGAAATCACGGGAGGCGTAACATTACTGTCTTTAGGTTTCTATTTTTTCTTATTACCACAAAACTTAGTGATTGGTGGAGTGATGGGGATTTCGGTATTGGTTCAAAATGTGATCGAAGTTTCTACGTTTATCTTTATTGCTAACGCAATATTACTGATGGTAGGGTTAATTTTCTTAGGAAAATCTTTTTTCCTAAAAACTGTTTATGCAACTTTACTTTCACCAGCGATTATTTTCATTTTAGAAAAAACAGTACCTTCTGATTTCTTTATGAAATATATGAATGAAAGTCCTTATATGGTTTCTGCTTTATTTGGTGCACTCTTTGTTGGCGTTGGATTAGGTATGGTCATTAGAAACAATGCGACAACAGGTGGTATTGATATTGTCCAAAATATGATGCATAAGTTTTTACATATTCCATTTACCTGGGCTTTATATATCATCGATGGAACGATCATTACGATTGCATTATTCGTTGATTTTCAAGCAGGATTATACGCATTTGGTGCAATGATCTTAAGTGGGATTATTATTGATAAAATGTCTTTAGAAGGTATTGCTGGATATACATTCTTTATCTTAACTGATAAAACTAAAGATATGCAAAACAAAATCTATGAGAGACTTGATCGAGGCATCACTAAAATTAGAGTGATCGGTGGTTACTCAAATAAAGAAAAAGAAATGATTGTATGTACCATCGATCGATTACAGTTATATACATTTAGATTGATGATTAAAGAGATAGATCCACAAGCATTTACGTTTGTAACAAGAACACATGAAGCCACAGGTTATGGTTTTAGTAAGGGGAGTCAAACATGGAAACAAAAAGAATAGGTTGGATATTTTTACTAGGTGTATTATTAGCATTTTTTGCAGGCTTTCAAGTACAAACATTTTTTGAGAACAATGAACCTGAACCGTTTGTTGATGTATACGCTGAGATTACAGAGGCGTTAGAAAGATATTATTTATACGATTTAACGGATGCAGAAAAAGATGCTGCATTTATTGCGCAGTTGGAGTCCATTGTTGCGTCTTATGCTGAGTCTAATAACGACCCATATACAAGACTTTCTGCACAACCTGTTAATCTTGCACCTACCAATGCGGAAAGTTATGTAGGTATCGGGGTAACTATAGAGCAGCTTAATCCTCTGCTCAGAGTTTTAGAAGTCGTATATGAAGGACCAAGTTATCAAAAATTATATCCAAATGATATGATTGTTGGTGTTATGCAAAATAATGAGAAGCTATATTTTGATACACTACAACCTAATATTTTACCAACATCATTTTTAGCTGGTAGTTTAGGTGAAGTTAAAACATTGATTGTCATCGATCCACTTGGTGTAGAAAGAAATGTTGAGATTACCTATGAGGAAATTTTAACACCAACAGCTCATGGACAAGAAATCAGTGATGATATAGGATACATTAACATTAGAGAGTTCACTTCATACATTAAAGATGTGAGTGAAGGCACTGCTAAGGTTTTTAATGATACATTAAATACTTTAGAGGAAAATGTATTGATTGATGAAACAGATACACTCATTATAGATTTAAGAAATAACCCTGGTGGAGCACTAACTGCACTTCATAATGAAAATCAATCAGGACTCATTCCAGGAATCACGCAACAACTTTTAATAAGAGATGTTGAAAGACCATTATTTTCAATGATTAACGCAAATGGTATAAAAACAGATTATCTAGGCGGATTACAATCGCCTAAAGCATATGATATTAAAGTTTTAGTGAATGAAAACTCAGCATCAGCTGCTGAGGTATTAGCTGCCGCATTAAGCATAAATGGTGGATATGAGCTTTATGGTCATTACACTTTTGGAAAAGACGTTTATCAAAACACAACATTGCTTACAACCATTGATGCTATAAGCTATTACTTAACTTATACTGAAGGTAACTGGGTTTATGATGGTGACAAAAAAATTGGTGAGGTCCCACTAAATGTCAACCTTATTGATCAAAAAGGATTTCATGCAATTCCTTTCTTGTTTTTCGAAGAAGTATTAGAACTTGACGATGTGAGTTTATCACTTATCGAGTTCCAACAGTTCTTAAATGCATACTTTGAGTTAGAAGGTGCATCAAAAATCAGAGAAGATGGTTATTTTGATCAAGTGACAAAAGATTATATACTCATGTTTCAGCAAGAACAAAATATAACTGAAACAGCAAAACTTGATTTAGAAACAGCAAGAGTCATGCATGATTTGCTTAAAGTTTATCAAAGTGATTTAGCTGAAGATGTGCAACTACAAACACTTTTAGGAATGATTTAGTATGAAAACAGTCACTGATGTTAAAAAACTAAAATCAGGATATAAAGTATCATTTGATCATCAAGAAGTGATTGATATTGAGCTAGACATATTTTTCAAATATCATTTAAAGCCAGGTGAATCGTTAGACGATAAGCAGTTTAAAATGATGATGGATGAAAATCATAAACTTCATTATACAAAACTTGGAGCTTTAAGGCTCAAGAAGATGCAAACCTATCATGAACTTAAAACATACTTAGATGAAAAAGGATGTCCAAACCATATTTTAAAAGAAGTTATGAAGTTTTTCGTTGATCGAAGATATATCAATGATATGGATTATGTTAAGACATATATTGAACTTAAAAAGTTTCAAGAAGGACCAAAACTGATTTCTTCTAAACTTGAACAAAAAGGTGTTTCTAAAGAAACAATTGATCGGTATGTTCAGCAAATCAATCAGTCAGTAATCTTAAATGAATTAATACCTAAAAAGCTAAATAGTTTTAAGCATAAAACTAAGAAACAAGCTCTTCAATCAACGAAGATTCACTTTATGACTAAAGGTTTTGACAGAGAAGTGATTGAACCCATTGTATTTTCAAAAAGCCACCTTTATCAAGGTGATGATCAAGCTTTATTATCGAAAACTTTCGATAAACTGTATGTTAAATACAAAGATAAAAAGCATGGATACGAGTTAAAGAGCATGCTTAAACAAAAACTTTATCAAAAAGGGTTTAGTTTTGAGGATATCGAAAACATTTTTATAGATAAAGACGTTCTATCATGATAAAATCATGGTAGAACTTTTTTTAAGGACGTGGATTTTATGATTTTGTGGAAAAATGGAATTTTACATACACTAAAAAACGAACATGAAGTTCATTATCAAATGGCAACCGATCAAGGACATATTATTGGATTTGATGATGAGATTGACCATCTTAACTTTGATCAAGTGATCGATTTAAAAGGACATCATTTATATCCGGGGTTTGTTGATGCACACCTTCATATTGTGGGATATGGTCAAAAACTATCAAAAAAAGATTTAACACTGATTAGAAATAAACAAGAGATCATAGATTATATTAAAACTTATGTTAGCCAAGGATTTACCTTTTATGAAGGTTATTTTGATATCGGTATAACAAAACAAGATCTTGATAGGATTGCTTATGATAAACCAATCATTTTAAAACACAATGATTATCACTCTCTTACAGTAAATAGCTATGTCTTAGAGCAGGTAAACCTTTTAAGTGAAACGGGGTTCTTAACTGAAGAAGATGCACAAAAAGTTAATAAAACATATGAAGTATATGATCATGAGACCATAAAAGCTATGATTAAACATTCGATTGATTCACTCCAGTCATTTGGTGTAACGGGTGGCCATTCAGATGATTTATATTATTTTAATGGATATCATGATACACTAAGTGCTTATCATGAAGTCTTAGCTGAAGTACCATTTAGAGCACATCTACTCATGCATCATCAGATACTAGATGATTATATGAAATCAAATCACCCATTTTTAGATCAAAACAAGTACCTTCAACTTGGCGCAGTTAAAATTTTTTATGATGGAACTTTTTCTTCAAAAACAGCGTTATTACATCATCCATATCAAGGATTATCACATCAAGGTTTACGTATTTTTAAACAAGATGAGCTGATAACACTTGTGAAAAAAGTCAGAAAAAATAAACTACCTTTAGCAATTCATGTGATTGGAGACTTAGGCTTAAGAGAAGTTGTAGAAACGCTTAAAGCTTATCCACCTCATCAAGGTCTTCATGATCGTATCATCCATGCTTCTTTAGCCGATCATAAA
The DNA here is from genome assembly GCA_002838205.1 of Tenericutes bacterium MZ-XQ. Taxonomy (NCBI): domain Bacteria; kingdom Bacillati; phylum Mycoplasmatota; species Tenericutes bacterium MZ-XQ. The sequence goes on along the minus strand of CP017950.1, from coordinate 758,829 downwards.
ACCATTAAAATGATGGAAGGTATGCCAATAATTTTGGACATACAACCACAATTTATATCTAGTGATTTACCATCGATTTTAAACTTGTTTTCAAAAGAGCCTGAGTATATCTATCCGTTTAAAACATATATGAATCACAACTTAGTTCAATGTGGTTCGAGTGACGCACCTGTAGAAATACCGAATCCATTACTTGGGATGTATCAACTCATTTATAGAAAAAAAGATGGTATCGTTTATCAAAAAGAAGAATGTATTTCTAGATTTGATGCATTAAAGCTTTATACAACATATGCTAATGTGCCTACGTATAAAACCAACAGAGGCTTACTTAGGAAAGGATTTATTGCAGATTTTACTGTACTAAAAAAAGACATATTATCAATGGATGAACAGTCATTTTTTGAAGATTTAGTTGAAATGACGGTTATTGATGAACAGATTGTGCATCATGCTTGAGAAACAAAAGATATGCTGTTAAAATAAGCTTGTTAAGGGGATGAAAACATGAAGATAGAATTTTGGTTGGACTACTTGTGTCCTAAATGTTATTTACAACATAAAACCATTGAACACTTAATTAAACACTATGACATCAAAGATTTAGAAATCATCTATCGCAGCTATGAAATGGTAATGGCTGATGAGTTTGATGTAACAACACCGTTTGTAGATTTTGTTGCGACGTATAAACAAATGTGTAAAGATGAAGTAAAAACATTTTTAGATAAAAATCAAATCGATATTAGTTTATTTAAAATCCATGATGTGCATCGAATGGCACATCTAGCCAAAAAAGAAAAACGCTCAAGAGTATTTAATCAACTTGTATTTAAGTCAATCTATGAAGATCACTTAGACTTAAGTGAACATCATATTTTAAAGCAAATTAGTTTAGAAGCTGGCTTAGATGAAAAAGATATTGATGAAGTCTTATCATCAAATCTTTATGACTCTCAAGTGATATCTAACCGTGAAAATGCGCAACTCAAAGGCATTTTTGAACTCCCATTTTTAAGAATCAATGGTGAAGTTAAACTTAAAGGTCTTCAAAGTGAACATGATATTATAAACGCAGTCAATCAAACATTTATTTCTTTGAACCAAACAGAGTTTTGTGAAGGTGAAAATTGTGTGCGTAAAAAGCGGAATCCAAACAGAAGTTAACGGTTTTTTGATGAAATGAATCCTTAAGTAGGATTTTTTTCTTTTTTAAGGCATAATTTGCCATTTATATAGCAATTTTCTTACTTATATGATATAGTTATTAAGGTTAAAAGAATTGAGGAAAAAAATGAATAAATTATTTAACGAATTACCAATTTTAAATGAAACAAAAGAAGCGATCAAAGCGCTAGGTTTAGTTGAAACGACAGACATTCAACATCATACTATAGATCATCTATTAGAGAAAAAAGATTTAATTGGACAAGCACAAACAGGAACAGGAAAAACATTTGCGTTTGCCATTCCAATGATTGAGCATATCGATCCAAAATCAAATGTGATTCAAGGATTAGTTATCTGTCCAACAAGAGAATTAACTTTACAAGTTTATAAAGAGTTTGTAAAGTTAGTAAAATTTAATAAAGATATCAGAATAACATCCATTTATGGTGGCGAGTCTTATCAAAAGCAGTTTAAAGCACTACAAAATCATCCACATATCGTAGTAGCAACTCCTGGTAGAGCAATCGATCACTTAGAGAGAAAAACGATGGATTTATCTCATCTTGAGATGCTTGTCATGGATGAAGCTGATGAAATGCTAAAGATGGGTTTTCAAGAAGACCTTGAAAAACTATTAAAAGATACACCACAAGATAGACAAACAGCATTGTTTTCAGCAACTATGCCAGATTTTATTAAAAAAGTTGCACAAAAGTATCAAAGAAATCCTGAAATAGTTGTGATTAAAACAAAGGCACTTACTGTTGATAAAATTGATCAATACTACTATATGATAAAAAAATCAGATCGTGATCAGTTATTACTTAGAGTCTTAGACTTTTTCCATCCGACTTCAGCGATTATTTTTGCAAACACGAAAAAAGATGTCGATCATGTTGCAGCATATTTACAAAAATTTAATTATGAAGCAGATGCACTTCACGGCGATTTAAAACAAAATCAAAGAGATTACGTCATGAACAAATTTAGATCACGTAAACTTACATTGTTGGTTGCGACCGATGTTGCTGCGCGTGGACTTGACGTATCCCATGTTGATGTAGTTATTAACTATGAGTTACCATTTGAAGATGAAGTTTACGTACATCGTATAGGACGTACAGGTAGAGCTGGTGAATCAGGAATGTCAGTCTCATTTGTTTATCCTTCAATGAGAGGTAAACTCATGTTGATTGAAAAATTCATCAAGAGTAAGATGCAAGAACTAGAAATACCAACTATTTTAGAAATCACACAAAAACAAGATGATAAACTTTTTGATGACATTAAGCATTATATTGATGTCAAAGAAAAGAATTATACAGAACTCATTGACAGGTTAATCAAAACAGGTTATGATGTCGATGATATCATATCTGCACTCATTGAAAAACTATCAGTTAAAATTAAGCCTTATGAAGATATATCAAAACCAAGAACAAAACAAGATTCATTTAGTCAAATCTCATCAAGAGGAGATAGACAAGGTAGAAGAAGTGATCGTTCTGGAAGAAGTGGTGATCGATCTCAAAGAAGCAGTGATCGTTCAAATGGCCCTAGAAATAGTGGGCCAAGTAATCTTGTTTTAGTTGATATGAATATTGGTAAACAAGATGGGCTAAGAGCACCACATTTACTTGATTATTTTAAGAAAAATGCTGACATGTATCCAAAAAATATTGGAGACATCAACATCCATGATAATCATACAACTTTTGAAATCAACGCAAAAGCTGTAAAAAGGCTTGACCAACTGAACAATAAAATATTCAAAGGGCGTCAATTAAAGTTTAAGATCACAAAGAAATAAATGTCCAAAACATAGAAAATATGAAGATTTCATGATACAATAAGTATGGAAATTCATATTTTTTTATTTATACCAAAGGAGGATTTACATGGCACATCTTTTTGACCGCATGCATGAAAACTTTTTTAGTGTGCTTTCCTCTCCAAATAGAAATACATACATCGATTGTATATTCATTATTTATAACGCGATTGATACGATTGAAGATGCTTTTCAGGGGGATAGAGATTACATCGTTTCAAAGTTAGTTGATTATTTTGATGATCAACAGATTGACGATTTTGAAGATATGGAAGAAGACGAACAATCAAACACATCTAGACAAAAGGCACTGCATGTTGTCAATGTCTTAAAGAAGAATGGATGGATTGGTGAAGAAGAACTTGGTGACTATAAAACGTCATTAAACTTATTCGATTATTCCATTCAAGTGATTGATGTATTATATCGTATAAAGAATAATCAACAAAACGAATATACTGGTGAAATTTATACAGTGTATTCTCTTTTATCTAATTTTTCTATTGAAGAAGGTATTGGTGTTTTAGAGCAAGCATATTTAAAAACGAATGATATCATCAGGAAACTTAAAGCACTAAAAGCTAATATTTATAGATATTATTACGACATTACAAAAAAACATTCAAGAAAAGATTTACCTGAGTTACTAGAAAAGCTTTTAGTTGAATATAAGCAAAACTTTTTTGATTCCTCATATTATAATTTAAAAACAACAGATAGTTTATCAAGATATAAAAGAGGGATATTAGAATCGATTAATCGTATCCAAAACGATGCAGATTTAATGGATGATTTAGCTAAAAATGTGATTCGTTTAAAACGTATTGAAGATTATAACGAAGCTTTTTTATATATCGAAGATAGATTACGATTTGTTTCTGATAGCTTTACAGCATTAGAACACTTAATTCTAGCGATTGACAGAAAAAATGAACAATATATTACTGCAGCAGCTTCTAAGATTTTATTCTTTACAAATCAATCAGATGATATTGAAGGGATTTTTAATCGTTTATTTAGAATTGTATTGAATCAAAAAGATATCGATTTGAATCAGCTATTTAATATCGCTCAAATTAGAAACCTTGATACGGATTCTTTATATAATCCGAGACGAGCAAGAATTAAAGCTGAACCAGAAGAAATCACTTTTGATGATAGCTTAATCACCGAAGACTATCGTAAAGAAAAAATTAAAGCGTTACTTAAGAACAATATTTATGGCAAAAAAGAAATTGATGCTTATGTGAAATCACTACTTAAAGATCAAAAAGAGATTGAAGCTAAAGACATTATACTTGAAACTCAAGAGGATTACGTTAAATTAATATTGATATTTCTATATTCGAAATCAGTGGGTATGCATTATGATGTCATCTTGCTAAAGGATAAATGCAAAAATAACTTCGTTACTTTCCAAAATTTTATAATTAAGGGAGCTTAAGATGAATAAAACAGCAGCTATAAAACAATTAAATGATCACTACTTAAACTTAAAAGAAGGCGAAAAAAGTAATGCATCAAGAATCATTAATAAATTACTTCAAGTAAACTTTATTACCAAAAGAAAGCCTGGAGACGCAAACGATTACAGATTTATCTTAGCTTTTAAAGAAGTTTTTGAAGCATTTTTTACACTTGCAGATTTTACTTTAAATATTCATCGTGATGATGAAGTGGTTTACATATCAAATGATCAGTTATTTAATCACATGAGACTTAGAAAAACAGAAAGTATCATGTTGCTCATTCTTAGAATTTTATATCAAAGAAAAAAAGATTATGTGACATTAGATGATGATGTTGAAATCTTTTTGCACGAAATTCATAGCGAACTCACAAGAATCGGTTATTTAGATCATAAGAGAATCACAAAGGATAGGCTTAAACCCGCTTTAGTATTTCTTAGAAACTATAACATGATTGATTATATCGATCGTGGATTAAATGATGATGCAAGAATCAAAATCTATCCAACAATTTTATATGTAACTAATTTGGATTCCATTAAGGAAGTTGTCGATAGACTTGATGAATATACGGAAGGGGAAACATCTGATTATGAAGAAATTGACGAAGATTAAGTTAATTAATTGGCATTTATTTTCGAATCAAACGATTGAAATCAAAGATAATGCGCTCATATCAGGTGAAAACGGATCCGGGAAATCGACATTACTTGATGCGATGCAGTACTTATTAGTAGGCGGAAGAAGCGGTGCGAAATTTAATATAGCAGCAACCGACGATGCTAGACGTACACTTGATGGCTATATTAAAGGTCGTATAGGTGCTGAAAATAAAGAATACCTAAGAACAGGAGATGTGATTACACATCTTGCATTAGAGTATTTTGATCAGCAAAGTAAACAATACGCAACAATGGGTGTAATTTTGGAATTACCAAAATCAGGAAATTTAAAAGAAAGATTTTATTTACTAGAGAATATATCGATTCATGACTCGTTATTCTTAGATAAGAAATATCCAAGAGATTATAAGTCAATGAAAGCATACTTGAAGTCTTTAGATATTGAGTTTTCTCCATTTGACTCACAAAGAAAATATAAAGAAGCACTTGCTAGATTTTTTGGTATGGATGCGAATAAATATGCGAAAATTTTACCAAAAGCACTTGCTTTTCGTTCAATTGATTTACAACAATTTGTTTTTGAGTTTTTATTAGATGATGATCCGATTGATATTCAATCACTTAAAAACAATGTTGCCCAACTTAAAAAGATTGAGCAACAAATCAAAAATGATCGCGAAAAACTAAACAAACTTGATCAAATCGCCCAAAAAGGTGAAGAAATCGAGCAAAACTTAAGACAAAAAGATATCAATGAAATCATTGATCAACTGAATTGGGTCGAAAAAAGAGAAGCATTTTTGAAAGATAACGAAAATAAACTTGTTAACATCAATAAGCAACTTGATTACTTAAGAGATGCGAAAGCGCAAATAGATGATCAAATCGAAGAAAACGATGCTTCTATTTTGAATCTTGAAAAAGCGAAAAGTGATAATGATATCTCTAGAACCCTTGCTTCATATCAAGAGGCTTTAAATAAAAAGGCACAAGATTATGAAAAGCAAAAAGAAATTGTTTTAGAAGTTAGACAAGCACTCAGTAAAGAGTTTAATGTCATGAAAGAATTAGCATCAATGATGCCTAATGAAACTATGAAACAGTTTGTCACTTATTATCAGCAATATATGGACCAATTAGATACTGAAGAGTTAAATCATCATTTATCTAACATGGAACAAGAGGTTAAATCTTTACTTCAAGCTTATAGTTTAGAAAAAGATCGTCTTGAAAAAGACAAACAAGCTTTATCTGAAGAAATGAATCAGTCTAAAGCTAAGTTAAATAGTCTTAAAAGACATGTTAAAACATATCCATATTATGTTCAAAAACTGATTGATGCACTTAATAGTGAGTTATCACATTATTATCAAAAAGAAGTTTCTGTGCAACCTTTATGTGAAATGATAGAAGTTGCTGATGAAACGTGGAGAAATGCACTTGAAGGATATTTGGGTGGGCAAAGATTTAATATCATCGTTGATCCAAGATACTTTAATGATGCTCTTGAAATCTATGATCGTATAAAATTCGAACAAAAAATATATGGCGTTGGATTAGTAAACACACAAAAAATTCAAAGTTTTGATCAAATTACACCTGGGTCACTTGCAGAAAAAATCTCTACAGAGCATACATACGCAAGATATTACGTGAACATGCTATTAAATGGAACGATGTGTGTTGATCATGTGCAAGATTTAAAAAACCATCAACGTGCGATTACAGCATCATGTATGACATATAGTAGTTTTACTGCTAGACAGATCAATCCAAGAAGTTATGAAGTACCATTTATTGGACAAAGTGCAACTAAGATCCAAACCAAACAGGAAGAAGCTATTCTTTCTGGACTAGAAGAACGCATGCATATACTTTATGATTTATCAGATAAAAACACACAAATTGTAAGACTACTTAATCAATCAAGAAGTTCTGAACTTTTACATCAAGGCCAAATTCGATTCTTAGATCTTATTAAACTCACAAGAAAAGAATACACACAAATCGAAGATCAAATTCAAGCACTTGGTAAGAGTAAAACATTACAAAACATCGAAGAACAAATTGAAAAGGCGAAAAACGTTAGAAAAGAACTTCGATTTGAATCAGATGAGCTTGTTGGTAAAATCGCAACTCAAAGAGAAGAAAAACAACGTGTCTTAGACCGAATTGATGAAGTGCAAATCAAACTAGATGAGTTTGTTGAAGCACAAAAAGTCTTAGCAAAGAAACATCCAGAAAAATTGAGTATTGCCAATACACAATTTTATGCACTTAAGCAAAGACATAAACAAAATCACGATGACATCACACAGTCATTAGCAAATTCAACAGTACAGCTGAATACACAAATTGTAAAGGATAAGACAGAACTCACAAATATCATGAAACAATATAATGAGTCATATCATTTTGGAGCTGCTCCATCACTTGATGAACTTATTTATTACGAGCAAGAAGCAAATAAGATTAGAAATAATGATTTAGTTAGATATGAGCAAGAAGCTGTTGATCTAAGAAGACACTCTGAAATCGGATTTAAAGAAGAGTTTGTGGGTAAACTTAGAGCAAGTATCGAAAATGCGCAACAACAAATTGCAGAACTTAACTATGCTCTACAAGATAAACGCTTTGGTAGTGATTCATATCAACTGATTTATAAGCCAAGTGAAGATCCTGATTATAAACTTTATTACGATATAATTATGAGTAATCAAGCCATTCAAAAACATACATTATTTACTGAAGGTCTTCCAAGAAAACATGAAACCATTCTCATGGAGTTGTTTGAAAAAATCGCATCAAATGATCCTGAGTATGATCAATTAACGTATAAGTATTTAGACTATAGAAACTATATGTCTTATGATATTGAAGTAACAAATATCAATGGTAATAAATCGCTTTTCTCAAAAGTTTCAAAAGAAAAGAGTGGTGGAGAAACACAAGTACCATTCTACATTGTTATTGCGGCATCATTCCAACAATTACTGACTAAAAATAGAAGAATTGATTCTGGTTGTATTGTTTTATTTGATGAAGCATTTAACAATATGGATGAAAGTAGAATTGATGCGATGATGAAATTTTATAATTCATTAAGCATACAATTATTAATTGCTGTACCTCCACAAAGAGTATCAAATATCATTAATTATGTGAATACAAGTTTAGTTATTGTTAAAGATAATGATTATGCGATTGTTGAAACATTTAATGATGAACGCAGATTAAACCTATAAAAAGGAAGTGGCATTTTGAAAGCAATTCAAACAAAAGATTTAAAAAAATTTAATGAAAGTTTTAATCAAAAACCAGTTCAAAAGGCTTTATCAAGAGTGCTGGTAAAAAATGAGTTACACAATATATTTGATAAACAAGAATCAAGTTTGAAAAACCAGTTTAAGTTTTCACATGAGATTAAAACAATGCCAGTAACCAATCAAAAAGCGAGTGGTAGATGCTGGATTTTTGCAGGACTCAATGTCTTAAGAGAACTTGTTGCAAAAAAATATAATTTAAAAAATTTCGAGTTATCACAAAACTATACAGCATTTTGGGATAAGTTCGAGAAAATAAATTACTTTATAGAAATCATGGATGATTTCTTAGATGTTGATGCTGATGATCGTACATTAAAACATGTACTGCAAACAGGTATTCAAGATGGTGGGCAATGGGATATGTTTGTCTCACTGATTGAAAAATATGGTGTCGTTCCAAAAGAAGCAATGGAAGAGACAACATCATCATCTGGAACACGTATTATGAATCAAATGATTAACGTTAAGTTAAGACAATATGCTGCAAACGCCAGACATTTAAAGCAAAATGGACAAGAAATAGACATCGCTAAGTTAAAAGAAAAAACGCTTGATGAGTTATATACGTTTTTAGTTTTAAATTTTGGTATGCCACCTAAGTCGTTTGATTTTGAGTATGTTGTTGATGAAAAGTATCAAGTCATTAAAGATTTAAATCCAAAGTCATTTTATCAAGATCATGTCGGTGATGTTTTAAGTGATTATGTATCAATCATCAATGCGCCTACAACCGATAAGCCATTTATGAAAACTTATACAGTTGCTTATTTAGGGAACGTCATCGGTGGGAAAGACATTAAGTATTTGAATCTAAAGATGAAAGATTTAAAAGACTTAGTTTTAAAACAAATGCTTAATCAAGAAGTTGTATGGTTTGGCTCTGATGTCGCTAGATTTGGAGATCGTAAAGCTGGCATTTGGGATGATGAAAAATTTGATTATGAAGAAATGCTTGGTATGTCTTTTGAGATGTCAAAAGCCGATCAGTTAGATTATGCACAAAGTGCAATGAATCATGCGATGGTTTTAACTGCAGTTCATTTAGATGATCAAAGACCACAAAGATGGAAAATTCAAAATAGCTGGGGAGACCAAAACGGAAATAAGGGATATTATATGGCTTCTGATTCTTGGTTTGATCAGTATGTTTATCAAGCAGTGATTCATAAGAAATATTTAAGTGAAGCTCAACTTAAAGCTTGGGAAGAAGAACCAAAGGTATTAAAGCCTTGGGATCCAATGGGTTCACTTGCAACATAAATAAAAATGATACTGACTTAGCGTCGGTATCTTTTTTTAATGACAAAAACATGTTAAAATAATGGAGGTTAAATGTGTCGGGACGTGGCGTAGTTTGGTAGCGCGCTTGGATGGGGTCCAAGAGGTCGCAAGTTCAAATCTTGTCGTCCCGACCATTTTTTATATACTGACGATAAAGTAAGCAGAACGCTATCTTTTTATCAAAATATTTGATAAAATATAATTGTATAAAATATAAATGGAGGATAGATATGAAAATCTATGATTTTAAAGTCAAGAATATCAAGAATGAAGATGTAGCGCTTGATCAGTATAAGGGTAAAGTTTTACTGATCGTAAACACTGCACCAAAATGTGGATTTGCACCTCAATATGAGGGTTTAGAAAAGTTGTATGAAACTTACAAAGATCAAGGATTTGAAATACTTGATTTTCCTTCAAATCAATTTATGAATCAAGCTCCAGGAACCAATGAAGAGATTAAATCTTTTTGTGAACTTACATATGGTACACAATTTGAGACATTTGCAAAAATTGATGTAAATGGTAATAAAGAAGAGCCTCTTTATAATTATTTAAAGCAACATGCTCCTTATGAACTTAAAGATAATGGTAAACCTGAAGGGTTTTTTAGAAAGATCATTTTTGGGAACAACATCAAATGGAATTTCACTAAGTTTCTTGTAGATAGAGATGGAAACGTAGTTAAGAGATTTAGTCCGGGGTTTAAACCAGAAAAAATTGAAAGCTATATCCAAGAGGTATTGTAATGATTTGGAATCTAGATGATCAATTATGCTTTTTGATGTATTCTAATTTTAGAAAAATATCAAGAATATATCAAGATTATTTGGAGCCATTTCAGCTAACATATACCCAATACATTACACTTATCGTTTTATTTGAGAAAGACAACCGAACCATTAGCGAAATTGGAGATAGACTGGGTTTAGATTCAGGTACATTAACACCATTGATTAAAAAGTTAGAAAAAAGAGGAATCTTAAAAAGAATACGCGGTAAAGATGATGAGAGAAGAGTATATATTGAGTTAACTGAATTAGGAGTTAAACTAAAAGAAGACTTAATGCATATTCCTTTGGAAATGGTCAAACATTATGATCTAACTTTGGAAGAAGTAAAAAGACTTTATGAACTCCTTGATAAAACAGTACAATGATATAGACAAAAATCACACATATATGATAATATAAAGTGGTCGCATCCGTAGCTCAGTTGGATAGAGCGTAACCCTCCGAAGGTTAAGGTCGCATGTTCAATTCATGTCGGGTGCACCATGTGGAGGAATACTCAAGTGGCTGAAGAGGCGGGCTTGGAAAGCTCGTAGACTGTAAAAGGTGCAAGGGTTCAAATCCCTTTTCCTCCGCCAAATTTTATAATTAGAGCTGATACACAAGCCTTTGTGTATCAGCTTTTTTATATATGCTTTCTTTTAGATTAGGTGTAATCATGCCTATACCCGAATGCAATCTTTTCTTATTATAGTAGTCCATATATTCATTTACTTTAAGTTTGTAAGCTTGATCTGTAGGAAAAGGATAACTTGGATAAACAGCTTCTCTTTTGAAGTGAGAGAAAAATGATTCCATAGCTGCATTATCATAAGGATAACCAACAGCACTATAGGATAGTTGGACATTAAACTTTTGAAGATGTGTTCTAAAGATTTTTGATGTGTATTGAACACCTCTGTCAGAGTGAAACATCATTGGATGTGTCTTTCTATAGTTTGTAGCTTGTTTATAAGTGTTTAATGATAATCTAGTATTGTTTATTTTTGATATATCAAAAGCTATAACCTTTCTAGCAAAGAGATCAATAATCACACATAAATAGACAGGTCTATAATTTATTTTGATTTCTGTGATATCACTAACCCAAACGCGATTTGGCATTGCCTGATTGAAGTCTTGTTTTAGTAAGTTTCTATATTTGATGGATGTTTTTGGTCTGTTATATTTTTTAGCTTTATTCTCTTTGCTGAACTGCAAACCAAGTTCATGCATGAGATACCTTATCTTCTTTTCACTGGCAATGATTTGTTGCTCCTGCAATATGACTTTGTATTTAGCAGCACTGGCTATTTTGTTTTGCTTATTATATATAAACATGATTTTTTCTTTGAGTAATTTATCCCTTTCAATTGCAGGAGTTGTTTGATGATTTTTATAGTTATAATATGTAGATCTTGTTACATTAAATAACTTGCACATAAACTCAATGGAGTGTGTTTTACTGTTTAAAGTAATCAATGAAATTCTTTCATTAACTGACATTTGGTTTGTTATAGAATATGTTCTAAATAATTGATGTAATGCATCATACTTAGCTTTTTCAATAACTTTCACTTGACTTTTTTTTAAAGGCAATGTACCTATTGTGTCAATCCAATGATAAACGGTTGATTTTGATAGCTGATATAGTTCACATATTTCTATAACCTTTGATCCACCCTTTATTTTTTGAATAACCTCATTTTTAAATTCTAGTGAATGTCTTTTCTTGAGTAATTTCACTCTTTTTGTTTCATTTATCCAAAGATAGATAATGCTACGACTTATCTTATGCCTTTTTGCGAGAGTAGCTACGTTAACTCCATTATGATAGGATAATACTATTTTATCCTTTTGTTGACTTGTTTTTCTTTGTTTCATTTCTTTCACCTCGAGTTATTATACGATGAAATATAAGAAATAGTTCAAAAATAAAAAAAATAGACTGAATTCCAATATTCCAATAACAGTGTCCTTTTGATTGAGGCAAATTTTATGGCTTAATTAAGGGGACAATATGGAAATATATTAGATTAATTGAGTAATTTATGTCCAATTTAGTGTTGCTTTTTTATATGAGATCACTTGAAAATGTTAATAAATCGCTATAAATATATGATTTTAGATGAGAAATAAGGTCAAGATTTAAGACAAAGAAAATTGGAATTTTAGATTTTTGTTATATTAAGAATTGAATGTGCTATAATATAGAAAAGAAAGTTAAAAAAATGGTGGGGAAATAATATAAATAATGATAGATTTATAGGGTTCAAATCCCCTTTCCTCCACCAGTTCATCCAACGGTAGATGTATTGACGGTTGGTGTGATATCTTCTAGCCGCACTTGTCACACCACGACGAAGGGCGTACTTGACTAATGATTGACGATATTTTAGAATTTGAAGATCTGTTTTCATGGCTTTATTCCTCTTTCTTTTGTTTTTAGAGAGGGGGGAAGGTCTAAAAGTACTTCCTATGGTCCATGTTTGACAAATCTTCACTGTGCGTTTACACAATTTGGATGAAATGTCATAGTTCTATTGTAAACGCACACCGAAATTCTCACTTAATGTGTCCACTTTATTGACATAAAAGCAGTTTCCTGATAAAATAAAATACAACTATTTATGGAATTGTTTTTGGGAAACGGGAAAATACGGTCAAAAAAAATAAAATGCAAAAAAGTGCAATATTTATGTAGTTGCTTGCATTAGTATAATGAAAACAAAAAATGAAAGGAAGAAAAAAATGAAAAAATTAAGTTTATTATTATTGGTATTATTCGCAACAATTAGTCTTGCAGCTTGTGATGGAGTAAATTTAGATGGAGACAAAGACAAAGAAAACAATGACAATACTCCGACTGTTACAGAAAATGATCCTGAACTAACAACAGATTTAGCCTCAGCAACATTTATATCACAAGGTTTATTATCAAGTTCAACTAACTCAACTGTAACTTACCAAAGAGACACTCATGTCATGAAATTATCAACAGCACAAAACATGACTACAGAAGCTAGCATTGAATCAAGAATGGAGCAGATGATGACATATCTTGACATCATTGAAGTATTCTTAGATGGTTCACCAGAAGAAGTTTTAAATGTAGAACATGAAGAGTCTACGAAAGAAGGTTATTCTAGTCAGATATCATATCAAATTGAAGGTGTAACTTATAATGTTTATTATAATGTAGTAAACTCTGATGAAGATAACACTCTTGAAGAAGGAGAATTTACACTTGAAGGTATCCTAGAGTATAGTGATTTATCTTTCAATGTAAACGGTGGAGCAGAAACTTCTGCTACAGATGGAGAGATTGAATTATGGTATGAAACTGTTGACCCTGTTACTGATGACTACGTAAGAGTTGAAGTTTACAAGGACGCATTTGAACAATACTTCGAGATTGATTCATATATGAATGGATTAGATTCATATTCTGAAATTCGTATGGAAAAAGATGGATTAGACGGAGCAGTTGAGATTTACATCGATGAGAACGATATGGATTACACATACGAGATTACAAAAGAAGTAGATGGGAACAGTACTATATTTTACTTCGAGTACAGTGTCGGTGATGTTTATGGATCTATTGAAATGACAGTAACTATAGACAGTGAGGGTAATGAAGTACGACATTTCATCATTGAAGAAGGTGACTATTACCGCGAGTATACTGAAGGTATTTCTGACGATGATGCATAAACAAAACTGGATTGTATAACGATTTTAAGTAATTCTAAAAGTATTTCAACACTATTTATCGTGTTCTTATTAGTAGAATAAACTGATAAAAGAAATCAATTATGATGTGATAGATTACAAAAAAATGTATCACTCACAGAATCTGATCAATACATGGTATTATTAGAATAAAAACCATCATTTAGATGGTTTTTTTCTTACATAAGTAAAATATATTATAATCTATTATAACAATCATCATTTTATTTGTACGTCAATTCTATTATAAGAATGTATTTGCACCAAAACCGAATAAACCAAATCATATAGGGGTAGCAGTAATTATTCAATATGAGAATAAGATTTTACTAGAACATAGAGTAGATAGTGATAGATGGGCTATAATTGGTGGAGGCTTAAATATAAATGAAGATTTGGTTTCCTGTGCAATACGAGAGGTTTTTGAAGAAACCGGACTAAAAATCAATAAAAATCAATTGCAGTATTTTAACATATATGACGATCCTTCAAGAATAGCTCATTATCCAGACGGGAACGTTCTGCGCGTAATCACTGTTGTGTATCATATAAAACTATTTGATTTTCCTATATTAAAAACAAGTTTAGAATCTAAAGAATTGAAATTCTTTTCAAAAGATGAAATCATGCGCATAAAGATGGCTGAAACACATATTCCAATTATTCAGGAATACTATATCTTAGAGTAATTTCATTTAAGACATTGCTGCAGTAAATATACCAGAATTGTTATTTAAACTAGATTGGACTGTATAGGGTGTTTCCAACACTTATTTTGGGAATTATACCTATTCTTATAGAAAAACCATCAGCAATGATGGTCTTTTTTTTGGCTTTATTTAGAGATTTTTTCATATTCTTCAGGAGTTTTATATTTAAGAGATGCATGTGGACGTTGTGTGTTAAAAAAGACAATGTATTCGTCAATAGCTTTTTCTAATTCTTCAAAGCTATTATAGATATGTCGATAGATTTCTTCTTTCTTTAAACTAGCAAAGAAGCTCTCAGCTACTGAGTTATCATATGGACAACCTTTTTTTGAAAACGATTGTGTAATTTTGTTTTCTTTGAGTAATTTTTTGAATGATTTGGCAGTATATTGTTGACCTTGATCGCTATGAAATATTAATTCCTTTGGTTTGTTTCTAGATTTATATGTCTTTTTCATCAATTCGATTAACTCTGATGCTTCTAATGTTTTAGCCAATCTATGACCGATAACTTTTCTTGAGTATAAATCAATAATAACAATTAAATAATAATGTTCTTTCCTTACACGAATGTAAGTGATATCGCTAACCCATATTTTATTGACTTCTGGATAATACTCGGATTTAGACATGATATTTGGTTTATATGAGTATTTTCTTTTATGATAGTTATTATAGTTTTCATCAGGTTGATTAGGTTTAAGATTCATTTCCTTCATTAATCTCACAACACGGGCGTGACTAATAATGTAATTATCCTTTTTCAATAGGATACGAATTTTACGGCCGCCAAATCTACCATCTGAATCCTTAAAAATAGATTGTATTAATGGTTTAAATTGATCATCTTCTTCATCAACGAGATATACCTCAGGTTTTCTATTTTTATCATGATAGAATGTAGAAGTATTTAAATTAAGTACTCTACAAATTGCTTTGATTGGATATTGCTTTTCTTCCAGTAAGTATACCAAATCAATCTTGTGTTTTTTAGCGATATCAAGATTTGCTATAATGTATTGCTGGATTTGATTTTCTCTATCAAGTTTTTCTATCATTCTTTGATAATCATAAATTTGTCTTTTACTAGTAGTTAATTCTCGTATTGATTTGTCAGTATGTTTATCAATCCAGTTATAGATAGATGTCTTTGGAATACTATAATATTTTGATAAGTTGGATACGCTTTCTCCTTTCTGGTATTTTGTAATGATATTCTTTTTTAACTCTAATGTGTAAATCATTTATTTACCACCTTTCTAATTTTCAACTTTAATATTATACATTAGATGGTATAATTTATAAGAAGAGGTGGCTTTATGTTTGAAACTTGGAATAAATCTAAAATTAATAATCTCTCTCAAAAAGATATTGAACAGTGGTTTGATGTTCTTAATCACGGTCTTGAAGAAGATAGAGGATTTGATTTATCAGATCCCAACATAGAAAGTATTAGAGTAGGTATTAAAAAGGATTATATTGATTATTTAAAAAGTTGTGGAAACAATCAAAACTTTTATGCTTATTATATTTTACGAGATGATGGAACGATTGTATCTGTTTGTAGAATAGTGATTGTTGATGGTAATTACTATCTAGAAGGTCTAGAAACACACAGAAACTATTATCAAAAAGGTTTTGCAAGCAAGTTACTTACTAAAGTTTTGTATGAGTTAAAAAGATACAAACTTAAAACCATCTATTCTATTGTTAGAAATCATAATCATAAGTCATTAAACTTTCATTATAAAAACGGATTTAGTGTAGATGATAAGGATGATGTAGATACTAAATTTGTCCTAAATGTTGAGGATTATATTAGAAAAGAATTGTTTGATAACTGGGCGAATAACTATAGTAAAAGTGTTATTAAATCAGAACAAGAAGAAACATATCCATTTGCTGGATATTCTAGCATCAAATATCAGATTATTGATATTATAACAAAAAGGTCATTTGCACATATTCTTGATATGGGTGTGGGGACCGGAGAAATCACGAGTCCTTTATACAATTTAGGATATAGTGTAACAGGTGTGGATTTATCAGAAAAGATGATAGATATAGCCAAAAAGAAATTGCCTAATGCAATATTCATATGTGATACTTTCCAAAATTCTTTAACAAAACTGAATACTCAGTATGATTTCATCATATTCAATTATTCGATTCATCACCTTGACTATCAAAGTCAAATAGACTTGCTTCTAAAAATTAATGAGAACCTTAATAGTCAAGGAAGAATTATCATAGGTGATGTATCAACAGTAAATACGCTAGATATGAATAAACTACATGAAAAGTATGATTCTATTTGGGATGATGAAGAGTATTATCCAATACTAGATGTTTATCAAAAAAGTGATTTAAAGAATTATTACAAAATTTCTTATAACAAAATTAACGAAGTAGCCGGACTTTTTGAACTTTGCAAGTTGCGAACCAACTGTAACCGATTTTAAATAATTTAAAGAAAAAAACCTAAGATGAACTAACTGGACAAATTTGTCTCAGTTTTGACATACTTTCCCCTTTAAAGAAACAGTATTAAAAGTTATAATAATAGCATGAAATGATGAAGGGAGATTTATAATATGGATATTGATACTATCATTTTTGAAAATAGAAAAAAGCTAAATTTAACTCAAACAGATTTAGCTGATAAACTAGGTGTTTCTGGCAAAACAGTATCTAGATGGGAAAAAGGAATATCTACACCAGATGTCTATTCATTAAAAAAGATGTCAGAGGTTTTGAATATACCAATGAGTACTTTTTATGATGAGATTAATAAGTTAGATGTGACATCGCCTACAATAAATGTGAGTTCTATTAATCGTTATATGAGCAACACAATCATTTCAATTTGTATGCTGTTAGTAAGTTTCTTATTTTTATCAATTGTATTAAGCTATGAATCAGAGAGTTCTACCTTTATAGATATTATAGGTATTATTGGATTGACACTGATTATTCTATCCGTTACACTGTTCATCATTTCTTATATTAGTTTTTATAATGACATCAAATATAGCAATATGCTAAAAACATATAAGAAACACCTTTTTATTTATTTGGCTATTTACTTGGCTTTATTATTGCCATTAATTATTTTTGTAATCGTATCAGCCTTTTAAGCTGAGTTTAATACATTGTGATTGGGATTAGATTTAAACTCATGAACTTATTTATTAGAGAATGAAATATGAACTTTTAGCATTATTTATAGTAAAGTTAGTCTAGAGGTTATCAAAAATAGTGATAAAGTCCATAATGACAAGACAATTTGACATACAAGGGTTTGATACCCAACAATAAGTAGATAGTGGAAGACCCCATTTTGACACAATGAAATTGCTGCTAGAAAAAGTCGAAAAATAAAACCTCTAAACTAAGCCATAATTCAGGGGTGTAATTTTTTCGGGTGGGGGTGTAAAAATTTCCGTTAGGGGTGTAAAATTGTATCAAAATAGGTCATACAACCCATCTAACTAGAATAGGTCTGATACATAAGCGAATTACCATTCGCACTAAGTATTAGTCTTTTTTTCATGCGGAAGGGGTATATTATCCCTTTCTGCGTATTTCCGAGAGTCATTTAGAAGACAAAAACAGAACTTTTTCTTGCTTGTATGAAATTCTTATTCAATCATTTAAACAATTACCTAATTATTAACACGTTTACTCTACTATTTACACGATTATATAATGTTGAGAGCAGCTAACTCGAAGTAGATATAATGATACCTAAAAGTAAATTTTCAATAACGTGATATAATAAAACTTTAAAAAAACAAAAAACGTGTATAATCTTGATTTAGGTCAAGGAATTAAATGTTTTGTTCAACTATACTTAATACAGAAAGGGTGATAAAAATGAAAAAAACAATTTTACAACTTGAGACAGTAACATGTCCATCATGCATCAAAAGAATTGAAGGTAGTTTAAAAAAATTATCTGGAGTTGATCATGTTGAAGTTAAATTTAATGCTTCAAAAGTTGAAGTGAGACATGACGAAAATGAAATTACAATAGATGCTTTAAGTCACATGATTACTAAATTAGGTTACAAAGTATTAAGTGTCATATGAAATGGTTAAAACATAACCTCTATATCGTTACTATATCTATACTGTTTGTAGCATCCATGGTTTTGGATAATCTTGATCCGAATAACATTATCTCAAAGATAATCATGACTTTATTAACGATATTCGCAGGCTTTCATATATTTAAAAAAGCATTTATGGATTTAAGATATAGAATTATTGGTATTGATCTATTAGTTACGATTGCAGTGGTTGCAGCTTTCATAATCGGTGACTTATTTGAAGCTGCAGCAGTAACTTACTTATTTACTTTAGGACACGTTTTAGAAAAAAAATCATTAGAAAAAACAAGAAGTGCATTAAGTGTTTTAATTGATTTAAAACCGACATTTGCAAGAGTAATTGATAAAAATAATGAAACTATGGTAGAGCTTAATCAGTTAAAGCCTAAAGATATTATCTTAGTCAAACCAGGAGAAAAGATTCCTACTGATGGTGTTATTATTGAAGGTTCTGTGATGATTGATGAACAAATGATGACTGGTGAATCTATGCCTGTTTATAAAGAAGTTAATGATCAAGTATTTGGTGCAACTCTTCTACAATCCGGCTATATAAAAATAGAAGTTACTAAAGTTGGTAGCGATACTAGATTAAGTAAAATCATCCATATGGTAGAAGAAGCTCAAGATAAAAAAGCACATACTCAGAAATTTATGGAAGTATTTTCTAAATACTATACGCCATTTGTTGTGTTATTTGCGATCATTATTTATGGTTTGACTCTAGAGATTAGATTAGCGATTACTATGCTAGTTATTGCATGTCCTGGAGCACTCGTGATATCCACACCTGTTTCATTTGTTGCGGGTATTGGTAATGCTGCAAGAAAAGGTATATTATTTAAAGGTGGGGATTCGATTGAAAACTTATCTAAAGGTAACATTGTATTTTTTGATAAAACCGGGACGCTTACTTTAGGTAAACCCGTATTAAGTGAAATTAAAGTATATGACAACAATCAAAATCACTTATTGAAAATTGCGGCAATTGGAGAATCATTTAGTGAACATCCCCTATCTTTGGCTATTATTGAAGCAGCTAGAGAAAAAAATATAGATATAGAAGATGAACCAACAGATGTTGAAATGAAGATAGGCAAAGGTATTATTTTTACATACAATAAAATTAAATACGCTATTGGAAACAAACAATTACTATCTTTTGAAATACCACAACCGATTGAGCATGAAATCGAAATGATGGAAGCACAAGGGATGACAACCTTAATTATGTCAGATTCACAAAAAATATTAGGTTTATTTGGGATAGAAGATGGTATTAGAAATGAATCTGTAAAGCTCATCAGAAAACTTAAAAAACTAGGAATCAAACAAACAATTATGCTTACAGGAGATCAAAAAAGAGTAGCACATCATATAAGTCATACATTAGGTATTGATCAATATTATGCAGGGCTATTACCAGAGGATAAAGCAAGCATTATAGAATCTTATCATAAAGATAATCATACAATTTTTGTTGGCGATGGCATTAATGATGCTCTAGCACTTTCAACAGCAAATGCATCTGTTGCAGTTGGTGGTATGGGTAAAGATATAGCTATGGAAACTGCTGATGTTGTTTTATTAAGTGAAAATATTGGGAAATTAGAAGACGCCATCAAAATTAGTAAAAAAGTTAAAATGAACATGATCCAAAATGTAGTTTTCTCATTATTTGTGGTATTATTTTTAATAATAGGGGTTATCTTTAGACAAGTAACTATGTCTATAGGCATGCTAGTCCATGAATTTTCTGTATTAGTCGTCATCGTTAATGCAATCAGATTACTTAGGTATAACCAAGGAGGTCGTCATGACAAAAGATCTAGAACCAAGCAATTGCATAAAAGCAGTTCCGATCTTCAAAAATCTTAATGAAAAAGAACTAGATGAAATTATCATGATTTCTAATCATCAAAAATTAGATAAAGGTGATTTTATATATACAGCAGGAGAGTATATAAAGAGTCTTTATGTTGTACATCGTGGGAAAATTAAAATGACTAGATATGCAGAAGATGGTAAAGAACAAGTGATTAGAATTCTTTCTCATGGTGATTTTTTAGGAGAACTCGCTTTGTTTAATGATTCTAAAGTCAATACATATGCAGAAGCTTTAGAACCAACAGTTATATGTTTAGTTGAAAATAAAAGGTTAAAGAAACTAATGGCAGAAAGCCCAGCTTTATCGTTTAAAATGCTCAATGAGTTATCTAATCGATTAGAAAAAGCAGAAGCACTCATTGAATATCATCACTTATATTCTGCAGAAGCTAAAGTTTCTAGATTATTACTTGATCTTCAAAAAGATGGTATGGTTAAGTTCCATACGACAAAAGTTAATCTGGCTTCTCAATTAGGGATGACACCAGAGACATTTAGTAGAAAACTTAAAGCTTTAGATGATCTAGGTTATATAGAAATTATGAATAATAAATTTGTAAAAATCAAAGATATGTATCAGCTAGAACTATTAATTAATCCTGATCATATATAGTTACTCCAAAGACTCTTATAG
This sequence comes from Tenericutes bacterium MZ-XQ, assembly GCA_002838205.1. Taxonomy (NCBI): domain Bacteria; kingdom Bacillati; phylum Mycoplasmatota; species Tenericutes bacterium MZ-XQ. The sequence goes on along the minus strand of CP017950.1, from coordinate 737,281 downwards.
AGTCTTTTTTTAATCATAAAGAGTTCTTCTTGGATTATCTAAGGAGGATCTTGCATAACAAATGTGAGTTTCTAGACAAATATTATACTCATCGAAAAAGAAGTATATAATCCATCACTAAAACTTTGTATTGCAAATTGTAAAGAATTAAACACAACACTAGATGAACTATTCTGGGGAGGAAGAAGTAATGAAAGATGAGCGTTTAAACAAAGATATGACCACACCAAGGGACAAGTATCTCTTTATGTAAGAATCACTACATTGGATGGGTTCATCATATGCATGGAAATAGTAGGATGCTTAACTTTTGATAGGGTGCGTAATTGTATTAAAATAGGTCATCAAACCCAATTTTGATTTAATAAGACCTATTAAAGGGATAAGTGTACCTATGCTGGAGTATGCCTATTCTATCGGGAGGTCTTTTTTATTTTCTCGGACAAATCATAGGAGGAAATCAAATGAAGGATTTAAAAGAACACATCGATGATGTACAAAGAAAATGTAGTTACTATTTTAAGAACACAGATTTGCTGCTTCAAGCTTTCACAAGAAAGTCTTATTCAGCTGAATTTGGTGGGGAAAACAATGAGGTTTTAGAGTTCTTAGGCGATCGAGTTTTGGATTTTTATGTAACCAAAGTCATCGCTGAAAGATATGGATTTTTCAAATCTCAAACGGATACATATGATGAGCAAGAAGATAACGATGAATATTGCATTAAGGCTCATCGAAATGAGCAAGATTTTACTGAGCTGAAGAAAGAAATCGTAAGTAATGCGAATCTTGCTAGAAGAATTGAAGAGTTAGGTTTCAAGTCGATGATGTATTTGGGTCAAAGTGATATTGATAATCAAGTATGGAATCAAGAAAAGGTTAGAGCTGAGCTATTCGAAGCCATTCTTGGTGCTATCGCAATCGACAGTGATTGGGATCCAGATGAGCTCCAAAACTCTGTGGAATTCATGCTTCAAATTGATGATCAATTACATGATGTAGAAGATGGCATGGATGAGCTAAAAGAAAATCTAACACAGGATAATGCAGTCAGCACACTTAAAGAATTGGCTGAAAGTGGCAGATGCTCCATACCACAATACGACCTTCCTGATGAGCAAGTTTATGACGATGGTGAGTATTGGTGGTCATGCACCTGCTATGTTCGCAGCTGGTCCATTCAAAAAACAGCACTTTCTAAGTCGAAAAAGGGTGCCAAAAGGTATGTCGCTTATCTCGTTTTGTGTGACTTCTTTGGTATTGAACCAGAAGAAGAATAATTTAAGATAACTGCCTATAAGGTACTTGGCTTCCCATTATATAGAAATGCTTCCCAGATAACACTAGGTTATGGTAATATTCCACATACAAGTAAAAACAGATCCCGAGATAGATTCAATATGAAATGCTCATAGCTCAAGGTTATGGGCATTTTTCATCCTTAAAGGTGTCTTTATTTTCTATCATAGAAAATATTATTTAGATTAAACAATATAATTAACTCAAAACCATAATAAAAAATTCTTGTTCATCGAAATAAGTTGGGAAAAATGACTTAAAACCTGAAATGCACCTAATATTCGTTACAATCTATTTGTTTCGATGCTAAAAAAATGCATAAAAAACGATGAAGCAATCTAAAGAAGTTGTTTTTATTGACTCCGTAGTTTATTGTGATATAATATATCTATATGAATGAGCGCTCATATAGATAGGAGATAGTATGGATCAAAAAGATATAATAGAGTTTTGTGAATGTAATGTTCTTCATCCTGAAAAAATTGAAATAGCCCATAAAAACTTACTAGATAATGAATCTATTTCACTGCTAACTTTGTTCTTCAAAACATTTAGCGATCCCACAAGAATGAAAATCATATTGGCATTAAAAGAAACCGAGTTGTGTGTATGCGATCTGTCTGCTGTGATCAATGTCAGTCAATCCGCTGTCTCACATCAATTGAAAACCTTAAGAGAGAATCGTTTGGTTAAATACCGAAAAGAAGGAAATGTTGTTTATTACTCGCTTGACGATGACCACGTCCACGTGTTAATAACTCAAGCAATGAATCATCTAAAACATAAGTAGAATGGAGAAAAAACATGAAAGAGATTAAATATAGTTTATCAGAAATAAGCTGTGCGAGTTGTGCAGATAAGATTGAACAAAAGATAAAGAAGTTAAACGGAGTTGAGGAAGGTTATTTAAACTTTGTTACAAAAGAAATCAAGGTACAAGTTGCGGATTCAACTGATACTGCAAGACTATTTGACACGATTAAAAAAATTGTGAAAGATGAAGAAGGTGATGTCGAGGTATGTGAACTAACCCCGAATGTCATTTATGCAATAGATGGTTTAGACTGTGCAAATTGTGCGGCTGAGATTGAAGAAAAATTAAACAAAACCGAAGGAATTTTAGGTGCCAACGTTGATTTTATAGCAAAAAAACTGACACTTCAATTCAAAAATTCGCTAGATCAAAAACGTATAGAAGAAAAGGTTCAAAAAATTATTGATAAAATTGAACCAGGCGTAACGATAGCACAATCAAATGTGAAGAATGAAGATCACGTGGATGAAGAATCATCAATGACGAAAGATTTAATCATCTTCGGTATAGGTATCTTACTATTTATTGGAGGATTATTGATTGCTGAAGGAACGGTTTTTCGTTATGTATTACTTATACTAAGTTATTTCATCATCGGTGGAGAAGTTGTACTGAAGGCAGTCAATAACATATATCGAGGTAAGGTGTTCGATGAAAACTTCTTAATGACGATAGCAACTATGGGTGCATTTGCTATTGGAGAGCATCCTGAAGCAGTTGCAGTTATGATTTTTTATAAGGTCGGTGAATTTTTCCAAGACGTAGCAGTCAATCGATCCAGAAGATCCATAAAAAAATTGATGTCAATCAGACCTGATGTCGCAACGATTAAAAAAGGCAACACTTCTGTGGAAATGCGTGTTGAAGACGTTCAAACTGGAGAGATAATGATCATTAAACCAGGCGAAAGAATTCCGCTTGATGGTGAAGTGTTGTCAGGAGATTCCACAATTGACACAAAAATTCTAACAGGAGAATCTGTGCCTGTAAATGTTACAAAAGGTGAGATGGTACTCTCTGGTTGTATTAATATCAATGGTTTATTGACCGTTAAAGTTACCAAACTCGCAAGCGAATCAACTGTTTCTAAGGTACTTGAAATGGTTGAAAATGCAACCAGCAAAAAAGCACCAACCGAGAATTTTATCACTAAATTTGCACGAGTATATACTCCAATTGTCACTTCGTTGGCTGTTTTGATTGCGGTAATACCACCACTCGTTATACAAGGTGCAACTTTTGAGGAATGGATCTACAGAGCACTTATATTCTTAGTTATTTCGTGTCCATGTGCACTCGTTGTATCGATTCCGCTTGGTTTCTTTGGTGGTATTGGAGCTGCATCAAGAAATGGTATCTTAGTTAAAGGTGGAAACTACCTAGAAGCATTAAATAACATTGAGATTGCAGTTTTTGATAAGACTGGCACATTGACTGAGGGAACGTTTACAGTGACTGAAATCAATACAGCTAATGGTGCAACACAAGAAGAGTTGCTCGAAAAAGCAGCTTATGTGGAAAGTTTTTCTAATCATCCTATCGCTGTCTCAGTCGTCAATAAATACAATAAAGAAATAGATCAAAGTTTAATAACTGATGTTGAAGAAATATCTGGACACGGTGTAAAAGCAACTTATCAAAATGATATCATTGCAATCGGGAATGCTAGATTGATGAAAAGAGAGGGTGTTGAATTCAAGGAATCTATTGCATTGGGTTCGATTATATACATCGCTATCAATGGAAAATATGTTGGAAATATTGTTGTTTCAGATCAGATAAAGCAAGACTCAAAAACTGCTATTAAAATGTTGAAGTCATTAGGCATAAAAAAAACTGTCATGCTAACTGGTGATAAGAAATTAGTTGCTGATACAGTTGGACAAGAGTTAGATATCGATGAAATTCATAGCGAATTGTTGCCTGAAGATAAGCTCAATATTGTAGAGAAGTTATTACTCCAAAAATCGAGCAGAGGGAAGCTGTTCTTTGTAGGTGATGGTATCAACGATACACCAGTATTAGCGAGAGCTGATATTGGAATTGCTATGGGTGGACTCGGTGCCGATGCAGCCATCGATGTAGCTGATGTCGTGATTATGAATGATGAGCCTTCTAAGATAGGTACTGCGGTCTTTGTGGCAAAGAGAACCAGAAAGATTGTTTGGCAAAATATATACTTCGCATTAGGAGTTAAATTCCTGTTTTTAGCCTTAGGAGCTATCGGAATTGCAACTATGTGGGAAGCCGTGATTGCTGATGTCGGGGTGTCATTATTAGCAGTACTAAATGCAATGAGGGTACTCAAATATAACTATAAAATAAATAATTAACTTAAATTATACTAACTTAATAGAGTTTATTCAATTTATGGTTATGTTTTTTAACAAGTCTTTAATAAAAACAGCTTCATTAAGCCATAAATTAAGGGTGCTAGAAAATTACATATATATGACACTAGGGTGCTAAAATTTTTACACGATTTGAAGGCTAGGGTGCTAAAGTTGTATTAAACCTCAGAACCTTAGACAGTAGAGTGACGGAGGACTTAAACCCTTTTGAATACTCTTTAGGTGATGTGATAAAATGAGTGTAGTTCGTATTGGCAATTTAGCATACGATCTCATTTGGACTGACTGATATCATTTTATAGATGAATGTACTTAATATCTCTGAATCAAGTTCATCGATGACTAAATTCTTTTTACCTAAAATCTCACCTATTTTATCCATACGTTTTTTGGTATCATAATTTTTTACGTGTTCAAGTTCAAACTTGTTAATCTCTGCTGTTAGAACTTTAAGTCGATCCGAGTATTCTCTATACTTGGCATTAAATATTGATTCTGGAATATCTGGTTTTTTTACCTTTGTATCAATTAGATTGGATAATGCTATTTCGTTTTCGTCTCTTTCTAATGTTAACTTTTCAATGATACTTTCAACATCATCAACCTTGATGGTTGATTTAATTACCCTTTGAATGGTTGTCATGATATCCAGATCTTTTAAGAAGACTTTGTATTTACGTCAATAAAGTGGATATAAAGAGAAAGCATCCTCGGGACATGATACAATATTATTGACAGTTAGATTAGATATAATGTGTACACTGAATTAAACAACTAAAATAAGAAAGGTAAAACATATGAAAAAGTATGAAGCAGTTATTCAAGGTATGACATGTGATGCCTGTGAAATCCATGTAGAAAAAGCTTTAGGGTCTATAGAAGTTAAAATCATTGATGTTGATTATAAAACAGGAGTTGCTCAATTTGTCTCAAATGAAAGCGTTTCTTTTAAAGATGTTGAATTGGCATTGAGTAAAACACCATATTATTTGAAATCTGTACATGAAGAGAATCATATAGCACAAGACAGCACATCCAATAAAAAAGATTTTGATTTAATTATTATTGGATCAGGCAGTGCTGCTTTTTCTGCAGCAATTAAGGCTAAAGAATATGGTAAGACGGTAGCAATTATAGAACGGGATACGATTGGAGGCACATGTGTTAACGTTGGATGTGTGCCATCAAAAACCATGATTCGTGCAGGTTATATAAATCAATTTTCAAAGAGCCACAATTTTCAAGGATTAAATATATCATCAAACGAGGTAAATTTTGAACAACTGATTGACCAAAAGAATCATTTAGTTGACCAGTTAAGACAAAAAAAATATATAAACTTACTAGATGTTTATCAAATTGAACTTATTAAAGGACACGCAAGATTTATCAATAGTAGTCAAATTTCAGTAAATAACAACGTTTATACTGCAGATAAATACTTGATTGCGACAGGTTCTAAGCCTGTGATTCCCAATATAAAGGGGTTAGATCAGGTTAATTATTTGACCAGTACTACATTACTAGAATTAAAAAAAACACCTAAAAGTATTGTTATTATCGGATCTGGATATATTGCACTAGAACTCGGACAAATGTTAAAAAATTTGGGATCAAAAGTTACTTTTTTAAGAAGAAGTCATTATTTATTAAAAGAGTATGATTCAGAAATATCGATTAAAATGGAGGAAATACTAAAGACTGATGGTATTGAATTGATCAATGATATTTCTTATGACAAAGTTGAAAAGAACCAGGATTTGATTCAGATTCATTTCACAAAAAACAACGAGAAAACATATTTAGAAAGTGAAGCACTACTCGTTGCAGCCGGACGTACTCCTAGTACAGAAGATTTGAATCTTGATTTAGCTGGAGTTAAACTTGGTGATACAAACGAGATATTAATTAACGATTTCGGTGTAACTAGCAATGAAAATATTTATGCAGCTGGTGATGTCACTGGTGGTCCTATGTTTGTATACGTTGCAGCTTATCAAGGTGGAGTAGTTATGGATAACGCATTTGGTAATGTTAAAAAGACGATAGATTTGAGATATGTGCCTAGTGTTATATTCACGACACCCTCAATCGCATCTGTTGGCTACACTGAACATGAAGCAAACAGGCTAGGATACTCAACAGTTTCACGAACAATTGATTTAGAAATGGTGCCAAGAGCACTCGTCAATCATGACACTAGGGGTCTTTTCAAAATTGTTGTTGATCAAGCAACTAACAAAATTATAGGTGTACATATTTTGGCTGAGGATGCTGGTGAGATCATTTACTCAGCCACATTGGCCATCAAATTCGGATTAACGATTCAAGATTTAAAAGAAACGATGGTTCCATATCTAACCATGTCAGAAGGACTTAAGTTAGCAATCCTCTCGCTTGAAAAAGATGTTTCTCATTTATCTTGTTGTGCAGTTTAATCATTAATTAGGCAGAACTGAATTGGTATATATAAGACTTATTCAATAGTTGCTTTCGATTATCCTCTTGGTAAAGCTATAATTTTAGGGTGCTAAATTGTTTTAACATCGATTACCTTAAACAGTTAAGTAAAGGGGATTTATACCCTACAAATCAATCTTTTGATGTAGAAATCAACGATGGTACTTTGATCTAATAATTTAATAGTTAAAATCAAAAAATATGTTTCTTTGGTATTATAGACGGTTTTCAACCATGTAAGGGGAAACATATTTTAGCCGTTTTTGATGTTACTTCAATACACACATGGTTGATTTTGCAAGCAATTTGGTTTTTTCAACGCAGATTGAATGTGACAACATACTATTAAAACTGACGGAAAATGGACAAACCTAATTGGACAAACAATTTTGCTGTTTTTATTGTATAATTGTAATAAACAGTTGTTGTTTTATGACTTATGAAAATATGAACTATTAGCACAAAAACAGATTTAGTAGTAAAGAAGAGATTAAGGAGAAAAAACATGAATCACAAAAATAAATTTCTGGAGTATGACCATAACAGAGCTATCATTTATTCAGCTCTAGAAGGACAATATAATTATGATTTGATAAAATGTAAAGAGCAATGTAGTATCCTGTGTACAATATTTGACTTTCATTTCATTCAAGGACAATCTAGCGAACATCATCTAGAAATATATCAAGGTATAAAAGAATATATTATAAATAAACAAAAGAATGAGTTTATCTTATTTGCACCTACAGAAAAATGGAAACCTACTTTAACAAAAGTCTTTCATAAATTAAACGGTGTTATTGATCAAAGAAGCATCTTTGAACTTGATAAAGAAAAGTTTTTAAATCAGTTTAATCAACATCAGTTTCGCTATCATGTTGAACTGATTGATGAGCAAACCAATGGTTCAAAAATTAGTTTCAAAACTGCAGTTATTAAAAAAGATGATCAAGTCATATCTTACTGTAAAGGATTCATGATAGGCGATAAACAGGTTGAAATTGATGTTTTTACTGATGAGAACTTTCGAGGCAATAACATGGCTTTTGAGGTGTCATTGTGTCTAATCAAGTATTTGCTAGATCATCAGTTAACCCCAAATTGGAGTTGTTGGTCTAAAAAAGAATCATCAAAACGCTTAGCACAAAAACTAGGATTCGACTTCAAAAAGAATGTTAATGCATATATTTGGGTCAGTGATTTTGGTATGCCATTGTAGGTTAAACTGAAAACATAGAGCATTTCAAATCGTGCACAAAACTAATGATTTTACAAGATGTCAAATATAAAAACCAATCCTTAAGTGATTGGGTATAGTTGTTTATTGGACTTACTTATTAATTTATATCTGAGAAACAAAACACTTCCATATTACAATTTATATGGAGGTGTTTTAATCATTTTAATGAATCTTATGAAAAATTTTCCTTAATTAAAAATGCTCGCTTTATTGCAATTTAGAATCAGCCAAATATGCCTTGTTTAGAACATTTACATATATGGTAATAAATGATAAAATAATATGAGTAATAAAAAACGAAATAACACTATACAAAGTAGATAAAAACAGTTCTAAAAAAGATAGAAAAGAGGTGAGCAACATGATTGAATGCAATATTAATAACATAAAAAAATCTTATGGTGCAAACCTTATTTTTGAAAATATTTCTTTTTCAGTCCAAAGCGGTGAACGCATTGGACTTATTGGACCAAATGGCTGTGGAAAAACAACACTCTTAAAGATTCTTAATAAGCAAGAAAATATTGCAGAAGGTGAAGTTACTTTTAAAAAAGGAACACATGTTGGATATTTAGATCAAATTCCTGATCTAGAGGATGGCATTATTGTAGAAGACATTTTACTAGAAGCAAAAAAAGATATTATGGACTTAAAAAAAGAAATAGATGATATCGCTAAACAACTTCAAAATAAAACTGGGAAAACTTTAGAGCGATTATTAGATACATATAGCGATTTAATCCACGACTTCGAACAAAAAGATGGATATCTAGTAGAAACAACCATAAACAAAGTTTGTACAGGATTAAAAATATCTAACGACATGAGAAAACTATCATTTTCTGTATTATCTGGTGGAGAAAAAACAAGAGTGATGCTTGCGAAGATTTTATTAGAAAATCCTAGCCTTCTACTATTAGATGAACCAAGTAATCACCTTGATTTAGAATCTATTGAATGGCTTGAAAACTATTTAAAAGAATATCAAGGTAGTGTTATTATTGTTTCGCATGACCGATATTTCCTTGACAATGTTTGTCAAAAAATTGTTGAACTATCCATAAATCGCGCAATTGTCTATCACGGTAATTATAGTTATTATGTAATCGAAAGAGAAAGACGTTTTCTGTTAGAATTAAAAGCTTATTTAGCCTTGGAAAAACAAACGAAGCGAATGGAAGAGCAAATCAAAAGATATCGCATATGGGGAGAAATGCGAGATTCAGATAAAATGTTTAAAAGAGCTAAAGAGTTAGAGAAAAGATTAAGTAAAATAGAACCTTTAGATAAACCAGTGAAAGAGCATCAAAAAATGAAGCTTGATCATGGAAAAGTGATGCGAAGTGGAAAACGTGTTTTAGAAGCCAAAAATATAAAGAAACAATTTGATGATTTAGTGATATTTAAAAACGCACATGTGGATGTGATATATCAAGATCATCTTGCCATATTGGGTCCTAATGGCAGTGGAAAAACGACATTACTAAATATGTTACTTAATGATTATCATAAAGAAGACCCTATGTTTAAGTGGGGTAGTAACATTAAGATTGGCTATTTACCACAAGAAGTTATTTTTGATAACGAAAAGCAAACGATTATTGATTTTTTTATGGATAAACATCATGTAAATCAAGCAGTAGCAAGAAGAGAGCTTGCCAAGGCATTATTTGTTAAGGATGATGTCTTTAAGCAAATTGATATGTTAAGTGGTGGAGAAAAAAGTAAGCTTATGCTTTGTTCACTGACATATGATGAAGTCAATTTGATGATTTTGGATGAACCAACGAATCATTTGGATATTGATTCAAGAGAAACATTAGAAGAAATGCTCATGGATTATCAAGGCACATTATTATTTATCTCTCATGACCGATACTTTATTAATAAAATTGCTACTAGAATAGGTGAGATCCAAAACTATAAGATTAAATATTATGAAGGTGATTTTAGCTATTACAAACTTATGAAACAAAAAGAACAAGAAGAAAAGCAAAAAAAGAAAGATAAAAAAACAGCAGTTAGAGTAAAACAAAAACCTATAGAGCATAGAGATATTATCAGTGAGATTGAAGAGATTGAAAATCAAGTAAATGAAATTGATATAAAGATGAATGCGGATGCTTTTGATAATGTGAAGTTATTAAGCCATTACGAAAAAAAAGAAGAACTATTAAAAACTCTTACGAAACTATATAGTTTGCTTGAAGAACAAGATGATATTTAAATTAGCATCTGAAAGATAAATTGAACATTAGGAGACATACTTATGAAGAAAAATATTCCAATCATAGATCATATAGGATTAAACGAAGAAGGACTGATATCAGCAGAAAAAATGTTTTCATCGAGAAATATAGAGAAGCTACCACCTCATATTACAACCGCTCTAGTTTTATTTGATCCTAGACCCTCACAAGAAATCCTAGACAAATCAAAAGAGTTATACAAGTTTGTTACAGCGTCTAGCATTTTATCCCAATATGTTTATGATGATAAAATCGTTGTAGCATATGCGCCACTTGGAGGTCCTGCCACTGGCGGTTTAATTGAGGAGCTTTTAGCATTTGGGATTAAAAAGATATTAGCATGTGGTAGTAGTGGACTTATTGGGGATTTCCCTAAAGAGAATTTTTTAATTGTTACAAAAGCAATTCGAGATGAAGGTTTAAGTTATCATTATTTAGAACCAAGTTTGTATGTTGAAACTGACCAAAATCAAAATCGTTTAATTGAAGCTGCTTTAAAACGCCACCACCTTAATTGCGATCAAGGGATTACTTGGACAACTGATGCGTTTTATAGAGAAACAAAATCAAGAATGGGATTGCGTAAAGAACAAGGCGCAATCGCAGTTGAAATGGAATGTGCTTCAATTGCAGCAGTTTGTAAGTATAGGAATGTGCCTTTTTCTCAAGTCTTATATTTTTCAGATATTGTAAAACAAGAAGGCTGGTCTAATTTTCTTGATACAAGAGCATCAATTAAAGAGAAAATAAACAAGATTATGACCGAGATTGCAATTCATCTATAAGCATATAGTTTATGACATATTGAGGGTCGAAAAAAAATATGAAAGTTCAGTATGTTTAATGAATGAGGTGAAATGATTATGGAAATCAGAAAATATACAAAAAATGATGAATCCTTATTATTTGATTTACTCGTTGATGAAGGTGATGAATGGATGGATTATCATAGTCCAAATGGGCGCAAAAAATATAGGAAAGCAATCGCATCAAGTATCGTCTATATCGCTTTAAAGAATAACGAGTTATGTGGTTACGTTCGCTGTAAGGATGATGGCGGATTTGGAATCTATATATACGACTTACTTGTAAGAAAAAGCCACCGAGGTAAGCAGTTGGGTCGAAAACTAATAGAAAAAGTTTCAAAAGATTATCCTAGTCAAACGGTTTATGTTATGAGTGATGTTGATGCATATTATAAAAAACTTGGCTATGAAAAAGTGGGGTCAATTTTTGTTGTTAAATAATCATTGAAAAAGATCATCAGGAGCTATGTTATAATAAGTTAAAGGAGTGATTGAAATGAAGAAACAGTTACCAAAACGTCATGAACTTGACGTTAATTACACATGGGATATGAAAAACCTATTCAAACAAGAAGAGGATTTTTTAAAAGCATTTGACTTTTTAGAAAAAGAAGTTCATCAATTTTGTGAATATTTTGAACAACAATTAAAGACAAAAGAAATGATTAATGAAGCACTCATCAAGTATCAAAGCATACAAGCTCAAGTATCTAGAATTAATGCGTATGCATCACTACAAATGAGTACAGATTCAATTTTAGAAGAAAATCAAATGCGCCAAGGGAAAGCGATGCTAAGATTCCAGGCGATTTCAAGAAAACTTTCTTTTTTTATGAATGAACTAAAACAAGCAAGTAATGAACTTTTGTTAGATGTTATAAAACTAAACGAAGATCACAAGTATTTTTTATCAGATTTAATGGAGGATAAAAAATATGCACTACTACCTGATGTAGAAAAAGCACTTGTGGCATTATCACCAGTTTTAAACGCATCATATACAAACTATAGTAGATTTAAATTAGCAGATATGAAATTTTCTGATTTTATAGTAGATCAGGTCACTTATCCAAATTCATTCACACTTTTTGAAAATGAATATGAATATGAAGAAAACACAAATGTTAGAAGAAAAGCATATGAGACTTTTTATCAAAAACTAGCCGAGTACCAACATGGGTTTGCAAGTAATTATCAAGCACACGTACAAAGAGAAAAAATAATGTCTGAACTTAGAGGTTATTCAAGTGTCTTCGATTATTTGCTACATGACCAAAAAGTAACCAAGGATTTTATGGACCGTCAAATTGATTTGATTATGGAGAAATTAGCACCAGCCATGAGAAGATATGCGAAATGTCTTCAAAAAATTCATGGATTAGATCAAATGACTTATGCTGATTTAAAAATTGCTGTAGACCCAACATTTGAACCTAAAGTAACGATTGAACAATCAAAAAAATTGCTCATAGAAGGTTTATCAGTTTTAGGCGAAGAGTATAATCAAATCGTTAAAAAAGCGTTTGATGAAAGATGGATTGATTTTCCTCAAAATCAAGGAAAATCAACAGGCGGATTTTGTTCATCACCTTATGGTGCATCCTCATATATATTAATTAATTGGAACGGTCAAATGGATGAAGTCATGGTTTTAGCACATGAAATTGGTCATGCTGGTCACTTCCAGTATGCAAACAGTCATCAAAGCATATTAAATACCAGACCATCTATGTACTTTGTTGAGGCACCATCAACAACCAATGAGTTATTAATGGCAAATCATCTGATTGAAAATGCTCAATCAGAAAGAGAGAAAACTTGGATTAAATCTGTGATGATATCAAGAACATATTATCATAACTTTGTGACCCATTTATTAGAGGCAGCTTTCCAAAGAGAAGTTTATTTGAAAGTTGATCGAAAAGAACCACTTTCAGCAAATATATTAAATCATATTAAACTTAACATATTGCGTAAGTTTTGGGGAGATGCTGTTACGATTCCAGAGTGGGCAGGTCTAACGTGGATGAGACAACCACATTATTTTATGGGACTTTATCCATATACATATTCTGCTGGTCTTACATTAGGTACTAAAGTATCTAAAATGATTGAGCAACATACGATTAAACCGGAAGACTGGATTGCTGTTTTAAAAGCCGGAGGCACAAAAGCCCCTCTTGATCTAGCAAAAATGGTAAATGTTGATTTATCAACTGATGGAGTTTTGCTTGAAGTTATTGAAGAGATATCAAAGATTATTGACGATATCATTGCCAGCAAACAAGAAAAATAAATATTAAGAAGAGTTGAAAATCAAACTTCAACTCTTTTATTTGTTTCATGTTTAGATGTACTGTATATTTGATTGGTTTTTGTGATAAACTAATATATATTAAGCAAATGATGAAAGGCAAAATGTCTAAGCAATGAGTTGCTTTAGATGTATGGGTGAATTATGAGACACTATATGAGTTTAACTCCAGAACCTTATGAAATGATCAAAAATGGTGATAAAACCATTGAGTTGCGTTTAAACGATGAGAAAAGATCTTTCATACGTATTGGAGATATGATTGAATTTACACATACATCAAATCATACAAATAAAATGGAAGTTATCGTAATGAATCTTTATCAATATCATACATTTGAAGCATTATATGATAATTTACCATTAGATCAATGTGGATATGATAAATCAAATATAAGAGATGCAAGTCCTGATGATATGTTAAAGTACTATTCAAAAGAACAGCAAATCATTCATGGTGTCCTTGGTATCGAAATCAAATTTGTAAGAGAACTTTAAAAAGTGATGGTGAGGTATATGAAGAAAATCGCTTTAATTATCATAATATTCGGTTTCATCATCGCACTTTCATCCTGTGATGAAGTTAATTTTGAGTTTGTACCCGATCCAAAAGATCCTGAAGGTCCAATCATTGATGAATCATTAGGTACATTTGATCGCCTTTTCGAATCGATTACTTATAGAAAAATTACAATTAATCTAACAGAAGAGAACTGGGAGTCTTTAGCTCAATCTCTATTGGATCATCAGTCACAGTTTGGCAATCTAAAAACTGATCAATATGTTCATGCTGATATGATTTATGAAGATGATCAGGGTAAGATTGAAATTGACAATATTGGCTTTAGAACAAGAGGCAACCTATCTTTACAACCACTTATGGATGAATCAGGCAATATTAATATGAATAGTTTCAAAATCAATTTTAGAGAACAATTTTCAGGACTTCATCCTGAAAATTCTGGTAGAAGAGGTTTTGAACTTAAAGAGCTTGACTTGAAATGGAATCGAAACGATGATGAGACTTATATCACTGAATCTTATGCTCTTGATATGTTTAACCAGTTTGGTGTGCATGCTTCTAAAACGTCTTTTGTGCTTTTAAGTCTTAGCATTGATGGAGATGAAACATTGATGGGGTTGTATACAGCCTTTGAGCCTATTGATGATGAGTTTATTGAAAGAAGATTTTCTAAAGCGGAAAGTGATGGCGACTTATATAAATCTTTGTGGCAACACTATGGACCCGCTACCCTTGAACCTATAACGAATCCTGATGCAATAGGTATTAGAGATGTTCGTTCAAATTATATGCCAGCATATGATTTGAAAACAAACAAAGACACATCAGATCATAGTGCTCTTTTAGATTTTATAGATCAATTGAATTTTTTAAGCGATCAAGAACTAGAAACTTACTTGAATCAGTATTTTGAAGTAGAAATGTTTTTAAGGTTACTTGCAGTTAACGTTTTTATTGGAAATCCTGATGATTATAGAGCAATGGGTAACAACTATTTTATGTATCAAAATAGTGAAAATTTAAGATGGATGATGATACCTTACGATTTTGATCATGGTCTAGGTCAAGGTTGGTGGCAAAGCAGTGTTTATCCAAATTACTCGATTGGCGTTGATATATATGATTGGTTTGATTTAAACGATGCTTTAACAGGTTTTGATTATAAGCACCCACTAGTTGATAGAATATTGGAAAACGGTGCATATAAAGCTTTATATGATCAAATTTTAAATGAAATTCTTAATGATACATATTTTACGACAAATTATTTTATTACTAGATATCATTTGGTTAAACAAGTTTTTGAAGGGACTTTTGATCATGCACTTCACAATCAGTCTTTTGGATTAAGAAATGTTGAATCTTACATCAACGATAAAAGAGAAGATGTAACAAACCAGCTCAAATAATTAAAAGAAAGAGAAAAGGATAAAAACATGAAATATAGTAATCAAGTTCAAATCATTAAAAATAAGTCAGAGTTTACTATAGATTTTGATATCATCGATAAAAAACTTGACTTAGAGGATAAAGCTGTCAAAAGAGAAGTGGTAAGAGGGATATCAATACAAGATAGAAAAATCTTAGTTGTTTATCCTAAAGATGAATTGATTTATGGTACCCCTGGTGGTGGTATCGAGTCAAATGAAACAATGGAAGAAGCATTAAAAAGAGAAATGTTTGAGGAAGTTGGAGCAGATGATTTAGAAATCGTTAAATATCTTGGGAAAATGACGTCAATTAGGAAAAAACCTGATGAAGATCTAAATTTTATACCAACACATCACTTATATTTAGTAAATATTAAAAGATGGGGCGTTCAAAATCTAATAGAATATGAGCAAGCATTAGGTTTAAAATATGCATATATTGATATCGATGATGTCATAAAAACAAATGAGCAAGCATTATTGAAAAGAGACCAAAAATATTTGGATTTCTATACAAATCAAACGATATTATTTAAACATTTAAAAGAGCTTTTAATTGAGCATCAATAACAAGAACACACATTTTGATATGTGCGTTCTTTTTTTAAATTGATGTGATAGCCTTTTTATTTACAGATAAATCATATAAAATGAGAGTAATAAAGAAAAGAAGGTGGTTTCATGAAAGTAGTTATATTAAAAAGTATTTTAGGATTGGGTTTTGTATGTATGCTTGTGATGAATTACTTAGCAAACGCATTACCACTAAACAATAGAAATACAGGTGAGATTTCAGACCTTTATCCTTCGTATTTCACGCCTTCAGGATTTACTTTTTCAATTTGGGGCGTTATATATATATTACTTTCGATTGTCATGATAAGATTTATCATCACACCGCAATCAGATTTTTTTAATCAATACCAAGAAAAATTCGTGTATTTGTTTTTTGCTACAACCATCTTTAATGCATTATGGCTTTTAGCGTGGCACTATGACTATATGGTTTTATCAACTGTGGTCATGATTTTACTGTTTATCTCTTTAATTTGGATTGCGTTTTTCTTACCGAATCTAAGTGTCTTAACGAAAACAACGTTTAGTATATATGCTGGTTGGATTAGTATAGCGCTTATTGCAAATATCACAATTACCATTGTGAAATTACAAGTACCGATATTTACAAACCATGAGGCTTTTTGGTATATTAGTATAACATGTGTTGGACTCCTTATTGGTGTAGCATCATTGGTAATCACTAAGAATTTCCCGTATTTTTTAGTATACATTTGGGCCTATTTTGGTATTTTTATGAAGCATCTAAGTCAAAATGGTTATTATTTGGACAAGCAAATGAATATCTATAACGCTTCATTGTTGTCTATGTTCATCATAATAGGTATTGTTATGTTTGTGATCAATGACTATAAGTTTTTAAAGTAATTATGAAATAAAAAGAATGCATTAGACTATTCAGTGATTATTTAGATAGAAAATCGCTTTAAGTAAAGATTATCCAAAAATATGTTATTTATTTGATTCAATTGAAAATATAGACTTACATGGTGTATAATTGATATAAGATATAAGAATGCGAGGTGTTTTATATGTGGGGAGATATGACAGCATTTCAACAAACATTTTTCGTGATTGCAGTTGTTGCTACAGTGGTGATGATTGTTTTAATCATTTTAATGTTTATTGGTATGGATGAAATTGACAGTTTTGAAGGTGTTGATGATGTAGATTTTGATATCGATGCAATCAACGATGAACCAATCAGTGGCATTGGTGGTTTAAAAATTTTAAGTGTTAGAGGTGTTTTAGCCTTTTTAAGTATTGGAGGTTGGACAACTTACTTATTAAGTGATGCTATGCCTGAGTGGCTAGCAGCACTCATTGGAGCAGTTGCTGGTGTGATTGCTGCATTTTTACTAGCATATGCACTTAAACAAGCGATGAAATTAGAATCGTCTGGTAATCTTGATTATCAAAGCGCAATTGGCAAACCAGCAATGATTTATATTAGAGTACCTGCAGAGAGAAAAGGACGCGGGAAAGTTATATTAAATCAACAAGGTAAAATGGTCGAAGTAGATGCTTTAACTGATGAAAAAGAAGATTTAATTAGAAATACTAAAGTTGTTGTAGCAGCTTTAGAAGATGAAAGTACATTACTTGTAAAAAAGACAAAATAAAAAAAGGAGAATAGAACATGATTTTAATGACAGCAGGTGGACTTTTTGGTTTAATTGTTGCAATATTGGTTATCGTATTTATGGTTATTGCCTTTATTGTATCAAGAATTAAGAAATGTCCATCAGACAAGATTATGGTTATTTACGGGAAGGTCGGACAAAATACTGATGGTACTAGCCGATCTGCAACATGTATTCACGGGGGAGCGAAATTTGTTTATCCATTTATTCAAGCTTATGAATACCTTGATTTAACTCCATTATCAATTAGTGTTGATTTAACTAAGGCGTTATCAAGACAAAATATTCGTATTGATGTTCCTTCAAGATTTACTGTAGGGATTTCCACTGAACCAAGTGTAATGATGAATGCTGCAGAGCGTTTATTAGGATTACAGTTAAGTGAAATTCAAGAATTAGCTAAAGATATTATCTTTGGTCAATTACGTCTAGTGATTGCAACAATGGATATTGAAGAAATCAATACCAACAGAGATAAGTTCTTAGAAGCAGTAAGTGACAACGTTGAAACAGAACTTAAGAAAATCGGTTTAAGATTGATCAACGTTAACGTTACCGATATCAATGATGAATCAGGATATATCGAAGCGTTAGGTAAAGAAGCAGCAGCGAAAGCAATCAATGACGCGAAAAAGAGCGTAGCAGAAAAGAATCGTGATGGTTCGATTGGTGAAGCTGAAGCCTTAAGAGATCAAAGAATTCAAGTTGCAACTGCAGATGCACTTGCAATTGAAGGGGAAAATAACTCTTTAGGAGAAATCTCTAAGTCAAATGCAACACGTCGTGAAATTGAAGCTGAAGCGTTAAGAAGAGCAACTGCAGCAGAAAAAATTGCGTCTGCAAAAGCATTAGAAGAATCATATGTTGCTGAAAAAGAAGCTGAACTTGCGAGAGCTGCTCGTGAAAAAGCATCACTTGAAGCCGATATTATTGTTAAATCAGAAATCGAAAAGCAAAAGAAAGTTATTGAAGCAGAAGCGGTTGCTGAAGAAACAAGAAGAAAAGCAAAAGGTGAAGCGGATGCGATTTATGCGAAGATGGAAGCTGAAGGTCGCGGTATGTTTGAAATTCTTCAAAAACAAGCTGAAGGTTTCACTCAATTAGTTAAAGCAGCTAACAATGACTCTGATGCAGCAATTAAGCTACTTATTGCAGATAAACTTGAAACATTAGTTGGTATTCAAGTTGAAGCTATTAAGAATCTTAAATTTGATAAGATTACTGTTTGGGATGGTGGCCAAGGTAAAGATGGTACAACACAAACTGCTAATTTTGCATCTAACTTAATGCGTGCGATTCCTCCAATGCAAGATCTTTTTGCGATGGCAGGTATGGAACTTCCTAAATATTTAGGGAATAATATTCATCCTAAAAAAGTAGAAAAAGAAGAAGTCAAAGAAGAAAAAGCACCAGAAAAAAAAGAAGTTAAGAAAGAAAAATAATGATAGATTAGGCTAAGCGATATGCTTAGCCTTTTTTTGCATAAATGGATATGCTATAATATGACTAATAAGTTTAATAAATTTTAAGATCAATAGGGGGATAACATGAGATTAGTGGTTCAAAAAGATATACAAACACTTAAAAGAGTCATTGTTGAGCAGTTTAGTGATTATAATATTGTACATCAAGGACAAATTAGTGAAGAAGTAGTCTTTTTAGTTGTTGAAAAGTATTTTATTAGAAACTCTAGTCGAGCATCATTGTCAATCGTTATGTATCAAGAAGATGACTTTGAAACGACTATTGAAGCTGTAGGTTCAGGTGGTGGAACTGGATGGCTTTTTAAATTTGATTGGGGTGCTAAAGAGTCTTTTGAAAGTAGGATAATAAAGATTCTCGAACAACATCAAATCAGTTTTAAGGAAGTAGCTTCACAATAATGCATTTTGTTAAAAAATGCATTTTTTTTATCTTTTTCATTTCTTTTTTTAAAAGATTAGTGTATTCTATTTTAGAAAAGAGGTACACAAGATGACTATAGATACAATCATTATATACAGTTTAGCCATTTTATTATTAATCGTTTCACTTATTAAAGATAAGCAAAAGACTAAAAAAGCACTGATTAAAGCTAAGAATACATTTGTAAAACTCATGCCAGTGTTGTTACCGTTATTTCTATTCATTGGGATCATCTTAACACTAATCACTCCTGATTTTATTAGTAGGACGATGGGAGAAGAAAGTGGTTTGTTTGGATATATCATAGGTTTACTTCTTGGAAGTGTTACGTTTATGTCACCATTTGTTGCATATCCACTAGGCTCTGACTTAATTGAGCAAGGTGCGTCAGTGCCGATAGTTGCAGGATTTTTAGTCACACTCATGAGTGTAGGACTGGTTTATTTTGCTATGGAAAGTAAACTTTTTAACAAAAAAGTAGCTATATACAGAAATCTTGTAAGTTTTATTGGAGCAATTTTAGTCATTCTAGTTGTCCTATTGGTAGGTGTATGATGAAAAGAATGATTAAAAAACAAAAGTTTTTGATGATCTCTATCATCATGCTTATCGTGATGACGATAATAGATATTTCTATGACCTATAGAGCTTTAGAGAATACTTATGATCAAATCATTTCAATGCTTCTAATTGTACCACCCATATTCATTCTTATAGGGCTTTTTGATGTATGGGTACCTAAAGAAACAATCGTAGAACATATGGGTGAAAACTCTAAGACTAAAGGTATGATATTATCATTTATATTAGGTGCATTTAGTGCAGGACCAACTTTGATAGCTTTTCCAATTGCGTACATGATGTTAAGAAAAGGTGCTAAATACAGTAATGTTCTGTTTTTCTTGATGGTATGGAGTTCATTAAAGTTACCGATTATTCTATTCCAAATCGCTGAACTTGGATTTAGATTCGCAATGATTATCGATATAACTCTATTGGTATTGTTTTATATAAGCGCAAGCATCATTCATTTGTTTGTTTCTAAAACTGAAATTGAGAGCTTTGTTTTAAAGGCACAAGAACTATGATTAAGAGGAGAAATTCTCTTTTTTTCTTTTTCACTTTACAAATGGAATCTTTAGGTGTAAAATAAAAATATAAACAAAAGTTTGAAAATGAACAATTGTTAGAGGTGATTGTAAATGAAACTAAATGATAATGAGCAAAAGGTATTATCGATTTTAAAAGAAGACCCATATATCAGTCAAAAAATGCTGGCAGATCTATTGGGTTTATCTAGGCCTGCAATCGCAAATCTAATATCAGGTTTGCAAGATAAAGGTTATATTTTAGGTAAACCATATGTGCTTAGAGAAGATAAATATATAACATGTATTGGTGGAGCTAATTACGATCGTACACTTAAACTTGAGGATGATCTTATACTAGGCACATCAAATCCAGTTTTCTCACAAACATCATATGGTGGTGTGATCAGAAATGTTGCAGAAAATTTGGCAAGACTTAATCAACGTGTGTCATTGATGAGTATTGTTGGAAATGATACATCTGGAAATGATCTCATTCAAGAACAAAAAAAACTCATGGAAGTTTTTGCTGTGGATCAAAAAAACCACGAGCATACGGGTAGTTATTATTCAATCATCGATCAGAAAGGCAATATGACTGTTGGTTTTGCGGATATGTCTATCAATCAATACATGAATAGATCTTGGATCTTAGAGCATAAAAGGCATTTAAATTTAAGTTCATTCATGGTTGCAGATCTTAATCTTTCAATGGATGCAGTAGAAGCTTTACTTGAACAAAGTATTTCAGAACAAATTCCACTAGCTATCGTTGGTGTTTCGGGTCCAAAGATGAAACATCTACCTGAAGTATTAGAAGGTTTAGAACTTCTTATTTGCAATCTTGACGAAGCCCAAGCATACTTTAAGACAAAAGAAGATGATCCAATAAAGTTATGCAAATTGTTTTTAAATAAAGGGATTCACAAAGTGGTGATTACAGCAGGCACGAAAGGCTCTTATTATGGAACACATGATGAGGTATATCATCAAAAAGCATATCTTATAGAAGAAAAGCAAATTGTTGATGTTACAGGTGCTGGTGACGCCTTTAGCAGCGCAGTCATTTACGGATTAGTTTCAAGTCATACATTTGAAGAAAGCGTAAAATTTGGAGCAATCAATTCAAGTTTAACAATCCAATCAAATCATTCAGTTAATCCAAAATTATCAATAAATTTAATTAAAAAGGAGTTAAAAAAATATGAAACCATATGAAAAGTATTTAAGTATGAAACAAGAAGTCAAAGAGGCATTAGAAAATCATAAACCAGTAGTTGCATTAGAATCTACAATTATCTCACACGGTATGCCATATCCTCAAAACGTTGAAATGGCAAAAAAAGTAGAACAAATCGTTAGAGATCATGGTGCCATACCAGCGACTATCGCCATTATGGATGGGCAAATCAAAATTGGTTTAACAGATGAAGACCTAGAAACACTAGCAAATGCTAAACATGTAGCAAAAGTTTCAAGAAGAGATCTAGCAACCATCGTTTCAAGCAAGTCATTAGGAGCTACAACAGTTGCCTCAACAATGATTTGTGCAGCTATGGCAGGGATTAAATTCTTTGTTACTGGTGGTATAGGTGGAGTTCATAGAGGTTATGAAGATACCCTTGATGTTTCAGCTGACTTGGAGGAACTATCACAAACCAATGTGAATGTGATCTGTGCTGGAGCAAAAGCGATTCTTGATTTACCAAGAACGATGGAGTATTTAGAAACGAAAGGTGTGAGTGTTGTGGGATATCAAACTGATGTACTTCCAGCATTCTATACAAGAACTTCGGACATTAAACTTCATCATAAAGTTGATACAGTAGAAGAACTCGCACACATGATTTTCACGAAAGATCAATTAGGACTAAAAGCAGGTGTTTTGATTGCAAATCCAATTCCAGAAGAAGATTCATTAGATGCATCATACATCAATAAGATCATTGATGATGCAATCAGACAAAGTGTTATAGACCATATTGAAGGTAAAGACGTTACACCATACCTACTCAAAAAGATAGTTGAAGAAACCAAAGGGAAGAGCTTAGAAGCCAATTTAGCTTTAGTATATAACAATGCAAAAGTAGGCGCTAAATTAGCGAAAGCATATAGCGATATTAAGGCATCGTAATCCATAAAAAGGACCTATAATTCTAAAATAGCGTCCTTTTTTATTTAATCAATACATGATATAATTAAGAAAATACGACATACACTAAAATACCAATTTGAGGTGATTTAATGGAACAAAAAGTATTTCCTATTGTCATAGAAAAAGAGGTTAAACGTCACGCCTATTTAATCACAGGTGAAAAATATTATATTTTATTAGATCCAGGTGCAGATTATCATGTAAATGTTCTTGTTGAGGAGCTCAATAAGCACATAACTTTGAATAAACTTGATTTTTTGATTCTCCAAAGTAGTGATCTTTTAAATATCACATCAATCAATCATCTAATTAAGCATGGATTTAAAGGCAAAATCATTGTAAATCAAATAGGGACACCTTACTTAAATCATATAGTTGATGCTGAAATTATGACCATAGAAGATTTGCATTTTGAACTCGTCTTAAATGAACAAGAAAAACTTTTATTTATACCTACTCCATTTTTACCTTTTCCTGATTGTTTTTCAACGTATTATCAAAGCCAAAAAGTCTTATTCTCAGGCCATTTGTTTTCTCAAACACCTATAGAAAAGAAAAATACTGAACAATTGATCTTGGCAATCAATCAGTTCCATGAGTCTATTTTACCGAGTGTAGAATTCGTTAGACAAAACATTAAGAAACTAAGAAAATATGATATAGATATCATATATCCAAGGCTTGGTGAACCCCTTTCAAAAGAACAAGCAAAGATAACAGATGCTGTGATTAAATATGATTTTTATAATACTAATCAAGTTGTCTCAAAGATCAATGATAAAAATGTATCGTATAACTATGAATCTATTTGCAATCATATGTTAAAAGTTTTGGAAAAATACTATCATCGTGAAGATATTTTATCGATATTTGATGACTCAGAAATTAAGTTAGATATGTTGCCACATCTTGAAATTGACCAAACAACCTTGACGGGCTATAAATTATGGAATGCTTTTTTCGAGCTCATCTACCAACATAAAGGTGTAGAGTGGTTAATTGTTTTGGAACCTGTTGTAAAAAAATATCATAAACTCTATAATATTCACATGCCAACTATTTTTAAAACTAAAATGCTCGAACAAAGAAAACGTATCGAAAGTTTAAGCACCTTAAAAGAATCCTTGGAAGAAAAAGTCTCTAAACTAGAAGGTAAGATAAGTGAAACATCAGAGAAACTTTTAAGATGTCCAATTACTGGTTTATATAATCAACGATTTATGATTCAACATCTGATTAACAATATCGATCATCCATTAGAACCAAACTTTGAAAGAGCACTTATAACTATCTATATTGATAATTTAGTTTCCATTAATCGACAATATGGTAGTGAAAAAGGTGATGAAACCTTAAGGAATTTAGCATATTTGATTAATAGAATCAAATCAGAAGATACACTTGCATTTAAGCAAAATGGACCTGGTATTTTTGTCTATAAACATCATGTTTTAAAAGACCAATTAAAGTCATTTGTCATTAAACTTAGACAAGCCATTCATGACTCTGATCTTTTTGTTGAACCAATAACAGTATCTATGAGTATTGTAAAAGTTGGAGAACTCAATGAAAAATATGAAACCATAGAGCAAGTAAATCAATGGATTGAGCTTTCGTTGATGCGCTTAGAAAAGGCGAAACAACGTGGTAATGATCAAATCATTGATGATACGAATGATGATCAACAAAAAACTGATGGAATGATTTTATTGGTTGATGAAGATGAGACTTATCAAAATCTCATGGTAAAAATATTTGATCGGATTCAGTATAAAGTTTTGGTCGCAAAAGATATCTACGAAGCATTAGACCTTCTTGAGAAACATCAGATTGATGTCATAATATCTGAGATTAATTTGTCAAAACTAGATGGGTTCCAACTGAAACAAAAAATCAATGATACCATTCATTTTAAAGATATTCCTTTTGTCATCACGAGCCATCATAAAAACTTAGATGTGATTATGAGATGTAATTTGCTTGATGTGAATCTTGTCTTAAGAAAACCAATCATACCTGAAGAACTCATTGGATATGTAAAACGTGTTAGAAACCAAAGGGTGGTTTTATGATATTAACAATCATATATATGATCTTGGGTTTTTTTGGTGCATTAAGTCTATGTTTTATCATTTTGATTACCACACAAAAACATAGACATAAAATAAAGCTTAAAAAAACAAACCTTGCTAGAAATTATATTTTTAAAAAATATTTCGATAATGAAGATGTTAAACTCCCAGTCTCCAAGACGTTTTTCTTAAAAGCACTCATCGATGTTGATGAACAAGTCCAATTAGAAGAGAATGTTAGAGATTTAATCATTGCAGATCTCTTAGATCATCAATTTCTAAAAAAACAAATAAGAAGATTAAAATCTAATAAGAGACATCACAGATTATTAGCTGTCTTTTATTTAGGTCGCTTAAAACAAGTTCATATCACAGAAATGCTTTTTGAGAGATTTAAGGTTGAAAAAGACGAGACGATTAAGCTGAGTATGATTCCACATTTCTCTGTACTCAATAAAGAAGAAGTGTTTGAAGTATTGATGAATGACTTAATCTATAAGAATGACATTTATCATGAGCGCATGTGTACACTTATATCCAATCACTTACGAGCAATTTATGATATCTTACCTAGATATAAAAAAGATTTTAGATACCATATTGTTTTGGCTTTAAGTCGTATGGGTCAGTTTTTTGCTGATGACTTTTTACTCACATATATGCAAGAACAACTCGAGTGGATCATAAAAAGTCATCCCTATCAAAGTGATCGAAACCAAAAAATTAAAGATATATTATTAAATAACTTATTAAAACATGTACCATCACTTTTTTATGATGAAACTTTTTTAAACCATCAAGATATTTCTGTTAAAAAAGCAGCGATATCTGCTTTAGCATTTAAGCCTCAACTATCGTGTGTCAGCCGGTTAATAAATGATTTAGATGATAGTGATTTAGATCAACAGCGCATCAAGACGTTATCTAAAATGATGCTTAGCGAAAAAACGTATTTAGAGCATGTTCTAAGAATATACCATGATTTAAATGAGCTTCAAAAAAGAAAGATTGCTTATGTTTTAGCTGAAAGAATAGATTATATCATCTTACGACTTATCAATAAGAATCAGTCGTTGTTAACTACTATCATTAAACAAATTATGAGTCAAAACATCATTGAACCGCTCATTGACTTTTTAAACTTAAATCAAGATTTAGAAATTGAAAATATATTAGTTCAAATGATCAAACCGATTTTAATCCAACATATGGAGTTATCGAAATCTTTTAGAACATATTTGAATCCTCGAGTACTCGCAGCTTTTGGTATGCAAAAACTAGAGTTCGAAGTGATTCCAAAAGAAAAAGCACCTAAAGAAAAAGATAAGATTAGATGGATTATTAGATGGCTATTACTGATTCATTTACTTATCCCAATGATTTTTATAGCTAGATACAATATAAAGATCTTTAATATGTCATTAAAAGAAATCATAGAGTCATTTTTGATAGATGCTAACATATATTTGATCTTTTATTTTGGATTGATTAATATGGTCTATATCATCTTATTTTTGTTTGCTTTATCAGGTTCAAAAAGACAAACCGATTTAGCAAAGACAAAACCATTTACTGTATTGTTTACTGATCAACTTTTACCAGGTATTTCAATTATTGCGCCAGCATATAACGAAGAACTAAGTATCATTGATAGTGTAACAAGCTTACTCAATCTGAAATACCCTGATTACGAAGTTATTGTAGTAAATGATGGCTCTAAAGACCAAACTTTAGTTAAGCTCATTGATCATTTCGAACTTGAACGTAAGCATCCTTCTTTCTTGAAGTCTATAAATACCAAAGATATTAGAGGAGTTTATCAGGCAAAAGATATTCCTAACTTAGTTGTTGTTGATAAGCAAAATGGCGGAAAAGCTGATGCTTTAAACGTAGGAATTAACGTCAGTAAAAAGCCATATGTCTGTGGGATAGATGCTGATAGCATCTTAGAAGGTGATGCTTTATTAAAAATAGCTTCAGTGATGCTAGATGACACTAAAGAAACGATTGCTGTGGGTGGAAACATTTATCCAGCTAATGGATTTACTTTTGATAAAGGACAAGTTGAAAAAAGATCAATTCCTAAAGAAATGCTATGTCGTTTTCAAACAATTGAATATTTACGTGCATTCACAAGTGGCAGAATTGGCTGGAGTGAAATCAAAAGCTTAATGATTATTTCTGGTGCATTTGGTTTGTTTCATAAGCAAGCATTGATTAAAGCAGGTGGTTATTTAACAAGTAGTGGATCTTTTAAAAAAGACACTGTTGGTGAAGATATGGAACTTGTGGTCAGATTAACCATGCAGGCATTAAAAGAGAAGAAACCTTATCTTGTCAGTTATGTTCATAATGCATATTGCTATACAGAACTTCCAAGTGATATGAAAACATTACTAAAACAAAGAAATAGATGGCAAAGAGGTCTTATTGATATTTTGTCTTATCATAGAAACGTTGCCTTTAATAAAGACTATAAACAGATTGGATTCATTGGATATCCATACTTTTTCATATTTGAGTTTTTAGGGCCGTTCTTAGAGTTACAAGGCTATATTATGTTAGCTTTAGCGATCGTTTTAGGACTTCTAAATTCAGTTATTTTATTAGGTATATTTACTGCATCCATAGCTTTTGGTGTTGTCATTTCTTTATCATCGTTTTATATGTCTGAAAAAGAAATGCTCATGATGAGTCAAAAAGATATGTATAAACTCTTATTCTATGCTATTTTTGAGAATTTCGGATATCGTCAGATCATTAGTATCCATAGAGCAATCAGTAGTTTTAAGGCATTAAGGGAAAGTGGTCAATGGGGCGCGCAAAAGCGTAAAGGGTTTAATAAATAATAAAGTGATGAAATAGTAATTTATGATATAATGGTTGAGTATGATTTTTTAAGAAGGTAATCAAATGAAAACAAGAATATATCAAGTGAGTGATTTAAATCAAATAGATGTACAAAAAGACATAAAAGAAACATTACTATCTGGTAAAAATATTATTTTTCCCACTGAAACAGTTTATGGTATTGGAGCCTACGCATTATCAGAAAAAGGCATTAAAGGGATTTATGAAGTCAAAGGTAGACCAAGTGATAATCCTTTAATTATGCATATCTCTCATCAAACAGATGTATATAAGTATACAAAAAATCATCAACCTTATGTTAAAAATTTGATGGACAAATTTTGGCCTGGTCCGCTGACAATGGTATTTGAAAAACAAAACCATGTGCCTTATATGATCACTGGAGGTCTTGAGACAGTGGGTATAAGAATGCCTAGTCATGATATCGCTTTAAAAGTCATTGATATCGCTGGTGTACCAATTTGTGCACCAAGTGCAAATATCAGTGGAAAACCATCATCAACACTTTTTGATCATGTGTTAGAAGATTTTAAGGATAAAGTTGATATTATGATTGATGGTGGAAAATCCAAAGTAGGTATTGAGTCGACAGTATTAGATGTGACCCATGAAATACCAGTGATATTAAGACCAGGTGTCATCACAAAAGAAATGCTAGAAGAGATTATCCCTAAAGTTATCGGTGGGAGTTTAACATCCGAACATGAAATCCCTAAAGCTCCTGGAATGAAGTATCGTCATTATGCACCAAAAGGTGAATTGATGATTATAGATGGAGAAAAGGATAAGGTCGTTACATTTATCAATGATATAATAAATTCAAGTAAAGGTGATCATAAAATTGGTGTGATTTGTACATCAGATTTTAAAGACTTACTAAAAGATGTCTATATTTATTCAATTGGCATGCCAAACCAAGAAGAAGAGATTGCATCGAATTTGTTTGCAGCACTTAGAGATATGGATAAAAATGAAATAGATATCATTTATGCGATTGCTTTTCATGAAGGAAAATATAAAGATGCCTTAATGAATCGGTTGTTAAAAGCAGCAAATCAAAATTATATGAAGCTATAAACGAGCATGCCTGTGCATGCTTTTTTAATTGTTAGATTTCATGGTAAAATACAACTATGAAATCAAAGGAGCTAGTTATGAAAATTTTATTGATTGGTGGGACGGGTTTAATATCAACTGCAGTTGTTGAAGAAGCACTAAATAGAGGTATGGAGGTATTTTTATTAAATCGGGGAAATAAAAATGTTGAGTTCAATAAGCCTGTAACACAACTGACTTCAGATATTAACGATGAACAAAGAGTTAAAGAACTTTTGATTCCTCACTTTTTTGATGTGATTATTGAGTTTTTTGCGTTTACTGTTGAACATGTTCAAAGAGATTACCGTCTTTTCAAAGGTAAAACAAACCAATATATTTTTATTTCTACAGCATCCGCATACCATAAACCTTTACCTAAAAGTCCAATAACTGAAGATATTCCACTTGAGAATCCTTATTGGCAATATTCTCAAAATAAAAAGTATGCTGAAGAGTACCTATTAAGCTTAAGGGATGATGAATTTAATGTAACAATTATTAGACCATCTCATACGTATAATGATCGATCACTTGTATTTCAACTTAGCCCTTGGAGTCATCCATTTACGATCTTAAACCGCATGATCAATGATCAGCCTATCGTTCTTCCAGATGATGGAGAATCTTTATGGACATTAACATATCATAAAGATTTTGCGAAAGCTTTTGTTGATATTTTTGGAAATGAGATGACCTATCAAGAATATTATCACTTAACAAGTGACAAAGTTTATACTTGGAATGAAATTACAGCATCAATCTATGAAGCACTTGGAAAAAAACCTAATATTATCTATATTCCAACTGATGATATTTTAAAGCATTTTCCTGAAGTTAAAGGTGAGCTTTATGGCGATAAAAAAGAAAATGCAGTATTTAATAACTCTAAAATTAAAGCTGTAGCCCCACATTATGTTTCAGAAACTGAGTATCCTGAGATTGCTAAAAGAGCAGTTAATTATTATTTAACACATAAAGAAGCACAGACCATTGATGAAAAATTTAATGAAAAATATGAGAAACTTATAAAAGCATTTGAATAATACATGAAATGTTAAGATCACTTGTGATTTTGGTGATGATAAAAATATAGATCAAAGCATAAGATTGTTTTATGAATGTTATTAAAGCTTAAGAGCATAGATATCATCATATGTAAAAAGCGGTTTTGATGTTCTGTAAATGCGATATATTTTAAGTTGAAAAAGATAAAAATCAACACCAATAAACATCTTGTTCATGTTACAATAAATAGAGATAAAACAAACTATGTATAGAACACGAGGTAACCAAATGATCGTATGTGTCGGAGCTAGCGCAAGCGGAAAAACTGAATTAGCAAAAACTCTTTACAACCACTTTGGATATAAGAAATGCGTCACTACAACCACAAGAGATAAACGCGTGGGTGAAAAAGATGGTATAGACTATCATTTTTTAAGTAAAGATCAGTTCGAATCTTTAATTGAAAACAAAGGTTTTTTTGAAGTGACACAGTATAATCAAAACTATTATGGTATACAAAAGAAAGATGTTTTTAAACAAGGGATCATCATTGTTGATCCCAATGGAGCAAATACTCTTATTGATCAATTAGAAAAAGATGTATTTGTTGTATATGTAAAAGCATCTGAATTGATTAGAAGAAAAAGAATGCATGACCGATTAGATGATCCTAATCTGATCGAAAAAAGGATTTTAAATGATAGAGAAGTATTTAAGGAAGAACATATCAAACGAATCGATTTAATTCTATATAATGAATCAGAGCATATAGAACAATTAGCAAAAAAAGTACATCAAGCATATCAAGCATATATGAGCCAGCATCTTTAATCGATTTTGAGCTCATTTTTTTTGCGAATAAAAATCAAAAAGAGGTATGTAATGTTATAATATGTTTAGCAATAGGAGGCACCAATGAAAAAATCACTTATCATAACAATTTCATATTTTTTAATACAAGGAATTGCACATAACATTGGTCATCCAGTCACTCCCGCATTTGTAAGATCTTTAGATATACCAGATTATATGTTTGGTGTATTTTTTGCGTCCATGAGCTTTGGTCTAATGATTGGCGGACCTATTTGGGGGACATTAGGTGATGCAGGTAAGAAAAAGAAATATATTCTCATAGGAATTATATTATATAGTATTGGTCAATTATTTTTTGGATATGTTGGTAATCAATATGGCATGATTTTCTTTAGATTTTTAAGTGGTATAGGAGCTGTAGCAGCAATTACACTCTTAACAAGTCACATCATTGAACTATCTAATAAAGAGCAAAGAGCAAAACATTTAGCATATGCAGCTGCAGCATTAACTTTAGGTGCATCTATGGGATATTATTTAGGTGGGTTTATGAGTACAAATGATACCATTGTTGATTTTCTAAATATTGATAACTATAGCAAAATCTTTTTAATACAAGCTATCTTTAATTCGATATATGCAATCTTTTTATATTTTACGTTTGTGGATTCTAAATTCGATGCCCAGACACCTAAAAAAGGAAATATATTTACAAACTTAAAAGAGGTTGCTCATATTAGACTTAGTTTGTTATTCTTTCTAATCTCACTTACATTTATGACAATAGGTGCAACAAATCTTAGTAAATACATCGATGTTTATTTTGATGAACTAGGATATTCTCCACAAGATTTAGGAACATTTGTGTTTGCAACTGGGGTTGTATCGGTTGTAACCAGTGTTTTTATTGTTCCATTTTTCTCAAGATTAAAAAAGCAACTTGTTGCAATTGCTGTGATTCAACTATTAAGTGCAGCTATTGTATTTTACGTGTTTAGAGCTTCTAATTTTTTATTAGCAGCATACACGATATATATGATCTATGTGGTGGCTAAAGCCGTTTATCTACCTTTAGAACAAAACTATATTTCTTTACATGCACAAGAAGGCAAATATGGTAGGGTCATGGGTGTTAGACAATCATTCTTATCCATTGGTATGGTTTTAGGGCCGTTATTGGGTGGATTCTTATATGAAAGAAGTGCCCTGTTACTATTTGATTCGTCAGCTATGACGTTTATAATTGGTGTATTATTATTGGGTGTTGTTTATGCCTTAGAAAAAAGATATCAACAAAAGCAAAAAAAACAAGAGCAAATCATGTGACAATAAAAAAACACTTTGATAAAATTAAATTATCAAACATCTTGTCAATGTATTGATACATCCAACTTTCTCCGGATATAAGAAAAACACGCAACCCATTTTGCGTGTTTTCTTTTTGTATAGGATTTAATATGATAAATCTATCCAATATCTCTGGATGATCTCATGGTCAGTAACATCATACACTTCATTTTCGAGGATTCCTCCATTAGCGATAATAGTTTTTGCTGAGGCTACATTTGACTTGTCACAAACCATTAGCACTCGAGTGATACCTTTTTCTTTCGCTTTTTTTAGAGCAAGACCTAACATTTTTTTAGATAAACCTTTACCTCTCATTGATGGACGAATACCATAGGCGATATGTCCTCTAATTTTTAGGAGTATGTCATTTAGATAATGTCTTATGTTTACAAATCCAATAATATTATCTTTTTCATCAACAAAGAAATAGTTTGAATCAGGTACATATCCTCTAGGTAAATTAATATCATGCTCAGCATCATAAAAATATTTTAAGAGTTCTTCATATGACATATCCTTAAGATCTGATGTCAGTGGAGTCATAGACTCATCACCCCAGTCTTTTAGATAATCAAGGTATTTTTCTTTGTATCCAATCGTGGGTTTTATTAATTTATACATAGGGTAACCTCCACATTTTCTAATTCTATGATAACATTTTATCTGCTCTTATCAAAATCTAAAAAAAATAAACCGCTTTGTTAAGGTAAAAAAAATAAAAAATGAAAAAAATTCAATTTTTTACCAACAAAAACAAAGACTTGTTCGTTTATATAGTGAAAGGAAGGTAGATACCATGAAAAAAATGTTAGGTATTACATTATTTATATTTGGATTATTATTTTTAGGAGCATGTACACAAGGCAGTACACTCAGTTTAAGTTTAAGTAGTGATGAAGATGTGTTCTCATATCAAGCTTTAGCAACCTCTTCATTATTGCAAAGTCAAACTGGTGATACACTAGTTGAAAAAGAATCAGGATTTTCACTTTTAAGTGGATCACAAACACTTGATACAGTAGAAGAAGTTGTAGAACCAGTAGAAGTTGTAGAACCTTATTTAGAACTTATTGAAAAATTTATGTCAGGTGATCAAGGATTTAACGCTACAGTTCAAACTTCTGATAATGTAGATTATGAGTTTATGATTGTGTTTCAAACATCAGATTTACTAGGAGAAGCGCAAACATACACATTATATTATAATCAAGTTTTAGAAAGTGATTTAGAGGATGAAACAGATGAAACTGATGAAGTTGAAGAAGAAGATGAAGCTGATGAACCAGATGACGAACAAGAGTACATTATCAATGGTATATTAGTTTATGGTAGTCAAACGTTTACTGTCAAAGGTGAAAAGGAAATAGAAGCTGACGAAGAAAAACTAGAATTTATTTCTTATATCGATGAACTTAATTATGTTCGATCAGAATATAAAGTTGAAGAAGATGAAACCAAATTCTCTATAGAAGAAGTTCGTGACGGTGAAGTATTTAGTGAATCAGAAATCAAAATTGAAATAGAAGATAACGAAATCAAAGTTGAATTAGAACAGTTCATGAATGGTAACGAATACTATTATGAGTTTAAGTACGAAAATGAAGATGGCGATAATGTCATTAAAGTTGAGTATGAAACTCAAATAGATGGCGTTGAAGAAGAAGGCGAAATTAAAGCTTATGTAGTTGTTGATGAAGTTACTGGCGAAACCTCATATTTTATCGTATTAGATGATGATAAAGATGGTGAAGCTGATTATGAGTATGAAAAAGATCGTGACGATGACGACGATGATGATGATGAAGATGAAGAAGAAGATGATGACGATGAAGACGACAGCGAAGATGAAGTAGAAGACGAAGAAGAAACTGAAGTATAATCGTTAAAACGTATTTACAACATATGTAAACAACTTGTGATAGAATTATGTTAAGGAAGGTCTCATCCTTCCTTAATTTAATTGCAAAGGGCGAAAAACATGGTCATAAAACAGAAAATCATTGAACAATTAAAAAAACGAGATGAACAAGCTTTTGAGTATGTTTACAACCTCACAAAAAAAGGTGTTTACATTGTCATTTATAATATTTTAAAAGATCACAGTATGACTCAAGATATCATGCAAGACGCATATTTAAAAATGCTAGATAAGATTGACCAGTATCAGGCAAAAACAAACTTTTATAACTGGCTTCTGATGATATCAAAAAATCTTGCTTTAGATACCTATAGAAGAGAGCAAAAGTTAGTTCATTATGATGAAGTTGATTATGATGAAGTTTTGACATCTCATGAAGAAACGCCAGATCAAAAAGATCAGTTTAATCGCTTGTTAAGTGTTTTAACTGATGAAGAAAAAGAGATTGTATTATTAAGAATTGTTGAAGATATGAAACATAAAGATATCGCAAAAATAGTTGATAAGCCAACTGGTACAGTGACCTGGCTTTATCAACAAGCCCTGGATAAAATGAAGAAAGTGAGGGGATAATTATGCGTAAAAATGAAATTAAAAAAGTTTTAAAACAAGAAATTGAACGTCATGTCCCTGAACAACTTGATTTATCTAAGTTCAATTTAAAACCATCTGAAAAACCTGTGAAAGCTCATGGGTTTAGTATCCAAAGAAAATTTGGGTTTGCATTAGCATCATTTATGGTCGTTTTTGTAGTAATATTTTCTTTCTTATTGCAGCCAAATCAACCAACAAATCCAACACAGCCATATACATTTTCTGGAGATAACCAAGTAGTATCTTTTAGTGCGATGTCAACAGCTGCAATTTTATCACACACAGAAACGCAAAACTTATTGACGAGTGTATCTGTTCAAAGATTAAACACTATACCCACAAATCCAGTGATTGATCACGTGCTACCATATTTAGAACTAGCAGAAAGATTTTTAAATGATGATAATGGATTTATGATTGTTGAAAGTGAATCAGAGTTAGCTGAATATGCATATAAAACAGAGTTTAAGACGAGTGATTTAACGCGTTCAGTCATTACTTATGTTATGCACTACAATATGATCAACGAAGAAATAGATGGTGATGAGTCATCATATGACATCGAAGGTATATTAATCTATGGAAGTAAAACATATGATGTCTTTGGATCTAAAGAGTTTGAAGAAAATGAAGAAAAATATAGTTTTAAATCATCTATTGATGAACAGAATTATGTAAGTACATCATATAAAGAAGAAAAAGATGAAACTAAGTTTTCTTTCAAAGTTGTCGTCAACGGTAAAGTTGTAGAAGAATCAGTTATTGAGATAGAGACTGATAATAACGAAAAAGAAATCACTTTAGAATTTGTAGATGGTAATAATTATGGCACCTACACTTTTGAGTATGAAGTAGTTGACGGTAACTCTTTACTTGCCATAGAGTTCGAATCATTTATAGATGGTATCGAGCGTAGTGGAGAGATTGAAGTTTATGTCATTTTTGATGAAATCACACAAACATCTTCATATAGACTCATTGTAGATGAGGACGATGATGAAGATGAGTACGAGTATGAAGTTCGACGTGAAAATGATGAAGATGATGAAGAAGATGACGAAGAAGAGGATGAAGAAGATGAAGACGAAGAAGATACAGAGGACGATGAAACGGAAGATGAGGATGAGGAAGATGATGATGAAGAAGATACAAATGGCGAAAGCGAGTATATCTCTTTAAATGTTTAAAATAAATAGAAAAATGATTATCGTTATTGTTGATATGCTTATTCTATTTACCGTTTTGATCGTTACATTCTTATGATAATAAAACACTCGGAAAATCCCGAGTGTTATTTTTTTAGATATATGCAATTGTACCATCACATCTTTTTTCTGTACCAACATATATGCGTTCATTTAAGTTTAAAATGATTTGTCCTCTTCCAAATAAGCCTAAGTCCTCTTTAATT
This sequence comes from Tenericutes bacterium MZ-XQ, assembly GCA_002838205.1. Taxonomy (NCBI): domain Bacteria; kingdom Bacillati; phylum Mycoplasmatota; species Tenericutes bacterium MZ-XQ. The sequence continues at coordinate 701,296 of CP017950.1, read as the reverse complement.
TCAATCGTATGTCCTTTTTTTGACAATCCCTCAACAATGTTTTTATCAAGAGATGGCTCAACATAAATCGTTTGATCTTTAACCCATTGATATCTAGGTCTATCAAGAGCTTCTTGAGGGTTCAAATTTAAATCGATCATGCTTGAAATGACTTGCAGATGACCTTGTGGCTGCATGAACCCACCCATGACGCCAAATGGTCCAATAGGTTTATCATCTTTCATAATAAATCCAGGAATAATAGTGTGATAAGGTTTTTTATTTGGAGCTAAAACATTAGCAGAATTTGGATCGACTGAAAAATTGTGTCCGCGATTTTGTAGTGTTATCCCTGTATTTGGAACAACCAATCCTGAACCAAAGCCCATATAATTACTTTGAATAAATGATACCATATTACCGGCTGAATCCGAAGTTGCTAAATATACAGTACCTGCTTGTTTTGGATGACCAAAAGTGTGATTTATAGCATTGTCCTTGATCAATTCATAACGCTTTTTAGCATAGGATTTAGACAATAGCTCTTCAATGGTCACATTCATGCTTTTTGGATCTGCGATATATTTAAGTCCATCGCTAAATGCAAGTTTTGTTGATTCGATTTGTGTATGATAAATATCTAAGGGTGATTTTTGATTTACATTATCATTTTCAAGTATGTTTAATCCCATTAAGCCGATAATGCCTTGAGTGTTAGGTGGAAGTTCAAGGATATCATACCCTCTGTATTTAGATGAAATAGGCTTTACCCATTCTACTTCGTGTTTTTCTAAATCAGTTTTTCTTATAAAACCTTGATATTTTTTTGAAAAAGCATCGATTTGATCGGCGATATCGCCTTTATAAAATGTATCACCATAGGTATTCGCAATATCTTCAAGAGTTTTTGCATGATCTTTTAAATATACAGTATCTCCTAGTTTAGGCACATTTTTAAATGTGTCAAACCAATATTGAAACATTGGATCTTTCAATTTTTTCTCATAGATTTTATATGCTCTATCCCAATAGTATTGAACTGTAGGTGCAATCTTAAATCCATCTTTCGCAAGTTTAATTGCCGGTGCTAGAACTTCTTTAAAATCAAGCTTTCCATACTTCTTTGAAAGTTCAGCCCAACCCTTAACAACACCAGGAACAGTCACTGGTACAAATCCAAAAGTTGGTATTTCTTTTAATCCTTTTTTATATAGATTTTCAAGACTTAAAAGTTCAGGAGAGTGACCAGATGAGTTCATACCGATGAGTTTTCCTTCATGCCAAACAATCGCAAAATTATCGCCACCAATTCCATTACTTGTGGGCTCTGTTACAGTGAGTGCTGCAGCGGTAGCAATAGCTGCATCAATGGCATTACCACCTTTTTTTAATATGTCTAAACCTGCTTGAGCAGCATTTGGTTCGCTGGTCGCAATCACACCTAATTTAGGTTTGATGAAGGCACTTTTAGGGTTTGCAAATTTCATGATTAAAACCTCTTTCATAATTCTATAGTCTTATTTTAACATTTATTTTCCTTTTTGAAATCGTGGTGTATGAGTTCTTAACATGATATAATATGAATATCAAAATAAAGAGGTATAAGCATGCGATCAAAAATTGTGTTAGACAATGAAAGTGAAGAAATTAAATCTTTAATGATAAAGGATCCAAATTTGGCACCTCTATTTGAAAAGAAAAGGGAAATAATCGTTCATGTGTCTAAGGATTATTATCAATCGTTGGTTGAAACTATTATTGCTCAACAGTTATCAACTAAAGCTGCACAAGCCATATCAAATAGGTTTAAAGAGTTAATGAATCATGACAATAAACCTGAACATATGCTTGTCATGGAAGACGAAAAACTTAGAAATATTGGTCTTTCAAGACAAAAGATAAAGTACTTGAAATCTTTAGCAGAACATGTTCTAAATGGAACACTTAATTTTGATCAGTTTGAAAAAATGTCTGACCAAGAAATTATTGATGAACTTGTATTAGTTAAAGGTATTGGTGTATGGACAGCACAAATGTTTCTTATGTTTTCGATGGGTCGGATGGATGTTTTTTCCACATTAGATTTAGGGCTTAGAAACGCACTTAAAAAATTGTTAAATCGACCAGAAATGACTTTTGAAGAAATAGAAACATATAGCCAGAAATGGAAACCATATCGTTCAATCGTTTCCCATTATTTATGGCATATATGGGATGAAGCTTAGAAAGGATGAAATATATGAAAATCAGATGTATAGGATTAGGTAAAATGGGGTCTAACTTGGTATATAATCTTAAAGAACATGGCTATGAAGTGATGGGTTATGATACGAATAAAGAAATTGTAGATCAATTAGCCAAAGATTTCATGACAACGACTTCGCTAGATGTTTTATTTAAAAATAGAGAGGAACGCGTTGTCTTATGGATGCTCATACCAAATCAAATAGTTGATAAAGTCATTGAAGATTTATTACCTTTTTTGAAACCTCATGATATTTTAATTGATGCTGGTAATTCTAATTTTAATTATTCAATCAGAAGATTCCATTATTTAAAATCAAAGCAAATTGATTTTATTGATTTAGGAACATCTGGAGGTACTTTTGGAGCGAGACATGGTATGTGTCTCATGGCTGGTGGAGAAAAAGAACCTATAAATTATGTATCTCAAGTTCTTAAAGATGTATCTACTGAAGGTGGATATGCGCATGTAGGTAAACCAGGAGCAGGTCATTATGTTAAAATGGTTCATAATGGGATTGAATATGGAATGATGCAAGCCATTGCAGAAGGACTGGATTTACTTGAGCAATCACCATTTGAATTTGATTATAAACAAATCACTGATATGTGGAATCATGGATCCATCATTGAATCCAATTTACTTAAGCATGCAAAAGGTGCATTTGAAGAAGATCTTGATCTAAGTGAAATAGAAGGAAGAGTTGATGATTCTGGTGAAGGCATGTGGATGATTGAAGAAGCCTTAAAACTTAAAGTCTCTCTACCAATTATTACCCAATCATTATTTACAAGATATAAATCAAGAGACGATTTACGTTTTCAGGAAAAAGTTATCGCAGCAATGAGAAAGGAGTTCGGTGGTCACGCCGTCTACAAGAAGAAATGAAAAAATTGATTTTTACAATATTTGGATCAACAGGAGATTTAACTTCTAGAAAGTTGCTTCCAGCTATATCAAAATTATATAAAGAAAATAAAATACCTAAAGAAACACTTGTCGTCTGTTTAGGAAGAAAACCATTTGATCATGATCAAGCTTATTTAAAGCATATGGATGATGCAGCAAGTAAAAAATTAGATTTAAAAATTTTAGAAGATATTGTCGTTTATCATCAAATGCAAATCACTGAAAACAAGGACTATCATACACTTAAAGAAATGCTTGATGAGCATAGAAACCAAGACACAAAAGAACTGTATTATTTGGCTGTCGGTCCGGAATTATTTTATGATGTAGCTAAAAATATTAATCATTCAGGATTAGTCAAAAAAGACAACTTGAATCAATCGATTATCTTTGAAAAACCTTTTGGACACGACTTAACAAGTGCTAAAAAAATCAATCAAGAACTCTGGGAGTTTTTTGATGAAAAGCAAATTTTTAGAATTGATCATTACTTAGGAAAAGAAATGATTCAAAATATTTTAATGGTTAGATTTGCAAACCGTATTTTTGAAGAGGTTTGGTATAACAGAACTATAAAAAATGTAAAGATTATAGTTAAAGAGACAGAAGGTATTTTAAATCGAGGCGGATATTATGATCAATCTGGTGCACTAAAAGATATGGTGCAATCCCATTTGTTACAAATGGTCAGTTTGGTTGCGATGGAAGTGCCCTTATCTTATTTTAGTGAAGATGTTAAAAATGAAAAAGTAAAGGTTTTAGATCATATAACATTTGACGAAAAATCTTTAATTTTCGGTCAGTATGAAGGCTATTTAGATGAAGAAAAAGTTGAGAAAGATTCAGAAACCGAAACTTTTGTTTTTCTAAAAGCATTTGTTAATACACCTAGATTTAAAGGAGTGCCATTTTATTTAATGACTGGTAAAAAGTTAGATAAAAAAGAGTCTGTGATTATTATTGAGTTTGAAGAAACTTCAGAACAAAGAAAATGGAATCTTCCACTTTCTACAAACAAACTCTTTATCAAAATCGCTCCTGAAGATGGTGTGGGTTTAAGGTTTAACTCAAAAGTTCCAGGACTCTCTGATGATGTTCAAGAAGTTGAATTAGAGTATTGTGCAGCATGTCAAGCATTTGGAAATATGAGTGAAGCTTATGAGAAGTTATTACTAGATGCGACTGGACATCATAAATCCTTATTTACTAGATGGGATGAAATCGAACTATCTTGGAAACTCATTGACCATATTAAAAAACATCAAGATAAACCTATAACATACAAATCATTTGATGCATTAAGAGCATTAATCAAAGAGAAAATGGATGTTGATATGTCATGAAATACTACGATGTAAGCATGCATGTAAAAGAAGATATGCAAGTCTATAAAAATAAACCGGAAAAAAAACCTGTATTTAGTATTGCATCTGACTTCAGTACTGGAAGCAGTCATGAAACACAAGTAGAACTTAATCTTCATACCGGAACACATATGGATTTTCCACTGCATATGATTAAAGATGGGAAAACCTCTGATACATTAGATTTAAATCGGTTGATAAGACCTGTCAAAGTTTTTGATATGACACATGTTAAAGATGGGATATCAGAAGCAGATCTTATTAACTATGAAATTGATGAAAATGATTTTATTCTGTTTAAAACACAAAATAGCTTTGAAAATGAGTTCAATTTTAACTTCATATATCTTAAAGAAAGTGCAGCAAGTTATTTAGCGCAAAAAAAAGTTAATGGGGTAGGCATAGATGCGCTTGGTATCGAACGCGATCAAACTGGACATCCAACCCACAAAATTTTATTTCAAAAAGATATCTATATCATTGAAGGATTAAGATTAAAAGAAGTGAGTGAACAAACATATTTCATGTATGCACTACCTATAAAGATGCCTAAATCTGATGCGCTTCTTTTAAGTGTAGTGTTGGTGGACAAAGATGATCAGGCTTGCTAGAGTTGATGATATTGACCAAATTTGGCAATTAAGACTTGAGACATCTGAGTTGTTAAAAGAAAGACATATTGATCAGTGGCAATACCACAAACCTGAAAAATCAACGATTTTAGAAGATATAGAGTTAGGTGAGTTTTTTATTGATGAGGTAGACAATTATATTGTTGGAATGATTGCAATAAAAAAAGGTATTGAACATACATATAATCAAATTTTTGGTGGTTCATGGGGATATGATCGACCTTATATGACGATACATCGATTAGCAGTAAAAAAAGATTGTTTGGGAAAAAATATATCTATAAATATGATGAAATTTGCCCATGAATATACATTAAGTCAAGGACTAGATTATATTAGGATAGATACACATGAAGACAATAAATATGCTCAAAGATTATTTACCAATCTGGGATATAAACTTAGAGGATTTATATTACTAGATGAAAATCATCCTGGAGAAAGAAAAAGACTTGCATTTGACATTAAGCTTAAGCAACCGGTAAAGATGTCAAGCACTAAAAATATAAAAAACGAGTATAAAGTTAATAAAAAGCATCATTTAAAGACATGCTTAAAAAAGTAAAAGTTATAAGAATTAATCTAATTAAGTTTTACTTATAAAGTCTATTGGTACTCAACAAACCATAGATAAGACGAATAAGTTTTCTAGCAGTTAAGGCGAGTGCACGTTTGTGTTGATGAGTCGTGACTTCATCATATTTCTTATGATAAAAATCACGATACTCAGGTATATGAATTCTAGCCATGTTGGCTGCTTGGATTAAAAAGTAGCGCAAATATTTATTTCCAGTTTTAGTCATGTAAGTCTCATCAGCGGTGAATTTCCCGGATTGATTTTTACGCCAGGTAATACCTGCATATTTAGCAAGTGCATCATTGGATTCAAACTGACTAATATCAACAATCTCAGCTAAGATACCGGCTGCATAAACTTTACCAATACCAGGTATAGACGTTAAGATTTGATAGTGATCATGATTAAACCCAGCGACTTGTCGCAAAATGGCTTTATCAATATCTTTCATTTCATGTTCATAACATTTAATGACATTTATGGATGAGGCGAGAGCTGTATTAATAGGATCATAAGAAACTTTATCAAGACGATAAGAATCTCTAGCAGCTTTTTGGATCTTAGCAGCGATATCAAGTGAATTATCAAAGCGATTTTTACTTGATTTAGCAACAAAGTCAGATAAATCTTCTAAAGATGAATCGATAATATCATCAATGGTTTTATAATCTAATAAGAGATCAACAGCAGTTGATCCAAAGTTATTAGAAAATATAGTTTCAAAGTTAGAAAACTTTATAAACACGTTATTAAGGGCATAAACCTTCTCATTGGATAGTTTTTCAGCAATATGAAGTCTATGCCTTGTGAGTCTTTCTAAAGCAAGTCTTTGACCACCTTTAAAGGGAGTTAACTCATCGGTTCTTCCAACTCTAGCAATATCAGCTAAGATGTAAGCATCTTTAGGATCAGTTTTATCCATATCAGCAAAACTTTTTCTATAATTTTTAGAAATTTTAGGATTGATGAGATAAACTTTGATATCGAAAACACTCAAAAACTTAGAAGCTGATAAGTAGGTCGCAAGATGACCGGAGTAAACACCAGTTGACTCTAAGATGACAATGACTTTAGAGAGATGATGTTTATCAAGAAGTTTTAAAATATGCGTTTCAATTAAGTTCGCACCATCTTGGGTATTAGGAATATTGACAGATAAAAGTTTATCACGATTAAAGTTAAGTGCATAAACGTGATTGGACAGTTTAGCAACGTCAATACCAACACATAAAGTATGATTCAAAAGAACACCTTCTTTCAAGGGAAAATAGATATAAGAGAAGTCCTAGCCTTGAAAGACAACTGCAGCCTCGCCAATAAGAAACCACCGTTAGACATAGAAGTTGAGTGAAATCTAACGGGTAACAACAACCGGTTAGCAGATAAGCCAATCAAGCAGGTTTGCACGCTTAAATAGCACCATGATGTGCAAGGAGTGGAAGCAGATTCTTCTAGTTACATCTTGATTTAATTATAACACTAGGACTTCAAACTTATAAATAATGATATGTAGTAAGGTATCAACCTAAATCTACACTACATATTATACGAGGAGTGATTAGATGAAAATATTCTTAGATCCAACAATGTTAAAAATAGATGTTTATGATCAAACGATCAATAGATTTAAAGATCACGATTTTGTCTATGATATTGAACAGAGTTTTGATGCCGATGTGATTGTATCTATGGGGAGTATATTAGAGCCTCAGTCACTTGAAAGATACCCAAATCTTAAATGGATAGCTTTAATATCTGCTGGTTACGATCATGTCGATTTAGATTATTTGAAGAAAAGAAACATTATGCTTACAAACGCTAAAGATGTATTTAGTATTCAAATTGCTGAAGATATTATTTCTAAGATGATGTTTTTCAATAGAAATCTGGGATTTCATTACGAAAAACAAAAGGAAAAACATTGGAAATATAAATCTGTAAACAGTGAGATTTATGGTTCAACGATCGGGATTTTAGGAACCGGATCTATCGGTCAACATGTCGCTAAAAGACTGAAAGCATTTGATACTAAAATTATTGGATATAAAAGAACATTTGATCATGTTCCATTTTTTGATGTAATCTACACAGGAAAAAATGGACTATATGAACTATTAAAGGAAAGTGATTATGTTATATTAGCACTTGCTTTAAATGATCAAACAAAGCATATTATAGACGCTAAAGCATTATCGATGATGAAACCCAATGCTTTACTAATTAATGTTGCGAGAGGTGATGTCATCGATCAACAAGCATTAACAAAAGCGTTAATGACACACCAAATTAGAGGTGCTGCATTAGATGTCACAACTCCAGAGCCACTCCCAGAAACTGATGTTTTATGGACACTTGATAATTGCTTTATTACACCACATAACGCAAGTGCATCTCCGAAAATTCATGAACGAATAAGAGATGAGATTGAAGATACAATCGATCGCGTGATTCATAAAAAAGAGTTAGATAACCAGATCATTTAGAAATGTGTGCGCTTGCACACTTTTTAATTTTGTGAAAGTATAGTTTTCAATTGACTTTCCTTCATTATATGATAGAATAGAAACAGTATTTTGATATTCAAAAGATTTGAATAACAAAAAGAAGGTGGTAACTGTAAAAAGTGAATATATAATAGAATTGATGCCGAATTTGAAAAACCAACTATAATAAAACTATAAAAAAGTGATGGTATAGTCATGACAATAAAAGAAATACAACAAATCATAAAAGAGTTTGAGACATCGAGTTTAATGACCCTTGAACTAGAAACAAAAGATGTCAAAATTAAATTATCGAAACTTAAACAAAATGAATTAAATGAAAAGCAAATTGAAAAGCAAAGTGAACCTTTAACAACTGAAACCAATCAAACGAAATCTAAAATTGAAAATAAAAACGAAACCTATATTAAATCTCCACTTGTTGGGACTTTTTATGCTGCTGCAACGCCTGACGCTAAGCCATATGTCCAAGTTGGGCAACATGTAAAAAAAGGACAAGTTGTTTGCATTATTGAAGCTATGAAAATCATGAATGAAATAACTTCACCAAAAAGTGGTGTCATTAAGTCAATAGAAGTAAATAACAAAGATGTTATTAGCTATGACCAAGTCTTGATGACAATAGGTGACGGTGTTGAAAAATAAAATACTTATAGCCAACCGTGGAGAGATTGCTGTTCGTATTATTCGTGCCGCAAAAGAGTTAGGTATAGAGACAGTAGCAGTTTACTCAAAAGCTGATGCTGATAGTTTACATGTGAAGCTAGCTGATCAAGCGATATGTATTGGAGAAAACTCAAGTACAGATAGTTATTTAAACATGAATAGAGTTTTATCTGCAGCTATATCATCTGGTTGTAACGCAATTCATCCAGGGTATGGATTTTTATCAGAAAATGCAGATTTCGTGGAAATGGTTGAAAGTTGTCAAATTAAGTTTGTAGGCCCATCATCAAAGTCTATTGAACTAATAGGTGATAAATCTTCAGCAAGAATGATCGCTAAAGAAAATCACGTACCGATTGTTGAAGGTAGTGATGGTTTAGTGTTATCAGTTGAAGATGGTTTAAAAGTAGCTAGAAAGATCGGATATCCGGTCATGATCAAAGCGTCCAGCGGGGGTGGTGGACGTGGTATAAGTATTGTTCGTTCTGATGATGAATTTAAGAACGCTTTTTCTCGTACATCTTTAGAAGCATTGTCAAATTTTGGTGATGGATCTTTATATATTGAGAAATTTATAGAGTCACCAAGACATATCGAGATTCAAGTGATTGGCGATGAAGAAGGCAACTATGTTCATTTATTTGAACGTGATTGTTCAATGCAAAGAAGAAATCAAAAAATGATTGAAGAAGCACCAAGTCCAGTGTTAAATGATTTACTCAGAAGAAAGATGGGTCAAACAGCTTTAAAACTAGCTAAAGCCATCAATTATGTGAATGCTGGAACTGTGGAGTTTTTAGTTGACGCAAAGCAAAACTTTTATTTTATCGAAATGAATACTAGAATCCAAGTCGAGCACCCAGTTACAGAAATGATAACAGGTGTTGATTTGGTTAAGGAGCAAATTAGAATTGCTTATGGAAAAACATTAAGTTTTAAACAAAGGGATCTAAAAATTAATGGACATGCTATTGAATGCCGAATTAATGCTGAAAATCCAATGAAAAACTTTATGCCAACTCCAGGAAGAATTGAAAATGTATTATTTCCAGGTGGTTTAGGTGTACGTGTAGATACCCATATATATCCTGGATATAATGTTCCACCTTTTTATGATTCGATGTTAGCTAAGCTTATTGTTTATGCACCTACAAGACTAGAAGCGATTAAAAAGATGAGAGTAGCGTTAGAGCAATTTGTTATTGAAGGTATAGATACAAATATTGAGTATCAATATTTAATTATGTATAATCCAGAATTTATCAAAGGTGTTTATGATACTGGTTTTATCCAAAGATTCCACTTACTTGTGGAGGAAAACAATAATGAATGATTTTTTAGAAAAAAGAAAAAAAAGACTAGAAGAATTCAAAAAGACAGTTAGAAAAAAAGAAGTTTCTTATAAACCAATTGATATTCCTGAAGGCTTATTCTTTAAATGTGATCAATGTGGTGCAGCAATTTATGAAAAAACGCTGCATATTGGGCATTATATATGTCCATTTTGTGATTATCATTTTAGAATGGGAGCAAACGAACGTATTGACTTAGTGGTTGATGAGGGTTCTTTTCAAGTCTTGTTCGATGATATCGTATCGGTTAATCCACTAAAAATGGAACACTATGATGATAAACTAAATATTGGTAAACAAGTATCTAAAATAAACGAAGCATTTTTTTGTGGTACCGGTGATGTTGTTGGTATCAAAACTGCAATAGGTGTTTTAGATGCATCTTTTATGATGGGTTCAATGGGTAGTGCAGTAGGAGAAAAAGTAACTAGACTTATTGAATATGCAACTAAGCATAAGTTACCGCTTGTAATTTTTTCTGCATCGGGTGGTGCACGTATGCAAGAAGGTATTTTTTCACTGATGCAAATGGCTAAAACAAGTGCTGCACTAGTTAAACACGATGAAGCAAAACTGTTATATATCAGTGTTCTAACAAACCCGACAACCGGTGGTGTTGCGGCAAGTTTCGCTTCTTTAGGCGATATTATGATAGCTGAAAAATCATCTTTAATCGGTTTCGCTGGAGCAAGAGTTATTAAACAAACGATTAGACAGGATTTACCAGAAGGATTTCAAACAGATGAATTTCAATTAAATCATGGCCAAGTTGACATGATCGTTCATCGAAGTGAAATGAGAAAAACACTATATCATATCTTAAGATTACACCCGGAAGAAGGTGGATCTAATGCATAAAAGCGCATGGGAAATCGTAAAACTAGCAAGACACCCAAAACGGATAACTTCTAGAACACTTATATCGATGTTGTTTACCGATTTTATAGAACTTAAAGGTGATCGTTTATTTAGAGATGACCCATCCATTATTGGTGGTATAGCTAAATTTCAAACGATACCAGTGACTGTGATTGCTGAAGAAAAAGGCATGAATACAGAAGATAAGATTAAACATAATTTTGGTATGCCTCATCCTGAAGGTTACCGAAAAGCGATTCGCTTAATGAAACAAGCAGAAAAATTTAATCGTCCAATTATTACGATTATTGATACTCCAGGTGCATATCCAGGGGTTGAAGCAGAAGAAAGAGGACAAGCAAGAGCCATCGCACAAAACTTATTTGATATGATGGCATTATCAGTGCCTATTATTGTTATCGTTTTAAGTGAAGGTGGTTCTGGTGGGGCACTCGCAATAGGTGTAGGTGATTATATCGTGATGTTTGAAAATGCTATTTATTCGATATTATCACCTGAAGGATTTGCATCAATATTGTATAAGGATAGTTCCAAAGCTGAACAAGCTGCTGAAATTATGAAGTTAACTGCCAAAGATTTACTTGAATTTAACATCATTGATGAAGTGATATCAGAAAAAGATGGGCTTCATGAAAATCCAACATTTGGTGTGAATGAACTCAAAGATAAAATGACAACACGTCTAAAAGAATTACGGACTTTAAATAAGCAAACATTATTAAATCAGCGATATGAAAAATTTAGAAAGATCGGTGTATTTAAAGAGGGAGACATAGATGAATCAAACACAAATCAAAGTGATCTCTAGTGGAAAATATATACCTAAAGAGACAATAACAAATCAAGATTTAGAAAAAATGGTTGATACAAATCATGAATGGATTGTATCAAGAACAGGGATTGTAAAAAGACATAAAGCATCTGAAAGTGAAGAAAGTAGCGATTTAGCTTATCATGCTGCAATGGATGCTATAAGAAAAGCAAATTATGATATTAATCAAATTGATTTAATTATAGTTGCATCAATAACGGGTGATCAAATGACGCCTTCAACTGCAAATTTTGTTCAAACAAAATTAGGGATTACTCATGATTGCATGAGTTTTGATATAAATGCTGCATGCACAGGTTTTGTTTATGGATTAGAAATAGCTGCATCAATGCTTGGGTCAGGACGTTTTCGTTCAGCATTGGTGATTGGTTCAGAAAAATTGACCAAAGTCGTTGATTATACAGATCGTAACACATGCATTTTGTTTGGTGATGGTGCTGGCGCATTGATTGTAGAACCAAGTGAAAAAAAGGAAGATCAAGCATTTTTTTACAATGCAGCTAAACCAGATGAGTTATTATCACTGACCGTTGAAAAATATATCAAAATGGATGGTCGTAAAGTATTTTTGTTTGCAGTTGATATTATGCAAAAAGGTATCGAAAAAATGCTTAATGATGCTCATTTAACCATTGATGAGATTGATGCAATCATTCCACATCAAGCAAATATTAGGATTATTCAAGCAGTCTCTAAAGCGATGAATATTCCTATGGAAAAATTTGTTTTAAATATCGAAGCGTATGGAAATACTTCAGCAGCAAGCATTCCGATCAGCTTAGATGAATATATGTTAGATCAAAAAAATAGAAATCAAAAAGTGATATTAGTAGGATTTGGTGGGGGCTTTACATACGGAAGTGCTCTCATTCATTTATGAGGCATCTATGAAAAATATTTGTGAATTATTAAATATAAAGTATCCAGTCATTCAAGGTGGTATGGCAAATATCGCAACTGCAGAGCTCGCATCAGCAGTATCAAACGCTGGTGGACTAGGTTTAATTGGTGCTGGTGGGTATGATAAAGATTGGGTAAAAAATGAAATTAGAAAGATGAAGACACTGACAGATAAACCTTTTGGTGTCAATATTATGCTGATGAGTCCACATGCAAAAGACATCGCAGAAGTTGTTGTTGAAGAAGGTGTAAAAATCGTAACGACAGGTGCTGGTTCACCTGGGATTTATATGGAAAAATGGAAAGCAAACCATATGATTGTTATTCCAGTAGTGCCATCAGCAGCACTCGCAAAAAGAGTTGAGCGTATGGGTGCAGATGCAGTCATATGTGAAGGTACAGAAGCTGGAGGGCATATTGGTGAACTTACCACGATGGCTTTAGTTCCACAAGTTGTCGACCAAGTATCTATTCCAGTCATTGCAGCAGGTGGTATTGCAGATCATAGAGGTGTTTTAGCAGCTTTTGCACTTGGTGCTAAGGGAGTACAAATAGGTACTGTGTTACTAGCGACTAAAGAGTGTCCAATCCATTTAAACTATAAGTTGAAAATCGTATCTTCAAAAGATACAGACACGATTGTCACGGGTAGACAAACAAAAGCCCCAGTTCGAGTACTTAGAAATCCAATGGCTGTGAAATATATAGAGTTATCAAATCAAGGTGTTGATTTGGAGACACTTGAAAAAATGACTTTAGGGTCTTTAAGAAGAGCTGTTTTTGATGGAGATATGGAAACTGGTTCAGTCATGGCAGGGCAAATTAGCGGACTTGTTAAGGAAATAAAGACGGTTGAAGAAGTTTTACAAAACTTGTTTGATCCAGTTGATCAATATAGATTAAGTTTGGAAGTGATGAGATGAACAAATTAGCAATATGTTTTTCTGGACAAGGAAGTCAGTACTTAAATATGGGTATTGACTTTATTGATGGAGATTATCAATTTAATAATATGGCATTAGAAGCATCACGTTTATTAGGATTTGATGTGATTGAAGCGTTTAAAGATGAAGAAAAAATGAGACAAACACTTTATGTTCAGCCATTAGTTGCACTAAAATCTATATTTGGATATGAAAAGATAAAGTCACTAAATCCAATCATAAGTGCAGTAGAAGGTTTTAGTTTAGGTGAATATACTGCTTATTTTGCTGCAGAAGTTTTTGATTTTAAACAGATTTTAACAATCATTTCAAAACGTGCTTTATATATGGAAGAAGAAACAAAAAAACAAAAGGGACTTATGGCAGCAATCATAGGGTTAGAATATGACGATGTTAAATCGGTTTGTGATGGATTTGAAAATGAGGGCGTTTTAAAGTTAGCAAATGAAAACTCACCAAATCAGTTCGTTATCTCTGGTGAAGAACAACTTGTTCATCAAGCCGTAGAATTGCTTAAAAACAAAGGTGCAAGACGCGCAGTCATCTTAAATACAAGTGGTGCTTTTCACACACCTTTAATGAAGCATGCAAGTAAGAAATTAGTAGAAGATATAAAAAATAATGTTATACTAAAACCAAAGCAAAAGAAACTTGATATGTATATGAATTTGGATGCGACTTTATTAAGCGATGATGACATCTATACACATATTGAAAAACAAATGACGCATTCAGTCAAATTTATAGATAGTATCCAAAACATGAAAAAAGATGGCATTACACATATTTTAGAAATTGGTCCTGGTAAAGTGCTTACAGGATTAATTAAAAAAATCGATCCAACCATTGAAGTTATGAGTTTTGATACATATGAAAGTTTTGATGCTGTGAAAGGATGGTTAAACACACATGAATTTACAAAATAAAGTTGCGATTGTGACAGGAGGGGCTGCTGGCATTGGTCGTACGATATCTTTGGAACTTGCAAAACATGGAGCAAAAGTTGTCATCAATTATAGAAGCAGTGAAGCAAAAGCTTTAGAACTGGTTGAAGAAATCAAATCATTAGGCTCTGACGCATTAGCTATTAAAGCTGACATTTCAGATTTTAACCAAGCAAAGACATTGGTTGATGAAACAATAAATGTTTTTGGACAACTTGATATATTGGTTAATAATGCAGGTATCACAAAAGACCAATTAATCCTTAGAATGCAAGAAGAACAGTTTGATCAAGTGATGGATACAAATCTAAAAGGATCTTGGAACATGGCAAAACATGCTGCAAGACCACTTTTAAAATCAAATCAAGGTAGAATTATCAATATTTCAAGTATCATTGGATTAATCGGTAATGTAGGACAAACCAATTATAGTGCATCAAAAGCAGGCATGATTGGTCTTACAAAATCGTTAGCAAAAGAGTTTGGGACCAAGGGTGTGACTGCAAATGCGATTTGTCCAGGATTTATTGAAACAGAAATGACCAAAAACTTGGATCCAAAATTTGTAGAAGCATATTTAAATAATATACCTTTAAAAAGATTAGGACAGCCTATTGATGTAGCAAATGCTGTCGTGTATTTAGCAAGCAATTTAGCAAGTTACATGACAGGGCAAGTGCTAGTGATTGATGGCGGGATGGTGATGTAAATGGAAAAAAGAAGAGTAGTGATTACTGGTATGGGATTAGTTTCACCAGTAGGAAATGATGTAGATGCATCATTTAAAGCTTTAGTAGAAGGAAAAAACGGCATTGATTTTATTACCCTTTTTGATACAACAGATTGGAAAGTGAAAATTGCCGGAGAAGTAAAAAATTTAAATTTCGAAGATTATATTGAAAAAAAAGAAATTAGAAGAGCTGATCGTGTAACGAATTTAGGATTGGTTGCTGCTGCACAAGCAATGGAACAATCTAAACTAGATTTAGATAAAGTTGATTTATTTAGATTTGGTACATTTGTAGGCAGTGGCATTGGTGGGTTAACAACTATTTTTGAAGAAACTAAAACATCTGTTACACGTGGACAAGATCGTATATCCCCATTTTTCATTCCCAATGCAATCATCAATATGGTTGGAGCAAAAATCGGAATCAAATATGGTGCTAAAGGACCAAACATTCCTGTGGTAACGGCTTGTTCAGCTGCAACGAATTCTATTGGTGAAGCATTTAGATATATTAGAGATGGTTATTTAGAGGTTGCCTTTGCTGGCGGTGCTGAAGCACCAATTAATGATTTAGGACTAGGCGGATTTTCAAGTTTAAAAGCTTTAGATTTTTCTAATGATCCAGAATATGCATCTAGACCTTTTGATAAAACGCGAACAGGATTTGTGATTGCTGAGGGTGCAGGGGTGATGATTCTAGAAAGTTATGATCATGCTGTAGCAAGAAATGCTGAAATTATCGCAGAAGTTGTTGGATATGGAACAACAGCAGATGCTTATCATATGACTGCACCAGATGAAGATGCAGTTGGAATTACAGCTTGTATTACACAAGCACTTGCTGATGCAAAAATCAGTGCGAATGAACTTGATTATATCAATGCACATGGAACATCAACAGTTTTAAATGATAGACTTGAAACATTAGGGATTAAAAAAGCTTTAGGTGATCATGCATATCATGTAAGTATCAGTTCAACAAAATCAATGACTGGGCATGCTTTAGGAGCAGCTGGAGCTATTGAATGTATTACAGTAGTTAAAGCATTAGAAACGTCATTAGTTCCACCAACGATACATATACGTGAAACTGATCCTGAATGTGATTTGGATTATACACCGAATGTTTTTAAAAAACGTGATATGACTTATGGTATGAACATTAATATTGGCTTTGGTGGACAAAATGCAGCTGTGATCTTTAAGAAGGTGAAATGATGAAGTTAACATTAGATGAAATCAAAGAGATTATTCCCCACAGAGATCCTTTTTTACTTTTGGATGAAATCATCGAGCTAGATACATTTAAAGGTATTGGCGTTAAACATGTTACAGCAGATGAATTTTATTTCAAAGGTCATTTTCCAGGTAAACCTGTAGTTCCAGGTGTCATATTAGTGGAGTCTCTTGCACAAGTTGGAGCAGTTATTATCTTATCTCATGATAAATATAAAGGTAAAATTGCTTATTTTACAGGTATCAAAAGTGCGAAATTTAGAAAAAGTGTCGTTCCAGGAGATACATTATATCTTCATTGTGAAGTCACTAGAATTAAAGGACCATTTGGCTTTGGCAAAGCAGAAGCATATGTGAATGATGAATTAGTCTGTGAAGCTGAAGTGTCATTTGCGGTAGGCGTCTAATGCAATACACATATTTATCATTTGACAACTTAACATCGACAAGTGATATATTAAAAGAGCATTTTAGCTCTTTTTCTCATTTAACATTTATAAGAACTGATTTTCAAACAAAAGGTAGGGGTCAGTTTGATCGTATGTGGGTTTCTAATCCTAAGGAGAATTTATTATTTAGTGTACTGCTCAAAGATATTGATGTCTCTTGTTTGGAAGATATAAAAAAATGGATGATAGAAGGCATTACATCTTTGTTAGAATCACATGACATCACTCCCCGTTTTAAAGAACCTAATGACTTATATGTTGGAGTTGATAAAATATGTGGTATTTTGATGGAATCAAGAAGCCAAGGTAATATGCTTGATTATGTTGTCATTGGTGTAGGTCTAAATGTCAATCAAACAGAGTTTGTAAACTTAAATGCAACTTCGATGAGTTTACTTAAAGATCAGCATTTTGATATAGATCAAGTCATGCAAAATCTTATAGACAAGTTAATGAAATCCTATGTTTCGTGATATAATATAAAAAAACTACAAGGGGTATATCATGAATAAAAAAACAAAAGATCTGATTGTTGTGGGATTACTTTATATAATTGCGTTTGTTATTGCATATGTTGTATATGTATTTGTTAACTTAGAGTCTATGATATTAGCGTTATTAGTTGCTGATTTAGCGGCTATGGTATTCATATATATCATGAGCTTAATTTTAAATAACGCAAGCTTATATGACCCATATTGGAGTGTCATTCCACCGGTATTTTTAATTTTTGTTTTTATCGATTCAGGTAAGACACTCACATTGCCACATTTTATGATGATGTTTGCAATTAGCTTTTGGGCAATCCGACTCACTTTAAACTGGATCAAAGGATGGCATGGGTTTACTGAAGTTGATTGGCGTTATTTAATGATTAGAGATAAAGCGCCTAAATTATATTTTTTAACGAATTTTTTAGCCATTCAGTTATTTCCTACTTTAATTGTTTTTGCACAGCTAATTGTAGGTATAAAAATATTAACGATAAATCCTAGTTTAAATCTTTTGTTTACAGTTGGATTTTTAATGGTAATACTTGCAACAGTAATTCAATATGTATCAGACGAACAAATGCGGAAATTTAGAAAAGCGCATCTAGGAGAAAAAAAATGTATTGATGAAGGTCTATGGAGACTTTCAAGACATCCAAATTATTTTGGGGAAGTTACTGTATGGTGGGGGTTATATATCATGATGGTTGGTTTATCCAATCAAATCGATTTACTATACCTTTTAGCGCCACTTTCAATGACATTGCTTTTTGTATTTATTAGTATCCCAATGATGGAAAAGAAGATATTAAAGACTAGACCTGAATATAAACTTTATCAAGAACAAGTCTCAATGATTATTCCTTTTGTTCGAAAACAAAAAGAATCATCAGTTTATCAAGAAGAAAGTTGACATTTATAAAAAAAACTATATAATTAATTTTGGGAATGATGTCTCCCTTAGTACTTACTAAAACCGCTCAATGCTAATGACTTCTACAACTTTTTTTGTTGTAGAAGTTTTTTGTTTAAAAGGAGAAGAAAGATGTTACTTAGTGTCTCACTCATTATTTTAATCAGTTTAATGCTTGCCAAAATTTTTAATGTGTTAAAACTACCTCCGATTTTAGGGATGTTGCTTGCGGGTATGATAATGGGCCCATATGCATTAAACTTAATTGATTCTAGCATCATGAACATTTCTACTGATCTTAGAGAAATAGCACTTATTGTTATTTTGATTAGAGCTGGACTATCACTTCATGTGGATGATTTAAAAAAAGTTGGACGACCAGCAATATTATTATCATTTATCCCAGCGACAATAGAGATTATTGCGATTACCTTTTTAGCACCATTATTTTTTGATATTGATACTAAAACTGCTTTAGTCATGGGTGCTATCGTTGCTGCTGTATCACCAGCTGTTATTGTTCCTAGAATGATCAAACTGATGGCATCTGGATATGGTAGGCAAAAAAGAATTCCACATATGATTTTAGCTAGTGCATCGATTGATGATGTTTATGTGATTGTATTATTTTATGCATTTTTACAACTTGCTCAAGGAGATTCATTTCATATAAGTACCTTAATTAATATACCAATATCCATTGGATTAGGCATATTTATTGGTATAATAATAGGATTTATCACACAAAAGTTTTTTAAGATTTTTCATATGCGAGATACCATTAAGGTTTTAATCATATTTGCTATTGGCTTTTTATTTATGACCTTAGAAGATGTTTTAATAAATATCATACCATTCAGTGGATTGCTTGCCGTGATGGCATTTGGCATTGCAATCAACCATTATTATCCAATACTTTCAAAAAGATTGGTTAATAAATTTGAAAAAATATGGGTTGTTGCAGAAATAATGCTATTTGTTTTAGTTGGTGCACTTGTTAATTTAGACGTATTAGCTGATGTTGGTTTATCTGCAGTTATCTTAATAAATATCGCAGTCTTATTTAGACTTCTAGGTGTTTTTATTTCGTTGATAAAGACAAAACTAAATGCAAAAGAAAAATTATTTGTTGCAGGATCATATACACCAAAAGCAACCGTACAAGCCGCAATCGGGGCAATTCCGCTTTCTTTAGGACTTGCTCATGGAGAACTTATCTTAATGATCTCAGTGCTTGCAATCATAATTACAGCACCTTTAGGAGCAGTTTTCATTGATGTTTATGACAAAAAACTCCTTCAGAAACAAGAAAAATGATAAAAAAACACTAAAAAATGATGTAAATTTTATATAACTAAGTTATATAGTACACCTCAAATAGTGCACTTTTTGTTAATTAGTGTTAAAATAGTATAGGTATTATGATTACATCATGAAACAAAGGAGCAAAACATGAAAAGAAATAAATTTATTGTGATAGGATCAGGAAGATTAGGGTCAAATATCGCAACCACCATGTCAGAACACGGGGAAGATGTTATCATCATCGATGCTCAAGATGATTCATTTAGAAAATTGCAAGAGTCTTTTTCTGGTTATCAAGTTGTAGGAGATGCAACAGATTTATCAGTTTTAGAAAACTCTTATATTAAACACGCAAAAACAGTAGTAATTACAACTGATAGTGACAATGTGAATATATATCTTTCACATTTATGTTTTTACGTCTATAATGTCCCAAGAATATTTGTCAGATTATCTGACACAGATAAAGGGAAGTTGCTTGATGGAACAAACATTAAAGCTATCTATCCATTTAACTTATCCTATGATGAGTTTATGGACTTAAACCTTGAGGAGGATGCCCAATGAAAATCGTAATTGCAGGTGGAAAACACGAAGCAGACTTTATTGTTAGTAAACTAAAAAAAGAGCATCATCAACTCATCGTTATTAATCAAGATCGTGATTTCGCGACATATATCAGTGCAAATAACAACATTGATGTTTTTCCTGGAGATCCAACTAAAGCATATACATTATCAGATGCAGAAGCACAAAATGCAGATGTACTTCTAGCTCTATCAGATAACGATACAGATAATTACATCACATGTATAACAGCTAAAAAGCTATTTAATATTAAAAAGACAGTCGCAAAAGTTAAGAACCCAAAAAATGTAGAGCTATTTAAAAGATTAGGTATTGATAGTGTAATTAGTTCAACTTACTTACTTGCACAAACGATTTTAAATGAATCTTCAGTAGAAAATATCATTAAAACTTTATCCATTGAAGATGAAAAAATAGTAATGCTTGAAATTGGTGTTGAAGAAGAATATGCAATTGTCAATAAACGATTGATGGATATTAGATTTCCTAGTAATATTAATATCAGCTGTATCTTTAGAGATCCTCATGTCATTATTCCTAAAGGGGATACATTAATTAAAGAAAACGATAAACTCATCATTATTTCAACACCTAATGATCAAGATGAGATCGTAGAATTCATTCAAAAGAGAAAATAACAATGACGGAAAAAAAACATTTAACTGGATATCCATTAATATTTAATTATTTGGGTGTGTTTGCGATATTAATAGGCATTATTAATTTAATCCCATTGCTCACCATTATATTTTATCCAAATGAGATATCAGAAGCGAAAAATTTTTATATTCCAGCCCTTAGTTCCATGCTTATTGGGTCTTTAATTGTTTTTCTATATAGAGGACGAGAAAAAGAAAGATTGGAAAGATCTCAAGATGCAATACTCGTTGTAGGTATTTGGATTTTAGCAATTTTTATATCTTCATTGCCTTTTGTATTAACGGGTAATTACAATTTTACTCAAGCGATTTTTGAGTCAACATCGGGTTATTCAACAACAGGTTTAACTGTTGTTGATGTTACAGAAACACCAAATATCTATTTATTTTTTAGATCTTTATTGCAATTTGTCGGTGGAGTTGGTCTAGTTTTAGTGTTAACTTCAGCAATCTCAGATAAATTTGGTATGAGACTTTATAGTGCAGAAGGGCATAGTGATAAACTATTACCTAACCTTGTCAAATCTGGTCGTATGATCATGTCGATTTATATAGGCTATATTCTTGTAGGAACAATCTTACTTGTCATCTTTGGTTTAACACCTTTTCAAGCGTTAAATCATTCAATCACAGCGGTTGCGACAGGAGGATTTTCAACTGAGGCAGCGAGTATTGGTGCGTTTAATAAGGTTAGTGTTGAAATCATTATTATGGTTTTAATGCTATTAGGTGGAACAAACTTTTATGTGCATTTAATGCTTCTTAGAGGAAAACTTAAAAATGTATTTGGTCATATCGAAATTAAATTACTCGGCATATTACTTGTAGTCTTTATTCCGATATTAGTTATTAACTTAATTGGCATGTATGATGGAGATTTCTTTTATACACTAAGAATTGCATCATTTCAGTTTATCTCAGCAGTTACTGGAACTGGTTTTCAAACCATTGAAACATTTACCATTATGCCTCCTACATTTATGAGCATTTTGATTATTGTCATGGTCTTAGGTGCTGGTATGGGATCTACCGCTGGTGGTATGAAACAATATAGAGTTGCATTGGCTTTTAAGAGCTTATATTGGAACATCAGAGAGCAATTCGGTCATAAAAAGACAATTAGAACTCATTTCATTAATAAAATTGGGACAAGAACAATTATTCATAAAGATGAGGTAGTTCAAAACTACTCATTCTTAATGACATACTTATTAGCTTTAGTTACTGGTACACTAATATTTACAGGTTTTGGATTTACAGTTAAAGATTCACTATTTGAGTTTGCATCAGCTTTAGGTACTGTGGGTCTTTCAGTCGGTATTGTTCAATATCATGCGAACTCACTCATTTTATGGACTTCAACGATTGGTATGTTTTTAGGAAGATTAGAGTTTTATGTCATCTTTATTGCGATTGCTAAAGTGATTTTCAGCTTAAAACCTAAAAATAAACTATAAAATACTGTAAACAGAAATGATGTTCATGCATTGTTTCTGTTTTTTTGATATGATATAGGTATCATGCAAGTTGTCAGTGATTTTTGCATCTTATGTTTAAAAACTTGAATGATTCAGTTATTTTTCATATAGTGAAGATAGGAGGAACTCTAGATGATTAAAATCATATGGAGTAAGGATGAACTCACACATCTTAAAGAAAAACTTAACAAGCACCATATCCATTTTGTTGTCCTAGATGAACAAGAGACACTACCTAAAGATATGATTGGTATTGAAATTGACCAAGACCATCAGGATACTTTAAAGAAGATTTTCCAAGTCATCGAATATGAAAAAATGCAAATGTTTTTTCCAACAAACGATGGATTTGTCCAATTGCATCTACAAGATATTTACTACTTAGAGTCTTTTGGCGAAGATATATATGCACACGTTCATGGTAAAGTTGAAGTGATTAAAAAACCACTTTATCAATTAGAAGAAATGCTAAAACCTTATCATTTCATTCGCATCTCAAAGTCATATATTGTCAACACAAGGAAGATAAACTATATCAAAGTTGGGTTAAATGCAAAGTTAAAGTTAGAACTTAAAGATGGTTCAATATTAGAGGTCACTCGTTCCTTCGTCAAATCTTTTAAAGAAAGTTTAAATTTATAGGAGGTATGAAAAATGACAACTTTAGGATGGATTATCATTTCAAGTTTAAGTTTGGTTGTTTTGTATTTACTTTATAACCTTATTCAAGAAGTTTTAATGAATAAAAAACTTAACAAATTTAAAGGAAAACTTACTGGAGATAAAACTAAAGTCACACAGGTTCTGCTATACAGAAAAGCTTATCAAGTAGTTTTAGCAGCAATGCTAGTTTTCACGTTAAGCATTTCGGGTGTTTTTAGAGAAGGTATCATTCTTGAAAATCAAAAGCTCTTAACTCAAGCACATCAAGTTGGATCAAAATCCAAATTGTTATCACTGCTTGATGAGTTACAAGATAGATATGATTATGGCTTTTTTCCAGAAGCTGGATTAGAAGATGCTGTTGATGCTCCAGCTGATGAGGATAGCCAAAGAGATTTTATCGACACGAATGTTCAAGTTGAAGGTGTAGATGAAGCTGATATTATAAAGACAGATGGAGAATATATTTATTATGCTTCAAGATATTATTCTAAGATTAACGTTGTTTTAGTTAATGATGACTACGAAGTTGAAGTCTTAGAATCTATAGATCTTGGTGATGTTTATACAGAAGATATGTATTTAACAGAAGATTATATTGTTGTTGTTGGCTATACGTATCATTATTTTCCTATTGATTATACTGAAGGTGATATGGCTATTGGCTGGTATTATCAAGCACCGACAGGTACAGTCTCTGTGATAGATAGAGATACATATGACGTCGTTTATGAAGTTGAAACGGATGCTTACTTTTTTGATCATCGAATGATTGATGATGTAATGTACTTAGTTTCTACTAAATATTTATATGATACTGAAGATGAACTTAGACCTACCTTTATTGAAACTAAAGAGGGCATGGAAACAGAATCATTTGTTGATTATGATGATATCTATTATTATGAAGATGTCTTATCCACTGCAATGACAGTGATTACAAGTATCGATTTAAGTGATTTTAGTTATGATGCAGAAGCATTCTTAGGTGGTGTCAATCAAATTTATGCAAATCAAGAAAGCTTATATACCGCATTTAGCTATTATAATTATGATCAAACTGATAATGTCGGATCCTATGAGACATTAATCATGAAGTTTGATTTAAATACTGAAATGAGAGATATCACTTATCAAGGTGGACAAAGTATATTGGGTTATGTCGAGAACTCGTACTGGATGGATGAGTATGAAGGCTATTTAAGAGTTGTAACCACTGAGTTTTGGCCAGCTAAGAATAGACTTTATGTCTTAGAAGAAGACCTCGAAGAAGATCTTTTGAATGTTGTAGCAACCATCGATGAAGGTTTAGGATTAGAAAATGAAAATGTGAAATCTGTTAGATTCAACAAGGAGATTGGTCAAGTTGTAACATTTGAACAAACTGATCCACTTTACACTATTGATTTATCTGATCCAAGAAATCCTGTGATTTTAGAAAATCCAATTAAAGAAGAAGGATATAGCACTTATATGCATGTATGGACCGAAGATTATTATTTAATCGGATTTGGATTTGATGCAACATCTGAAGGAAGAATTACTGGACTTAAATTAAGTGCTTATGATACAAGATTAGAAGAACCACTTGAAACCTATAGTTTTGCCAGTGATAGTGAAGGATTTACTTATAGTTTCTCTGAAGCCATTTATAATCCAAGAGCTTTAATGATTGATGCGACTAAAGGTATTGTAGGATTCCCGATGAGCATGTATCATTATGATGAGTTTAATTATTATTATTAAAGTTCGTTCGTCATTTTCTTTATCGATTTTGAAAGTAATGATATTATTTCAGAACCTATCTTTATATCACATGATCAAACCGATTATTACATGCAAGTAGACCGTGGTATTTATATTGAGAACATTGTAAATGATGTTGTTACGGATCGATATATTTATACATTCTCATATGAACAAGTATTGGTGTATCACATTGAATCTGATACGATTATTCAAAAAGAGACATTAAATGAAGCCGTAAACGCATATAGAGACTAAAAGATACGATATGCGTTTCATATAAGGAAAAGGTTAAGGAAATCCTTAGCCTTTTTCTCTTTGTTTGTTATAATAGAAGTGGTGGTGATTCTATGAAATATAAAGTAGATATTTATATTGATGCTCCAATAGGAGATGTTTTTGAACTATATACTTCACAAAAGCATTTTGAAAATTGGGAGATTGGATTAAAAAGAATCGAATCTGAGTTTTTAGATATATTTGAGAAAGACGCAACAAGCTTCTTGATATTTGATAATAAAGGTCAAGACATGAAGATGAAGATGACGATTAAGCAAAAAATAGAACCAGAGTATTTAGATGTTACTTATGAAGTTAAGGGAGCTTATAATAGGTGTAAAAATAAGTTTTATAATGAAAATGGCAAAACCCTGTGGGTGATGGATGTTGAATTTATATTCGAAAAGGATATGGGTATACCTATTGAAAGGTTTATCGAAAAAACAAAATCTGGCATGGATGTTTTCAAACATTATGTTTTAGAACATGAAAATAACAAATAAAACAAAATGATATTGACAAATCATTTGTTTTTTAAGACAATAGATAAGGATTGAAAGAAGGAGTGAAAAATTATGTGGGATTTTATCGTTGATTTTTTTACTGCAGTTTCATTTTGGGAACTGCTATTAATATTTGTCGCAAAAATTATTGAGGTAACTATAGGTACGATGCGTATCATTTTAATTAGTAAAGGATATCGCAAGCAAGGTACCGCATTAGCGGTAGTAGAAATTCTTTTATGGGTATTTATAGCAAGTTCGGTTATTCAAGGTGTGACTGAGGCACCGATTAAAGGGATTGTTTATAGTGTAGGTTTTGCATTAGGAGTATATGTAGGTTCATTTATTGAAAATAGAGTCGCAGTAGGTAAAGTTTTAATTCAAGTGATTTCTGATAAAACTGGAGCTGATATGATTATGCGTGTTTTAAGAGCGAATGGTCATGGTGTGACTAGTATGGATGCACACGGAAAAGATAGTGAACGTACTGCCTTAATGATCTTTGCAAATAGAAAGAATAAGTTTGCAATTATGGATTTAATCAAAGATACTGATCCCAAGGCTTTAGTCGTTGCTAATGAGGTTTCTATTGTTCAAGGTGGGTATGTGAGTCCTTGGCGAAAATTAGCTAAATAAAGTATTGGAAAAATCGAATGAATTAAGTATAATAAATATATGGTTGGAGTTATAGCTCAGCGGGAGAGCACTTGCTTGACGTGCAAGGGGTCCCGAGTTCGATCCTCGGTAACTCCACCATTTATTTTAAATATAAATAGTAACCATATGAAAAAAGAATGTTCGTGTGAACATTCTTTTTTCTATGTCGTATAATTTGATTTAAACCATTGATCAGCTGCATTGGAGAATGTAAGTGGTGTATACTCCTTATTTTCTAGATCATCAGCAGTAATATAAGCAATCATATACTTGTTAAGATCGATTTCGTCTTTTACTTTATAATGCAGACCATCTCTAGTGAGTAACTGATCTTTGGCTAGTTTTTCTGCATTTATATATATCCTTACACCTGGTTCATAAACCATATTTGGATCGAATATAAGTTTGTTATTCTGTTTTGATAAGACAACTATTTCATTATAAAAACCGAAATCTCCAAGCATAACATAATCTAAGAAATCCTCAGGGTCTTTTAATTGTTTACCAATCGGTTCGTTTTCATTTAAATCTTTATCTTTAGTAGCTAAGTTCCAAGATTTAAGTTTATAACTCTTTTTAATGCTTGACCAAGAAGCCAAAGTTGTTGAATGAACCATGACCTTGTTTTCATATGCTCTTAGTGGACCTTTATGATCATGTCCATGATAAATGATTTCAGCTTCTTTAAGGATTTCTGTTGATATTCTTAGATCAACAGATTGATTGAGTTCTTTTTGATAATAGATCAAATCCATAAGTCTATATGCCCAATTAGGTTCCATTTTATTGATGATAGCAACATAAGTATCGTTTTCATAAGTTGTAAAAATTTTCGGACCGTCTGTTGATAATTTTACAATCATAGTTCACCCCAAAGTTTTTATATTTTTTCTTTCCTATTTTAACATAAAACTCTATATTCTCATAGTTCATATGAAAAAATGTTTAGCACACTAAAAATAAAGCAAACTATGATACAATAGTTATATTAAAAAGTAGATATGAAGTATTAACACGACCGTGTATTATCATGGTTTGCTGAGACTATTGAGGGTAAAATGAACAAAGAAAATGAAAAACTACTAAGAGAATATGATGTTAAAAAACTTTTAATAAAACTTTCAATACCAGCTTTTGTTGGTATGGCTATAAACGCATTATACAATTTTGTAGATGCGCTTTTTGTCGCACGTGCTGAAGGAGAACTTGCAATCGGAGGATTAGCACTAGCTTTTCCGATTCAAATGATAGTTATTGCTGTTGGACTTATGATTGGTATAGGTGCCTCATCTGTATTTAGTAGAGCATTTGGTAGAAGAGATTATCAAAAAATGGAAGATGCTGTTAATACAGCTTTAAGAATCGATGTTGTCTTAGCTGCTTTATTTTCAATATTGAGTTATGTGTTTATCAATGAACTATTAGTTTTCTTTGGTGCAACCGCAGAAAACATTAATTTTGCATATGATTATTTGAGTATTATTTTAATTGGTCTTATTCCGCAATCCTTATCCATTGTTTTAAATAATTTGACAAGAGCAGAAGGCCGATCAAAAATAGCGATGTATTCACTAGCAATATCAGCAGGTATGAATATCATTTTAGATCCAATCTTTATCTTTGATTTTGGGTTTGGAATGGGTGTCAAAGGTGCTGCAATCGCAACTGTTATCTCACAATTTATCGGATTAACATATATCTTTTTTAAAGCGTTAGACAAAGAGTCAAACTTAAAAATCAAA
This sequence comes from Tenericutes bacterium MZ-XQ, assembly GCA_002838205.1. Taxonomy (NCBI): domain Bacteria; kingdom Bacillati; phylum Mycoplasmatota; species Tenericutes bacterium MZ-XQ. The sequence goes on along the minus strand of CP017950.1, from coordinate 673,130 downwards.
CTTGATCGTTGGTTTCATATAGATTTTCAAACTGTAAAAGAAATGGTTGTTGTTGGATTTCCGACATTTTTAAGAAATTCGCTTGGGGCATTTTTAGCGATCATCATTTATAATTTGATTAATAGATATGGTGGAGAAGAACCTGGTATTTACATATCCATATATGGGGTTATTAATCGGATTATTAGTTTTGTCTTCCTTCCTAGTTTTGGTATTGTCCAAGGTATGGTTCCAATTGTAGGATTTAATTATGGTGCCAAAAACTATAAGCGAATGAGAGACACCATTATATTTTCTACCAAAGTCATTATGGTTTATTTTGTTATTGGATTTTTGTTTATTCAAATATTTTCCCCTTTCTTATTTAAAATATTCAGTAATGAAAATGATCCTTTATTTATTGATTATGGTGCTTATGCATTTAGGATTATATCTATTGGATTCTTATTGGTCGGGTTTCAAATCATCGTGAGTTCAGTTTTCCAAGCACTTGGATATCCAATTAGAGCAATGATTATTACTTTATCAAGACAAGTGGTTTTCTTTATTCCATTTGTATATCTATTTACATATCTATTAGATGATATGCTAGGTATCTGGATTGGATTTGCAGCAGCTGATATTTTATCAGGGTTAATTAGTTTAGTCCTATTATGGCTAGAAATGAGAACCATTCATAAAATTTCAGATACCAGTCCAGAATTAGTTTTAAACACATAAAAAAATGGCAACTCGACTTGAGTTGCCTTTATTTTTAAATCCAAGACTGTGACCAATCTTCAATAGCTTTGATCACTGGATCTAAAGCTTTACCTTTATCCGTTAAAGTGTATTCTATTTTTACAGGAGTCGTTGGATAGACTGTGCGTTTGACGATTTTTAGTTTTTCCATTTCTTTTAATTTCTCAGAAAGCACTTTTCCAGAAATCTTTAATTCAGATTCTAATTCGTTAAAGCGTTTCGGTCCATCAAGAAGTTGATGAATGATTAAACCTATCCATCTTTTACTTAAAATTTTAGATGCACTTTCGAATTTTACACAAATTTCACTCATCTTGCTCACCTCATTCGTTCTTATTATAACCGATTATCTTTAAAAAGCAAATCACTTTACATTATTAGATTACAAATGTATAATCAAGTTACAATAAGTAAGTAAAATAGGAGGAGTCATCATGACAGAAAAAAGATTAAATATTGGAATCATTTTAGGATCAACAAGAGAAGGTAGAGTAAGCCCTCAAGTCGGAAAATGGGTGAAAGAGTTTGCAGATCAAAGAAATGACGCAAATTATGAAATTGTAGATATTAGAGATTATCATTTACCTTTATTAGGTGAAAGTGATGATGTAAGTGGGATAACAAAGTGGAATGAAAAACTAGCTAGTTTAGATGCATTTGTATTTATTGCACAAGAGTACAATCACTCAATGGCTGCATCATTAAAAAATGCATTAGATTTAGCTAGAGATGCTTGGAATAACAAATCAGCAGGTATAGTATCTTATGGCTCTATCGGTGGTGCAAGAGCAGCAGAACATTTAAGAAATGTTTTGGGTGAACTACAAGTAGCTGATGTAAGAACACAAGTATTGTTATCGTTGTTTACTGATTTTGAAAATGGTAGTGTATTTAAACCACAAGCATTACATGAAACTAATTTGAAAACTTTGCTTGATCAAGTGAATTTATGGGGACATGCATTAAAACCAATCCGTTCATAAAAAGAAGTATCGAAAGATACTTTTTTTTGTTAACTAGGAAATTCTAATTGATAATTTAAATAAAAACAAACAGAAAAAACTCATCTAAAATGAGTCTGTAAAACGAGTCAACAAATTAATCAATAAGTTTATGATAAATATCTAAAGGCACAAACTGCAACTTACCACAATGACTACAAACATCAACGGGAAAAGCAGCACCTTCAGTCTCCATAAAGTGAGCATAACCAGAAAAATTGACAGTAAGTTCAAATCCACAGTGCAGACATTTCATATCAACCATGATATCAAAATTAGGCATCGATATAAATGCATTAAATGAAGCGGCGGGGCCAGCAATGAATCCCTGCTTAACAGCTGATTTATATTCAGCATACAAATTCTTTTTTTGAACAAAAGACATATGCACAGATTTAGTTTTAAATAGTTTAGGCATCGCTAAATAACCTCTCTTTTCGGTGATTTGGTAGATATGAAGCATCAAGATTTAAAACCATAGTAGAACCACACTGACATTTAAAGATGTCATAGTGATAAGTCTTAAGCAACAAAGTTCGAAAGTGAAGTTGATGTTTAAGATAAGTCAAAGATTTAGGGTTAACTAACTTTAACTCAGAGGCAATTTTTCGTTTTGTCCGATTTGAATAAAAACCGTAATAACGAATCAGATGAAATCCTTTATCAGGGATGTGTTTAATGAGACGTGCAATAAATTTAAAGACATGATCAGTGATGATTTGAGTACCTCGTTTATGATGTTTATCTGAAATTTGATCATCTTCATGAGGATCAAAATGCCAAGTGACTTGGTGATTGATATCATCGAAGTCATCAATTCTAGATTCAGAGATGGCTGGATGAGAAGCATATCTGGCGATGTATTTAGCAATCTTTTTGGCTGTAGACAAGCTAGATTTTCTCTTTAATTGAGGCCCGTAAGTGTAAAAGCCTTTTTTATACTTATGAATGAGATAACTTCTTAAGCGATTAAACTCATTATAGATAGAATTTGTCGCATGGGTTTTCAAATAGGCTGAGATGTTACTTAAGAGTCTATATTGCCAAAACATACGCAGTCTCTCAAAAGGAAAGAAAGACATGTTGGATAGATGACCATGAGCATCAATAAAGCGTTCAGCAACTAAAGCATGGATATGAGGATTGGTCTTCATATCTCTGCCATAGGTGTGAAGAAAACAAATGATGCCAAGTCTTCTATCTAATTGGTGGTCAGCCTTCGTTTTCTTAACAGCTTTATGAAGAACTTCATTTACAGTTTGAAATAAGATATCAAATAAGTCTCTATAAAGCCAAAAGAATTTACGCATCTCTTTAGCAACTGAAAAGACAAAATGTCTATGAGGGCACTTAAGTAATTTGGATTCAATCGCAAGTGTTCGAGCTTCTCGATATCTTTGATTACAAGAAGGACAAAACCTTGAATGACAAGAAAGACCTTGGATATGAAAGTTATCACAAGTTGGGCATTCATAGAAGAAGTAGCCATATTTGAAATCACGACAATGTATCATTTTTTCAACATTTTCGATAATTGAGGGACGTAGTTTATCTTCAAAATGAAGTTTAAATGAATCCCAATAGGTAGCAAATATAGATTGAATGGAAATGGAGTTATCTCTATATACTTTTAAATTAGATAGTTTAACAAGCTCATTGTTAAAGACATGTTCACCATGTTTAAGAGCAAGTTCTAATTGATCTTTAAATTTATACTTAATCACTATAGGTTCCATAAATCTATTATACAATGTGACTTTAAAAAGAAAAAGGCGATTTTTATCGCCCCTAGTGAATTTATTCACTTTTGTTCTGAAATTTAACATTTTTCATGTTAAAATATAATGATTGGATGGAGGCACACCATGACGAAAGAACAGAAAAAACAGCACTTAATTCTAAACGATCCTAACATTTATAAAGGATTACTTATACTATCAATACCTTTGATGCTTAATAATCTTATCAAGACACTTCATGATGTTGTTGATATGTTTTTTGTTAGTGAAATACCGGGTTATTCTACAGAAGCAATTAATTCTATATCTTTAACGTTTCCTGTGTTTTTCACATATATATCTTTAGGCATTGGACTTAGTTCTGCAGGGACAGCTCTTATTAGTCAACAAGTAGGCTCTAAACAAATGTTTCAAGCAAGAAAATATGCTAGTAATTTATTTGTGATCGCTTTAATTTTAGGACTTTTACTTAATGTAGGCGCTTATTTTTTTGCAGAACCTGTGATGAGACTTATGGGAACTGAAGGATTTGTTTTAGAAAACAGTACAAAGTATTTAAGAATTAGAGCTTTTGAACTTCCATTTTTATTTATTCTGTTTGCTTTTACTGCGATTCGTCAATCATCAGGAGATACAGTTACACCAGTGATATATGGTGTGATTACTGTTGTGATTAATATCATTTTATCACCACTTTTAATTACTGTTGCAGGACTTGGAGTTAGTGGCGCAGCATATGCAACATTAATTGCTCAAGTTGTTATTATACCTTTTATTATTTATCAGTTGTTTAACAGTAAAACTGGTGTAACGATTCAAAAAGAACATCTCATTTTAGATCCTGACGTAGCTGGCAAAATTATTAGATATTCCATACCAGCAGCTTTAGGGCAATCTATTACAGCAATAGGTTTTATCATCATGAATACATTGATTGTTACATATGGAGATCCAACTGTTGCTGCATTTAGTGTTGGTAATAGAATTAATAGTATTATCTTACATCCGGTTATGGCGATTGGCGGTGTGCTAGCTGCTTATTTAGGACAAAACATCGGAAATGAAAATCCGGAACGTGCAAGGCTAGCATTTAGAAAAGCGATGGTCTTATCTGCTGGACTTATGGGATTAGGATCATTTATCGTGATTTGGTTTAGAGCACCTTTATTAGGTATATTTATCAAAGACGATCCCGTTGCTTTAGCTTTAGGGGTTGAATATATGTTTTATTTATTGATTGGTTTACCACTCATGGGTATCTTTCAAACCTTTATGGGAACCTTTAATGGAACTGGTAATACAAAATTCACTTTCGTTTTTTCAATTACTAGATTGTGGATTTTAAGAATACCAATCATTCTAATGTTTAAGTATTTAACAGATGTTGGCAGTAGTGGGATTTGGTATGCAATGTTGATTAGTAATTTCGTCATTATTTTACCGGGTATTTATTTTTATTTAAGAATTGATTTCAAACCTAAAATAGAAATTGAAAGAAAACGTAATAAACTAGAAAAAATTCAAGAAAATGTATAAGTCTTTAAGATAAATCTTAAAGGCTTTTCTTTTTTTTAGTAATCTCATGATATAATTATATAAAAGAGGAAAGGGCTTTCATTATGTATAAAATCATTTACAAAAAATCATTAACACCTACAATTACATTGATGAAGGTACTTGCGCCTGATGTCACTAGACATGCAAAAGCTGGTCAATTTATCATTTTAAGAGTTGATGAAAAGGGAGAAAGAATCCCCCTTACGATAGCTGATATTGATCATGCTTTAAAGAGTGTAACCATTATATTTCAAGTTGTTGGTAAAACAACTTATCTTTTAAATATGCTAAGTGAAGGCGATGATATATTAGATTTTGTTGGACCTTTAGGAAAACCTACAGAAATTGAAAATCTAAAAAAAGTTTTGGTTATTGGTGGCGGTGTCGGCTCAGCAATCGCATATCCTTTATGTAAAGCACTATTCGAGCAAAATACTCAAGTAGAATTAATTTTAGGATTCAAATCCAAAGATCAAATCATTTTAAAAGAAGCCTTTGAAACAGTTACAAATCATCAATATATGACGACAGATGATGGCAGTTATGGTGAAAAAGGATTTGTGACAGATCAGTTGAATAAGATATTAAAAAAAGATCAATCATATGATCATGTTTTTGCAATCGGACCAATTCCTATGATGAAAGCTGTAAGTGATATGACTAAAAATTATCAAATACCAACAACAGTCAGTTTAAATCCAATCATGATTGATGGAACAGGCATGTGTGGAGGATGTAGGGTTAAAGTTGGAGATGGCATAAAGTTTGCCTGTGTTGATGGTCCTGATTTTGATGGTCATCAAGTCGATTATGATGCCTTATTAAAAAGAAACATGGCTTACCGATTAAAAGAGCAAAAAGACTTCGAAGATGTACTTAAAAGAGGTGAAGCATGAAGAACCTTTCATTAGAGAAAACAAAAATGCCTTTATTAGATAGCGAAAAAAGGCAGAATACGTTTTGTGAAGTCGCATTAGGATACAATTTAGAAGATGCTGTTTTGGAAGCAAATCGATGTCTGGAATGTAAACATAAACCATGCGTAGATGCATGTCCTGTTCATATCGATATTCCAAGTTTTATTCATGAAATCAAAGAAGAAAATCTTGAAAAAGCTTATCAAATCATTCTAAATGAATCGATGTTACCTGCGGTTTGTGGTAGAGTGTGTCCCCAAGAAAACCAATGTGAAAAAGTATGTGTCAGAGGTATCAAAGGTGAAAGTGTAGCCATTGGACGTTTAGAAAGATTTGCTGCAGATTATCATTATGAACATAGCGAATTAGGTTGTGGTTTTGAAATCAATAGAAATCATAAGAAAGTTGCAATTGTAGGTAGTGGACCTGCAGGATTATCTTGTGCATGTCAACTTTTAAAATTAGGATATGATATCACTATATTTGAAGCACTACATATGCCTGGTGGTGTTTTAGTTTATGGTATTCCAGAGTTTAGATTACCAAAAGCAATTGTAGAAAAAGAAATTCAGCAATTGATGATACATGGTGTTAAGTTAAAAACGAATACAGTCATCGGTAAAACTTTATATCTAGAAGATTTGTTTGCTGATGGATATAAAGCCATATTTATTGGAACAGGAGCAGGATTACCTCAGTTTTTAAATCTCCCAGGAGAAACTCTCAATGGTGTTTATTCTGCTAATGAATTTTTAACAAGAGTCAACTTAATGAAGGCATATGATTTAACATATGATACACCGATTTACAAAGGACAAATCGTCTCTGTTGTTGGTGGAGGTAATGTTGCAATGGATGCAGCCAGAGCTGCACTAAGATTAGGAGCTAAAGAAGTTCACATCATCTATAGAAGATCAATGGAGGAACTTCCAGCAAGAAAAGAAGAAATTGAACATGCCAAGGAAGAGAACATTGTTTTTGATATATTGACAAATCCAGTTGAAATATTAGGAAATGAAACTGGCTTTGTAAGATCTGTGAAATGTATGAAAATGGAATTAGGACAACCTGATCAATCAGGAAGAAGACGACCTATACCTATTGAAGATTCGTTATTTGAGATGAAGACTGATGTTGTCATTATTGCTGTTGGCACGACACCAAATCCACTAATATCTCAAACTTCTTCAGATTTAAAAACCAATGAGAAAGGGTGTATTATCACAAAAGATGATTCAGGCTTAACGACTAAAGCACATGTTTATGCAGGTGGAGATACAGTCACAGGGGCTGCAACAGTCATTGAAGCGATGGGTGCTGGAAAAAAATCGGCTTTAGCCATACATAAACTATTATCTTAATGAAAAAAGGGAGACTTTATGAGAATTAAAACACATCCGATTTTAAGTTTTGAACAAAAAGAAGAAATTGTATTTACTTTTGAAGGTAAAGAAGTTATTGGACAAAAAGGAGATACAATTGCATCTGCACTGGTTAATTTAGGTGTTGATGTATTTAGTTATAGTATTAAATTAAAGCGACCAAGAGGTTTTTATTGTGCGATTGGTAATTGTGCTTCGTGTAAAATGATAGTTAACGGAAAGCCAAATGTTAAAACTTGTATCACTAAGTTGGAACCACATATGGATGTTAAGATCCAACATGATAAGGGGGTCTACAAATGATTGAAAAAGACGTGCTCATCATTGGTGGCGGACCATCAGGATTATGTGCAGCATCCATGCTCATTGAAAGTGGACTTAAGGTGATGATTGTTGATAGAGGATTATCATTAGGTGGTCAACTTGTTAAGCAAACACATAAATTTTTTGGATCTAAAGAGCAATATGCAAAAACTAGAGGTTTTGATATTGCTAAGATCTTAATTGATCAAGTAAAGGACCATGGAAACTTAGAAGTCTTACAAGAAGCTACTGTTTTAGGTTTATATAAAGACAAAGTAGCAACTATTTCTTACCAAAATGAATATTTAAAAATCAAAGCAAAAACAATCATTGTTGCAACTGGCGCTAGTGAAAAGTTTTTGGCTTTTGAAAATAATGATCTACCAGGGATTTATGGTGCAGGAGCTGTCCAAACTTTAATGAATCAGTTTGGCGTAAAACCTGCAGATGAAATCATTATGATTGGATCAGGTAATATTGGCCTTATTGTAAGTTATCAACTATTACAAGCAGGTATCAAAGTTAAAGCTGTGATTGAGGCTTCATCAAAGATTGGTGGCTATAAGGTTCACGCATCTAAGCTAAGAAGGCTAGGAGTCCCAATTTACACCAATAAAACCATTAAAAAGGCGATTGGAACAACAAGAGTAGAAGCAGCTGAAATTGTATCGTTAGATGAGAAATTTAATGAAATTGAAGGAACATCAGAGATTATAAAGATTGATGGCATATGTATTTCTGTAGGTCTAGCACCGAGTTATCAACTGCTTGATATGGTGGATGCTAAATTAGGTTATATTCCTGAACTTGGTGGCACTGTTGCTTTAGTTGATGAAAAACATATGACAACAGTTGATGGCATATTTTCTTGTGGTGATTCTATCGGTATAGAAGAAGCATCATCAGCGATGATGGAAGGTTATCTCACAGGTTTATATGTTTCAAAATATTTGAATCAAGATCATTCGAAATATGTTGAACTTGTAAGAAAATACGAAGAATCTTTAGCACTTCTAAGAGGTGGTCCTTTTGGAAGTAAAACTAGAAAAGGATTAAAAGATATGAAGGAGATGATGGCAGATGTTAGATAAAACAGGTGTTGCTACAAAAGATTTAGTCTTATCAAGATTTTTTGATGAAAAAATACTTGCAAGACCTAAAGCGATTTTAGAATGTTATGAAGATATTCCTTGTAATCCTTGTTCAACAAGTTGTCCTTTTGATGCCATTCATATCGGAGAAGATATCAATAAACAACCAAAATTAGATCCTGAAAAATGTACAGGATGTGGCATTTGTGTTACTGCTTGTCCAGGACTTGCAATCATCGTTGCACAGATTAAGTTCAATCAAGCTGTTTTTAAAATTCCTTATGAGTTTAACCCTAAACCAAATGTTGGTGATAAAGTTGATGGAATTAATCGTAGTGGAGATAAGATTTGTGATGCAGAGATTATCAAAGTAACTACAAATAAGAAAAATGATAAAACAGCACTTATAGAAGTTTCAGTACCAATAGAATATCTACATGAATTTGTAACAGTGAGGATTTAATATGGATAAAAAGAAAATCATCATGTGTCGTTGCGAAGATGTTACCTTGGCAGACATCCATAAAAAATTAGATGAAGGATATGAAACATTTGAAGATTTAAAGAGACTTCTTAGAGTTGGTATGGGGCCTTGTCAAGCCAATACCTGTGGACATATCATCCAAAGAGAAATCGCAAGTTATTTAAAGAAAAAACCACAAAATATTAAACCCCATAAATCAAGACCTATGGTTCAAGGTATCTCTTTAGAAAGTATTGCTAAGGAGGCCAAGAAATGAAAAAACATGCAATTATCATTGGTGCTGGCATTAGTGGAGTTAGTATTGCATATCATTTAGCGATTAAAGGTGTAAAAGATATTTTAGTCATCGATCAAGGATATTTTACCAATGGCGCTACCGGTCGATGTGGTGCAGGTATTAGACAACAGTGGGCGACAGAAATGAATGCGATTATGGCTAAAAAGAGTATGGAATTCTTTGAGAAAGCTGAAGAAATATTGGAGTACGATGGTTCAGTTGAACTCAAACAAGAAGGATATTTGATTTTAGCAACTACTCCTGATGAAGTAAAACAGTTTGAAAAAAATGTAAGCATGCAAAATAAGCTTGGCATACCTTCAAAAGTAGTTTCTAAACAAGAAGCTTTAAAGATTGTCCCACATTTAAATGAGGATGCATTTATCAGTGCAACATTTTGTCCAACAGATGGTCATTTAAATCCATTTAAAACGACAGAAGCTTTTTATAAAGCAGCATTAAAACTAGGTGTTGAGTTTCACTTTTATGAAGAGGTTACGGGCTTAAAGCTTAAAGATGATCGTGTATCTCATGTCATCACTAATAAAGATACTTATGAGACAGATCTTTTAATCAATGCTGCTGGTGGGTATGCGAAAGAGATTGGCGAAATGGCTGGTATAGATATACCTGTTTATTCAGAGAATCATGAGATACTTGCTACAGAACCTGTTGAAAAAATTCAAGGACCGATGGTGATGTCATTTTCGAAAAACATTTACTGCCAACAAGTCCCACACGGAGCATTTTTAATGGGAAGATCAAATCCAGACCAAGAACCTGGTCATGATATCTCAAGTTCTTGGCAGTTTTTAGATGAAATGAGTAAAACCGTTTGCGATATGATGCCACTTGTTGGTAAACTAAATGTAGTAAGACAATGGGGTGGATCTTATAATATGTCGCCAGATCACCAACCAATTATCTCAAAAGCAAGTGAAGTCTCAAACTTTTACATGGCTTGTGGATTTTCTGGTCATGGCTTTATGTTAGCTCCAATGACAGGGCTTTTAATGTCAGAGCTTATTTTAGGATTGGAACCAACCGTCGATCTTAAATTTTTATCGATTGAAAGATTTAAAGATCAAGAGATTCATATAGAAAAATCAGTTGTATAAGAAAAGGAGAGAGAAATATGGCAATTTATAGCTACAAAACAGAACCACTTACAGATTTTACAAAAGAAGAGCATGTAAAGAAGTATGAAGAAGGATTAAGAACGGTTTACACTTATTTAGGTCAAACCTATGACTTAGTCATTGATGGCAAGCGTGTAAAGACAGACAAAAAGATGGATTCTTTAAATCCAGCAAACTTTAAAGAAGTTGTTGGGACCATCCATCAAGCATCCATCAAAGAAGCTGATGAAGCAATGAAAGTTGCTTTAAAAACGTTTGAAACTTGGAAACTTGTTGATCCTAAAGTTAGAGCAGATGTTTTATTTAAAGCTGCTGGGATCATTCGAAAAAGAAAGTTTGAGTTTGCTGCTTTAATGACTAAAGAAGCAGGTAAACCATGGCCAGAAGCTGATGCAGATGTTGCAGAAGCGATTGACTTCCTTGAATATTATGGTCGTCAAATGTTAACGTTAACTAAAATTGATGATGTTGTATTAAGTCGAAGAAACATTGAAAGAAACGAGTATCGTTACATACCTCTAGGTGTTGGTATCGTTATTCCACCTTGGAACTTTCCGCTTGCTATTTTAGTTGGTATGACAAGTGCTGCAGTGGTTTCTGGTAATACTGTGATCTTAAAACCTGCCTCTACGACTCAAGTCATTGCTTATAAGTTTGTAGAAGTATTAGAAGAAGCGGGACTTCCAGCAGGTGTTGTCAATTTCTTGCCGGGTAAAGGTAGTGAAATTGGTGAGTATTTAGTTAATCATCCAAAAACAAGATTTGTTTCATTTACTGGTAGTAGAGATGTTGGTATTGGTATATATGAAAAAGCTGCAAAAGTTCATCCAGGACAAATATGGCTAAAAAGAGTTATTGCTGAAATGGGTGGTAAAGATGCAATTATTGTTGATAGTGAAGCTGATATAGAACTTGCTGCAGAATCCATTGTAAAAGCAGCATTTGGTTTTAGTGGACAAAAATGTAGTGCATGCTCAAGAGCTATTATTGTTGAAGATGTATACGATCAAGTGGTTGACCGTGTGAAACGTCTAACGCATCAACTAAAAGTAGGTAATCCAGAAAAGCTAGAAAACTTTATGGGACCAGTTAATGATCATTTAGCATTTAAAAAGATTACAAGTTATTTTGAAGTGGGCGAAAAAGAAGGAAAATTACTTGTTGGTGGTACAGCAAGTGATGAAAAAGGATATTTCATTGACCCAACCATTTATTATGATGTTAAACCAGATTCAAGACTCATGCAAGAAGAAATCTTTGGTCCAATCTTAGCAATGTGTAAGGTCAAAGATTTTGATCAAGCATTAGATGTTGCAAACAACACTGAATACGGACTTACAGGTGCAGTGATTTCAAATAATCGCATGAATTTAGAAAAAGCTAGAAATCATTTCCATGTTGGAAATTTATATTTCAATAGAAAATGTACAGGAGCCATCGTAGGATATCAACCATTTGGAGGATTTAATATGAGTGGAACTGATTCAAAAGCTGGTGGTCCAGACTATTTGATCCTACATATGCAAGGTAAGACGATTTCTGAAGCTTTATAAATACAAGTGTATAAACATTTTAAAGAAGGCTTTACATAGGCCTTCTTTTTTTTGAGATTTTTATCGTCGCATAAGGCATATTTAAATTTCAATGCTTTTATCATTTTTTTTAATGTTATAATAGACTTAAACGAGTTAAAGTGGTGATAAATCCATGGATCAAGAAATAAAAAATTATACAGAAGATGTTTATAAAGAGACACAAAAAATCATTGATTTATTTGGACCAAGATTAGCAGGATCAAAAAGTGCTTTAGATGCTGGTGATTATATCTATGATTCAATCAATGAGTTTGCAGATGATGCTTTTAAAGAAGAGTTTTATGTCTATCAAGGTGCATTTCTTGGTTGGATAAGAATTTTGGTTTTTAATTATCTATGTGCACTTGTTTTTTTGTGGCTTGATTACGCATGGATATCATTTGTTTTGCTCATTTTGAGTGTGATTGTATTAGTTTTACAGTTCTTTTTATATCTACCTTTATTAGATAAGTTTTATCCAAAGAAAAAAGGGAAGAATGTATATGGCAAAATCGAGCCTAAAAATGAAGTTAAGCAGCAGATTATAATCAGTGGACATCATGATAGTGCTAGAATCTTTAACTTCTTTATTAGACAACCAAAACTCTATAATTTAAGGACTACAGGATCTATCGCATTAGTCATCATTTTATCGCTTGTATCCATGATCAGCTTTCTTACACCTTGGTTAGATGAATTATCTTTATATGTGAATATCACTTTTAGTATCACCTTTTTACTTGTTGGTCAAATGTGGTTTTTTGCAAGTAAAAAAGGGACACCTGGAGCAGGAGATAATTTAGTTGCTTCAATGATTGCTCTTGAGATTGGGAAGCATTTTAAACTTAAGGAATCTTTAAAACACACAAGAATCATTGTTTTAAGTTTTGATGCAGAAGAAGAGGGTTTAAGAGGTGCAAGAGCATATGTGAAAGCACATGAAAAAGAACTCAAAGAGATACCTACATATTTATTAAACGCTGATTGTCTCTATGATGAGAACGAAATGTTCTTTTTGACCAGTGATTTGAATAACTTTGTGAAGTTTGATGATGGTTTTACTGATGAATTATTAGATGTTTCAGAACTTGAAGGCATTTTTACTTTCAAACAACCTCTAGCGTTTCTAACTGGGGGAACAGATGCAGCAGAATTTGCAAAAAAGGGGATTGCCTCAACAACCTTAATTGGGATGCCTTGGTCCAACAGCAATCGTAATCAAAGTTATCATACGCCTAATGACACTCTAGAACATGTTCATTTTGAAGTCGTATATAATACAATGAAATTATTCATGGCTTATATTAAATATAAAGACAATAAAGTAGGTGCAAACGTTGAAGGAAGTTAAAAAAAGTTCAAAAAAGGTATATGAATGTTCTTTTATGAGTCTTTATGAAGATGATGTTATGTTGCCATCAGGCAGAACATCAGAAAGAATATATTTAAAACATCCTGGTGGAGCTGCAATGTTAGCTACAACACAGGATGACAAGATTATTTTAATCAAACAGTTCAGATATCCACTAGATGAAATCATATATGAAATACCTGCAGGTAAAATGGACGTTGATGAAGAGTCGTTCATGGCATGTGCGATTCGGGAACTCGAAGAAGAAACAACCTATCGATCAGATCATATTTCATTTTTATATGAACTATATCCATGTGTAGGATACAGCGATGAAAAAATTCAAATCTTTAGAGCTAAACATGCGTATAAAGTTGAAGATCCCCTTGCTAAAGACTTAGATGAAAACATTGATGTCTATCTGTTTACCAAAGACCAAACAAGAGATTTAATGCTCAAAAATGAGATCAAAGATGGTAAAACATTGATCGCAATTCAATATTGGTTAAACGAAAAATGATTGTATATAAAAACATTCATTTTTTCTTTGGCAGGGGTTTAAAAATAGCCAAAAAAAGCGTATAATAAAACTATGAAAGCGTTTTTATAACAAAGTACATAAGGAGAACTATTAAAGATGCAAATGACCGCTGTGATTAAAGAAAAAAGAGATAAGGGATGCAAACTAACGACCCGTGAAATCCCAAATCAGTTAGGTCCAAAAGATGTCTTAATTAAGGTGCTTGCGACATCGATTTGTGGTACAGATGTTCACATTTACAAATGGGATAAATGGAGTCAAGGAAGGGTTCAACCACCAAATATTATGGGACATGAATTTGCTGGTGAAGTCATTAAAATCGGTAAAGATGTATCTAAAGTGAAAATTGGTGATATCGTTTCGTCTGAAACGCATTTAGTTTGTGGTACGTGTGAATTTTGTCAAAGAGGGGAATATCACATTTGTGAGAATACAAAGATCATTGGTGTCGATACTGATGGTTGTTTTGCTGAATATATTAAAATGCCAGAGTTTAACTTAATTGTTAATAATCGAGATGTCGATCCAAAATACTTATCGATTCAAGAACCTTTAGGTAATGCAGTACATACCATGCTTCATTTTGATATTGTAGATAAAGATGTTGCAGTCGTTGGATGTGGTCCTATTGGTCTTATGGGAGTTAATATTGCTAAAGCAATGAAATCGAGAAAAATCATTGCGATAGAAGTTAACCCATATCGTATAGAATTAGCAAAAAAACTAGGAGCTGATGTTGTCATTAATCCTAAAGAAGAAGACGTCATCAAAAGAGTTTTGGAAGAAACAAACGGTAAAGGTGTAGATGTAGTTACAGAGTTTTCTGGAAATAAATCTGCCATTGAGGCTGCTTTTAAATATGTGAAAGCAGGCGGAAAAATGTCTATGCTGGGTATCACCGAAGATGAGATTACATTTGACTTATCCAATGATTTTGTCTTCAAAGGTATTACCATGTATGGTGTTGTTGGAAGACTTTTATTTGATACATGGGATAAAGTGAGTTATTTAATCAACAATCAAATGTTAGATTTAGAAGATATTGTAACACATACACTTCCACTAGAAGATGTTGAAAAAGGCATGGAGATTATGATGTCTGGACATAGTGGAAAAGTTGTATTGATACCAAAACATAAGGAGTGAGATTAGTGTCATTTTTAACAAGTAGAATTGAAGAATTAAAAAAAGATGGTGTATATCGTAAGTTACCAGTAAACGAAGGACCTTGTGATGCAGAAATCATACTGAATGGTAAAAAAGTCATCAATTTATCATCAAACAATTACCTAGGATTCGCGAATCACCCAAGATTAAAAAAAGCAGCAATCAAAGCGATCGAAACATATGGTGTTGGTTCAGGTGCTGTAAGAACTATCGTTGGGAATATGGACATTCATGAAAAATTAGATGAAACGATTGCTGCATTCAAAAAGGAAGAAGCAGCACTCGTTTTTCAATCTGGATTTAATGTGAATGCTGGCGTTATCCAAGCGATTACAACAGACAAAGATTTAATCATATCAGATCAACTCAATCACGCATCTATCATTGACGGTACTAAGTTATCAAAAGCTAGTCGTGCTGTCTTTAAACATAGTGATATAAAAGATTTAGAACGTATTTTAAAAGAAAGCCAAGGAAAATATGAGCAAATGCTTATTATTACTGATGGCGTGTTTTCAATGGATGGAGATATTGCAAAACTACCAGATATTGTTAAACTGGCTAAAACATATGGGGCACTCACTTATGTAGATGATGCACATGGTTCTGGTGTTTTAGGTGAAAGAGGTAGAGGTACTGTTGATCACTTCCATCTACACGGCCAAGTTGATTTTATTGTTGGTACATTATCTAAAGCCATTGGTGTTGTGGGAGGTTATGTAGCAGGTTCTATGGAAATGAGAGATTGGTTGCTTCATCGAGGTCGACCATTGTTATTTTCGACTGCAATGATGCCGGGAGCTGCAGCAGCAATCATCGAAGCATTTCATATGTTAGAGACATCAAGTGAATATACGGATAAATTATGGGATAATGCTAGATATTTTAAAGACAAATTATCAAAATTAGGCTTTGATATCGGTCATAGTGAAACACCAATTACTCCAGTGATGATAGGAAAAGAAGCGCTAACTATGGAGTTTTCGAAGCAATTGCTTTATAATGGAGTATATGTTTCAGGTATTGTTTTTCCAACTGTTCCGAAGAATACTGGAAGAATTAGATGCATGGTTTCAGCACTTCATACAAAAGATCAACTTGATCGTGCAATTGAAATCATGGAATCTACAGCTAAGAAACTAAATATTTTGTAAGAAATGAGGATCTTTCTATGCTTGAGCAACTAAAAAAATATTTTGATCACTTCCATGAGGCTGTATATATTGTTGATACACATAGGAAGATTTTATATTATAACCCTGTAGCTGAAACGATATCAGGTTTTTCCAAAGAGGAAATGGTTGGATCACATTGTTGGGATAATAAACTCAATCACATCGATGAAAGTGGTAAAAAATTGTGTTTAGATGGATGTCCGTTACAAAAATCAATCAAAGAAAACATCATCACTGATAATTATGTTTATCTTCAACATAAAGATGGATATCGAAAACTCGTTCATGTTAGAGCAATTCCTTTAGAAATTGAAGGCAAGATTATGGGTGCCATTGAGGTATTTACTGATGAGACATCAAAATCATTACTATTTGAAGAAGAAAAAATCACACAACTTATTAAGTATATTGATCCACTCACTGGATTACTAAACCGTCTTTTTATGAAAACAAAGCTCAACACTCTTTTAAAAGATAAAAATCTACAAGAATGGGGTTTATGTTTTATTGACTTAGATAACTTTAAAAGAACAAATGATTTATATGGACATATAGTAGGTGATAAGATATTAGAAGCTGTATCTAATACCATCTTAAACGCATTAGATCAAAATGATTTAGCATTTAGATACGGTGGAGATGAACTTTTAGTGATGTATCATAAAGCAGATGAAACAACTTTAAAAGCAAGAGCTAAAAACCTACAGATTTTAATTGATGCAACCACACTTAGAGATATCGATGATCCATTGATGACTAAAACATCAATGGGACTGACCATCATGAAAGAAAACACGAAACTTAAAGATGCAATTCATGTCGCTGATCAAGCGATGTACATTGCTAAAAAACAAGGAAAAAATGGCATTCAATATTTGGATTTAGAACAATATTTAACTAAGGATAAATTATGAGTGAAATTAAATATTTCGACATTGAAAAAAAGCCAGTTAAAGAAAAGATATACTTAACACCTTTAGCATGGCTTTTATCTTTACCAACCATATGGTTTAGAAGATTAAAAGTGAATAAAGTAGGCATTAAGGGATTAAAACCACCTTATATTTTACTTTGCACACACCATGCTTTTATCGATTTTAAAGTCACTACAAGGGCAATTTTTCCAAGAAGAGCTAATTATGTGATTGCAATTGATGGCTTTATTAAAAGAGAAAAATTGCTGCGCAATGTCGGTGGTATCATGAAAAGAAAGTTCACCAATGATACAGTCTTATTTAGACATATTAAATATGCTCTAGATAAGCTTAATTATATTGTAGCCATATACCCTGAAGCAAGATATTCTTTAATTGGTACAACCGCAATTCTTCCTGAGTCTTTAGGTAAAATGGTTAAAGCTTTAAAAAAACCTGTCGTTGTTCTAAATATGCACGGTAACTATTTAACACAGCCTGTTTGGAATTTGCATATGAGATATGTACCTTTAAAAGCAGATATGACAAAAATTTTGGATATTGAGCAAATCAATGCCTTATCAGTTGAGGCTATTAATGATAAAATAAAGACCGCTTTTGAGTATGATGAGTATCAATGGCAGTTTGACAATAAAGTAAAGATAGGCTACAAGCATAGAGCAAAACAAATGCATAAAGTTCTTTATCAATGTCCTTCTTGTAAAACTGAACATGAGATGGATTCAAATTTCAATAAGATATGGTGCAATCATTGTGGCAAAACTTATGAAATGGATGTTTATGGTAAGCTTAAAGCAACCAAAGGTATCACAGAGTTTTCTCATGCGCCAGATTGGTATGAATGGGAAAGAGAAAATGTTAGAAAAGAAGTTGTATCAGGGCATTATCATTTTGAAGATGAAGTCAATGTAGAATCACTTCCAAATAGTAAAGGATATATACCCATTGGACAAGGAACACTTATTCATAATCTAAAAGGATTTCTTTTAAAAGTTGATCATGATACATATCCCATCGATCTGAAGAAAGAACCGTTATCCATGTACGGATGTCATATTGAATATGATTACATGAAAAAAGGCGATTGTATCGATCTATCAACAATCCATGATACGTATTATATTTATCCAATCCATAAAAAAGATGTTGTAACTAAAATCAGTTTAGCAACAGAAGAAATATATAAATTAGAAAAAGAGAAGTTTAAACATGCAAATAAAGTGTGAACACATGAAAGACATGACAACTTGTGTAACTGATAACAAGCAAGAAGTGAGATATATGTTATCAAATGAAGTTGCAGAAGTTGATCAAAAAGAAATTGATATCATCGAAAAATACATACTCAAACCATCTGCTCATAGAAAAAAGGTCATTTGTCCAATTTTTTATACATGTGGTGGGTGTGATTTTTTACATACTACTTATGATTACCAAGTTCATCTTAAAGAAAAATACGTTGAAAATCTCTACAAGGATGAAGGTTTGTTTCATAAAGTTCATCCAATCATATCAAGTGATGTTCCACTACATTACAGACATAAAACAGTGCTTTCAGCAACCCCCAAAAAAGGTAAATTAAGATTAGGCTTGTATCAAGAAAAATCCAAAATGATTACACCTTTTTTAGGATGTTTTATCCATGATAAAAAAGCAAATGAAGTGTTTAGAACGATTGAGCAATTACTCAATCAATTTAAGATAGCAGCATATGATATTGATAAGAAACAAGGAATCATCAAGCATGTGATGATTAGAAAATCTCATCAAAGAGGAGATATGATGGTTGTTTTCGCCACTCAGGGCAATCTTTTTCCAAATGCTAAGAAGATATCACAAATACTTGTTAAAAAGCATCCTGAGGTAAAAACAACTGTTCAAAACGTGCACAATAAAGATACACATCTTGTCTTGTTGGAACAAGAGAAAACCATTTATGGACCTGGTTATATTTTAGATCAAATCGGAGACTTATCATTTAAGTTGTCACCAAGATCTTTTTATCAAGTGAACCCAGTTCAAATGCAAAAACTATATCAAAAAGCAATTGATATCGTAGATATTAAAAAAACGGATATTGTGTTAGATACATATTCAGGGATTGGTACTTTATCACTTTTAATCGCTAAAAAAGCTAAACAAGTTTATGCAATTGAAGTGAATAAAGATGCACATCAAGATGCACTTGATAATAAGAAGCATAATCAAATTGCAAACATTGACTTTATATGTGGTGATGTTGGTGAACATATGCTTAAGATCAAATCTAATATTGATGTACTTTTTATGGATCCAACTAGGGATGGCGCAAGCAAGTCATTTTTAGAGGATGTTATGAATCTTAGACCTAAAAAGATTGTATATATATCATGTGAACCTAAAACACAGGTTAGAGATGTTAAGATGTTATCTAAACTTTATGATATTAAGAGTATTCAACCTGTAGACATGTTTTCACAAACTGTTCATGTTGAGAGTGTGGTATTGCTTTCATTAAAAACATCTGAACCCACTTAGTCTTTTAACAGAGTGTAGTTTACCTTACTAAAATCCTATCATTTCAAATATGAATATAGTGATAAAAAGATTATAGGAGTATGATGCTAAAGATGAAAAAAGTTATTTTAATTATGGGACACCTTGCGTCATTAAAAACAACAATGGCTAAAAAGTTAGCAAGAGAACTTAATCTTATGTATTTTTGCAAAGACGATATTAAAGAAATCTTAGTGGACCAAATTGGCTATCGTGATCGTGCAGAAAATCTTAAGCTTTCTCATGCAACTTTTTTTATGATGTCACATGCAATTTCAAATATGCAAATGGATGGTATTTTGCTACTAGAAAGCAATTTTAAATATCATGAGTTGGATATCTTAAGAGAAAAGCATCAAGATGTCCAGTTCATCAGTTTATTTTTAACAGGAGACTTACTATAATAAGTCAAGCAATAAATGATAAAAAATAGTAAAAGACCTCACATGGAAGCCTATATAAGTTTTATGAACAAATAAGAGGTAGCTACACCCTCATTTGATTATTTGAAATGTGAATGATCAAATGTCAGTTGGTTGACACCTAAATAGTATATCGTGCGTATTAGTTTTCTAACAGAGTGAACCATGGCGACTTTATGATGTTTACCTTCAGCACGTTTCTTAAGGTAATAATCATAGAGTTTAGGATTCAATCTTAAGCCCGCAAAAGTGATTTGCCAAAAAGTCATTCTAAGTAATCCGGATCCACGTTTGACGATATGTCCTCTGGTTTCTATTGTTCCTGATTGATTGACAGATGTATCCAGTCCAGCAAATGAAACAATTTGAGCTGGATTTGTAAAGTTTTTAAAATCACCAAGTTCGGCGATGATAATTGCTGCAGAGATGATGTTGAGACCTGGAATGGTTGTCAGTGTTTGATTGATATTTTCCATGAGATGGATGATTTCATGTTCAACAGATTCAATGATTTCAGTTAACGTCTCATAGTGTTTTATGGAGTGTTTAAGAAGTAACAGATCAGACTGAGTTTCATATCCAACTGATGATTTAGCTAAAGATTTAAGTTTTTGAACTCTAACATAAGATAATCTGCCTTTAGAGTGACTTCTAATGGATTCATAGTCATTGTTAGAAAGTTTCGAAATTCTTGCTCTGGATTTGAACTTTTTAAGGATGAACATCGCACTACTAGAGAGTCTTTCGTTAAAAAAAGGTTTAAACTCAGGAAAGATACGATCAAGGATGTTTGTCAGTTCAATGAGTGTTTTAGAACGATTGACCATTTGAACATGACGATACCTTACCAGTTGTTTTAATTCGTTGATGTGGTAAAATTTAGTATGTAAGGTCTTGTAGTCAACAGAACCTAGCATACTTGAAATCGTTTTGGCGTCAACTTTATCTGTCTTTGTCTTACGTAACGATAATGCCTTGGAAAACATGTGCGTTAAGTAAGGGTTAAATTCCAGATAAGTATAACCAGATGCCGTGATAAACTGTTTAAGGTTTGATCCATAGTGTCCTGTTGACTCAAGACCTATTCTTATTTCTTTTGACTGATCTAAAGATTTTAAGACCTCAAGAAATAAATCGAAACCTAAACGATTGTTATCAAAGCTGAATGCTTTGATTTGAATACCTGCTTCAGTAGCTATGAAGCAGTCGTGTTTGTACTTAGAGATATCAATTCCGATTAAGTACATAAAAACACCTCCAATATAAGTTTTAGCACTGGGTAAGTCACAGATTTCTTATTTATGTAGTCTTGTGATGAAGCGTCAAGCGCTAACTTACTGATTGACATTAAAAATAAGAACTGTGGTAAGAGTCTCCTCCAATAGTCAAAGCTATATATAAATGACACAAATCCACAGTGCTTAATTTAATTATAACAATAGAAAGAAAGGAAGTTATACTCTAACTATTATTACAGTTTTGAGTATACAAGATGTAAATGTTCTATATGATAGATATTTAAAAAGACAAAAAAATAGACACGTTGCTCATCTTTCAACAGGGGAGATTCCTTTTGATATTTTTAAAGAGTCGATGTTTTCATATGACTCTATCAAATGTCTTGGACAATCTTATTTAATTGATACAACAGATGACCATCATGTCTATGAAAATATTAAAAAAATAACAACAGATTTTATACAACAATAAGGGGTGAGACTTATGAAGAAAGTCA
The DNA here is from genome assembly GCA_002838205.1 of Tenericutes bacterium MZ-XQ. Classification (NCBI taxonomy): domain Bacteria; kingdom Bacillati; phylum Mycoplasmatota; species Tenericutes bacterium MZ-XQ. The sequence goes on along the minus strand of CP017950.1, from coordinate 651,064 downwards.
GTGTAATTTTTGGAGCTCCCGGTATCGGGAAAACCACAGCAGCAAAAGTTTTATATCAAAGAATAAATCATGCTCAATATGTCGATGTGGATGATCTATGGCGTATACATCCATTTATCGTAAATGAAGAGAATAAAGTTTTAGTAGAAACCAATTTAAAACATTTGTATCAATCTTTTTTAGACCATCCGACGTTAGAGCATTTCATAGTGACATGGGTTGTACCAACTGAAGGTCTAAAAAATCTAATCTTTGAATGGTTTAAAGATAGTGAAGTTCATTTTTATCGTTTAGTTGCTAAAGAAGATGTCTATCTTAAAAGATTAATCAATGATCATAGAGATCAAACTAAGTTTGATGATTACAAAGCGATTAACTCAAAAAATGAATATAAAGATGTGAAAACAATTGATGTGTCTGAGATGGATATTAAAGATGTAGTTGATGTGTTGTATCAAGAGCTAAAGGGTGTTAACAATGGAGCATAAGTTAGAGCAATACATAGAAGATTATAAAATTATAAAGTTTTTAGGTAGAGGAAAGAGTGCATACTCATATTTGGTAGAGAAAAATGATGTATTTTATGTATATAAACAAATGCATCAAGAGAAAATAGATTATTATCATTTTGATGATAAACTAGAACATGAGTTATCAGCATATAAGGTATTAAAAGACAGTTCCATAAGAATACCTAAGTTGATCTCTTATGATCAAGAGAAACAATACTTAATCAAAGAATATATAGATGGACCCACGTTAGCAGAATATATTAGTAAAGGTACCTTTGATATCGATGCATTTTTAACACTTTATGCACATGCAATGGTTTTGGAAAAGCAAAAAATCAATATCGATTATTTTCCGACAAATTTTATTTATAAAGATGGCGAAATTATCTATATCGATTATGAAATTAATGAGTACCATGCGTCATGGGATTTCATCCATTGGGGCAGCCTTTTTTTGTTTCATCAAAAAGGATTTTTGCAGTATTTAAAAGATTTCAAAGATACAAGTTTACTTCTAGATGATCAAGGTTTACCTCAAGTAGATCCTGTAAAAAAAGAGCATGATGCTTTTATGGAACTTATAAAACTGCTACCTATTTTAGATATCATAGAAAAATTACAAAAAATTGAGATTAAACCTGTAATCACAAGAATATCGACAATCAATAGTGGCTTTGCAGCAAAAGTTTTTAAAATTGAAACTAAAGTTCAGGCATACATTTATAAGGTTTATGATAACTTATCAATTAAAGATAGTATTCGCCTAGAAATAAAAGCATATGAAGAGCCAAATCAATATATGCCAAAAATGTACGATCATGGGATGCATAATGGTTTTATCTGGATATTGTTCGAGTTTATTGATGGCGAAAAGACGATGGACTTATATCAAAAGACACAAGAAACTCGTCTTATCGAAGCATTTACAGATGCACTCATCAATGTTCATCAAGAAACTAATCAGCAAACATCTCATGATTTTATTGATGAAGAAATTCATCAAATAGAGCGTATTAACTCTAACTTGAAAGATCAAGGAATATCAAAAATCATTGAAGTCTTAAAAGAAAAAAAAGCAGACATAAAAGCATGTCCTTTATCAAGAATCCATGGTGATTATCATCCATGGAATACACTACATAAAGACGATCAAATGTATATCATTGATTGGATGTATCGATATGGCGATTATAGATATGATGTGATGTGGACATATGCACTTTTATATCGTAGCGGATTTGAAGAAATTGCAAACTTATTTTTAAAAAGATATCAAGATAAGCATCCGATCATCGATATGGACTTTTTCTTGACACTCGCAAATGTAAGATGGTTTGCGAATGTAAAATTATCATTAGTTAATAAGCAACAAGATGATTTATATGATATCATCAAATTTCAAAGAGAAAAACTAAACGAACTAAATCCGTTTTTCAAAGAGAAAATATTAAAGTTTAACTAAAATAAAGCCGTTTTAATGACTTAATCTTGATAAATTGTTATTATAGAAGTATAAATATGGCATATAACTAGGAGAAAACAATGAGCAACGAAAATAAAATACAAGCAAATGAGAAAGCTTGGGGAAAACTATCAAAAGATCATTATGAAACATATAGAAAGAGATTACTTGATCCTCACACAAAATTAAATCCTTTGGTTGAAAGTGAGTTAGGAGATATCAAGGGGAAACGTGTTTTACATCTTCAGTGTAACACAGGTGCAGATTCCATATTACTTGCTAGAAAAGGTGCAATTGTCACTGGTGTTGATTTAGTTGAAGATAATATCAAATATGCAAGACTGCTTGCAAAAGAGTTTAAAATGACTGATTTAACATTTATAACATCTGATGTATTAAAACTCATAGGAAAGATAGAAGATAAATTTGATTTAGTCGTCACTTTTGATGGTGTTATTGGATGGCTTCCAGATCTAAAGCAATGGGGTAAAGTGATTTTTCATTATCTAAAGCCTAACGGCGAGTTTTATCTTCATGATGCGCATCCAACAGCACTTATTTTTGATGAGGAACACATGGCTGAAGGAAACTTGATAGCAAGATATCCTTATTTTGGAAAAGATCCTGATATGGATCCTTACATCGGTGGTTATGCATCTGAAGCAAAATTTGCTGAAAACTATTATTGGAATCATACCATGGAAGATATTATCATGGGACTTATCGATAATCATTTGTCTATAACTTACATCAAAGAGCATGAAAAGTGTGTTGTAGGTATGGGTGGAAATTTAATTGATGATCAGGGATTATCTTATTATAAAGATTTCTTAGGCAAAATACCTATGGTATTGAGTTTAAAAGCTAAAAATAAAGGAGAGATATGATGAAAGCAGATACAATTCATATGACCTTTGAAAACGGGTTTGTTGGAGAAATGATTTCTCCATCAGGTAAAGTTAAAATAGGAAAACAAGATAACGGAGTTGCACCTTATCACATGCTGTTTGGCGCACTAGGATCTTGTTTTTATGCAACATTCTTAAGTGTTTCAGATAAAATGAGATTATCATTTGATAAGGCAGAAATTGAAATTTCAGGAACGAAAAGGGATCAAAGTCCTGCAACATTAGAGCAAGTTCATATGACACTTGTTGTCTATAACCCTTCAAATGAGGAAAAATTAAGAAAAGCAGCGCAATTAGGAGCTACTCATTGTTCAATTCATGAAACAGTGAGCAAGGTTGCGAACATCGATTTAGAAATTATTTTCAAATAAACGCTTGATCTCTAAAGTGGAGGTGAGTTTGTGAAAATCAAAAAAATAGTATTGTGGGCTTTACTCATGGTTGTTCTGATTTTTGGTGCAACCCTAGGGTATATGCTTATTTTGGATATCCCATTTATTGATGCTTTATATATGACAATCATTACGGTGTCTACAGTTGGATATAGCGAAGTTGCTGATATGACCCCACTTGCAATGTGGTTTTCAATCATATTCATCTTAATTAGCTTAGGCATGATTGGATATTTGGCGAAAGTCGTATTTGATTTTATTGGAGAAGCAAACTTCAATCTCACTTGGAGGAAAAGAAAAATGAAAAAACAAATTGAAAACTTAAATAATCATATTATCATTTGTGGAGCTGGTGAAACTGGTATCAATGTGATTAAACAAATGATTAAAAGAGATGTTGATTTTGTAGTCATTGATCACGATCAAAAAACAGTTGAACAGTTAAATGAACTTGATTGCTTATATATTTTTGATGACGCCACTAAAGAAGAAGTTTTGGTTCAAGCTGGTCTAGAAAAGGCAAAAGGTATCATTACTACTTTATCAACAGATGCTGACAATGTCTTTGTTGTACTAACAGCAAGACAACTTAACCAAGACATCCATATTATTTCAAGGTTTCATGAGAAATCAGCAGAAAAGAAACTTATTTTAGCGGGTGCAAACCAAACAGTATCACCAGATGAAATTGGTGGTAAAAAAATGGCTGCACTGATGATTTCTCCGCATGTACAGTTTTTTGTTGATAATATCATTGATACTAAAAACATGTCTATTGATATGGAAGAAGTTGTCATTAATGAAGACTCTATACTCATTGATAAGAAATTAAGAGACGCAAAAATTTCAGAAAAAGCTGGTTTAATCGTACTCGCAATTAGAAGAAATGAAGATGATTTTATCTTTAATCCTAAAGCTGATGAGATCTTAAAAGTGCTCGATAACATGATTGTTGTAGGCTCTAAAGATCAAATTCAACGCTTAAAAGAAATGGCTAATGATTTAGATTAAAGGAGTTTTCATGGATTATATCAAACATATACAAAATTATGAACCAAAAAATGAACAAGAATTGATGGACAAAAAAGCAATGCTTGCTTTTATTGAAAAAGAAGATGATCATTTGTTAAGATCAAACTTAGTCGCACATTTAACATCATCAGCCATTGTTGTCAATGAAACGATGGATAAAGTCTTGTTTTGTTATCATAATATCTATAAATCTTGGAGTTGGGTTGGAGGTCATGTTGACGGAAATCCCGACTTTTTAAGCGTTGCTATAGAGGAAGCGAAAGAAGAAACAGGCGTCAAAAATATAAGCGCTTGCTTTGACGATATTTTTATGATTGATAATATCTATGTACATAATCACATCAAGCATGGTGTTTTTGTTCCTGATCATCTGCACTTAAATGTTACGTATTTACTCATTGCTGATGAAAATGATGAGCTCACACATAAGCCTGATGAGAATCAAGGTGTCAAATGGTTTGATATAAATCATGTATTAAATCATGTATCCGAAGAAAGAATGAAACAAGTTTATATAAAAGCATTTAAACATATGAAAAATCGACGTTGTATGATCAAGTGAATTAAAAATTTGGAGGGCAATCATGCAAACAATGAAAGATTTACTTAAGTGGGTTGATGAAGTTAAAAACTTATGTCAGCCAGATCGTGTTTATTGGCTAAGCGGGAGTAAAGAAGAAGAAAAAGCATTTTATGATGAACTGGTTAGCAGTGGGAAAGCTATACAGTTAAATCCTTTATTAAGGCCAAATTCATATGCCTTTTTCAGTGATCCATCTGATGTTGCAAGAGTTGAAAAAAGAACATTTATTGCTTCAAAAAAAGCAGAAGATGCTGGACCAACCAACAACTGGATTGAACCTAATGCACTTAAAAAAACAATGACATCTCTGTATAAAGGTTCCATGAAAGGTAGAACGATGTATGTGATTCCATATATGATGGGACCACTGCACTCAGAAATATCTAAAGCGGGTATTGAGATAACAGATAGTTTATATGTTGTCGTAAATATGATCAAAATGACCCGTGTTGGATATGATGTCATAGAAGAAATCAAGCAAGGAAAATCATTCATTCCAGGGCTTCATTCAGTAGGGGCTCCGCTAGAGAATAACGAGAAAGATGTTTCATGGCCATGTGCGCCTATTGAACATAAGTATATCGCACACTTTCCAGAAGAAAGACTGATATTGTCTTATGGTTCTGGATATGGTGGAAATGCATTACTCGGAAAAAAATGTTTGGCTTTAAGAATAGCATCTAAAATCGCGAAAGATGAAGGATGGATGGCTGAACATATGCTTATTTTAAAAATTACGAATCCAGAGGGAAAATTTAAATATATCTTAGGCGCTTTTCCAAGTGCATGTGGAAAAACAAATCTATCGATGTTAGTTCCTACGATTTCAGGGTGGAAAGTAGAAACTGTAGGTGATGATATTGCTTGGATTTGGCGAAAAAAAGATGGGAAGCTATATGCGATTAATCCAGAAAAAGGATTTTTTGGGGTTGCCAAAGGCACATCTTATAAATCGAATCCTAATGCAATGAAAGCCATTGAGAAGAACACTATATTTACAAACGTTGCTCTAACTGATGATTTAGATGTATGGTGGGAAGGTATTGACCAAGAAAAACCTAAACATCTTAAAGATTGGCAACAACAGGATCATGATCCATCAATGAAGATTCCTGCTGCACATCCAAATTCTAGATTCACCACTGAAGCAACCGAATCTCCTGTCTTAGCAAAAGAGTGGGATGATCCAGAAGGTGTATTGATTTCTGCAATACTCGTTGGGGGTAGAAGACCATCAACCATACCACTTGTACATGAGTCATTAAGTTGGAACCATGGCGTTTTTATGGGCTCAATGATGGGTTCTGAAATTACTGCAGCAACCATTTCTGATGATATTGGAAGGGTAAGAAGAGATCCATTCGCAATGTTACCTTTTATTGGATATCATGTTGGTGATTATCTAAATCATTGGATTGACATGGGTAAAGATATTGATCCTGATTCGCTTCCTAAAATCTATTATGTCAATTGGTTTAGAAAAGATGCTCATGGCAATTTCTTATGGCCAGGATTTGGTGAAAATTCTAGAGTCTTAAAGTGGATATTTGAACGTGTTGATAAGCAGGCAACTGCAAAACTCACACCTATTGGTTACATACCAGAACTCGATAGTCTTGATTTGTCAGGCCTAAATATTACAAAGAAAACATTCAAAAAATTAACAGATGTTAATGTTTATGAATGGTTAAAAGAAGTTGATTCAATTCGAATATATTATCAAACGATTGGTCAAAAACTACCGCTTGCTTTAGAAGAAGAACTCAACCATCTAAAACATCGATTAAAAATGGAGTTATATGAAATGAAAAAACATAAAATGGGTTGTTATCTAAGTCCTATTGGACACATTTTATACGAACATGAGAATCATCATTTATATGGGTTAAGTATTGAAGAAGACTTCCATGAAGAAAGTTTTGTTTTTGAAAATGATGATATGATTGAACATGAGTTATCAGATTACTTTCATGGAGATCTAAAAAATTTTGATGTAGATGTCGTCTTTGAAAAAGGTACTGATTTCCAAAAAAGAGTATGGAATCAACTTTTACAAATACCCTTTGGACAAACCAAGAGTTATCAAGATATCGCAAATGCAGTAGGAAATCCTAAGGCTGTACGAGCTGTAGGTCAAGCATGCAAAAAAAATCCAGTTGGTATTGTTGTCCCATGTCATAGAGTGATTGGAAAGAACAATAAGTTAACTGGATATTCTGGTAAGCATTATATTCATTTAAAGAAAAAATTATTAGATATGGAAAAAGCGTTCCTCAGATAGGAACGCTTTATTTTACATGTTTATTGATCATGTGATATAAGTCTTTTGATTTAAAAGGTTTATACAAAATATCAGTCATTCCAGATGCATAACAGGCTTTAACATGATCATCATAAGTGTTAGCAGTCATTGCGATTATCGGTATGTTTTGATCTTTTTCACGAAGTTCTTTAGTTGCTTCAAAACCATTCATTTTTGGCATTGATACATCCATCAAAATGATGTCAAATGGATAATCTTTGAACTGATTCAATACTTCTATACCATTCTTAGCAACTTCAACTTTTAATTTAGCATTTTCTAATAACTGTTTGGTTGCTTTAAGGCTCAGCTTGTTATCTTCAGCTATTAAAACTTTTATACCTGGATTTGGCATAACTGTAGTATTCTGATCTACTTTTACTTGTTCGCTAGATAACTCAACTGGAAAAGAAATTGTCATTTTTGTACCACTGCCATAAGTGCTTTCAACATGAATGTGTCCATTTAAAAGATTCATGATCGTTTGAGTAATTGATAATCCTAATCCAGTGCCACCATAGGTATTATATATATCACTGTTAGCTTGGGAAAAAGGCTTAAATAGACGATTTATCTCTTTATCAGTCATACCTATGCCTGTATCTTCAATAGATATTTTTAATAAATGATCTGAAGTAACATCAGTTTCAACGTATAAACCTCCGTCTTCAGTGAATTTAATGGCGTTCGACAATAAGTTTGTTAATGATTGTTTAATTAAACTTTCATCCGATATAAATGTTATATTATTATAATGAGTTGTTCTAAAATATAAGTTTTTTTGCTCAAGGTTGCTTTTAAAGATATGGTGCATATCATCTATGAGTTTACTCAATAATATAGGGCTTTTTTTAATGACATAGTTACCTTGCTTCATTTTTGCGAAGTTTAATATATTATGAGTTGAATCAATCGTTTGGTTTAATGCTAACGTCACATCATTAATCAAATCCCTTTGACCATCAGTAAGCTGACTGTCTTTCAATAAATCAATTGTAGAACTTATGGTTTGTAAAGGGGTTTTAAGTTCATGACTCATTTCATATAAAAAAGATTCTTTAGCTTTAATTTGTTGTTCTAGTTCTTGGATCTTTTCTGTATATATGTTTATTTCATCTACAGGCACAAAATACCCAATATTGTTTTTATGATTAAAAATGATTTTCATGATATGGTTTGATTTTAGTTTAAAAATGGAATGACTGTCAGGTCTATTTTCTTTAATGATTTGAATGACTCTTTCTTGATCAAGTTTTTCAAAAAGATCAATAAACTTATCACAAGATAATTGCTGATTGACAGCTAAATATCGAGATAGTTTTTTTGACATCATCACGTATGCTTGATTGATGACTTCAAATGACATAAGGTTGTCATCCATTTCATAATCATCATTTTTCTTCTTTAGTCTTAGTTTCATTAAATTCACCATCTTTCAGTCATATTATAACATTTAAAAGTCAGTTTATTTAGAGTATAATATTTTGTTTCAAATAAAATATCTTTCTATATTTAACATTTTAATGGTAAACTAATGATAAACATCACACATCATAGATGTTTTTTAAAAACATATTCTGATATATAATAGATATATATGACATTCTTGAGGTATAAACATGAAGCGTTATACGATTAAATTGGGCATAGCATTTATCTTATCATATATACTACTCATGGTGGTAGTTGTTTTTGCGTATACTCAAATATCATCAAACTTCATGATGAATCAAGCAGAAGCCAATTTAATTAAATCAGGAGAGACTGTTACAAAAACCATTGAGATGCAACTGAATTACGATTATGATAAATTTAAAGAAAAAATCGATTTATATACTGCACAAAGTTTAAACCCGATAGAAGAACTTTTAAATCAAGATATTCCACTTGAGGTTATCGATCAACCATTTAGTTATTTTGGTGTAATGGATGTGATCAATAGAACTGTAACTATTGGAGAAAATACATATACATATGTAGATAGTTATCAAGTAGCAGATTTTGATCAAAACTTAGCATTCTATAGTTTTGATCGAGCTTTTGGAACGTCCAACTTGCCAATCATGTATGGTGTTTTTAAAGTTAATGAGTATATTGCGTTTTTCGAACTCGAACCGTATATTAATCACTTTCTGACGTCTGAAACCATTGAAAATGAATTTGTTTTTATGGGTGATGAGAACACCATTTATTTAACATCTCATTTTAGTGGAACACAATCGCTCTTTTATAATTATTTAAGAGATTCAGGTTATTCTGAAGATTATATAGACGTTATTAAACAAACTGTAGTCAATCACGAATCAGATATTTTTAGTCTAAATTTTCTAGGTACCGAATCTATATTATCATTTGTACCTTTAGAGATATCGTTATCTACTAGAGTATTTTATCTTGTTCAAATCTACGAAGAAACTCTTGTAATTGACTCTTTAAGTTATCTTTCACAAACTTTATGGGCATTATTTGCAGTAATTTTTATATTATTTTCTGTTACACTCATTGTTTTATATAAGATACTAGAACAAAAAGTTCATGATATCGAAAATGCTAGATTATCATTATATTATACAAAACCATATATCATGAAAGTTAGAAAAAATGGTAAAATCAAATCTTACAATAAAGCATTAAAAAACTTGTTAGGTAAAAATGATCGTTTTAAATATCTCATGGATTTCGATATTAAAGATGTACCTGAAGAAACACATATCGAAGAAATGTTACAACGTCAAAAATCGTTTACAGTTATTTTAGAAATTGCAGATGATGTAAAATATATCCATTTTGTCACAACCAGATCAACTGGTGGGTTTATTCTTGTTGGGGATGATATTACCCATATCGAAGGACGTTTTGATCAGTATCAAAAACTTGCATTATACAATCCAATTACGAATTTGCCAAACCAAAATGTGATTTTAGCAGATTTAACAGAGATCTTTAAAGATGAAGAAAAACTTGCACAATATAATGTACTTGCGATGTTCGATATTGTTTCGTTTTCTAAGATCAATCTTGTATTAGGTGAAGAAAGTGGAGACAGATTTTTAAAACTCATTGCAGAACTCGCCAATGAATCCTTGGAAGGATATCCTGCAAAACTTTATAATATTAAACAAGATCAATTCACAGTGCTTTTTAGGGGAATCGATAGTTTTAATTGGATTAAATCATGGGTAGATTTATTTTTACAAAAACTTGATAAACCAATTACAATGGATCGAAACTTCCTAAATGTTGATATAAAGATTGGTATCTTCAATATTGAGCCACAAAGATATGAGATTTTAACTCCTGATATATCATTAGAAAAAGTTAAATTAGCACTTAATCATGCCAAGGAAAGTACGGTTAACCCTTCATTTACTTATGATGTTGCGTTATCACTTGTTGCATCTAGAGAACAAAGAATGGAAATAGATTTAGCCAATGCGATTACCAACCAAGAGTTTCAAATGGCACTTCAAGCTCAATACAGTAATGATTTGGAAAGAATTGTTGGTTTTGAAGCACTTATTCGATGGACTAATCCTAAGTATTCAAGTGAATCACCACTTAAATTCATTCAAATGGCAGAAAAAAATAATATGATTGTAGATATTGGACGCATTGCACTTCATGAAACATTTATGATCGCAAAAGAGCTAGAACCCTATAATGTTCATATCTCATTAAATATTTCACCTGTTCAAATGCTTCAAGCAGGGTTCGTCAATGAAATTATGACCGTCTTTGATCAATACGACTTGAAAAAAGGTAGTATCAGTTTAGAGATCACCGAAACATTTTTGATCGATTCATTTGAACTTGTCATTAATAAACTAAACATCCTGAAACGTCATGGTTTTAACATCCACCTTGACGACTTTGGTACAGGTTACTCATCATTGCAGTACTTAAGAGACTTACCAGTCAATACAATAAAAATTGATAAAGCATTTATTGATGATATTGAAAGAGATGTTCATAGTAGAGCAATCGTAACCATGATTTCAAATCTTGCTAAGAACATTAATTTAGATGTTATTGCAGAAGGTATAGAAAACGAAAAACAAAATCAGCTCGTTTATAAAGCAGGTTGTAGTGTCATTCAAGGTTATATTATTTCACCACCAGTACCAAAACAAAAAGCAATTGAACTCATAAAGGCTTATAATATTGATAAAACGAAAACACTTCAAGTACCAAAAGCTATGAAGTCTAAGGAGGCTAAGCGATGAATTTTTTAAGAATATATGAAGCGAATCCAGGCATGACCATTGTATTGTTTGTTATTGTTATTTTGGTACTTCTAACCATGATATTCTTTTTAGCAAAATCATTTTTCAGAGAACACAAACGAATTGCTGAAGAAAAAGCCCTAACCATAGAAGGTGTCTTGACCAGATCAGAAATCCATTCAGTTATATCAACATATATTGCTAGATCAAATGATCAATTGCAGTTTAGTTTGATTTATATGGACTTAGACAAGTTTACTGATTTTGTGAATGCTTTTGGAAAAAAAGAAAGTGAAAAGATTATAGAAAGAATTATCAAAAACGTTGAGTATATTTTACCTAAAGGTGTGAAGATATCACGCATGCAAAACGATGAGTTCTTAATATTCTTATCGATGGACTTTGATAGAACAGAAGTTGTTGACTTAGCAAATAAAGTCAAGTTGGCTATTGGTAAACAAATAAAACTCTTTGGAGATACTCAGATAAACGCAACAGCATCGATCGCAATTGCTTTTTATCCAGTTCATGGATCAACACTTAAAGATTTATTAAACTCGCTTCAAATCGCAACTTATATCATTAAAAAGAATGGTGGCGACAATATTAGAGTTTATAGTGAAGAGATGAGTGATCAAGGTGGAGAACATGTTGAGTATTATTATCAAATCAAGCATGCCATTCAGCATAAAGAGTTCCAACTTTTCTATCATCCGATGATTGATGTTAAAAACAATGATATTTATGGTGTAGAAGCATTAATTAGATGGAATCACCCAGAACATGGATTGTTATCACCGTTTAAGTTTTTAGGTATTATGGAACAGTCTGGAGATATTCATTGGATTGGTTTGTGGGGGTTAGAGTCACTGGTTAAAACTTATCAAGAGTTAAAACAAGTATTTCCAAAAAAAGATATTAAGTTTTCAATGAACTTAAGTCCTAAACAATTAATGAATCAAACACTTCCTGATGATTTCCAAAAAATACTTAAGAAGTATAGAATGAACGCTGAACATATTATTTTAGAAATTATCGAATTTGCCATCTTTGAAAGACAAGAAACGATCTTTAACAATATCAAACAACTTAAAGAAATGGGATTTAATATCGCAATCGACGGATTTGGATTAGATTATGCAACATTATCTAAGGCTGAAAAGATGGATATTGATATTATCAAGTTGGATAATGAGTTTTTAAAAGAATCAGAAGCGTATATGAAGGCTAAATTTGCAACATTGCTTGTCGATTTCGCACATAAGAATGAATATAAAGTCGTTAGCGAAATGATTGAAACCAAAGAAATGATGGAAGAATCTAAGAATTATGACATCTCAATTATGCAAGGTTATTATTTTACAAAACCGCTATCTGCAGAAGCCTTAAGAGGGTATATAGGGACAGAAGCTTGGAAGCATCTACTTTAATCAATTATAGTTAATGAAAAGTAAATCAAAACAGATCAAAAGAAGGTTGTACAAAATTCAACCTTCTTTTTTTTGGCTTCATTACTTATTTCTTACATTCTACTTAAAAAAAAGTGAAATTAAATTGAAATATTTTAAAAAAACTATTTTTAATAACTGTGTTCAAGATAAATACTGATATGGCTTAAAAATATCAATAGGCCAATCTCTTTGATGAATATCACTTGATTTGATTGAAACATGGTTTGATATGACATATTTTAATGCCGCATTTAAGTGCTTGTCATACTCCAATTGATACTTTAAATACTTCATGAACCTAAACCACATCAAGTAACCCTCTAAATGTTTCGTAGATACGCCTCTAAATCTTCTAAACCAGGTTTTTAATTCACTATGATAATTATTAATAACTCCTAAACTGTATTCATCTTTGGTGTGTTCACCAGAAGGAATTTGTGTAACTGAACATTCTAATTGATGAGCAATATCAAAATAAGATGATTTACTATCTGATGTGATATGACTACCCGCTTTAACCTTACCTTTAATGGCATCGAAGATATCATCTTTCCACGGATTTCCTTGACCAACGACCTTCGTTAAAACCTGATCATTTTCATCAAGTGCGATAAGAACACAAACATGTTCATTAGAAACACCACGTAAAACGGCGGGTTCACCTTTCTTCTTAGCAGATCTTGGCATTTGTTTACCTTTCCAAGGACCCTTCATGTTAAGAAGAAAATAAGTTTCATCAATCTCTATTTCCCCAGACAGTTTGACAACTTCCTGATAGTCTTTCATCGCTTCGATGACTTTATGACGCCACGCAAAGGCAGTAGTCGTTGAAATCCCAACTTCAGATGCACTCTTTCTTAAAGATAGACCATAGAGCATACATTTGATAAACATCAACCACTGTTCATATGACTTCTTGGAGTAACGAACGATGGAATGATGGGTATCTGAAATAGATCTACTGGTTTGAGGATTGAGATACTTTTGACGACCAGTAGGTGTCTTACCGTTTCTAACATATCCGTTAGGAACTCGACGCTCTCTAAAGATGATTTTATGAAGAGCATTCGCAGCATCATTGATTATCTTTTGATTCAGCTGCATTTTCTTAAGCAGTTCATTATAATCATCAGCACATAAAGTTTGAATGATTGGGTACAATGTTTCTGGTGTTATAGCTTGATTCATGTTTGGTAGACTCCTTAAATGATAAATGTCCTTAAGCAACCAGCTTGAATAGGAACTTTCTTATCGCCAAACAAGAAATAGTGTCCAAGCTGGTTGATTAAAGACATCAACTTAAAAGGTATTCTATTCACTATTCTTGTTTGGCATAATCATTTTACCAAACGTAAGGTTATTATTCAATTATGAGTTATACAAAATCAGTATTTATCTTGAACACAGTTTTTTTAATAAAAAAGTAATGATTTCTTAAATAGTAAGTAATAGGTATAGTGATAGAATATGTCCGTGAAATGAGGTGATGTCATGAGCCATAAAAAGATTATAAAAGCTGAAAAAGCATTAAAAACAAACAAAATATTTAAAATAGGTATTATTTTGTCTGGATTATTTTCTTTAGCATTTGGCGTTGTTACATTTTACGGACAAGATTCAGGAAATTTTATGATGAGTATTGATCGAGATGCATATACTAGAGGTATTATTTTATCAACATCTGAAGATTTCGAGTATGCTCAACCAAGATTAATGACTGATCCAGTTGATGAAGCACGTGATTTAACTTACAGATGGTTAAAGATCAGTGAGGTTATGGATGCAGAAGGCAATTATGATGATCCCGATTTTGATTATGTTGCATATACTTTCTATATCAAAAACAATGGGGATGAAACAGTTAATGTCTCATATCACATTAAAATCACTGAAGTCTCAAGAAATATGGATGATGCAATTCGAGTTTTAATCATCAATGATGGTGTCGAAAAACTTTATCAAAAGGAAGATGCAAAAGATGAAAACAATGCATATCCAATTTATCCACCTTCTATCCCAACAGCAAGTTTATTCACTTCAGATGAGATTATAACCAGAGAGCTATTTACAAATTTCAAACCAGACGATGTTAAAAAATTTAGTGTTCTTGTTTGGATTGAAGGCTATGATCCAGATACAACAGATGACATCTTAGGTGGGAGCATCAAAATGGAAATGATCTTTTCTATAGAGAATAGATGATGAAAAAGCTATATATTTCCTTATTAACATTCGTCTTGTTCACTGTTATATTCGGTACAGTTACATATGCTTGGATTACAATCGCAACCATAAATAACATTGAAGGTATGTATTTAAGTGCTTCAACAGGAGATGAATTACAAATATCAACTGATGGATTTCATTTCAGCTCAACTCTAGATGAAGAAGCAATGCTAGAAATATTTAAGAATCAATCGCTCACTGATGTGACAACTATAAATGGGATTGATTTTTATAAAGGTGGATTAAACCCAACTGGACCAGCAAGAGTGAACAAAGATTATTTATCATTTGAGCTTTGGTTTAGAACAACAACGCAAGAAAGACATGTTTACTTAGTTAATGATGTATCAGATCAAATGAGTTATGACATTAATATGGAAGGTACTTATGTGATCTCAAAAGGTGTTGAATGGAAATCGAACGCAGATTTTATGTATGCTGAAGATGATATTGTAAGGGCTGGTGAGACTAGAACTTATTATGCCAAAGACAGTATTAGAATCGGATTTCAAGAAGTTATAGACTTACCTTATGATCAACGAGGTCATGATTCACTAAGAACATTGATCTATGATCCATCAAGGAATCCTCAAAGAGGATATGGATCATCCTATGGCGCTTATAGTTACTTTATAAGTACACAAGTAGAAAGCATAAGTTTACCTAAAGAAATGCCGCATACAGCTTATGAACTTACAAAAATTGCTGAAGACAATCCTTATCAAGCACTGGATAATCAAAGCCTTATCACTGAATTACAACCAACAGGTTACTATAATCAAGATGGAAAAGAGATTTATCAATCAAAAGTGATTGTCAATATATGGATTGAAGGCTGGGATGCAGATGCATTCAATGCAGTTTTAAGGGATTATCTAAAAATCCAACTTCAATTTAAGAATTTAAAACAAGCGATGGTTTAAACATAAACAATATGTTTACATAAAAAATATTAAAAAAATAAAAGGAGAATAGAAATGAGAAAAATTTCTAGAAGATTATTATTATCTACACTTACTGTTGTGTTAACAGTGATTGCGCTTGGAACAACAACATTTGCATGGTTTACAATTACCAATACAGCTAGAATTAGTTCATTTGAGACACAAGTTGCCGCTGAAGAAGGGATTGAAGTTGCAATTGGTATCATTGATGAAAGTTTATTAGATGCTGAAGAAACTAAATTCAAAGTTAACTCACCAGCTCATTTAAACTGGGTTACAACATTAACTGCTGCTGATATTGAAGAATATATTCAAGCACATGTTGAAACAGGTTTTAGATTTGAACATTTAACATCAAGTGATGGTAGAACATTTAAGACATTTACTTCAGATGCAGTTGGAAGCACTGTTCAAACAGGGTTTGTAAAATTACCAATTCATTTTAGATCAGGTGATGTTTATACAATTAACTGGTCAGCTGTAACACTTGCTGGTAGTAGCCCACTGCCTACATGGGTGTCAGATGTAGATTCATTTGTGAATGTTAATGGTGTAACTGTTTTACGTGGTGATACAATTTCAGTTGATCCATCGAATTCCATTAGAATTAGTTTTGATGATGGTACTACTGCAACAGTTTATGAAAAACCATATGCTGTAGGTTCAAACCTTGTACTAGGCACAGGTGGTGACCTTGGTGTTGCAGTTGACCCTGATAATGATCCAGGAACCGATAATAGTTATATCCCTCAAAATGTTGGTGCACATAGCTATTACTATGCTAAAACAAGTCTGTATCCAGATGGCATCAATGCTGTAAACACTGTGACTACAACAACTGATTTATTAGCACCAGATCCACTAAATGGTACAACTGTTCTAACACTTGCTCCTGGTCAATCTGCTGTTGCCGGTATGGAATATTATGCCGAAGCTACAATTTATATTTGGATTGAAGGTTGGGATCCTAATGCATTTAACGCAATTTTAGATGAATATGTTAACATTTCATTTACATTCAAAGGCGTAGTTATAGAGTGATTTCTATTTGAGGATAGATGAGGTTGCCTCATCTATCCCTCCTTATTTGGAGGGAGTATATATGGGTAAACTTAAAACAAGTTTAAAAATTGCAATGAATATAAGTTTTTACTTAATTATTATTGGACTCATTTTATTTGCAGTAGCAAATACAAAGATTAAAAAAGAAAATAACGTCGCAAACATTTTTGGGTATGGTTTTTTATCTGTACAATCAAACTCTATGTTTGGTGATTTTGATGATTCATTTGAAAAAGGAGACATGATTTTTGTCAAACTATTAGATGAAAATGAACGTGAAAATTTACTTGTTGGCGATATTATCACATATTATGATATGAGTATTAGAGCTTTTAATACACATAGAATTGTAGAAATTAATGTAGAAGAAAACTACTTGGTTACTCAGGCTGACTATAATCAAGTTTCTGAATCAACAAATACTGCGCCTGATCAACCAATTGCACTTGATCAAGCAATTGCGATATATGATGGACATATCGCAAATTTAGGAACCACTCTAGATTATGTTCAATCACCTAGTGGATTCGCAGTTGTAGTGATTTTACCTGTTGTGATTATCTTATTTTATGAAGCATTTAAACTATTTAAAAATATTATGGCTCTAAATAAAGAGAAACTAGAATTAAAGTATAAAGAAGATTTAGATAAAACTCATGAATTGTTAGAAATAGAAAAACAAAAGATGAGAGAAGCACTGATCAAGGAACTTAGACAAAAAGAAGAATAAATTTAAAGTTGGAGATTAATATGGTTGAATTTGCTCGTTATTATATCAACTTCATCAGAAAGTTCTTTCAAGACATTGGCAATTTCTTTAGCACTATTGTAAAAGCATTTGCCGATTTACTTTTTAAGAACACTCAAGAAAACTACGAAATCTTCATTGAAGCTAGTGAAAGCTATACTGCACTAGATTGGATTATTGGATTTATCGTCATTTTAATGAACCTGATATTTATCGGGTTTTTACTGATGAAATTATTTCAACTCTTAGGTAAATATATTCGATTTGTTAAAACAGAAATCGAAAAAGCTGAGCTTATCCAAGAAGTTGCAGTCTTAAGTAAACGAACAAAAGAGATCATTGAAGAGAAAAATAGAATCTTAGCATTACAAGTTGCAAATTTAGGTAAAACACCTCAAGAAATTGAGAATGAAATTCAAGATCAAGGTGTTAAAGATCTTATAGAAGAACCTGAAAAAGAAGAAGATGAAGGTATTAACTCTAGATTTGTGAAACTCACAAAAGTAGATATGAAATATAATTATCAAAAAGAAAAACTGTTTATGACTGAAGATGATTATATATCACTTGAAGAAATGACCACAAGATTTATTAATTTCTCAGCCTCACAATTAGGACTTTATTACAATAGAAAGATTATTTCTGCATTCTTTGCAGGTATGGCTGCATCAAAAACTATGATTTTAGAAGGTATTTCTGGTACTGGGAAAACTTCACTTCCTTATGCAATGGGTAAATTTTTTAGTAATGATGCGCATATCATCGCAGTTCAACCTTCATGGAGAGATCGTGCAGAAATGTTAGGATACTTAAATGAGTTTACAAAGAAGTTTAATGAAACAGACTTTTTAAAAGCAATCTATGAAACGACATATAGAGAAGATATCAATATCGTTGTACTAGATGAAATGAACTTAGCACGCGTCGAATACTATTTTGCAGAATTATTATCACTTCTTGAAATGCCTGATCCAAAAAAATGGTTGGTTGATATCACCAATGATACAATTGATGGCGATCCAATGAACTTAATTGATGGAAAGATATTGCTTCCTCAAAATGTTTGGTTTATTGGTACAGCCAATAAAGATGATTCAACATTTATTATTACAGATAAAGTTTATGATAGAGCAACTCCAATTGAAATCAACACAAAATCAAGTTTTATCGATGCACCAAAAACAGATGGTGTACGTATGAGTTCTGACTACTTAAACAAACTTTATAAACAAGCACAAGAAGATCATCCGATACGTGTTGAAACATTAGCAAAACTCGAAAAACTAGATGATTTCATCACTGTGAACTTTAAAGTGACTTTTGGTAATCGTATCATGAAGCAAATTAGAACATTTGTTCCAGTATATGTTGCATGTGGCGGTACAGAGTATGAAGCTTTAGATTATATGGTCGCAAGAAAGATTTTTAGAAAATTTGAAGGATTAAACTTACCATTTTTACAAAACGAGATTGCTGATTTAGAAAAAATCATCATTAAATTATTTGGTAAAGATCAGTTTGTGGAATGTCAAACATTCTTAAAAGAGTTAAAGATGTAAATCAAAGTAGGTGAAGTCATGAGAACAACTCAAATGAATATGCTAAAATCTATAGGATTTTTAATGCTATCTGTTTTCATGCTAGCTGTAGTGACATACGCTTGGTTTACAATAACTTATGAGAATAATACGAGTTTAACATCTAAGATATCAGGTGTTGAAGCCGAATATACATTTTATGTATATCAAAATCAATATCACTCAGGATCAAGTGCTTTAAATTTATATGACAATACTTGCACAGTACTCAGTCGTAGTGATTTATGCTATGAAGAAGTCACAAATCCAATTACACCAAAACTTATCGATGGAAGCGTCGCTCCTGGAGAAAGATTTTCATTTGCAATAGCAATCAATTCTATTGGTACAAATCAAGGATATGTTGATTTAGATATGGGTCGCATAGAATCTATTGGTTACGATATTGAAGCCAATAAAATTCAAAAAGCTTTTGGTTATGAAGTGACTAAAATTAGTCATTACCAAAACCAAGTTGAATCGGTAGATCATAAATCACTCTATCAATATCAAACATTTAGACATTTTGAAACAACTGAAGGACTTTATTATGATTTAGTTACTGATGTACCAATGATTTATGATATAAATTATCCATCAACGGTTATTATATACTTTGACGTTTATTATGATCCTACAATCTTTGGACAGGATTTAGATGGAACACCACACACCAATAGTCATGCATTTATTAATCAATCGATTATCATCAATGATATATACATGAATGTAACTTCCACAGCGAGTACACCATGAAAAAATACGTATTAGCTATGGTCGTATTCATGTTACTTTTATCGATGACGATGACTTTAGTTTATGGTTGGTTTACATATGTCCAAAGAAAATCAATTTCAACGTTTACATCAAATGATATTGATGTAATAGTATATTTAAACGAAAACTTAGCTGTTGAAACGATGGATTTATCTAATTTAGCATTTGTAGATTTTGAAGATGATATCTTGAATGACACTAATAAAGCATTAAATAATGTTGCGGAAGTCATGCATTTTGAAATGATTTTATCGGGGAGTTCACCTGTTTCTAAAAGTTTGATTACTTTAGATATTTATGACGGTTCCCATCCATTGATTTATCTTATTATGACAGATGACACAATTGTTGATTATCATAGTTATTTATTAACAGTAATAAATCCATTGGATACGAAAACAAATATTTTAGCGCAAATAGACGCACATAACGATTCACAAATGAATTTTTTAAGTTCACATATCATGCTTCCTGGAGAAACACAACATTTTAAAGTTGTGATTTGGGGAGACTATGATGCTTTAAGTGAGCCAAAAGATATAAAAAATTATCAAACAACGATGGCAGTTCAGTTTAGAATTGTCAATGCGTATGGTGATGTATCATGAGAAAAAACTATGTCATAATGATATTATTAATGATTGTAATGTTAGTCATAACATCATTAAGCTATTCATATTACATCAATGAAAAAGACTATAATTTAAATATAGACACTGATATTTATCAAGTTCATACAGAACTATCTTTTAATGGTGTTTTACATGATTACTTGAGTCCATATTATGATATTGAAAAGCATGCATTTATCATTAACTTGTACGATGATCAAGCAAACAACTATATTGGTAATTTATCTTTAGATTTAGTGTTTGAAGTGCCTATTGCATCGAAAATGAGATTTAAACTCAATGAATCTTATAAACTTACTAGATTTTATAATAATCAAGAACAAACAATTATCACTGAGATTATTTATCAAGAAAACATCAATGAAACCTATCATCCGTTTTCGTTATTAAAAAAAGGAAGTTATACAGACTTGTTAAGTCATAGCGATTATTATATGTATGCACTAGAAACATTTATGCCGGGACATCTATATAAGCTTAATATTATATCAGGTGGTATGGAGTATCCTACAAAAAATAATAGTTTATATTTTGAAACATGTTATTTGTATATGGATTATCGATTCGAGTTTGTTCAAGCTAACCGTTTTTCTCAAGTTTGGCAAGTGGATCCTTTGTTACTTAGTTAGGTGATTTTAATGAAATTTATGAATATGAAAAAAATAATCATCCTGTTTATCATGTTCGCAATGTTTCTAGCTTTAGGAACTTTTTTTCATATTGACAAAATTCAAGCGAATACATATTTAGATAATGATCCATGGTATGGAACTGATTTGGACTTTACAGAAATCAATCCATCATTCATTACATATGAAAGTAAGTATGTACCTTTTGAAACTATCATCAACAATCCTTTATTAGCTGATGAGGCTAAAGTATATGTGATAGAATCAGCATATGATCTTTATATGTTTTCAACTTTAAATAATGGTGTTGATTATGATATATATAGAAGACTTAGTTATGTCTTGGGTAATGATATCGATTATTATGATGTTGTTATAACAGATAGTTCTAAAACATTTGAACCTGTTGGATTTAGATATCCATTTTTAGGGACTTTTGATGGACAAGGTTTTGAAATTACCAATTTATATTTAGATACAATCTATGATTCCCTCACATACGAAGAGAAATATTTAGGATTGATCTATTTTTCCATGTTTTCTCATGTTGGAAGTAGTGGTGTAATTAAGAATTTAGGATTAATCAATCCGCTCATTATCCAACCAATTGAATGGGGAGCTATGCGCTATGTATCACCTTTAATTGGATTAAATGAAGGACATATACATCATGTTTACTATATTGATTTTAGAGATCATCAAGCAGGATTACATGCGGAAGGTGCATTTCAAATTTCAGGACTTGTTTCAAATAATCAAGGAACTGTTGAAGAAGCATTTGTTGCTAGTCCCCACATC
Source organism: Tenericutes bacterium MZ-XQ (assembly GCA_002838205.1). NCBI lineage: Bacteria > Bacillati > Mycoplasmatota > Tenericutes bacterium MZ-XQ. The sequence goes on along the minus strand of CP017950.1, from coordinate 628,806 downwards.
AAGAGTTTAGCAGTTTTAGAAAACGAATCAGATGCTGCTGTAGTTGGTGAAAACTCTGGATATTTATATCATGTTTACTATGATCAAGAATTATTGCAAGATCAACAGACATCAAGGACTTATGGTATTGGACTTAATACTAATGATTTTCAAAATGATTTACTTTTTGACCAAGCATGGTATTTTAATTATGATTATGAAGGATTAACAGATAATCTTGATTTAAAACAACAATATCATTTGGATCAAACGTATCCGAATCTTCAAGGATTAAAAGTTAACAATCAAGTATTGGAAATTAATGATGCAATCGATTTGGTCTATATGAACGAACTTTTATCTAAAAGCAATTTATTTCGTTCAACCACCTATCAAGTTGTTCATGATATCGACATGAATCAAGTATCATATAATGCTTATAGACAAGCATCATTAGGCTTTAATGGTGTTTTAACATCAAGTCTACAGGATGAAACTTCAAGATTATATGAAAGAGATCCTTTACAAGGCGGAAATATTTCATATCATACAATCATTGGATTAGAAATTACAAATGCATCCTATGTAGGAAATCAAGCTATTTATGGCTTGTTTAGTGTTTTATTTGGTTGTGTTGAACATTTGAATTTCATCGATACCAAAGTTGTAACATCAGATATCGATGAAACATATGAAAGAGATTATCTAAGTGTGGGCATCATTGCTGGACAAACCAATTTAGGTGTTATATATGATGTTCATATCAGCGGTGAGATTCATCTTGAATCTACCACAGAAGCGATTGGAAATATATCATTAGGCATGTTTGTTGGTCAAGGAAGCGGAAGGCTTGAAAGTATTTCTTCTGAAGGTAGTATATATTTAAATGAACAAACATTTCAAACAAAATTAGATGAAAGTTCAATCGGTGGTATCATTGGTAAAGCTGACGAGACTTATATTATAGAAAGCATCGATAACACGTATAAAGAAGGTTTGTCATATATCAATCCATTTGAAGGAACGACATTTATTGGTGGTATGATCGGTTCTGGATCAGTAGAACAGTTAGATCATTTAATATCTAAAGGACATATCAATCTAACACATGCGTTTCATCAAAATATTTTATATGTAGGTGGTGTTTTTGGTAAGATCAGTTTATTAGAATCAAATATCTCAAGTCTATATCATACAGGAGTTATTGATGTTTTAGTCAACCAAAGCTTAACCATTCGTATGAATGGTATAGGACATGTGATATCTAATGATGTTAGTCATATGTTAACCAGCATCACAAATCATGGAGAACTTAATTTGATTTCTGACCCATTTTTATCATTAACTGAATTAAATCTCATGGATATTAGAGGTTCTTTTGGTTTAACTGTTGATGGAAGTGCAACTATTTATGGTCTTTATCAAACCAAAGATCAACTCATTGATCTATCATTGATAGATAGTTTTAGCGGTGTATTAACGCACATTTCAGATGAAGTGCTTCATGCAACAAAACTATATCAAAAAGGGAATTTTATCTTCCAATCAAGTAATGATTTAACACAAGACCACATTCAGATATCAGGTTTACTCCTAGGGTCACATTATCATCTTGATCATATAAGACAAGAAGGTTATATTGACATTAATGTTTATCATCAAAGTCAAAGATTTGATCAAGGTATTTTAGAGGTTTCTGGGATATTTGAAACTTTAAGTGATGGATATCAAGCAAGAAATATTTATCAAGGTGGACATATATCTATTGAAAAAGATGTTTTATTAGAAGTCAACTATGATGTTAAAGTAAGTGCTATAGGGATAAGACACTTAAATACTTCATTTTTTGCAGATAAACACATAGATGAGATGTCGATTGAAATCACTGATCAGATTGGTTCTATAGATACCTTTTTAAACAAAGGGAATGTTTATGTTTCTGGTCACTTTGATGGTAATGTAACAGCAACTGGAATCATGCTTTATAATTACGGGTTAATAACTCGAGTTATAAATTTGGGTGATGTCGAAATATTTAATGATGTTTTGACTTTAGACGATAAAGTTCAAGCTTCTGGTATTGTACATCAAATGATTGGCTCTTATGCACAAATAAAAGATTCAGCAAATCATGGTAGTATCAAAGCTGTTTCTAACACATCTTTAGGATATGCACATGCGAGTGGATTGGTGCTAAGAAATGATCAATTAGAAGATGGTGCTGATGTAAGCAATGGAAATCTACATAAACATCAAAAAATACTATTTAGTATTAATTATGGTGACATTTATGCTTTTAATAACTCTGATGAATCAAGCTATACAGTAAGCAATGAAACACGGGCTAAAGCATCAGGTTTTTTGGCTTTAGGTGTCTTATCAACAATCAACAATGCTAATTTTGGAAATGTATTTTCAAATCATTTGGCAAGTGCAATGATTGGCTTTTTATATCTCAATAAATTTGGAACTTTAGGGTATGATGAAGTATTCATCTCTAATCAAATGAATTATGGTAGAGTTAGAGAAATCACAGGATATAACAGTGTTGATCAATTGTTTAACATAGATATGAATCAAGCACCTCAAAACGTATCATATCATGCTTATGGCGCTATTGTTGGTAAAATCCATACAGGTACAAGTTCGTGGTCTTTTGCTGGAGATGTAGAGTATCCATTGGATAGAATTTACTTTGGATACTTATTAAACTTTGATGAAAAAATCGATATGTTTGATCGCGCTCCAACTTTATCAAGTACATGGTCTGATGTATATGGTGGAGATACTGAAGCTGCTAATGATGTAATTTTAGAAATGCAAAAATACATGGCGACAACAAATCCTGATGATCAATCAGCACCACCGTTTAACGAGTTTTATGCTGGTGGTTTTATTGGTCAATATTTAGGTAAGCAGATTTCATATTATGATTTAACAGATACTGAAACCGGTATGTTTTATGAAGACTTCGCATTTAGAAATCAACGACCAGCATACAAAGGTACAGATCAATACATTTTGGATTATATTCAGTATATTCCTAGAGAAAAGATAAATGATTATATGGTAGATAGATTAGAAGCAAATACCATCAATGAATATCCTGGTATGTATGCATTATCCAGTAGCAAAGGTATTGGGAATGGTATTTTCATTCCTGATAATTTTGAACTAGAAGGGTTACACGAGTATCATCAAGCATCACCTGATGGAGATCTAACTTATCTAGGAGATCCACATATTCCAGAATCTATTAGTCATGATTTATACACATCAATGAGACAAATCAAAGTTGATTTTGCTACAACCATTTATGATTTGGAAATCAAGCAAATTAATGGTAACGGTGAGATTATTGAACAAGGTGTTACATTAAAAAATCCTGTTATTGATCAAGAAAGAGCACTCATCACATATTATCTGCCTTCAAATGCAACTATTTTAGGTGATCAAACACCTACAATTATGAATGTTAATAGCTATGTTGAAGTATCACCACATATGACTGGCGCTAGAAAAGTGCTCGATCTTATTGGAAGTGGTGATCCAACATATACTTGGTTAGGCACACATAAAAAAGTAGATAATCAAATGGTTGAAATCGGACCTTATAAAGAAACAGGTGTATATAATCTAACATCAAACTTAGTATTTACTGACTCTACATCAAGAAGTAATCCATTATATAATTACTCAGGTGAAATATATGATACTATTGGTTCAACAAACCATATATTTACGCACAATCCACATATTTTAGAAGTTATTTGGATTTGGAATTACTGGTATACTGATGGCTATCAAGTGACTCCAAGTGCTGTTCAAAACCCAGGATATGCGCCTTATGAAGCTTACATGCAAAGTGGATATCCAACATTATACAAGTACGTTGGCCCATCAACTGAAGCAATTACTTATGTAGCTTCTGATAATATATCTGGAGTTTATGTCTATGAGCCATCTGATGTGAGGTTTATTGCAAATACGCAAGAAGGAACATATCAAATATCTGAATCAGCAAGTTTTGAATACTTAGGAACATCTCTTTTAGAGCCTATTAGTATTCCTAGAAGTTATGGTGTTTATGATCTAATGTCATATGAAGGGCAATATATAGACAGTGTAGAGGATCATTATGGCATGATCAGAGTTTATTCAAGCGCTTATAATTCAACAGATCCTTCAACATATAAGGATTATGATATTCGTGTTATAAGGACAGCCGATGAGTCTATTACAAATGTCTTAAGTTTATCTGTTAATGGCATGGATGCATTAAACCCTAGTGATAGTACACAAGAACTTACATCATTACTTAATTTAAATGGCACAAATGAAAATATTTTAGAAGTATCTTATGAGACGTATAACATCGCTGATTTATACGATATCATTCAACATGTAGAAGTATATAACTTTGATAACCAAGTTAAAATTCATTCATCATATTATCGATTAGATCAAGGAAGTGTAAGTACAGCATCAACCTTTGATAATTTGAATGGCTCATGGGGGCATGGTTCGTTTAGTATTAGTTTTACACCTCTTGAGCATTTTCCAAGTGGTAATTATGTACTAAAAACAACACTTTTAAGTGGTTCAGTTTATAATGTTCACTTTACTAAAGATGTCAGTAGTGAAAAAAGTGTATTAAACATGGTTTATCAGGGTGAATCAATGACTCCAACTGATAGTATTTATACATCATCTATTCCATATGGTATTTTTTATGATGCATCAGATGCACATACGAACATGGTTAATTTTACTAATCTATCAAGCTTTAAAGATGTGAGTTATGATATGATTAATGAATCTATACCTTCTTACTTAGAATCAATGACTATCTCATATTTTGCTTCTATTAGAAGTATAAGCTTGGATATTACTAAACTTATAGATAACAGATATCAATATGATATTATCTATACAATAGAAGCAGAAGATCAATCTACATCTGTGTTTACACATCGATTAATTGAAACTAGTATAGCATCAACACCAACTGATTTATATAAAAATGGTGGTCAAACAGAATCTTTACAATCCGTAGATGTTAAATATGAGGAAGCACCAAATATACGTATGGTCTACGATTTAGATCAGTTCTATATTTCTCATATTGATTTATTAGATGTTACACACACGTTTACACCATTAAATATGGCCGAAATTGCAGCACTTAATCAAGATTATTTTATCTCTAAAATTGAGGACGTCGGTTATGAAATTAACTTAAACAAAAATACTCCAAAAGGCAGCTACGAGTTTCAAATGCTATATGCAAATGAAATCACTCTTTGGGGTGAAACATTAACATGGGCATTTTCATTTGATTTGTTGTACATTAACAAACTTAGAAATAATGAATCAAAAGTTGAAGATATTTTGTTTGTTTCAGATACAATATTCTCGGGATTTAATACAATTGTTGATTATACATATATTGATACTGTAAGTTATGAAGGATACATGAATGATCCAAGTACAAGAAATATTAATGTATTACCTACCACTGGAGTTGTGTATAATGATTATGACGATTATCAGATCTATTATGTGATTGGACAAGTTCAAAAAACAAATTTGTCTTCGTATGAACCAGTTTTTTATATCAGTGATTACGCAAGAATCAGAAGAGTTATAGATCAAACACACATACATTATGATTATCAATCAGAAGATTTAACAGCTGATTTTGCACCTATGGGAGACACATTTAATTATGTTCAATATCGAGTTTATGCTGAAGATTATGATCAAAATCATATGAACTATACAGATTATTATGTTGCTGTACAAGATGTTACTAATAACATTCGTTTTGAAGTTACTATTGATAATCAGACTGGAGATTTGATAGAGGATATCTATTTTTCTATTGATATATGTCAAAGCGAAACAGAATGTGATGATACAACAACACTTTATCAAATGGGTGCCTTTGCATTATATAATGATTTGAGTGATTCATATGAACTTAATCTATTTCAAACAACTATGCATGGGACTTATATGATATATGTTGATCTAAGCATAGGATACACATATCAGATTATATTAGAAGAGAGCCAAATTGATGGCACAAGTTTTTATCTCGAAGATTCAATATTGCCTAGAAAATACCATATAACCATTGTCATAACAACAACTTTGGATCAAAATGAGTGGGGTTATACATATGAAAATACTCCACTATCATAAAACAATACATTTTTCTTTACTAAGTAAAGAGGATTTAAATAAAAAAAATAAAGCAAAAAGTGTTGACAAAAAGATTGACTTGTAATATGATTAAGGTACATATGGGAGAAAATCCAATGTTAAAGGCAAACTTAAGGGAACTTAAGGACGCAAAGCTAAAGGGCCTAGCACAGGTAGCCAGTTGTCATTAGAGATAATGATGCTGGCTTTTTATATTTTTAAAAGTAGATTAAAATTAATGTTATAAAGGCAAACCTAGGGAAACCTAGCGACGCAAAACTAAAGGGCCTGTTAAATGGTAGCCAGTTGTCATTAGAGATAATGATGCTGGCTTTTTGCTTTCCCAAAATGAATAAAAAAATAATGTTATAAAGGCAAACTTAAGGAAACTTAAGGACGCAAAGCTATAGGGCCTGAAAATGGTAGCCAGTTGTCATTAGAGATAATGATGCTGGCTTTTTGCATCTTATAAGAACAGGGGTGATGACATGCGACTTTCTACGATATTACAAGTGAAGAGAAGAAAACTAAGAAATCGAATATTCACCTTAGGGGTTATTGCAACTGGGATTATGAGTATCGCATTCGCTGTGATCACATTCTATGGTCAACAATCAGGAAACTTCGTTATGTCAATAGATTATGATGCATACAATAGAGGAATTATCTTATCTAGTGATGAAGATTTTACAAATCCGTCTCCAAGACTAATGACTGATCCTATTGAAGATGCAAGAGATATGACTTATAGTTGGCTAAAATTAGACGAGGTACAAAATACTGACGGTAACTTTGTTGATCCTGATTATGATTATGTAGCCTATACATTCTATTTAAGAAATGATGGTTTAGAAACAGTGGATATCACTTATCACATTAGAATGACTGAAATCCATAATGGTTTAGATGAAGCTATAAGAATTCTAGTTATAGAAGATGGTGTAGAAAACATGTATCAAAAACTAGATAAGTTAGAAGCAGGAGAAGAACCCCCTTATTATCCAAGTGTTATGCCAAAAACAAAACTATTCGTGAGTGATTCAATAGTTGCTAGAGAAAATTTTGTTAAGTTTGAACCAGGACAGATTAAAAAATTCAGTGTGATTATGTGGTTAGAAGGATATGATCCGGACACAACAGATGAAGTTTTAGGTGGAAGAATTAAACTTCAAATGAACTTTGCGATCGATGGATTGAACTAAGGTGAATCTCATGAGTATAAAAAAGGTATATATATCAATACTCACACTCATCTTAATGTTTGTCACATTTGGTACAGTAACATTTGCTTGGATAAGCTTATCAACAATCAATAATATCGAAGGATTGTCACTTGCTGCATCTGGTGGAGACGAATTACAAATTTCACTTGATGGCGTAAATTATAATTCGCAATTAACAGCTGAACAGCTTTATGAGATGTTTGAAAACATTAGATTAGTTGATGTAACTTCTACAGATGGGATTTATTTTGAAACTGGTGGCTTAAGAGATAAAGAAGAAGCAGTTCCAAATGAACATTATCTTACATTCGATTTATGGTTTCAAACATCAGTTAGAGAAAATCATGTTTATCTTGTAAATGATGTATCAAATCAAGTTGCATATGATACTTCAGCTGTAGGAACATTTGTTATCTCACATGGAGTTATGTGGACAGCAAAATATGATTTCTGGTATGGACCTGAAGAATCTGATATGATTTATAAAGGCGAAGAAGATAGATATTATGCAAGTGATAGTGTAAGAATTTCAATCTTAGAACTTAAAGATGAAACGAATGAAAATGACTTGAGAAATGAAGACGATTTAAAAAAATTCTTATTTGATCCTAGTGGTGATGAACTTAGAGGTTATGGAGTTCCATATGGACAATACAGTTATTTCATCGCTAGAACAAGGTATTTTATAGGACTTCCTAATGATATACAGGAAGTGAGTTACAGACTTACAGAAATTGATCCAAATAATCCTTATCAAGCATTAGATGATGAATCACTAATTGCAGTTTTACAAGAAACTGGTGAAATAACAGAATCTGGCAAGACTATTTACCGAGGAAAAGTTAGAATTAGTATTTGGATTGAAGGTTGGGATGCGGATGCATTTGATGCAGTTGAAAATGATAGACTAAAAATACAACTGCAGTTTAAAGCACTCATACCACCGCATGAACAAGGGTTAACTTAACGAAAGTTAATTAAAATATAAAAGAGAAAATAGAAAAAAATTTAAGGAGACTAGAAAAATGACAAAATTAACAAGAAAATTATTATTATCGATTATTACGGTCGTTCTTACAGTGGTAGCACTTGGAACAACGACATTTGCGTGGTTTACACTAACTAATACATCAGTTGTACAACCATTTGAAGCTGAAATCGTAGCTGACTCAGGGATTGAATTAGCAATAGGCAGTCACAATACAGGACTTACTAATCCGACCTCTTTAGAATGGGTTACAACTCTAACAACAGAAGCTATTCAAGATTATATCGAGGCAAACTATGGTACTTCTCCAATCTTTAATCATGTGACTACTCCAAATGGAATTGATTTCTACACTTTAGGTGCAACAGCAATTACAGGTACATCAAGTGGTTATTTAGAAATCCCATTAAACTTTAGATCAGATACTGCACAAACAATTGAATGGACATCCGTTTCTATGACTTCAGATTCATTGCCATGGACAGCAGATGTAAGTTTTATTGATGCATCAGGAACAGCTAGAACAGCTGGTGATATTTTTGATATTGATGCTTCAAATGCTATGAGAATCGCAATGCTTGAAGTTTACGGTACTGGAGATCATGTAGTTGCTTATGAAAAACCTTCATCAACTGCTAATGTTGTTTTAGGAACTGGTGGAGATTTAAGAGGTACTGAACTGGATCCAGATGCTACACCAGCAAGTGGTGATGAGTACTATCCAGGTGCTAATGGTGCAATGAATTATTACTATGAAAAAAATAACATGCTTCCATTTGATGCTGATGCTGTAACGACAATATCAACTGTAACAAGTATCGCTGGTGTAACTGTTATTACTATGGAAGATGTATCAGGATCTACAACTGATTATCAAGCAGATTATTTTGGTCAAGTTATGATTAGAATTTGGTTAGAAGGTTGGGATGCAAATGCATACAACTCAATTCTATCCAGAATGATTACTACAGAATTTGTATTTACAGGTGTTTAATATTTAATAAATATTAAGGTTTTTATAAAAGAAAATTAGCTTTCTAGTCTGGTAAGTGCGTTTAATTGCTAAATGCACTTACCAATCCTCTTGGATTATGCTAGAATAGACAGTGAAGGATAACAATTAAAAAGGGAGTAATTTAAATGGAAAACAAAAAGAAATCAACACCTAAGAAAGTATTATCAATTACGCTTAATTCATTGTTTTATATGATCATTGTCGTATTGCTAATCTTTTCACTTGCTAACATTAAAGTTAAGAAAGAAAATAATATTGCTAATATTTTTGGCGTAGGATTCTTATCTGTTCAATCAAACTCGATGTTTGGTGATCAAGCCGATTCATTTGAACAAGGTGACATGATTTTTGTGAAAATGTTAGATGAAGAATCTGTTATGGAATTAGAAGTGGGAGATATTGTTACTTATTTTGATATGACTATCAAAGAGTTTAATACCCACAGGATTGTTGAAATTAACGCTGAAGAAGAATATTTAATCACTCAAGCTGATTATAATCCAGTTTCAGAAAACACAAATACTCAACCCGATCAACCGATAAATTTCGATCAAGCTATTGCTACCTATTCAACAAAAGTATCAGGATTAGGTAACACTTTAGATTATTTACAATCTCCAACTGGATTTGCACTTTTTATCATATTACCAGTTGTGTTTATTCTTGCATTTGAAGGTGTTGTTCTTGGAAGAAATATTATCTCACTAAATCGTGCAAAAATGGAAGATAAATATGCACAAGAAAAAGAAGATACAAAGAAACTTTTAGAAGCCGAAAAAGAAAAGCTTCGTGAAGAATTACTAGCAGAGTTAAAGAAGGAAAACGAAAAACAATCTAAATAAATAGCTAGAAAGATCAAGGAGCGCATATGGTAGAGTTTGCTCGTTACTATATCAACTTCATTAGAGAGCTTTTTGCAAATATCGGTGAATTTTTTAGAAATCTTTTTGAAGTGTTTGCCGATTTATTTTTTCATGATGTTGTTGAATATTTTCAAAAGTTCATACTTTCAAGTACACAATATACATTGCTCGACTGGGTAATGGCTTTTGTTGTTTTGATAATTAATTTAGCCTTCATTGTATTTCTTGGACTTAAACTTTATCAATGGATATCTAGATATGTTAGGTTTGTTGGAAAAGAAATGGAGAAAGATGAACTTCTTGAAGAAATATCTTTCTTAAACGAAAAAACAGTTGAGTTAATTGAAGAAAAGAATAAGATTTTAGCTCTAAAGGTTTCAAACTTAGGTCTTTCCCCTGAGGAACAAAGAAAAGCAGAGAAAGACTTACTCGAAAATGAAGAAGAATCTGCAAAAGGCCCATCTAGGTTTACAAAACTTATTGCGATTGATAAAGAATATGAAAATCGCATGACACAAATCAGAATGAAAGAAGAAGACATGATTTCTTTAAGAGATTTGGTCACTAGATTTATCAACTTTTCAGCTTCAAAACTTGGTTTGTTTTACAACAGAAAGATTATCTCAGCATTCTTTGCAGGATTTGCATCTTCTAAAACAATGATTCTTGAAGGGATTTCTGGTACCGGGAAAACATCACTTCCTTATGCAATGGGTAAATTTTTTGGGAATGATTCCAAAATCATTGCTGTTCAACCTTCTTGGAGAGATCGAGCTGAAATGATTGGTTACTTAAATGAGTTTACTAAAAAATTTAATGAAACAGAATTTTTAGAAGCTATTTACGAAACAACTTATAGAGAAGATATATGTATCATTGTATTAGATGAAATGAACTTAGCACGTGTCGAGTATTATTTTGCGGGGTTATTATCACTACTCGAAATGCCAGATGCTGATCAATGGTTAATCGATATTGTACCTAGCTCAGAACCGGCAGACCCAAAGCATATTCACAAGGGTAAAATATTACTTCCACAAAATGTATGGTTTGTTGGAACAGCAAATAAGGATGATTCAACTTTTACCATTACAGACAAGGTTTATGATAGAGCAACCCCAATTGAAATCAATACAAAATCAGACTTTATTGATGCTCCACCGACAGATGGCATCACAATGTCTAATGATTACTTGCAAGAAATGTTTAGACAAGCAAATAAGGATCATCCGTTAAGCTTAAAGGCTATCCAAAATTTGGAAAAACTAGATAAATATATTACTGAGAACTTGAAAGTTACCTTTGGTAATCGTATCATGAAACAAATTAGAGCATTTGTTCCTGTATATGTTGCGTGTGGTGGCTCTGAAATTGAAGCCTTAGATTATATTGTAGCTAGAAAGATCTTTAGAAAGTTTGAAAGCTTAAACTTACCGTTCTTACAAACTGAAATTAGTGAATTGTCTACTTTATTGGATAGATTATTTGGTAAGAATGGATTTGTTGAATGTCAAGCATATTTAACCACAATTAAGAAATCATATTAGGAGTCCAAAATGAAAAAACTTAAAGACTTAAGAAATTTTCATCAAGAACTAAATTCAGTTTATCATGATTTGGAAATGGATTTTCCTTTTCCGAATGACTTCTATCAAGCCTTTTTATCCGGTGAAAATGAAATGTATCAAAAAAGTATTACAGAAATTAAGACATTTCATGAAGATTGGATACAGACCATTGAATCATTTTTTCCAAGTCTGAACAAAATCATTAAGGATCCTAAATCGGGATTAAGATATGAACAAGAAGTAGTAGCAATCGAAAAAGCTAAAAAAACAAATAGTGATTCAGTTAGACACTTAGCTGCCAATACACATCTAATAAAAGAGATGCGTGGTGGTGATGTTATTCCTAAAAGAATACTAACAACACAAGCAGAGATTGAATATGCAATCTATGAGAATAGATTTATCAAAACATTAGTTGATCGATTATTTGATTTTGTTAATAGAAGACATGATTTAGTTAAGAAAAATGTGGATTCATTTAATAAGAAACATTTTGATCTTAGATCGAAATTTCAAATTCAAGATTCAGAAGTTGATATGCATGTGAACTTCCAAGTAAAAGAAGATCTTGCAGATGAAAATATTAACAAAATGAATAATGAACTGTTAGGCAGAATTCACAACTTGTTAAAATTAATTAATGGCTTGAAACTAACACCATTTATTCAAGATTTGAAAAATGCAACACCTGTAAAACCTCCAATTATGCAAACATCAATATTGCTTAAAAATATTGATTATAAAAACTGTTATACATTATGGCTTTATTTAGATAAATATCATACATTAGATTTTGATCTAGATGTCAAAGAGCAAAACCTGACATTTGACCGATTCTATACAAAAAACATTTATCAATTAGCCTTACAAACATTTACTACTGTGTATGCAAATCAAAAAGCATTAGAAGATCATTATCAATACTTAGATATTCAAGAATATCAAAAAAGAAGTCCTAAAATTCTTAAAAAAAGAATGGAAGAACTTGTTGAATCAGATCCATCAATGGATGTTGAAGATGTTGCAATTAATCAATACTACTTAGAGCAGCAAAAAAAGCAATTTAAAAAATCGCTTGATCAAAATATAGAAGAGTCATCAAGTTTTGAGATTGCATTAAAAAGAGCGCTAAGAGAAACCATTGAAATCTCAAATGCACTTTACAAGTCATACTTTGATTTAGAAGATACAATGGATGATGATTATATCTTTAAACTACTAGTCAAAGAGGATAAAGAAGAAGAACTCCTAAATTTAAAAGAAAAACTAAGAGTTTCAAGAATTATTAGAGAGGTTAAAGAAGTAGATTATAACAACTCTATTCGTCTTGAAAAAAGATTGATGAAAGATATCGATCAATTAGATAAAGAATTTATAAAAGAAAACAAGCGTAAGATTAAAGAGGATGCCAAGAGAGCTGGTATAGAAGAAAAGATTAAGTTAGAAAGACAAAATTTGAAGAAGAATCAACAAGAACTTTCTAAATATTTAAAATTTGTTTCTGATACAAAACAAACACTAACATCCGAACATCAAGCTATTACGCAAAAAATAAATGAAACAAGAAAGCAAATCAAAGCTGAAGAAAAACGACTCCTTGATGAAGAAAAGAAAAAAGCACAACTTATATATAATCAGGAGTTGAAGAAGATTAGAGATAAACAAAAAGCAGAACGTAAACGCATGGAAGAAAAACTCAAGAAGCAAAGAAAGCTTGAAGAAGAAAGACTTAAAAAGCAACAAGAAAGAATAATCAAGCAATCAGAAGAAAGACTAAAAAAACAAAGAGAAAAGCTTGCGCATGAAACATTTAAGAAGATTGAACAAGCGATTAAGGAAGAAGAAATAAAATAAGGGATGTGAAGCTATGAGACAATCAAAATCTACATATAGACGCTTAATCATTGTTTCATCAATGTATATTGTTTTAGCTTTATCTATCCTATCGGTTTCGGTTTACGCCTGGTTTACTCTTACCAATATTAATAGAGCAAATCTTGTATCACAAGTTTCTGGTGTGGAAGCTGAATATCAGTTTTATATTTATCAAAATATGATGCATGAAGGTAGTCAAGATTTAAGTATAATAGATAATGTGTGTTCTGTAAGTGGTGAAGACTTGTGTTATGAATATATTCCAAATCCTACTTATCCACATTTGATTGATGGAAAAGTTGCTCCTGGCGAAAGATTCTCATTTGCTATAAAAATTATTAGTGTTGGATCTACAAATGGTAGGCTTCAATTAGACCTTGGAGGTCTTCAGTCTATAGGATATGATATAGAGGCTAATAAAATCCAATCAGCTTTCGAGTATGAAGTCACTAAAATCAGCTACATCGAAAACGATGTAGAAACAGCAGATCAAAAGGACAACGGTATCATTAATTATTATAATCAAGCATTTAATGTTGTAAATGATTCAATATATCCTTTGGTATCAAATGTACCATTAGGGGTGGAAAATCATTCGAATTCAATTATTGTAGTTTATTTTGATTTATATTTTAATCCAACAATATATGGCGAAGATGCATTTGGTACACCATATACAAACAGTAACATATTCATGGATCAAATTTTCAGAGTCAATCACATTTATATGACAGTATCAACATAGGGGAGCATATATGAAAAAAACACTTACAGGTATATTTTCTGGATTAGCCATTTTAATATTTATTCTATCCATCGGATTAATGATTTCGGGAACGATAGCATTAAGGAGAAATGAACCTGTATTTGTTTTTGGTAGAGCTGTAGCTGTTGTACCTACAGATTCAATGGTAGGAAATGAGCCTGATTCCCTGGATGTCAATGATATGGTTATCATTAGAAAAGCAACCATAGATGAAGTTGAAATTGGTGATGTTATTGTTTTTCAAGGTGTAAATGGTTCAGGAAATCCTATCTTAGTTATCCATAGGGTTGTTGATATTCAAGATGAAGGTATTATCACAAAAGGAGATAATAATTCATCAATTGATCAACCAAGTTATCAAGATTATGTGTCAAATGATAATTTTCAAGGCATTTTCCAGACAAAAATTACATTCTTAAAACCACTATCTCAAATGATGTCATCATCTAAGAGTCTTATTTTTGGGGGATTAGCAATTGTACTAACGATTATGCTCATTTCAGAAGTTATTCATCTCGTTAGAACATATCAAGATGAAAAAAATGAAGCCATAAAGAAGAAACATGAAGAGGAAATTGAAGCTTTAAAAGAGAAGCAAAAACAAGAAATCATAGAAGAGATATTAAGAGATAATCAAAAGTAAATCACTATAAAAATTTGGCAAAACTAGGGTGACCTAGTGACGCAAAGCTATAGGGCCTAGATATAGGTAGCCAGTTGCATCTATAAGAATTTATAGATCGACTGGCTTTTATGCTTTTCAAAGGAGGTAAACATGAAAAAAATATATGTATCAATGATTGTTATTTTACTCATAGTATCGACAATTATATCTATTTCATATGCTTGGTTCACATACGTTGAACGAAAAAGTTTAGCCTCTTTTGAAGCAGGTGAACTCTCTATTGATCTAAAAGCGAATGATTTAATGTTTGATTTTGACATTACACTACAAGATATAGTTTTTATTGATTATGAAAACGATCTAATCTTAGATAAATATGATACATTTAATCATTTGGCATCATCAGTAAAAATAGATATTCTTTCAAATGAAGACTCACCACTATCAAGACATTTAATAACTATAGATGAGTCTATATTAGATGATGGCCTCTTATATGTCATCATTTATGAAGGTGTTAATTTAGATGACACTTATACACTCATATCTGATTATCATACATATATTGCAAATGTTATTGCTGGGTACTCAGATAAAGCATCACAACTTCAAGCAATTAGTGATCATAATGCACTGATGATCGAAACTATGCACGATACTGTGATGAAACCATTAGATCAAATGACATTCCAAATTGTATTTTGGGGAGATTATAATGAACTCCAAAATCCAGAAACATATTTAGAACAAATATTTGAGATTAACTTGTTGATAGAATCTATAAATCACCAAGGAGACTTGATACCATGATTAGAATAAGAAAACTCAGGTTCTGGATGTCGCTGACGACTTTTATCTTAATTTTCATGACATCTCTCATTGCAATATATGCATATTTTCAAATTCAAGAAGATCATGGGATTGTGATCTTATCTGGAGAGTTTGAAGTTGAACTATTAGCATCATTTGACGGTGTAATTGTGGATTTAGAAAGTGATTACTATGATCATGATAAGAAAAAAATTGTTGTGAATATGTTTGATGAGAGTGCAGATAATTTTGTAAGTAAACTAAAGATAGATGTAAAGGTTACTCCTGTCATTGCCGCAAGAATGCGGATAAAAATCAAGCAAGAAACAGAGCTTATCAGATATTATATTGATCAGAATCCAGAAAACCCAATCCCACCATTAAAAGAAGCGGTTTATCATAGTGATCAAGGATATCCATATTATCCATTTTCGCCTCTCAGATTTGATCCTAGTTTTACAATAAAACAAAACGATGATGGTTTCATGTATTATGATCAAATTATTCCAAAAAGCAATGAAACTATTATTCCAGTGATTGAGTATGGAGATCCATATACGATTAGAGTGAATAGCGTTTTATATGAAGAATGCTTTATGTACATTGATCTTGAACTCGATATAGTTCAAGCAAATAGATATTCCGAGGTATGGGAAATACCTGACACATTTTTTAACGAGTAGGAGTAGTTATGAAAGTTTCAATGATTAGGAAAATGTTGATATTTACTATTATTTTTTCAACACTTTTATATGTTGGAACTTTTTTGCGTATAGATAAAGTATATGGTCAACCTTATGATCAATATCATACCTGGAATGGTTTTGATTTACCTTATCAACCGTTAAACCCAAGTGCAATTTCTTTTGAAAGTGATTATCTTCAGTTTTCAACCATCATGGATGTTGCAGATCCCAATACGATTGATCAATCAAAAACATATGTAATCGAGTCTGCCTTTGAACTCTATAGGTTTTCTGTCCTTGCAAGTGGATCTCATGATCAAATCTATTTATCATTAAATTATGCTCTTGGTCAAAATATTGATTATTATGATGCATTGAAAATAAGCATTGAAAACTTATTTATACCCATTGGCTTTAATGAGCCATTTACTGGCACATTTGATGGTCAAGGTTATGAAATAACTAACCTCATATTTAGACCTACAAATACAGTTGATGAGTATGATACATATATGCCAGGTTTAGTTTATTTATCGATGTTTTCTAAGATTGATACAACTGGTGTTGTTAAAAATTTTGGTTTGATTAATCCGCTTATCATTCAAGCTCTCGAACAAGGCGTCATGACTCATGTAAGCGTTGTTGCTGGAGAAAATAAAGGTTTAGTGGAAAATGTTTATTATATAGACTTAAGAGAACAATCATCAGGTATAAATGCTGAAGGTAATTTTCATATATCAGGATTGGTATCAAGAAATATAGGTACAGTGTCAAATAGTTTTGTTTCAACACCGTACATAAAATCACAAGCGATTCAATCTAATTTATCTACAAGTACTTTGATTTATGCAAATCAAGGTACAGTAAATAATGTTTATTATGATAGTGATGTTTTAGAAGATAATGACGCTTCAACACTTTACGGCACTGGGTTAACAACAAATGATTTTCAAAACCCACTTAATTTTAATGATGATTGGTATTTTAGAGATTCATATACAAGTTTGGCATCAGAACCTTCATTGGAATCACAATTTATCGTTGATAACCAATATCCTATTTTACAAGGACTAGATGTTGAAAATGGAGAACTGCTTATAAGTGATGCGGTTGATTTTGTATATATGCATCAACTGTTAGGATTATCTGGACAGTTTAGATCTGCAGATTATGTCATTACTCACGATATTGACATGAATCAAGTATCAAAGACAGCTTATAAAGCATCTAATACAGGTTTTAGTGGAACATTAAGTTCAAAAGCAATTTTAAGTTCTGATACTATATTATACGATCGATTAGCAAATCAAGGTGGTGACATTACACATCATTCAATCATAAACTTAAAAATAGAACAAGCAACTTATTTGGGTAACTATGCAAGTTATGCGCTTTTTAGCTCACTTTTTGGAACAGTAAAAGATATCAATATATATAACCTTGAGATATTAACAGAAGACATAGATGAAACTTTTGAAAGAACGAAAGTATTAGTTGGGGCAGTTGCAGGACAAATGAACCATGGAACAATTGAAAATGTACATGTAGATGTTAACGCACATGTTGTAGAATCAACAGAGAACCTAGGGCAAATTATTATTGGTGGTTTTGTTGGCGAAGGTGGAGGTGTGATCTCTCAATCAACAACTTCAGGAAATTTGACCTCTGATTTACAAGTTTACAATGTGAAATCTGCTGGCAGTGCTGTTGCAGGTATGGTAGCAAAAGCAAATGATTTATCTATTATAGAATCTATGTCAATGATAAATGTTAAGGGGATGAGCTATACTGCTGATTATACTGGTACAAGCTATGTATCAGGTATGGTTGGTTATGGTACATTAAATGAAATATATAAAGCAGTTTTTGATGGAACAGTTACTGCATATGAAAACGGATTTGTTGATACAGTTTATGTAGCATCTATGTTTGCAAATATTTTAGATGTCTATGGAAATATTGAATATGTATTTAATGCTGGAGAGATGGTAACCCATATCGATCAAAGTCTATCATTATATCAAAATGGTATCGGTTATTTTTCTGACTTAGAAAACGATCTTAATATAAGTAGTATGACTAATCACGGCATGATGGATATAAATACTATTGGTGTTTTGTCTGATACCGTTTTAGATGATATTGATGTATATATATCTGGTGTCTTGACAATAACAGATACATCAGCAACACTCTATGGGATTTATCATGATATTCTACAAAATCAAATAGATCTTTCACTTATAGATACTTACAGTGGTATTTTGACAAATCTTACAGATGATCAAATTGATGCAACAAAACTATATCAAACAGGACATCTTGATTTGTATTCACAGAATACATTAACCAATGATTTAGTACAGATTGCAGGTGTTGCACTAGGTGAAAGCATCAATTTCACTCATATAAGACAAACAGGTGATATTGAGATATATGTGGATCATATGACAAATCTTGTAACTAGTCCAAGACTAAATGTATATGGTGTTTTTGAATCATTGTCATTAGGATATCATGCAGAACAAATCATTAACACAGGTGATATAAGTGTCATAAAAGATGGTAGTGTGTATGCTAACTATGATGTTTATATTTCAGGTATATTAGGTTATCATAAAAATGAAGGTGCGATTTATGACGATTTAAGCATTTCTCACAATTCCATTGATATAACGAATGAAAGTGGCTATTTAGATACTTTACTAAATGATGGCGATATTCTTGTGAGAGGCGACTTTGACGGAAGTATTCGAGCTTCTGGTATCGTTTTATATAACCGTTCACTCCTAACGAATGCAATTAATCTTGGCGATATAGATATTGTAAATAATATTCAAACATCATTAGATGAAGTTGAAGCCGCGGGGATTGCGTATTTAATGAGTGGTGAGTATGCACAGCTTAAAGATGCAGCGAATCATGGAGATATTAGAGTTATCTCTAATACAAGTCTGGGATTTGCACATGCTGCAGGGATTGCAGTGAGAAATGATCGATTAGAAAATGGAAGTGTTCTCGTTCAAAATACGCATGATAACGAGCGAGCTAAAATAACATTCAGTATAAATTACGGAAACATATTTGCTTTTAGTAATGTTAATGAAAGTGGATATACAATCGTCAATGAAACCCGTTCTAAAGCAGCAGGTATTTTTGCAATTGGTATTTTATCGAGTATTAATAATGTGAATTACGGTAATGTTTATTCTAAATATTTAGCTTCAGGCATTATTGGATTTATTTATTATAATCGCTTTGGAACTGTAAACTACGATGAAGTTTTTATATCAAACTCAATGAACTACGGTAAGATAAGACAAATTACAGCATATGATAGTAGTATTGATGAACTATCATATAATAATACTGCGACTCCACCAACAAATACTCAATCAGGATTTGGAGCTATTGTAGGTAAATTTCATACTGGAACTACAACATGGCAATTTGTTGGGAACGTAAACTATCCGATAGATCGAATTTATTTTGGATACCTATTAAACTTTGATGATCAGATTGATATGTTTGCAAGTGCTCCAGCTCCGGATGCATCTAATTTCTATGATTCAGAAGAATTGATTGATACTTTTGATGGTGTTATTTCTGGAATGTTAGCAAATATGGCAACAACCAATCCAAATGATGATTCAGTACCACCTTTTACTGAGTTCACCATCTTAATTTATATTTGGATTTTTCCAGTTGAAAGACAATTCGGTCAAGATATTCAAAGTTATGAACTCAATGATGGTGAAGATGGTATCTTCTATGAAACATTTGGATTTAGATCTTCTAGACCAGTATTTGGTAGTACTGACCAATATATTAGAGATTATATTCAGTACTTGCCAAGAGAAAAAGTGAATGAACCACTGTTAGATCAAATTGAAGCTGATACTTCAAATACTTTTACTGGTATTTATGCATTATCTAGTAGTAGTGGCATTGGTAATGGTATTTTTATTCCAGATCATTTTGAAACTGAAGGGTTAAATATTTATGATGAGGCAAATCCGACAGGAGATTCTTCATGGCTAGGTGACTCCTTAACTCCCGGTACTATCAGTAATGATTTGTATCATTTGATGAGACAAATAAAAAGTGTGTTTGCAACAACAATTTATGATTTGGAAATAAAGCAAGTTGATAGCAATGGTGATTATATCGAAGACGGACTAACATTAACTGATCCTGTTATCGATGAAGCAAGAGGGTTATTAACTTATTATATACCAAGTAATGCTTTGATATTAAATGGACAAACACCACAAAATTTAACAGTATCAAAATATGTAGAGGTATCCCCGGGTATTACTGGCGCAAGATATGTGCCAAACCTTTTAGGTAGTGGTGAACCGACTTATAAATGGGTAGGTACACATAAAAAGGTTAATGATCAAATGATTCCTATAGGTCCATATGCTGAGCTATCAGGAACTACTGTTTATAATGTCGTAAGAGGAAATCAGTATTATGAGTATCAAGAAACTAGATTATCAAGATTAAATCCTCCACTTTATCAATATACAAACACTTCTGGATCAATTGGTACAGGAGTTATAGATGAAATTGTTGATTTTTCTGGTTATACAGTTACTCAGATTTGGTTCTGGACATTTTACAACATGGAAGGCTACCGTCTTGATCAAATTCAGACAGCATCTACCGGTTATGGCGCATATGAACAGTATTATGAGTCTGGTTATACAAGAGCATTATATCGCTATATAGGACCTAATACTGAACTTGTAACTTATGTAAATGCAGGATTAACACCAAATGTTACAGTTTATCCAGAATCAAATGTTTTCTTTAAAGCAAATATCGATGAACAAACTTACACAATATCCGATGGTGCTTCTTTGATCAATGATGGTACAGCAATTACAACAAACGTATCGATTCCTAGAAGTTATGGTATCTATGATCAAATGTATGATGAGTTTGGTTTTTACATTGATAGTGTTGAAGACCATTATGGAACTGTGAGAGTTTTTTCTGAAGCTTATGATGCACAAGATCCAGCTACATACAAAGATTATACAATTAGAGTTATACGTACAGCAGATCAAGAAATATCAGATTTGGATATATTACTTGTTAATAGCGTTAGTGCACTTCCAGGAAGTTTCAATGTTGAAAATGTAACGGCATCACAGAACTTATTTTATGAATATGATGGAACCAATGGTTATATTAGTTTGACTTATGAAACATTTAATATTTCTGATTTGTACTATTTGTTACCGAGTGTAGAGATTTTTGATAATAACACAGGTGTTAAGGTACATACTTCATTATATCGACTTGAAAAAGGTTATGTTTCAACCAACCAAGGATTTAATAATCAAACTGGTGAATGGGGTTATGGAAATGTGTCCATTGATTTCATACCAGAAGATGATTTTCCAAGTGGAGACTATCGTATACAAACAACTTTAATTACGGGTGATACTTATAGCATTAATTTCTCAAAACTAGAAAGTGGAAATGCTAATGTATTATCGTTAGTTTATCAAGGAGAGGAAATCACTCCGGAATCTAACGTCTATACATCTGAAATACCTTATGGGTTGTATTACATTGACGGTAACTCACAAACAGATTTTGTTAATTTTACAAATCTATCTAGTATCGATGATATATATTACTTAGATGTTCCATCATCTTTACCTAACTATTTAGAAGGTCTTGAGATCTCGACGTTTTCGACAATTGATTATATTGATTTAACGATTACAAAAATAGAAGGCTATAGACATCAATACGATATCATATATCACTTAGTTGCAGAAAATGGATCGACGTATACATTTACACATCGTCTTGTAGAAAGACCATTGTATCAAGATGTTGAAGTTGCATATAAAAATGGTGGCGAGTTACCATTGCCTTTAACTGTTATTGATATTTTCTATGAAGAAGGACCAACTTTACGTTTTGAGTACGACTTTAATGATGTTTTCTTCCCAAATGATCAAATACTTTCTGTATCTAGCTTTTTCACACCATTAAATGGTACTGATGATGCAACCGAAAACATAGACTACTTTATTTCGACAATAAATGGTATAGGATTTGAAGTTGACTTGAATAAAGCAACACCTAAAGGTGATTATCAGTTTATGCTTACTTACCATTCCGAGGTTGTACTATGGGGATATAGTTTTGATTGGACATTTGATTTCACACCTATTGATGCGACTAAGTTAAAAAATGATAATGCTTACCTTGAAAATATTTTGTTCGCATCAAACTCCGTTTTTGATTCTGTCATCGATGCTTTCTCAACAATTATCGAAGTTGATCCAATAACAGTTGCTGATTATGAAGGGTATTATGTTTATCCGATAGAAGACCGTACACAAAGAATTATTAATGTTCTACCGACTACGGGTATAGATTATGGAGATTATCAAAACGAAGTTGCATATTGGATTTTAGGTCAGGTACAAAGAACAAACTTAGCTAGCTATACACCTACTTTTTATGTTCCAGATGGAGCTAAGATATACAAAGTGATTGATGAAAACAATCTTCATTACGATTATCAATCACCTGAACTAACTGCTGATTACTCAGATTTCGGTGATGGGGTAAGTTTCACTTTTGTTCATTATCGAATCTATGCTGAAGATTTTGATGAAAATCCTAATAATTATGTTGATTATTACGTCACAGTACAAGATACGACAAATAATGTTAAGATTGATATTACTGTAATGAATGATACGACAAGTTTCATTGAAGAAGTGTTTGTTACTGTAAATGTTTGTCGTGTTGAAGAGGGAGAAGCGTGTGATATTAATAACTACTTAAATCAGATGCAATTATTTTCATATTTCAATCAAGAATTATTAGTATATGAGAATTTACCATTTGCAACTTCCACAGATGGAACCTATAAGATTGATGTTGATTTACCGATTGGATTTGACTTTTACATTGAAGCATCACAAGACTTAATTTCAGGAGACTACTTAGAGATTCCATCATCGAGAATTCCACAAAGATACTTTATAACGATTCACATTGTTGAAGGTGTTGTTTTGGATAAACTTTGGGGATATGATGAAACCTATCATTATACTCCTGTTGCACTTGAGCTTGATGAATTACGTACATATGTGGTAGGTGAAAGATTTATCTATAATGAGATCACTTATGAAGTTCAACCAGGGTATACTTATTTATATAGTGTTGGTTCAGAACCAGGTACATCATCATCACTTGGGTTGTTGAATACGAGTAGAGTTTATGATCCGTTTTCGACTTATATAGATGGTAATACTGTTTTTCACTTAGGTACATATTACAAAGCTTTAGATGTTTTAGCATCAGGTGTTGAACCCAGTTTAACATCGGTAAGTAATGGTTTATGGTTTGAGATTTCTGAGGTATGGTTAAGTTATAATCATTATCAAATCGGTGACATGGTTTTATATAATGGTGAATATTATACAGCACTTGCAAATCATCAAAACATAGTTCCAGATGCAAACCCACTTACCTGGGAGTTATATGTTGAATAAGAAAACGGCTTAGTCAATGAAATGACCAAACCGTTTTT
This sequence comes from Tenericutes bacterium MZ-XQ, assembly GCA_002838205.1. Classification (NCBI taxonomy): domain Bacteria; kingdom Bacillati; phylum Mycoplasmatota; species Tenericutes bacterium MZ-XQ. The sequence goes on along the minus strand of CP017950.1, from coordinate 604,628 downwards.
TTCTTTAAGTTATTAGGATGATGCCTGCAGTTAAAGCTACAACAGCTAATACGAGTAACATGATGTTATAGCCCTTTTTACCCATGAGCTTAATCATTGCCTTGGATTTTGCATTGTTGTAAAAGAATGGGAATTGAAATAATAATCCTACCAGTATTAACGCACCATAGATGATTAAAATAATCGCTAGAGTATCCATAGTTTACCTCCTATAAGTTATGTTTTTTTGTATATAATTTAAAAAGTAATGTACCAACAATGATATGGACAATAACGCCAATGATGAAATACAAAGTTGATGAATTTAGGAAATAGTCTTGAGGGATCAGTTGCATAGAAATGATTCTTGATGTCCAAAATCCTGGGATAAATCCTAAAAATAGTTCTGTCCATTCTATTAAAAATAGTGATGCGATAGGTATTAATAAGATAATACCAGAAAGCTTCATGATGACAAATCCTTCTACTTTGTTATTTGCTAAAGCATTAATAAGCAGTGAGAATATCGGCCCCTGGAGTGGAGCAAGTACGATAATAAAAATTAAATCAAGGATATCAACGCTTTGATAAAAACCACTAAACATGATTAAAATGAATGTCGCAAATACACCTAATATATAGCTAATAAGTAATTTAAGCAATACATAATATCTAACAGATATCGGTGTAATTTTTAAACTAAGTAAAACTTTATCATCTTGATCATCTAATAATGTGAATCCTGTGATTGCACCAAACATAAAGCCATTAAGTAAAATGAAAACTAATACAACAATGTTTGACGCCATGGCAGAAGATTGTTCTTCTAAATAAGGTATTAAAAAGTATGCAATGATAGCCATAATGATTGGATAAATCGAAAGAAATAAATACATTTTATCTCTTGTAATACTTTTTAGTTCGTGTAATAATAATCTTTTTAGCATGATTACACCCCGCTTTGTCTAACAGCATAATCTTTAAACTTTGGAAGGACATAAAATTGAAATAACGCAAATCCTCCAAGAGATAAAATAATTAAACTGAGATAGAATTTCAAGGTTATCGGTGATCCAAAACCAGCTTCAATAAGATTAATCGCAGATTGTGTTGGTAGGATGATTAGAATGTATTCCCAAACTTCACCTTTGAGTAATATGTTAAAGAAATAAAGTGATGGTGGAATTAAAAATACAAATGAAAAGATCATGACACCAACAAGCATTGCCGTAAAGTCTTTGGTTTTATAGCTGAATATGAAGCCCAGTAATGAGTGAAAAGAAACAGATAGGATTAATGCTAGGATGATTAAAAACCAATTGACTTCAACATTTTTTAAGAAAAAGAATACCAAAATGATTAACATCGATGAGAATAATGTATGAATCGTATTTGCAATCACTTTTGATAAAATCATATCTTTGTGAGACACAGGTGTTACGAGCATCGTAGATATGGTGAACTCAGTTTTTTCGAAAAACATCATCGCACCAACATATAATATCGACATCATTGTCGCGTCAACAACGATAATAAAGGGTAGCAGTCGTGATAATACATCAATGTCATCAATAAAATATAGAAGTAAAAACCATATGATTGCAACAACAAAACTAATGGTTGTTACGTTATATTTATTGAGTCTTTGTAGCTCTCCTTTGATGAGAAGTAAGAGTTTATTCATGACCCAAATCAACTCCTGTTACCATGATAAAGATGTCTTCTAAAGTTGTTTCGCCTGAATGGATGGTTTCGATATTTTTATTTTTAATAAGGTCTATAAAGGCTTGATTTTTACCTATGTCATCCATTGGAAACTCTTGAGTTTCTGTATGATTATTATCACTATACTCAACTTTAATAGTTCGTTTACCATATTTGATTTTTAAGTTTCTTGGTGAATCTATTTCTTTGATTTGACCATCAACGATAAAAGCTACTCTATCACATAATTGATCGATGTCACTCATGATATGAGATGTAATAAATACTGTTCCACCTTCTTGTTTGAAAACGCGAATCATATCTTTTAAAATCATAGCGTTTGTGGGGTCAAGTCCATTGGTTGGTTCATCTAAGAAAAGCATTTCAGGACTATTGAGTAATGCTCGAACGATATTTAATCTAATCTTCATACCTTTAGAGAACTCTCCAACCATTTTGTCTTTATGTTCCCATAAACCTACTTTTTTCATTAATGCTTCAACATCATTGTGTTTTTTATAAAGCTTTAAGAAAAATTCAATATTTTCCATTGCAGTCATTTTCGAGAAGTGAATTGGCATTTCAAAACTCACACCAATATTTTCATAAAATGATTCACCTAATTCTAAAATGTTTTTACTGTTATAAGTGATTAATCCATCATATTGATCCAGTAACTTAATCAATATTTTTTGAGTGGTGGATTTACCTGCACCACTAGGTCCTAAAAATCCGAAGATTTCTCCTTTTTTGATTTCAAATGAAATCCCTTTAATGGTTTCCTCTTTGTTTTTCGGATACTTGAAATGTAAATCTTCTACTTTAAACATGTGTACATATTCCTTTCATTATAAGATCTATGAGCTCGCTAGCTCTTTGTTCTACTGTTTTTAAATTTGTAACTGTTTTAGACAGTTCTTCGATTGTAATTTTGTTCATGAGCTCATTTAGTACGGTTGATAATAATTTTGGATCGATATCATTTCTGATAAGTCCGTTGTTTTGATCTTTAATGATGTATGATTCATACATCATTTGTGCTTGTTTTAGTCCTTCTTGAAACTTCTGTTTTTGCATTAAACCTTCTGAACTCGTAACCTTTTTAGCAACTTTGACTAACTTCGGATAAGCTTTTTCAAATTCAATCCCTTTAATATAAATCTGTTTAAAACGGTCCATAAATGAGATATCTGTATCCATTTGAAACAATGGACCCCAGAATTTGAACTTAAGCAGTTTAATTTGTTCTAAGAAATAGTCAAATAAATCATCTTTATCTTCGAAGTATTGATAGAAGCTGCCTCTTGATATTTTAGCCTGCTTGATGATATTTTGGATATTCACATGTTCATATGCATGCAAACCAAGTTCATCAGTTATCGCATCCAAAATCCTGTTTTTTTTATCATCAGGTAAATTATAAAATGTTTGTGTTGGCATAGCCTACCTCCTTTATGACAACCTTGTCATACTGAGTTCAAAAAAAATAAAATTCAATATGACAACCCTGTCACAATTCATATTATATACCAAGGATTAATCATTGTCAACACTAAAAATAAAAAAAGAAGAAGTGCTAGACCTCTTCTGTATTTGGTTTTAAGTTAACTTTACATTTTCCATGAATCAGTTCATGTCTAATCCAAATTAAACCGATCATGATAAGAACTAATGATATGAGTTTATAAGGCAGACCTGCTAGTGGTAATGCAATGACTGAAAAAGCAATACCTACACTTGCAAAAAAAGCAATGACACATGTTGTACATCCATAGGTTAAGATACCAAATAATACAGATAGAAAACCAAATGTTGATCCCTTACCCTCTTTTCCTTTGAGTTCAACCATAACAGTTGAAAGATGCATGAGTAACGTCGATAATAGACTCATCACAATATTTAGTGTAATATTTGTTATCACTAAGGCTTGTCCATAAGTTTCTCGCATTTCTGAATAGCTCATGTTGAGTGAATCGACAACTTGATAAATTGCCATAAAAGCGATGAAGAAGAGTGAAGCTTGGACGATATATTTTTTTTCTTTTAGTTTTGAGATTGCTAGCTTAAACATAACATGCTCCTTTAAATATACTTAATATTTTAAATTAATTTAATTATATCATGAAAACTCATGTTCATACAAAAAGATGCAAAGATATATTTGAAACCATAGTTTCTTTTCATAAAATATTGTCTAAAATGAATATTGAATATCTCAATTTTAAATGTCTAATTCAATCATTTTTTTTATCTATAAAAATGCGTGAGATGTTTTTAATTAAGGTGATTTTGTGCTAAAATAAGAACGAGGTAATAAACATGAATTTAGACAAAAGAAAAGTAAGAGTCGAGTTGATGCAAGTGCTTTATCAATACGACTTATATCAAAGTGAAAAAATCACTTTTATACCAACATTTGAGATTGAGGAAAGTCAATCGGTTTTTAATGATATTATAGAGAAATTAGATGACATTGATCAAGTGATTGAGGATAATCTATATAACTACAGTTTATATCGTTTAAGTTATTTAGACCGCGCCATTATAAGGCTTGCTACTTATGAACTGATGCATACAGATTTGGCAAAAGAAATCATTATTAATGAAGCAATTGAACTTACTAAAATTTACACAAATTTAGATGATGAGAAGCAACGTAAGTTTAATAATAAGGTCATTGATCAAATCACAAAAGCCATTAGGGGTTGAGCATAGTTGAATCATCCAGTATATTTAACTGTCACTGCATTAACTAAATATATCAAGGTAAAACTTGAACAAGATAAGCATTTAACGCATATCTTAATTAAAGGTGAAGTCTCCAATTTTAAGCGTCATAGTCGGGGGCATTTTTACTTTACTTTAAAAGATGAAGGTGCATCTATTAGCTGTATCATGTTTTCAAGAGATACGATGGATGTGAGCTTCGAACCTAAAGAAGGCGATCATGTTTTAATTGAAGGACGTATGAGCGTTTATGAGCCAAGCGGTTCATACAGCATACAAGTAAAATCATTAAAGCTTGATGGCATAGGTGAGTTATACTTAAAATATGAAAAACTAAAGAAAGAACTGGAAGAAAAAGGTTATTTTGATCAAGCACATAAAAAACCAATTCCAAAATTCCCTAAAAAAATTGGAGTTATCACATCTCCTACAGGTGCTGTGATCCAAGATATTACAAACACAGTAACAAGAAGATATATGTTATGTGAGATTCATTTATACCCAGCACTTGTTCAAGGCCCTGGTTCTAGTGAAAGTATTAGAAATCAAATTTTACTAGCAAATAAAAAGAATGAAGTTGATGTTTTAATCGTTGGTCGTGGCGGTGGATCCATTGAAGACCTTTGGGGTTTTAATGAACTACCAACCATAGAAGCCATCTACAACTCAGAAATACCTATTATTACAGCGATTGGGCATGAAACTGATTTTACTCTATCAGATTTTGTAGGTGACTTAAGAGCGCCAACACCCACAGCAGCTGCAGAACTAGCGACACCTAATAAAGTAGATTTAATAGAAAAAATTAATGATTACAAATATCAAAATCAAAAAAATATGTTAGATTTTATAGAATTTTATCAAACAAAGATTCTTCATCTTGATCAAAGCTTAGAGAGAGTTTCTCCATTATCTAGATTGGATCAATATAAAAAAGATATATCAAAGCTTGATGATTTATTATCACTTCACATGACATCTTATATTGGTAATCAAAGGGTAGTTCTTGATAAACTTACTCAAAAAATGAAACATCCCCAAGATAAAATTGATTATTATAAAGAGAAGTTAGATTTAATAGATGGTTCACTAAATAGAAATATCCAACATGTTTATGAGTATAAAGTAGGTCGATTTGATGCACTGAAAAATGCTCTTAATGCACTATCTCCGTTATTGCTCATGGATAAAGGATATGCGATGATTAAAAAAGATCAACATGTACTTACTACGATTGATGATGTACATATGGATGATGATATCGAAATTGAACTACAAGATGGTTATATATACACTAAAGTAAAAGGAAAGAAGGAAAAATAATGGCTGAAAAATCATTTGAAACATTATTAAAAGAATTGGAACAAGTCGTAAAAGATTTGGAAAATAAGGATATACCACTCGATGAAGCAGTTAAAAAATATCAATTAGGACTAGAATTATCTAAAGCTTGTTACGAAATGCTAGAAAGTGCTGAAAAGTTAGTTGTTAAGGAGATTAAATCTTAAGATGAATCTTTTGGACATAAAAGATCCTTCATTTTTAAAAGATTTATCACTTAAAGAACTTGAAGCATTAGCAATAGATATTCGAACATTTTTAATTGATTCAATCGAAAAAACAGGTGGTCACCTAAGTTCAAATTTAGGTACAGTCGAACTGATTATTGCGTTACATCATGTGTTTAATAGCCCTGATGACGCAATCATTTTTGACGTAGGTCATCAAGCATATACACATAAGATTTTAACAGGCAGAGCGAAACATTTTGATACTTTAAGACAAACACATGGTTTGTCTGGATATATTAATTATAAAGAATCTATTCATGATCTTTGGGAAAGCGGACATGCAGGTACTGCACTATCTGCCCTTTACGGCATTTTATATGCAAAATCTCTTAAAGGAGAAAAAGGGGAAGGGATTGCTGTTGTTGGTGATGCATCCATTATGAATGGAATGAGTACTGAAGCGTTAAACCTATTAGGTAATGATGCTAAGCAGCGAGGGATCATCATTCTAAACGATAATCAAATGAGTATATCTAAAAGCGTAGGTTCGATATCAAGAGCACTTACAAGATTTAGAAGTAATCATTTTGTTATTAAGTCAAAAAGATTTTGGCATAGAGTTTTACCAGAATTTTTGATTAGAATTTTAAGTCGAATCAAAAGAAGTATAAGAACATTATTACAAAGGAAAAATATATTTGAAGATTTAGGATATATGTATATTGGACCTATAGATGGTCATGATTTAAAGAGTTTAATTTATCATTTAAAACGGATTAAACGTATCAAAGAAAGTATTGTCCTTCATATCATTACTGATAAAGGAAAAGGACATAAAGATGCTGAAAATGATATCGTTGGTACATACCATGGGGTATCTAAAAAAGATCAAGGCAATAAAGCTGGAATTTCATGGAGTGAATGTATCGCGGTTGGTTTAGATAAGTTGCAAGATGTCGAAAAAACATTTGTAATTATGCCTGCAATGACTGTGGGAGCTAAGATGATAGATTTTGAAAAGAAATACCCTGATCGTTATTTGGATATTGGTATTGCTGAAGAACATGGTGCATCCATGGCTGCCATGATGGCACATCAAGGGATTAAAGTATTTTATCCTTTATATGCTACGTTTAGCCAAAGAGCATTTGATCAAATCTTAAATGATATTTCAAGATCTGATCATCATGTTGTCTTTGGAGTTGACCGTGCAGGTATCGTTGGTGAAGATGGATCGACCCATCAAGGATTGTTTGATGTATCCATGTTTAACTTAATGCCAAATATGGTTATAACTATGCCATATGATGCTAAAGAAGCTTTTAATCTTTTATATTATGGGTTTATGAAACAGTCGCACCCGTTTGTGATTAGATATCCAAGAGGTGTTGTTGAGTTTGATAAAACGATGGATGTAACATTTGATGATATCAAACCGACTTGGACTTATCACAAAAAAGGGAATGAAGACATAGTTTTAATCAGTTATGGACCAAGTCTGGATTTGTTGTCTCAAGCGAGTGATCAATTAGGTGTTGATGCAACCATCATTAACGCAAGATTTATTAAGCCAATCGATGAAAACATGTTAAAAAACATATTTAGTAAAGATGTAAAAGTATTAGTTTATGAGGAAGTATCTAATATTGGTGGACTTTATCCACAAATATTAAGATACATGGCTAAACATGAACACCATCATAAAATTTTAGAGATGTCAATTACTGATCAAGTTGTCGAACACGGACATTATAACGATATGTTGAAAGCTTGTCATATGGATATAGATAGTATAGTCAAAAAGATAAAGGAACTGATTTAATGAGGCTTGATGTATATTTGCTAGAACAACATTATGTAAAATCAAGATCTCAGGCCACGGATTTCATTAAACGTGGTCTTGTTTCTATCAATGGTGAAGTTGTTTTAAAACCTGGTTATAAGATAAAAGAAGATGATTTGATAAAAATCGAAGAAGAAAAACACTTTGTAAGTCGTGCAGGAGAAAAATTATTTTATGCACTTATCGACTTTAAGATATCACTTCTTGATAAAGTTATCATAGATGTTGGTTCTTCTACAGGTGGATTTACTGATTGTAGTATTCAAGAAGGTGCAAAATTAGTGTATGCTTATGATGTAGGTACAAATCAAATGGATTTTCTCTTAAGGAATCATCCGAAAATAAGACTATTTGAACAAACTAATTTTTTAGATGTAGAAGTCGTTGATGCAGACGTTTGTCTGATTGATGTATCGTTTACATCGATCTTACCAATCATCAAGCATTTACAAGGCTTCAAAGGTGAAATGATCTGTTTAATCAAACCTCAGTTTGAAGCTGGACATAATAAGTTCAAGGGTGTAATAAAAGATAAAAAAGATATTGAACATATCTTAAAAAATGTTTTACAAGAGATTAGAAGTTATGGATTTCATTTAGTAGGTTTAAAAAAGGCGCATTTAAAGGGCAAAAAAGGAAATCAAGAATTTGTTCTTTATATGAATAGCATTAAAACAAATGATTTAAACATTAAAGATGTTGTTGGAGAGGTTATATGCTAAAATCCTTAAAAGTGAGTCATTTCGCTTTGATTGACGATTTAGAAATTGAGTTTAACGATGGATTAACTGCACTAACAGGTGAAACTGGTGCTGGTAAAACGATTATTTTAGAGTCTTTACATCTATTGTTTGGTAAAAGAAGCGACCAACAAATGATTAGATATGGCGAGTCAAAAGCCGTTGTTGTTGGGACTTTTCACTTGCCTAAAGATAAACAAGAAATATTAGGGTTAGATGAAGAAATCACAGTTAGAAGAGAAATCGATGCGAATTCTAGACATGTGATGAAAATTAATGATGAAGTCGTTACTTTGAATAGATTAAAAGAAGTCATGTCAATATTAGGAAATATCCATTCACAAAATGACTCAATGACACTTTTTGATCGCAATTACTACTTAACATTTATCGATCAAGTAGATTCTAAAAAAGTAGATGAACATTTAAATCATTATCTCATTAAAAGAAGTAAATTTTTAGATCAAAAGAAAGCCTTTGAACAGTTGAAAAATAAGAAGGAAGCATCTGTTGAGAAAGAATCATTTCTCGCATATCAAATCAAAGAGTTGGAAGGCTATAATTTAGTACCTGATGAAAAATTACATCTTGAAGAAGAACTAAACAAGCTCAAAAACTACGATAAGATTATGAACGAACTACAAATCGCATATACGTTTTTAGATGGAGAAATTTATCAAATTGATCATATATATGACGCATCATCAGCACTTGATAAAATCAAGCACCTAGATGAATCTTATCAAGATATGGCGGATAGACTATCCTCTAGTTATTATGAGATTGATGATGTGAAATCAAGGATTTATCAACAAATAGAAAGTCTTGATTTTGATCAAGACCGCTTTAATTTGATGCAAGAACGTCATTTTGAACTGATCAAAATTGAGCAAAAGTATCAAAAGGAAATTAACGATTTAATAGATTATTATCATGAGATTAAAAAAGAGTTGCTCATGATTACAGATTATGATGAGTACATCAAAGAAGCAAAAAAAGAGCTCGATGAAGCTTTTTTAGAAGCTTATCAAGCAGGGTTGAAATTAAGAGAACTCAGACAAAAACTTGCCAAAAAGTTATCTAAAGACATGATATTGGAACTTAAAGATTTAGATTTGGAAAAGGCTAGTTTTGATATCGTATTTGATGGTATTGAAAAAGAAGAAAAATATTTGCTTGAATCTGGACTTGATCAAGTAGAATTTATGATATCACTTAATGAAGGTGAACCGATTAAACCGCTTGCTAAAGTTGCTAGTGGTGGTGAGCGTGCACGATTTATGTTTGCATTAAAAAGCATTTACGCTAAATCAAATCAACTGAGTATGCTAGTGCTAGATGAAATCGATATTGGAATTAGCGGGAAAACGGCCGCAAAAGTTGCACAAAAAATGGCAGAACTTTCAAAAGATATGCAACTCATAGTGATTACTCATCTACCACAAGTAGCTGCTAAAGCAGATCATCACTATGGTATTACAAAACATAAAGAAAACAACCGCATGGTCACTCACATTACAAAACTTAACTTAGACCAAAGAATTGAGATGATTGGTATGATGTTAAGTGATGAAAAATTGAGTCATTTTGCGATTGAACAAGCAAAAATGCTATTGAAAAAATAGCTATATAAAGAAAAAAGGTGTTCCCACCTATTTCTTATTCATTAAGCATTACCATTAATGATGGATAAGATAAAACCAACTAAAATTAATCCTACCATTCCAAAAAATAAAACCCATACAACAGCTTTACCCCACCATGTTTCAGTTGGGTTTTTGTAATGATTCTTTTTTGGAGTTGTTGTTTGTTTTTCTTCTGTTTTTGCCATAATATCACCTCGTTTAATTCATCATGGTTTATTATACTATAAAAACGCTTTGAAAGGAAGTCATTTAAATGAAAAACAATGTTAAAATCATTTTTCATATTGATTTAAATGCGTTTTTTTGTAGTTGTGCAATTATTAAGGAACCTTATCTTAAAGATAAAGTCTTTGTTGTTGGTGGGGGTTCATCCATGAGAAAAGGTGTAGTATCTACAGCAAATTATGCTGCTAGAAAACTAGGCATTCATTCAGCAATGAGCGTTAATGATGCTTTGAGCATATATCCTAAACTTGTGATTGTACCTACAGACTTTAGATTATATAAAAAATATTCAAATCACTTTTTTGATTTTTTAAAAAAATATTCAGATTTGATTTTACCTGGTTCGATTGATGAAGCGTATATTGATATGACGAAAGCATCAGAACATAAACATCCCTTAGATTTAGCTAAAGAAATTCAACAAGGCTTATATGATACATATCAGTTGCCATGCTCCATAGGGATTGCTCCAACATTGTTTTTGGCGAAAATGGCTTCAGATCTAAAAAAACCGATGGGTATCACAGTCATTAGAAAAAAAGATATTGTTCAAAAATTATTACCTCTACCAATAAAAGAAATGTTTGGTATTGGTAAAAAAACATATCCAAGACTTATGGATCTAGGAATTATGACGATTGGTGACTTCATTAAAGAAGAGCACAAGCATAAAATACTAACACTCATGTCAGAAAGTTCTTATTTAAGCTATGTCGATCATATTTTAGGTAGAAGTAGTGATGTTATTGATCCTAATCAATATGCACTACCAAAGTCTATTAGTAATGAAACAACACTTAACTATCCAATGGATGAGTTTGACGCAATCATAGATGTCATAAAAGAACAGCTCAATGAATCACATCGAAGATTAGTTAAGGAAGAAATGGTTTGTAAAACTGTAAGCATAAAATTAAAAGATACGAACTTTAATCTTATGACAAGATCCTTTTCTTTCAACGATTATACGGATGATTATGATAAAATCTACGATCAAATCTTAGACCTATTCGAGAAAAATTATGATGGCACTCCAATTAGACTTGCTGGAGCAGGACTATCACAACTTCTTTTAAAAAAAGATTTGAAAATTGACATTAATCTATTTAACTATCAATCCTTTACAAAACGAGAAGAAGCATTTTATAAAAAAAAGGATGAAGCGTAGCAAGCTAAACTAAGTTAGCTTACTTAATCATCCTATAATACATCTGTAACAGATAATTTTGTTTGATGATGCCACGTGTTGGGATCATCTTTTTTATATTGCTTTAAAAAGTCTATGACTTCTTCAGTAACTTTTGTCGGCGTTGATGCACCTGAAGTTACACTAACTGAGGATATATTTTGTAACCAAGATAAATCAATATCTTCAACTCCCCCAATGAGGTAGCTAGGTATATTTTTAGATTTTTTAGAGACTTCAGCAAGCTTATTTGAGTTACTGCTTTTTTGATCACCAACTACAAGCATTAAATCGACTTTTTCTTGATCTAATACAGCTTGTTGTCTAACCGTAGTTGCATTACAAATCTCGTTATCAAAGATATAACTTGGATATTTCGTCTCTATAATAGCTAGTACTGATTGAATATCATACAAGCTTAATGTTGTTTGGTTAGTTACAAAAATCTTATCTCCTAAATCATTTGGAAGAAGCATGGCATCCTTTTCATGTTCAACAAATAAAATCGATGGATCAATATCTAAAATAGCTTCAGGTTCTGGATGATTTCTATGTCCAATATAAATCACTTGATAGCCCTCATCTAGTTTTTGTTTTACTGCTTTATGTACTTTTAAAACATCTCTACAGGTTGCGTTAAGGTATGTCAAGCCTTTTTCTTTTGCACGTTCAATCACTTTATCACTGATGCCATGAGCTGTAAAGATTACAGTTCCTTGATTGACTTGCTCAATCATTTCAAGTCGTGTTTTGCCTTTTTGATCAAGACTAATGACACCATATGCTTTAAATGCTTTTGTGATCTTTTGGTTATGTACAATTTGTCCTAAAACATAGATAGGTCTAGGATAAGATTCGGTTTTAATGACTTTTTTAACGATGGCCATTGCGTTTAAAACACCATGGCAATATCCTCTAGGTGTTAAATCAATTACTTTCATTTTCATCACCAATTCTATTATAACTTAAATATGTTATTTTTAAAGGCAATTTACTTTAGTATGATATAATAACTATGGTGATTTTATATGTATATTAAAGAGAAATTAGAAAATTTAGGATTTAAAACAACAACACCTATTCAAGATGGTGTTTTTGCTGCTATTGACCATAAAAAGCATTTGGTTGGACTTGCACCTACAGGAACAGGTAAAACACATGCTTACCTTTTACCGATTTTAGAAAGATTAGATGTTAATCTTAAGAAAACGCAAGTGGTTATCTTAGTACCAACCAATGAACTTGTTGTTCAAGTTCATCAAATGTTGATGTTAACTGATGATCGCTTTACAGTTAAAGCTTATGAAGCAAGTCGAGACAAGCAAAAAGATGTAGAATGGCTGAGAAAAGCACAGCCACAAATTGTCATCGCAACACCTAACAGATTAAAGTATCTAACTGTTGATGAACAAGCTTTAAGCATCAAAGATGCAAAATATCTTGTTTTAGATGAAGCAGATATGATGTTTGATGAAGAGTTTATGGGTTGGATTGATGGCATTATTGCCATGATGAATAACGCTAAATATCTTTTATTTTCTGCAACCATTACGAAACAAATGGAACCTTTTATTAGAGCATATTTTGGCACATATGATTTGATTGACACATCTAAATCACATGAGTTAGATATTGAGTATCAATTGATCAATATTAAACATCAAGATCGACTTGAAAGTTTAAAGAAAGTCATTAAACATATTAATCCATATGTATGTTTTATCTTTGTGAGTAAGAAGGAGAATCAAGATCTAGTTTATGAGTCATTATACGAGTTAGGTCTTAATGTCGTTAATTTCCAATCAAGCTTAGGCATTAAACGTAGAAAGCAAATCATTGATGAAATCAAACATATGAAATATCAGTATGTTGTTACCTCTGATTTAGCAGCACGAGGTCTTGATTTCAAGATTTCACACGTAATTCATTTTGATTTACCGCATCATTTAGAGTTCTTTATGCATAGAAGTGGTAGAACTGGTAGAATGTACGATTCTGGTATCGTTATTACGTTTTTAAATGTTGATGATCATCGTCGTATTGATAAACTGAGAAAACTCGTAGATTTTAAAGAGTATCAATTAACACCAGAGGGTTTAATTGAAAAAGTAAGTAAAAAAAGACCCTTGTCAGAAGCTGAAAAAAATGCAATCAAATCGGTTAAAAAACCTAAAAAGGTAAAACCTAACTATAAAAAGAAAAATAAAGAACAAGTCACAAAAGCTAAAAAACAAGCGAGAAGGAGAGAACTTTATGATCAAAATAGGTAGCCATGTTTCTATGTCAGGAGACGATATGTATTTAGGTTCAGTTAAAGAAGCCTTAAGTTATAACGCTAATGCACTGATGATATATACAGGTGCTCCTCAAAATACGATTCGTAAAAAAATGGATCAATTAAAAGCTAAAGAAGCTTTAGCATATATGGATGAAGTAGGGTTTGATATAAACGCAGTTGTTGTTCATGCACCTTATATTATGAATCTAGCAAATCCGAGTGCAGAAAAAAGAGATTTCGCAGTCCGTTTCTTAACTGAAGAAATTAAAAGAACTGCATTTATGGGTGCTACTCAAATTGTTCTACATCCAGGTAGTGCAGTAGGAAAAGATAGAGAAGAAGCGATTAGATGGATTGCAGAAGGTTTAAACAAAGTGATTGAAAACACAAAAGATTTAACCGTTAAAATCGCACTTGAAACGATGGCAGGTAAAGGTAATGAAGTTGGAAAAACGTTTGAAGAGTTAAAGTCAATCATCAACCTTGTTGAGCATAAAGAACGCTTGAGTGTTTGTTTTGACACATGTCACACACACGATGCTGGATATGATATTAAAAATGATTTTGAAGGTGTGATTAAACATTTTGATGAAGTCGTTGGTAAAGAGATGATATCCGTTTTTCATATCAATGATAGTAAAAATGTACAAGGTGCAGCTAAAGATAGACACGAGAATTTAGGCTTTGGCTATTTGGGATTCGATGCGTTATTAAAAGTAATATATCATCCAGATTTCCTAGATGTGCCAAAAATATTGGAAACGCCTTATATCGATAAAAAAGCACCATATTTAGAAGAAATTGAAATGGTTAGACAAAAGACTTTTGATCCTGACTTAAAAACAAAAATTGAGCAAAAATAAATAATGGGCAAGGCTGAATACAGATTCAGTCCTGCCCATTTTTTGTTATAAAAAAGCATAAAGCATAATTATGATTTAAGTGTTCATAATATGATTATATAAAGCCTCATATTGACTTGCCATTCTAGATACAGAATATCTGATGTGCATAGCTTGTTGAATCATGTTATCAAAATCTTCTTGATTATTGTGATATAAATCAAGTGCCTGATCGATGGCTTCTCTTAAATCGTCTTTATGATAGTTTTTAAAAGTGAATCCTACACCCACACCACTAAATTTATTGTATGGTGTAACAGTATCTTTTAAACCACCGGTTTCTCTAACTATTGGTAATGAGCCATATTTCATTGCGATCATGTGATTTAAACCGCAAGGTTCAAATAGGCTTGGAAGTAAGAATAAGTCACTTGAAGCATATATTTTTTGTTCGAGTGATACATCAAACCCTTCTTTATAGTAGACGTATTCCGGATATTTCTTTTGAAGTTTCATGAAATAAGATTCGTATAAAGCATCTCCTGAACCAACAACGATTAAATATAACGCTCCAATCTTTAAATAATCATCCAACACTTCCATCATGATATCAATCCCTTTTTGGCGTGCAAATCTATGGATGAATGAAACAATTGGAATATTTTGTTCTTCTTTAAGATTTAAATCTTTTAGTAATGCTCTACGGTTAATCTTCTTTCCAATTGAAAATGTATTTTCATCATAACCTTGATATATGTGCTCATTATTTTTTGGATTATAAAGTTCATCGTCAAAACCGTTCAATATACCATGTAAATCGTTTTTTCTTGATTTTAGTGGCCCCTCAAGTGAGAATCCGTAAAAACGAGTTAGGATCTCATCCTTATAGTTTTCAGAAACTGTGTTAATCGCATTAGCACGCATAATACCACATTTTAAAAAGTTAACTTGATTCATATGGATGTAAGTGAAATTTTTATGATTAAATAGTTTTTCAACTTCTAACCCATATGCACCTTGTTTTTCTAAGTTGTGGATGGATAATAATGTCTTGATTTTATTGAACTCATCATTTTGCTGTCTATAAAAGACATCTAGGAAAAATGGTACTAAGCTCGTTTGCCAATCATTTGAATGGATTAAATCCGGATAATCTTGTGTAAGTCTTACATACTCTAAAATTGCAAAATTAAAAAAAGTAAATCTTTCAGGATCATCATCATGACCGTAGTACTTAGATTTTGAGTAGTAAGTATCATGACCAACGAAAACATAGGTTAAGTGATCATAAGTTGTTTCATAGAAGGTTGCAACTTCTTCACGATTATCCATCTTAATTGTTGCTTGTCCTATATGTTTAAAACTTTCTTTTTGTGAGGCTATTTTTTTGTACAAAGGCGTAATGATTTTGATTTTATGCCCTTTTTTTGATAGTGCTTTTGGTAAAGCATAACTAACGTCAGCTAAGCCCCCTGATTTACTGAACGGATGTGCTTCACCACTACAAAATAGTATATTCATATGTTATCACCTAAACCAATTATACTTGAGATTTGATAATTTAACAAGAAGAGAGTTCATATGATTTTTGTTCTATCAAAAAGTTGTAAAAATGTTATAATAAGCCTGTAAGAAAATTAATAAGGGGATACATATGAAAAGACTTGTTATTGTAGGAACACAATGGGGAGATGAAGGTAAAGGTAAAATCACAGATTATTTAGCTCAAAAAGCTGATGTTGTCTGTAGGTATCAAGGTGGAAACAATGCTGGCCATACTGTGGTCTTTGATGGAAAGAAGTATAGTCTACATCTTTTGCCATCGGGCATTTTGAACCCAAGAATTGAAAATGTAATGGCAAATGGAATGGTCATTAATCCAAAAGCATTTCATGATGAGATTAAAAAAGTTGAATCTTTCAACTTATATATTTCAGATCGTGCACATGTCGTATTTCCATATCATATTGAGTTAGATAAAGCTTATGAATCTGATAAAAAGGATGTTAAGATTGGTACAACACATAAGGGGATTGGACCGACTTATACAGATAAAAGTGCAAGGATTGGAATGAGAGTATCGAGTTTTATTCATGAAGATAAGTTTCGTGAAGAACTTAAGCATTTGGTTGAATTAAAGAATAAAGAACTTAAGCATTATGGTAAAGATTTGATTGATTTTGATCAAGTTTATCAAGAATATAAAGGTTATGCAGATTTAATGAGACCTTACGTAACTGATACATCTTATCTATTAAACCAATATATTGAAGATGATAAAAAGATTTTGTTTGAAGGTGCTCAAGGTGTGATGCTTTGCCTTGATCATGGGACATATCCATATGTTACATCATCATCACCAACAGCTTCATCAGTACCTGTAAACACAGGCATTGCCCCATGGCTAATTGAGGGTGCAATCGGTGTGACTAAAGCATATTCAACACGTGTTGGTGAAGGCTTTATGCCAACAGAAATAAAAGATGAACTTGGTGATGAAATCAGAGTTAGGGGCAATGAGTTTGGCACAACAACAGGTAGACCAAGACGTATTGGTTGGCTTGATACTGTTGTTTTAAGACACACAAAAAGAGTCAGTGGTCTTTCATATTTGGCAGTGACGCTTTTAGATGTCTTATCAGGGGTTGATGAACTCAAAGTTTGTGTAAGTTACACATTAGATGGTAAAGAAATTGATTATGTTCCTGCAGATATTGATGATTTTATGAGATGTGAGCCTAATTACATTACATTAGATGGATGGTCTGATGATATAACTGGAGTTAAGCATTTTGATGAGCTTCCAGTAGCTGCAAAAAATTATTTAAAAACATTAAGTGAACTGGTAAAAGTTGAAATTGCAATCTTCTCAGTAGGTCCTGACCGTAATCAAACCATATTAGTAAAAGATGTTTTTTAAAAGGAGCTTCCTATGATTGAAAGATATCAAAGAAAAGAAATGAAACTTATTTGGAATGATAAACATAAATTTAATGCATATTTAAAAGTTGAGTTAGCAGCAAGCTATGCTTGGATGAAACTCGGTCTTTTTGATGAGCATACGTATCAAAAAATCACGAAAGCCTCATTCAAAATTAAAGACATTTTAGAGATTGAAAAAGAAACGAAGCATGATGTGATTGCGTTTACTCAAGCGGTGAAAAAATCTTTGGGTGAAGAAAAGAAGTATCTTCATTATGGGCTTACATCAACAGATGTTGTGGATAGTGCATATGGTTTACTTCTAAAACAAGCCAATAAACTCATTAAAAAAGATATACAATTAATGATGGAAGTGTTAAAAGAGAAGGCATATCTTTATAAAGACACACCAATCATGGGTAGAACACATGGTATGCATGCTGAAGTCACAAGTTTTGGGTTAAAATTTGCATTATGGTATGAAGATTTTAAACGTTTATATCAAGGCTTTATCGAAGCTTCTAAATTGGTTGAAGTGTGTAAAATCAGTGGTGCTGTTGGTAATTATGCTGCAAACACTCCAGAATTAGAACGCATTGCAAGCAAAAAACTTGGACTTAAAGCAGCAAATATTTCAACACAAACCCTACAAAGAGACAGACACGCTAGATACATACATCAACTTGCATTAATTGCTGCAGAGATTGAAAAGATTGCTGTTGAAATCAGACACCTATCTAGAAGTGAAGTTAGAGAAGTCAGTGAATTTTTCGATGTCAATCAAAAGGGATCATCTGCTATGCCTCATAAGAAAAATCCAATAAGTAGCGAAAACGTTTCAGGCCTTGCAAGAATACTGAAGGGTCATGTAACTGCAAGTATGGATAACATTGCCTTATGGCATGAAAGAGATATCTCACATTCATCTGTTGAAAGAATCATTTTAGTGGATGCGACAACACTTGTCGATTATATGCTAAACAGATATAGTGATACATTAAAAAAACTCATCGTTTATCCAGAAAACATGATGAGAAACATTGAGTTAACACATGGCAGTATACATGCACAACATGTACTTCATCATTTGATTGATCAAGGGATGGACCGTGATCAAGCATATAACATCATTCAAAAACTGGCATATCAATCGATTGAAAATCACCAATCGTTTGAAGCACTCGTTTTAGAGGATGAAAGTATTAAAAAATATATTGTAAAAGAAGATATAACGCGCATGTTTGATGTAAAAACTTACCTTAAATATGTCGATGTTATCTTTGATAAAGTATTTTCATAAAAGATTGGTTCAAATACTGAAAATATGCTTTATTTTCATTGATAAACCATAGCTTTTATGCTATAATCGTAATAGTCGAATTTAGGAGGATATGAAATGGCAGACAAATATACAAAGGTACAACCAAAAGTACATCCAATAACAATTTCCGCAATTGTTGGCTTTTTCGTATTAGTAATTGCATTAATCGTTGTTTTACAACCATCAGAAAAAGAAGTGATATATAATCAATATGAGTTATATGCTACCAATGATTTTACAGAAGATCATCCATTTACAAAAGTAGAGTATAAATCAACATTGTTTAAAAAAGGATTAGACAAAATTATTCCAGAAGAAGAACTAGTATTAGTTTATATTGGTGCGCCAAGTTGTACATCATGTCAAGCACACATTGGTGCATTTCAAAAATATTATGAATCTCTTAATTTTTCAGAATATGTAGATGAGATTAAATATTATGATCCATCAATTAATCCAACACAATTTGAGAATTTTATCGCAGCTTATGAAGGTATAGCAGAAACAACACCACAACTTATCATGTTCCAAAATGGTGAAATTTTATATCAATTTGAAGTGGTAAGTGCTGAAGATACGCAATTGTTAAACCGTAGTGTTAGAGATTTCTACGAAGAAGTTATTGATTTACTTAACGCATAATAAAAAGCACTCGCGTGCTTTTTTTAATAAGGAAGATAAAAAATGATTGAAACAATTAAACAAAGCATTAAGCAAAAAATTGAATCTATACATGGTATCGAAGACTTAATCGTTGAAGAACCAAAACGTGGATTTGCGGATCTAGCAGTTCCTCTTTTCAGTTTATCAAAACTATGGAAAATGAATCCTAAGATGGTTTTTGACAAAATTGAACAAGATGTTAAAGTAGAACATGTAGCTAGAGTTGAGTTCATGAATGGTTTTTTAAATATTTATTTAGAAAGAAAATCTTTATCTAAAATGATATTGAAAAACATCTATGAAAAACAAGAGCATTATGGTGATCAGTTATTAGAAAAAAAGGAAACTGTAGTGATGGACTATTCTTCGCCAAACATTGCAAAAAGTTTTGGTGTTGGACATTTAAGATCAACCATGATTGGTAATTCAATTAACCTCATTCATAAAAAATTAGGATATGAAACTGTCGCTGTTAACCATTTAGGTGACTGGGGTACACAGTTTGGTAAAATGATTGTTGCTTATCAAAAATGGGGCAACAAAGAAGACTTAGAAAAAAATCCAATTGCTGAAATGCAAAAACTATATGTTAAATTTCACGATGAAGAAAAAGTAGATGATACATTAGAACAGCAAGCAAGAGATGTTTTTAAAGCACTTGAAGAAGGTAATGAAACATATACTAAACTTTGGCAGTGGTTTAAAGAAGAATCTTTAAAAGAGTTTATGGATATGTATGAACTATTAAATGTATCATTTGATTCATTTGCTGGTGAGTCTTTTTACAATGATAAGATGGAAACTGCTGTTGCTGAGTTAGAGCTTAAAAATCTACTTAAAATTGATGATGGAGCAACGATCGTTGATTTAGGTGAAGATATGCCACCAGCACTCGTTAAAAGAAGCGATGGAGCAACTTTATATATCACAAGAGATTTAGCAGCAATTTTATATCGTCACCAGACTTATGGTGCTAATAAACTCTTATATGTTGTAGGTAATGAGCAACAACTTCATTTTAAACAATTAAAAAAATTGACAGATCTAATGGGATACGATTTTGATATCGAGCACATCAATTTTGGTTTAGTCTTAATCGATGGAAAAAAAATGTCAACCCGTGGCGGTAAGTTTAAACGCTTAGAAGAAGTCATTAAACAAGCAATAGAACTAGCAAAAGAAGCCATCATGAGTAAGAACCCTAACTTAAAAAATCAGGATGAAGTTGCCAAAAATGTTGCGATTGGCGCTATTATTTATAACGACTTAAAAAATGAAAGACATTTAGATGTTGATTTCAATTTGGAAAACATGCTCAAGTTTGAAGGACAAACTGGACCTTATTTACAATATAGTAGCGTTCGTATTGAATCTATTCTTAAAGGATATGATATCGATATTGATCTTGCTGATGAAAGTGTATATGAACAAGACCATTATTTTGAAATTGTTAAACAACTCGCACAGTTTCCAAATATCTTACATCGTGCAAGAGACTTGTATGCACCAAGTGTTATTTCGAAATATATTATGAGTCTTGCCCAAAGCTTTAATAGTTTTTATGGCAAAGAACGTATTGCTGTTGAAGATCAAAAGGTTTTAAATGCTAATTTGATGTTTGCAAGATCGATTCAAATCGTCCTTAATGAAGGATTGAGATTATTAGGTATTAAAGCATTAAAAGAAATGTAGAACCTATTGAAAAAATAAAAATAAAATGTTATGATAAGTTTGCTGTATTTAGCAAACTTAAAAAACCCCGCGTGATGAAATTGGTAGACGTGCCAGACTCAAAATCTGGTGGATGAATAATCCGTGCTGGTTCGAGCCCGGCCGCGGGGACCAAACTTTTATACTTAAAGATGTTAATCAATCAGCATCTTTTTATTTTTTTATATGCTATTAGAGAGGATGAGAACATTGGAAAAAATTTACGATGACATGACTAAAGTGAACAAAGGTTGGTCAAACGATGAAAAATACCTTGTAACTTATCAATCACAAACATGTTTTTTAAGGATATCTCCTATTCAACAACAATCAAGAGTTGAGCGTATGATTGCCTTTATGAGAAGAGTTGATGATTTATCTATTCCAATTTGTAAGCCAGTGGATTATAAAGTGGTTAAAAACAATGTACACGCTTTTTACACGTATGTAAATGGTAAAGACCTGAATGATGTTTTACATACATTTTCAAAAGAGGATAAGTATCGTTTAGGTATGATTTCAGGTGAGTATTTAAAAAAAATACATACCATTGATATGGAAGCAAACAGTGATCTTTGGGCAGAAAAATTTAATAAAAAAATAGATCATAAAATCAAACGCTATAGAGATAGTAAACTAGAAGTTCCTGAAATAGAATTGTTTATCAATTATGTTAATAGTCACAGAGATTTGTTGTTGAATAGACCCCAAACGATGCATCATGGAGATTACCATGTGGGCAATTTCATGCTTGATGAAACTGAAAAATTGGTCATTATTGATTTTGAAAAACATGATTTTGGTGATCCTTGGGAAGAGTTTAATCGAATTGTATGGTCTGCACAAGAGTCTCATGAGTTTGCTAGTGGTATGATTGACGGTTATTTTCAGCATGATATTCCAGATGAGTTTTGGAAATTATTGCTTTTATATATATCAAATAATACGATTTCTTCACTACCTTGGGGCTTAGCATTAAACAAAGAACAATATCAAGTGATGCTTAACCAAATGTATGAAATTTTAGATTGGTATGAGAATTTAAAGGAAATCATACCAACATGGTATATCAAAAAAAATAGATAGTAATATTTATCATACACAGTTCTAAGCTTCAAAATGCTACATTGGTAGACGTGCCAGACTCAAAATCTAGTGGACAATGAAAAAATGCGTTATGATTGTTCGTTATTATAAATATAGAATAATTGATTAGATAGGATCGCTCCTATGAGAGGTCAAGATAAAATAGTATTAGTGTAAATCCACATGAAGTGGATTTTTTTTTATAAAAAAAGCGTCAATAGACGCTTTTAGTAATCATAATCTTCGGTTTTATAAGTCTCGAGCAATGTTTCAATGTTAATATCTTGGTTATCATCAACACCAGGTACATTGAATCCGTTAATGTTATAAAATTCTCTAATAAAGGCTTTTGTGCCATTTAAATTAAAGATCTCTTCACCTTTAATAGTGTCCATAAAACGTTTAACTTCCTCTTGGACTTTAGGATCTAACTCTTTGTGATCAAGTCGAATCCTGTTTTTATCATCAACCAATCTTAAATTGCCATAAACCATATCTTTAAATAAGCGATGTTTGTGTTCAATTGTAGTTTCATGAAGTTTATGAGCTTTCATCACATCGAATAAACAAGATACATAAATTGGCATTTTTGGAATAAATACACTAGCTTTTGAAACGATTGCTTTACTAGATGACACTAGTGCTTCACCTTCATATTTTTCTTTAAGTTTCTCATTTAATAATAAAGCTTTTTCTTCTAAGTCTTGTTTTGCAAAACCAAGTGTACCATGTCTATAGATCTCATCTGTATTTGGTCCACCGATATATGTATATGAAATGGTTTTAAAGTTTCTCGCTAGAGCATCATTTTGATCGAAGAAATCAATCCAATCATACCAATCACTACCACCCATCACAAAAACAGTATCTTTAATGTCCTGTTCAGACGCAGGTTCTAAATGAAGATCTAAGATTTCCATAGATTTTAAATCAATCGTTTGGCCAGAGGCTTTTTTTCCAACAGGCTTAATTTGTGATTTAATGATATCTCCGGTTTCTGGGTGAGGTCTAGCTCCAGATGCTAACGAATATACAATAAGATCAAGTTTTCCAAATGTTTTTTTAACGTAGTCTAATACTTTTTGCTTTAACTCTATTCCAAAAGCATTGCCGTTAAAATCCTTATGAGTAAGTCCAGTTTCTTTTGCATAGTGTTCGAAGAAAATATTATTCCAATAACCAGCAGTACCTGTTTTACTGCCTTTTGGTTCATTTTCAAATGAAACATTAACAGTATTTGAACCGCCTTTAAATGCTAAGCTTAATCTAGATGCAAGTCCATAACCAGAAGAACCACCGATGATCAAGACATTTCTTGGACCTTGATAGGCATCAAATGTTTTGACTTCAGCAATATAATCCTCCATCATTTTTTTAATCCCTAAAGGATTTGAGTTTGTAAAAAAATTACTTCTAATTGAGGGTTTAATAATCATGATTTACTCCTTCATTTATAAAATTTCGTCTTCATGTGTTTCTATATATCTAAATTCAATGTCTGAGTCTAAGTATCTTTGAAATCTTTTTCTTCTTTGTCTAACTTCGTAACTGTCAAAAAAGAATAGGGAGAATGATTCCCATAATAAAAACCAACCACCAATGAATAACCCTTCTCTTAAAATGTTAAAGGTAAGAGAATCCTCATAAAATGAAACCATAATATATGCAAGTGTGATGAAAGTAAAAGCTAAAGTTATATAAGTTAGTATTTTACGGTTATTTAAACTCAGCTGTTTATTGATAAAATGAATAATCATCTTAAAATTATTATAGATCGCAGTTTTACTAGAAGATTCTAGTTTTTCATCTTTTTCAGTTAATGGTATACCAAAAGACAGCTTGACATGATGCTTCATGGGAATATCATAAGCTGCTGTTTCAATAAAATCTAATAATTCAGAATCTAAATCCTTTTTTCTTGTTGGAGACGCATCCCAACCATTAAAAAGTTCATGATAAGTCTCTAAAGAAACTTCGATCACATAATTTTTATCATGGTCATCAAACTTATATATTTGATTTAAATAACTTTTCTTTTTTGCCATATTTATCTAACTCCTACATATAATTATACACGATATGAGTTCAAAAATCTTTCATTTAGATTATATAAGAACTATTTTTTGCTTGTCTTTTTAAAAACTATGTTAAAATAATTTTTGAAAGAAGGGATGACATGAAATTGAAACAATTTACAATGACAACACTCAATGGAATGGTTTATGGTTTATTCGCAACATTAATCATTGGTGTGATTGTTCAACAGTTTGGTGCGTTACTTGGAATAGAAGTTATAGAAGTAAATTTGGCAAATACACTTAAATCTTTAATGGGTGTAGGCATTGGTATGGGTATAGCTTTAAGTTTAGAAATGAAAGGTTTAAAAATGGTTGTCGCATCCATTATGGGAGGGATTGCAACTAGTTTTAAATTTCAATTTGGCGAAGGCTTAGTTTTAGCAACTAACAATGATCCAGTGACAACTTATTTGGTTGTTATTATCGGAATAGCTTTTATCAATAGACTTCTTGTAAAAAGAACACCAGTAGATATTTTACTTATACCTTTATTTGGTTCAATATTATCATTCATATTAACTTTAGGACTAAGTGGTCCTATAGGTTGGGGATTATCTATGATTTCTACAGGTATTGATCAAGCAACTTTAATTGCTCCATTTCCAATGACTATTATTATAGCAGTTGTCATGGGGATGTTACTAACCGCACCAATATCAAGCGCAGCGATTGCAATCGCAATCAACCTTGATGGCATTGCTGGTGGGGCAGCACTTGTGGGTACGACAGTACAAATGATTGGGTTTGCTGTACAATCAAGAAAAGATAACAATATTGGTATGGTCTTATCTATAGCATTTGGGACATCGATGCTTCAATTTAAAAATATATTAAGAAAACCGATTATTTGGTTACCGACAATAATTACATCTGCGATTTTATCACCAATCATTGTATTGACTTTAAATACAGAAACAACAAAATTTGGTGCAGGTATGGGTTCATCAGGACTTGTTGGACAGCTTCAAACGTTGTATCAAATGGATTATAATCTAAATAGTTGGTTATCCATTATATTATCCATTGGGTTAGCAATCGTTGGTGTGTTTATCATTGATTTATTATTTAGAAAGTTTAACTTAATCGTTGATGGCGATTTAAAAGTAGGTAATGATATTAATTAATCATATTTATTACAATGTTTGCTTTTATGTCAATAAAGTGGACACATTAAGTAAGAAATTCTTACTTTGAGTAATACACTTGATAAGGCGTTTGATAATCGATTGAACTATGAATTCTTTTACGATTATAAAACCCTTCGATATATTCAAAAATAACCATTTTGGCCTCTTCATAAGTTTTTAAAACGATTCGACTTAGTTTTTCTCTTTTAATCAAAGAATGAAATGATTCAATCGGTGCGTTATCATAAGGTGTACCTTTTCTTGAATATGAGTGAATCATTTCATAATTCTCGATGAACTGTTCGACATCATAACTCAAATACTGACTACCTAAATCTGATTGAACGATAATACCTTTTGTTTGCTTAGTCTTATACACAGCTTGTCGTAATGACTCAAGGACGATTTCTTGTTTCATGTGACGTTGATAACTGTACCCAATGATCATCTTTGAATGAAGATCCATAACCGAGGCTAGATATGTCCACCCATCATAAACAGTCCAGATATAGGTAATATCCATCACCCATTTCTGATTTGGATAAAGTGTCGTAAAATCTTGATTCATGATGTTTTCTTTGTCATCAGGTGCTTTAGAAGATGAGCCAGGTTTGTATTTCTTGGTAGTGATGGATCTAAGCCCTAATCGCTTCATATAAACGCTTACGCGCTTAAGCGAAGCGTAATAGCCTTGTTTAATGAGTTCTTTTCGAATCTTTGGTGCACCATAAACACTATCAAATTCATTATAGGTTTCAATAATCTTTGACTCTAGCTCTAATCGTCTGATTTCTCTATCAGACATCTTGTGTTTAAATTTTTTGTATACAGTGCTACGATTTAAATGAAGTACTTTACACATCATCTTAATTGGATAGATATGCTTGAATAATTTGATAAAGTCTACTTTCTCTTTTAGGGTTTTCTGGCGAATATGGCGGTCGCTTTTTTTAGGATTTCATTTTCCATTTCAAGTTCCCTAATTCGCTTCTCTAAAGCTTTGACTTCTTTAGGTGTAATCGACTTTCCATCTTCAGTAGCGACTGGTGTGAAATCTTTAATCCATTTATAAATTGTCCCTGTGGGTATGCCATACTCGCGGGACAGCTTATAAACTGAGCTACCGCTTTGATTTAATTCGACTAATTGTTGTTTAAATTCGTTTGAATAACGATTGCCTGTTGAAGACATGAGATCAACTCCTTCCTTAATATTTTATCATAAGAAGGATTCTTACTCTTCGTGTCTACTAAACTATACTAACACCAACTATACTAACACCAGTTCTTTCTATTTTATGATAAAATATAAATATATATTATGAAGAAAAGAAAGTGGTGAAGTCTATGAACAAAAGAGTATATAACTCTACAGTAGGAAAGATATTTCGTACATTGGGGTTCTTACTTGTCTTAGTATCATCGATCTATATTTCAACTTATTTACTACTTCAAAACACAACACTTCCATTTGTTGATGCATTGCTTCCTTTTGCTGAGATAGCAGAAGATGTGATTAATACACTTCCACAAATGATTGGTGAATATGTTGGATTAGCTCTAGTTGTTGGCTTATTAATGATTACATGGGCGATTAGAAAAGGGATTATATTAAGAGTTTTAATTACAGTATTATTATTATTTGGATATTTTGAAAGTGCAATCAATAACTCATCAGCATTAGCAGCAATCACACTAGCGCAACCCTCTTGGATGGGATCTATATTAGATTTAGTTGAACCATTTTATAATCAACTGGTTAACTTAAGTGAGTATATTGTACCAGGTGCAATGCTTTTAGCGCCTATGCTACTGTGGGGATTGTTTGCAAATAAAAAACCTGGCAGATTTTCAGTGTTTATGCTTAGATTAGGTTCAATTACCTTATTCTTAGCGATCTTAATGTTGGTTTTAGGGCAATTGTTCTTAACAACTTTAGCAGCTGAAAATTGGTATTTAACATTAAGAACAATATTTTATTTATTAACTTATTTGTTCTTCTTAGTTGGTGGCGTCTTTGGTGTCATTGGATTTGCAAGAAAATAACGAATAAAAAAACATTTCAGAACGAAATGTTTTTTTTATGGTTTGTATTCACTTATAGAATAGATGAGAATCCTTTAAGCACAAGTTGTAAAAACTTATATATGAGATTTGGATGTTTTAAGTCTTTAATGTTAATAGATTGCTCTATAAGTTCACTAAAATGATCTTTCATATCTTTGATGGAAGGATCATTTTTTAAATACACACTATTTTCAAAATGTAAATATAAACTACGATAATCTAAATTTACAGTACCAATTAAAGCTTCTATTTGATCGACAACCATCATTTTAGAGTGAATAAATCCAGGTTTAAACTTATAGATATTGATACCATGGTTAGATAATTCTTTTGCATAAGATTCTGATACCATATATACTATGCGTTTATCAGGAATGTAAGGGATAATAACATTTACCTCTACTCCAGATGAAACTGCAAATTTTAATGCTGCCAAGAGCTCATAATCCAATATCAAATAAGGTGTTACGATATCAATTGAAGAAGTAGCATTATGGATCATCTGCATATAAATATTTTTAGTTGTGTATTCTTTATCGAGTGGAGCATCAAAAAATGGAATGATAACACTTTGAGACTTGAAATCCGGTTTATAAACGGGCGTATAATCAATTTGATTTTCATCTTTGGTATGAAACCTGAGTTGATCTAAAAATCCTAAAGCAAGGGCTTGAACAGCTTCGCCTTCTAATTTGATGCCTGCATCTTGCCAATGACCAAACGGATGGATGATATTGACATATTCATCACCAATGTTTATACCGCCTGTATAACCAATCTTTCCATCAATGACAATAATTTTTCTATGATTTCTATAGTTCATTTGAAAATTTAGATGTGGTTTCATCGGATTGAAATTATATGCATCAATACCGTATGATTTTAACTGTTTTTTGTAATTATATGGAAGATTAGATGATCCAAAATCATCATAGATTAAAGTGATTTTAACATTTTCTTTCGCTTTGACTTTTAATAATTCTAAAATTTCATCCCAAAGTTTTCCCTTGTTGATGATGAAAAACTCCATATAGATGTATGATTTTGCTTGCTTGATTTCACTTTTTATATCATCAAAAATAGA
Organism: Tenericutes bacterium MZ-XQ; assembly: GCA_002838205.1. NCBI lineage: Bacteria > Bacillati > Mycoplasmatota > Tenericutes bacterium MZ-XQ. The sequence continues at coordinate 575,890 of CP017950.1, read as the reverse complement.
TTCACCACTATCAAAGAAAGTTGTTTTGGTATTGATATAAGCAGGCCAACCAATTTTATGGAGATAGTTTGAAATTTTATCATGAGCAATCTCTTTATTTTTTTGGATGTATGCTATGCGATCAAGTTCTATTTTGTCGTATAAACGAATGGTCTTTTTTGAAATATTTGTATTTTTATAAAACAAATAAAATAACCCTCCGAATAACGGGAAAATCATAATCGGTATGATCCATGAAAGTTTGAAGACAGGATTTTCTTCTTTGTAAATCAGATAGGCGATAATGATGACGGTAATCATGTATAGTCCAGTGTGAACATATTGGTATTGAGCTAGAAAATTAATCGTTACAAAAAAGAACGCAATTTGCGAGAGTAGTAAAAGTAAGATAAATGTTGTTCTACTGAGTAAAAGTCTTAATAATCGCTTCATCTAGAGCTCCTTAATAAATATAAAATCCTTTTCTTTGGAATGTTCTTTACTATATTTATACCCTTCAATCTCTATATCATAAAGTTCTTCAATGGTCTTCAACTGATTTTTGAAAATATGATTGACTAAAAGACCTCGCATTTTTTTTGCTTCCATAGAATGGATACTTAGCTTATCATGTTTTTGTTGATAAAATTCGATGGTGTATGTATGTTCTAAATCTTTAATGATTTGTCCGTATTCGTTTGAAGCAAGATTAATCAGTATGTCATCTTTATGATACTTTCTTAAATAATCAATGATTTTTGGACTCCAGAAATGATATAGATTTTTAATCGTTTTATCTTGCATTTCTAATCGGTAATATGAAATTTGGTCTAAAGGACGAAGCAAGCCAAATAAACCATCCATAATATACAAACGATTGTTCATGTCTTCCATTTCTTCGTTATTTAGACTCTCTGGATTGATATGCTTATACTGATGACCAAAGTAAGTATAGATTGCAGATGACTTAGACATTCCGAAAGTTTGATAGTAATGATATGTCTGATCAGCAACTTTACTTGATATCTTCATCTTATGTTCTATTGTTTTAGGAGATAAAGATTTAAGTTTTTTGATGAGTATCTCAGTTTCATTCATAAACATGGGGTGTTGATCTTTTGTTTCAGTTGTTTTTCTAAATGTTTTTGCAGGTGAAATAAATAGTATCATATGAACATTCCTTTATGTTTATTCTTATCTATAATTATACCAAAAATTGCAAAAAAATGTTAGAATAGAAGGTGTCAATCAAAGGAGGCATCATTTATGGAAAACAGAAAACTAACCATGCTTATGGACTTTTATGAACTCACCATGGCAAATGGTTACTTTAAAGATAAAAAGCATGAGCAAATTGCTGTTTTTGATGTATTTTTTAGATCTATTCCAGATAAAGGTGGTTATGCTATTTTTGCTGGATTAGAACAAGTTGTTGAGTACATTCAAAACCTTAAGTTTGGTAAAGCTGAAATTAATTATTTAAAATCTAAAAAAATATTCGATGACGATTTTTTAACATATTTAGAAAATTTCACGTTCACTTCTGACGTTTATGCAATGAAAGAAGGGACACCCATTTTCCCACATGAGCCTATTTTAGTCGTAAAAGGTCCAATCATTGAGTGTCAGTTGATTGAAACAATGATTTTACTAACCATTAATCATCAAAGTTTGATCGCAACAAAATCTGCTAGAATTGTTTATGCAGCTAAGGGTCGTTCAGTGATTGAGTTTGGTGCAAGACGTGCACATGGTTACGATGCATCCATATATGGTGCAAGAGCTGCGTATATTTCCGGTGTTGTTGGGACATCAAACACATATGTGGACTTTAAATACAATATTCCTGCACTGGGAACGATGGCACATAGTTATATTCAAAGTTATGATAGCGAGTATGAAGCATTTAAATCGTATGCTTTAACTTATCCAGATAGTTGTGTATTACTTGTAGATACGTATAACACTTTAAAACAAGGGATACCTAATGCAATAAAAGTATTTAAAGATGTATTAGAGCCAATGGGTAAAAGATTAAAAGGTATTCGTTTAGACAGCGGAGATTTAGCTTATCTTACGATTGAAGCAAGAAGAATGCTTGATGAAGCTGGATTAGAAGATTGTAAGATTACAGTATCTAATTCACTTGATGAATATCTTATTAAAGAACTTATTCATCAAGGCGCAAGAATTGATACATTTGGTGTTGGCGAAAGATTAGTAACCGCAAGATCTGAAGCTGTTTTTGGTGGTGTATTTAAATTATCAGCAGTTGAAGTAGATGGTGTGTTAGAACCTAAAATAAAGATTAGTGAAAATGTCCAAAAAACGACAACTCCAGGGTTTAAGCAAGTTTATCGATTCTATGATAAGGATTGTATGGCTACAGCGGATGTTATGACTTTATTTGATGAAGAAATTGATGAATCTAAACCCTATCATTTGTTTGATCCAAACTTCCCATGGAAGAGCAAGGAAATCGATAATTATCATGTGAGACCTTTGCTCATACCTATATTCGAAAAAGGGAAATTGGTTTATGATTTGCCTTCATTAGATGAAATTAGAGCCTATCAACAAAAAGAGTTTAAAGCATTGTGGCCTGCAGTATTGAGACTAGAGAATCCACATGAGTATTATGTGGACTTATCGGAAAACTTATGGGCTTTAAAGCACGAACTCATTAAAAAATATAAAGTATAAGTTGAAATGGTATTGCAGAGTAATACTATTTTTATGGAAGAGGTGTATATATGTTACATATTGTGTTATTTGAACCTGAAATCCCTCAAAATACAGGTAATATCATGAGAACTTGTGTTGCGATTGGAGCGAAACTTCATTTGATTGAACCGATGGGATTTAAACTTGATGAAAAAAGGTTAAAAAGAAGTGCACTTGATTATTTTGAATATATCGATTATAAGGTGTATAAAAATTACGATGCTTTTAAAACTGAGAATAAAGGTAGATATTTCTTTTTGACGAGATATGGACAAAAAACATATTCTGAGTTTGATTATAAAGCAATCAAGGAAGATATATATTTAATTTTTGGAAAAGAATCAACGGGTGTAGATAAAAAGATTTTAGCAAGTCACTTAGAGAGTTGTTATCGTATCCCTACAACAGATAAAGTGAGAAGCTTAAATTTGAGCAATTGTGTCGCGCTTGTATCCTATGAGGTCTTAAGACAGCTAGATTATCCAGAGTTAATCAGAACAGAGCCTGAAAGTTTAAAAGGTGCTGACTTTTTAAATCAATTTATAGGAGAAAACAACCATGATGAAGACTAATCATATTCAGACTGTTGGTGAAGAAATTGCAAATGCAGTTAGCCATGGTATGATGGCAATCTTTGGGATTGTTGCGATGATCTTAATGCTTGTCAAAAGTGATACAACGATGGAAGTTATTGCAGCAGTTATTTTTGGATTCGGAATGATCAATTTATATACAATGTCAACGATTTATCATGCATTGTTTCATAAAACTGCAAAAAGTGTGTTCCAAAGATTTGATCATTTAAGTATCTATATTTTAATTGGCGCAACTTTCGCTCCAGCTTTACTGCTTTTACCAGAACTACAAAATCCAGTATTTGGTATTGATGGCTTAGGGTTGGGACCCATCTTATTTATCATCCAGTGGATATTGATTCTCATTGGGGTTGTATTTAAATCCATTTGGATCAAAAAATTCATGAAACTCCATGTATTTTTATATCTTGCGATGGGATGGAGTGCACTTATTTTTATTAGACAACTATTTGCGTATGAACAAGGTGCATTTTGGTTCTTGCTATCTGGTGGATTAGCGTATAGTATTGGTGTTATCTTTTACGCATTACCAAGGATTAAATACTTCCATTTTATATGGCATTTATTCACCGCATTAGGCACAATTTTACAGTTTTTTGCAATTTATTTATATTTATATTAAGATTTAACATGAATATTTATTCATATACTTGATTATTAAAAAAAATTAGAGTATCATTAACTTATAAGGAGAGATTAAACTATGAAAATTATTGCTGTAAACGCTGGGAGTTCATCATTAAAATTCCAGCTATTAAACATGCCAGAAGAACATGAGATTACATCAGGACTTGTCGAAAGAATCGGATACGATAACGCTGTATTTACGATTAAAATCGATGGTAAAAAAATAAAAAAAGAAACACCAGTCCCAAGCCATAAAGAGGCTGTTGAATTAGTGATTAGTGGACTTTTAGAACACAAAGTCATTGAATCACTTGATGAAATTACAGGCGTTGGACATCGTGTTGTTCAAGGTGGAGAATTATTTAAAGATTCAGTTATCATTACTGATCAAGTTGTTAAAGATATTGAAAGTTTAAATGATTTAGCACCACTACATAATCCTGCAAATATCACAGGGATTGAAGCTTTTAGAGAATTACTTCCAAATGTGATTCAAGTAGCTGTATTTGATACAACGTTCCATCAATCCATGAGAGAAGATGCATATCTATATGCTGCACCATATGAATGGTATAAGAAATATGGTGTTAGAAAATATGGATTCCATGGAACATCACACCAATATGTGAGTGAAAGAGCTGCTGAGTTATTAGGAAAAAAAGATGCGAAGATTATTGTTGCACATTTAGGTAATGGTGCATCACTATGTGCTGTTGATGCTGGTAAGAGTGTAGATACATCAATGGGTCTAACACCACTTGAAGGTATTCCAATGGGAACGCGTTCAGGAAACATCGATCCAGCTGTGTTAATGTTAGTTTCTGAAAAAGAAAATAAATCATATGAAGAAGTCTTAAATGATTTAAATAAAGCAAGTGGTTATCTGGGTGTATCGGGCATATCGAATGACAGTAGAGATATTGTTGAAAATATGCTTTCAGGTCATTATAGAGCAACCCTAGCACACCGTATTCAAATTAAGAGAATTGCAGATTATATAGGATCATACTATGTATATATGGGTGGTTTAGATGCGATTTGCTTTACTGCAGGTATCGGTGAAAATGCTCCAGAGGTAAGAAAAGATGTGATTGATGCTATTAAAGTATTAGGTATCACTCTAGATGAAGAAGAAAATCAAAAACGTGGAGAACGCATGATTTCAACCAAAGATTCAAAAGTTAAAGCATTTATCATTCCAACCAATGAAGAAGTGATGATTGCTAGAGAAGTATTGAGATTAAACAAGTAATTGATATCAAGAGCACGAGTGAAAGCTTGTGCTTTTTTTGTGTTAGTTTTTTGATTTATGAGATTTTAGATCAGCTTAATGTGTTAAAATGATAAGTAGAGGTAGATAACTATGAACGATTTTATTCATTTAAACGATGTCATTAATATTGATATCAAAAAAATAGGGATTAATGGTGAAGGTATTGGGTATTATCAAAAACTTGCAGTTTTTGTTGATTACGCTTTACCAGGTGAAAATGTAGATGTTAGAGTAACCAAGGTTTATAATAACAGAGCTGAAGGAAAACTAGAAAAAATAAACAAAGAAAGTGTATATCGAGATACACCTTTTTGTCCTGTTTATGAAAAATGTGGTGGATGTCAACTCCAGCATCTGAGATATGAAAGAACTTTAGTTGAAAAAAGACAACTTATTATTGATAGTTTTGATCGCTATATTTCATTTAAAGTCCCAAGACACATCATTAAAGATACTATAGGTGCTGATAACCCTAAATATTACAGAAATAAAGCAAGTCTTCCTGTTGAAAATAAGAAGAGAAATGAAATCGGAATGTACCGTGCCGGGTCCAATCGTTTTGTCGCAATCGATGAGTGTCCCGTTCAAAATCCATCGATTAATCGGATTTTAAAAACAATTTTAAGACTCATGAATATTTTTAAAGTTGATGGATTTGATCCAAAATATAAAAAAGGGTATATAAAAAATGTAGTTGTTAGAGTCAGTGAAACTTTAGGTGAGGCACAAGTCACATTTATTTTAAATAAAGATAGTAAATACTTAGATACACTTGTCGAAAATTTAGTTAAAGAAGAAAGTATGATTCAATCAGTATTTAAAGTCATTAGTAAGCCTACTAAGAAAAACGAGTTCTTCACAGATGAGCCTGTTAAGCTTTTCGGAAAAGATACAATCAATGAAAAGCTAAGCACATATACATTTGATTTAAAACCAGAAGCTTTTTTCCAACTGAATAGTCCACAAGCACATAAATTTTATATGAAAATGAAAGACTTAGCAGGACTTAAGAAAAATGAAGTTGCAATCGATGCATATGCTGGGGTTGCACCTGTAAGTCATTATATAGCAAAAGATTGCAAGAAAGTCTATGCGATTGAGCTTAATGAGAGTTCTTGTGAGAGTGCTAGAAAGTCATTAGAGACAAATGGTATAGATAATGTAGTTATCTTACAAAGCGACTTTAAACGTGCATTAAGTGGGTTAAAAGAGACACAAATCGATGTGATGCTATTTGATCCACCAAGAATAGGTTTAGGAGAAGAAACCATTGATTTGATTTTAAAATTCAAGCCAAAACGTTTGGTATATGGATCTTGTAATCCTTCCACACTTGGTAAGGATTTAAATATATTATTAAAAGATTATGTTTTAATAGAAACAACCCCACTTGATATGTTTCCATATACATCTTTAGTTGAAAGTGTAAGTTTACTTATTTTAAAAGATAGATAATGGAGCAAATCAATGAAGCATAAGATCTTTTTTGGAGTTAAGTTTAATTATAAAATTATTTTATTATCTCTAATCTTAGTTTTAAGTTTGATACTTGTAACAATCATTAGAGATATAGATGCGAATAATCTAGTCATCAATATTGCATTTTATGGGCTTATTGTTCTTAATGTTTTATGGGCAGTAGCGCTTTATGGTCTTTATAAGACTAGAATTGAGATTGATGAAACTGAAATACATGCACCATTTTATATGTGGTATCCTAATTTTAAACTTGAAGAAGATAATATATTTTTTATTAAAACTATATATTTTAAAGATATAGCTAGTGTTGAAAAACAGGAAATCTATGATGATAAGCATCATAAAAGTGTATCTCTATTAAAGATAACAATTGTAGATAAATATGCATTATGTATGCTTTTAGATGGATATAACCAAGAAGAAATTAGGGATATAGAAAAAATGATTGCCGAAAGAATATCAAAATAAGTCATAATATCGAGGAGAAGTTATGGAGTCATTATTCGCTGATATATATAAGTATTTACTCGATCATAAAAAGATACCAAAATGGGTTGCTTGGCTCTATATATCCATCTTTTTTGTTTTTATCATTTTAATTGGTTTTTTGCAGGCTTTAGTGCTCTTGATGCAACCGGTATAGGTGGTGCTCTTTTTTCATGGTCATTATCATTTACATTTTTTATGCTTTGGATATATCTAACAGTCAAAATAATTAGACATAAAAAGCAATTTAAAAGAGATTTATAATAATAAAAGGAGTTTCACAATGAAAGTTATATCTATAAAAACACATCCTGAATATGAGAAAACGATTGTAGATTATTTTAAAAGAGTTTGGGGATCAGAAAGTACATATAAAGTTTATGAAGACGCTATTAAACATGCGAAACAAAGAGGTCTTCCCAATTGGTATTTATTGATTCATGAAGAAGAGATTGTTGGATGTGCTGGACTGATTACGAATGATTTCATCAGTCGTATGGATCTTTATCCTTGGTTAGCAGCACTGTTTATAGAAGAAGAGCATAGAGGTCATGGTTATGGAAAAATTCTGATTGATCAAATCAAAACTGATGCAAAATCATATGGATTTAAGAACTTATATTTATGTACAGATCATGTTGGTTATTATGAAAGATACGGATTTAGTTACATAGCAGACGGATTTCATCCTTGGGGTGAAACATCAAGTATATTTGAGTGCAAATTGTAGCAATATTATTGGGAATGATGAGTTTTTTACTCATCTTTTAAAATGATGTTGAGTCATTTATAATCGATTTAGAAAAAATATTTTTAGAAAAAGAATAAAGAGGTCAATGATGAAGGAAGTTGAAAAAATGCTATCAGGTCTTTTATATCAAGCAAGTGATGAAACATTAAGTATCATGCGTGATCGAGCGAAAAACTTGATGTATGATTATAATCAATTAAGACCAAATGCATATCAAAAAAAAGATTTACTTTTAAGGGATTTGTTGGGTAAAGCAGGAGAAAATGTATACATTAATCAACCTTTATATGTTGATTATGGAAAACATATATCCATTGGAAATGATTTTTTTGCAAACTATGATTGTACGTTTTTGGATGTTGCACATATCACTATTGGAAATAATGTGATGTTTGGCCCCAAGGTTTCATTATTAACCGCAACCCATCCGCTTGATAAAGATATTAGAAACGAGCAATATGAATATGGGCTTCCTATCACGATTAAAAATGATGTCTGGATTGGAGGCAATGTTGTCGTAAATCCAGGTGTAACTATAGGTTGTGGTGTCGTTGTAGGTTCTGGTAGTGTTGTAACTAAAGATTTACCTGATGATACATTATGTTATGGTAATCCATGTAGAGTGATCAGAAAACTAACAGAAGAAGATAAAATCTACTGGGAGAAACAAAAAGCTATTTCATTATCTAATAAATAAAAGGATGTGTAAATCATGATTTATGTTTTAATTGGTTTATTTTTGTTGATGTGGAGTCTTTTTATCTATCATGTAATCAAAGGAAAAAGACTTAGAGGCTTTTATTTTAAAGGATTTACAAGTTTTATGTTTATTACTGTTTTTATATATGGTATTTTCTATGCAGAAACATCAGTGTTCCCAGAACCAATCATTTTGGTTTTAAATGTTACTGAACTAAGATTAATTTTGTTTATGGGTTTAGGACTTGTTTTAGGGTTAATTGGTGATTTAATCTTAGAAGTACAGTATTTTCATGAGGATCATAAAAATGAGCAAATCTCTTTTGGCATGATTGCGTTTGGATTGGGACATATTTTTTATATCTTAGCATTAACAAATTATTATATGTTTAATCCTTGGGCATTACTCATTGGTGGACTTATGGTTGGAGTCGTTTACTTTGGAAGTAAATTGATGAAGATAGACTTTAAATCGCTTGCGATCATGAGTTATATGTATACATTCGTGATATTTACGATGGTAGGTTTATCTGTGCTTGTTTATTTCAGTCATTATACACAAGGTGCTTTGGTCTTTATGATTGGGGCGATATTATTTGGTGTTTCTGATTTACTTTTAGCGCCCATTTATTTTAAAGCAGAAAAAAGCAAATTATTTGTCGTTGGAAATCTTTCTACTTACTATTTAGGTCAACTTTTTATTGCATTAAGCATTATGTTTGTATTAAACATCCGTTAAGGATAGACTAAGTATAATCATTAATTAGTATGGAGTTGATCCGATATGGAAGTAACCGCAAAAGATATTAAAGCATATTTAGAGAGTGTTGAAGAAAAACGTAAAGATGATGTTTTAAAGCTTATTGAACTTGGTAAAAAAATCACAAATAAAGAACCAGTCATGTGGGGAAGCATGATTGGTTTTGGAAAAGTTCATTACCGATATAAAACAGGGCATGAAGGTCATATGTTTTTATTTGGATTTGCTAATAGAAAACAAGCATTAACACTTTATATGTCATATGATATTAACCAATTTGAAGAACTCAATGTTTTAGGGAAACATAAAACTGGTCAAGGGTGTTTGTACATAAAAAAATTAAGTGACGTTGATTTAGAAGTTTTAGAAAAATTAATAATAAAGGCTACAAACCAATTATTAAATAGTGATATTATTACACTGATAGATTAAAAAAAGAGGAGATTTCAATCGAAATTTCCTCTTTTACATATATGAGCGAATTACCGTTTTCCTTTATCATAAATTTCACCAAGTGCTTTTGGTGCTTTAGAGTTTTTAGAAAAGAATGCAAGAATAATAATTGTTGTAATGTATGGAATCATATTGTAGAATTGTACAAATTCACCATGATCTTTAATAATTGGAACTAACGAGTATTTTGCAGCTAATGTTCTCATAAATCCGAAGAAGAGTGCCGCAAGTAAGATTCTAGTTGGTTTCCAATTACCAAATATTAATACTGCAATTGCTAAGAACCCAAAACCATCAACAGTTGCACTAAACTCAGCAGAAGTTGTTGCAACAAATATGACACCACCCATACCTGCAAATACACCTGATAAGACAACCGCAATAAATCTAGTCTTATAGATGTCAATACCTAATGAGTCTGCTGCATGAGGGTTTTCGCCACATGCTTTTAGTCTTAGACCAAACTTTGTTTTGTTAATGATTAATAAAATAATTAATAAGAGCCCTATTGCAAAATAGAAACTTAAATAAGTTCTTTTAAATAGTAAATCACCTAATACAGGAATGTCACTTAATATAGGAAATTCTCTAATCATAAATTGTGAATTAAAGATAATTTGCTGACCGCCTTGAATAAATCTAGCGGTAAAGATTGCAAATGCTGGAGCAAATAAGTTAAGTGCAGTCGCACTAATGATTTGATTTGCTTTAAGATAGACTGCAGCATATGCGTGAATCATAGAATATAAACCACCAATAAGTCCACCGATAATCATGCCATATAAAAGTGTAAATTGTGGACCAACTTTAAGTGATATACCTAAATAAGATACTAAAGCTGTTAATAAAAGAATCACAGCTAAAGATATGTATTTACCTTGTTTTGATGTGACAAGGTTTTTTATGTATTCTGGAGATTTAATCTCATAATGAATCAATATAAAGTAAGTTAAAGCTCCAATTAATAAAACCAATGATAACGAAGCTAATATAATAACAACATAAGTTAAGAATGAATAAGGTTGCGTTTGAAGGCCTTTAATCGCCCAAATGCCTAAGAATGCACCCATAATCATAATACCTTCTAGTGCAATATTTGTTACACCGCTACGTTCAGAAAGTAAGCCTCCAAGTGCTACAACGAGTAATACCGCTGTATAGACATAAGTACCTTGAAATAATTCATAAATTATACTCATGATTGGGCTTCTCCTTTCTGTTCATTTTTGGATTTTCTCCAAGCTTTAAACCGTTCTCCATATTTCTTTATTAACAATTGAATTGCAACTGAAATAGCTGTTGCATATATAATCACGGATATAACCATATCGATGATTTCAGGAACAAATGGATAAAGTTGCATGTAGAAGCCACCTTCTCTTAAATTACTTAAGAAAAGACCAGCAAATAATGCACCAATAGGTTCACCGAGTCCTAATAAAGCAACTGAAATCCCATCAAAACCTTCAGTGAATATATTAAATCTTGCAGGAATTTGTTTACCAGCAACTAAAAATGCTGTAGCACCAGCAATCCCTGCTAATAAACCAGATATTGTCATTGCAATCACGATATTAGTTTTTGTATTCATACCTGCATATTTACTGCCATCAAAACTAAAACCAGATGCTCTAAGTTGGAAACCTAGAATCGTTTTGTGTAAAATCATATGGATTAAAATAACAAAACCAAATGCAATGATGATACCAATATTTGCAGATGAACCTGGGAAAATTGAACTTAATTGAGGTATTCTTGCTGCATTTTTAATGACTCTTGATGCTGAATCACCTAATGATAATATGTATGTATTAATTAAATAAATAACTAAATATCCAGCGATGTAGTTCATCATAATAGATGTAACGACTTCGTTAACATTAGCAACAGCTTTTAAGAGTCCAGGTATTAACCCCCAAATCGCTCCAGCAAGTGCACCAGCAAGTAATGCGAGTATCCATAAAGGAAAAGCACCAGGAGACGCAAGAACACCAATATGAACTGCAACATAAGCGCCAACCATCATTTGTCCAGGAGCTCCAATGTTAAATAAACCTGTTTTAAATGCAAAAGCAACAGATAAACCTGTAAAAATAATAGGTGCAGCTGAATAAAGCATATCACCTATACCGCTGATTCCACCATTAAAACCACCAAGTATGAGTGTGAACAATGCAGGAAAAGCATCAATAGGACTAAATATAAACATGATAACCAATCCTGATAGAAGACCTATAGCAACTGCAATCAAACTCGGTTTAGCTAATTGATAGAAATTGTTTAATGACTTTTTGATTTTATGCATAAGCTTCACCTCTCTTGGCTCCAGACATGTAAAGTCCCATTTCATTAAATGAAGTTTTTTTAGGGTCAATCTCTGCTACTATTTCACCTTCATACATAACATAAATACGGTCGGATAAATTCATAATTTCATCAAGTTCATATGATACTAAAAGAACTGCTTTTCCATTTTGTCTTTCTTCTAATAATTGTTTATGAATATACTCAATCGCACCTACATCTAAACCACGGGTTGGTTGTACAGCAATCAAAATGCTATGAGTTTTAGACATTTCTCGACTCAGGATGGCTTTTTGTTGATTACCACCACTCATGGAGCGTACGCTAGTTTTAGCACCTTTTTCACTTCTAATATCAAACTCATTGATCAACTGATTTGCGTGGTTTAAAATATTGTTTTTATTTTGGATTCCATATTTTTGAAAATCTTTAAGATAATAATTTTGTAAGATTAAGTTACTTTGTAAATCAAAATCTAGTATTAAACCATATTTTTGTCTATCTTCTGGGATGTGTGAAAGACCTAGTTCATAACGTTTTCTTATTGATGCTTTGGCTTGGTTTGTACCTTCGATCATTATTTCCCCACTTGTATTTGGGGTTAATCCAGTGATGGTTTTAATAAGTTCTGTTTGTCCATTTCCATCAATTCCAGCGATACCAACAATCTCTCCGCTTTTCACATGAAAAGAAACATTTTTAATCTTTTTTTGATTATTTTCAATTAGCTCAAGATTTTTGATTTCTAATTTTATTTCACCAGATTTAACAGGCTTTTTATCTATAGTAAATGATACTTCACGTCCAACCATCATTTCAGCCATCTGGTGTGTAGTTACATCTTTTACTGGTTCGGTTCCAATATACTTGCCACGTCTCAGTACTGTAACACTATCAGCGACTTCCTTAATTTCATTGAGTTTATGAGTAATAAGAAGAATCGTTTTACCTTCTTTTGCAAAATTTTTCATAATTGACATTAACTCTTTGATTTCTTGAGGAGTTAAGACAGCTGTAGGTTCATCAAATATAAGAATATCACTATCTCTATATAGCATTTTTAATATTTCTACTTTTTGTTGCTGTCCAACATGGATGTCTTTTATGAGAGCATCAAGATTAACTTTAAGATTGTATTTTTCGATGAGATCTTCTAATTTTTTTCTAGAATTCTCATAAAATAAGAACCCTTTTTTGGTTTCTTCAACACCTAAAATAATATTCTCTAAAACAGTAAATGTTTCAACAAGTTTAAAATGTTGATGGACCATACCAATGCCCAGCTGAGTTGCATCATTAGGATTACTAATGATTACAGGTTCACCATTAATTTTAATCTCACCCTTTTCTGCTTGATATAAACCAAAAAGAATTGACATTAAAGTAGATTTCCCAGCTCCATTTTCTCCTAAAAGTGCATGGATTTCTCCAGGTTTAACCTTTAGAGTTACTTGATCATTAGCTAAGAGCGTTCCAAAAGATTTTGTGATATTGTTCATTTCAATTTTATATTGCAATGTCGCCACTCCTTTTTATTTAGAAAATGGGGAAAAATTAATTTCCCCATTTGTCGTAATGAAATGTTTAATCGTTAAATATTAATAATCAGTAGCTTTTGTAGCTAATGCTTCATTAGCAGTGAAACCTAAATCAGTAATGAAAGTTCCAAGTTCGCTACCCATAGTTGGAATGTCAATGTCTCCATCAGCAACCATAGCAAAGATAGTATTGTATTGTGCAATTGTAAATGTTTCAAATCTCCAAGAAGAATCACTAGTTGGTAGACCAACAGCATCATCAGCAGCACCTAAAGTGATTGATCTTTCACCTTCGAATGTACCACCATAATAATCTTCTAATGCTTCAGTAACGGCAACAGCTAAACCTTTTGTAGCTGATGTTAATACATAGTCATTTATGCTAGATTGGTCAACGTCTACACCAATCATCCATTTTTCAGCATTTTGTGCTGAAGTCATAACTGAACTTCCAGCGCCACCTGCTGCAGCATGAATCACATCAATACCACCACTATACCAAGCATCAGCTTTAGAAACGATATCAGCTCCACCTTGGAAAGTGTTTAAATATTCATAAAAATTCGCATCAAACTCATAATCCATATCATTAGCTTCTTTAGCTGCATAATATGCGCCAGCAGCGAAACCTACACCGAATCTAACAACAGCAGGAACAGCTTGTCCACCCATGAATCCCATATTAGTTAAGCCTTCTTGATAAGCGGCATAACCAGCTAAGAATCCAGATTGCTCTTCTTGGAAGAAGATTGATAATGTGTTGTCTGCAATTGTGAAGTCTGGTGTGTCACCTTCATAAAGTGTCCATGGATCAGTACCCCAGTCAGAAACGTTATTAGGCGCTCCATCAATAATGATGAATGTAACTTCAGGATATAAAGTTTGTGCTTTGTGTACACTATTTTCAAATAAGAAACCAGGAGTAACAATAACTTTTGCTCCACCAGATACTGCTAAATCAATAGCAGCTACATATGCATCAAAACTTACTTCAGTTGGTTTATAATATTTGTATGAAATATCATTTTCTTCTGCGTATGCTTCGATACCTTCCCAAGTTCCTTGGTTGAATGAGCGGTCATCGATATCACCTGAGTCAGTGATCATAGCGATTTCAAACTCTCTCTTACATGCAGCTAATCCGAAGACACCTGCAATCACTAAAAATAACAATAATAATTTCTTCATTTTTCTCCTCCTATTATTTATTGTTAATGCTATTTAGATTATACACTTAAATGAACTTTTTTTCAATAAAAAAATGAAGTATAAAAGTACAATTTTACAAATAAAAGCACTTAAAATAAAAACGCTATCATTATATTTGTTTATTTTAAGCCATTATTCTGATAAGTCAATGATTATTTTTGTTATAAAATTGTTGAAGTTTACATCATTCTAAAGTAAAATGTTTTTATATATTAAATAAATAGGAGACTATAGTTTTGAATATATTGATTGCGATGAACGCTTTTAAGGGCACTTTAACTTCTTTAGAAGTGAATCAAATTATTGAATCTTACCTAAAAAGCTTAAATCATAAAGTCACAAGCATGCCAATGAGTGATGGTGGTGATGGCTTTTTAGATTCTATTTCAAGTGTAGTTGATGGGGATTTTATTGAAGTCGATGCCTTAAACCCAATGGGCGAATCTATAAAGTCTTCTTATTACTTGTATAAAAATACTGCGTATATTGAACTTGCCAAAGTATCTGGACTAAATCTAATCAAAGAACAAGATCGAAATCCTTTAAAAACGAGCACTTATGGATTGGGTTTGGTCATCAAGCAAGCGATAGATCAAGGTGCAAAACACGTATATATAGGTATTGGAGGTAGTGCAACAAATGATGGTGGTGCAGGTATGCTTCAAGCCTTAGGTGTAAAATTTTATAACGAAGGTAATATTATCAATGAAAAAATCAATGGAGAAATGATAGGCCATATTACTTCATTTGATCTAAGAGATCTTAATCATCTTATTAAAGAGATAGATATTCAAGTCGTTAGTGATGTTGAAAATCCATTATTAGGAAAACATGGTGCGGCACAGGTTTATGCCTCCCAAAAAGGTGCATCAGATGAAGCAGTTCGAATTTTAGAAAAAAATATGATGCATTTTGCAGATGTTGTTGAGACATATTTCAAAAAGAACTACAGGAACACGAGTGGATCAGGTGCAGCAGGTGGTATAGGTTTTGGATTGTTGTCATTTATGCAAGCACATTTAAATTCAGGTATCAATTATATGATAAAATTATCAAATTTAGAGGATAAGTTGAGGTTTTATGATATCATTGTTGTCGGTGAAGGTAAATTGGATCAACAAACATTATTTGGTAAAGCCCCTTATGGGATTGCGAAGATTGCTAAAAAGTATAATAAAAAGGTCATCGGTATATTTGCTAAAATAGATGAGAGTATAAAAACAGATGTTTTTGATGAAATCTATGCGATAGTTCCTTATTATGAAAGTCTAGAATATTCCATGATAAATCCTCATCTAAGTCTGAAAAAAATGTTGCGAAACATTTGCTTTAAATAGACATAATCACTTCGTTACTTAACCATTTCTTATGAAATCAACTTCAAGCATAAGAAATTTGTCTCTAAATAACATCATATATATGTGTAAAAATAGAATGAAAAATAAATTATGTCGCATAACAAGTTCAAAAATAGTGCAAAATAGAGATATGAAACCGGTACCACATATAAAGTTAAGAAAAAAGTAAGAAATATACGTTTCTTTCAAAAAAATGAAATGAACATGAAACGAATTATATTTTATAATATGAATAAATGAAAATACTAGGGGAGGTATTACATTGTATAAAATAGCATTTGTCACCACCATTAAGGACCCATTCTTAAATTTAGCCGAGATTTTTTCAAAAAACAATGTTCAAGTCAGATTCATTAATGTTGATGAGGTTGGACAACATCGATCCAAATTAATGGATTGTGATTTCGTATGTTTACATTTGGAGTATAATGATTTAATTAATCAGCATATTATTTCAAATATCAAAAAAACGACGAGAGTCCCACTCTATATTTTTGGTCGAAACCACTCTGATGAGGAAAGAGTAAAACTTTTAAATGCTGGATCAGAAGGATATATTCAATTTCCATTTTCTGACATAGAGCTTTATGCACGCATGATGTCTGTTTTAAAATTTTTGAATCAACTAACAAATAAAAACATCAATAGATTCCATTTTGGTCCGTTTGAGATTGATATGGCTAATCATCAAATCAAAAAAGGTGATGAATCTTATCATCTAACAAATGTAGAGTACAAGATTTTATCAATACTTTTAGAGAGTAAGGATGAGACAGTAACTAAAGATCGTATCATTAACTATGTTTGGGATAATGACAAATCAGCTACAGATAACGCATTGGGAATTCATATTACAAGACTTAGGAAAAAACTAACATATGATCCAAGGATGCAACTTATTGAAACCATTTGGGGTGTTGGATATAGACTAAATTATAAGTTATGTGAACAAAACAGCGAATAGCTGTTTTTCTTATAACGAAAATCGAGGAAAGAAGATTGCGAATTCTTTCAATATTGTTAAGAATGTGATAAAATAACTTTGTTATTAAATTGCATAAAAGAACTGAAACATATTAAAGGGGATATTATGGACGTATCAAAAATGAAACGCATCAAGCAAATACTAATATTTATAGCTTTTGATATCATTGCAATTTTAATTACATATCTCATTGCCATACTCATGTTTATGGTATTGGAAATTCCAGTGGACACTGATCAAATGCTTTATGTCTTACCAGGCATCATTGTGTTTAAGATTAGCGTGTTTGCTTTATTTGGCATGTACAATATGCTTGTCAATCACATCGGTTTTGAAGATGTGATAAAAATCTCAGTAGCAACTGCATTTACCAATGTTTCAATTGTTGTTTTTATTTGGTTATCTGATATGGCATTTATGTATAAATCAACATATTTCTTTATTACTATTGCTGAAATATTCTTATTCACATTGCCAAGAGTTGCAAACCGTATCATTTTATACTTTAAGATTAACTGGGATTGGAAAAAAGCTTTAGGTAGAAGAACACTTATTATTGGTGCGGGCTCTGCCGGAGAAGCCGTTTTAAAAGAGATATATAGAAATAAAGATTTAAATAATATGCCTATGGGATTTATAGATGACGACCACACCAAAATTGGTTCAAGGTTATCAGGTGTTAAGATATTAGGACCCATAGAATCCATTAATCAATATATCGATGAATATAAAATAGAAGAGATTATCATTGCAATCAATGATTTTCCAAATAGAAAAATTAGAGAAATCAATCAACTGATTGAAAAGAAAAATATAAGAATTAAAAAAATGTTATCCGTTTCAGAATTCAATGAAGACTCAAGACCTAAAATTATTGATGTTAAAATTGAAGATTTACTGAATAGAGAAGAAATATCACTTGATGATAACGAAATATCTTCATTCATTAAAGGTGAAGTTGTTTTAGTTACTGGTGGTGGGGGTTCTATTGGAAGTGAGCTTTGTAGACAAATTGTAAAATATGAACCAAAACAACTGATTATCTTTGATATTTATGAAAATAATGCTTATGATATTCAACAAGAAATTTTAAGAAACTTTAAAAAAGAAGATAAAGAAATCGATCTTAAAGTTTGGATCGGTAGTGTCTATAATCATAAACGTTTAGAAGATTTATTTAAAACATTTAAACCAACCCTAGTTTTCCATGCAGCAGCTTATAAACATGTCCCATTAATGGAAGAAAGTGCTGTAGAAGCAGTAAGAACTAATGTGATTGGAACATTCAACTGTTCAATTTTGTCTAAGAAGTACGGTGTAAAGAAATTCGTACTTGTAAGTAGTGATAAAGCAGTTCGTTCAACGAACGTCATGGGTGCGACTAAGCGTTATGCTGAACTCATCATCCAAGACCAACAAAATGGACAAACGCAAACGAAGTTTAGTGCTGTTAGATTTGGAAATGTATTAGGAAGCAATGGCAGCGTGATTCCACTTTTCAAAAAACAAATCGAAGATGGTGGTCCAGTTTCTGTTACTCATCCTGAGATTACAAGATATTTTATGACAATCCCAGAAGCAGTAGGTTTAATCCTTCAATGTGGGGTATTTGCACAAGGTAGAGAAGTCTTTATTCTTGATATGGGTGAACCGGTAAGAATTGTGGATCTAGCTGAAAAAATGATTAGTCTCAATGGATTAAAACCTTACGAAGATATCAAAATTGAATTTACTGGACTTAGACCAGGTGAAAAACTTTTTGAGGAGTTACTGGTTGATCATAATCACAAAGATCAATGTAAAACAGGTAATGATAAGATATTTATTGAAAAACAAAGAAATGTTGAAGCTGATGAGCTCGCAATAGATAAGATCACTAGGGAGTTAGAATCTTTAACAAACGAAGAGGTAAAATCATTTGTTGCTAGCATTGTAACGACATATAATCGAAATGGAAATCAAGATAAATAGGTATTTAGCCAAGCTAAGTACTTTTTTTTCGCTTTTTTTCCAAAAACTATTGACATTAAATTAAATATGTAATATATTACTTATTGTAAAGGTAACATGTTACATATTAGGAGGTTTTTATGGAACGACAAGGATATGAACGAGAAATCGTTGTTAGGCTATTCCAATTATCAAATGTATTACAAAGTTATATAGACTTATTACTTAAAGATGAAAATTTAACTGCGAAACAGTTTTTTATGATGATCGTGATTGGGTCACATCAAAACGAGTTAAACTTAGGTCAAATCAGTGAACTCATTGGAACAAGTCATCAGAATGTCAAACAAATTTGTTTGAAATTAGAAAAAAGTGGCTATGCTGAACTTTATAAAGATCAACATGATCAAAGAATTTTAAGAGTAAGATTAACTGAGAAAGCAGCACAGTTTTGGAAAAATAGAAGTGAAAATGATGATCAAACAATGAGAAAAATGTTTAGTACTCTAGAAACTGATCAACTTAAAGCTTTGATGCAGTCACTTATATCTATACTTGATGAAACAAAGCAATTAAAAGAAGATTTTATGAAAGGAAATTAATAAAAATGAAATTAGTATTTAAAGTGTTGTTAGGG
Source organism: Tenericutes bacterium MZ-XQ (assembly GCA_002838205.1). Lineage (NCBI taxonomy): Bacteria > Bacillati > Mycoplasmatota > Tenericutes bacterium MZ-XQ. Next base: position 556,082 of record CP017950.1, on the reverse strand, counting down.
TTTTTTGCGGTTTTAGTTATTCTTGGTGCCGTTATGTGGATATCCTTAACAAGCAAAATGAAAGAAATCCAAGAAGAATCGTTAGGTCAAATCGATTTTTCTATGTATGAAGATGGAACTTATGAAGGGTTATATTATTTTGAGAATCAAATCGGTGCAAAAGTAGAAGTGCTTATCGAAGATGGTAGATTAGAAGACATCATTTTACTAGAACATGTTTATGGTTTAGGTGGTAAAGCAGAAAGTATCATTGACAGCGTTATTGCTGAACAAAGCTTAAATGTCGATTATGTTTCAGGTGCAACGACATCTTCAAAAGTTATATTATTAGTAATAGAAAATGCTATGGAGGGTAATTAAAACATGAAAACAATTATATTATATGAATCAAAACACGGATGTACAAAAAAATGTGCAACCTATATTAAAGAAAAAAACCATTTTGAAAATATGGTTAAGATTTCAGAGTTTAAAGATGATTTATCAATGTATGATAAAATAGTGATTGGAACTCCTGTTTACGTTGGACAAATCAATAAAGTGGTTAAATCTTTTATCGAAACAAACAAAGAAGTACTACTTACGAAAGAAGTTCATGTTTTCATTTGTGCGATGAATCTAGATAATTATGAACAAATGCTTTCAATGAATTTTGATGAAAGTATTAGAAAACATGCAAAGATCACGCATGTAGGTGGTGCATATGACTTTAAAAAACTTGGTTGGTTTAGCAAATTGATCGTAAAAAAAATTGCGAAAATTGATCATTCAGTTGAAGACATTAAATATGATCAGCTTGATCTAATTTTTTAAAATAATGATGATGGTTTTAAATGAAAAGAGGTTTGATGATGGAAAAATATAAAAATAGAATACTTATATTTATTGGACTTAGTTATTTTTTAAGCTGGATGATATGGTTACCTTTGTTCATCAATAATACGATTAAACCGAGTTATCTGATCACAATAGGTACATTTATACCATCTATTGTAGGTATATTTCTATATTTTAAGACTCACAACACGAATATAAAAACATTTTTAAAAGAGCATTTTAAATTTAGAATGAAGTTAAAACATTATCTGTCAATATTTTTGCTTCCACTTGCTATCGTTTTATCAGCATATGTTTTGATGCGTTTACTTAATCTTGCTGTACCAGATATATCATATCTTTGGTATGAAATACCCATTGTCTTTATTACAATCATATTTTTAATGGGACCTTTAGGAGAAGAATTTGGATGGAGAGGTTATCTTTTTCCAGTTTTAAAAGAAAAATACAGTGTATTTCAAACGAGCATAATGATAGGCTTTATATGGACATTATGGCACTTACCTAAGTTTTTTATAGAAGATGTTTTGCAAAATGAGTTTACAAAACTCTATGGCATCGGTTTAAGTTTGATCGGGTATTTGTTTTATACGATATGTTTAAGTTTTTTAATTAGTGTTTATTTTGAAAAGACAAAAAGAAGTATCGTTACTCCCCTTGTAATGCATACGATGGCAAATTTAAGTATTGGTTTAATACCGCTAGTTTTTAATCAAACTGGAGCACTTATTCAATTAAGCCTAATGTTTCTTTTCGTAGTTGTTATATATATTAAAAATCGATCATGGATAAACAAAAAGCCTTTGTAAAGGCTTTTTATTTAGATAAATAAGGATTTACTTTTTTAATCCAAGAGTCTGGAATTTGATAAACATCATTTAGGATTGCTCCAATGAGAAGTCCTCGATCAGATGAAGCTCCACCGATTTTAGCATTCAATTCTAATGCGTCTGTAAAGTTTTCAGTATGGTATAAAATATGCATAATGACTGGAATTGCTTGATCGATAGAACATGCTCTTCCTGCATATGCTTCAATAAATGTATTAGTGTCTTTGATTGACATTGCTTTTTCAAGTTTTTCTTTATAAGTTTCTGGTGCAAAAGGTAATGCAAGTTTGATTGCATCTTTTAATGCATGTTCTCTAATCAGTTCAAAAAGCACATCAAAATAGAGATAATAAGTTAAATAGTATTGATTGTCTGTAAATAATTGTGCGAGTTCCCAAGCTTTTTCAATAGGTAATTCTAGAGCTTTTGTCGCTAGGTAAGGCATGAATCCGACTAGATGTGTGTCTTGTCTTAAATATGCATCAGTTTTAATATCAAGTTCTTTAGACATAGTCTTTAGGACCATTTTTTTTGCATAGGTTTCAACGTAACCATGATATGAACCACCTGGTTTAAATTTTTCATAAAGTAATGCTTCATAATCAGATTGAGATAATTTGGGATTTTGCTTTAATGCTTCATACAACCATCTTAAGATTTCACCTTGAACTGTTACTTCTCCGACTTCATGATCGGGATATATATAAAACGAAGGTTTTGCGTTATCATAAAACAATTTGTCTTGTTTCATAAATAACAAAGATTTACTTTTAGATGTCTCTTCTAAATAGGTATGATTGTATATCCAGTGAACACCTAAAGATGCTGCATTAGACATTAAAGATGCAAAAATAAGTTCTTTCATTTGATTAACACCTCTCTTATATATTTAGCATATCATATTTAGTTGATTTAAGCATTTTAAATGGCTTAATAAGTATTACTAATGCAGTATTTTGCAATACAAGAAAATATATAGAAATATTATAAAAAGAAAGAGAAATGAAAGAAATAATCCATATAATAGACACTATATGCTTAAGAAATGGGGGTTTTTCCATTGGTTGATTTACACACACACATTTTGTTTGATGTAGATGATGGTGCGCACAGTATTGAAGACTCAATTACAATGTTAAAAACTGCGCATTCAATTGGTATAAAGCAAATCGTATTAACGCCTCACGTTTCTAAATATCGACCCTATGCTTGCACAAATGCAATCGTAACAAGAAGATTTAATCAGTTAAAAACAGAAGCCCAAAATATGGGGATTGATATTGAGCTTTTTTTAGGTGCAGAAATTGATGAGCACGATGATTTAATTGAGACTGTAAGAAGTGGCTGTAATATTCATCAGTCAAAATACATTCTTGTCGATTTCACCATGAGGACTACTGATATATCTGAAGTCATCTATGAAATGGGGCTTTATGGCTATAAAGTCATTATTGCACATCCTGAACGTCTAGATTATCTAGATTATGAAACATTGATTCATTAAAAAAAGAAGGTGCTTTATTTCAAGTCTCATCTAAGCACTTAATATCTAAAAAGCATAAAAGAGCTCATAAGATTGCCTTAAAATTACTTAAAGACGATCAGATTGATGTCGTATCATCAGACGCACATGACATTCATACAATTCTATCAATGAAAGAAGCTTATGATTTCGTTTTAAAGAAAAAAGGGAAAGATTATACAGATCAAATCTTTGTTAATTTTCCTGGATATATTATAAAGCACGAACATAAATTAAAGGAGATTTGACATGGAACAAGATGTGATGACAAATGAAATTGATTTAATGTCATTAATTGGCATGCTATTTAGGAAATGGTATATAATTATTGGGTTCACTTTGTTATTTTTTACAGGTGCGTTTGTTTATGCTTATTTAGCATTAGATAACGAGTATACTGCCAATGCTTCAATGATGGTTTTAGTATCCAATGAAGAACAATCAAATGAACAAAACTTTAACTTCTCATCAAAGTTAGTGAAAACTTATACAGAACTAGCGAAAAGCAATATCGTCATTGATCAAGTGATAGACGAACTAAGTTTAACTTATAGTCAGGAAAGTTTACGAAACAAAGTATCAATAAGTGGTGTTCAAGATACAATTATTATTAAATTATCTATAGTAACAAATGATCCTAAGCTATCGATGGATATTGCCAATCAAATGGTTAAAGTTATGCAAGAGGTATCGAGCACCTATGAAGGTTTTGATAATATTGAAATATTGGATGAAGCACAACTACCACTTCAACCATCAGGACCTAACAGGATACTTTATGTCGTGATTGGTGTCATTTTAGGTGGAATTACGGGTGTAGGGATCATTTTTATTGCTGAAATGATGGACAAAACGATCAAGACAAGTAAAGATATTGAGCAAAAACTGAATTTAAGAGTTTTAGCGACCATTCCAGAGTATGTGATGCCGGAGGATCAAAAAGATGATGAATAAAAAACAAAAACATGATCAAAGAGGTTCTTATATTCCTATTACTAGACTTGAACCACAATCAATCATTTCTGAGCAATATCGAAAACTAAGAACAAATATAGAATTATCTGAGTTTAATAAAAAGATTCAAATTGTCGGAATCACTTCAACCAATGCAATGGAAGGTAAAACGTTAACCGCAATCAATTTAGCAGAAGTTTATGCACAAAGTGGTAAAAAAACTTTGCTGATCGACATGGATTTAAGAAAACCAAAGATTCATAGAGGATTTAAACTTATTAATAAAAAAGGGTTATCAGATATTTTCACCAAAAAGTATGATATTACTGAAGTTGTTGAACATATTGATGCCAATCTTGATGTTTTACCATCAGGTTCAAAACTACCTTATCCAGCAGAGTTTTTATCAAGTGAACAATTAAAGTTATTTATTGATAATTTAAAGGGGATATATGAGAGAATTATCATTGATACACCACCAATGACAGCTGTTGCAGATGCATCTATTATTAGTTCGTTTTGTGATGGTATACTGCTGGTTATTGCATCTAGAGATACAGAGGTTCACATCACAAAAGATATCATAAAATCTTTAGAAAACAATGGAGCAAACATTATTGGTTCGGTTTTAACTCGTGTATCTAAAAAAGATAGCCGTTATATGAATTACTATTATTATCAATATCGCTAAAACATAACTGATGACACATCAATGTGTTATCAGTTTCAGTCTGTAGACAAAGTACAGTATCTTCGGATATTGTACTTTTTTATTTTTTGTTATAAAATGAAGGTGTGAGAGTACCAGTTTAAAAAGTGCGGCTTAGACTGCTTAAAAACACTTAAACCTAGAGTTTGATTAGTGTTCTGAGTACTCTCTTTTTATTTTTTAATCAAAAATGAACTTTTACCTATATATAAATATATAGGTAACATGGTAAAATAACAATAAAGGTTGGTGATTTCATGTTAACAAAACATCAAATAAACAATCGCGAAAACATCTTCATCATGGAAATGGATAAACTCGTTCCAAACAATCATCTAGTTAGAAAAATAGATAAAGCGATTGACTTCAGTTTTATTTATGATATTGTAGAAAATTTATATGCGGATGATATGGGAAGACCTTCTATAGACCCAGTCATTTTATTTAAGATTGTCTTTATTCAATATTTATTCAACATTAGATCCATGAGAAGAACAATTGAAGAAATCGAAGTTAATGCAGCATATCGGTGGTTTTTAGGATATGATTTTAATGATTTCGTCCCACATTTTTCAACCTTTGGAAAAAACTATGTACGTCGATTTGAAGGCACTTCTGTTTTTGAGGAGATATTTAATACGATTTTATATCAAGCTATGAAATTAAAGCTTGTCAAAATGGATAATATATTTGTCGATGCAACACATATTAAGGCATATGCAAATAAAAGACAAGTCAATGATATCTTAATCAATGATTCAACGAACAGGTATGTAGAAGCTCTACAAAAAGAAATCAATGAAGTTAGAAGTGAAGAAGGCAAAGAAGAAATAGACTTTAATGAAGCTAAAAAAGTAACAAAGAGTCTAACGGATCCGGACTGCGGTATGTTTCATAAAGGTGAGAAAGAAAGACAGTTAGCCTATAGTAACCAAGTGATCAGTGATGAAAACGGATGGGTATTAGCATCTCAAGTATTTCCGGGTAACTTACACGATAGTCAAACTGGACTTGAAACAGTCATTAATTATATAGATGCCCATGAAGAAGTTGACATGGCAGTCATGGATTCGGGGTATGATCATCCAGTATTACTTCATGAATTATTTAAACGAGGTGTTAAGCCTGTAATTCCTTATAAAAGACCTAAAGGAAGAAAAGGTGCAGGTGGATCATCCAATGCATTATATTTTACAAAACATAGATTCAAGTATATTGAACTTCATGATTATTATATTTGTCCAAATGAAAAAGTATTAACTTATAGAGGTACTAATAAACAAGGCTATAAAGCATATAAAACAAAAACGAAAGATTGTCTAAATTGTCCTTTTAAGACTCAGTGTACAAATCAAAAAACAAAAGTGATATTAAGGCATTTTTATGAAGCAGATAGTGAAGAAGCTAAACGGATTCGACTATCTGAGATTGGAAAAGAGGTATATCCGAAAAGAAAAACGTCAGTTGAAAGGGTTTTTGGAATTTCAAAAATGAATCATTGCCTGGGATTTACGTTTCTTAGAGGACTTAGGAAAAATGAGGATCGAAGCTTCATGATTTTAAGTATGTACAATTTGAAAAAATTAGCCACAATCATATGGTAATATCTTTACCATTCAACTGAAATTGAGTGAAAAACTCTTTTTTTATACTTCAAACGAAAAAAGAACATCTCTAAATGAGATATTCTTCATTGAAAACTGTTTTTGTCTACAGTCTGTAACTGATGACACATCAATGTGTTATCAGTTTTTTATATATAACTTTAAATATCAAAATTTTAACATGTTCTATGTAGACTTTTTAGTCTATGTTTAGTAGAATAAAAGAAACGGACACGTATAGGCGGGGGTGTGTTTATGAAACATGCTGTAAAATGGATAAAAAAACATGCAAGACCTTTAGAGTTATCATTATATAGATTTTATTTTGAGCAGGGATCAGAAAATGAAGTCGTAGAAGCATTGAAATCATATCAAAATGAGGGTGGTGGATTTGGACATGGACTGGAGCCTGATTTTTTAAATCCAAACAGTAATCCGATTGATTGTTGGGCAGCTTCAAAGATTATTGATGAGATTGGGCTTTCTATTGATCATCCGATGGTCATAAAACTTGTTAAATATTTAAAAACAACACCACATAAAGATGACTGGATGTTTCATTATAACATACCATCTAACAATCTCTATCCTCATGCGCCGTGGTGGCATTATGAAGATCAAAAAGCCATAAGTGGATATAATCCAACAGCGTCTTTATTAGGGTTTTTGTTTAACTACATGGATTTAAAAGATAAAGAGTATCCAATCATAATAAGAATGATTGAACAAGCGATGACTTATTTTATTGAGCAAGAAGATGTAGAAATGCATGAACTCAAATGTTTTAATGAACTTTATGATTATATATATTTAGATATGAATGTGAAAAAGTTTGAATCAGCATTAGCAAAAATGAATCTAAAGACAATTGAAAAAGAGCATGATAAATGGTTTAGTACTTATTGTGCAAAACCATTACAAGTGATTACTTCAGAACAGAGTCCAGGGTTTGCTGAAATTAAGGATTTAATTAAAGTTGAACTTACATTTTCAGCTAAAAACATGCATCAAGACGGTTATATAGAAGTGCTTTGGTCTTGGTCAAATGATTTAGAGGTATTTGAAGTTTCAAAGAAAGCTTGGCAAGGTATTCTAACAGTTGAGTTGTTAAAAAACTTGAAATCTTTTGATGTAACCATATAGTTTGATACGTATTTAACAAATGGAAGATCAAGTAGAGTTGCTTTAAACAATTAGGAACAAGAAAATCTAAAAGAGATAAAAAATTCCAGATCCTTTTTTAGATTTATCTTTTCTAAGTCTTAGATTGAAACTTTAAGAAAAAACACTTTAGAACTATGCACTTAAAACGATAGATATCTCATATTCAATCGCTATAATTTTAGAAAATTAATATGTGACATAAAAGCGGGGCACTTATTTTGGTGCCCCCTATTTATTAGCAGAATAAATTAAAATTTTTATAACCATTATATGATATAATGACACATAGAGGATATATATATGATCTATTTTAGTTTGGATAAAACCTTAAAAAAACCGCTTTATAAACAAATCATTGAACAAGTTGAGATGAAGATAAGATCTCAAGAAGTCAATCATTTTGATATGCTTCCTTCTGAAGTTCAAATGAATCAAGTTTATCATGTAAGTAGTTTTGTTGTAAAAAAAGCGTATAAGATTTTAGAAGATCAAGGCCTGATTCAAAGAATAAAAGGAAAAGGTACATTTATTTACACGAGAAAAACACATATGGTTGATAGTGCTAATATCGATCAAATGTCTATACCTTTAAGGCAGGAATATACTTATAAAGTTATATCTACAGAGTATGCTGATGGGTTTATTGAGTTTGATAAGCAGCATAAACATGAAAAACAAGATCGAGTCAAATTAAGTAAAGTTCTTGTGAGTTATCAAGGTTTGCCAGTTTGTTATTTTGATATTTGTCTCAGTCCAAATCAAATGTTTGAAGCTAATGCTTGGCTAAATTCTAAATCCTTGCTAAGGGATATTTTAAAAGATATATATCAGTCAGATATAAAAAATGTGACTAGCATAAATGCAGCAAGCGCAGATAAAATGATTTCTGATGTTTTAAACATTGCAATTTATGATCCTCTTGTGGTTGCAAGAACAACATATTTTAAAGAGGATCAACCTGTTTGTTGTATCATAACTTATTATCCGGGGGAATACACAGTATTTTTTAGGAGTAATCATGAAAAAGAAAGCAAACATCAATATTCAAATTGATCATAGATCTACAGAACCTGAACATGAACAAATCGTAAGACAAATCAAATCCCAAATATTAACACATCAGTTTACCAATGATTTATTAGATGTTGAGTTGCTATCAAAAAGTCTTGATATGAGTAAGGATCAGGTGATTAAGGCATTTAACATGCTTGTTAAACAGCAAATGGTTTCTGTATTTGGCGATAAATATGAACTAACATATAGAGAAGTAGTAGATATTAATGATGAAGTTGTTCACTCAGTTTCTGATATGATTAAAGCTACTCATCAAAAGTTTTTTGTGAAAGTGTTTGATGAGCGATATCTGCATGCAGATCAAAAATTATGTAAAGAAGCTCCTTTTGTTTTAGGTGAAGAAATCTATCATCATAAGCGTATCTTCTTTGGTGATGATTATCCAAAAGCATATATGGAAATCTATTTTTCGAAACAACTTATGCCTAATGTGGATCAAGATCCGTTTATTTCTATGCCTGTATATGAGATTTTATCTTTTAATCAAGATTATGTTTTGCCGTTTAGACAAGAACTAATCGCCATTAAGTTTGATGATAGGATTAACGAAATGTTATCTCAAAGTAAAGGCACCTCAGGGTTTTTATCTAAAGAGTATTACTATGATGAGTATCATCAATTGATGATATACTTCCAAGTTTATTTTAATATGAATTTTTTTGTAAGATTTAAAGATTAAGAGGTGATATGATGGAGATTAGACCTTTAGAAAAGACTTCCTTAAAGGAAGCACTTAAATTTAAAGTTCATTATTGGAATGTAGAATTAGATGGTGTTGTTGAATCTAAGATAACTCTAGATGAAACTTATGATTTCTGGTCAAAATGGATGGATGAAGCACATCTTCATGACGATAAAAGAACTTTATTAGGTGCATTTGATCAAGATAAAGTCGTTGGGTGTATTTTTCTTAGTTATGCAGAAATATCTGATCATGAGCGTGCTGTAGAGATTAACGGATTATGGATTGATCAAGCTAATCGAAAAAAGCGTATATCATTAGAGTTGCTAAAAAAGGGATTATCCTATTATATCGATAAAGAAAAAGTGATTGCCTATAATCATCGTTTCTCAGAATCCAATACTTATTATAGATATTTAGGCGCAGAGTTGCTTAGAGAGAACATTCAAGACGAACATACAAAAGTAGATGTTTTTATATATGACTTAAAAGCTTTAATGCGTCGATTGGAGGTAAAATGATGATACGTCTATTAACAAAAAATGATGAGAAACAGTTATTAGAGTATTTATATCAAGAACCATCATATAATATTTTTCCTATTGGAGATGTTGAACATTTTGGGTTTGATCAAGATTTTCAAAGAATTTATGGGGAGTTTGATGATGAACATCAGCTAAAAAGTATTTTATTAAGATATCGAGAAAGTGCAATCTATTACGCACATGAACATCGTTTTAATGATGCTTACTTAGAAGTTTTTAATAAAGATCCATTTGAGATTTTCTCTGGTAAATATGAACTTTTAGAGATGATTGAGCCTTATTTAACTTTTTCAAAAAAACAAGTAACTTTCTTTTGTAAAGCTAACACTTTAAATACTTATAATGAAGAAGTTACAGATATTAAAGTAGCTACAGAAGAAGAAGACTATAAGAAACTTTATGATTTGTTACTTCGAATTGAGGAGTTTCAGTTTATTAAAAGAGAAAAAGATCAGTTTATTAAAGATAAAATGGTATCTAAACAGATGGGTATCACTTTAGTTGTTGAAGATCATGAAAAGGTCATTTCTACGGTTGCGACAACAGCTGAGACGACTAAAAGTGCGATGGTTGTTGCAGTAGCAACCCATCCAAAATATAGAGGTCAAGGATATGCTACAAGATTAATGAAGACCTTGATGAAAATATATATAGAAGAAAAAAATAAAGAACTTTGTTTGTTTTATGATAATCCTGAAGCAGGTAAGATTTATTTGAGTTTGGGATTTAAACCAATGGGCAAATGGACAATGTTCAGAAAGTAGATGAATTTATGATATTTGATGCGCATGGAGATATATTAACAGATATATATGAAGAAGAAATAAAAGGGCATAAGGACTCCTTTAGAACAAAACACTATCCTTTATACCAAAAAGCCAAGATAACCAGTTCGATTTTCGTAAACTGGACAGATCCACAAAAAGATAGTCAAGTGTTTAACAGGATTTTTGATGTTGGTATAAAATCATTACATGAGATGGATGACATCATTAAAGTTTGTTATACACATGATGATTTGTTACAAGCAAAAAAAGAAGATAAATTAGGTATCATTATTGGCGTTGAAGGTTTAAAATATTTAAAAGAAGTAGAAGATATTAAGCGTTTGTATCAAAGAGGATTAAGACATGCAATCATCACTTGGAATGAGCAAAATGATTATGCCAGTGGTGCTCTGATTGAAGATGGTGGACTCACTGAAAAAGGTAAGTTATTGATCAAATCGATGGAATCATTAGGTATGATCATCGATTTATCACATGCAAATCCAAAGACATTCAATGATATCATGGAAGTGACACATCATCCAGTGATCTTATCCCATGGGAATGCAAAAACACTTTGTGATCATAAAAGGAATTATACAGATGAACAGTTGATGATGATCAAAGAAAAAAATGGTGTCATTGGCGTTTGTGGTATTGCTAATTTTATTTCCAATGAAGTGGAAAATCATACTGTAGAATTTATGGCAAAACATATCGACTATATTGTAAAATTAATCGGTATTGATTATGTTGGTTTAGGTTTAGATGTTTGTTACTACTTATATGAAGGTAGAACATCTACAAATGTCAAAGGCTTTGAGACTATTGGAGAATTATCAAATCTTTTTGATGAACTCAAAAAATTAGGATATCAAGAAGAAGATATTGATAAAATAAAATATAAAAATTTCTTTAGAGTAATCAAAGAAATTTTAGGTTAAGAAAAAAAACAACTTCAGACGAAGTTGTTTTTGCTTATTAAAACGTTTGATTAGATAAAGGTTTAATACCAATAGCTTCAATGTATCCACGTTCGCCTTGTGGCTCAAGTTGATATCTAGGATATTCATCAGTAAACTTATATCCGTATGTTTCAGGTTTAAATTTTTTGATTGCTGCTTTAACGTCTCTAATTGCATGTGCATAATTCAGTTCTTCATCTTGATAGGGTTCACCTTGGAAAATAAGATAATATGCTTCATCCAATATGATTGAATCATAGCCTTCTGGAATTTCAGTTGTATCATCAAGTGCAACCTCTACACCTTGAACATATGTGCTTTTGTTATCTCTTAGATGCTTAGGTAACCAGTATCCTGCAGGTTCAGACACAGCATTTTTAATACTTAGTAACTCACCCCAGACATCACAAGATACTTCTTCGCAATAAGCAAAATAATCTTCAGCTTTGATACCTCTTTTTAAAATAAGTTTTCTTTTTGGTCTTTTGACCACTTGGGTAAAAATAAATGATTGTTCCATGTTATACTCCTTTGGTTTTTGATTTAAAAAGAGGTAATAGTCTTTAACCTGTGCTGGCATGAAAAGCCTAATCATGGGCTTTTTTTCTCTATAAGTGCTTGGGTTTAATCCGAACTCTTTTGTAAAAGCTTTGGTGAAACCTTCATGAGAGTCAAATAAGTAATCAAATGCGACGTCAATCACTTGATGCTCATGATCTCTAAGATTTATTGCGGCTTGAGATAATCTCATGGATCTGATGTAGTCAAAAGGTGTTTTGCCTGTGAGTTCTTTAAATAGTCTAGATGCATGCCACATTGAGTAACCAGACACTGATGCGATGTTGTAAAGTGTAATCGGTTCGTGAAGATGTTGTTTTATGTATGTTTGCATCTTTGAGACAGCTTCATACGTGTTTAGGTCTTTCAAGTTATCCCTCTTTTCACAAGTATTTTATGACAAAAACCAAATTTGACTTGAACTGGATTGCTAAATGTCATAATGGAAGATGAGTTGATCCTCTTCTGGTGTATCTTCATAATAGTTTTTATTGACTTGATGCAAGTACGCACCCATTTTCTCGTAAAATAAAATCGCATTCACGTTGTTGTTTTGTGTTTCTATAATCATTTTTGTACAACCTTTATCTTTAGAAAAATCAATAGCTTTTTTAAACAGTCTTGTCCCTATGTGCATATGCTTAAAATTATCTTTGACTCTGATATCCCATAATACTGAATGATCCATGCGTTGATTAAACATATGGACTTTTGGTGAGTTTGTGATAATCACACAACCCCCAACCCACGTGTTATTGTATGTAGCGACATATATTTTAGATTGATCAAAATCAATGATGTTTTTCCAATCATCAATATCTTCTTCACTAGCTAGATCAATGATATGAGGGTCTACTGAAAGAACTTTATAATCACTTAGTGAATCATAATATCTGATTTCAGTTACATGTTTAAGCATATCAATCTTTTGATATTCACTTAATTGACTAGGATTAACTTCTATAATAGTAATTTCATTTGTGTGCATGATATCACATCCTTTACTTTTTATGGGTTTATGTTGATTTATTTTCTTATTTGTATTAAAATGATAAAAAATAGTGGGGGGGAAACACTTATGAAAAAAAACAGTATTATTTTGTTTATTATATTATTAATCTTAGTCGGATGTCAAAAAGATGAGGCAAATGATGAACATCTATTATTTCCATCTGATCTGCTTGCTGTTGAAAAAGATGATCAATGGGGATATATGAATCAAGAAGCAGAAGTTGTCATTGATTTTCAATATGATCGTGCAAGCGCATTTTTTTATGATACAGCCATTGTAAAGCTTGGAGATCAATATCAATTAATTGATTCTAAGGGCAATGAACTCCTTGATGAAGCACAGACTTGGTTATACAAGGATCCATACAGTGGTATGATTTTCTATAAGAAAGAACATAAACTCGGTCTATATGATTTAGATGGCAAAAAGCTAACAGAATCGATTTATGATTCGATTAGATTTTTTAGCGAAGGTCTCTCTTGGTATGAAATTAATGACTTATTTGGACTTATCGACGATCAAGGTCAAATCATTATCGAAGCAACTTATGAAGATGCTAAAGATTTTAAAAATGGATATGCACCTGTTAAAAAAGATGGATACTGGGGTGCTGTTGATACCAAAGGCAATGTTGTTTTAGATTTTAAATATGAAAATCTTCATAACATAAATGAAAAAGGTCAAATGATTGCCACTAAAACGATAGAAAATAGTTCATATGTATATGACTTAATTGATATAAAGAATCAAGAGGTGCTCATCGATGATGCACATACATTATATGCAGTAAGCCAACAATATATCGTTAAAGATGAAATAGATACTGATTATTATTATTATAATCCTAAAAACAAAGAAACAAAAACAATCTCATATGATATTGTAGACATCCTAAGCTCATATGCCTTGATAATCAATATTGACGATGTAGCATATCATGTATTGCTTGATGAAAATTTTGAAATTGTCCATCAGGTCAAGAGTCAATATGCACGCTTCATTTTATATGGCGATGATTATGATTTTGCGATTCAGGATAGAAGAGATAATACGATCAACATTTATACTTTGGATCAAACTGAAAGCATTAGCATAGAAGCTTCTGTTGTTGTTGATTTTGTCGATCATGTAATTATCGCAATCAAAGATGGCACTTATGGTGTTTATGATGATCAAGGTGAGTTGAAAATTAATTTTGACTATATGTTCATTGACTATTTCGATGATGGATATTTTGCATGTTATCAACTTGGTAGCACAACGATATATACCTCTGATTATCAAATATTAAAACTTGATGGCGTTGAGGACATCAACACATGGGTCAATATAACTTCGTGGAAATAACCACCTCATAAATCTATACATTCAAAATCAATTTTTAAAAAAGCTTATTTAATTCTAAGTGACTGATAGTCTTGATCTTCTAAAATTTCATTAATATGGGCGACTGTTATCCAGTCATCCATATTTTTTTGTCTATAATAAGGGATTGGTTGATCTAACATTTCAAACCCTTTAATTTCAACAATACATAATCTTTTTTTTCCTGACCATCTTTTAAGCTGTGCATCTGTTAAGTTCAAATCAGGTTGTTCACTTAAGATGAGGTTTGTTGATGCTTCAGGAGTTAGTGGCTCAGAATTAAAAACTGACTTCACATATGCTTTTGCTTTAATGAGTTGAGATCCATCGTTTTCTACAAAATACAATATTTCATCTTCAAAGACCCTACCATATGGTAGCTTTCTTCCTGTCGCTCCTCTAATGATTTTAGTTTTAGTTTTTTCTATAATTTTTTCAAGCTCTTTTGCTTTATGGTCTAAATAGACTAAGTGTTCCATATATATACCTTCCTCGTTTAATTTGATTTTATTATAACATATGCATTTTGGATTTTAGATACTTGTCTTGTAATCTTAAGCCAATCTTAAGGTTACTCATCGTAAAGATAAAGGTTGATGATTTATACTATGGATGAACTCAAAGAAAAGAGGTTTAAAATATGATAAAATGCATCAATTTAGAAAAAACTTATGAAAATAAGAGCGTACTTAATCGATTAAGTTTTGAAGTAAGACAAGGTGAGATTTTTGGTTTGTTAGGACCAAATGGTGCGGGTAAGACAACAACAATTAAAATGATCTTAGGTTTAGCAACACTAGATGATGGACAAATAATTAAAGATGATCATCTAAAAATAGGTTATCAACCAGAGACACCATATTTTCATGGGTATCTTACAGCTTATGAAGTATTAGCTTTTTATGCGAAAATTCAAAAACTACCAAAAAATGGATTTGAAGAACATATCAAGTTATGTTTAAAAAAAGTTGGATTAGAAAATGACATGCATCGAAAGGTACAAAAATTTTCTAAAGGTATGCTGCAAAGGCTTGCTGTTGCACAAGCACTTTTAGGAGATCCAGATGTGTTAATATTTGATGAACCTAGTGCTGGATTAGATGTTCTAGGTAGAATTGAGATGAAGAAACTCATTTTAAAGTTAAAGCGTGAAGGTAAAACGATATTGCTAAATTCACACATATTAAATGATGTTGAAACTGTGGCAGACAGAGTGTGTATGATTAAGGATGGACATGTAGTAAAAGAAGTAGATTTAAGATGTGATGAACAAGCAATGAGTCTAGAATCTATCTTCATCAAAGCAATGGGAGGTAAAAATAATGTTAACGATAGCATTTAATGTGATTAAAGAGAAATTTAGAAGTAAAGCAATTTCAATCGTTTTAATCATTGGTATGTTGCTTATGTTACTGATTAGTATGGGGAATGGATTATCCATTAATGGTGTGAAAATTACTAGCTTTGAGCAGAGAATACCTGTAGCGATAGCAATCAATACTTTTTTAGGATCGATACTTGCAATGATGACTAGTATACAAACCATTCCGCTAGAATTTGAGAGAAAAACACCTCATTTGATTTTATCTAGAGGTATTAAAAAAGGCAATTATACATTTGCATTAGCATTAGGAAACATATTTACATCTCTTATATTTATGGCCGCAATCAATTTAACTTTAGTCGTGATGATTGTTGGATTTGGTAGATTTGATTTATTATTATATGTATGTTTGAGTATGCTTATTTTATCAATCAATATATCAGCATTAGCAGCAATCATGAGTTTGCTAAGCATGTACATACCTAGTTTTATCAACGCAATCATTGGCTTAGTTATTTATAGTGTTGGTGTAGCTTATGGATCAATTAAAACTGCAGTATCTGCTGTTGAAGGGTCACTTTCAGTTGTTTTAAAGACTGTTTTATATATTGTGCCAGATTTAGGTAGTGTCCAAGAACAGGCTTCATCTGCTCTCTTAGGAGCTAGTATAGAATTATTGCCACTCATTACAGTTAGCATTTTCTTATATGTAGCACTTTCACTTACCATGGTGAGTCTAAGAAAGGATGTTTAAGTATGAAGAGATTTAAAGCAGGTTTTATCATGTTTGGTATTATTTTAATCTCAAGTTTTATTTTGTTACAAAAAGACGATTTTCCAGATTTAGAAGAATCGTTAATAGAAGAGGCTTTTCAAGTCAATGAAGAAGATATTTGGCCTAATTTTGATATGGGAGTTTTTCCTATTGAAATTAGAGAAGATGATAACGCATATCTTTTTTATAAGGGTGAAAAAACAAAAAGAGAACCATTACTTCCTGTTCTAGCAGCAACCGTCTATAAGGTTGATGATGAGATTCAAGTATTTATGCCGTCAAAAGATGCAATGGAGAAGTTAGGAAGATTGATGAACGATGGTTATGAAGGTGGACCTTTGTTATCAAGTGCTTTTAGCTTAAGTGGTATGAAGCTTACAAACAATCATTATATTGCGCTTTTATATCATGAAATCTTTCATGGATATCAAATGAAATATTATGAAGATGACATTTTTAGAACCATGCCAAATGATTTTGATGAAAGAGAAACATATCAGTATATCGAGTCAATTAAAGATGACAAAGATCTTTATGAATTACAGCTGAAACAAAATCGTGTTTTATATGATATTATAAAAGGAGAAAAAACGATTAATGACTACAAGCATGCAAGACAGATGTATATCAATGCACTCAATCAAACATATGATCAAGAAATTGTTGATGACATCCTATATCTTGAAAACTACTATGAGAAGATTGAAGGTACTGCAAGATATGTACAATTAAAAACACTATTTGCTTTAGATGAAAAGCAATTGTATAATCAATATATAGAAGATATCAATGAAGATATTGGTGGTAAAGAAAAATATTTAAGAAGCGGTATGGCCATATCTTTGCTTTTAGATACATATGATCCGGATTGGAAGACTCAAGTATTTAACTCGAGTTCTAGCTTGTTTGAGCTTTTGATTGCAAATATCGATGATGAAATGGAGTCTATATGAAACAACTGAAAATCACTGAAACACAACAAAAGGATATCACAAACATACAAACATTATGGGCGGACGGAGAAGTTATGACATATGTTGGATTTCCTGACGGTCTCAAGCAAACCAAAGATCAAATGCTGAATTGGTATGAGTGGATTGATAAGCATAGACCATTAGTTAATCACTATTCAATTTATAAGGATAACGTTTTTTGTGGTGAAACATTTTACCACATCAATCCAAATGATCATAAAGCAAGTTTAGATATCAAACTTCACAAGCATGCTAGAGGTAAGGGTATCGCATTTATAGCTTTGTCTTATGCAATTGATAAAGCTTTTATGCAAGGAGCAGATATTGTTTGGGTGGATCCGCACAAAGATAATCATAAAGCATTACTATTATATGAAAAACTTGGATTTAAAGTGAAAGAGCACATAACATCAAAAGAGCATCAAGATGCTTTGTATATGGAAAAAACAAAGGAAGATGAATGATGAAAGAAAAGATATTAATCGTTGATGATGAGAAAGAAATCATTGAGCTATTATCACTTTATTTAGAACAAAAAGGATATGAAATCATAGAAGCATACGACGGCCTTGATGCATGGCAAAAAATCCAAAATAAAAAAGTTGATTTAGCCATCATCGATGTGATGATGCCAAAAATGGATGGGTTTAATTTGGTTAAAAAAATCAGATCAATCTATCCTTTTCCTGTCATTATGCTATCTGCTAAGCATGAAGATGTCGACAAAATCTTAGGTTTAGGCTTAGGTGCAGAGATTATATGGCGAAGCCATTTAATCCTTTAGAAGTTGTTGCAAGAGTTGATGCTCAACTAAGAAGGAAAAATATGTATCATATAGATGATGAACCTAAGTACATAAAGATTGATCCTTATGTATTAGATATAGAAGGTTGCATGTTAAAAAAAGAGGGAAAAGAGATTTCTTTAACCTCTACAGAATATAAAATTTTAGAGCTATTGATGAGTCATCCAGGTAAAGTTTTTACACGTTCACAAATATTTGAACATGTATGGAGTGAGTTTAGTGATGGAGATGATTTAACGATTATGGTTCATATTAGGAAAATTAGAGAGAAGATTGAAGATCATCCAAGTGAGCCAAAGTATTTAAAAACGATACGCGGATTAGGGTATCGTTTTGAAAAGCAGGGATAACATGAAGAAAAGAAGTGTTTTTCAAACGTTAATCAAAAACTATGTATTATTTACAGCTGTATTAGTTTTTATCGTTTTCTTAACGATTATGCTATCTGCAGTTTTTTTAACGTCTTCCATGCAAGATGAAGTCATGCCTAAAATCACTGCAGAAAGTCTTGTTAAAGAAAATTATGAAACCATCGATATGACAGATTTAGAAATTGCAGGTGGATGGATTGAAATTATAGACAGTCAGGGCGATGTCATTTTTGTCAAAGGAGATAAGAAAACAGCTTTTATGAATTATACATTAGCTGACTTAGCTGATCTTATCGGATATCAAGAACATCAAGCATATTTCTATCAGTCTGAAGCTTTTCTATCTACAGAAGATGAAACCCTTATTTTATTAGTTGTGCTTCCTGAAGATGCAGTTGAGCTTAACATCAACATCACATTTGGTTTATTTGATACAAGTAATCAAATTGTCATAACGCTTATATTAAGCGTGATTGTATTTATTTTATTATTTATAGGCAATGTATGGGTTTATACCAAATGGACAGCAAAGAAGATTAAAATGCCGCTTGAAAAAATCTCTTTAGGATTAAAAGAAGTGACAGAAAAACAACTTGAAACGCCAATGGATTTTAAAGCTGAGTATGAATTTTTGGAAATTAGAGATGCATTTAATATGATGATTGAAAAACTGCATCAACAAGCATTAGAAAAACAGGAAATCGAACATTTGAAAAATGAAATGTTTGTCCATATCTCACATGATTTAAAAACACCAATCACTACCATTTCAGGTTTTTCCAAGGCTTTATCTGAAGGAATGATTAATGATCCTGTCAAAGTCAAAAACGTTTTAAACACGATTTATAAAAAATCACAGAAACTCGCACAACTTGTTGATGATTTGTTTGAATTATCAAAATTAGAAAACGCTGGATATCAACTAGAGATGAAGGATGAAAATATCGTTGAGGTCGTACGTTTGGTTGTTGCGGAGTTCTATGAACAAGCAGAAGAGAAGGATATTGAGTTAGCGTTTAATTGCGATTTGGAACGTTTCATGTTGAAGATAGATAAAAAAGCAATCCATCGTGCAATATCTAACTTATTAAGTAATGCGATTCATTATAATCCTAAACATACAAAAGTTAGTGTTGAACTCAAAGCGATTAAAGCATGTGTCATCATCGATGTTAAAGATAATGGTGTTGGTATTGATGAACATATAAGAAAGCATATTTTTATGCCTTTTTATAGAGGAGATACATCTAGAACATCCAAAGAAGGCTCTGGCTTAGGACTTGCGATTACAAAAAAATTAGTAGAAAAACATGGTGGAGATATAGTTTTAACTGCTGATGAGCATGATAAGACGATATTTAGAATCACTATTAGATGATGAGGTATTTATGCGTATCATTAAAAATATTATAATTCATTTAGGAATCATCATTTCAATGAGCTTATTGCTGATATTGTTTTTGTATCATCCCATTCCAACTGTGGATCATATCGATCTATATGAAGATCAAATAGATGCTCAAATAGTGGAAATGATGGAAAGATATGACATTCCTGGTGTACAACTTACCCTTTTTGATCATGAAGAACAAGTGCATAAAACTTTTGGATATAAAGACTTTAATAACATGGATTTGATAGATGATCAAACTGTTTTTAGAGCACAATCATTGTCAAAAACAGTGACTGCGGTCTTGATCTTAAAAATGGTAGAAAATAATCAGATAGACTTAGATGCTCAATTAAAAGATCTTGTAAGTGAATCATTTATTTCAAAAATCCCAGACATATTTCATGATGTAACGATCCATCAAATTTTAAAGCATGAAGCATATATGCCTTTAGGTGATTTTAATCGTATGTTTGCTATAAATGATCAGAGCATGATGTCTTTAGAAGAAGCGCTCATTTATGACTTGAATCAAAAAAGACCAAATGGAGGATATTTTTACTCCAATGTTGGGTATAATCTTTTAGAGTATATCATTAATCAAGTTGACGAAGATGGATATGAGCATCTTGCGAAAACTTATGTGTTTGAACCACTTGAAATGATGCATACTTCTTTTTCTTATGATGATATTGATTTGGATGATCTTGCTTTTGGATATGACCAGTATAAAAATAGAATCGATCATTATCGCTATCCGGAATTAGGATCTGGTGGTTTATTATCGACATCAAGTGATTATTATAAATTTTTATATGGACTGATTCACGGTGAAATCATTGATAATGAGCATATAGATCTACTTTTAACATTCGACCCTGATATTTCTTTAGGAGGTTACGGCTTAGCCTTTGATGGATATGGTTATGGCGTTTTTGTTGAAAGTATGGGTGAATCTGTGACATTTGCACACGGAGGACAAGGTTTGGGATTTATGGCTTTTTATCATATTGATTTAAAAAATCAAAGTGGTTATGTTGTTATGTCAAACAGTCAAAGGACATATCCATTAATCTCAATGTTATCGACAATGTTAAATGATGCCTATGATTTAGATGCTCCTGGCATCAAAAACATTCATACATTAATGATTATATTTGAAGTATTGATTGCTATGACATTATATTGTGCAGGGCTCTTGATCTTTAAAATGATTAAGAAAAAACAGATTAACAAACTCTTGTATTACATATTATTTTTGGCATTTTGGGTATTAACAGCATACTTTATTATTTATTTCTTAACAGGAAATTACATGTTTATTCATGTCTTAATCCCTATCCATTTTGAATATTTGGTTTATGCATTGCTGATTCTAAATTTAAGTATTGGTAGTTTCGTGAGTTTATCATTATTAAAAAAATTAAGAAAATAAGCTATAAAGAAATCGTTTGAATCAAAAAAGCGATTTCTTTTATTTTTAGTATTGACAGATATATTTTTGTGTGTATAATTAAAGTGTATTAAATATACTAACGGTATACTTAAATTGAAGAAGGTATAGAAATGATAGAAACAAAGCGATTAATATTAAGAAGATTTGAAAAAGAAGATGCAAACGATTTATATGAATATTTGAAAGAAAAAAGTGTCTGTACATATGAACCTTATGATCCATTTACATATGAAGAAGCAGTAGCAAGTGCAGTGAGTAGAAGAGATAATCCAGCTTTCATTGCTGTTGTCTTAAAAGATGAGCAAAAAGTCATTGGCAATTTATATGTAGGTAATGAAGGTCCTGATGATGTTCGCACAAAAAACATAGGCTATGTTTTTAATCCAGTATATCAACATTTTGGATATGCAACTGAAGCTACTCAAGCGATATTGTTTGATCTATTTATGAATCAACACATTCACAGAATAGTCGCATACTGTAATCAAGAAAACAGCGCATCTTACAAACTTTTAGAACGATTAGGTTTTAGAAGAGAAGCAAGCTATATGAAAAACATGTATTTTAAAGTTGATGAACATCAAGAACCCATATGGTTTAATACATATCAATATGCAATGCTTGCTGAAGAGTTTAAAACAAGTATTGCAAAGGATGGTATATGAAATGATATGGTTAATAACAAGTATTATCATTATTTTCAGTTATGGACTGATAAGATATTTATTCTTTAAAAACCATAGAAATTATTTGGATTCATGGCGTAAAGATTTTCATAAAACATATAACGATCCTAGAAAGCAAATCATAGCCCATGGTCTACTTGCAAGTTCAGGGCATAATACACAACCATGGAAATTTGTACTCGGTCTAGATCAAGATAGCTTTGATATGTATATTGATTGATGTCATTTAACAGAATATGTTGATCCAGATCACAGACAACTATTCATCTCGCAAGGCACATGTTTAAAAAATATGGAAATTGCAGCACATGTTTTAGGTTATGATTTGGATATTCAGTTCAATTTTTCTGATGATTGGCATATATATCAAAGACTTGCAATAATCACCATAAAAAAAACAATTGCGAAAAAGCATATGTTTTATGAGCATATGTTTAAGCCAGACACCAATAGAGGCGTCTATAAAGAAAATAAGCTCACAGAGCATATGAAAAAAACAATAGAAGCATTAAATACTTATGAAGGTGTTACGTTAAGTTTGTTGGATGACAAAGAGCAAGTCACTCATATTGGTCATTTAGCACTTGAAGCGGCTTTTATTGAAGCTAGAAATCAAGATGTCATGAATGAGACATGTAGATTGTTTAAAAACAATGAGTCTTCCAAGAACACACATCCATATGGGTTTTCTCTTGAAGGACAAGGATTACCTGCTTTTATGATTTGGTTTATTCAAATTTTAATGAAGTTCTTTCCAAGTTTTAATCACCCAGATCAAACAAAGAAAGCTTTTCTAAATGGTACAAAAACAGCAATTGATCATACATACGCTTTTATTATGATTCACTGTGAAGATTTAAGTAAAGAACAGTTAATTTCTGTAGGTATGTTATATCAAGAACTCATCCTTCAATTGCATGAGCTAGCATTAGTCATTCAACCATTAAGTCAAGCCATTGAAGTCTATGATGAGATGAAGCAAGTCTATGATAAAATCCATAAAGCTTATGGTAATGGAATGCATATCGCGATGCTTGCAAGACTTGGATATCCTTCAAAAGCATCTAAACATACCATGAGGTTTAAACCGGAAAAAGTGATTAAAGAGGTGAACTCATGACTAAAGATGAAAGAAAAGAAAAAATTGTAGAAATGAATAAAAAAGCAATCATTGATGCTTGTGAAAAACTCATCATTGAAAAGAATTATGATTATCAAAAAGTGACCATGAATGAAATTGCTGAGAAAGCTGACTTTACAAAACGTACTGTTTATCAGTATATAAAGTCTAAAGAGCAATTACAGTTTGAGATTATGATTAGAGGACATGAGATTATGATCAAAAGGCTTAATCAAGTCATCAAAAATGAACATACAGGTATGGAAAGATTAAAAAGAATTGCTAAGGCTCTCTATCATTACAGTCATGAAGATCCACTTCATTTTTGGATGGTCATGAGTTATGAGAACAAGCATACTGATTTTGAAGTATCTGAAGCATTGATTCAAAAAACTTATGAACTCGGCGAAATCTCTATGGGTATATTAATGGAAGCCATAAGACTAGGTGTTCATGATGGCAGCTTATCAAGTGATTTAGACATTAAAAAAACTGCTTTTACAGTATGGTCTTATTTGCTTGGTGTTTTAGAAACAGAAAGGCTTAAAAAGAATTATATGAAGCATATGCATCACATCGATGTTGATATGTGGGTTGAGGATGCACTAAATTTAATATATAAGACATTGTCGAGGTAAGAAATATGCATAATTTGATAAAAAAAATAAGTGTTGTATTCATAGTTACATTACTCCTTTTGGGTTTGCCACTCATCTCTGGTTATATTGCTGATGCTTTGTTTGTAGAAGCTATCGATCCAGATGGAGCATTTTTATGGATAAGTATTCATCATATTGCACAGATGTTGATGTTTATTATTTTGATTTTATTAATAAAAAAAGTTAAACCAGAAATAAATTTTGGATTTAACTTTAATGAAAAGAAAAAAGGGTTTAAATATGTTGGATTCTTTACCATTGGATTTTTAATCTATACAGCTGTAGGATTTGGAATGACACTAATCAGTGATTCATTTGTGCCATATGCAAATGATTTAAACGCAAGAAATATTTTTGGCTATTTAGGGTTTCAGTTATTACTATCTGGACCTTCAGAAGAAATTCTATTTAGAGCATTTGGGATCACCATTTTGGGACTTGTTTTTAAGAAAAGAATATTCAAAGACAAGCTTAGTGTTAGTAATTTAATTGCTGCAGTAATTTTTGGGCTCGCACATGTTGGTATTTATTTTGCACCATTTGAACTTAGATATAATCTGTTTCAATTAATTTATGCATTTGCTTTAGGACTCATATATGGGGATTGTTATGAGAAAACTGGCAGTGTTATTTATCCGATGGTTATTCATAGCATCAGCAATGTTATTGCGGTTGGTGTCACCATGTTACTTTCTTAAATGACATGATGGTTTTCATGTTATACTATTTATAAATTATTCAAGGAGTATAACATGAACTTTGATGACATTAAAAAAATAAAAGAAGAACATATAAGAGTCAATAAAACTTATGAAATCTTTGATGAAGCAATGAGATTAAAACTTTCTAAAGCGAGTCAAGTAGAATTTATCACCGGTATTACTTATATGGATCAATATCTTAAACAAGATGCTAAGATACTAGATATTGGTGCTGGTGCTGGTATTACAGTTTGCATTATGCTAAAAAGGGATATCAGGTAGATGCTATTGAGCTTTCAAAAGTCAATATAAAGGCATTTGAGAAAGAGATTACAAAAGATATGCGGATCACCTTAAAAGAGGGTAATGCACTCGATTTAAAGGCTTATCCGAGTGATTATTATGATTTAGTGCTTTTGATGGGGCCTTTGTATCATCTTGCAAGCAAAGAAGATCAGGTAAAAGCAATACTAGAAGCGAAAAGAGTATTAAAAAATGATGGTGTTCTTTTTGCAGCATTTATATCAAATGATATGGTGTTTTTAACAGAACTTGATTATAATCAAACATTTTTTGAGTCTGATCAATATGACCATGAAACGTTTGATATCGTAGATTTTCCTTTTGTTTTTCATACAGTAGATGAAGCGATCAAACTTTTTGATCAAACGGATATTATGATTGATAAGATGGTTGCACAAGATGGTGTATCAGAACTCTTAGCTAAAAAGATTAATCAAATGTCTGATGTGAGTTATCAACAATACCCTAGATGTCATCTTTATTGTGCAGAAAAACCTGAGATGTTAGGTAGATCAAATCACATGTTGTTTATTGGAAGAAAGAAGATGTAAAGATGGATGTAAAGCTTAGTTTTGTCTCTATAGATTGGCATAACCTTGATCAAGTCATTGATCTTAAAGTTAAAGAAGAACAAACTGTTTTTTTGCCAGATATAAAAACCTTTTTATCACAAGCCTATGTCAACTTAAAACTTAGATATCAAGAACTTGTTTATGGGATAAAAAACCATGATCAGATGATTGGATTTACAAAAGTTATTTATGTAGGCAAAGGTGTTCAACCTTATCAGTTTGATGAAGATGGTTACTTGATTGATGCATTTATGATTGATAGGCATTATCAAGACCAGCATTTAGGTAGACATGCTTTTTCTAAGTTGTTATCGATTTTACAAAAATATCCTATGGGGATAGTTCATTGTTTTTATTTAATCTGTCATGAAGATAATTTGGTTGCTCACCGTTTTTTTGAAGCATTTGATTTTGTGCACACAAAGATGTACCAAAGAAATGGCAAATCATATAGGATTTATAAATATGTAGTCAAATAAAAAAGCACATTTGTGCTTTTTTTATGACCTACATAAATAATTTAATTGATTTTTATTTTTGTAAAGCTTAAGCCATCAACTGTGGTTTCAAAAACTAAACCTGATGCATCGAAAAACTCAATGCTTTCACTTTGGTCTGAAGCATTCCAAACCATAGCATATATATCACCAGTATGATTCTCGTAAAGTGAAGCACTCACTTGATCTTGGACATTCATCCAAGTTTCACTATGTCTTTGTCCAAGCATATGCATCGCATGAATCATATAATAGGAAAGACTTAGCTCATTTGGATAATCATCGTTTAATATTTTTGAGGCATCAAAGTTAGATATCACAGTATGACTATCAGTAATCGATTGGATAAACCACATATGTGAGAACCATGTATCGATTGTTTGGTTTTTTGCAGCTAAGTATGTGTCGAAAATTGAGGACAACTTTTGATGCTCCTCATCATTAAGCGCATAACTTGTCAAATACTCACCTGTTGGTAACCACTGAATACCATATATAAATGTTGGGTTTGCGCCAAACCAAGTGGCATAATCATGTTTACCACCCCAAACCATACCAGCAACATCTACATAATCACCATAAGCAGGATCCCAGTTTGTATCATCATAATCAAACCAGTATTCTTTGATTGCTGAAAGTTCAGTGACAAATCCATAGATTGCAGCATCTCTTCGATCTGTATCATTGGTCGCAAGCGCCCAGTGATAACCAGCATTCCATGAGTTTAAAGCTTCGGAAGTTGATTCTAAGTTATTGCCTTCTGCAAATGTACCATAGCCATGTGCCCATGTATGTCCAGCCCATGGGTCAAAGTTTCTTAAGTACTCAAATTGGTCATGATCTTTATATGGATACATATAATCATCAAGAAGTAGATTAACGATATCTTGATAGTTATCTAAAAATGATGGATCATACATTGCTAAAATACTGGATGCATAGATGATATAGCCATGTGTAAAGCTATGATCAGATAATTCAGAGGCAGTTCCAAAATCATTATTTGAATAGTAAGTGGTTCCCCATTGATAGTTATAAAATAAGAACTTATCATCTGATTGACCACTATAAGTATACCAATCTTCAATCACATATTTCAGTTTAGCGATGAACTCTGATTTTAAAGCATTTTGTCCAAGTTGATCAGAAATGATGATGGCTTGAGATAAAGGATAAATAGCTTTAGAATTCCAATAAGGCCCTTCAGCATTGATGAAACCTTCATCATCTGTGATATCAATGTCTTGATTTAAACCTTCTAGATAAGAAACTAAAGTTGTATCTGAAAATGCATCATTTTCAGGTAATGTAAATCCTGGAAGTACGCCTTGAAAAGAAAGGGTTGTTTGAAATTGATTGTTATCAAGTAGTTTCAATGTGCCTCTAACAGTACGATAAGTATAAGTGGTTACATTCACATCAGCATATTTATAATGGTGTGGCATTAATGCTAGTAATAAAGCATTTGAGTTGTTTTCGTTAAAGTTTGTTTGTTGATAATGATACGTTGTGATCACATCACTGTTTTGATGATCAATTTCATAGGATACATCTGTATCATGAGTCATCGTATATCCATGCTCATGATAAAATGATGCTTCAGTCAGATGATTGATTGCAGCGATGGATACAATATTTGAGTCACCTAAAGACATGTTTAAACGATTTTTCAATCCAAAAGGATGGTTATTTGACGTGATTGTAAACGTTGTGTTTTCAGGTGCATTGATTAAATAATATTTATCAGAATATGTTGGATTACCTATAATTTCAGGTGGACTTGTATCATAACCAGAATGTCTTTTTACAAGTTTAACGATGATGGCTTCTCCAGTGTAAGCAGATGAAGTAATGAGGTTGCCATCAATATCATAGTATTCATAATTATCTAATCCAATGGTATCAAATGTGTAAGTTATAGACGATTGATTAGCGACTTCAACAAATACATAAGGTGATCCTTGTGTGAGCGTTGTGACCATATGATCTGTTGAATCATTGACGTTTCGCATCGCAACTTTCACAGATGCATCACTATATCCAATCACTTTTGTCATATAGCCTAAGTCAAGATCAGATGATTTTAAGAAAGAATCCTTTAATGCGAGTGGAAACTGTGCCATAGTGGGTGTTTGGTTAACATTCCAGTATTGTACAAATCCATCTTCTGGATTGGTAATTTCCATGCCATCATTGGTGTAAGACAGTCTTAAAGGGTTAGTATATATGCCATTACTACCACCATAGTTTGTGACTAGCAAGCTTGTCCACCATCCGCTTGATGGTATTGCAGTATCTAATAAATCAGCTTCAATAAAGGCGGGGTTAACCGGATGATCAAACGCTGATAAAGCACCTTCGTAATAAGAACCAAATCCTAAAGATTGTTGTCCAGGCGATGTTGTTGATCTTTGTCCAGTAGGTGCTTCATAAGTGCCTTCAACAACATCGATTGTTCTTGTTTGATTGATGTTTTCATCTGCTAAGGACAAGGTGTAGGTTAATGTGTATGACCCGATAACACCATAATTAACATGTCCAGATATGTGAAATAAGTGTGCGACATTTCTGTTTTTATTCGTTATAATCTCTACATCTTCTAAAGGGTCAAAATAATGACCGACAATGATCTCCTTGTTTTCTAATCCAGAAATCGATTCAATGGTCTCAGGGACATCAGATTTAGGATCATCTGGGTCGTTATCATCTTTTTTACAAGCACTAGGCAAGATGATCAGGGATATCAGTAAAACTATATATAGAAATTTCTTCATAAAGCACATCCTTTTTGGTTTATAGAAGTAGCATACCACATAAAAAGCTTAAATGTTATAAAATCACATATATAAATATATGTAAATTTTTTTACAAAATAAAGTAAAATAAACTTGACATGATGACAAATAAAGTGTACAATAAAATCAGAATAAAAAAAGAGGTGTTTAATATGGGTTATCAGTTAAAAAAAAGTTATGTGACGATGGTCACAACCATCATAGGATTTGTTATATTCTTACTATACATATTAAGAGAAACAGATGTTGAGACATTCACTAAAGAAGATTTAGGTAAATATTTATTGTTAGTTGTACCAGTACTTATTGTCATTGATATGATTGGGAAGTTCATCTTTAACTTACTCGATGTGAATAAAGATAAAGATAAAAAAAGAGATCAAATGGATGAGTTTGATACGATTATAGAATATAAAAGTGTAAGAAACTTTGGAATTGCATTTATGTTAGGTTTCTTCATCAGTTGTTTATTGTTCTTAGTGTCTACATATATCTTTTATCCATTTCTAGCATTGTTTATCACACTTCATGTATCTGGTCTAGTTTTACAAGTTTCATATATCAAGTATTATGAGTATGGTGTATAACCATGAGTAAAAAAGAAAGTTATATTAAAAACAGGATCAGAGAACTAAGGTTTATGCATGATGAGATGTCGCAAGCACAACTCAGTGATCTTGTAGGTGTTTCAAGGCAAACAATTGTCGCAGTTGAAAAAGGCAATTATACACCATCGCTTGATTTAGCGTTTAAGATTGCAGAAGTCTTCGATTTAACCATTGAAGAAATATTTTTTAAAGATGAGGAGACTTACTATAATAAGTCAAGCAATAAATGATAAAAAATAGTAAAAGACCTCACATGGAAGCCTATATAAGTTTTATGAACAAATAAGAGGTAGCTACACCCTCATTTGATTATTTGAAATGTGAATGATCAAATGTCAGTTGGTTGACACCTAAATAGTATATCGTGCGTATTAGTTTTCTAACAGAGTGAACCATGGCGACTTTATGATGTTTACCTTCAGCACGTTTCTTAAGGTAATAATCATAGAGTTTAGGATTCAATCTTAAGCCCGCAAAAGTGATTTGCCAAAAAGTCATTCTAAGTAATCCGGATCCACGTTTGACGATATGTCCTCTGGTTTCTATTGTTCCTGATTGATTGACAGATGTATCCAGTCCAGCAAATGAAACAATTTGAGCTGGATTTGTAAAGTTTTTAAAATCACCAAGTTCGGCGATGATAATTGCTGCAGAGATGATGTTGAGACCTGGAATGGTTGTCAGTGTTTGATTGATATTTTCCATGAGATGGATGATTTCATGTTCAACAGATTCAATGATTTCAGTTAACGTCTCATAGTGTTTTATGGAGTGTTTAAGAAGTAACAGATCAGACTGAGTTTCATATCCAACTGATGATTTAGCTAAAGATTTAAGTTTTTGAACTCTAACATAAGATAATCTGCCTTTAGAGTGACTTCTAATGGATTCATAGTCATTGTTAGAAAGTTTCGAAATTCTTGCTCTGGATTTGAACTTTTTAAGGATGAACATCGCACTACTAGAGAGTCTTTCGTTAAAAAAAGGTTTAAACTCAGGAAAGATACGATCAAGGATGTTTGTCAGTTCAATGAGTGTTTTAGAACGATTGACCATTTGAACATGACGATACCTTACCAGTTGTTTTAATTCGTTGATGTGGTAAAATTTAGTATGTAAGGTCTTGTAGTCAACAGAACCTAGCATACTTGAAATCGTTTTGGCGTCAACTTTATCTGTCTTTGTCTTACGTAACGATAATGCCTTGGAAAACATGTGCGTTAAGTAAGGGTTAAATTCCAGATAAGTATAACCAGATGCCGTGATAAACTGTTTAAGGTTTGATCCATAGTGTCCTGTTGACTCAAGACCTATTCTTATTTCTTTTGACTGATCTAAAGATTTTAAGACCTCAAGAAATAAATCGAAACCTAAACGATTGTTATCAAAGCTGAATGCTTTGATTTGAATACCTGCTTCAGTAGCTATGAAGCAGTCGTGTTTGTACTTAGAGATATCAATTCCGATTAAGTACATAAAAACACCTCCAATATAAGTTTTAGCACTGGGTAAGTCACAGATTTCTTATTTATGTAGTCTTGTGATGAAGCGTCAAGCGCTAACTTACTGATTGACATTAAAAATAAGAACTGTGGTAAGAGTCTCCTCCAATAGTCAAAGCTATATATAAATGACACAAATCCACAGTGCTTAATTTAATTATAACAATAGAAAGAAAGGAAGTTATACTCTAACTATTATTACAGTTTTGAGTATACAAGAAGTAAAATGACACAAAGGAAAAGAAGTTTGATTGCAGGCATTTTATATCTATCATTGATTATTCCTGGACCTTTCGCATTTTTACTTATACCTGATATGATTTATAATGCGGTAGATCCTAATCAATATATTTTAAATAACATGTATTTAATTTATATTTGGCTGTTTTTAGATGTTTTAATTATTGGAATCGAAATTGCTTTAGCATTTCTATTACTGAAATTGTTTCTTCCAGTCGATCGGTTCTTATCGCAGGTTGCTTATGTTTTAAGAATGATTGTAGTTGGTGTGATGATCATCAATGTGGTTTATTTAATGTTGATTCTCATTGGTAGTGGTACAAATCCTATTGGTTTCGTCGATTTACATGTTGATTTTACCTTTGTATGGCAGTTTGTCTTTAGTTTCCATGTGCTTGTTTTAGGTATCATAATGATCAAGTATGTAAAAACGTTATGGAAATATTTAGGGTACATCTTAATCTTGGGTAGTGTTGGATACTTAATTGATGTGTTTAATCACTTTATACTTGATAGTCTATTTTTTACAAGTGTTGGAAATCTATTATTGATCTTTGTTACACTTGCAGAAATAGGTATGGGGATTGCGTTGTTACTTAATAAAGCAACTCCTAAAACAATCAACACTTCAATTTAGAAATACTTTTATAATTAAGAATACTCTAGTTGCAATAATAAACAAAAGAAGATGAGAGTCTTCTTTTTTGTATGATATTTGAATTGGTTTATGTCATCAACATGAAATATACATCATATTAGATCTTCATGCGGTTCCAGGTGGTCAAACAGATACTAATATCGATAACTCAAATGACCATACTATATTATTTATAAATGAGTTATATCAAAGACAAACGTTACATATTTTGAAAAAGATTGCTACTAGATATAAAGATGCATTAATAAATACTCTTAATAATTGCTACTAATCCAATACACAGATGTTTTAAATGATCAACAAGTCACACTTATACATGATTGCATTAGTGTCAAAAAGATCCAACCTGGGACACATCAATTAAAGATCTTAGCGAAAGACTTGGTGGAACTTGAAACCATCATCTTTAAGTGCAATAAACTTCAATGAGATGAATGAGATATGTAAAATATCTAAAACATCTCATTTTTTCTTTATATGCTACATACAAATTGATATACTATAGATAATAGAGTTTAGATTGGGGTGTTATGATTGGGTGTTAGAAAAAATCAGTTGCTTGAAGCATTAGAGACTTTAAGAGACGATATCAAAGAAAAATTAAAGACTGAAGGCATGATAAAAAATATATGCACAGATCAAGCACTCGATGAAATGGCAAAGAAGAAGCCAGAAAGACTCAGTGACTTTCTTGCGATTCCAGGATTAGATCGTGATTTTTTAGAGATGTATGCACATCTATTTTTAGATGTGATTTTAAACTTTACAAAAAAAGAAGTTAAAAAAGTAAAGGTTTCAAAGTCAGCATCATTTGTTTTAGATCGTTATAAAGATCGTCTATCTAATATTTCTAAAACCAATCCAAACTTATATATGGGAAGTATTGTTAAACTTAGAAATTTTGATCTATATGATGAAACGTATAGAGAAGATATTGAAAAATTCTTATCAAGAAAAAAAGATACCTATAAGTTAAATACAGATCAAGTAGATGTCTTTGAACGTTTAACAACGCTATATAGACATATGAACAAAGATTATAAAGATTTGGGGACTTATCATTTATATCTTGCATATCCATATGTAGAAGGCATTTTTAAACAAGATCATTTTCCAATTAAAGCACCGCTAGCATATATGCCTGTAAAACTAGAAAGACATAAAAAAACATATACGCTAAGCTTTGATACACATAAAGATATTATGATCAATAGAGATTTATTGCTTGCGATTTCAAAGATTGAAAAAGCCAATATTGATCAGGAAATGCCAGATTTAAATGATTTATCGCATCAAACCATTGAACGCGTGATCCTGCCTTTTTATGAAAAACATGGTTTAGAGTTTAAAAAGGGAAAGACACTTGCTTTCATCCCATTTAAAAATGAGCTCAAAGAAGATTTTTTAAAAACACATCAATATAAATTTGAACTTAAACCATATATTACATTTGGTAGATATCAACTCTACTCATCTATGCTTCAAAAGGATATGGCTGATATCATAGAAAGTGAGACTTACAATGAGTTATTAGAAGGTTTAATTGATGAACAAGATTTATATGCAGACGAAAAACCTCTAAAGATAACACTTTCAAGAGAAAAAATCGATGAGTCAAAGCTAACTTACATTAATGATTTAAACTTCTCCCAAGAAAAAGTTATAGAGATGATTGACAAGCACAAGAAGATGGTGATTTGGGGCCCTCCAGGCACAGGGAAAAGTCAAACAATTACATCACTCATTGCAAATCAAGTCTTAAGAGGACAAAATGTATGCGTGATCAGTGAGAAGAAAGTTGCACTTGATGTGATCTATCATCGTTTAGGTGGCGCAGCAACTTATACGATGTTTATTGATGATGCATCAGATAAACATAAGTTTTATGACCAGTTAAAAAACCTGATGGCACAACATGTACCACAAAGAAGACATAACAATGATGTATATCAAATTGAAGAGCAGATTAAAGATCTTGACCATCATTTTAATGAAGCAATTAAACTGCTTTATCATAAACAGTTTCAATATAAACCACTTGCTTATTTTTATGAGAGATATTTAAAAGATAGAGAAATCAAAGATGATCTCATCCCTAAAAAAGTTTATCATCTATTTAATCAATATCTTGGTGATATCGATTTTGATGTTGTTGAAGATATTGAAAAGACATTTGATAAAGATAAAAAACTAAAAGCCTTTATGTTTTATCATAAATATTTAAAGACGTATCGCTTTTTCTCTAAACTCGATACCAAAGTTTCAAGAAGTAGTATACTAGAGTATCAAAAGTTTATTAAAGCGTTAGAGTATATGCAAGTCATCTATCAAAAGTCATGGTTTTTTAAAAAAAGAAGACGATTAAGTAAGTTTTTAAATGATCATCAGATGACTTTAAGTTTTTTAACGCAAAAAAAATCTGTTGATCACCAATTCTTAAAAACAATGGTTAAAGACCCGGTTTTTTCATCTGAGTTTACATCCTACATCAAAGAGTTAAATAAGATCAAAACCAACTATGATAAACTATCTGAAAAAGAGATCAAGTTCTTAGATATGATGACTTTTAATGAAACATTAAGTAAACATGATCAACCTGAACTGTTTAGATCGTATATGTTTGATGCTTATTTCACAGGATTTTTAGAAGATTTTAAAGCTAAACATCAAAAATATTTATTTATCATCGATGCTTATGAAAAGAAAATAGATGAACTTAAAACACTTATTGATGAGAAGAAGCATATCACTCAAGATTCCTTTGAGATGGCTTTATTTTCACATGCGCTAGATTTTTCAAATACAAAACGGATTATGGATATTAAACGTATCTTAGAAAGTGATCAAAAGCCTTCAGTCAAAGCTTTTTTCGATCTTTATCAACTAGAACTATTATCCCATGTGAAAGTATGGTTGTTAACACCTGAAGCATTATCGACCATCATTCCTTTAAAACTCAATCTATTTGATTTAGTCATCTTTGATGAAGCATCACAAATGTATGTTGAAAAAGGTATACCTGCGATATATCGCGCAA
The DNA here is from genome assembly GCA_002838205.1 of Tenericutes bacterium MZ-XQ. Classification (NCBI taxonomy): domain Bacteria; kingdom Bacillati; phylum Mycoplasmatota; species Tenericutes bacterium MZ-XQ. Next base: position 521,021 of record CP017950.1, on the reverse strand, counting down.
AAAAAGTTGTGATTGCAGGTGATCCAAAGCAGCTTAGACCTTCATCCTTAGGCTTTGGACGAATAGATGAAGAAGATCCATATGAAGAAGATGAAGTTTTAAAACATGTAACATATGATGCAAAAAGTTTATTAGACCTTGCCAGATATAAATATCAAGAAGCATTACTAAACTATCATTATCGAAGTAAGTATCAAGAACTGATAGAGTTTTCAAATCATGCTTTTTATGATGGGAACTTGATGATTTCACCCAATGTTGATGAACCAGAAGAACCACCAATCTCCTATATATATGTTAAAGATGGTATGTTTATAAAGAGAAGCAATGAAAAAGAAGCAGATGCTGTTATTACTTTACTCAAAAAAGTACTTAAAGATAAAACTGATGATGAGTCTATAGGGATTATCACATTTAATAGCAATCAAAGAGATTTGATTATGAATAAAATTGATGAAGAACTCTTTAAAAAGAGTGTACATCAAAAGCGTTTTGAAAAAGAACTGTTTAGAACAAATGATCAAGAAGATAAAAGTTTATTTGTAAAAAACATTGAAAATGTTCAAGGTGATGAAAGAGACATCATCATATTTTCCATGGGATATGCAAAAGATGAAACTGGTGTTGTTAAGCGTCGTTTTGGTTGGCTAAACCATGAAGGCGGTCAAAATAGACTCAATGTCGCAATCACACGAGCGAAAAAGAAAATATATTTTGTCTCAAGTTTATACCCTGAAAATTTAAAAGTCGATGATTTAAGTGGTAAGGGACCAAAACTATTAAAAGATTTCATGAGATATTGTTACTACATATCACATCAAAAAAGAGACTTAGCCCAAGATGTGTTGAAGAGTCTTTATCAAAAAGAATCGATGACACAAACAATCATTTTATCTGGTATAGCTAGTGAAATTAAACAAAGACTTGAACGTCTAGGCTATCATGTTGATCAACACATTGGGATTGGTCAGTTTAAAATGGATCTAGCGATTTATGATGAAAAAACGCATCAATACTTATTAGGCATTATATGCAGTTTAGATAGTCACTATGATATCAATGCTAGACAATCCTTATATCATCAAGAAAGATTCTTAAATGCTAGAGGATGGGATGTCTTGAGAGTTTTTCATATGCATTGGTATGAAAACCCAAATCAAGTACTCAAGATGATAAAAGATAAACTGAAACATAAATGAGGAGGTGATGGAGATGCAAGATCTAATAGCGGCATTTTGGCATAGGTTTTTAATTAAAACAAACCTACCAAAAGATACAACTTATCTAGAAAGCTTTTATTTTGATACTTCTAAAGAAAGTGCTGATCATTTATGTAATCTGGTACTCAAGGGGATCAAGAAAGCAACCGCATCTAGTTTATATCATTATGAAGCTACAGATGAAAAGATGCCTAAAGTTGGTGATTATTCGGTTGTAACTAATTTTCGTGGTGAACCATTTGCAGTCATCATGACGACAAAGATTTCAATTATACCCTATAAAGATTTAACCTTTGATGTTGTCAAAAGAGAAGGTGAAGATGAAACCTTAGAAAGTTGGCAAGAAAAACATCAAAGATTTTATGAAATCGATGGAAAAGAGTCAGGATATTCATTTGATCAAGATATGCCAGTAGTTTTTGAAGATTTTGAAGTTGTTTATAAAGAAAAAGAAACTTGTAAGTAGAGAACAAAGTTTTCTTTTTCATTATTTTTTGTGTCATAGACTATGATATAATGGATTTATAAAGCCGTTTAATAGCAAAGAGGAAAGTATATGAAACTTATAAAAAAAGCATATCAAGAAAATGATTTCTTAAGAATCAGAGATTTTTTAAAAAGGACTTATCATGAAGAGGATAGACATCATAACTGGTTAATAGACCGCTGGAATTTTACAAGATATGTTGGACAAGTCATGCATAATACTGTTGAGGTTTGGCCAGCAACCGTAGGTATTTTTGAAAATGCTGAAGGCAGTATTTTAGCAGTTGTTAATTCTGAAGGTGAAGTTGTAAATCGAGATGCTGGTCATGCATTTTTTCAATTTGAGAATATAGATTTTTCAGATGAAAATCTATTGAGCATGATCAAGCATGCTGAAACGCATTTTCCAATTGTAAAAGATGGGATTTCAAAACTATATATGCATATAGGTCCTGATCAACTCAGATTTAAAGCCTTAATCACTGAGTTAGGATATAAACAAACTGGATATAAAGAGTTTCTTTCAATGATTGAAATTGACGATAGACATGAAGTTGAATTACCTGAAGTATATAAAATTGTAGATTCGACCATATTTACAGATGGAATGAAAGGTTTTGCTCACGGTAAGGCTTTTGGGTATTATAAGGGAGATACACCGGATGATGATGATTCTATGCTTGCGTTTAGATCTTTAAGAAATGCACCTGACTATGATGAGACGCTGGATCTTGCAGTACTTGATCCAAATGGTGAGATTGCTGCATTTGCTGGTTTTTGGTATGATGATCAAAATCAAATTGGTATACTTGAACCACTAGGCACTGTTCCAAAACATCGAAAACTTGGACTTGCTAAAGCATTGATCTATGAGGGCATGAATCGCTTGTTAAAAAAAGGTGCGCATAAACTATATGTTGGTTCTAATCAAGAAGCGTATAAAAAGATAGGATTTAAAGAATTATATTATCAAGAGATTTGGCTAAAAGAAGAAGTTATTCAATCAAAATAATTTTTAGGAGTTTATATGGATATTAAAGAAAAATCGTTAAGTTTACATAAAAAACTTAGAGGTAAACTTTCAATCGAATCAAAAATGATAATAAAAAATAAAGAAGATTTATCTTTAATATATACACCAGGCGTAGCAGCAAGCTCAGTAGCGATTAAAGATAATCAAGAGATGTCATATGAACTTACTGGTAAAGGCAATACGGTTGCGGTTATTTCTGATGGGACTGCTGTTTTAGGTTTAGGTGATCTTGGTCCTTTAGCTGCCATGCCAGTGATGGAAGGCAAATGTGCACTTTTTAAACAATTTGCAGGGATTAATGCTGTACCGATTGTATTGGATACAAAAGATACTGAGGAGATTATTCAAACTATTAAAATTTTAGCACCATCTTTTGGGGGTATTAATTTAGAAGATATTAGTGCACCTAGATGTTTTGAAATTGAAAAAAGATTAAAAGAGATGCTGGATATTCCAGTTTTTCACGACGATCAAAATGGAACAGCAATTGTTGTTGGTGCAGCACTATTAAATGCACTTAGACTCGTAAAAAAAGAGATTGATCACATCAGAGTTGTGATCAATGGTTCTGGTTCAGCTGGTATTGCGATTTCTAGATTCTTAATTGAGTTAGGCGTTAAAGATATCGTGATGTGTGATAAAGATGGTATTTTAGATCCTGAAAATGATAAACTTAATTCAGTACAAGTTGAAATTGCAAAGATAACTAATCCTAAACACACTGAGGGTGTTTTAAAGGATGCTTTAAAGTATTCTGATGTCTTTATCGGTGTTAGTGCTGGAAATGTCTTAAAAAAGGAATGGATAAGTTTGATGAGCAAAGATAGTGTAGTCTTTGCACTAGCAAATCCAACGCCTGAAATTGATAGAGAAGAAGCACTTGCTGGAGGAGTTAGAGTTTATGGTGCAGGCATTTCTAATACACCGAATCAAATCAATAATGCTTTAGTTTTTCCTGGTATTTTTAAAGGTGCTTTGGAAGCTAGGGTTAAAAATATTGATATGGATATGATGAAGACTGCTTGTTATGCATTATCTAAACTTATCAGTGATGAAGAATTAAACGAAGATTATATTGTTCCTAATGTTTTTCATGAAGGTGTTGCTAAAGCAATTAGTTCAGCAATTGTAAAAGAAAAAAAATAGGTTTTTATTGATATTTATAAAAGATAAAGAAGAAAGGACTTATTCATGCATAAAACCATACATAACATAAAATCTTATCTAGACATACACGCAGATGAGGTAATCAAACATCTTGTTTTTGATTTATTACACGATAAACAAAAATTAGAACAACATCCGTATGTATCAAACATCATGAACATAGACCGTTTGACGGGGATTCATGGGAGAAAAGATACAGATTTTGAAAATATTATGTCGAGGCTATTAGATTTAGGATACGATAAAAATCATTTATTAGTCGATCAATTATCCAAACAAGTACTAAATCTTGATATTTGGTGCAATCATGAAGATTTTGACCAAGAAATTAGGGCTGTTGTTGCATATCCATTCTTAATAAGAGCTGGTTATATGAACGAAAAAGTAGTGCATAATTATTTTTATAAGCGATTAAAAAAAATTGAAGATACAATTAAGTATAGAGGATATAATTTTTTTGAATCAATTGATCGCAAGGATGAAAATCAAAGTTTGATCTTTAATATCAATCCAAAAGAAGAGGCTTTGCCTACCATTTATGACCTATATGCATGGGCATATGTTGATATCAATGATCAAGATTTAAGTCACAGAATCAATGAGATTGTGCTATATATCGTTGATCAAAGGTTTCAGTTGATTCCAGAAAAAGCTTATATCAAAAGTTCAAAGAGATCTTATAAGTTTGCTGCAGGTAGTGTGTATCATGCAGTGAACATTAAACAGAGGAAAGTTTTATTTGCTAGTTTGCTGTCAAGATTTTCTTGCATGAAATCACATACGTATATGCAAAATATACTGAATGAATTTGATGGTTATCGTGATGTTGATGGATTATATGCATTTCCTAAAAGTTATTTAAAAGAAAAGAAAGATCAATATCATCTCTATTCTGGTGCACATATGAGCTTTGGTGAATCAAAAAACGCAAGACATGGGTAAAAATAGAATCAAACTATTGGATGTTGAAAATTCTAGAAAATCTCAACCACTAACATAAGGAGACATTACAACACATCAATAATGAAGATGTTGTTATGTCTATTTTTGATGTATTTCACAGAATTGCACGGTGTTCGTTGATAAAATGATCAAATCAAATGCAATCGAAAACTAAAATCAGTTTTTAAGTGCAAATATAATAGCGAAAACCAACATAAGAGATTAAAAGTACTGAAATATAAGCACTATGAAAAAAATTTTGTTATTAGTGATTTCGTACGTATATTTACAAAGCAAAAAGTAAAAAGTGAACTTTCTAATCGATTTTAGTCACTATATAAAAAGAGTTAATTCACACAATCTAACATAGTGTAAAAAAATTACGGGTTTATTGACAAAAAATTACACCCGTGATAATATTATTTTGAGGTGGTAATATGTTGCGAGAATTTAAGGTGAAAAATTATAAGAGTTTTAAGGATGAAATATTAATTGATTTTACTAAGTTCAAAGATTACAAGTATAATAGTTACGTTATACAAAATGACTTAATTAATACTGCAATTATTTATGGTAAAAATTCTTCTGGCAAAACCAATCTTGGATTAGCCTTATTTGATATAACCACTCATTTAATTGATAGAGAAACAATACCGTTGCAATTATCTTATTACTTAAATGCAGATAGTGATGAATCTCATTCTACCTTCAATTATAAGATAGCTATTGATAATAATCTAATCCAATACTCGTATAGGAAAGCACAAGCAAATAAACTATTATACGAAGAGTTCTATATGAATAATGAAAAAGTATTTAGTTATAATTTTGAAACTCATAAAGGTGATTTCCATAATTTGAAGGCAATTGATGCTCAATTGCTTAATTTTGAGTTCACAGATGAAAAGTTAAATATTTCTATGGTTAGATATATAGCAAATAATGCTAATTTATCTAGATCATCAATTATTAAAAAATTCATGGATTTTGTCAGTCATATGCTGTGGTTTAGATCAGTTGAAAGCAACTCCTATATTGGTTATTTGAAAGGTGGCGAAGCCATAACGACCAACATAATTAAAAACGGAATGGTTAGTTCTTTTAATAAGTTTTTAAATGAAGTTGGTATAAAAAGTGATTTACAAGTTGTAAAAGATGCTTTAGGGAATGAAATAATCGCAAATAAATTCACTAATAAATTATTGCCATTCTGGGAAACTGCATCAAGTGGTACACACGCTCTTACACTTTTTTTCTATTGGAGCCAAAAATTCATGGATGTTTCATTTTTGTTTATTGATGAGTTTGATGCATTTTATCATACAGAATTATCCGAATATATTTTAAAATTAATTAGCCATAGAAAAGGATTTCAAACAGTTTTTACTACACATAATACTGCTTTAATGACGAACTCTATCTTAAGACCAGATTGCTACTTTATATTATCCAATAATAGTTTAAAACCTCTAACTGATTGTACTGAGAGAGAACTTAGAGAAGGTCACAATCTTGAAAAAATGTATAGAAATGGTGAGTTTATTGATACATAAAAATATACTTTTTATAGTTGAAGGTGAAGATACAGAACCCAAACTTTTGAAAAAAATATACAAATACATGCTTGTAGATGAATATGAAGTTTATTCCTATAAAACATGTATATATGAGTTGTATGAAGAACTAGATAGAGATGAGTACTTAGATATACTTCAATTGCTTAAAGAAAAAACGACTTCTGATCACGATAGAAGAATCTTAAGCCGTAAATACGCTGCAATTTATTTAATTTTTGATTTTGAACCTTTATATCACAGATATGATTTTGAAAAAATTAAAAATATGATTAAGTTTTTCAATGAATCCTCGGAAAATGGTAGGTTATATATTAATTATCCTGCTGTAGAGTCACATAGACATTTAAGGATGATGCCTGATAATTCATTTTTAGAACTGAAAGTTAATGAAACTCAAATAAGAAGATATAAACATTTTGTATCATTGAATAGTGATTATACTGACCTAAATTCTTATACATACGATATAGTATTGGAAATGATAGCACATCATTTTATTAAGTATAACTACATACTTTATGGGGATAATAGAATGTCGACTATAGATCAATTTCGGATGCTGAGTTACAAAGAAGACATAAAGATAGCTGAAATTCAAGATGCTTTATTTAAAAGTGAGGATAATTCTGTACTAGTTTTAAATACATCGCTATTTTATATTATCGATTTAAAACCAGAATCGTTTTTTAAATCAAGAGTTAAAAGCCTTAGACTGTAATATGATTTTATCAACAATTTTACTTATCAAATGATTTTTTTCTCCATATTTACCTAACGCTAAGAATAATGAAATGGCATTCCCTTCCAATTCAGGAGGGAATTTTTTTTGATTCACATTAATCCCAAATCCTATAATAACAGCTAACACTTCATTACCCATAATAATAGATTCAGCTAATATCCCAGCAACTTTTTTACCGTGGATCATGAGATCATTTGGATTTTTAATAGTTATATCCTCACAATACTCAGATAAAGCATCTTTAAGCCACCCAGCAGCTAAAAAAGGCATCTCTTTGATATCAATATCATTGATGCCTTCTTTGAGTAATATGGAAAACATAAGTGAATCTTTATCTCCATACCATACATGATTCCCTTGTCCTCTACCTTTTGTTTGATAATCAGCAGAGACAACAGTCATATGATCAAGTTCTTGGTAATGTTTTTTTAAATAACTATTTGTTGAATCTATTTCTTTAAAATGTATATGTTTCATATTAGAAGAACATTAAGAATAATCCTGCAGCAATCGCAGATCCAATCACACCAGCAACATTAGGTCCCATCGCATGCATTAAGAGATAATTATTTTGATCAACAAGCTGTCCTTCCTTGTGGACAACTCTTGCTGCCATAGGGACTGCAGAAACACCAGCAGCACCAATCATTGGATTAACTTTACCTTTAGTAAGTTTACACATCACCTTACCACCTAAGACACCTGATGCAGTTGCTATTGCAAATGCAAATAATCCAAGGCCGATAATCATTAAAGTTTCAAGTCTTAAAAAACTTGTACCTGCCGTAGTTGCACCAATCGATAAACCTAGTAGTATCGTAATGATATATAATAATGATTCTCCAGCTGTTTTAGTTAAATTAGGAACAACTTTAGATTCCTTAATTAAATTACCTAACATAAGCATACCAATAATTGGTGCAGAAGAAGGAATGAGTGTCATACAGATCACACTTACAATGACAGAAAAAGAAATCTTTTCGATTTGTTTAACTTCTCTTAATTGCTCCATTTTAATGGCACGTTCTTTTTTAGTTGTTAACATTCTTATAATTGGTGGCTGAATCATTGGAACTAGTGCCATATAAGAATATGCAGCAAGTGATATTGCACCAATTAAATGGGGTGCAAGCTCACTGGATAGTAGAATAGATGTTGGTCCATCTGCACCACCAATAATACCGATAGAAGCCGATTCTGCACCACTAAAGCCTAATAGGATAGCACCTAAAAATGTGATAAAAATCCCGATTTGTGCAGCAGCTCCTAAAAGCATCGATTTTGGATTTGCAATTAAAGGTCCAAAATCAGTGGTTGCTCCTATGCCTAGGAAAATTAAAGGTGGATAGATCCCAAGTTTTACACCATAATATAAAAATCCTAATAAGCCCTCATAGGTTGTTTTTTCGATACCATCGACGATGGTCTTCGTTTCTACAAACATATGGGTGTTTGGGATGTTTACAAGTAACATCGCAAATCCAATAGGGATTAATAGATAAGGTTCAAATTTTTTAAATATTGCTAAGTATAATAACGTCAGTGAAATGATAATCATCACAAAGTATTTCCAACCATCGGGTTGGAAAAAGAAGTAGAGTCCTGTACTCTTAAAAAAATCTATGATAGCATCAAACATGATTTATCCGATAACTAACATCAGTTGATTGATTTCAACTTGATCGTTTTCTTTGATTAAAAGTTGTCTGACATATCCATCAACTGGACATAAGATATCATTTTCTAGTTTCATCGCTTCTAAAACCATTAAGACATCACCTTTTTTAACAGTCGTGCCTACTTTGACATTAAGTGTAGTAATCTTGCCTTGCATAGGGGCTAAGACATTGGTTTTAGATTCTTCTTTGGGTTCTTGTTTTTTTAAGACAGGTTTTGATTCTATTTCTTCAATACTTTCAACTTCAACTTCGTAAGATTTACCATTGACATTTATTTTATAGAGTTTCATGATGGATCCTTTCATTAACCTTTAATTTCTTTGATTGAGATGATTCGAACATCTTTATTGATTTCGTTGTAATAATCGATGGATGCGATTAATGCCGCTACCATCATATCTTCATCTTTAATATCGGATAAAGATATAGATTTTTTAATCGTTTTGATTTCTGGAGCTTCTATAGCTTTTTTCTCAATAACGATATATTTTAGTAAACTAATCGATAATGCAACAAACCCTAGGATTAAAAAGACTGTAATAATGCTAAATAGTGAGATGAGTAGTCCATCTGACAATGTATTATAAATCATATCAATCACCATCCCCTACCGTTACGCTAAAGGCATAAATTTCTTGTTTAGGTTTCGGTTTTTCTTGATATTTCTTTTCTAAAAATGAAATCGCAACTTTACCAAATAAAGCTATTGATAAAATATCTTCATCAGATTTAGCAAACCCTTCATATTTTTTCTTTAAGTCTTCAAATTCAGGTTTTAGATTATCTGCTGGTCTATGGGTAATGATTTCATCATCACCAATGATCTTAGCTAAAACCAATGCATTGACTTTTGCTGGAGCTTTCCCATATAAACCATGAAGATATTCTCTAACTTCCTTAGAAACGATTTTATAAGGGTCTCTAGTCATAACATTCATGACTGCTTGTGTACCTACCATTTGAGAGATAGGTGTTACAAGTGGCGGATATCCTAAGTCTTTTCTAACAATAGGGACTTCTTTTAAGACTTTTTCATAATCGTCCATTTGATTTTGTTCTTTAAGTTGACTCATTAAGTTTGATAACATGCCCCCAGGCACTTGGTATTCTAAGATATTCGGATTAGAAGTGAGTGCTTTAGGATTTAAGATACCTTTACTTAAATACGCATCTTTAATCACTGTGAGTTTTTCAGAAGCTTTCTTTAATAGATTGATATCAAGATGAGTGTCATAAGGTGTACCCTTTAAAATATGATAAAAAGATTCTGTAGCCACTTGAGAAGTACCACCTGATAAAGGTGATAGTGCAGTGTCGATGATATCGACACCTGCTTCAATGGCTTTCATATAGGTTGCTTCCATGATCCCTGCAGTCGCGTGACCATGAAGATTGATTGGTAGTTTCGTATTTTGTTTTAAAGCTCTAATAAGGTTATACGCATCAGTGGGTAGAAGTATACCCGCCATATCTTTAATACATAATGAGTCAGCGCCCATCGCTTCAACTTCTTGAGCTAATTTTACATAATAATCAATGGTGTGTACAGGAGAAGTCGTATAAGATAGAGCGATTTGACAATGACCGCCATATTTTTTTGTCGCATCTACAGCTGACTTTAAGTTTCTTACATCATTTAAAGCATCAAAGATTCTAATGATATCAATCCCGTTTTCAATGGATTTTTGCACAAATTTATCAACGATATCATCTGGATAATGACGATAACCTAAGATGTTTTGTCCTCTAAATAGCATTTGTAGTTTTGTATTAGGTGCAAGTTTCTTTATCTCTCTTAAACGCTCCCATGGATCTTCATCTAAGAAGCGTAAACACGCATCAAAGGTTGCGCCTCCCCAAACCTCTAAAGCATGAAATCCTGCTTGATCTAGCTCTGGTATGATGGATAATATATCTTTGGTTGTCATTCGTGTGGCCATTAAGGATTGATGGCCATCACGCATGGATGTTTCAACAATTTTTACTGACATGAATAAAACTCCTCGTCTAATTTGCATAAAAAAGTTATGAAAGTGCTTCCATAACAATTTTAACATAGGATAGGTATAATTTCGAGTAGAAAATTATGATTTATGAACTTTGTTACATATATTTAAAAATATATTGACATTTATTAATAACCCTTCATTAAAACAAGTATTTTCCATTCAAATTTAACATATGAATGGATGTTTAAAATCTTTATTTCAAAAGTTTTTTAGCCATCATAGCTGCAGCATCAGCTGGATCTATGATTGGCTTAATAATATTGATATGAGGATCGATAAGTTTCACTTTTCTATGCAACTCATCTCTATAATATCCTGAAGCGTTTCCCAATGAACCGATAACGACTAAAGTCTTGTTTTTTAAGTTGATATTGTTATATACTCCTCTAACTGCAAGTGCACATTCATCTGTTGCGAGATCAACAATTCTTTTTGCATGAGGATTGTTTTTGTTTGCATACATCGTAACAATTGGAGCAAGACTTGCAGTCTTTGTTCTATTTCCATAATAGCTTTCCATAATTGGAATGATATCCGTAGCTTTAGTCAGTCCAATTGAGTCAGCAATATCTACCGCAAAATCGTCTTTTTCATATCTGCCATCAAAAGCTCTAATCACATATCTGATAGCTTCTCGACCTAAATGGAAACCACTACCAAGTTCGCCTTCTTTATAACCCCATCCGGCTGATTTATGTGATTTATGTATATCTTTTCCAAAAGCGACCATACCTGTTCCACAAATCAAAGAAATACCTTCTTCAAAGCATCCACCTGAATATAATGCATTTTCCATATCGTTTCTTGCTTGAACAATCGCATGTTCAGTTAAATATGGAAGATCTTTTACGATACGCTCAACTTTATTGCAATCTTCATCAAAAACAATACCACCTAACCCAATAAAAGCAGCATCTATCTTATCATGTGGATGTGCGTCGAAATATGGTTTTAAAGCATCAGAAAATGCTTGTTTAGTGGTTTTAAGATCAACGGTATCAATCGATGATGGTCCACTTGTATGTTGATAAATGACTTTCTCTTTTTCATTCATTAAAGTTACTTTCGTTTTCGTACCGCCACCATCAATACCTAAATATATTGCCAAAGTAATCATCCCTTCAAGATTAATCTAGTTTAAAGATATCTTAATTTATAAAATTTGTCAAACATTCTCAAATATAAAGATATACAAAGTGAGGATATCTATTAAATGTATTATTAATGTATTGTAAATGTATCAATATCATGATACAATTAAAGAAAAATACGAAGGTGAGATAATGAAAATTAGTATGATAGACAAACAGCCTTTATACGTTCAAGTAAGAAATGATATGCGCTATAAAATTGAAAGTGGCGAATGGAAAGAAGGAGAAATCATTCCCTCTGAAAAAGAGCTAACTGAACAATATGGTGTCAGTAGAGTAACTATACGTACAGCCATCAAAGCTTTAGTGCAAGAACAATACTTGATCAGGCGTGCTGGCTATGGTACAACCGTATATAAGAACAAATCAAGCCTTTCGAATTTTACAATGATTAGAAGTTTCACCAATGAAATGAATGAAATGGGTCTGCCAAGTAAAACAATGGAAGCTGAGCTAAAACTCATTGAGGCTGATGTTACTTTAGCATCTATATTCAACATCAATGAGGGAGATAAGTTATATAATTTAAAACGCGTTAGAGGAACTGTTATTCCAATATTGTTTTCTGATTCTTATCTGCTCCCCGTTGTTAAAATCCCAAATGATCAAGCAGTTTTAAAAGGCTCGCTTTATGAGTATTTGGCTTCTCAAAACGTATATTTCAATGTCTTTGAAGAATACATTAGTGCAGTAGAAGCACCGAAACAAATTAAAAACTTATTACAAATTTATGACGATACACCTCAGCTCAAAAGAAAAAGATTCAGTTATAATGAATCAAATCGCTTAATTGAATATACAGAGACTTATTATAATTCAAAACATTATGAATATAGAACTAGATTATATTACCGCAAGAAATAATTCTTGTGGTTTTTTTATCTAATTGTATTATAAAAGTTATAAATGTATTATAAATGTATTGAAATATGGTTTAGCTTATGATATATTAAAAATAGAAAACGCTTGCAAGGTGATGCCATGAAAAAGATTATACTAAGTTTATTTGTTATTATCCTTCTACTACTAAGTGCTTGTCAAAAACAACTAGAACCCATTGTTATTGAAGAAACTGATTATGTTTTTACTGAAACTGTTGGAGATAAAATTGAAGTGATTGACATAGATATTCCATATAGTACAACTGAAGGTCAAATAGATAATTTCATTAATATCCATAAACCTAAGGAAATTAACCCGTTATATTTTATAAGTTCAGATATCAAAACACATCAAATTATTTTTGTATTTGAACATATCTATCCAATTGATTATATAGCGATATATAATCCGGATAGCAAAGATGCTCTAGCTGTTGAGGATGTCGATATTGATGTATCTTTAAATTTATTATCATATGATCGGTTATTTCAAGATTACGTATTGGAAAAAAGCGATAATCAGATAGAGTTAGGTGGAACTATGGCAAAATCAGTAAAAATCACATTTAACCAAAAAGATGAAAAACAAAAACTAACAGACGTATCTTTTTATTTAAATGATGGCATGATCGTTAAAGAAGACTTAGAAATGTCTGATGCGTTTTTAAGATATCAAGGATGGACAGGCGCAGACGGTATTTTCACATTTGATATGAACAATGGTGGTGATCGGATTGGTGTCGATCATGAAACGACAGGTTTTATTTTCTCTGACACTTTTGTTGGTGAAGTTTATGAAAACAACAAACTTAGAAAATCATCTTTGATCATCAATAATTCATTTGGCTATTTATCACATAATGATCCATTTGATCGTGATCAATTGTCATTCGACTATGATATAAAAGATGGTGTTGCTAAATCAGTGATAGAACCAAATGAAATGATTGGATCAAGAGCTAGAAATTTACTTGATAATGATGGTATCATGCCGAGTTATGACCAAAATGGTTTACTTACTAATGTTAATGAAGGTACGATGTGGTTATCCGATCAGATAGACAATGAACTGATTATTGATTTAAAAAAAGAAGTAGACGTATCATCGATTTATCTATGGAACTTCAATGAAACGATAACCTTTGGCGTCCAGTCATTTAATTTATATGTAGCAAAAGACCAAACATCTTTTACACTGATAGATACTTATGAGATAGAACAAGCAAGTGGTCTTGATCAATCAGCTTATCAATTAAGAATTGATTTAGATCAAGAAGATATAAGATACATAAAAATTGAGATTTTATCCTCTTATGATCAAACATACGTTGGACTTGGTAAATTATTAATACAAGATGAAAATCAGAATCCATTGTTTGGCAACATTACTGCAGCACATGAAATTACAGAGTTAACAGATAATGAAAAAACATCAAGATATTGGCTACAAGATGGTGTAATGATAGATCATCAATTATATGTATTTCCTATCCTAGTTAAAGATGATGCAGATATTTTTAAAGTACATCATGTATCCATGGTGGAAGTCCCAATTGTTGATCAAAGATTTGATTATAAAAATCAAAACTATTATTCAACACCACTGATGACACATACACCAGATGGTGGTGTGATCTATTATGGTGCAGGACTCATGGATCATAGAGATAAAGATGGATATATATACATATATGGTTATAAAGATTTAGATGGTAGACGTTTAACAGTGGGTAGATTTTTGCCTGAAGATATCAAGGATTTTAATAATTGGATGTATTTTGATGGGCAAGATTGGTCAAAAAACATCAACGAAAGTGTTGCACTGATCGATAAAGTATCTGCTGAACTTTCTGTTACATACATGACTGAAGGCTTATTTAAGGATAAATACATGCTTACAGTAATGGAAGATACAACAAGTGGAAAAATAAGTTATAGTTTGGCAGATTCACCTGTTGGACCATTTAGTGATTATACACTAATTTATCAAACCACTGAGGGATCGTACTTAAGAGATGCATTTAGTTATAATGCTAAATTGCATCCAAATTTGAGTGAACCAGGTAACTTTGTCATTAGCTATAATGTGAACACGAGAAGTGCTGGAGCGTTATCAGATGCAAGAATTTATTATCCTAGGTTTATACGTATGGTAGAAGTGAAAAAAAGATAAAACATAAGATAAGGGAGAACATATGAAATATCAAGATATTATTAAAAGTGTCAATTTAAAACAAGGCATCAATCAAATAGATTTAGGTTATATATATCCGATATCACCCATAAAAGATTCAAATCTTGAAATCAGTTATTTGATAGATGATGAAAAACAATCCATGATGTTTGATTGTATCTACGCAAATCATTTGGTTGTTGTAGCTCATAAAGAGACATCACTAGATATTCAATTAGGAAAAGGATATTATGTAGAGAAAAATGATACATTCACACAAAAATTTGTATCACACAACAAATGGTCAGGTGGAGATGGGATCTACTCGTTTAATTTGACCAATGGTAATGATCAATTTGATCAGAAAGATGATATCCATACATTATTTGTTTTTGGAGATACGTTTGTTGGTAGATCAGATGAGAAAACACATCAAAGATTTCAACCACATCTTATGCCAAACAATTCAATTGCTTATAAGATAAAAGATGACATAGAATTTAAATTGAACTGGCAAGAAAATGGAGAGATTCAAGCGTTTTATCAAATGGATGAAGTGTTTGATGAAAATGGTTCGATTGCTCAAAATTTAGTGACTTATGATCAAAAAACAAATGTAGATTCATTTGTAAGTGGATATCACCCAAATCAATTAGAACTGATATTTGATTTACATAAGCCTCAATGCATCACTCACATGCATATATTCAATTATTTTTCAAAAGAGTCAAATGAGTTAGCAAAAAGAGGTTTAAAAAATATAGTGATTTCAGGCTCTCTTAATCAAATAGAGTATCAAGAGATTAAAAAACACACATTAAAAATGAGTTATTCTTTTGATGATTTTAATCACATTGATATCAATCAAACCTATAGATATATCAAGATAAGTGTTCAACCCAAAGATAAAGATGCAAATTATAATGACAAGACGTTTGAAGAAGGATTATTTGGTTTAAACAAAGTGAAATTCTTTAATGAAGATAGACAATATCGAGATATTAAAGTCACTTCAAATCATGTATTACTTAGAGATCATGATCATTCATGGATATGGCTACAAGATGGTGTAGTCATCAATGATTCACTTTATTTTATTCCAATGGTGGTTAATAGTGATTTAACACAACCAGAAGGATTACAATTTAAAATCAAAGGTGTTTCCATGTTTAAAACACCGATTGAAAACAATCAAATTGTTCCTGAAAAACGTATACAAAAAATGGCTCCGATCTTAGTTTATGATAAAGATAGTGAATATTTGTATGGTGGTGCCATCATGCCAAATTCACTTCAAGCAAATCCTAAATCTGGAAATGGTTACATTTATATTTATGGATATAAAACAACCATGGGCTTAAGAGAAATGATTGTAGCAAGAGTAAAAGAAGCGGATTTTGAATTTGTTGATGAATGGACCTATTTCGATGGCGAAAAATTCCAGTATGATATCTTAAAATCAGCTCCACTACTTAAGCACATTTCATGCGAGTTTTCAGTATCATTAGTTAACGAAGGGTTATATCAAGGAAAATACTTGGCAGTATTTACATATGATGTTAATACACCATATGTCTCATATGCTATTGGTGATACTCCTTATAGCCCATTTAGTAAACCACAAAAGGTTTATAAAACACCAGAACAAGAAATCTTTAAATCAACGACTTACACATATAATGCAAAAGCACATCCACACTTATCATCTTCTAAAAAAGTATTAGTATCTTATAATACCAATACATATAATTTTGATCATAATATGTCTAACTCAAACATTTATAGACCCAGATTCATTTTCTTAAACGACACTACAAAGTAAGAAGGTAATGATATGATTGATGAATATAAAAGACCGCTTTTAACAAAGAAACAACGGATTTTAATCAAGACGATACTTTTAAATATACTCTTAACGATTTTAAGTTTCGCGTTTGTATTTCCATTTTTATGGATGTTATTTACAGCATTAAAGACGCCACAAGAGTTATTACAAGGTACAGAAGTCTTTTTTCCAACAAAACCACAATGGGAAAACTTTAAAACCGCTGTTACAGCAATTCCGTTTTTTATGTATTTGAAAAACAGCTTGTTAATTGTGGTATTGGTAATGATTGGAACACTTTTTTCAGCAACAACTGCAGCTTATGCATTTGCTAAACTAAGTTGGAAAGGTAGAGACAAATGGTTTTTGGTTATGCTAGCAACGATGATGATTCCGATTCAAGTTATTTTGATTCCAACTTATATCATGTATGCTCAAATTGGATGGTTAGGCACAAGATTACCGTTAATTGTTCCAGCGTTCTTTGGTGGTGGTGCAGCATTTTATATCTTTTTACTCAGACAGTTTTATAAAGGAATTCCTAAAGAATTATCTGAAAGTGCAATCATAGATGGTGCAAATCACATTCAAATCTTTCTTAAAATCATGTTGCCTCTGACAAAACCAGCGATTATCACTGTTGCGTTATTCACATTTATGGCAACATGGAATGATTATTTTGGACCACTGATTTTCTTGAGTAATCCAGATCACTGGACGCTCGCGATAGGTCTGAGAGCATTTCAAACACAGTTTGGTGGTCGTTTTGATTTGATGATGGCCGCAGCATTATTAATTATGTTACCAACGCTTATTATATTCTTCTTTGCTCAAAAGAGTTTTATTGAAGGTATTACATTTACAGGAATAAAAGGATAGGAGAAAAAATATGAAAAAAATAGTTGTTTTAATGTTTACACTGTTATTAAGTTTCACATTAATTGCGTGTAATGGTGATGATTCAGGAGATAAAATCACAATTGATTTTTGGCATATGTCTCCAGTAGGTAGTGAATCATATTCAGGAATGAGATCGATTATTACTGAATTTAATGAATCACAAGATACATATTTTGTTAAAGGTACTGGTTTCTCGTTTTGGGATTACTGGGATAAAATCAATGTCGCAGTAAGTTCAAGAACTGCACCAGATGTAGGATTATCAACCATTGATGATGTTGAAGCAAGAGCATCAAAAGGCGTTTTGTATAACATCACAGATTTAATGGCAAATGATAATTCTGATACGAACTTGATTGATCTTAATGAGTTTAGACAATCACAATTAGATTTTGCTACTTATGATGGTGACATATATGCAATGCCATTTTCTGCAACAACAAGAGCATTATTCTATAACATTGACATGTTTGAAGAAGAAGGCCTAACTGAAGCAGACGTACCAACAACATGGAGTGAACTAGAAGAAATCGCTAAAAAATTTGATGTTGTTGAAGGTGGAGCAATTCAAAGATTAGGATTTGATCCAACGTATGGAAATGCGACATACCATGGATGGTTATGGCAAAAAGGTTTAGATTTCTTTGATGAAGATCAAAACCCAACATTAAACACTCAAGGTCATCGTGATGTCTTACAATGGATCATTGATTTTAATGGTAGTGATTATACAAGAAGTCAACTTACTGCCTTTGGTGAAGGAAATCAAATGCTAGGGATAAACCCTTTTGCAGCAGAAAGAGTCGCAATGATCGTAGAAGTTGATGGTTTATATCAAATCATTAAAAATAGTGGTGCAGATTTTGAATATGGTGTCGCACCTATTCCAATTCCAGATGAAGATGGCATTCATGTGAATTGGGGTAGTGGTTTCTCATTAGAACTTTATGATAATGGTAAAGATGAAAATGATCAAAAAGAAGGCGCATACGCTTTTGTTAAATACTTAATGAGTAAAGACACACAAATAGAATTAGCAGAAGTTAATGGGTGGATAATGAGCCACATTTCAGCGATGGAAGAATATGTTTCTGATAAACCAATCATGCAAAAATTGTTAGTAGAAGTTGATGATGCAATGGATAAAGTATATATTCCATATGCACCAGGTTGGCATGGCAATGATTGGCAACCGTTTTATAATCAAGCTTTAGAAGGAACATTGACTGTAAGTGAAGCATTAGAACAAGCAAGACTTAATTATTTACAAAAGAAGGAAAACTACGAAGCTACAAATTAACATAAAGGAGAAATGATTATGGCTAGTTCGATTACAAAGTTAAAAAAACAAGAAAATATAATCGGATACTTATTTGCGTCTCCTTGGTTATTTGGACTGATTGTACTTGGTGCATTTCCAATCTTGGCATCGCTTTATATTAGTTTCACGTCTTATGATATGATAGGTGTCCCAAAATTTATTGGGTTTGAAAACTATCGAATCTTGTTTACAAACGATAATATCTTTTGGCAAAGTTTAGGAAATACGATATATCATGTTGTAATCGCAATACCGTTAGGACTTTTGGTAGGTATATCTTTAGCATTATTGTTAAACAATAAAATTAAAGGTATGAGTATATATCGAACACTCTTTTATCTACCTAACGTTGTTAGTATTGTTGCGATGAGTTTATTATGGTTATGGTTGTTTCAACCAAGCTTTGGACTTATTAATGAAGTTTTATCCCCAGTCTATGAACTGTTTAAAATGGAGCCACTGCGTTGGCATCAAGATCCATCCACATCTAAGTTTACACTAATCTTGATGGGTTTATGGACTGCTGGAGGATCGATGGTAATCTATTTAGCGCAGATGCAAGATATACCAACGAGTTTATATGAATCAGCTGAAGTTGATGGTGCAAATTGGATTAAAAAAACCTTTTATATTACATTACCACTCATGACACCATCTATTTTCTTTAATCTGATTATGGGGCTTATCGGTGGATTTCAAGTCTTTACGATTGCCTATATTATGACAGCTGGGGGACCATCAAGATCAACATATTATTATGCTTACTATTTATTTGATAAGATGATGGTCGATCGAGCAATGGGTATGGCAAGTGCCATGGCTTGGATTTTATTAGTGATTGTTTTAATAATTACGGTTATTGCTTTACGCTTAAATAAATATGTTGTTTATTTAGGCGAAGAAAGTTAAATAATAAAAAAAATAAAAAAAGGGAGAAATAAAATGAAGAAATTACTTGTTTTAGTAGTTATGGCTGTATTTGCATTAACACTTACAGCATGTTGGCCAGGTGAAATCGGTGTTGTTACAGAATTCAATGCTGATGGATCAGGAACTCGTACCATCATGATAGAAGTTATGGATGATACTTTATCAGATACTGCAATTATCAATCCAGATGATCCAGATCAAGATGAAGGTAAAGGTGCTGTATTAAATGACAAGCATATTGATGGTGGTGTCATTGCTATTCAAACATGGTTAGAAGATAATGCACCAGATTTCATCACTGTTGAAGATGCAACTGTTGATGGATATGTACGTACATTTACAATGAGTTACTCATTTGATGATTTTGATGACTTCTTAGATAAATATGAACAACTTGTTAACTTATCACCAAACATGAGTTGGGATGACTTTGATGATTCAGAAAAACCAAGTTTAGATATGACAGGTGGTTTTACTAAGACATTAACATTCTATGAATCAAAAACTATTCTTGAAGCATCATTAGACTGGGCAATTGATGGCATTTATAATGATATTTACAATGAAGCTGATTTGGCTGGATTTGTGACTAAAGCAGATATCTCAGTATTAGCTGGTTACACAGTAAGAATTGGTGATGAAGAATTATCAGAAATCAGATATTATGATCCAAATGTATCAGAAAACAATGATGCTGGAGATACTGGTAAAGTGATTTTTGTTGAAAGTGATGATTTTGAACTTACAGGATCATTTACAAATACAGGTTTAATCGTTGGTTTAGTGATTGGTGCAGTTGCATTAATCGGTGGCGGTGTTTTCTTAGTATTAAAATTTAAAAAATAAGTAAAGGGAACTGATACATATGCTTAAAGAACTATATAAAAAAGCAACAGACATCGTTTATGCAAACTTCTTATGGATACTTTTTAGTTTTTTAGGCATATTATTAACTCTTGGTGCAGCTACAACTGCACTATTTAGAGTGATATTTCAAGTATTTAAAACAAAAGAGCCAACCAATGTGTTTCCTTTGTTCATTAAAAGTTTTAAAGAAAACTTTCTTCTAAGCACATTGGTTTACTTTTGTTTATTAATATTGGGTGTATCTACTTATATCATGCTTACATATGCGTTATATCATGATTTAGTTTTTCTCTTAGTGATTGCAATTTTTGTTAGTTATCAACTTATCATGTTTACAGTGTATTTTTTTCCAACTGTAGCACTTTTTGAAACTGCTTCACTTAAAGAACTGATCAAAAACGTATTATTATTAGCAAATTATCACTTATGGACAAATATAAAAATATTAGGTAGCTTTGTGTTTGTTGTCTTTTTAGTATTTTATGTACATGAAGCATTTTTACTGATAGGTGTAGCGATCTACGGATTTCTAGTAGCGTTTCATTTACAAAAAGTATATAAACCTTATATTGAACAATTAGACGAGGAAGGAACTGAGTAACATGGGATATTTGAATTTTAAAAGTGAATATAATAGAAATCCTGTGATCAAACTTACTGATCATGATGATCATGTTTATGAGGGCTTTACCAATATACATGAGCAATTAAAAAACATAAAAAAAGGTGTTGTTGTTTTTGAAACATATCCAGGTACTGACTTATCTGTTTTAAGAACACGCATAATCGATGGGTTGAACCCTGATCAATTGATCTTTATCGAACAGTATGCAAAACCTGAAGAAACCATTAATCAAATGCTCGCATATAACTTAACTGATGATCGAGTATTTGGTAAATATAGTTATCATAAGATAGAAGATTTTTATGATATAGATTCGATTAAAACAATCAATGAAAACATTGATAAAGATAAATTAACCATTGTTTATGGTTTTGGTGCTTCTTTAATTGATTTTGATACATTGATTATGGTTTCACTTACAAGATGGGAAATACAGTTAAGATATCGACAAGGAGCAACGAATTTTAGAATAGAAAATCAAGATGAAGATATTTTAAGAAAATATAAAAGAGGTTATTTTGTTGAATGGAGAGTTGCAGATCGAATCAAAGACCAATATATCAACGAGCTTGATTATGTCATTGATTTTAATGAGCTTGATCAACCAAAAATGATATCGAAAGCAGGTTATCATCTCATATTAGATGAAATGGTGAAAAGACCATTTAGAATGGTGCCTTATTTTGATCCAGGCGTTTGGGGTGGACAATGGATGAAAGAAGTTTGCCATTTAGATCCTAATAAACAAAATTTCGCTTGGAGTTTTGATGGTGTTCCAGAGGAAAACTCAATTAAGATTCAACTTGGAAAAACGATTGTTGAACTACCTGCTCAGGATCTAGTCCAATTTAGATCTATCGATCTTATGGGCAATAGAGTGCATGCGAGGTTTGGAAAACATTTTCCTATTAGATTTGACTTACTTGATACTTTTGAAGGGGGTAATTTATCTCTTCAAGTGCATCCATTAACCGAATATATACAAGAAACTTTTGGGATGACTTATACACAAGACGAAAGCTATTATATCTTAGATACAAAAGATGATGGTGTTGTTTATTTAGGATTTAAAGAAAACATAGATCAAGATGCCTTTAAAAATGATTTAAGAAAAGCAGAAAAAGGTGAAATTGTTTTTGATGCTGACAAGTATATCAATAAATTTCCAGCAAAAAAACATGATCACTTCTTAATTCCAGCAGGAACAATCCATTGTAGTGGAAAAAATACAATGGTTCTAGAAATCAGTGCATGTGTATATATATTTACATTTAAACTTTGGGATTGGGGAAGACTTGGACTTGACCAGAAACCTAGACCTGTTCATTTAGATCATGGCTTTAAGAACTTGCAATTTGACAGAGATACAACATATGTTAAAAATGAGTTGATTAATCAAATTGAACCAATTGATAAGTATAGTGAAATCACTGGATTACATGAAAGAGAGTTTTTAGAAACCATTAGATATACTTTTGATGATGAAGTTATTATAGATCTAAAAGGTAGTGTTAATGTGGGTAACTTAGTTGAAGGCACACATGCTAAAATCATGAGTTTAGATCATAGTTTTGACGATTATGAAGTTCATTATGCCGAAACATTTATTATGCCTGCTAAGATACAAAAAGTAAAGATGAAATGCTTAGATCCAAAGGGTTGTAAAGTGATCAAAGCACATGTGAGATGATAGTATGATATATGCGATTATAGGGCTTATTTGTTTGATGCCAGTTATATTTTACATCGGATATAGATATGGTTTTAAAAAAGCAAGTCAAGCTTTTTTTGAGATGCTGTTTAAGTTTGGTTTTGATTCAAAAGTTAAAGCTTTTAAGTCTTTGAATAAACATGCAAAACCAGATGGTATTGTTTTTGTTGGGGATTCAATTACTCAAGATTTCAATGTTCATGAATATTTTAAAGGATATCATGTCTATAATAGAGGTATTGGTGGAGATACAACTGAAGGTTTATTAAAAAGGTTAGATGTTTCAATTGATGAGTTAAAACCATCTCAAGTATTTATTCAGATGGGGACTAATGATTTAGAACTATTAGAAGCTACACCTGATGAGATTTATAAGCGTATCAGTGAAGTTGTTACACATATCAGAACACATTTTAAAAAGACTGAAATCTATTTGATTTCTCTTTATCCAGTCAATCCGCTTATGGATAAGACCACTGTAGGCAGAAGAACTAATGAAAACATTCAAAAAACAAACAGCTTAATAAAAACAATTCAAGGGATTACATTCATTAATATTTATGATAAACTGATTAATGAAGATGTTTTAAATCCGGATTATTCATTAGAAGGGCTTCATTTGAATCAAGAAGGATATGAAGTGGTTTCAAAAGTTATTCAACCATATTTAAAAAAATAACGGATCAATTTGATCCGTTTTGTAAGAAAAGGAGTAAAGATGGAAATATTATTCTTAGAACCTATATTTAAAGAACGTATATGGGGTGGGCAAAAATTAAAAAAAGTGTTTAATTATCCAATAAAAGATAAACCTATTGGTGAGTGCTGGGCTATATCTGGACATCAACATGGATCATCTAAAGTCTTAAATGGTCCTTATGAGGGTATGAAGTTAGATGATTTATTTAGTAACTTTAAAACTCAATTATTTAACAATGATCCAAGTGATAGATTTCCACTTCTCGTCAAGATTTTAGATGCGAATGATGATTTATCAATTCAAGTACATCCAGATGATCAGTATGCCATGACACATGAAAATGATTATGGAAAAACTGAGTGCTGGTATGTGATAGATGCCGATGAAGATGCAATCATCATTGATGGTCATTATGCACTTACAAAACAGGAGTTTATTGAAAAGATTAAACAAAATGATTTGTCTTTATGGAAAACAAGACAAATCAAAAAAGATGATTTTATCTATATTCCAGCTAAAAAAGTACATGCGATTGGTAAAGGTTCTTTGATATATGAAGTACAACAATCATCAGATACAACCTATAGAATATACGATTATGATAGAAAAGATGATCATGGTAAGAAAAGAGACTTGCATTTAGATAAAGCTTTAGATGTGATTGATTTGCCTTCTAAAGACATTGATGTTGATGTAAAGTTCATAAATCATGAATCATATGATTTATATCACTATATTAAAAATGAATATTTTGAATTAACTCGTGTAGATGTTAAACAATCATTTGTATTAAAAACGCATAAATATCAGTTATGCAGTGTATTAGAAGGTCATGGTTATGTCAATAATCATGAAATCAAAAAAGGAGACCATTTTATCCTTACTGGACAAGAGAGGGTAGAAGAAATTGTATTTAAAGGCAATATGCGCATCATGATGACACAAAGACCCTATGAATCTTATGTTTAGACACATTATCATTATTATAATTATTTATTCTCTTAACTATGGGTCTACGTTATTATAGCTTATCCATTAATATTTAATTAAATGAATTAAAGGTGGTTGTTCTAATTTTGAGCGATCATCTTTTTATTTTTATTTCTTAATATATCACCATATTGTTTTGGTATCATTCTGTTTTCAAAAGAAGCACGAATAAAAAATGTTACATGTAACAATAATATTCGATTATAGTGGTAAAATATATGTTGTGTAATATATGAAAACGTTTCAAAAAAATATAAAATATAGGTAAACAAGTTAAGGAGTGGCGTTTATGAATATTATCGTAGCGGTTGACTCATTTAAAGGAACACTATCTTCTTTAGAAATATCGCATTTATTAAAACTGCATTTTGAAAAGCAAGGCCATCATGTATTACCGATACCGATAAGTGATGGTGGAGAAGGTTTTGTCGATGCTATAGATTATCTTTTTAATAATGGACTGATTACTGTAGACACATATGGCCCATTACAAGATGCTATTCAAGCAAACTATATAAAATATCAAGATATTGCCTTTATTGAACTCAGTAGCGTATCGGGATTAAATAAAATTGATAAGTCAAGATTAAATCCATTAGAAACATCAACTTATGGACTTGGTCTTTTAGTTTTAGATGCCATTGATCAAGGTGCGAAAAAAATAGTTCTTGGCCTTGGGGGAAGTGCTACTAATGACGGTGGGGCAGGTATGCTTCAAGCATTAGGGGTAAAATTTTATCATAACGAAGAACTGATATTAGAACCCATGAGTGGGAAGTTGCTATCAAAAATCACTTCATTTGATACAGCTGCACTTGATCAAAAAATTAAGGGTATTTCTTTTGAACTAGCGAGTGATGTAAAAAATCTCTTATTAGGTAGTGATGGTTGTGCGCACATTTATGCAAAACAAAAAGGTGCAAATCAAAAGATGAGATCTAAGTTAGAAACCAATATGACCCATTTTGCAGATGTTGTTGAAAATCATTATAATCAGACATATCGATTCTTTGAAGGTGCTGGTGCTGCAGGTGGATTTGGATTTGGAGCAATGGCATTTTTGAATGCTAAAATTCATAGTGGTATTGATTACATGATTGATTTATTAAATTTGGATTCATATATTAAAACCTCAGACATCGTAATTGTAGGTGAAGGTAAATTAGATAAGCAAACTTCATTTGGTAAAGCACCTTATGGTATAGCTAAAATAGCTAAAAAATATAACAAGAAAGTGATTGGTATATTTGCTGTCAGTGAAGGGATTAGAGAAGCAAATTATCTTGATGAAGTTCATGTGATTGTTCCAAAATATGCAAGTGCTGATTTCTCAATGAATGAACCCAAAAAAGCATTAATAAAGATGTTAAACGATGTAGAGGTAACCATATGAAAGTGATTGAAATATTAAAAACAATCTATCCAGAACAATTTGAAGATGTTCATGTGAAGATTGAAAAGCTTATAGATAAACACAAAATAGAAAAACAAATCAATTGGGTATCAGAAGAAGATATCATGTTAATAACATATGGAGACTCAATCATAAAAGAAGGAGAAAAACCTTTAAAAACATTGAATCATTTTTTAAATACATTCACAAAAGATCAATTGACTAATGTACATCTTTTACCGATGTTTCCATTTTCATCAGATGATGGATTTTCAGTTATTGATTATGAAAAAATAAATCCAGATTTAGGTGATTGGGATGATATCAACGCGTTAGCAAAACACCGTGGTCTTATGTTTGATGCTGTGATCAATCATATTTCAAAATCAAGTGACTGGTTTCAAGGATATCTCAATGGTGATGAAACTTATAAAAACTATTTTGTGGAATGTGATCCTAAAAAAGATTATAGTGATGTGGTTAGACCAAGAGCACTACCTCTTTATTATCCATATCAGACAAGTGAAGGTATTAAATATGTTTGGGCAACATTTTCTGATGATCAAATCGATTTAAATTATGGGCATCCAGATGTGTTAATCCATATCTTAGAAATACTGATTAAATATGCAAAAAATGGTGCACGATTCATTAGATTTGATGCAGTAGGTTTCTTATGGAAAAAAATAGGGACATCGTCTATACATCTACATGAGACGCATTTACTTGTTCAACTGATGAGATATGTATTGGATCAAACAGTACCTGGTACAATCATTGTCTCAGAAACTAATGTACCACATAAAGAAAATATTACTTATTTTGGTGATGGAACGAATGAAGCACATATGGTTTATCAATTTCCACTACCACCACTTACCTTATTTTCATTTGTAAGTGGTGATGCAACCAAACTAACGGATTGGGCAAAAAGTCTAGATGATACTAAATTAACCAATCAAACGACTTATTTTAACTTTCTTGCGAGTCATGATGGTATAGGTATGAGACCTGTTGAAGATATATTAAATCATGAAGAAAAACAAATGCTGGTTAATCATGTAACAGTTAATGGTGGTAAAATCAGTTATAAAAATAACAAAGATGGTTCTACCACACCTTATGAACTCAATATTAGTTATCAAGATGCTGTTTCCAAATTAGGAGATACACAGAAGGTCAGAATATCTAAGTTTTTAGGAGCTCAAGTGATTTTGTTATCTATGATTGGTATACCAGGTATATACATTCATAGTTTATTAGGGTCTAGAAATGATTATGAAGGTTTAGAATCATCAAAGATTAACCGAAGAATAAACCGTGAGAAATTAAATTATGATTTGTTAGCCAAAGAAATCAAAGATTCAAATTCTACGAGATACCAAGTTTTTAATCAATATTTAGATTTGATTGATATTAGGAAACAACACAAAGCATTTTCACCTTTTGCGATTCAAGAGGTTTTGATGTTGGATCATCGCGTTTTTTCTTTAATTAGAGCCGATGAGAAAACTTCTGAACGCATACTTGTTTTAGTTAATGTATCTGATCAAGAAATCAAACTGGATACGCTTTATCAAGGAGAAGATTTGATTCATCAAGAACATATAAAAGACACAATCATATTGAAACCTTATCAGTATCGCTGGATACTCTTAAGTTAAAAAGAGGTATAAATCATGAATATTGCAATGATTCACTTTCGAGTAGGTGCAACTGACGGGGTTTCACTTGAAATGGATAAATGGAAAGAGAGTTTAGGAAAATTAGGACATCATGTGATCTATATAGCAGCAGAAGAAAATAATGCTAAAGCACATTTAATCAAAGAAATGAGTATTTATGGAGAAAAACATAAAACTTTTTTCCACAATTGTTATGAAAGTCTTGATGATTATGAGAGTGATATAGATTTAATGCATGATATTGATCATCAGGCAGATATGATTAAAACTAAACTCATTCAAATCATTAAAAATGAGCGAATTGATTTAATTATACCAAATAACGTCTCATCATTAGGATTAAACTTAGCAGTTTGTAAAGCCATCTCTGATGTGATCGATGAAACAAAAGTTAAAGTGATTTACCATCATCATGATTTTTATTGGGAAAGAGAACGATATGGACATCCAACTACACCAAAAGTCAATGAGATGTTAGAACGATATTTTCCAAATACAAAACATGAAGCAACGCACTGCGTGATCAATCAAATCGCAAAAAGAGAAATCAAAGATCGAAAAAATATTGATGCCATCGTCATCCCTAATGTCTTTGATTTTTCACAGGATTTATGGAAATTAGATGCATATAATAAAGATTTAAGAGAACGATTCAATATAAAAGATAATGATATTGTTTTTCTTCAAGCGACTCGTATTGAAGATAGAAAAGCGATTGAACTAGCCATTGATACGATAGAAATCTTTAACCAAAAATTAGCATCTTATGTTGGCATGACTCTATATAATGGAAAAGTTATTACCAATGCGTCTAAAGTATATCTGATATTATCGGGCTTAAATGAGCTTAAGGCTGATAAGTTTAAGAAACTAGAAGAAAAAATAAATAAAGCTAGTTATGACGTTAAACTGATCAATGATATCGTTGAATCAAAAAGAAATGAGGATAGCACACAAAAAAAATATGCTTTATGGGATATTTATACCATGTGTGATTTTGTAACCTATCCATCTATCTTAGAAGGATGGGGTAATCAATTTATTGAAGCGGTTTTTGCTAAAAAACCATTACTGATTTATGAGTATCCAGTTTATCTCACGGATATAAAAGCTTTAGGATTTGATGTCGTATCTTTAGGAGATACACATAAGGTTAATGATGATCAGATGGTTTATGTCGATCATGAGATTATTGAACAAGCTGAAATCCAAATATCAGAAATCTTATTTGACAGCACTAGGTATAAAGATTTAACAGAAAAAAATTTTGAAATTGCAAAAGATAAATTATCTTTTAAAGAATTAAGAAATATTCTGAAAAATATTATAAGTAACAAACAAATAAGTTAATAAATCCTATAAATTGTTTTTAATAACATATAAAAAACGCTTTCACAATGATATAATGTGAACATAAATAAAAAGAGGAGTGAAGAAAGATGAAAAAAATATTAGCTTTTTTAATGATTATTACAGCATCAATAGTATTAATTGGTTGTAATAACGAAGAAGTAGAATTAGTGATTTTAAGTGATTTTGGTCGTGAGGTAATTGAGAAAGAAACTTACAGAACTGAAATATTTGATGCGTTCGAAGAAGAACATAATGTTAAGATCAGCTTTGAAACACTTGCACAAGCTGAAGATACTTTCAACAAGATAGATACAGAACAAAAAGCAGAAAATTATACAGTAGATCTTTTGATTTCTCACTACGGTACAATGTCTGACTATATCTCAGAAGGATATATGCAAGAAGTTGACGATCTAGAAGATGAAATGGATGATAGAACATTCCTACAAACATTTAATGGATCAACAAATAGTGATGGCAATCGTTATTTCTTCCCTATTAATTCAGATGTATATTTATCATATGCTAGAAAAGAAGCATTTGATACACTACCTACTGGATTAACTAAAGATGAAATATTAGCTGGTGATTATACATGGGCAGACTTTATTGCTTGGGCAGATGAAATTGGTGACCATAGTGTTCATATTAAAGGTCAAGCAACTTCAATGTTATTATATGAAGTTGGCGGTATGGCATTATCAAATGGTGGTGCATTCCCAGTTTTAAACGATACTGGTAACTTAAAAGCATGGCAAGATATTATTGCTTTATATGAAGATGGTAGTATTGCTCCAGAAAGCTTAACAAGCAATGTTTCTAATGAACATATGGTTAATGCGGAAAGTGGTGTTAAACTAGCGTTTGAATTAATGGCTCCACTTGCAACAGCAGTAAGTCAATCTCCTGCAGCATTTGAAATTTTCCCAGGGCCACAAGGTACATCAGGTAAAGCTGGTTCAATTATTGGTGGACACGGTATTGGTATCGTTAATAATGCACCAAACCAAGAATTAGCTGAAGAATTTATCAAATGGTTTACAGCTCCTGAACAAATCGTACATGCAGCTTTAGGTACAATTCCAACAATTGAAGAAGCATCAGAAGCATTAGGAAATGATCCTGAAGACGAAGTGATTAGACAAGGTTTACAAACAGTTGCTAATGCAAATGTTGAAGGACTACAAATGATTTCATCATATACTTCATGGTCAGAAGTTAAAGGCGTTTATGATACAGTATTTACTGGCATTATGAATGGTACAATAACTAATGCAAATATTGAAGCTACTTTAGATGATCAACAAGATGAATTGGAAGACTTATTAGCTTAATTATAGCCTTCTCCATAAAAGTACAAGAAGGATATTCCTTCTTGTATTTTTTTTAAAAAAAATGTAAGATGAAAGAAAAAGAGGTGAGAAAATGGTAGAACAGATGGATTTAAAGCCGAAAAAGAATATTTTTAAATCTCCATATATGCTTTTATTACCGGCTTTATTGTTTTATTTAATGTTTTGGTTTTTCCCTGTCATGCTATCGTTAATCCAAAGTTTTACTGCTAAATATGGCGGTTTCTCATTAGATAACTATAGAATGATGTTTGATGATCCGCTCTTTTTGGAAGCCTTAACGAATACATTAGTATTTGCAGTGATATCACTGATTTTGCAATTTTTTATTGCACTTGGTGTTGCACTATTAGTTAATAGGAATTTCAAGGGTTCTAAACTATTTTTATTTGTGATGTTAATTCCTATGGCACTACCTCAATCAGCTGTTGGTATTTTATGGAATACTGGACTGATTCAAGTAGGATGGATTAACTCATTATTTGAAGTTTTTGGACTTCAATCATTACTTGAAGGATTAAGTGTTATTGACGGTAGAATCATCTGGAAAGATGTTTCTGGGATGCAAGCAGTATTTCTAATCATATTGATTGATACATGGACAGTTATGCCTTCTGTGATGATTATCATATTAGCGGGTCTTCAAAACTTTAATAAAGAATTTAAGGAAGCTGCACAAGTCTTTGGTGCAACTAAATTTCAGGCTTTAAAAGATATCGTTATTCCAATTATTAAGCCATCTTTAATTACAGCACTTTTACTAAGATTAATTGCTGGTGTTCAAGTATGGCTCATTAGTGTTATGATCTTTGGATTTGAACGCATACCTTTCTTGCTAGAAAGAATCGTCTTTTATTCAGACAAAGTAAGAACAGGTGAATTTAGCTATCAATTAGCTGTTGCTTATAGTGTGTTTACATTAGCACTTGTGTTTATCGTTGCATTTGGTTTTATCAAACTTACTAAAGGTAAAGATTGGAGGAATCAAACATGAACACGAGCATTGTTAAATCGACGTTATTTTATATGTTTATTGTAGGTATTATGTTAGTTGTTTTAATTCCTCTTAGCTATTTAGTGACCATTTCTTTTAGTAATTCTGTTGAACTAAGTGAGTTTCCAAAAAGTATGCTTCCTTCATTTAGAGAAGAACTTATTGTAGATTGGGATGAGGAAGAAGAGTATTACTTAGTCAGTAGAGAAAATGCAAGTGGGACTATCGTAGATTTGTATGCATCAAGTAATTTTGAACGTATCAGCGATTATTTTAGAGATTATTTAAATTTAAGAGTCGATCCAGAAGAGTTAGAAGCTGATTTTATTGAAACCAGAAATGATGGTACAGTGATAGAAGTTGTTTATCGGAAATCAATTTTTAATAATTTTCAAAAGTTCTTCAGTGTTTTTCCAGGTGCAGATAGTGCACTTATCAATAGTATTAAAGCTGCACTTTATACCATCATCATTTCAATGAGTTTTGGTGGGGCCATCGGTTATGCACTTGCTAGAACTCCAATTAAAGGTAAAGATGCAATTTCATTAGGCTCTCTCATTGTTAGAATGTTTCCTGTAGTTTCTATTAGTGTTCCAATGGCTGTATTACTTATTCGTTATGGTATGTTTGATACGATGTTAGGTTTGGCTATTATTTATGCCATTCCAAATATTGGTCTTACAGCATGGATTACCAGATCAATTTTTATGAGTGTTAATAAAGAGCTAGAAGAAGCAAGTTTGGTTTTTGGAGCAACTAAGAATCAAACATTTAGAAAGATTACATTGCCTTTAGTTTTACCAGCGTTCGCTGCATCTTCGATGTATGCATTTATTACAGCATGGAATGATACTGCGGTATCGTTATTATTGACTGATGAAAATGAAACGCTTGCCCTTTTAATTTATAAATCTATCGGTGGATCATCATCGATTCACTATGCGGCTAGTGGGGCAATTATATTAATTTTACCTGCATTAGCATTTACGTTTTTACTTAAAAATTATATTAATAAGATTTGGGGCTAGAAAGGAAGGTATATATGTCATATTTAAAATTTGATAAAGTTAAAAAAGTGTATAATAAGAAAGTTGTTGCTGTAAAGGAATTTAACTTAGATATAGAACAAGGTGAATTCATCGCTTTCTTAGGCCCATCGGGTTGTGGTAAAACAACAACCTTGAGAATGATTGCCGGCTTAGAATCTGTTACCGAAGGGGATATCGTTTTAGAAGGTAAATCAATCATTCAACTTGAACCTAAAGATAGAAATATTTCTATGATTTTTCAAAGCTATGCAGTATGGCCACACATGAGTGTTTACGATAATGTTGCATATGCTTTAAAATTAAAGAAGAAATCTAAAGAAGAAATCGATGAAATCGTTCAAGAAGTTGCAAAAATAGCTGATATTTCTCAATATTTGGATCGTTATCCTTCACAACTTTCAGGGGGGCAAAGACAAAGGGTTGCAGTTGCTAGAGCTATTGCAGTTAAACCTAAATTGTTCTTAATGGATGAACCACTATCTAATTTAGATGCTAAATTAAGAGTTGCGATGAGAACAGATTTAAAACGTATCCATCAAGAATTAAAATCTACATCCATATTTGTTACACATGATCAATCAGAGGCACTTAGCTTAGCTGATCGTATTGTTGTCATGAATCATGGTGTGATTGAACAAATTGGTACACCGAATGAGATTTATCATGAAAGTGCAACGATGTTTATTGCGAAGTTTATTGGATCACCTCCAGCGAACTTCTTTGAAGTTGTTGTTAAAAAAGACGATAAAGGGCTGTATTTAGAGCATCCATCATTTAAGTACTATTTAGATCGTAAAGTAACAAAGACACTTGAAAAAGAGTACTTGGATCAAAGCATCATCTTAAGTGTTAGACCAGAGAAAATCACAATTAATAAAAAAGATGCTTTATTTGAAACAAAAGCAGCAATAATTGAACCACAAGGTTCACATATTATTATTTCAGCTGATGTAAATGGTGAAGATATTAAGATTCAATCTGAAATCCTTGATATGAAAGTTGGGGAAAAGATCAACATCGGATTTGGAGATATTGTTCAGTTTTTTGATAAGAAAACCGAACGAAGAATCATTTGATAAAGATATTAAAAGACCTCTGGGTCTTTTTTTATGATACAATAATGATGAGGTGTATCGATTATGGAAATAAGTAAACGTCAAGCAGATGAAATCATAAAAAACTTAAAAAGTGTTATTAATGAAGATATCAATTTTATAAGTCCAAGTGGAACAATTATTTCTAGCTCTGATGAATCTAGAGTTGGAGATTTTCACGAAGGTGCAGTTAAAGTGGCACAAACTAAACAACCCTTGATTATCAGTAGTGATTATGATTATTTAGGTGCAAAAAAAGGCATTAATCTTCCGGTTTTTTATGATCAAAACTTGATTGCAATCGTTGGGATTACTGGAGAAGCAGGAGCGATTATTCAGTTTTCTAATGTTATTGTGAAAATGAGTGAGATTTTAATAAAAGAAAATTTTTTAAATGTGCAAAAACAATTTAAAAGAGAAAATAATAGAGTCATTATGGAATTAGTGACAAAAGGTAAATTTAATCCAGAAATATTTAAGATCAAAATGGACGAATTAGGACTTGATGCCAGCAAATATGCATATTTTTTAATTGCTGAGCTTAGCAACTTCGATATGCAAAATATTGAATTAAGTAATATGATTTATAATTCAATTGAAAAAAGAATTCATATTGATGCAATCTTAGGCAGAAGTGAATCTAAATTTATGTTGCTTTCTGAAATTCAAGATTACGAATCATTAAAAAATAAGTTCTTGGAGATTAAGAACTATGTTGAGCAAAAATACAGAGTGAAAATGACGGTTGGGATTTCAGAAAAAATAAATGGACTTAATGGTTTTTATCAAGCTTACAAACAAGCAGATATGGTTGTTGAGATTGATTCACATAAAGATAGTGGACTGATCAAACAATTTGATGGATCAAGCTTAGAATTCTTGTTTCAATCACTTGCATCACAATCAAATAAAGAATTTTCAAAGAGAGTGCTCGAACATCTAAGTGAAGAAGAAATATCAGAAATTAGTGAAATTATTCAAAACTATATTGCTCATAACGGATCAATTAATGCAGTCAGTGAAGCTTTATATATTCATAAAAATACTGTCCAGTATCGATTAAATAAAATTTTCACGATGACTGGATATAATCCAAGACAATTAAAAGATTTGATTAGCTTATATATTGCATTGGAACTACAAAAAAATTAGAAATGTACTACAAAATTAAATATAATTAGATAAAACGAATTTTATAAAAATTTGTTTTTTTAATAAGGATAAAAAAATATATCCGTAATCAACTTAAGTTTTTTATGTATTAGATATAATGAGCTTAAAGTATAAGGGTATAGGCATTAGTATAATACTCACACTACCCCATCTTTTACAACTGTCTATCCTGATGAAAGGCATGTATGTGGCTATGAAATGGCTTTGTTAAGATGTCAAAGATTCACTCTATTTCTTAATGGTTTACAATGATTTATAATGGTTTTTTCAAGAATTTTTACTAAGTTTTTAAAATTAATGATTAGGGCCTTTGACCCTTTAGTAAGGACTGTCATTGTGAGAACTGTATGTTATATACCCTTTCTATATACATTATTATGAAAACGACTAATTATGCCTAAATTATTTTTTTTCAGGTGTTGGGTCTATAATTTGATGACATTTTAAATTAATAGGAACCTACACATTTGTGACAAATATTCTCATCACAATAGAAAAAATAACAACAAGAGTATACATATGTAATTAAAATAGGTATGTTAGTTTTTAATCTATATACACATTTGTGATAAATATTATCATCACATTAGGAAAAGCATCTCAAAAAGTACACGGTTGTAATTGAACTGGTCTTATATAAATTAACTCATATGTAACGAAAACTAATATAAAAAAATATAAGAAGAATCAAAATATATACAAGCGTAATAAAAATCGGTCACTTTTTAAGTTTCCGATTTTTTTAGTGTAATGATGATAGTAATTATATGGACTCAATTTTTTAAAATCGCTTATTTCCAATCAGGAATCTTATAGATACTTCTTGTAGATAAATACCTCTCAAGAACATTATCAATACCAAAATGATCGAGTACGGTTTTTAAGAATGCAATTACATGTTTTGGATACTTCATAATTTTATGGATCTCATAAAATGCTATGTCTTCATAAAGTTTAACAGATGAATCTAAAAATTGATGAAACTGGTCTAGATCAATGTTTGCTATTTTATGAAATCCACATAGAACATCCATGAGCTGAATAATAGAAGTTGTAGTAGGATCAAAATCAAAAGGCAAGAATAAGAATCTTGCGTTACCGATTTTCTTTGATAGCTCGTCTATTCGATTTGTATAATATAGATACTCTTTAGCAATAACCTTAGATAACTTTAACCGATAATATAATCCATCACCTACTAGAGTGCCATCGTTATTGTTAGAGAAGATAAATGATTTGATTTGATATTGTCTAATATTAACGCGTTTTCCATTTCGATATCTAGGGAGATAAAAGATACCTTTTTGAAACATAATAATTAGTTCATCTTTCTGCATGCGGTTTATAATTTTAGAATAAGTCGATTCCATACAAAAATCTATAAAATATCTTTCGTAAATTTCTCTTGAATTGAATAGCTGATTCTTTGGCAGCTGCAGGATTATTTCTTTCACTTCACTTGTTATATTCACGTTGATCACGTCCTTGTCATAATATGATACCAAAATAATAGATTTTATAAAATACCCTTTATACTGAAAACGTAAAATGATATATCGTCTTGACACGTTGAAAACCAGTGATTTACAAAAACATGCATGAACAATGTGATTTAGAGAACTGTGCTTTGTTATGTTGTTGTTATGAAACCAATGTATTTTGTTATGAAAATCGTAGTGACTAAACGTCTTAATAAAGAGAAAAAAAGTCATTATTTACTTGACTTTTGCGGTGAATTATGCGTCGGCACCTTGACCTTGGACAGTGAACTGTCGATTACTATGTCATCCTTATGCAGCGCTTGACATCTATTACATCAATATTTGTAAAAACTATTAAGATGAGTGAAAAACTTGTCTTTTTTAATGTTTTTAATCCATAGGTTTCAATTCCATGCATATTTTTAAACATGATATATACTTATGAGCTAAATAGAGCCATAGTTGAAAAAATTAAAGTGAAAAATTTACTTATATATCATATACTCATTCAAGATTTTGAGTCTTATGTGGTTTGAAAGGAATGAGTGAGAACTTGTGTATATAAAAACGGTTATAATCTCTTAATTACGGTTAGCTGTCATTATTTGTTGGAATATACGATAAATGATAATGAATACGATGTTTTGACCTTGTCCCATTGCTTAGAGCAGTCTTTTCTTTACTTTTTGTAATTAATCATATGAATAGTACACTTTAGTGAGTTTCTTGGGTTGCTATTATTATCCTTTAGAGTGATATATATAGTAACCAAAAAATTATAAGGAGATTATAGACTTATGAGTAAAGAACAAAGTTTAAGAACATGGATCGAATCATTTAACAAAGGTGAATTCGACTCAAAAGATTTACAAACACAAATTAAAGCTGGTTGGTATGATTGGTTTTGTAAAGATGAAAGTCTTGTAAACAAAACAAAGCGCATGGGCAACATTGTTAAACAATTTAAAGACGGTGGAAAAGTTAATCTTGAAACAATGTATGTATGGTTCAAAAATAACTGTCCACTTGCCGGATCTTTATATGATGACTTTAGAATTGCTGATATAGAATCTGGTGATACACTATTTACCATTCAAATCAACTGTTTTAGAGAAGAAAAGCGATATACAATTTATGGTAAGAAAAACAATTTTGATACACCACTTTACAATACGGATTCAATCAAGGAGTTAGTTAATTGGTTTAATGAAGGGTGGCAGGACAATGTTTAAAGAATTTAATGCACATCCTAAAGGTATCAAGACAACTGATTGTGTGGTAAGAGCAATTACAACAGCAACTAACTCTGATTACCTAGAAGTTAAAAGAGAACTTAACCGAATGAAAAAAGAACTAGGCTTCTCAAGTTATAAAGATACACAATTCTTATATGAATACTTAAAAGGTTATCCTAGACTGATATTTAAACCAGTTAAAGGTGAACCAAGAATTAAAGGTAGTAATTTTACAAAACTACATCCTAAAGGAACATATATTCTTAAAATGGCTGGGCATATAGCAGCGTGTATTGATGGAGTCATATTTGACACATGGGATTGTAGTTATCGTTCGGTTTATACAGCATGGGTGATAAAAAAAGGATAGCCAAATTTTTAAACTATCCTATATTCTTAAAATGTTGTTAGACCTCTATAAGTCAAAATTTGATTCAAATAATCCGGATCATAATCCCAAATTTTTTTATATGTGTTTTCATTTGTTTGAATGCTAAGTAAAATGAAAATAATAATGGGTTGGTTCAAGAAATAGTTGTCTTTGTTCTTACTGTAAAAAGAGCTAATCATTTTTTTTAATGTACTATCAGATTCATACATTTTAAAATAGGTTTCATACTTATTCATTGCTATTGTTTTAATTGTTGAAAGAATTGAGATATTAAGTTTATCATTTTCAACGTAGTTTAAATTTAACTCATTTGCTATATTGCGTGTTTTTTCTAGTATGTTTTTGAACATTTTATTATTTTCTTGAATCTTGTTGTTTGTGTCTAAAAAGGTTCTATCAGTAGCTTCTAATAAAGCCATACATCGGTTAACATCTCTATAAAGATTACTTTCAGGTCTACAATATCTTGGTTTATAAAGTAAGTCGTGGGTTAGTTCAGCATAAGCATGTTGTAATAGCGTTCGAATTTGGACTTCGCATGTAATATCTGGTGTAATTGTAAAAGAATCTATTTTATAGGCTGTCAAAGGTCTAATTAGTACATGTTTAGAAGCATAATCAAATAATGAGGGATAATTTATTTGATCCATTACATAATCTCTATCGACTTCAACCCTAAAATGATCTGACTTATCTAGAATATTAAAAACTATATCTATGTCACTTTCGAGTAAAACCACAAATCTAGTTCCAACTTGATCAGTTATATCATCTAAAGGTTTTTTGTAATTTTTTCCTGGTCTATATAATGCTTTATCTATAAAACTTTCAATACTTTTAACTCTTACAATTGGAGTAACCTTTAAAAAAGTATCAGTTCCTAAACCAAAATCTTTTAGTTTTCTAATAACGTAATCTTTAATATGGTTGCCCCATAGTTCAAGTAATTTTTGACGGGAATTATATTTTTCTCTCAGTTCTAATTCTATCATTTCAATACCTCGATATCTCCTCTTATTTTAAGAGTAGTAATACAATCGTCTTTGCTAATGCTAATTAAATTACTACTAATGTCATTTATGTTTCCTGAAATTGAAATACCACTATTAAATTTAAGTTTTGGTTTAATTTGTATTTTAGATGCTATCTCAGAGTCTTTTGGGACAGATTCCTCGAAAAAGTCATTTTCTAGCATGAAGTTGATATATTCTTGGCTAGTCTCTGGATTGTCAAATGCTTGAATAGAAAAATCATGTATGCTTAAAGTATTATTAGTCCCTCTTATATATCCTAACAATATACTTAAATACCTAATTTTATCGATATAGTCGTCAAACATACTATCAATGAATATTTGTGTTAGGTTATTGAAATTTTGAATTGCGACTCCACCTTGATTTGAAAACTCGCTTCCTAAAAAGTCTTTATAGAAATACTTGGCAGCACTTGCAGTGTTTCTGAATGATAAATTTGAATCAAAGAGATAAGATTTATATGCATTATTTGAAGGGGTGAAAACTACAAGTTTGTATAATTTTTGCTCCTTCCCCAAGAAAGAAACCACAGCTTCTAAACCAATGATCTCATTCGAATCATTTTCTGTAACTGGTTGAAAACTATTGTCAAACTCAGCTTTGATTAGACAAGAAAATTTTTGATTTTCGAAACCAACTTCACCAGACATTACAAATATAGCACTGTCCTTAATTATTCTTGTATTTTGAGCATCAGCTAATAATGACACGATGATTTTAGATTTTTCTATAAATTGATTATCATCTAAATCTTTTATTTCCAATATATGGTTATAAGAACCTTCAATTTCATCATCTTTTTTAATCTCTATAGCTTTTCTTATAACATCGACAATTCTTGTAGATAGTTCTTTTTGAATTTTTTCGTTTAAAGGTACAAGTTGATTAGAAAGTACAGGAGACTTTTTCACTCCATTGTCAGGTATCTGGAAAACTTCATGAATAATCATTCTAGTTATTACTAGATTATCTAAAATCATATTACCCTCCCAAAATGGTTAATTTATAAATAATTATAATACTAAATGACTCAAAAAACAAATTATCAAAGAAATATAGTGAAAACTTAGGAATATTTTCATCAATAAAAGTAATTCCATTCTTGGCAATTTGACAAATTATAAAAATCATGATCTAATTAAACTAAAGAAATTCGGGGTGATCATGTGAAAGATTTTTGGGAGCAAACAGAGATCGATGCTGTTGATTTGATTAATGACGTAAAACAAGGTAAAGTTACAATACCTTCTTTTCAAAGAGGAGTTGTCTGGAAACCAGAACAAAGTAGACTACTTATTGATTCTATTAAAAAGGGATTTCCTTTCGGAAGTATATTAATTTATGAGGATGAAAAGAACCACACTCAGTTAATTGATGGTCTTCAACGTAGTATAACAGTTTACGATTTTATTACTAAACCTGCAGATTACTTTAATAATGATGACATAGACGAATCAGCTGTAAAAGAAATAATAAAAATTGGTGGTATAAATAATTCTATCGAAATAATTAAATCAAAGATGTATGATGAGATTACAAAATGGATTAAAAAGAACCACGAAAATATGGAATCAATGCAAGGTATGCAGTTTAGAGATTTAGCTGATGAACTCGCTAAGAATTTTGGATTTCTCATTGGAAAAGAAAAAAAAGTTGCTGAATTACTGCAACCTATGATGAAGAAATTTCAAAAATTATGTAAATCATTATCAGATACAAAAATTCCAGCATTAGTTTATAAAGGTGATTCATCAAATCTCCCTACTATATTTGAACGTATTAATAGAGAAGGCACTAAACTTAATAGATATCAGATTTATGCAGCTTCTTGGACAAACTATAAAATTAAAATTTCTGATACTAGATTGCAAGAGTTGGTATCAATTGTTGCAGATAGATATGACAAATTAGGTGGCAAGGGTAAACTGAAAGTAGATAATTATGATTCAACAGTATTTAAACGGGATGCAAAACTTAATGTTTTTGAACTGGGATATGCTTTTGGTAAATATTTATATATCAGATACTCAGACATTTTTGGAAATGATACTAAACCTAACGATATTAGCAGTTTAGGATTTAATCTGATAAATGCTTGCTTGATGAGAAAAGCTAGTGAAATGCCATACTTGAATGAGAATATTAAAAAAGTTGGTTTAGATAATGATATCAATCAGTTTTTAAATCAAATTCTTAATTCAATTGAGTTCATACAGCCTATTTTAAATCCGCTTTACGCTTTTAAAGGAAACAAAAGAACGAAAAATTTTTCACCTCCTCACGCTGAGTTACAAATAGTTTCAATTATTGCTCAAGCATATAAGATAAGATATGTTGAATACGAATTAGACGATAACAACATATTGATAAATCCGACTTATTTGATAAATCATAAAAAAATATCTTGGAAAGAAGATAGAAAATTAATAAAATCTAATCTAATAGCTTATTATGTTAGCGATATACTTAATGAGGTTTGGAAAGGTACTGGAGATAAACGATTAAATGATATATTGCTATCTCAACACGACCACTATATAAAAAATTACAATATAGCTTCATTTACAAAAGAGTTTGAGTTATGGTATGAAAAAACAAAAGACAACAGAAATGAAAGAGATAAAGTTGCTGCGCCATCTGATGCTGATAAAGTGATATTAAATATCATTTATGCCCAAGAGTTTACTGCTCAACAACATCTTGATAGTTCGAAATATGATATCGAGCATCTTTGTACTAAGAAGCTTATGAAGACACTATTAAAAGACAGACCTGGTTTAGGTCTGCCAATAAGTTCTATAGGAAATCTTTGTCTTTTGCCAGAATACAATAATCGCGCTAAACAAGACAAACTGATTTATGATGACATTAATTACTTAGGAAAATTAAATATAACTGAAATTGAAAATAAATACACATTTACAACTAAAAGTGATTTTGATTGGATTGAACATCAGTCATCTAATGATGTTTTTAAGATTTCATACATAGAATTCTTAGATAGAAGATTTGAAAAGATAAAAGAAAAAGTAATTAAGAGTTTATTTGACCATGTGGAAGATCTAGATTAGTATTATCTTCCAATTAAACAATTTAGAACGATGCATTTTACAATCACCTTCAAGCAATGGCTTTTCTGTCATTGCTTTTTTAATTTTATAAGGTGATACGATATCACCAGTTGCATTAATCACCAACACATAATTTTGCTCATCAACCTTAACAAGCTGGTTAACGAAACTTAGAAGCATATTAGGGGTTAATGACTCTAAAGGATATTCAAATGACTGAATCCTTTGTTTAAGATTTTTTGCATGTTTTAATGCATGATCATGTTTAATCTTTTCATCTTCAATATTAATGTAATCAATACTGAACTTGATAATCTCATCTTCTAGATCTTTAAGCATCGAAAGTTCAGCCGCATCTCTATGATCTTTTCTTTTTAATGTATAATATTTATCTTTATACGTTTTAATGATATAACCTAAGTCATTTAATTGTTCATCTATTTTATCAATAGATAATAATTGCTGAACACGTTTGTCAAACTTTGGCTCTAAGTCGCTAAATTTGCGTCCTAAGGCGTTTAAACTTCGTTTGAGGATATGGATAAGTGTTTTGCTCATACCTTTGGGAAAATGGGGGTTATTTAAGTAATTAGGATCAAACATATTATCGATTATATCTATATCCTTATCAAGTGGTCTATCATATGTTTTATAGCTATCTAAGTCAAAGACAAAATCACTTAATACATTTGGTATATTTGTGTTTTTGTCATAAGTTCTTTTTTCACTAATCATTAATGACTGTACTTTTTGGAAAGTGTCCTGATCAATGATAGCTTCATGATGATTTCTTATCACATATTTTGGTTTATCACCATCATTAACAATCGTTCTTTTTCCTTTTCCATCATGTTTCATATACGTTTTACCATATTCAATGGTACCAGTATATCTAATATCTCTTAAGATACTATTAATCTGTTGATAATTAGCAACTGGATGTCCTTTAGTTGATTTTAAGTCTTGTGACTGTGCGTAAGCTATAAGTTCTGACATTTCCGATCCATCAAGTTTCATTTTATATATCGTTTGAATAATAGGCACAATTTTGGGAATTGGCTTATATTGTTTGTCTTCAGTGATTTCATAGCCAAGAAGCTTATGAAGTACAACCTGTCCTTTTTGTGCACGTTTTTGAAATCCCCAACTGATATTTTGTCCCATGGATTGTGATTCTTGTTCAGCCATACCAGACATCATGGATAAAATCATATCAACGGTTGTATCTGAACTATAGATACCTTCCTTTTCAAAGTAGAACTCGACACCTAATCTTCTAGTTTCTTGGATGATTTTAAGCGAATCAACCGTATTTCTAGCAAACCTAGACAAAGATTTAACTAATACTAGATCAATATGTCCAGCTCTAATTTTTTTCAGTAACTTTTGCAAGCCATCTCTTTTCTCCATCGATCTTCCTGATTTGCCATGATCTGCATAAATACCTGCAAAGACATAATCAGGATTAAAAATAATTTCTTTGGCATAATGTTTAATTTGTAAATCAATGGATGATTGTTGCATTTCTAGTTTGGTTGAAACGCGTGCATAAGCTGCAACGCGTTTCAATCTTGTTTGTGCATATTTAACACTGTTTTTTTCTATAACTTTAATTTCCTTCATGAATGGTTACCTCGTAGTATATATTTTCTTTTGTTATGTAATCAAAATATGTGCCTTCTAAAACAGAAGGTGTTTTCTTTATAGTATCAATTTGTAAATGCAGATCATCTATGGTTGAGAATGTATCATCAATGACGTATCTTACATGATGTTTACCCATCATAAGCACTAAACCAAAGAAGCTTTTAATGATGCTTAAATCTTGAAAATTCGTTTGTATAAATGATTCTAATGCATAATAGCGTCTACGCATGAGATGCTCTTTCTTGATTTGATTGGTTAGGTTCTCTATGTTAAGCTCTGTGTCTTTTAGATTCTGCTCTAATCGCTTAAATTCTTTTTTATATTCTAAATCTGTCATATTACTGTGAAGTTGATTTTTAGAAAGTGCTTTGATTTGATTACCAATTTCAACATATTCGTGTTTGAGTGCTTTTAATGGTTCGTGTGAATTGGTTTGTTCTAATGTTTCTTTCATATAATCCATTATTGATTTTTGCATATCTTTGGTTTGTGTGAGTCTTTCAATGACATGAAGTGTTGCACGTTCTATCAATGGTTCATGTATGGATGGATTATCAAAGTTATGAGGATTATTTCTAGAGGTATGACATTTAAGCATACTCTTTTTAAATGTTGTGCCTGAGTTATGCATCTTTGAATTATAGATACGATGGCATCTAGAACAGTAAACCAATCCTTTCATGGGTTTATGTGCAAGATGCTTAAATCTTTCTTTTGAATCTTCAGATAGAATCACATCTCTTGCATGTATCATGGTTTGAACGATATCAAAGGTTTCACGGTCAATGATGGGTTCATGTGCATTTTTAATATAATATTTTGTCGCA
This sequence comes from Tenericutes bacterium MZ-XQ, assembly GCA_002838205.1. Classification (NCBI taxonomy): domain Bacteria; kingdom Bacillati; phylum Mycoplasmatota; species Tenericutes bacterium MZ-XQ. Next base: position 476,313 of record CP017950.1, on the reverse strand, counting down.
TGACCATCATTGATGACTGCTTGATGCGTTAGATAATCAATAGTTACAGTTTTTTGAAGCATTAAATCGCCTGCATATTTTTCATTCATTAAGATTTCTTTAACGGTATCTGAATACCAGTTCACACGACCGAGTCCATTTTTAATTTTTTCATCCGTTAAATGTCTAGCAAGACTTGTAATACTCATCCCATTTAAATATTTATGAAAGATGTATTTAACGGTTTTAGCTTGTTCCTCGTTAATGATCAAGGTGCCTTCTCTATCTTTGTCATAGCCCAAGAAACGATTGGTATTCATGATGAGCTTACCTTGCTCAAATCGTTTTTGAATACCCCACTTGGTGTTTTCACTAATCGATCTTGATTCTTCTTGAGCCATGGATGACATGACTGTTAGAATAAAGTCTATCTTTGGATCAAGAGAAGATAAATTTTCTTTCTCAAAAAAAATTTCAACATTGATATTTCTTAGGGTTTGTATGACTGTAAGAATATCAATGGTATTTCTTGAAAATCTTGAAATGGACTTTGTTAAGATTAAATCAATATGTCCATCTTCAGCTGCTTGAATCATACTTAAGAATCCTGGGCGTTTGCTCATCATCGTTCCTGTGATGCCTTCATCACAGTACATCCCTGCAAACTCCCATTCATCATTTTTATTAATTCTTTGTGTAAACTCTTCAATTTGTGCTTGATAACTGTGAAGCTGATCTGTTTCATCAGTAGATACTCTAGCGTAAGCAGCTACTTTTTTCTTTCTAATCACTTGATTCGTGATAAAGTCTTTAAACTTAGGTTTTGGTTCAATAATTTCTACAATTTGTCTCATGGTGAAGACCTCCTATTTCTTTTTATTAGTGAGCATATTACCTAGTTACTTTCTTTATAGCAAGTCTTTTTGGCTATACTAATGGGTCAAAAGCAGTATAAAAAAAGAAAGTGAACAATATCCATCCACTAGGGATAGGTCTTGTCCACTTTCTTTGTCTTCACCGCTATCAGTATATAACGGTTATTTGGTTATCACAACCAACAGTTGTTGGTATTTTAATAAAAAAATGCACCTTCTGTTTTTTTCATCTGACGATCATAGATCACTTTAACAACAATGCCTTCAACCATCTCTTTAAAGTATTTTTCAGCTATGTGAGCAACTTGTCCCTTATAGAAGTATTGAACAATTCTTGGCGTAACACTGTTTTCTATAACTTTAGCTTTTGTGAAATGTTTTCTTGTCGTAACTATGCCATCAACAATATCGGGTATAGAAATGAAATAATAATTATATTCAGTGGTTAAATTAAATTTAAAGCCGCCTGTTTTCCTGTAGATGATTCTTGTAAACTTAGGAAGTCCTGTATCAACATCATCTACATATAGAATCACATGAGTCATAATATATTTAGAATGAAAGATATTCTTTTTAAGATCAAATGTATCTTCTAAACGATCTATAGGGTATACATTGAGTAGTTCATTATAGCCATTTAACTCATAATATTCACTTTTTTCTTTTTTACTTGTTGGAATATATACTTGTAACAATTCAGCAAGCGTGCAATGATATATCTCAGCTAAAGCAATCAGTACAGACATAGGCATGTCACTGGTTCCGTTTTCGTAATTATAAAGTGTTTGTTTGTTAATATAGATTTTATGAAACTTAAGTTCTTCAATGACTTGAGGTACAGTTAATCTATTTAATTCTCTTTCGTATTTTCCAATCGCATAATACTTTTTTTCTTTGTAGGGCATGGTGAAGTTCCTCTTATTTTCTTAAATTATCAAAACATATTGTATCATAAGCAATCGATTTTACTTAGAAAATATTTTATGTTTTTGATCAAGGGGTTTACAGTTTCTAAAAATAGCTAGAAATTATCTATAAAATTGAATAAATTGGAAAAAGCGGTTAAACCAATAGGCATCCTTAGTCATATCATGTCCTCAGTAGGAAAATTGATACCACATTTTTGATGTTTTTAACATATGTTTACAAAAATAATGCTATTAGTTCATAAACAAATCTAGGATCATTTATGAAATTTCTTTATTATTAAGTAATTATCTTAAATGATTTTTTGCTTGTTAGAATAGTAGTAGGCCAAACGTTTATGGCTAGTTAGTAAAGCAGAAGTTTTCACCCTTTACTTATCCGTTTAACAAACATACTATATGATGTCTTCTACCGTCCTTGTTCTTCACCAAAAGCTATAAGGTCTTGTCTATGAAGTACATCTTACATACCGTGTTCAATAAATGTGTTTGCTTATGTCTTTATATAAGTGACGATAGGTTTGAGATGGCGTAAACATTCTAATCTTTAATTAACTAGTTGATGAACAATCGACTTTTTTGCATTTCATGAAATCAAGAATTTAGCAGTATGAGTAGGTCTTTAACTATTAAAGACAAAGAAAAAGAAAAAGGAGAAAGAAAAAAAGATAAATTGATAAATTTAGATAAAAGCGCGTGCGCGCCAGCTTTATAAAACTATGAAAAGATCTTATTTAAAAATGCGTAGAAAAGCATTACATAAAACATTAGAAGATATCGCTTATGATATTGGGGTTAGTTATAACTATTTATTAAATATTGAAAATGGACATCAAGGCGATAAAGCATCATTTATCTTAATGGTTAAGATTGCTAAAGCATATCAAATGGATATTGGTGAGTTTTATCATCAAGAATGTTTATATCAAAAAGAAAAGGGCGTGTTAAAAGATTATGATTAAATATCATCCATTAGAAGAAGCAAAAGATGCTTATTTAGAAGACCTAGATTTAAAAAGAAAAAGTGTTAAAGATTATGAATTACTCATTAATCGATATATTGATTATCTTAAAAGACATAACATCAAATATGCTAAAAGATCTGATGTGATCAAATATCGAGATTCAATGAGAGATGAAGGCTTAAAAGCAACCACCATTCAAAAACAAATGGTGGTGATCAAAAGTTGCACTGCCACGAAAAAGTGGGACACATTCCCCCTCCCTTTCTAAGAATAATGTAGTATAATAACACGAAGGAGTTGATAATGTGGTAAATCAGTACAGTTTAGACTTTAAACTTAAAATAGTAAAGATGATATTGAATGAAAATATATCGAAACATCAAATAGAACGAACATATAGTGTAGCTAGGAAAACACAAAGAGAGTGGGTACGTAAGTATCAAGCAGAAGGTATTAGTGGACTAGTAAGTAAACGTAAAATAAAAGATCAAATACCATCCAATCAAGAACCCGAATCAGTAGAATCACTAAAGCATGAAATCTTAATGCTTAAAGTTGAAATTGAAAGACTAAAAAGAGGGTATTCAAGTGAAGAAGCAAAATATGTAAAAAAAAACAGATCTTGAATTATGAGTATACTTTAGTTCATAAATTTAGAATCAAGTATTACATAAAAGATCTATGTGAATACATGGGAATCACAAGAAGCGGATATTATAGATGGCTAAGAAGAAAAGAGAATAAAACAGAGCGACAAGAAACAAAGGAAACACTAAAAATGTTAGTTAAGAATTATCATTCAATCCATCCAGAATGCGGATATAGAGCAATTAGGAAAATGATACTTAATGAAACTGGATGGATTGTATCATTCTATTCAGCATATCAAGCATTTAGAGAAATGGGAATTTACTCTAGAGCGCGTAGAAAAGCATTTAGAAGACCAAAAGGAGTATCGGATAAGTTTCCTAATATAATCAATGGTGATTGGAGTACTACAAGACCATTTGAGAAAGTGTGTAGTGACACAACAATGCTTAAACATGATGGAAAGAAATACGATTTAAACTTGCATATTGATGTATTCAACAATGAGATAGTTGGATATGATTTAGCAAACTATCATCACGGAAATGGCGTGATGAATCACTTAAGAAGTTTGTATAAATTCTTGCGTATCAAAGAGGAACGAGGATACGGTGAAGAACATACTATCTTACATAGTGATCAAGGAAGAGTTTATTCTTCAGTTAAGTTCGAAAAAGCACATAAAGACTATCCGATTACTCGTTCTATGTCACGTGCAGGAACACCTACAGATAATCCAGTAATTGAATCACTAATAGGTTGGATTAAAGGGGACTTAAAACAATACATGAAACTTCATGATTTCTCAGATATACATACAGCTATAGAATTATATGTTCATTACTTTAATAATCATCGATTAGCATATCGTCTTGATTACATAACACCAGTTGAATATAGAATGATTAATGGATTTACTTAAACACTAAATAATGATAAAATAATAGCAACAAAGGAAAGTTGCATGTCGCTATTTTTATATCTAGGTAGGTACCTATGTGTCCTAGAAAATCATAGCAGTGCAGTCTTCTAGGGTACCGTGTAGCGGGACGGACAATTTACTCGGAACCACTTTTTTGAAAATCTAAGAAAGTGATTTGAAATAAATGTTCGTTTTTATAACAAAAAATGTTATTTGCCCTTGTAATTTATAATGCAATCATATAAAATGGAATTATTCAATTATCGAACAAAGGATGGTGTTAATCTTGAATGATAACAATTTCTTTAAACCGACAGTTTTGTACAAAGAGTATATGATATTAGATATGATTGAAAAAAATTCTAATATCACTCAAAGAGAAATGAGTAAAAGTATTGGTATCTCTGTTTCTATGACAAATGATTACATCAATGAATTTGAAAAAAGAGGGTTAGTCAAAAGAAAAAAACACTCTACAAAGAATGTAGAGTATTTTGTCACTAAAAAGGGTTCTGAAAGAAGAAAAGTGTTAAATATTTCCTACTTAAGCAATTCGTTAAAAATATATAAATCAGCGAAAGAAAATATTGAAATATTTATCAATCATATTAGCGGCAAAGGATTTAAAAAAATATTACTTTATGGTGCTGGAGAAGTTTCAGAAATACTACTACAGTCTATATTAACTGATAAAGATATACTAATAGAAGTAGTTGGTGTTATAGATGATGATTACAACAAACAGGGACAAACACTGTTAACTACTCCAATAGTATCACTAGATTCAATTGGTAATATCAAACACGATGGTGTATTAATAGCAAGTTACACAAATAAAAATCAAATTATGACTAACTTGCTTAATCAGAATTACGATATAAATAAAGTGCTAAATTTTTTTCAATTATAAAATGAGAGGTCACTTAAATATGAATGAACTAAGAAATATACCTTTTTCTCCTCCTGATATAACAGAAGAAGAAATTAATGAAGTTGTTGATGCATTACGTTCAGGTTGGATAACTACTGGACCAAAAACTAAAGAGTTTGAAAAAAAAATTGCTGAATATATTGGTGTTAATAAAGCAGTTTGTTTAAACTCGGCAACTGCAGCAATGGAATTATCTCTTCATATTTTAGGGATTGGACCTGGTGATGAAGTCATTACATCTGCTTATACCTATACTGCTTCAGCCTCAGTCATACATCATGTTGGAGCAAAAATAGTATTAGTAGACACTGCAGCTGACTCCTTTGAAATGGATTATGATCAATTAGAAAAAGCAATTACAAAAAAAACTAAAGCGATAATACCGGTAGATATTGCAGGTGTTATTTGTGATTATGATAGAATTTATAAAGCTATTGAAAATAAAAAGCATCTTTTCAAACCTAGCAATAAAAGACAAGAAGTTGTTGGGAGAGTCATTGTTCTTTCAGATGCTGCTCATTCATTTGGTGCAACAAAAAATGGTAAGAAATCAGGGTTATTTGCGGATATAACATGCTTTTCTTTTCATGCAGTCAAAAACCTTACTACAGCTGAAGGTGGTGCTGTTGTTTGGCAACATTTATTTGGTATGACTGATGATGAACTCTACAAAGAATTTATGCTTTATAGTTTACATGGACAATCTAAAGACGCATTTTCTAAAATGCAAAAAGGGGCATGGGAGTATGATATTCTTTACCCAGCTTTTAAAAATAACATGACTGACATTTTAGCTGGTGTTGGTCTGGTCCAACTAAAGCGATATGATGGATTATTGGAACGTAGATTTGAACTCATAAAGTTATATGAGAAAGTTTTGGATCGTAATAAAATTCAAGTCATCAAACATTATGACAGCAATTTTAGAAGTTCTGGACACTTACTACTGTGTAATTTAATTGGACTATCGGTAGAACAAAGAAATAAGGTCATTATAGAATTGGCAGAAAAAGGTATATCTACAAACGTTCACTATAAACCATTACCTATGTTCACAGCTTATAAAAATTTGGGTTTTCACATTGAAGATTATCCGAATGCCTATAATAAATATTCGAATGAAATAACTCTACCCTTATATACATTATTATCTAATGAGGACGTTGTGTACGTTTCACAATGTGTTAATCAAATTCTTGATCGGGAGGTAGAATAACTTGTATAAAAAATTCTTTAAAAGGTTTTTTGACATTTTAATTTCTCTATTAGTTATACCTTTCTTTTTGATTTTGCTGCTTATAATTGCCCCTTTAGTATACTTAAGTGATAAAGGCTCTATATTTTATAATGCACCGCGTTTAGGAAAGAATGGTAAGATATTTAAAATGTATAAATTTCGCAGTATGAGAATGAATGCTCCTGATATTAGAAACGAAGATGGTTCCACATTTAATTCAGAAAGCGATTTAAGATTAACAAAAATCGGTAAATTTATAAGGAAAACAAGTATTGATGAGATTCCACAAATTCTAAATGTTTTGAAGGGTAATATGAGTTTTGTTGGACCAAGACCTGATTTACCTGAACACTTACGACTATATGAAGGCAATGAAATAAGAAAACTTGAAGTAAGACCAGGAATTACTGGATTAAATCAAGCATATTATAGAAATGCGATTCCTTGGAAGAAAAGAATTGTACATGACATATATTATGTGGATCAACTTAGTTTACTGTTAGATTTAAAAATTATTTTTAAAACTATTTTGGTTATTATAAAAAGGAACAATGTATATGTTGAAAATGGTGACTCAGATGATAATTGATAATGAGTATTTCACATATAAAAGATTAGATTGGGACAGTCGTAATTTAGGACTAGAAACATATGAACTTCAACTAAAGCAAGATTTGAATGCTGTAAGTATAAATGAGATAAAATCGATTTGGAATAGTGCTGATTTATTATATATAAAAAACAACACTAAAAATAGATTAAATTCAAGGTTTATTGGTGAAGAAACCTCAGCAATTATGTATGATACTAACATTTCATTTGTTTTAAATCTTAAAAATTCTGTGCAATTTCGAGTCGACGACTATTCTGATTTCACTTATGCAATAGAATCAGAGCTGAATATTGAATTGAATGACTTTATTAATTTTAGTGATTCAAGATTCATAATGGATATTAGATTGAAAAACAGAATGAAATCTAATATTTACATAGATTGGATAAAAAATTCATTTAATATTGAAAATAAAAAATTCTTAATTATTAGAAAAAAGAATGAAGTGCTTGGTTTTATTCTTTATCATGTTATTGATGATTCTATAACGATTGAATTGATTTCTGTAAAATCTGGATATCATAATCAAAAAATAGGGAGTAATCTAATAGACTATTTAAAAAGATTTGCCATTGATAGTAATATAGCATTTATACATGTTGGAACTCAAATATCTAATATTTTTGCTATTAATTTCTATATGAAAAATGGATTTTTTGTAAAATCCACTACTGATGTTTATCACTGGTGGAAATAAATATCAGCTTATTTCGGATCAAGTTAGCATTAATGTAAGTAATCGACATATATGGATAGTTAGAATTTTACAACAATTAAATTATTATAGTAGAGTATATCTAGCTCATAAGTTCTATATGTTATTTAATATTAGAAAGGAGAATATTAACTCTGAAAATAATCAGATTTGATGGTGGTTCGTATGAAAGGTAATAATATATTGTTCTTTTCTGTAAAGTTTTTTTCGTATGATGTGAAGATGAAAATGAAAATGGAGGAACTAGGTGCAAAAGTAGATATGTTTGATGAAAGACCTATAAAATCAGCTTTTAATAGAGCATTATTAAAAGTCGTTCCAATTTTGTATACTCCTATTACAAAAAGATATTACACGCGATTAATAAAAAAACTTAAATTTAATATTTATAACTACGTATTCATATATGGCCCTGATATGATCACACCTTCAATAATGAAAAAGTTAAGAGCGCATTTCCCTAACGCAGTGCTTATTGCTTATTGTGCTGATTCAATTTATAAGAAACGCCGTTATGAAAGAATAATTCCCTATTTTGATAAGTTTTTTACATATGACCGGAAAGATTACGATTTTTACTCAATCAAATACGATAATCTATATTTTAGACCGTTATTTTATTTGGACAAATACATATTAGACATAAACGGTATTGAAACACAAACTCACACTTATGATTGGTCTTTTATAGGTACTATTCATTCAGATAGACAAAAAATAATAAATTATTTTATTGACTACTCAAAAATTTACAATCTAAAATATTTTAATTACCCATATTTACAAAGTAAGTTTATATTTTGGTTTTATAAGTTTACAAAATCTAGTTTCAGAAATAAGAAAATTACTGATTTCAAATATAAAAAAATTGATTCAGAAGAAATATTCACCATTCTAAAAAATTCGAAATTTATTTTAGACATGCAACATCCAAAGAATACTGGTCTTACTATGAGGACAATTGAAAGTATAGCTATGCAATGCAAAATAATTACCACCAATGAAGATATTATAAACTACGATTTTTATAATGGTGATAATATCGAAATTATCCCAAGAGAAAATATAATAATTCAGAATAATTTTTTCGATAAACCACTTTCAATTATTTCAAAAAAAATACTGGCAAGATATTCTTTAGATTGTTGGATAAAAGATATATTTCTAGAAAAGGAGGAGTAAAATGAATAGATATTCCTTATATGAAATAATCAAAAATTTGATAGCTTTGTTACATACGAAATTATTCTTCAAAGACATAAAACTAGTAAGATTACCCGTCTATATAAGAGGAAAAAAAAGTATTTATGGAGGGAAAAGGCTTACAATCGGTTACAATTGTAGATTTGACTTAGATGGGACAAAGAAAACATTATTTATTGGTTCTGATTGTCAGTTTGGTGATAATACTCATATTGTTGCGTTGAATCATGTGGAAATTGGAAATAATGTTTTAATCGCTTCCAAAGTATTTATTAGTGATACGAATCACGGTTTATACAATGGTATTCAACAATCATCGCCCTATGAAGCTCCTTCAAAGAGAATATTAGAAAAAAAAGATGTCTTTATTGGCAACAATGTGTGGATTGGAGAGAATTCTGTGATTCTTGCCGGATCTATAGTCAATTCTGGGGCAATAATTGGAGCAAATTCAGTAGTAAAGGGTATTGTAGAAGAAAATACTATTGTTGTAGGCTCACCAGCAACAGTAGTGAAGAGATTTAATATTTTTACAAAAAAATGGGAAAGGAATAAGTGAAAATGAAAGGAATTATACTTGCAGGAGGTAGCGGTAGCAGGCTTTACCCAATAACTAAAGTAACATCAAAGCAATTACTACCTGTCTATGATAAACCAATGATCTATTACCCGCTTTCTACATTGATGCTAGCTGGAATAAAAGAAATTTTGATTATTACAACAAAAGAAGACAAGACCTCATTTCAAAAGCTGCTGGGAGATGGAAGTCAACTCGGAATACAGATATTATATGAAGTTCAACCCTCACCAGACGGACTTGCACAAGCATTTTTAATTGGAGAAGAATTTATTGGTAAAGAGTCATGTGCTCTTATTCTTGGTGATAACATATTTTATGGCAGTGGATTTATAAAAAGGTTAGAAAAAGCAAGAAAAAACCTTGAAGAGGGTTTTTCAACCATTTTCGGATATTATGTAAGTGATCCTGAAAGGTTTGGAATAATGGAATTTGATTCAGATTTTAATGTTCTTTCTGTCGAGGAAAAACCAAAAAATCCCAAATCAAATTACTGTATTACAGGATTATACTTTTATGATAATTCAGTAATAGAAATTGCAAGATCTATAAAACCTTCTAATCGAGGAGAATTAGAAATAACAAGTGTGAATGAAGTATATTTACAAAATAACATGCTTCGAGCAGAAGTACTAGGGAGAGGATATGCATGGTTAGACACAGGGACAATGGACAGTCTTATGGAGGCATCATTGTTTGTCCAGATGCTTGAAAAAAGACAGGGAGTTAAGATTTCTGCTCCTGAGGAGATTGCATATCGCAATGGGTGGATTTCTAAAGATAAACTTTTAGAAATTTCAAAAACTTATGGGAAATCTCCTTATGGAGAACATTTGAGTAATGTTGCAAAAGGCAATTTAAAATATTAAAAAAGGAGATACGAATATGAAATACGAAAAAATATGCATCACTGGAGGAGCTGGTTTCATTGGTGCGAATTTTATATATTACATGCTAGAAAAGTATCCGAAGAAAAAAATCATTTGTTTGGATGATTTAACCTATGCAGGAAATATAAAAACATTGGATAATGCTATGAAGAATGAAAATTTCCGTTTTTATAAAGTTAATATTTGTAATAGAGCTATGGTGATTGATATTTTCAATTATGAAAAACCTGATATTGTGATAAATTTTGCTGCAGAAAGCCATGTGGATAGATCAATTGATAATCCATCACTATTTTTGGAAACAAATATTTTAGGAACTGAAGTATTATTAGATGCTAGCATAAAGGTTGGAGTGAAGAGATTCCATCAGGTAAGTACAGATGAAGTGTACGGCGATTTGCCTTTAGATAAACCAAATATGTTATTCACGGAAAAATCTAAAATAAAACCATCTTCACCATATTCAGTTTCAAAAGCTTCTGCGGATTTTTTAGTATATTCTTATCATCGTACATTTGGTTTACCAATTACGATATCAAGATGTTCAAATAATTATGGTCCATTTCAATTTCCTGAAAAGTTAATTCCATTAATGATTTTGAAAGCATTAAATGATGAAAAATTACCAGTATATGGAGATGGATTAAATATTAGAGATTGGTTACATGTTGATGATCATTGCAAGGCTCTTGATAATATTATTGTTAGTGGAAAAATAGGGGAAATATATAATATTGGAGGAAATAATGAAAAGAAAAATATTGAAATAGTAAATATTATTCTTGAAAAATTAGGTAAACCTATTAGTTTAATAAAGTATGTAGAAGATAGAAAAGGCCACGATAAAAGATACGCTGTTAATCCTAAAAAAGTAAAAATAGATACCGGATGGGAACCTAGTATAAGATTTGAAGATGGTATAATTGACACCATTTCATGGTATGTTAACAATTCCCATTGGTGGAAACCAATTTTAAATGGTGATTATCGCGATATTAATATTACCGAAGTTAGTCAAAGTGAGATGATTGTATGAAAGTTTTAATAACAGGAGCAAATGGATTTTTAGGTAGAGGAATTGTAAAAAAAGCTATAGATGAAGGCAATGAAGTAATTGCTACTGATTTTGTATTAGATGGTATTGATTGTAGAGCACACAAGATTTCATCAAATATATTTGAAATTGATGATCCATATATTACTTTTAATAAGCCTGATGTTTTGATTCATCTTGCATGGCAAAATGGTTTTGTTCATAACTCGATTAATCATATTGATGATATATCAAAACATTTCCGTTTTATAGAAAAATTAATGTCCAGTGGTATTAAAAACATAAATATTTTGGGTACCATGCATGAAATAGGTTTTCATGAAGGTGAAATAAATGAATTTACTTGCTGTAATCCCTCGAATCTCTATGGTATTTCAAAAAATGCACTTAGGCAAGCGGTGTTTATAAAATCAAAAGAACACGATGTAAAGATTAAGTGGCTAAGAGGCTTTTATATCATTGGAAATTCTCCTGTAGGTGAATCCATATTTTCAAAGATTATAAGAGCTAATTTAGAAGGTAAAAAGACTTTCCCTTTTACTGACGGTTCAAAAAAATATGATTTTCTTGAATATGATAAGTTTTGTTATGCAGTAGTAGCATGCTCAATTCAGAACAATATTAGCGAAATAATAAACATTTCTTCTGGAAAACCAACGAAAATTGGAACCGTAATTGAAGAATTCATAAGAAAAAATGGTCTAGATATATCTCTACAATACGGAGCATACCCAGATCGCAATTATGATTCAAGCACAATTTGGGGAAACAATTCGAGGTTAGAAGAAATCTTAATGAAATATGAGGTTTGGAAAAATGAAAATATTACAAATTAACATTAAATATAAGATTGGTGGAGCTGGAAAAATTGTTTATAATCTGCATAACGAGTTAAAACAACAAAGTATTGAGTCATTCGTTATGTATGGAAGAGACTATGTTTCAAATGATAATTATGTAATAAAAATTGCAAGTGAGATTGAAGTAAAATTAGATGCTTTTATATCAAGAATCTTTGGTCTTAATGGCTATACAAATTTTTTTTCAACAAATAAAGCAAAAAAAATGATAAATAAAATTAATCCTGATATTATTCATTTGCATGGTGTTCATGGATACTATCTTAATTATATTAAGCTATTTAAATTTTTATCTAAAAAAGATATTCCGATTGTGTGGACATTTCATGACACATTTGCATTTACAGGGAAATGTGCTTACCCATATACATGCGAAAAATGGAAAACTCAATGTGAGAAGTGCCCGCTAATAAAAGAATACCCCAAATCATTAGGTGTAGATTTTACTAGAAAAATGTATATAGATAAGAAGAAAGCTTTCACTAAAATTAACAAAATGACTATTGTTTCCCCTTCAGAATGGATGACCAGTTTAGCAGAAAAATCTTTTTTAGGTAAATATAAATGCATCACTATTCATAATGGTATTGATACTGAAGGAGTTTTTTACAAAAGAGAAAACTCTATTACTAGAGAAAAATATGGATACACGTTTAAAGATAAGATTATCTTAGGAATTGCTGATGGTATAACTGAGTATAGAAAAGGAGTTAGCTATCTTATACAATTAGCTAAAGATTTGTCAGAATTTTCTAATATTAAAATTATACTGATTGGATGGAAAGATAAGGTGGATCCTTTAATTAAGCAAAGAGAAAATATAAGAATTGTACCTTTCACAAAAAATCAGGATGAGTTAGCAGATTATTATTCAATATCGGATGTTTTTGTAATTCCATCTTTAGCAGAAAACTATGCAACAGTAGTGCTAGAATCTTTTGCATGTGGCACGCCAGTTGTAGGTTTCGATGTGGGAGGAATACCTAAGCAAGTAGAAAATGGATTAGGACTAGTAGTTCCTGCAGGAGATCAGTCAGCTTTAAATGATGCAGTATTAGAAGTATTAAACAAAAAAAGTTCTTTACTAGATTCTGATCAAATCATTGAAATTACAAAGTCAAAAAATTCTTTGAAAACAATGACAGAAGCTTATATAGATTTGTATAAATCATTGATTTTAAAATGATATGCTTTTATTAGGAGTTAATATGAGATACTTATATGGTGTAATTCTTGGAATTATTTTAATGCTAATATTTATAGTAAACTATAAAAAGAACAAGGATGTATTTTCTCCTTTAAGCGTATTCGCATTCTATCAATTTATATTTTATGTGCCAGGTATATTTTTCTCTAGTCTTGAATATGGCCAAGAAATTAACAATGAGACATTATTATTATTGATAATTTTTCAACTTGTATTCGTTATTTTTGTTTTTCTAGGATACACAAGCTTTCCTTCAAATAAAAAATCATCAAAAAAACCAATTTATGTTGCGAGAGAGAAAAACATCAATATTAGTTTAGGCTATATACTACTCCTATATTTTATTGGATTAAGCGGGAAAATTTATACAATCGTTAAAAGTGGTGGAATTAGTTATGTTATTAATAATCCAGCGTTAGCATATGTAAATCTTTCTTCAGGATCAGGTTATTTAGAAATGTTGAAATATTTCGTATACATATCAATTATATTCATCATATATAAAGTTTCAAAGACTGGTTCAAAACTAAATATCTTCATAGCTATAAATATGATTTCGATATATTTGTTTTTGGATTTAATATATTCTAGAAGAAGCACAACAATAACAATAGCTATTTTAATACTTTTTTCAATTAATTATTTCAATAAAAAAATTAAGGTTAAGAACTTATTTAAATTCAAATATATTTCATTGTTTTTCCTCGTCTTCACCACTATTGTTGTTTTACCTTATGTAAGATTAAGTAATTTTAGTAATTTTAGTTTTGTTAATTCAAATATTAATATCACTCAAAGTATTACCGACATCATTGCAAGACTATCCATGGTAGGGAGAGACATTTTCACATATAATTATTTTACAGATAATGGTTTATGGCTAGGTAAGAGTTATATTAATTTCCCATATTCATTTGTACCATCTAGCATCTGGACTGCTAAACCCCCGATTGATGAAGGTGTATATTTAACCAACTTGATGAATGGAATATTTGTGACACCAAATCAAAGCTTTCAAAGTTTAGTTATTAAGATTTCAACTCCATTCACAACACAGGGGATACTATTTGCAAATTTTGGAGTATTGGGTATTATATTTGGTGGTTTCATGATAGGACTCGTATACAAAATAGCATATGTTCATATAACTAGAAAAGAAACTACTATTTTTGATTTTGTATTATATAGGATTTTGATTTTTGATTTTGGTTTATCTGTTTTATATTTGTTTTCAATAACAATTCAATTCATAGTTTTGGGGATTTCTAAAATATTTTACAGGTTTAGATTTCGATTAAAATAATCTTGGGTACTCAAAAAAACACTATAAGATTAATTGAAAAGTATAATTGAGGTTCGGATACTTATAAACATAAAATAATAAGGCGTTAATTAATGATAAATTTTGATAAGATCTTTTAATGCTTTCACTATATTTTAATGATTGTTAAACAAAATAACATGGAGGTTTTTCTAATATGGATAATAGTTATAAAAAAAACATTAATGGCATTGAGTATATAGTCCCTATAATCAATAGAAAATCAATAGATTTAGATTACAAAATGATAGTTGATAAAAAAATCAGAGAAATTGAATACTGTATTTTAGATGTTGGACAGGATCAATTAACTCATAAAGCTTATTATCTTTCGAAAGAGTTGGAAAAAAAAGGAGTAAAGACTGTTTTTTTTGCAGCTGATAAGACAGGCTTGAGTGACGAAAATATAATTAAAGATAAATTAGTTGCAAAAAAAATTGTATTTAATCCTTTTAAGAATGCTATTAATTACATTAGATTAATAAAAAAATATAAACCTATACATATTGAGTTGTATCTTGATGTAATGCCTTGGGATTTAATGTTTTTTGTATTTTATGCAAAACTTAAAAAAATACCTATAGTATCTAGGTGTAGAGGAGGAGAAATTCTAAATTGGACACAACATAGAAAAATTTTGAGAATTGCGTATAGATACACATTGCGAAGATCAAATATAATCTTAATAAGAGAACTTTATATGGTCGATCACATAGTTAAATATAATATTTGCTCAATGAAAAATGTGAATTTTTTTCATAATCATACCCCTGTTCCAAACGAGTATAATAAATTGCCGACGAATATTATTCTTTATTTGAATTCACTAAAAGCATTTAGAAATCCATATATGATGATTGATATCGCTTTAGAACTGAGAAAAAGAGAGATGGATTTTAAATTTGTTGTTGTTGGTTTCACTAAAGGATATATGACTGCTTTTGATGCAAATATCGAGGAAACAAAATTTATTACTAGTATAAAAAAAGAAAAACTTGAATCATATTTTGAGTTGCATAATTTTTCAAATAAAACTTATGAATATTTCTTGGATGCA
This sequence comes from Tenericutes bacterium MZ-XQ, assembly GCA_002838205.1. Lineage (NCBI taxonomy): Bacteria > Bacillati > Mycoplasmatota > Tenericutes bacterium MZ-XQ. Next base: position 460,393 of record CP017950.1, on the reverse strand, counting down.
TCTATATTTATCTTACCAACTGATATGGTGTTTGTGAATCATAGTTTAATAGAAGCTATGGCTTACCAAAATGTGCCAATAATACAAAAAAGTAATGGAGGTAACTTAATTATTGAAAATGAAATATCAGGATTTATGGTTGAAATGGATCACATGAAATATGCTGACAAAATTGAGTATTTGTTAAAAAATAAGGATGTTTTAAGAGAGATGGGATTGAATGCAAGAAAAAAAATATTAGCAGATTTCGATTCTAGTAAGCAGGCTGAAAAAATATTAGAATTCTATGCAAAAAATTTGTGGGATATCTAGATGTTATCAATCAGAAAGAAGGTTATGAAATGAATCTTAAAGAAAAATCTAAATTTCAATTTGATTTATGTAAAGACAAAAATAATAGAATTATTTCAGATCTATTTTTAATAACTCCCACTGTATTCGGTGATCACAGAGGTTACTTCATGGAAACACACAATGAAGAGTTTAATAGGTATATTAAACATATAGATGGGAGTCCTGCTTTATATGTCCAAGACAATGAATCTAAATCAAATAAAGGTGTTTTAAGAGGATTGCATTTTCAACTGAATAATCCTCAAGGAAAATGTGTAAGAGTTATATCTGGGAAAGTTTATGATGTGGTGGTTGATTTAAGAGTGAATTCAGAAACATTCGGTTCATGGTATGGTATTGAGTTATCCTCAGAAAATAAAAAACAATTACTAATACCTGAGGGTTTTGCGCACGGGTATTTGGTTTTATCTGATTACGCTATTTTCGCATATAAATGTACAAGAATATATGCACCGGATGATGAAGTCGGACTACTTTGGAACAGCGAATTAGTTGAAGGTGATAAAATTATTTGGCCACATATTGATTGCGATATAAAGCTTTCTGTAAAAGATAAATCTAATAAAAAGTTTTTAGATTTAGTAAATTCAGGTAAAACATTTACTAAGTACTTAGTTAACAAATTATAAAAGTGGGAGTAAACCTTGGAAAATAATTCGATCGGGCAGGATACAATCAAATTAACTATCTCTAAAATCTTTACCATGACCGTTTCATTAGTTTTTGCTATGCTTTTATCGAGACTTGTATCATTGGTTGAGTATGGGACATACTCACAGTTATTAATTGTTGTTAATTTGGCTACAACGATATTTATGCTTGGGCTTCCTTATAGTATTAACTATTTTTTAGCACTTGCCAAAGATGAAGAACAAAAGAGAAAATTTTTGTCGATTTATTTTACATTATCAACAGTTATTAGTATTATAATTGGAGTGGTACTAATCTTAGTTTCCCCAATTATAGTCTTATATTTTAAAAACACTCTATTAGAAAATTTCATCTATTTCCTTGCTATTTTTCCGTGGACTCAAATATCACGAACGAGTATAGAAAACGTATTAATTGTTTATAAAAAAACTAAATTATTATTGATATATCAAACTACCCATGGAATTTTTCTATTATTAAGTATAGTGCTTGTTTATCTTTTTAGTCCCAAATTTGAACACTATATTTTACTATTCTTGATAATTCATTCCATTTTTTCAATTTTTGTGTACGTAATAATATTTAGATTGAAAGCAAGACTTTATACAAAAATAAGTTTTGTGAATGTAAAAAATATTTTGTATTATTCTTTACCTATTGGATTAGCAACCATTGTAGGCACAATTAGCATTCAACTAGATAAATTGATTATTGGTAGATATTTCTCAACTGAGCAATTAGCAATATATACTAACGCATCAAGGGAATTACCGGTAACATTCATTGCCACTGCATTTACTGCTATTGTGATGCCAATAATAGTTAAAAAGATAAGCAGTCAACGAACACATGAAGCAATATTTTTATGGAAAGACTCGATAACTATAAGTTTCATATTTATTTGTTATTTATCAATTGGAATTTTTGTTTTTGCACCAGATGTAGTTTCAATTTTATATTCTAGTAAATATTCATTGGGTGTCAATGTTTTTAGGATCTACACTTTGGTTTTGCTATTGAGATTTACTTACTTTGGAATGATCCTTTCTGCCATGGGAAAGACTAAATTAATCTTGTATAGTTCTGTAGGCTCATTAATATTGAATGTAATTTTGAATTTTTTATTTTTAAGTATATTTGGTTTTGTTGGGCCAGCCCTTGCTACATTGTGCTCTATCTTAATTATGAATTTTTTTCAATTACTGATTACTTGCAAAAAAATATCTGTAAAATTATCTTATGTTTTTCCATGGAAGGGTATGCTATCAATATTGTCAGTAAATATATTATTGGGGACATTATTTTATACTATCAAAAACTTGTTTACTATTGAAAACTACTTAGGTGAAACATTTGAATCGATTTCATTAGCATTAGTTTGGGGAGTAATATATTTACTATTGTTTAAAAGTAAGTTGATCTCGACATGGCGTGACATAAATAACTATAAAATTGTGTAATCATTTATCATATTACTGGATTAGAAACACTTTTTTGATAGCTTATAGTTAGTAGAATAAAATTCGTATAAAAGAAAGGATAATATATGAAAATCATATCAATAGTGGGAGCGAGACCACAATTCATTAAAGAAGCAATGATGCAAAAAGAATTAAAAAAACATCCATTTATTAAGAAAAAATTAATTCATACGGGCCAGCATTATGATTACAATATGTCTGGTAGTTTTTTTGAAATACTAAAACTTGAACAGCCTGACTACAATTTGGAGATAAATAACTCTACTCATGGTAAAATGACTGGTTTAATGATGATAAAAATAGAAGAGATTTTAATGTTAGAACAACCGGATTATGTAGTTCTGTATGGTGATACAAATTCGACTTTAGCAGGTGCATTAGTTGCTAGAAAGCTAAATATTCGCATTGTACATATAGAAGCGGGTTTGCGACAAAACCCAAAAAGTATGCCAGAGGAAATTAATAGGGTTCTTACTGATCATTCTTCTGATATCTTATTTGTTTCGTCACAACTTGGTATTGATGTTTTAAAAAATGAGGGCATAACACAATCAGTATTTAATGTCGGTGACATTATGTATGATTTATTTTTACTAATGAAGGATCAATTTAATTATGACTATTTCTCAGAATTAGGATTAGAAAAAAATAAATATATTTTATGCACCATACATAGGGATTTTAATGTTGATAAAATTGAGGTACTAGAACCCTTAATAAAATCTTTGAATACTATTTCAAATCAATTCCCTGTTGTTATACCAATTCATCCTAGAACAGCGGATAGATTAAAAAAATTCAATCTTAGTAAGTTTACCGATAATTTAGTAATTATTAATCCAGTCGATTACTTTCACCTAATGGGATTAGTAGCAAACTCATATAAAGTCATTACTGATAGCGGTGGATTGCAAAAAGAAGCATATTATAGCAATAAGGAAGCAATAGTAATAATGCCAGATACTGGATGGATTGAATTAGTTGAACTTGGTTACAATAAACTAAGAGATTGTAATAATTTCATTAACGACTCATTGAGTGAGCCCATGAAAATAGAGAATAAAAACATATATGGTAATGGTACTGCATCTAAATTGATAGTAGAGATTATGATAAAAGATTTCGAAGGGAGATAACAATGTTAAAAGATAAGTTAAAGGATAAAACAGCAATACTAGGGGTTATTGGACTAGGATATGTAGGTCTACCACTAGCTGTAGAAAAGGCAAAAGCAGGGTATACTACCATTGGGTTTGATATTCAAGAGGATAAAATTCTTAAGGTTAACTCGGGAATAAATTATATTGGTGATGTTATAAATGAAGATTTAAAGAAGATTGTTGATAATGGGAAACTTAGAGCAACGACAGATTTTTCTGAAGTCGCTTCTGCTGATGCAGTTTGTATATGTGTGCCAACACCACTTGATGAGTATCAACAACCAGATATTACTTACGTTAGAGCCTCAGCTGAAAGCATTGTTCCATACATGCACAAAGATATGTTAATTATACTCGAGTCTACAACATATCCTGGCACAACAGAAGAATTATTAAAACCCATCTTAGAAAAATCAGGTTTAAAGTGTGGTGTGGATTTTTTCCTTGCATTTTCTCCTGAAAGAGTTGATCCGGGTAATCTAATATATAAGACAAAAAATACACCAAAAGTTGTAGGTGGTGTTACAAAACAATGTACTGACATTGCGGCTACTATGTATGAGAATATTCTTGAAGCACCTGTTCACAGAGTATCATCACCAGCAATAGCAGAAATGGAAAAAATTCTTGAGAATACATATCGAAACATTAATATTGGTTTAGTAAATGAGTTGGCAATATTATGCAATAAGATGGACATTAACATTTGGGAAGTTATTGATGCTGCAAAATCAAAACCTTACGGATTTCAAGCTTTTTATCCAGGGCCAGGTTTAGGTGGACACTGTATTCCTCTTGACCCTTATTACCTTTCATGGAAAGCTAGAGAATACGGTTTTCATACATCTATGATTGAATCATCAATGATGATAAATGATAGAATGTCAGAATATTGTGCTGAACGTAGTTCTAAAATTCTAAATAGATTTAAAAAATCAGTTAATGGTTCAAATATTTTAGTATTAGGTGTTGCATATAAACAAGATATTGAAGATTATAGAGAAAGTCCTGCAATCGAGGTTATCAATGAACTTGAGAAACTTGGAGCAAATGTTATGTATTACGATCCATATATTTTTGAATATAAAGAACACGGTAAAGTGAAAAATGGTCTGCAAGAATTAAGTTCGGACGCATTGAAGCATGCCGATCTTGTTATAGTTACAACTGCCCACACTAATGTGGATTATAATTATGTTCAAGAAAATTCACAAATAATTTTTGACACAAAGAATGCATTAAAAAAAGTGAAAAATAGAGAAAACATTGAGTTGCTCTAGGAAGGATGATTAGAATGAAATACGCATTGATTGGATGTGGGAGAATTTCACCCAATCATCTAACAGCTGCAATAAATAATAAATTAAATATCGTTGGATTATGTGATATTGTTATTGACAAAGCAATCAAACATATTAATGATTATGAATTGCAATCAACTGCAAAAAGTTACACTGATTACAAGTTAATGATTGATCATGAAAAACCAGATTTAATTGCAATTGCGACCGAAAGTGGAAATCATGCAGAAATTGCAAAGTATTGTATTAAAAAAGGTATTCACTTGATAATTGAAAAACCAATAGCACTTTCTCTAAATGATGCTGATGAAATCATTGAACTATCAAAAAAATACAGTGTTGTTGTAAGTGCTTGTCATCAAAATAGATTTAACAAATCAGTACAAAAGATAAGAGAATCGATTGAACAAAACAGATTTGGGAAATTATTCTATGGAACTGCACATATTAGATGGAATAGAGGAAAAGATTATTATACCCAAGCACCTTGGAGAGGTACATGGGAACAAGATGGTGGTGCATTAATGAATCAGTGTATACACAACATAGATTTATTGAGATGGATGATGGGAAATGAAATCGACGAAGTGTTTGCATACACGGATAATCTTAAACATGATTATATTGAAGCCGAAGATTTAGGGATAGCAATTGTAAAATTCAGAAATGGATCATATGGCATCATTGAAGGAACTACAAATGTTTATCCAAGAAATTTAGAAGAAACGCTATACATTTTTGGAGAAAAAGGAACCGTCAAAGCTGGTGGTAAATCTGTAAATATTATTGAAGAATGGATGTTTGCAGATAATCTAGATGATTCAGAAGAAGTTAAAGAAAAGTATAGAGAAAATCCACCTACGGTTTATGGTTTTGGACATACACCTTTATATGCAAATGTAATTACCTCTATAGAAAATAATGTTACACCATATGTAACGGCTTTAGATGGACGTAATGCTTTAGAATTGGTTTTAGCTATATATAAATCTGCACAAGAGAGAAAACCTGTAAAACTTCCAATTTACAATTTTTCAACCTTAAGTATGAAAAAGGAGATTTTAAAATGAAACTATCAGAAGTAGTGAAGTTAATAAACGATACAAAGTTAGTCAAGGATGCTGATTTTAATCAATTAGGCATGGCTACAAGTGAATTTACAAAATTTGGAGTGTTATCATTTTTAAGTGATGTGAAGTTTATTAATTCAATATTAGATAATCAAAGTATTTCTGCTGTAATTACAACAGAAGATTTAGTAGAAAGGTTTATTCAAAGTGAAATAGGAGTAATCGTTACCGAGAATCCAAAAGCAAGTTTTTATGCACTCCATAATCATTTAGTTGAAAAAGAATTTTATTGGGAAAAATTTGATAATATGATAGATCAAAGTGCTTCTATTTCTCCAAATGCAACATTAGATAATAACAGTATTCAAATTGGAAAAAATAGCAAAATTGAGGATGGTGTTATTATACATGGCGGAGTCATTATTGGAGATAATGTAACTATTAGATCTAATACTGTGCTAGGTTCATCAGGTTTTCAGTTTTTAAGTGATAACAACACAGTAATTCCTGTAAAAACTGGTGGATTATTGTATATAAATGATAATGTAGAAGTTCAGCATAATTGTTGTATAGATAGAGGTGTACTTGGTGGAAAAACAATTCTGAAAAATGATGTCAAAATTGATAATTTTGTTCATATAGCTCATGATTGCATAATTGGTGAAAGAACATTTATTACTGCAGGTGTAAAATTTGGTGGAAGAACAGTTGTAGGTAAGGATTGTTGGTTAGGTATCAACGCGACGATAAGCAACGGTTTAGTAATAGGTGATAATGTTACTGTATCTTTAGGTTCTGTAGTAACACGTAATGTCCCTGATAACTCAACTGTAACTGGAAACTTTGCTATTGATCATAGTAAGTTTATTGCTTTCTTAAAAACAATAAGATAGGTGAACATGTATGGAATTTAGAGATTTGAGTAAACAATATTATGTGATTAGAGATAGAGTTCAAGATGCTATACAAGATGTTATAAATTCAACGAACTTCATTAGTGGAAAACAAGTTAATGAACTTGAGAGAAGATTAGCTGAATATGTTGGTGTTAAACATTGCATCTCTTGTGCTAATGGGACTGATGCCTTGTCTCTCGTCTTAAGAGCATGGGGAATCGGAAAAGGTGATGCAGTATTTGTTCCTGACTTTACATTTTTCGCAACAGCAGAAGTGGTTTCTTTTGTTGGAGCAACACCAATATTTGTCGATGTAGATGAAAAAACATTTAATATTGATCCTAAAAAACTAGAAGTGAAAATCAATGAAACTATAAAAAATTCTAATTTAAAGCCAAAAGTTATAATTCCAGTTGATTTGTTTGGATTATTAGCAGACTATAAAAATATAGAAAAAATCGCAAAAAAATATAATCTGTTAATTTTAGAAGATGGTGCACAAGGATTTGGAGCTGAACAAGATGGAAAAAGAGCATGTAGTTTTGGCGATGCCGCAACCACTTCGTTTTTTCCAGCAAAACCACTTGGCTGTTACGGTGATGGTGGAGCAATTTTTACAAATGATGAGGACTTAGCTGCATTACTTATATCTCTTAGAATTCATGGTAAAGGTGAGGACAAATATGATAACATCAGAATAGGTGTAAATTCAAGATTAGACACTTTACAAGCTGCAATTCTTAATGTGAAGTTTGATGAGTTCATAAATAATGAGCTAACATCTATTAACAATGTTTATTTGAAATATAATAAGTTACTATCTGACTTCCTTGATGTTCCATACATTCCAAATGGATATATATCAAGTTTTGCACAGTATACAGTGAAACTAAAAAGTAAAAACCAAAGAGATGCATTGAAACAATACTTGTCAGAAAATGGAATACCAAGTATGATATATTATACAAAACCTATGCATAAGCAAACAGCATTTTTAGATTTAGGTATTGGGGATGAGGATTACACTGTCACTAATAGGTTATGTGAAACGGTTTTATCTTTACCAATGCATCCATATTTAACCGATGAAGATATTGAGTATATATCAATGACAATAAAAAATTTTCTAATTAACGATGTTTAAAGTGTAGGTTTTCACAATGACCGACAGTCTTTAGTAAAGGGATAAGGCAAGATTAATAACATTGTATACATTACAATCATGCAATTGCATGATTTGGCCTTTGTAAAGATAATAAGTGTCTAACTAGTTCATAGAAAAAAACGTCTATTTTTGCATATCAATACTAGTACAATGTTTTACGGAAAAGATATGACTTACACATTACACTTGTGTAAGTTTTTCGTTTTACAATTGCTTATCTCGAAATCATTTGTTATAATACTCTTAATATATGCGTATAAAGCTTGAATATGGCAAGCCGTTTCTACCTCAAACCTCAAATTTGAGACTACGCAAAAAGACCAAAATGGTTTTTTTGCATATGCGCAAATAAAACCATTTTTTTATTATAAATAGGAGGAAACATATGAAAAAAGGTTTAACATTTGATGATGTTTTAATCCTTCCAGGAGCATCAGAAGTTGTTCCAAGTGAAGTATCTTTAAAAACATCACTCGTGGGTGGGATATCACTTAATATCCCTATATTATCTGCTGCTATGGATACAGTTACAGAAAGTAAACTCGCGATTGCAATTGCAAGACAAGGTGGGATTGGATTTATTCATAAAAATATGAGTATTGAAAATCAAGCAAAAGAAATTGATTACGTTAAAAGAAATGAATCAGGTATGATCAAACATCCAATCACTCTAAAAGAGACAAACACGCTTCATGATGCGGAAATGATCATGTCAACTTACAAAATCTCTGGTATTCCAATCATTAACGATGAAGGGATCCTAAAAGGGATTGTGACCAACAGAGATTTAAGATATCGAGAACTTGATGATACACCAATCAGTGAAGTTATGACTAAATCAAATCTTATCACAGCACCGACAAACACATCACTAGATGAAGCTAAACAAATCTTAATGGAACACCGCTTAGAAAAACTACTGATTGTTGATGACACCTATCATCTCAAAGGACTTATCACATCTAAGGATATCGATAATATCCTAGATTACCCACATGCTGCAAAAGATGCTCATGGCCGTCTTTTATGTGGTGCTGCAGTAGGAGTTTCATCTGATACTTTAGAAAGAGTAGATGCACTTATCAAAGCAGGTGTTGATGTCATCACAGTGGATAGTGCTCATGGACATTCTAAAGGTGTGATTGATATGGTGAAACTGATTAAATCAACATATCCAAATCTTAAACTCATTGCAGGTAACATTGTCACTAAAGCAGCTGCACTTGCTCTTAAAGAAGCAGGTGTTGATGCAGTGAAAGTGGGTGTAGGTCCTGGATCTATATGCACAACAAGAGTGGTTGCTGGTATTGGTGCACCACAAATCACTGCCATCATGGAAGTTTATGAAGCATTAAAAGATACAGATATTAAGATTATTGCGGATGGTGGTGTCAAATATAGTGGTGATATCACAAAAGCTTTAACTGCTGGAGCAGATACTGTTATGTTAGGATCACTTCTTGCAGGGACTAAAGAAAGTCCAGGAGAAGAAATCATCTATGAGGGACGTTCATATAAAACATATGTTGGTATGGGATCACTTGCAGCGATGCATAGAGGATCAAGTGATCGCTATTTTCAAAAAGGAAAAGATTTAAAGAAACTTGTTCCAGAAGGCATTGAAGGTAGAGTCCCTTATCGAGGAGAAGTTGCTGATGTTTTATATCAACTTTGTGGTGGGCTACGCTCAGGCATGGGTTATATTGGTGCTAAAACCATTTCAGAACTAAAAACAAAGTCAGAGTTTATAGAAATCTCATCTGCAGGCTTAAAAGAAAGTCATCCACATGATATTTCAATTACGAGAGCTGCACCGAACTATCAGGGGAATCACACATGGACAAAATAGTTATCATTGATTTTGGATCACAATATAATGCATTAATTGCTAGACGGATTAGAGAAATACATGTTTATGCAGAAGTGATTTCTCATCTGGATGAGATTATACCTGATCAAAGCATTAAAGCAGTCATCTTATCTGGAGGACCTAACTCGGTTTATGATGAACTTGCACCTAAACTACATCCATCAGTCTTAGCTTTAAATGTACCTATCTTAGGAATTTGTTATGGGATGCAACTTCTCATTCAAACCTTTGGTGGGAAAGTCGCTCCAGGAGATATTAGAGAATATGGTAAAAATCAAATTACTATTGAACATGAAAGTTTATTGACACTAAACATGCATGATACATCGACGGTTTGGATGTCTCATGGTGATAAAGTTTTAAAACTTCCAGAAACCTTTGAAATGCTTGCATCATCCAAACATGCAATGGCTATGGTGAAACATAAAGATCATAATATCTATGGTGTTCAGTTTCATCCAGAAGTCACACATACAACAGAAGGTAAGACACTCTTAAGTAACTTTGTTTTTGAAATTGCAAAAGCGAAACCTAATTGGAGTATTAAAGATTTCATCACTTCAAAGCTCAAAGAGATTAAAGAAGAAGTCAAAGATGAAGAAGTCATCTTAGGTCTTTCAGGTGGTGTCGATTCTACGGTTGCTGCTGCATTATTATCAAAAGCGATTGGAAAAAACTTAACGTGTATCTTTGTAGATACCGGACTTCTAAGAAAGCATGAAGCCATTGAAGTCATTCAAAACTATGAAGTCTTTAGTGACATGCATATCATTAAAGTTGATGCAAAACAAGACTTTTATCAAGCACTTAAGGGGATCACAGATCCTGAAAGTAAAAGAAAAATCATTGGACGTGTCTTTTTCGAAGTCTTTGAAAAAGAAAAAGCAAAACTTAAGAACGTTAGTTATTTAGCTCAAGGTACGATTTACCCAGATGTCATTGAATCGATATCGATCAAAGGACCCTCTCATACGATTAAATCTCATCATAATGTTGGTGGACTTCCTAAACAATCAACATTTAAAATCTTAGAGCCATTAAAAGAACTTTTTAAAGATGAAGTGAGAGCCGTAGGTAAATCTTTAGGTCTCGGAGAAGAACTTGTGAATCGTCATCCTTTTCCAGGTCCTGGATTAGGCATAAGAATCATTGGTGAAATTACAGAAGAAAAGGTTCATATCTTACAAGAAGCTGATGACATCTTTATTAAAGCATTAAGATCACATGGTCTTTATAATCAAGTCTCACAAGCATTTGCGGTTTTACTACCTGTAAAAACTGTAGGTGTGATGGGTGATATGAGAACCTATGAACATGTGCTTGCGATCAGATCAGTCAATAGTACTGACTTTATGACCGCTGATATCTCAAGGCTTTCTTATGATTTTTTAGATGAAGTCTCTACAAGTATTATCAATCAAGTTAGAGGTATTAATCGTGTGGTTTATGATATTACATCAAAACCTCCAGGAACGATTGAATGGGAGTAAATATTAGCATATACTGATAAATATTAAAAAGTCTATAGGAAATTATAGACTTTTTTGATAATATAGATATGTTCTATGAACGATACATTACATATCTAGATATATGTTATCAAATCATTAAAACATCTACAAAAAGAGGTTACAACATATGCAGCAAACAAAACTTATATTAATCGATGGTATCACAGGTTCTGGTAAATCAAGCACCTCACAATACTTAAATCAAGTGTTATCTGAAAATCAGATTGCATCTATTTGGTATCACGAAGAATCTTCAAACCATCCACTCGCTTACGAAAAAGATGTAGAAGTGTTTGAAAATGAGCATGAGATGAAGCATTTCATGACTTCAATCATCTCATTATGGGCATCTTTTACCAAAAAAGCCATAGACTCAGATCAAGTCCATATCATTGAAAGTCATTTCTACCAAGACACAGTTAGAATCTTATTTCAAAATCTTGTGCCTATATCGATGATTAAAGAATTCACAAACAAAATTCAAGACATTATAAAGCCTTTAAATCCTTATTTTATATATTTTCACGAGCCAGATGTTCATATGGCGATTAATACAATTTGGGAAAGAAGAGGTGAACGTTGGAAAAACTGGTTTATCTCATCTGATATTCAAACACCATTTGTTAAGTCTTTAACCATGAAAGATGAAGATCGAGTGATTCAGTTATGGAAATCATATCAAGATTTAACTGATATTTTATTTAACGAGTTTATGTTTACTAAGATAAGAATTGATAAAAACGACTATACTTGGCCAGATATTAAAAAAGAGATATGTGCATGTTTAGATATCACTTACCTTGAAGCATCTATAGAGAAGGCTTTATCACATTTGAATGATTACTGCGGAACCTATCATAATGAAGATCAATCAAAAACATGTACGATAAAACTAATAAACAATGAATTAGTAACAGATCTTAAATGGAAAGATATCACACTCATACCAATTAAAGAAAATAAACATCAGTTTATACTTTCATCTTTTCCGGTGATAATCACTTTTGATACTGACACTATAACAAACAGTTTAAAATTTGCAGTTCATGGAAGTTATTCAGATTTAAATGGACAAACGTTTATAAAATTCTAGCCATAGTACTTAAAAAGCTTTACTCATGAAAACTTAAGCTCTTAATGAAAATAATTGACAATGATTAAAGCTTTTTATAATTAATAATAAATATAATTAAACACCAACGATTTATGACATAATAATTACGTATACAAATCAATGAAATGCACTTATACATAGGATAGATGAAAATGAACTATACAAAAAATATGTATGTTTTCATGTTTATCAAAGGAAGAAAAAGAGAACGACATGGCTTACTTTCATAACGATCACTCATTTTACTATCATTCTTGTTTTAATGATATTAGGTATCATATATCTCATCACATAAACAATATATAATAGATAAAGTATTAAAATTTTGAAGAAAGGAACATCACTATGTCCATACATCAACAAAACAAAAATAAAATAGACGATGCACTTTATACAAAAGGAACACTTAAGTATCTTGTTAAAGATAATCCTTGTGTCCTTCTTGATGGAAGAAGAACACCTGGGATAATTGAAGATATAGATATGGAATCTGGAATGTTTACTTGGCGTATCTTAGATTTTGAAGATAAGGGCAAATGTTGGGAGTTACCTTTTGAAGATATCAGTCAATTTCAGTTTTTAGATGATGAAAAATATAGTGATAAAGATGTCATCAGGCTATATGAAGATATCATTAAACAAAAGAAAATTGAACTCAATATCAAAATCGATATCGACACCCAAAAACAAACATTCAAAAACATTACCAAAATCAAAGAAGATATCATTGCTTGGATGAATAAAGAAAGTAAGTATTTCAAATCTTATGACAAGCTTGATTGGTCTATGAAAAAAGGAAGTCCATTATTGTCAGAAGATTTAAAAAGATATTTAGATAATGAGCATCTTTTATATCTAGAAGATGAAACAACAAGTAATTTTTGTCTTAATCCGCATTCAGGAGAACTCATCAAAGGTATGATCATTTGTTTAGCTGAATTAGGACTTGTCAATTATCAAGGATTTGAAGTCAGAAAAAAATCAACTTTTACGAAACCATACGAAAAAGAAACAAGAAAAAGATATTTGATGCATAGATTGGCTTTTGTTCAAGCCATGTTTGAAAAAGCACATCAAAAAGAATTAACAGTTTATAGAGGTATGACATCTGAACAGACATTTAAATCATTTGAACGACCTTTGATCTCTACTACAGCGCATTTAGAATCTACTAAAGCATTTTTTGATGAAACGATACATCCAAAGCATAAAAGTGCTTATTTGCTGAAGTTAAATATGCCTGTATCACAAATACTGATGACTTATCTAGAAACACCAGCATTTAGCCATCAATATCTTGAACAAGAAGTCATTATCTTAAATAAAGATGGGTTGCCATTTTAAGATGATTAAAGTCTTTAGAAAGAAGGAAATTTATGATTACAAGAATCCATAAAGATAACATTCATTTGTTTGAAGAAATCTATCAAAAGCGTACATCTCAACCATTAAGTATCAACTCAATAGAAGACGATCATCTTTATCTATACGTCATCCATGATGAAGCGGTCTATGGATGGATAAGCATTGTTAAAATACCTAAAATTGGTTACGTTGATAGTATCTATTATTTAGATGAACTCTATATTGCACCTGAAAACAGACATAAGGGATATGCAAAACAATTGTTAGATCATATGCATCAAACATTTAAAGACAAACCGCAAAGACTTTATGTCGAACTATCAAATAATGATGCGATTGCTTTATATGAGAAAGAACACTTTAAAAAACAAAATCAATGTTATTACATGACTAAATAAGAAGACTCATCATACATAAAAACATTTTTTAAACAACTGAAATCGTTTACTTTTTCTTAATTAAAATCTACATGATATAATACATTTAGGTGAAAAAAACATGAATATCATGCATTTACGATACGTTTGCGAAATCGCAAAAACACAATCCATATCTCAGGCTGCAGAAAACCTTTTTATGTCTCAGCCAAACTTAAGTCGAGCGATCAAGGAACTTGAAGCTTCTTTAAATATTGAAATATTTACAAGAAGCTCTAAAGGGATGAGATTAACATCAAAAGGAGAAGAGTTCATTCAATATGCATATCGCATATTAAATGAAGTCGATGAAATTGAACATATGCTAAATGCTAAAGACGAAGAGTATGTGAAATTTTCAATTTCTGTTCCTAGATCAAGTTATATCGCAAAATCATTTACTGAGTTTGCAAGAAAACTACAAGTCTCATGCAAATGTGAGCTATACTATAAAGAAACCAATGCATTAAGAGCAATTAAAAACATTTTAAGTTCACATTACAATTTAGGCATTATTAGATATCAGAGTAAGTATGAATCATATTTCAAACTCATGCTAAAAGATAAAGCACTTGAGTCAGAGGTTATTTGTGAGTTTAAACCAGTTATTGTGATGTCTAAAAATCATGCACTTGCACATAAAGATATAATTTATAACAAAGACTTAAATGATTATGTAGAAATCGCACATGCAGATCCATATGTGCCTGACATGCCGATGACTGAAGTGAAGAAGATGGAATTACCCGAGACGGTCAATCAAAGAATATATGTTTTTGAAAGAGCATCTCAGTTCACACTACTAGAAACCATACATTCAACATTTATGTGGGTTTCAAGGGTTCCAAAAGAGTTACTGGATAAACATGATTTAATTGAAAGAACAGTTGCTGACTGCGATAAGATCTATAAAGACGTGTTAATATACAAAAAGAACTATCAATTTAGTGAAGTAGATCAATTGTTTTTAGATGAATTAGTTGTTCAAAAAAGGTGTTACATTTACTAACTAACCAACCGTGGTTAGTTTTTTTATATAGATATATCGATAAAGATATATCGATATATCAAATAAGCATTTCACTTGAAAACATGGGTTTGTTAACATAGTAGTGTGAGGTGATTTTTATGTTGCAAAATGGCGTATCAGAAGCTATCTTAAGTAGAGTTCCAGGATATATTGCATTTTTGGAAAACTATCATAACAGCTATATATCAGCAACGATCATTGCAAGTGAGTTAAATTATGGTGAAGTCATGGTAAGAAAAGACTTAGCAAAAATCAGTACAGGTGGAAAACCGAAAATAGGATATGAAGTTAGTCAGTTACTCAATGACCTTAAAAGCTATATGGGATATGATCATGAGACAAGAGCAGCTATTGTTGGTATGGGAAGATTAGGCAAAGCCCTTTATCACTACAATGGTTTTGATCCTTATCATATAAAGATTGTTGCTGCCTTTGATTTAAACAACTCATACGAGCATATTCACCGCTTCAAAGCGATATGCAAACTTAAAAAGATTGATATTGGCATCATAACAGTTCCAAAAGACATGGCACAAAGTATTTGTGACCTCATGGTCGAAAGCAACATCAAAGCCATATGGAACTTTGCACCTGTGATTTTAGATGTTCCCAAACATATTATTGTTAAAAATGAGAACATGGCATGTTCTTTATCAGTATTAGCAAAACTTACACACGATCGGAAGTGACTTGATAAATATGGAAAAAATTATCGGTATTAGAAATGATAAAACGATATTTAAAGATGGAGCATTAGTGATTAAAACTTTTCATAAAAACTACACGAAAGCTCAAGTGTTAAATGAAGCATTAAATCATGCTCGAGTAGAAGAGACAGAGCTTTGTGTACCAAAACTTTTATCTGTTACTGAGCAGAACGGACAATGGGTCATGGTTTATGCATATGTTCAAGGACAAACACTTGAACATATCATGCAAAAAAACAGTGATCGTTTTGATCATTATCTTGAAATCTTTGTAAACCTACAGTTAGAAGTACATCAACAAAACATTATGCATTTGCGAAAGCAAAAAGATAGACTGATTGAAAAGATAGAAAAAACAGATTTACTTGCAACAACTAGATATGAGTTACAAAGAAAACTAGATATGATGAGAGTACATAAAAAACTTTGTCACGGTGATTTTAATCCATCAAATATTATTATAGATCAAGATGGAAGATATTATATCATTGACTGGGCACATGCAACTATTGGAAATGCATCTGGAGATGCATCCGCAACCTACTTAGATTTTTTAATCAATGATAATCAAGAGCATGCAGAGAAATATCTTGATCTTTATTGTCAAAAAACAAAGACATCGAAGACCTATGTTAAAGCATGGTTACCAATTGTTGCTGCTGCTAGGCTTTTAAAAGCGAAAAAGAATGAAAAAGATAAGCTATTAGAAATTATCAATCAAAGAAATGATATTTAGGAGATAAGAAGTTATGAAAATCAATGTTTGTATCGGTAGTTCATGTCATTTAAAAGGTTCAAGATTAGTTGTTAGTGCTTTACAAGAGTTAGTAAAAGCACACGGTCTTGAAACATCAGTTGATTTATGTGGAAAGTTTTGCATGGGCAATTGTCAAAAAGGCGTAAGCATAGAGTTTAATGGAAAACATTTTTCTGCAAATGAAGAGAATATAGAAGATTTATTTCATAAAGAAATTCTATCAAATATAAAGTGAGGTAGATCATGAGTGAGATTATTGCATTAAACCGTAATCAATGTAAGAATTGTTATAAATGCATTAGACATTGTCCGGTTAAATCGATTAAGTTTTCTGGTAATCAAGCAAGTGTTGTTAAAAACGAGTGTATCCTATGTGGTAACTGCTATGTAGATTGTCCTCAAAATGCTAAAGAGATTGTCAGTGATATCGAAAAAGTTAAAGTGTTATTACAACAACATGATCAAGTCATTGTTTCTTTAGCACCATCGTTTGTCGCAAACTATGATGGTGCTGGTATCAGTATGATGAGAAAAGCCATCAAGCGATTAGGTTTTTTTGATTGTGAAGAAACAGCAATCGGAGCAGCACTAGTTAAATCAGAGTATGAAGATTATATCGATACAAAAAAACCGAAAATACTCATCACTTCTGCATGTCATTCTGTTAATCTACTCATTCAAAAGTATTATCCGAATCTTCTACCTTTTTTAGCGCCAATCATATCCCCAATGCAAGCACATGCACTTGATATTAAACGCAGATACAAAGATGCTAAAGTTGTTTTTGTTGGACCTTGTATTGCTAAAAAGGATGAAGCTGATTATTATCAAGGTTATATCGATGCAGTGTTGACTTTTGAGGAACTCAGTCGATTATTTGAATACAGTCAAGTTAGATTAGAAAAAGAAGTTGAAGAACACGACGGGTTTAAAGCTAGATTCTTTCCAACGACAGGGGGTATCATTAAGTCACTGTCAAGAAGAAATGATGATTATCAATATATAGCTGTTGATGGTGTCGAAAACTGTATCAATGTGCTAGAAGATATCTCTAAAGGAGATTTGAAGAACTGTTTTATTGAAATGTCAAGTTGCGTCGGAAGTTGTATTCATGGACCGATTATGGAAAAGTATCATAAAACACCGTTAAGAGATTATTTAACAGTGATTTCTTATGGCAGTAAAAATGATATTGATGTAGATAAACTTGAACAAAAGGCTTATCTGAAAAAGTTTCATTCAATCAAAAAGAAAAATGAAATACCAAACAAAAACACGATTGATGAAATCATGAAACAAATGGGAAAAACAAATCAAAAAGATGAGTTAAACTGTGGATCTTGTGGATATGATACTTGTCGGGAAAAAGCAATCGCTATTTTCCAAGGCAAAGCAAACATATCCATGTGCCTACCTTTTTTGAAGGAAAGAGCAGAGAGTTTTTATCGTAATATTCTAAATTATACGCCGAGTGGTATTATCGTCATCAATGAACATCTTGAAATACAAAAAATTAATGATGCAGCAAGAAAAATCATCAATGTAAGATCAGAAAAAGATGTTTTAGGTGAGAAGATCATCAAAATCTTAGATGAAGAACCTTTTAAAAAAGTGTTAGAGCAAAAAAGAAGTGTCTATCAAAGAAAAAAATACTTAGCAGAATATCAAAAGCATGTTGAAGAGTCTATCATTTATGATCGTGATTATCATATCATCATGTATCTGATGAATGATATCACAGATAGTTATAGACAAAATGAAATCAAAGAACAGCATAAAAAACAAACGATAGAAGTTACAAATCAGGTTGTTGAAAAGCAAATGCGCATTGTCCAAGAGATTGCTTCACTTTTAGGGGAGACAGCTGCAGAGACCAAAATTGCTTTAACAAAACTTAAGGAGCATCTAGAACATGAATGATTTATTTTTAGATGTTGGATATGCTTCTATTTGTAAACATAATGAAACATTATGTGGTGATCAAATTGAAGAAGTAAAAACTGAAGATAGTCACATCTATGTGCTTGCTGATGGATTAGGCAGTGGTGTGAAGGCATCCATTTTAGCAACACTTACTGCAAAAATTGTATCGACAATGATCTCACAAGGCATGAGCCTTGTAGATTGCATTGAAACTATTGCTCATACACTACCAACCTGCAAGGTTAGACAAGTAGCTTATTCAACATTTACTTTAATTCGAGTGAACCATTTAGAAGAAGTAGAAATTGTCCAATATGACAATCCCTCTGTTATTTTGATTAGAGATCAAGAGCATTATGAATTTTATAAGACTGAAATGATGATTGCGAATAAAAGAATCTTTCATTCTAAGTTGAAACTACAAGTTGGAGATTGTTTTTTAGCGATGTCTGATGGATGTGTTCATGCTGGAGTAGGTACTAAGCTTAATTTTGGGTGGGAAAGAGAAAACATTATAAAATACATTAAGCATTACAATAGAAAGCATGTAAACGCAAAAGTATTGGTAAATCTGATGATGAATAAATGTAAGGGTTTATATGATCATCAACCTGGAGATGATGCTTCCTGTTTAATGATTAAAGTCATTAAACGAGAACCATTAAATTTATTGATTGGTCCACCTAAAAATAAATTTGATAATCAGCAAATGTTATCGTTGTTCTTTTCTAAAAGGGGTAAGAAAATTGTTTGTGGTGGAACAACAAGTCAAATCGTCTCAAAATATTTAGGTAAACCCATAAAGACAAGTTTAGACTATAATGATCCGAATATGCCACCAACTGCTGAGATTGAAGGTGTTGATTTAGTCACAGAAGGTGTCATAACGATGAATCAAGTCTTGATTTATGCAAAAGATTTTTTAGGGGAAAACAAATTGCATGATCAATGGTCTTTTCAAAAAGATGGAGCATCAATGATTGCTAGATGGTTATTTGAAAAGGGCACTGATATAAATTTTTATGTCGGTAAAGCAATCAATCCAGCACATCAAAATCCAGATCTTCCCATTCATTTTAGTATTAAAATGCAATTGATAGAAGAGATTAGCACATGTTTAAAAAAAATGGGGAAAAACATAAAAGTCAGTTATTTTTAGGAGTAGAAGATGAGAAAATTCGATACACAAGTACAATATATAAAATATCAAGTGTTAAAAGAGGTATCTAACCAAGCATTTAAGGATTCTTTATTTGAAAATATGCTTGATATACCTAAACTGATCAATCCGACGAAAAAACCAATCTCGAGATGTTGTATCTATAAAGAACGAGCAATCTTAACAGAGCGGATCAAACTAGCCATTGGTGGAGACTCAAAAAACAGCAATATTGTTGAAGTTATAGACATTGCATGTGATGAGTGTCCTGTTGGTGGTTATGAAGTCGGAAGCGGTTGTAGAGGGTGTCTGGCACATAGATGTGCTTCAGTTTGCCCAAAACAAGCGATATCTTTTGATGATCATAAACGAGCAATCATTGATAAGTCGAAATGTGTTGAATGTGGTTTATGTGCTAAGGTTTGTCCTTATCATGCAATATCAAATCATATGAGACCATGTGTTAGTGCCTGTAAAGTCAATGCAATCACCATGGATTCGAATAAAGTTGCAGTGATTGATAATGAGAAGTGTATCAGTTGTGGTGCGTGTGTCTATCAATGTCCATTTGGAGCTATAGTAGATAAATCATATATTGTTAATGTGATTGATCTTCTTAAAAAGAGCAATGAAAATAAAGCATATAAGATCTATGCAGTTGTTGCGCCATCCATTGCAAGTCAATTTACGCATGTGAATTTGAGTCAAGTGGTTACTGCGATTAAGAAGGTTGGATTTCATAGTGTTGTAGAAGCAGCTTTAGGTGCAGATATGATTGCTGATCTAGAAACAAAAGAACTTGTTGAAAAAGGTTTTTTAACAAGTTCCTGCTGTCCAGCTTTTGTATCATATATCAAAAAGAATCATAAAGATTTACTTAAGCATGTTTCTCATAATTTATCACCCATGGCATTTTTAGCGAAGTATATTAAAGAAAATGAACCTTCAGCTAAAGTTGTTTTTATTGGACCATGTATCGCAAAGAAACAAGAATCTCAATTAGATGAAGTAAAACCTTATGTTGACAGTGTCATGACTTTTGAAGAACTTCAAGCGCTCATAGACAGTAAACATATAGATATTGAATCTTTAGAGGAATCACCATTAGATAATGCTTCTTATTATGGTAGAATCTTCGCAAGATCTGGAGGTTTAAGTGAAGCGGTGATGCAGTCACTTAAAGAAAACGAAACCCATGATTTTGAAGTGAATCCTGTCATTTGTGATGGGATAGAAGAATGTAAGAAAGCTTTATTTAAAATATCTAAAAATATATCTATTGGAAACTTTGTTGAGGGTATGGCTTGTATCGGGGGATGTATTGGTGGTCCAGGATCACTTAGTCATGGACCTAAGGATAAGATGCAAGTCGATAAATATGGAAAAATGGCATTTGAGAAAACAATTAAGGATTCAGTGAGCCAGTTAAAATAATGATTGGGTTATGATGAGTGTTATGTAGATAAAACAAAAAATCTTTCGATGCTGAAAGATTTTTTTTATACCTCATATATTTATATATGAAGGATTAGAGTCAGCATATATCAACTTTATTCTTATAAAAAAATTTAAAAATATCGTTGACAAACGCTTACATCTCATATATAATTTTAGTATACCGGTAAACGAGGTGTACATATGCCGTCTTTAGAGGATATTGCACGTTTAGCCAATGTCAGTAAAATGACTGTGTCAAACGTGATTAATAAAAGATATGATAAAGTATCTGAAAAAACTAGAATCAAAATTGAAAACTTAATCGAACAATTAAACTATACGCCTAATTTGTTTGCGAGATCTTTAAAGAGTCATGAATCAAAAATCGTGATGCTTGCGATCCCACAAACGATAGAAGCGGATCCTTATAAGAATAAAGCATTAATCAATCCCTTTTATGGAGAATTGATTAATAGCATTGAGTATAACTTAAGAAAACTTGGATATTATCTCATGTTTCGTTTCATTAGTGAAAAAGAAACATTAAAACAACTCATCTTAAATTGGAATGTTGATGGTGTGATTGTCTTAGGTGCTGTTGAAAGAGAAATGAAGACGATATTTAAAGATATTGATGTCCCATCAGTCTTTCTAGATAGTTACATCGAAAATGATCAATTAGATCTCATCATCACCGATGATGAGCAAGGTGGATATCTTGCAACTGAGCATTTGATTCAAACAGGTAGAAAAAATATTGGTATTGTCTTATCATCTTTAGAAGAAGTAGGTGTTTCTTCAAAAAGATTTGATGGCTATAAAAAAGCCTTAAAGAAATACGGATTAACGTATACCAAAGATAATGTATTTGAAGGCTATACCTCATATGAGTTCGGACTTGATATTGGTAAAGTTGTAAAAGAACATATCTCAACGATTGATGGATTATTCGTTTATTCCGATATTATGGCTTTAAGTGTCATGAAGGGCTTAAATCAATATGGGATTAGAGTACCAGAAGATGTTGCGATTGTCGGATTTGATGGACTGTTCATCGGTGAGCTTGCTCAACCGTCCTTAACAACCATCAAACAAGACATAACCCTAAAAGGTGAAGTGGCAGTCAATCTTTTAAATAAGAAGATGCAGCATCAAACGAACAAGCCAGAAAAAATCATCATGCCAGTACAGCTGGTTCAAAGAAAAACAACATAATACCCACCAGTTGGGTATTAAAAATACAGAATTAGTTTAACGTTAAACGGAGGTTCATATGTGGTGGAAACAAGCAGTAGTTTATCAAATATATCCCAAAAGTTTTTATGATACCAATGGTGATGGTATTGGAGATATCAAAGGTATTATAAAAAAACTCCCATATCTTCATGATTTAGGAATCAATGTCATTTGGTTATGTCCAGTCTATCCATCACCTCAAAAGGATAACGGATATGACATATCCGATTATTATGGCATCCATGAGACCTTCGGTACATTAGATGATATGAAGATGCTCATCAAAGAAGCAAAAGCCTTAGATATCCATATCATGATGGATATCGTCGCAAATCATACATCAAGTGAACATGAGTGGTTTAAAGAAGCCTTAAAAGATGAGATGAGCCCTTATAGAGATTATTATGTGTTTAGAAAATCAGAATCAGGGCCACCAAGTGACCTACAATCAATATTCTTAAATTCTGCTTGGACGTATCATGAACCTACAGATTCATATTACTTACATCTATTTGATAAAGATCAGCCTGATCTTAATTGGCATCACAAACCTGTAAGAAAAGAAATCTATGATATTTTAAAGTTTTGGATTGATTTAGGGATTAAAGGGTTTAGATTCGATGTCATTGATTTAATCGCAAAAGAGATTGATGAAAACATCATTGGGGATGGACCAAAACTTCACGAGTATATCAAAGAGATGAACAAAGAAGCTTTTAAAAATCACGATCTGATTACAGTTGGTGAAACATGGGGTGCGACACCTGAGAAAAGTAAACTATATTCAAATCCAGATCAATCAGAGTTTTCAATGATCTTTAATTTCCAACACAGTCTTCTTGATCAAGAAGCAGGCAAGGAAAAATGGGATTTAAAACCATTAAATCTTATGGATCTTAAAAAAGTGTTTGAAGAACAACAAACAACACTTTACAATCAAGGATGGAATTCACTGTTTTGGAATAATCATGACTTGCCAAGAATCGTTTCAAGGTGGGGCAATGATAAGACTTACAGAGTAGAATCAGCAAAAATGCTAGCGACACTCCTACATTTCATGCAAGGCACACCTTACATTTATCAAGGTGAAGAAATTGGGATGACCAATCTATCCTTTGAGATGGATGAATATCAAGATGTTGAAACGATCAATATGATCAATGATCGCATCCAAAAAGGATTCGACATGAAAGATATCATTAAATCGATAGAAGCTAAGGGTAGAGATAACGCAAGAACGCCGATGCAATGGAATGATCAAGCATATGCAGGCTTCTCAAATGTCAAACCTTGGATTAAAGTGAATCCTAATTATATAGACATTAACGTATTAGCTAACTTAAATGATCCGTCTTCAGTATTCAATTATTATAAAAAACTGATTCACTTAAGAAGGTTTAGTGATTATCAAGACATCATCAAACATGGAAAATTCATCATGACATTTAAAGATCATCCATCTATCTTTGCTTATGATCGTGTAACTGATGACATGACACTTAAAGTCATCTGTAATTTCTATGATGAACAAATCACATTAGATGAACCAATATCAACAGATGGAAATATTGTGATTCATAATTATCAAGACGTATCACCAGAAATTTCGGTATTAAGACCTTATGAAGCTATCGTCATAGCTTACAGGGCAAAAATATAAAAGGAGAAAAATATGAAAAAACTTATGTTATTAGGCATGCTCATCATTGCGTCAGTGATGATCGTTGCATGTCAAGAAGAAGAATCTGAAGATGTAGAAATCACATTCTTAAACTATTCTTCTAATGGAGGTCAGGAAGATACACTTACTGATATGGTTGAAGCTTTTGAGGAAGAAAATCCAAACATTACGGTAAACGTAGAAACACTTGGATATGATGATTATTTCACTCAATTAGCAATTAGAGTTGCTGGAAATCAAGCACCAGATGTATTTGAATTAAACATCGAAAACTTTAGAGCATATGCAGATAAAAATGCATTACTAGAAATCGAAACAGATGATCTTGATTTAGATAACGTTCATGCAACAACTTTAGAAGCATTCCAAATTGGTGATAAACAATTCGGATTACCTACTAAATTTTCAAATGTTGTGTTAATCTATAACAAAGATCTATTTGATCAAGCAGAAATAGCTTATCCTACAAGCTCTTGGACTTGGGCAGAAGAATTAGCTGCTGCACAAGCAATTAGTGACTTAGGTACAGATATCTATGGTATTTTCCGTCCAATTCAAACATGGGAGTTTTATAAGACTGTTGCACAAAACGGCGGATCAATGATGAATGCTGATCAAAGCGCATTTACAATCAACTCAACTGAAAACGTTGAAGCATTAGAAATGATGATTGCAAGAATCAATGAAACCAATGTAACACCTAATGCAGAACAAATGGGTGGTATGGGTGACTGGGATTTATTCTTATCAGGTCGCTTAGGTATGATCGTTACTGGTATTTGGGCATTTAGTAACTTTGCTGAAAATGCATCATTTGCTTGGGATATCGAAGTTGAACCAGGTATCTCACAAAAAGCTACGCATTTCTTCTCTGATGCAGTTGTTGTAAGTGCACAAACAGAAGAAAGTGAAGCTGCTCAAAAATTTGCTGCATTCTTATCAGGTAGTGAAGAAGCTGCATTACTTAGAGCAAACGCGAACTGGGATTTACCAGTTGCACTTACAGATGAAGTAAGAACTGCATATACAGCGATTACACCTCCTGCAAATAAAGAAGCAGTATTTGAATCACTGAATCATTTAGTGATGCCACCATCATTAGAAAAATTTGGTCAAGTTGCAGATGTACTTCAATCTTACTTAGATTTAGCAATCGCTGGTGAGATTACTGCACAAAAAGCTCTTGATGATGCACAAGCAGAAATCGTTTCAAAATTTAGTTAATTCATAGAGTAGATATATCTATAGGAAGTAGGAAAAAAGCATGAACCACTTACAAAAAAACATCAAATTCTATATTGTTTTATTTCTAGTACCAAGTATTCTTGGCTACATCATCTTTTCACTACTTCCTATGTTATCTGCTTTTTATTTAAGTTTTACGTCATGGGATATTATCGGTGGAACACCAGACTGGATAGGTATCACGAATTATAAAGATATCTTTAGTTCTGATGAATTTTACCGGGTTTTAAAAAATACATTAAAATTTATTGTGATGTATATACCGTTAATCATGATTTCATCTTTCTTATTAGCATTACTCTTTGATCAAAAAGTTAAAGGTGTCGGTGCATTTAGAGTCTTATTATTCATTCCAGTACTCACCAGTTGGGTTGCAGGTTCTATTATATGGAGATCAGCTTTAAATGGACAATATGGTATTATCAATAACTTACTTGATCTTGTGGGCATCCAGGGACCTGGATGGCTAACTGATCCAAAATGGTCGATGGTATCGATTGTGATGGTGAGTATTTGGAAAGACTTAGGTTTCTTTTCACTGATCATCTTTGGGGCACTTAGAAATGTTGATAAAGAGGTTTATGAAGCGGCTGAGATTGATGGAGCTAGCTCATTTAAAAAGACTTTAAAAATTACATTACCACTTGTATCACCAACTTTATTTTTTGTATTGATTACGACAATGATTAACTCGTTCCAACTTTTCCCTCAAGTCATGGTTATGACTGGAGGCGGACCATTTGGATCGACTCAAGTGTTAGTTGAGCGTATTTATACCTATGGATTTAGATATTTCAATATGGGTTATGCTGCAGCACTGTCTATTGTCTTACTCATTATGATTGTGATTGTGACGATTATACAACTGGTATTTCAGAAGAAGTGGGTGTTTTATGAATAAGAAATTTAAGCTGAAAAGCATGAATGTCATTTTAATCTTATGCGTAATCACTTTCTTAAGCATTATTCCCTTTTTTTGGATGATTTCAACATCTTTAAAGAGTCAAGAAGCTTTGATGGCCATTCCGATCGAATGGATACCTAAAAATGTTTCTTTTGATGCTTTTATTAAGGTTTTGACGAAACTACCATTTTTAAGATCAACGTTTAACAGTTTGCTCATCACATTAAGTTCAACCATATTAACGCTTCTAAGTGCGAGTTTCGCAGCGTTTATTTTTGCGAAATTTGAATTTAGATTTAAGAATGTGTTATTCGTGTTGTTTTTAATGAGTATGATGATTCCTCTACAAGTGACTGGAATTCCAATATTCATTATTTTAACGAAATTGGGTTTGAATAATTCATACTTAGGTGTTATATTACCATCTGTTTATAATGTGTTTGCGATTTTCTTGCTCAGACAATTTATGAGAAAGATCTCAAATGAACTCATTGAAGCAGCTTATATGGATGGAGCTTCATTAATTCATGTATTTTTTAAGATTATTATTCCGATTAGTATTGTGCCATTAACAACGTTATTCGTGATCAATTTCATGCATTACTGGAATGATTACTTTTGGCCTTTAATTATCCTTACTGATCCAGATAAGGTGACTTTACCTGTACTTTTAAGTAAACTGAATGCACAGTATGGTACTGAGTATAATACACTGATGGCAGGATCACTTGTTTCTATGGGGCCAATCTTATTGGTTTATGCATTTGCACAAAAATACTTTATCAGAGGCGTACAAGAAGGCGGTGTCAAATGAGATATCCAGGGCTAACATATATTGGATCAAATACATTTAGTGCTTTATATGGTCTTCATGATACCATCATTGATCAGAAAGCTTGTGGACTACAACACTTATATGTAGATACTTATGAAAAAGATTTGATTCATACCGCAACATCTGTTGTTAAAAAAGATGATGTACTCTATTATGCAGACCGGGTTAAACCTAAAGTTGGACATCCGAAAAGGCACCATGCAAAAGTAAGTGAAGTGATTGATTATGCAATCATGAAAGATCATTTTGTTTATGATGGTTTTGAGAAAATCGATCAAGTTGCTGCTCATGAGACATATATTAGATTTCAAACAACAATTATGAATACAAGCAATGAAAAACAACAGTTTTCAGTAGGTGCACTTGCGATTACTCAACTGAAAACAACTTCAAAGTGGAATTATCAAGATGGGAAACTAGAACTTGATGTTGATGGTTATCCATTAGGGATAAAAACCGATCAACAAAAAACTTATGCATATATCGTAGAAGATGCACCCAGTGGTTTTATGTATCGTGGGTTTCAATCCATGTTATTTAATGAGCATAGAACAGATGCATCTAAGGGGATGACGAAAACACCTTTAGCATCTATCATTTGTTCAGATATCATTTTAGACCAAGGTGAATCATATACATTTAATTGGATGTTATCTGTTAAGGCTCAAAACTCATATGATTTTTCAAAAGGTTTTGATGATGTCAAAACCTATTGGAATCATTATTTATCAAAAATCAATCCGGATATGATCATGACTGAAGAAGTTAAAGTGAAATTGGTAGCATTAAAAGGCGCTTTACTTGGTGGACTTCTTCCAGCTGATTTAACCGGACATTATTTCGCAAATGGACATGTTGCCTTTTATTCAAGAGATGCACTGATGGGTGCAAGAGCATTTTTATATGCACATCTGTTTGATGATTTCATGTCAATCATTCAATTTTTCTTAAAGTGTGAACTTAAAGAAAATGGTGAATATTTTCAAAGATATCGCTTCGATCAAACCGGTGATGAAGGCGCAAACAATGATGTTTTTAAGCAAATTGACTTTATCGGTTATTTCGCATCGATATTTAAAGACTATTATTTAGCTAAAGGCGAACTATTATGCGATTTTGAGACGTTAGATCGCATCTTAAGTATTCTCTTACAAACCGAGAAGAAAAACGGTTTATATGGGCCTGAAGGTGGTGTCAATGAAGGGGTTTACGGACCTGCATTTATTACGTCAACCAACATGTTTATTTGTGGAGGATTAAAAGCTGCACTAGATATGTTTGCTATCTTTCAGATGAAGGATTTAAAAGATAAATGGATGAAGCATTATGAAAATCTTCATCAAGCAATTGAAGCTACTTATGGTCAAGAAGACTATTACTATTATGGCTATGTGGATTATCATCATGATGTGATTAAACGTTATGATACACCACAGCTCTTTGGGACAAGTTTCCATTATCCCTTAACGGATAAATATAGAGCATCATATCACACATTAAAAACACACGCAGCCTATTATACATATGGCATTGGTTATAGTGAACAAGAATATCATGATGGTCCTTGGATCTTTAATACAGCTGCAGCTGCAGAGACTGCTTATGTATTAGGTTATGAAAAAGATTATTTAAATTTTATGGATTTCATGAAAGCACATCAAAATGGATATGGCATGTTACCAGAAGCCATTGATGCTCAATTAGAAGCACGACCACTCATTAACCCACTGATGTGGGCAAATGCAGAGTTTGTTTGTGCTGCATATATCAGATATGTATGGAAGGTAAGAAATGATGCATAAAATGTATAAGTTAAAAGATTTAACATCAATTAAAACCAAATCATATCTCATTACAAAAACACGTAGTCATCTGATGATTATGGGTGAATCATCATTTGTCTATGGACTTGGTGAAAAATATAATGGTATCAATCAAAAACATCATATAGTCGTTAATGAGGTTTTTGAGAAGTTTTGTAATCAAGGTGAAAAGACATACTATCCATGTCCTTTCTTTATCTTAGAACATGGATTAGGTGTATTTATTCATACGAAAGATGTCATCAATTTTGAGTTTAAACAACCGATCATGATTGATATTTCTAAGTTAGATGAACATACAGAGATTTATATCTTTGAAGGATCTTATGAAGACATCATCAAATCATATAATGCATTAACAGAAACATTAATGCCACCACTTTGGGTATTTGGTCCTTGGATTTCAGCTCACAGATGGAACTCACAAGAACTGATATTAAACCAATTAAACATACTAAAAAAGCATCAAATTCCAGTTTCAGCTTTAGTGATTGAACAGTGGAGTGATGAAGCAACCTTCTATATTTTTAACGGTGCATCTTATCAAATCAAAGATACACCTTATCGTTATGAGGACTTTACATTTGATCCACATGGCCTTTGGACAGATCCAAAAGCCATGATCAAAGCACTACATGACGAAAATATCAAAGTCCTACTTTGGCAAATTCCGGTTTTAAAACACATGGAATCTCATGAGAAGCTTAATCCAAAGCATGAAAATGATAAGGCTTATGCAGTTAAAGAAGATATGATTGTAAAACTAGATGAAAAGCCCTTTAAAATACCTGAGGGTCGTTGGTTTCCTGGATCATATGTTCCAGATTTCACCAATCCAAAAACAAGAGATTGGTGGATGAAACAAAGAAGATACTTACTAGATATTGGTGTTGATGGATTTAAAACCGATGGTGGTGAGTTTATCTCAGATGAAAAATGTAGTTTTTATGATGGTTCAACTGGAAAACAAATGACCAACGATTATTCAAGACTTTATACTGAAACGTATAAAGAAAAGATGACAGATGATCAAGTTCTATTTTCTAGAGCTGGCTATCATGGCAGTAAAAAAGATACGATTATCTGGGCAGGAGATCAAAAATCAACGTGGGATGAATTAAGACATGTTTATGGTGCAGGCTTATCTGCAGCACTATCTGGTCATGCGTTATGGAGTTTTGACATTGGCGGATTTGCAGGTGATATGCCTTCTTATGAACTTTATGTGAGATCAACACAACTTGCGGTGTTTGTGCCAATCATGCAATGTCATTCTGAGCCTGTAGGTGGACAGTTTGCAAAACTAGATCCATCTAAAGAATTACATAATGAACGCACTCCATGGCATATTGCATCTTATCATGAAAAAATAGAAGAACTACCACAACTGATTAACTATTATTATTTGCGTATGCATTTACTCCCATCCATCTATAGTTGGACAACACAGGCGATATTAGATCATACCACAGTGATGAAGCATATGATGGTTGCGTTTAATGATGAGAAGTATGCACATATCGATGATCAACATATGTTTGGTAATCTATTGGTTGCACCTGTGTTAAATCCAAATCAAAAACAAAGAGAAGTAATCTTTCCAGAAGGTACTTGGATACATTTACTAAGTAATGAAGCCTATCAAGGTAATCAAACACATACCTTTGATGTTGATCTTTATGATATGCTAGTCTTTTTGAGATCAGGAAAAGCATTAATTACTCAAGGTGATGATCTATTATCACCGATCACTAATGACTTAGACTTTAAGTTACTTTCGATCAATCTTTATGGTGAACAAGGCAAAGATACATTTATGATTAACCAAAAAGAAGTTTCCATTACATGGAGAGATCAATCATATCAATTAAAAAATGAATCAAACATTCAGTTTAAGATAAACTTTAAATAACATCTCCTCCTAAAACAAGTAGATTCATACCTACTTGTTTTTTCCTTTTTTAAACGTGTGAGGTCATCTTTCCTTTTTAGAACACTTATGCTAGAATAAAGTAGATAAAAACGATCAAAGGAAAAGGGATATAAACATATGCAAATGACAGTCATATCATTTTCACAAAATACGAGTAAAGCTGTAACAAACTCAACACAGATTGGTAGAGTCATCCAAAAACTGACACATCAAGATGTTGATATCATCAACATCAAAGATTATGGATTAAAGCCATGTCACTTATGTGGTAAGTGTGCGGAAAGTAAAACATGTGAAGTAGATTCATCTTTTAAAAAATTATTGGAAGATATCAAACATCCAGATCTCATCTTTTTTGTCATTCCTTTTTATGCACCATTCCCATCAAAACTGATGATTTTTTTAGAGAAACTAAACGAAATATTTTATGCATCTTGGTTAAAAGATCCGTCTTATGTTCATCCTCTTCAAAAGGCAAAGATTGGTCTTGTTACTCACGGTGGACTTGTAGATCGTGTTGATGTAGTAAAACATTATCAAACGATGCTTAATGAGCCTATGGTAAAAACTCTAAATGGTTTAGGATTTAAAGTGATTGTTGATCCAAAAGCGTATCCATATGGACTCACGTTTGGATTAGAAAGTGATCACTCAATAAAAATGGACAAAGATAACATCTTTCCTGATATTTCTCATCAAGAATCGTATGTAGAACATCGGATGAAAGATTATGTGGGATATGTCATAAACCAAATGAGTCAATAAAATATCGTTAGGAGAGTGATTATGAAAAGACATGATATAAAACAAGGGGTTTTGATTCAAAACCATAAGATCGTTGATCTAAATCAAATGGAAGTCATCAATCTAGAGACGCTTATGAACTCTAATATCAATCATGTATCTGATTTTCATCTAAACTCAAATCAAATACTGATTGTTGATGGACCTTATATCGATATGAGTCCAGCAACCCAAGATTTAGATATATTTGAAATTGTTAAACGTAAAGTGCTAAATGCCATTCATGAGGCACACCGATTAGGAGCCAAAGAAATTATTTTTCTTTCGAACTACATTCCAAATATCAATGTTTCGTTTTATGATGATGATTTTTTACAAAAATCCATCTCATTTTGGAAACATATGATTAAACATTCCAAAGATATCACCATCTCACTTTGTAACACCTTTGAGCATAACCCAAAGATGATGCTTGATATCTATTATGGCATATCGTCTAAACGCTTTTCTCTTGCATTTGACATGGGTCACGCACTTGCATATGCAACCATGGATTTAAACGCTTTTTATGAACAAATAAAGCCATATATTCATACAGTCTATATCCATTCAAACGATCAAAAAAGTGATGCTCATTTAAGCATTTTAAAAGGCAATCTATTAAAACAAACATCAACATTAAATATCATCAAAGGTTTTAAAGATATCAATTTAGTTTTTAAATCTTTTGATCAGTCAGATGTTAAAAAGCAATTAGAACAAATTAAGATGATATTAAATTAAAACTTTCAAAAAGTACTATATATATAGTGCTTTTTTCATTTTTATCTATAACATATTGATTAACTTACTAAATATTGATATCATGAACTTAACGAATAAGCGCTATTAGGAGTTTATCAAATGGAAAATAAAAAAGAAAAAATAAAGTTATTTTGGGATGATGTTTTTAAACGTGAAGAAGCAGTTTATCCGAAAACCAAATCAACTGGAAATAAAGATTTAGATGACATGTTGGATCAATTAATCAAACCCAATGATGTAGTCTTAGACTTTGGGTGTGGCAATGGATCTATGCTGATTTACGCAAAATTAAGAGGAGCTTCAAAGCTTACAGGTATTGATTTAAGTGAAGAAGCGATTCGTTTATGCAAAAGAAGAACTGGACGTAAAAGAGGATTTAGTTTTATTCAAGGCGACGCTCAGCAGTTAACTCAAATTAAGGATCAGAGCTTTGATAAAATTATCTTGTCCAATATCATTGACAATACCGATTATGCTGAGACCAATCATATACTCACCAGCGCTATAAGACTTCTAAAACCTAACGGGTTGATATGGATTAAACTTAATGATTATATAGATCCTAGACTCTACGAGTCATATGGTATTAAAGTCATTGAAAATGATTTAGTCGATGATGGTTTATTACTGCTTAATCAAAAAACAGAAGTATGGGAAGAGTTTTTTAATATGTATGGTGATATCATCGATTATAGAAAAATCTATTATCCAAAACACGATACATATAATCGATCATTTATGATAAAGAGGAAATAAGATGAAATCAAATAAACCTTTAAAGATACTGATCAGTGGTGGTAATCAAGGTATTGGCTATCATATGGTTCATACATTATTAAAACAAGGTCATCATGTCTATGTTTTAGATATCGAGCTCGATCAACTTAAAATTTTATCTAAAACCTATAATCAAGAAGCGCTCGCATATACGATATGCGATATGAAAGATGAAGATATGGTCAAAGCGAGTATTGCAAAAGCAATAAACACTCTTGGACATATCGATTATGCCATACATAATGCGTGTATGTGTACATTTGAGAGTTTCATGGACACTGATATCAAAACAATGAAAGAAGTGCTAGATATCAATTATTTTGGGGCAATCCATATGATTAAGCATATACTGCCTCATTTTAATCAACGACATCAAGGACATATCTTTTTAACAAGCTCTGGCGTAGGCATTATGGGCTTTAAAAATATCAGTCCTTATGCTTCATCTAAAGGCGCATTAGAATCACTTGCCAAGTGTTTAAATATTGAATTAAAAGATACCAATATAAAATGTCATCTGATTCATCCACCATTAACGCATACCAAATCAGCAAGCGGTTTAGGTATGCCTAAGGAAATGATGGCTGATCCAAAAGTTGTTGGTGAAAGATTAGCGAAAAGGATGCATCATAAAAAAAGAATCATTACATATACTAAAAGAAATAGAGTGATGGTAGCGCTCATGTATCTCATGCCTGTAAGATTAGGTCGATTTATGAGTATGATGACAGATAGATATCAAAACAATTTAAAAAAACCTAAAAAGATGTGACAAATGTCACTATGACGATTGTTTATGATTTGATATGATAGTGTCGAGGTGACTAACTATTAAAAGTCAAGTACTTTTATTAGACATACTGTAAAAACCTCCTATAGCAGATAAAATATGGAGGTTAGCTTATATTACAGATGACTTTTTACTTAACCGCCACAGTTTAAGTAATCAGTTATTTGAGTTTAGAAGAATCAAAATCTTCATGATGAGTTTCCAAATGATGAATCACTCTAATCAGTTTTTTGGCGAGATGAATAAGTGCGACACGGTGATGTTTCCCCTCTTGTTTCTTCTTGGTGTAATAATCATAGAACACAGGGTTGTGAGTCATAACCATCAGGCAAATATTAACGAGCGTAGAACGTAGATATTTACTACCGCGTTTGACAAGTTTACCTGTAGAAGACATGGTGCCAGATTGTTTGATGGTTGAATCTAGACCTGCATAGGATAACATTTCAGAGGGATTTGAGAAAAGCCGAATGTCTCCGTATTCACATATAATAATAGCTGCTGAAATGATGCCAATACCCATAATTGTTTGAATCTTTGTTGGATACCGTTCCATTAAAGAAGTGATTTGTTTCTCAGTTTCTTCGATATCAGTGTTAAGTTTCTCAACATATGAGATTGAGGTCTTTAATTTAAAGAGTTGATGATCTTGAGTGACACCAATGGTTGATTTCGCGAGGTCTTTCAGCTTCACAAACTTAGGATAATTGAACTTACCCTTTGATAGTCTTCGAAGTTTATCGAAATGACTATCGGTCATCTTAGCGATTTTATCTGGAGAAGAAAAACGTTTTAAAATGTGCAAAGATGTACCACTATAGCCTTGTTCTCGCATAAAAGGCTTATATTCAGGAAAGATGACATCTAAGACCTTAGTCATCATATTGTAGTGCTTTGTCCGTATAGAAATGAGTTTAAATCGTAACCTAGTCAGTGATTTTAAAGCACTTATATGATAAGATTGATGATGATAGGCTTTGTAGTCTACAGATCTCATATAAGTTGAAATCAATTGAGCATCTTTCTTATCCGTCTTTGTTTTTCTTAGTGAATGGGCTTCTCCAAACTTCTTCACTAGAAAAGGATTAATCTCCATGAACGAATAGCCATGGAGGGTAAGAAATGACTTAAGATTTTCACCATAATGACCTGTAGCCTCTAAGCCTATTATCATTTCTTGCTTCACATAGGGTTTAAAATGCTCTAAAAGTTCTTTAAACCCGGACTGACTGTTCTCAAATGAGAACTGATAATCAACTGTTTCGGTGGCGATGAAACAGTCGTGCTTGTACTTTGAAATATCGATACCGATATAGATCATAAGTACACCTCCTTAAAATTATGTGTACATGTGGTAAGTCCAGCTAATCTTTATCTCATAATCATGTAAAAAGCGTCTTGCGCTAACTAACTATTGCTGATTAAAATAAAGACCGTGGTAAGCGTCACCTCGAAATAGTCTAAGCTATATAAAAATGAAACAAATCCACAGTACATTATTATTATATTAAATTAGAAAGAAAGGGGAAAGATTTAAATCCGTCTTAAGTACTAACTTAATACAGTTTAAATCTTACATGAACAAAATGATTGTAAAAATGAAAGATGTTATTAAACGTTATGGCGATGAAGTCATGGCACTAGATTATTTAAATTTAGAGATTAAAAAGGGTGAAGTGGTTGGACTACTTGGTCCTAATGGTGCAGGTAAGACGACTGCCATCAACATTATTTCTGGTTTGTTAGAACTGGATGAAGGTGAGATTTTTGTTTTTGGTGAAAAACAAACACCTAAAAACAAAAATGTTAAGAGAAAAATAGGTTTAGTTACGCAAGAAGTAACTGTATATGAAGATTTAAGTGCATATGAAAACCTTAGATTTTTCGGAAGTCTTTATGGCTTAAAAGGTAGGGCATTAGAAGATAAGATTCATGAAGTTGCTGAACTTGTTGGGATTACCGAAAAACTACATGTCATACCTAAGAAATACTCAGGTGGAATGAAAAGAAGATTAAATATCGGATGTGCACTCCTTCATGATCCTGAGCTTGTGATTTTAGATGAACCGACTGTAGGGATAGATCCACAAAGTAGAAATTATATCTTAGAGTTTGTTAAAAAACTAGCAAAAGATAAAGATATATCTATAATCTATACATCACATTATATCGAAGAAGTCGAACAAATCAGTGATTTTGTCTATATCATCGATCAAGGACATATCATTGCGAAAGGCACAGTCAAAGATTTAATCTCAAAGATGAAGGGAGATCAAATCATTGACATTGAAGTCAGACATCCTGAAGAAGAAACAGTGAAGTCAATCAAAGCATTGCCTGATGTTAAAGATGTCCATTTAGAGCATCAAACCTATAAGATTATGATTGAAACATCAGTCAATATCTTAGATCAAATCTTACAGATTGTCTCTAAAGAAACAGTACTTCATATTAAACACAATGAACCAAACTTAGAAGATGTATTCTTAATGCTTACAGGTAAGCATTTAAGAGATGGTGGTGTTTTATATGATTAGGTTTTACGGACTTAGATTTCTAAGAGATTATATTGGGCATATCATCTTAATTGGATTACCGATTGTGATGATTATTGCGATGGTTTTCATCAATCAGGGTATAGCAGACCCAAGTGAACGCAATGACGTGATCTTATATATTAGTTTAGTTTATATCATCATGTTTCAAGGGTTTGGTACAGCTTATGCTTTTGAGGGTATCGAACATGACTTTTTTAAACCCTTTCGAGCAAGATTAATGATTGCACCTGTATCGCAAATGCGATTCATATATATGAATTTGATTGGAAGTATCATCACATCCCTTTGTCAAACATTTATCATTTTAGCGACGATATGGCTGATTTATAACATTCAAATACCGATGTTTGGATTTGTTGTATTAGTTTTAATGATTGCTTCAATCACATTGCATTTCCTTGGAACGTATTTAATCTTAGTATTTAAGAAGGCTTCTGTTGTGCAAACGATCATGACTGGGTTTATCATCGTATCGATGTTTGCAGGTGGATATTTCATTCCATTTAAATCTTCTAGATTGACAGATTTTCTAAATGAATACGGATCTCCAATTGCATGGACACACACAAGTGTTTATGGATTTATGAATCAAAATTATAATGAAGCATTCATGGGGATTGGTTTACTGATCCTTCTAACGATCATCTGTGCATTATTGATGAAAAAAGCGTTAAAGAAGGTATTATAAATGAAAGAGATCTATGGATTAGCACTCAAGAGATTATGGAAACAAAAAATCATGCTGGTGGTGCTTACGATATTTCCGATGATTGTCTTATTGATACCATCAACTGGAAATACGACAGCACCACAGATTGCATACGGATTGTTTGGATTGATTATGCTGTTTAGTTCTGTACTTTTAGCCAAACAAATGATTGATGATCGTTCGTATAAAACGATTATAAGAATTGCAGCATCACCCATATCGCATTTGGCTTACTTATGTGGTCATTTGCTAGCATATTTTATGATTATGGCTATGCAAATATTGATGTTTGCGATCGTCGCACATATGGTGTACGATTTAACGTTTTACTTTACTGGATTTGGTATGTTGATGATATTCGCTTTTTCAATCTTTTCATTAGCATTTGCACTCTTTTGGCATACATTATATAAAAGATTTTCAACATCTATTTCCATTTATAGTGTCGTCGCAAATGTGATCGCACTGGTTGGTGGATTGACATTTCCATTATCGATGTTACCGCAAGCCATTAAAGATTATGCAATTGTTTTACCAACATATTGGTATGCTTATGGTATTGAACAAGTTGTATCTAAGGATTTCTTACAAATCATGTTAAGCATAAGTATCATTTTAGGATTTTCGATGATGTGTCTTATATTAGGTTCAAGAAGGAGATTTGATTAATGGTTAAACGCATCACCCCATCACATGTCTTTTATGGCATCATGGTAGTGACATATTTAATCATCTTATTTGCAATAAAACTGCAAGACCCTGCAGTTTTTTTGCTATGGTTGGTATCAGCCATAGCGATGTTAATACGCATGCGATTTCATCAGTATATCAACTATTTATATATTGAAGGTATAATACTTGCTATTATCATATATTTTGATCAATCTTTGGCTTTATTGATGATACCTTATATCATGGTGATGATCTATAAAGATCGTTATCTCATTTTTGGAGTGATCATGTCTATATGGATCCTTACCATGTTAAAGACACCTTTAGCATATGGGTTTTATAGCTATCAGATGTTGTTATCATTTGTTTTATATCAATGGAAGAAATCTTATGATTCACATTTAAGAAAACTTGATCAATGGCATCATGATGCGCACATCAGAGAAAACGAGAAAATTAAAATGATGTCATCCTTAGATGAATTATCAAGAATTAGTATTCTATCTGAAAGAGATCGAATTGCTCATAAGCTTCATGATAATTTGGGTCATGAGTTAACTGGCGCATTATTATCTTTAAGAGCATATGAAATGTCTCAAGATCATTTAATAGAAGATGACAGTTTTAAAACGTTAAAAGTAAAGCTAGAACAATCAGTATCAGCTTTAAAAGAAACTGTAAGCTACACAAAACCTCAAGAGTCTTATGGGATGGATCGCGTTAGAGCATTGATTGAGGCTCATCCAGGACCAGCAGTTGATTTAAAAACAACTGGAAATATGCTTAAACTGAGTCAAACGCATTATTTTATGATGGCATCAGTTATCAAAGAAGGCTTAACTAATATCTTAAAACATGCTGATGCAAAAACGATTGAGATAAGAATAGAGGTTGTTGAACCTGTCTTAAGATTGATGATTAAAAATGATGGAATCAAATCAAAAAAATCACCATCTGGTGTTGGATTAAGTTATATGAGAAAAACCATTGAAGCCGTTGGTGGTACATTAACATATCAAAGAAACGATAAGTTTGTTTTGATATGTGTTATGCCACTAGCACTTGAAGGAGGATTATGATGCGTATACTACTTGTCGATGATGATCAAACCATTAGGGATAGTTTAGACATCATATTATCAAAAACTAAAGACTTTCACATTGTTGGTAAAGTTGAAAATGGCCAAAAAGCAATTGACTTTGTGTCAAATCATGATGTTGATATGATTTTAATGGATATTAGAATGCCTGTTTTAAATGGGATTGATGCCACTGCAATCATTAAATCGATGAAACAAGAGATTAAAATCATAATGCTTACAACTTTTAATGACTTCAAAAACATCCATCAGGCACTTCATGCGAAAGCTGATGGGTATTTACTTAAAACTGATGATATAGAAAAACAAATCACAACGATTCAAAATGTATATTTAGGTCAAGCAGTTTTAAGCGATGAAGTTTTAAAAATGATGACTTCAAGTGAATTTATCGATTCATTAACAGAAAGAGAAAATAGTTGTTTAGAACTCATTGCTCATGGGTATTCTAATAAAGAGATCTCGCAAAAACTATGGATTAGCGAAGGATCTGTAAGAAATGTGATTAGTGTCATCTTAGATAAACTAAACTTACGAGATCGTACACAACTTGCAATATATTATTGGCAAACCAAACATGATAAAAAATGAGGAACACCATGAAACATACAATAATTCATCCGAAAGAAGATATGGCTTATAACATCAAAGAAAATATATTTTTAGTTTTAGATGAAAAAAGTGAAGTGATTAGTCATGCATATATTTATCAATCGTTTAATGTATTTCAAACTGAACAAACACCATTGCTGCTTTATTTTTATATTGAAACTGAAAATGAATCTATAAAAAATGAGTTATATCAAAAAGTATATGAACGAGCACTTGAAATTAAGAAGATTTATCCTAACTTAACTGCAAGGTTTTATACGACTTGTGAAACTGAGCGTGATTTAAAGTTTCTTAAAGACCGTCATCATGATGATGCTTCAGTATATTATATGGAAAATAAAGTAGAAGCTTCATTTCAGGGACATATATCCTTAAATAAAGTATTGATCGATGTTGCTGATGAGAAAGTATCACAAGCATATATTGAAACACATAATCGACTTTTTGTGACGCCTATGAATGATGAAAAACTTAAAGAAATATCAAATCATCAGCATTTTAGAATGGTCTATTATTATCATAATGAAGCCATTATTGGAAGTTCCAAAGTATATTTAAAAGACCAAAAAGGATATATTGAAACCATTTGGGTTGATCCTAAATATCAAGGTCAAGGATTCTCAAGACAAATCATGGCAGATATTTATCAATATTTTGCGAATCTAAGGATTGATGATCTCGAACTAGAAGTTTGGAGCATTAATTTTAAAGCATTAAAACTCTATCATTCACTTGGATTTAAAAAGACTAAGATCCATTATGATACACCGAGTATCATACTCAAATGATTCAACAAATGAACTCATAAATTTATTAAAAACATAACAAACATATAAAAAAATGACCACTAGGGTCATTTTTGTAGTTCAGTTTGATAACCTTGATGATAGTCACTATGAAGACTTTCATAAATATCGATGTTTAAGAATGCTTGTCCTATGTCATTTACTTTATCTTCTATATCAATATCACTAAACTCATCTGGATAAAGTACAGATCCTAAATGGTAACAGTTAGCAATCGCAACCTCAATGTTTGTTGAATAGAAATTATATGGAAACTGCATATAGACCTCGTTGTTTTGAAATGCATTTAAGTGCTCATAGTATGTTTGATGTGTTTGATAATCTGTTAAAAACAGGTCATATCCATTAAGATCAAGAATAATAATCTCTGGATTCCAAGAAAGAAGTGTTTCTTTCTCGATATTTGCATATTGATCAATACCTTTTGTATGTGCAATATTTATGACATTGACTAAATCAAAAATTTCATAGCTGCCAGAAGTGCTTGTGATTTGCTGATGTCCAGCTTTTGATAAACTGCCGATATAGGCAGTTTTTTTATGATTTAATTCCTTGGTTCTTTGGTTTAAATCAGCTTTTATACTATTGATATATTCAATGAGTTGTGTTGATCTTTCAGTATTTCCTGTGATGATGCCTATATTTTCTAGAGAGTTCATGAGATCTTCACTAAACAAACTACCTTCAGATGTATCATTGGTTATCGTTACGATTGGAATGTTTAGCGTTTGATATAAATCATCAATAACGTTTTTTTCATAAAGACTGCTCGCAATGATCACATCTGGATTTGCAGATAAGATAAGTTCTGCATTTGGAGATGCTTTAGGTCCACCTTCACCAATGATTGGTAATTGATCAATGATATCTTGATATTTTAAGATATAAGGTCTACCTTTTGTTTGTTGTAATAGTTCAAAGTTTTCGATACCTACAATGTGATTTGGATCAGCTATATATGTGTATAATCTAAGTGCGTTAGGTCCTATACAAACAAATGTCGAAGCATCTTTAGGTATATAAACTTCACGATCATAGACATCAATGATTTTGATGTCATCATTTAGTGTTTCATCCGTATTCATGCATCCTGTTAGAGTCATGAATAAGATTATTATAATGCATATCATTATTGATTTTTTCATTTTAATCTCCTATAGTGTTATCATGTGTTTTTTAAAGTCATGCTCAATCATTTTTACATCAACTTGATAAATAGCTTTGATGAGTTTTTCAGTGATGATGTCACCTGTGCCAAACTCATAGACTTGATGATCTTTTAGAAATAAAAATTTGTTTCCAAATCGAAGTGCAAGATTGAGGTCATGCATCGTTACAATCATTGTCTTATCATGATTTTGTGCAATATGTTTCATGAATTGTGTTAGTTCAAGTTGATTTTTTAAATCAAGATTTGCAGTGGGTTCATCAAGCAGCAGTAACTCTGTTTCTTGATTAAGTGCTCTAGCAATCGCAACTTTTTGTCTTTGCCCTCCACTTAATTTTGTAATATCATCAAACGCGATCTCATCAAGATTTAGCGCTTTGATGATTTGATCAGTTTTGATTAAATCATCATCTGAAACTCTATGTGACATATAAGGTTTTCTACCTAATAAAACTGTATCAAAAACAGATGCTTCATGAAATGATAAAGACTGTGGGACATATGCAATCTTCTGAGCTCTTTTAATGGGAGTCATATCCTTGATGTTTTGATTATTCATAATCACACTACCAGTGTTTGCTTTTAGCAAATGATTGAGCGTTTTTAAAAGTGTTGATTTTCCAGCACCATTATGGCCCAAAATGACCAAACAGTCCCCTTTTTGAATTGAAAAACTAATGTCTTTTAATACGACTTTATGACCATATGCAAAAGAGAGGTTATTGACACTTAACATGATGATGACTCCTTTTTCTTAAGTAAAATATATAAGAATAAACCAGCACCTAAACAAGAAGTGATTGCGCCAATTGGTAGTGTGATTGGTGCAATAATCGTTCTTGAAATCATATCTGCAAAAAGTAAGATGATGCTACCTAAAAGGGCACTTCCTGGAATAAATAAGCGATGATCCTTTCCAATCATTTTTTTCATGATATGAGGACCAATGAGTCCAATAAAACCAATCATACCTAAAAAAGACACACAAACACTTGTCAAAAGAGATGCAACCAATATGGATATCAGTCTAAGCTTTTGTGTTTTTATACCTATACTTGCTGCATATAACTCTCCATGAGATAATCCTTCATAATCATGACGCTTTATATAAAAGAAGACATAAGATAAAATCACAGTTACAGTTAAGATGATAATATCTTGCCAGTTCGCTCTAGATAAATCCCCAAACGTCCAAAAAACTGCTTGTGACAAAGTATTTTGGTCTGAGAAGTACTGGAGTATAGTCGTCATTGCTTGAAATAAAGAGCTCATTGCAACCCCCGCTAAGATGATCACACCAGGGGTAAAAGTTTTTAATTTTGATAATCCTAATATCAAAGATACAGCAATCATTGAACATAAAAATGCCGTAAGTGTAGTGATATAGGGCATTTGCATGAGTACTGTAGACCCTATAAAAATAATGGAAAGATTGGCTCCAAAAGTTGCTGCTGAAGTAATGCCTAGAGTAGAAGGAGATGCTAAGTCATTGTTTAGGGTCGTTTGCATAATCGCACCTGATATAGATAAACCTGCTCCGGCCACAACCGCAACAACAACTCTTGGAAGCCTCATGTTCCACATGAGTAACACATGCGCTTGCTCTTCACTTGTTTTAAAGAGTGCTGTTAGCATCTCTAAAAAAGTGATATCATATGTGCCTATAAAAAGCGCACTGATACTTAATTTAATTAATAAGAAAGATAAAGCATATAAAACGAGCCTTTTCTTTCGTTTGATGAACTTATAACGATCAATAGAATTCGTGATTTCTTTCTTTAAAACATGTTGCACACATCTCAACTCCTTGGTGTACTTTCTTTAAAGGTTCAGCAAAGTATTCATGACACATCGGACACTTCATATTTGCATATATCCGTGCTTTTTTAGGCAGTGGTTCACTCACATCTGTTAATGTAAATAAATCCTTAGGATCTTGATTAAGTATATATCGAAGCTTATCTGCCTTTGACATCTCAGGTAATGGTTTTAAAACA
The DNA here is from genome assembly GCA_002838205.1 of Tenericutes bacterium MZ-XQ. NCBI lineage: Bacteria > Bacillati > Mycoplasmatota > Tenericutes bacterium MZ-XQ. Next base: position 416,633 of record CP017950.1, on the reverse strand, counting down.
ATACGAAAAGCGATTTTTTGATCTCTAACATAAAATGAAAAAGCCATTTTACCAACCATGTTAATCATCATATTACCTTTACCAACAGTACATCCTAAACAATATTGAAGTGCATCAACAGCACAACTATCATTTTCACTGATACAGACAATTTCTTCATCAAGACTAAACATATCTATGTTTGTATGTTCTAAAAAATATAAATAAGCTTGATATCCAATCGCAAGTCCAGGACATGCATGTCCATGAAATTCTATACATCCTTTAAATTCTTTTTTCATAATGATTCCTTTCTTCATATAAACCTATAAAAAGCTAGTATTGGAAATCAACACTAGCTTTCTAACGTTAATATGCGTGTAGTTCTTTAATCAAAAATTCTCTTCCACTAATGATTGAAAACTTGTTTTCTTCACAAAGTGGACATACATTATTATTCTCTGTTAAATCATAGACAAATCCGCATGACTCACATTTACCAATACCTGCAGTTTCCTCAACTTCTAGTATGGTATCTTGAAGTTTTGTGCCTTCAACAGCTATCGGATAAACATCTTTTAAGTATTTAGGATAAACTTCACTAAGTTTACCAACTTGTAAAACAATCTTTTCAACTTTTGATAAGTTGTTTTCAACCATATACGATTCAACTTGTCTAACGATTTGAATGACTAATCCTAATTCATGCATGATTAATCTTTTCTTTTAAAGACATTGCTAATGTTTTTAGCAGTAATCTTAACTTTTCTCTTTAAGACGTTTTTAATAACGACTTTCTTTAAATCAGGGAAATCAACACCATGGACATTGCTTGTTTTCACTAAATGTATGGCATCAAAATTACATTTGGTTGTACATTGGCCACAACCAACACACATATATTCATCAACAATCGCGATACCACATTTTAAACATCTATTGGTTTCTGCAGCGATTTGTGCTTCAGTTAAGATACCTCTAGGATCTGTGAAGTTTCCTTCAAGTTTTTTAAGATGCTTCGCAGTTGCTCTTTGACGTCCTGCTTGATCATAACTACTTAAATCAATTTGATCACGATCTAAAGATACATAATGATGTCTTTGACGACCATAAACTAAGCTTTGACCACGTTGTACATGTCTATGCAGTGAAATAGCACCTTCTTTACCAAGTGCGATTGCATCAATTGCAAATCTTGGACCAGTCACTACATCGCCACCGAAGAAGATGTCTGGATCAGTTGATTGCAATGTGAAACTATCAACCATCACTGTACCATTTGGATTCAATCTAACACTTGTTCCAGCAAGTAATTTGCCCCAATCAAACGATTGACCTACCGAAATTAATACATGGTCTGCTTCAACACTAATCGTGTCTTCTTCATCAAATACTGGTGCAAATCGTCCTTGTTCATTGAAGACTGATAAACATTTTTTAAACACAACACCCTTAACCTTACCTTCTTCAACGATAAAAGATTTAGGACCATAAGAGTTATTGATTGTAATATTTTCTTCTAAAGCCTCATGAATTTCATCTTTTAAGGCTGGCATGGTTTCTCTAGTTTCTAAACAAAACATTTGTGTATCTTTAGAACCCACTCTTTGAGCTGTTCTTGCAACATCGATTGCAACGTTACCCCCACCAATAACAACTGTCTTACCAGTAAGTTTCTTATGTTTTCCTAAAGCAACATCTCTTAAGAAATCAATACCTGTATCAATACCTCTAGCATTTTCATTATCTAAACCTAGACGACGTCCACTTTGAGCACCGATCGCGATAAAGAATCCGTTATAACCTGCTTTTTTCATTTCAGGTATGGTGATATCTTCACCAACGTGAACACCCATTTCAAAAGTAACACCTAAAGCTCTTAAGATATCAATTTCAGCGTTAATGACATCTTTTTGTAATCTAAATGCTGGAATACCAAATTGAAGCATACCACCTAAAGTCTTTTCTTTTTCAAAAACAGTGACTTTATATCCTTCAACAGCTAAATAGTAAGCACATGACAATCCAGAAGGACCACCACCGATGACTGCGATATGTTTATCTTGATAGTTGTGCTTGATTTCTGGAACATATCTTGTTTCTTCATTTAAATCTTGTTCAGCAATGAATTTTTTAATATCATCGATTGCAACTGCTTCATCGATCGCACATCTCGTACAAGCTGATTCACACAATGCTGGACAAACTCTACCACATACAGCAGGGAAAGGATTGTTTTTCTTAATTAAAGCTAATGCTTCTTTATATTTACCTTGAGCTGCAAGTTGAATGTATCCTGGAATAGAAATATGTGCAGGACATTCGCTCTTACATGGTGCAGTACCTGTATCAAGGGATTCTTTTCTATTGGTTCTATAATCTGGATGGAAGTGAAGTTCTTCATTCCATTCAGTGTTACATGCTTTATGGTTATGAACAGGTTTTTGTTCTTCAATCGATCCGATTAAACGTTGTCCAAGTTTAATTGCATTGGTTGGACAGTAAATTGTACATTCACCACAACCTACACACTTGTCAGGATCAACTTCAGCAGTGAAGTTTGATCTAACCATGTCAGGGTTAGAATACATGGTTGCTGCACGTAGTGCGTAACATGAACATCCACAGCAGTTACAAATCGCATGTGTATGTCCTTCACCTTCTGTATTTGGAATTTGATGCATCAGTCCGTTTTCTTCAGCACGTCTCATGATCTCTTTCGCTTCTTCAACAGTAATTTGTCTAGCTTTACCTGTTCTAATATAAAGTTCAGCTGCATCATCCAATTGAATACACATATCTTCTTTTAAATGTCCACAGCCTTGACCCATCTCTTCACGAGACGTACGGCATGAACAATCAGATACGGAGATCAATCTTGCTTTTTCTAAGTATAAATCTACTTTTTCAGCGGTAACCACTTGTGATGTACCATCAATAGAAGAAGCAATCGGAATGACTCTCATGAGTCCATTACCCATTGGGATTTTACCAAATCCAATCGGATTTCTAAGTAGTCCATAATCATCAAATGCTTTAGCAATTTGTGGGTATTTTCGAACATTTTCTAAGTTGTTAACTGCCATTTCAAATATACCTGGAACCCATGTTTCATGCCAAAACTTAAATTCGCCATCTTTTTTATTAACAACTGCAGCACCAGCATAAGAGAGTTGCCATAACAATTCTAATGTACGGTCTTCCGTCCATCCAAGCTTATCTGCAATTTGTTTAGCTGTTTGTGGTCCTCTAAACTCTAGTTTTAAAGCAACCTCAGCCATTTCTTCAGTGACGACTTTTTCTAATAGTTTAAATCTAGGATCGTCATAGGTAACACCATTTTTAGATCCCATTTTTGTGTTTGATACTTTGTTACAAAACCTTAATAATTTTTCTTGATTTGCCATATATCCTCCTAATTTTTGAATGCAACGATGTTATCGACTAAAAAGTCACACCATTGATCCATACCCTCTCCAGTTTTTGCAGATATTGGGAATATCTTAATATCTGGATTTAATTTTCTAACATTCTCTTCTAAGCGTTTAAAATCAAAATCAAAAACTGATAATGTATCGATCTTACTGATAACTAAGACGTCAACTTTTGTAAACATCTTTGGATATTTAAGTGGTTTATCATCACCTTCAGGCACAGATAAGATCATCGCATTCATGGATTGTCCTAAATCATAAGATGCTGGACATATCAAGTTTCCGATATTTTCGATGACGACAAAATCTAAATCTTGATAACCGATATCTTCTAATCCTTCTTTAGCCATACCTGCATCTAAATGACACATACCACCAGAATGGAGTTGGTTTACTTTAACACCAGTTTGATCTAAAATCGTATACGCATCAACATCACTATCAATATCAGCTTCTACGATACCAATCTTGACTTTATGCTTAATGCGATTAATGGTGTTTACAAGCATGGTTGTTTTACCACTACCTGGACTTGACATGAGATTCATCACAAACGTTTTGTTTGTGTTAATCTCATCTCTTAAGATTGCTGCTTGTTCATCATTATTCGCATAAACTCTTTTTTGAATTTCAATCACTTTAACTTTATTCATAAGATACCTCTAACTTTCTTTGGTAGCTTGGGTTATCAATGCCATGAGATAAATAGTAATCTTTGTTTCTGATTTTAAAGAACCAATAAACTAAATAAATCACATGACCAATTAAGTTTGCTAAACCTAAGTAATATGCAACATCTGCATTCCACCATGCACTTGAATCCATGACTGGAGAGAAGATATCATAACTAGAACGAATTAGGATATGAAGACCTAAGGTATACATTCTACCCATGAGCCATAAATCAGAACGTTTTCTAAATAACATCCAAACAAATGGAATCGTTAAGATACAAATACTAGAAGCAACAAAGCCAGTGTTTTCTGCATAAACAAAAGTGACATTCCAAGTTGTATATAAAATACACCAAGCTAAAGGTAGATCTGCAATGAGTTCACCAAAACGATGTTTACCATCAAATGATGAAATGCGCCAATGTTTTGTTGGTAGTGGAATTGTGATACACAGAATCACACCACAAGCTGCATTGAAGTAGTTACCCATTTCAAAATCAGAAAGTGTAGCTTCGACGATGTTTAACATTAAAATGAAATATAATACCCATAATGGCCATCTCTTTTTTAAAGACTCTATCACATTTACGCCTCTACCATCATTTGCCATTCTGACAAATGAAACGAAACATAATGGAATTAAGACACTTAAAACTTTTGCCCATCTAAACCATGATAAGTCGTTCATAAACCATAATGGTGCTGAAAATAATACTAAGATAAAAAACCATTTATAAAACTTCGGTTTTTCTCTGGTTGCATCCAAAAATAAAAACAATAATAACATATATATGCCCATTGAAACAATATAACTTAATGCTGGCATAAAAATCCTCCTATTTATTTACTAATTTATCGCTTTATGCTACCTATATGATACAAAGATAACGTATGTTATGCAAGTAGAAATAAGTACTTCTTTATAGCAAGAAAGTCATAAAATCCCATAATTTGTTGGAAGAGATTAAATTGAGTTATGTTTTGTTATAATGAAAGTGGTGAACATATGAAAGAAACATGTTGCGATTTATTTAAAGAACTCAATCTACCATTTGAAACCTATCTTTATCAAGGACATCATCACGATGAAGTCATTCATGAGGAAATGGAGATCATATGGGTCATTAAAGGTAGTGCTAAAATTACAGTTGATGATAGAACCTATCAGATGGATGAGCACACCATTTTTTTAATATACATGTATAAAAAACACAAAATCGAATCAGATCATGATACGATGATTCTTGGCTTTCGCTTAAAAAAGACTTATTTACACAAACATAATCTATTTTTTGAAAAAATTCATTTTAACGAAAGAGTCTATACATTTGATGAGCTCAGCGTTAAATATAAAGAAGTGCCATTATTAATCATTCAAATTGTTCGTTTATTGGTTTCAAATGAAACGAGTTCAGCGATTAGATATAAGATTAATGGATACTATCATATGTATATCTTAGATTTATACCGAATGATTTTAAAAGAAAGATATTTAGATGTGAAGCATATTAATAATGATGATTATTTAAATCGAATTCATGTGATTGTTGAGTATACATATCAACACTTTCATGAAAAAATAACTTTGAATGATATCGCTAAACTGGTCGACATATCTGAATACCGGTTATCTCATTTTGTCAAAGAATCTCTAGGTATTCCTTATAGAGAGTTCTTGCAAAATGCTAGGTTTGAACACGCATTAAAACTTTTAAAAGAAACAAAGCTACCTGTAAGTGAAGTATCAAAATTATCAGGGTTTTCTGATCACAAATATTTAAATCAAATGATGAAAGAAAGATTTGATCAATCAGCATTAAAATATCGAAATGACCATGCATGTGAAAATGTCTGTGTATCAGAACCTGAAGCATATGCAAAATGTGTAGAAGTTTTAAAGACATGTATTAAAAATTTGGATCAAGGCAAGTTCAAACATTTATTTGAAATGAGTAAAGATATTTAACTATGTATCTTTCTTTTGATCATAATCATTAAAAAATGCATCTTATACATAATAAGAGTACCTATTTTTGAAAGGTGCTCTTTTGTATATGGATTTCATTATGCGTCTAAACATGTTATAGTGAAAGTAGATAATGTACATAGAATAGATTCATCCTAAACAAAATAAAGGCCTAATCAAGCAGTCAAAATGCTTTTTTATGAGTCTTGGAAAGAAGGGAATTATGAATTATACATTATTAAAAACATATTCACATGAATTTTTTGAAGAACAAAATCAGCCATGCATCTCTTTATACATGCCTGCAGATCCAAAAGGGTTTGATCACAAAAAAGATCAGCTGGTCTTTAAAAATCTTGTTAAAAAAATCGCTGATTCACTTGAAACAGATGAAGATTACAAGGATATGAAATTGATCCTTAAAGATCTTGAGTCCATAGAAGATGATAAACTCTTCTGGGATCAGGTAACTTCAGGGCTTGCGCTTTTTGCAAACCAAAAAGAAATAGTGATTTATCTTTTAGAACAGGAAGTCAACCCTTTAGCGATTGTGTCAAACACTTATCATTTAAAACCACTGCATGGATATTTTCAATCACTTGAAACATATCATATCTTAGCACTCGATCAAGATAGATTTGAGGTTCATCAAGGTGACTATATAACGATTAAAAAGATTGACTTACCTTCTAAGATTAAAACAACCTCAAAAGAAGTGTTAGGCAAAGAGCATACAGAAAGTTATCAAACACATGGTACATATGGTGGAGCCGAAGATGGATCTACATTCCATGGTCATGGTGGTAAATCAGATGAAATTGATATTGATCGATTAAATTTCTTTAGATATGTTGATAAAACTGTATTAGAAGAAATTTCAAAACATCAGAAATATCCACTCATTCTCTTATCTCATAAGGAACATCATCATGTGTTTAAGGATTTATCAAAAAATCCTTATTTGATTGAAGAGAGTATTGATGGATCCATAAAAGATGTATCCGATAAAGCACTTAAACAAAAAATCTATGAAATCAATCAAAAGCGATTTAAAACAGTGTTAGATAAACTGATAGAGCAATATCATACACTTAAACAAAGTCATCTAAGTTCAGATCAACTCAATACCATTATTAAAGCACTTATAGAGAAAAAAGTAGAAACCCTATTTATAGAGGATCAAAAAATTATCCCAGGAAAAATCGATTACAAACAAGGAAAAATCATCAAAGGTAGTTTATCAGACCCAAATACCGATGATATCTTAGATGATATGATAGAGCTTGCGATAAAGACTGGTTCTAAGGTATATGTTTTAGATAAAAAACAAATGCCTACAGATACGAGTGTAGCAGCTATATTTAGATATTAATTAAGTACAAAAAAGGTTCAGATGTTCTGAATCTTTTTTCATTTAAAGGCATTAGGTTTCTATTTCATGATATACTATTTATAAACATAAGAAAGCGTGATTTCATGAATTATAATCAAGAATTAAATTTGTTAAAAGATATCGTAAAACCTATATATAATGATGCTGTTCTTTTTGCTAAGTCAGTAACTTTTAAAGGCGAACAGGACTTAGTAACATCAACAGATTTATATATCGAAAGGCATCTCATTGAAGCTATTAAAAAAGCATTTCCTAATGACTTATTTCATAGTGAAGAGTATCATAATCAAACAGCTTTAAAAAATCGTATGTGGATTATTGATCCTATAGACGGAACCAGTAATTATGCTGTAGATTTAAGTCTATATGTTGTTCAAATTGCACTTTATGATCAAAATGATATCGCATTATCATTTATATATGCACCTAAGTTTGACAAGGTTTATTATGCGATTAAAGGTCAAGGTGCATATGTCAATGATCAAAGATACTTAGTCACTGATAAAAACCAACCTTCAAATTTTATGATTTCTATGTGTGGACTAAGTCATAAAAATGAAAATAAATCATATTTTAAGCAGATCATTGATTTATCAATCACCCATAGATTTAAACTTAGAATTTTGGGGACCATGGGTTTAGAGCTAGCACTAACTTCTGAAGGAATATTTAATTTATTTTATTCTAATGTTACAAACCTTTGGGATTTGTGTCCAGGCATCTTACTTTCTAAAGAAGCAGGTGCAATCCTTCTTAATGAACAAGGCAAGCCTTATCAACTCGGTGATGAGAACCTTTTTATTTGTAAAGATGAGCATGCAAAAGCTGTTCTTCTAAAGTACGTTTTCTAGATATGTAAATTAACATCATCTCAAATGACGTCTTTTTTATCTTTTTACTTCATATCTTTTGCTTGATTATGCTATAATAAAAAAGATTTGAAATTCAAACAAACGGAGGCATCATGACAAGAAGAAAATTTATCTATATCATCATCTCAAGCATATGGATGATGTTACTGATGGGAACTGTTTATGCATATAGTATTTTTAGAACTGAAGTAGAATCTATGTACAATCTGTCCACTTTAGAAAGTGGACTTCCATATATGTTTTCACTCCTTTTTTATGCATTAGCAATGATGATGACAGGAAAGTTCTTAAATGAGAAATATTTAAGGTCTACCATGATTTTAGGGACCATGATGATTATTTTCGGATTCGTCATCTCTAGTGTCGCTTCTCATTTTTTACTCCTAATACTAGGATATGGGATCCTCATAGGTACCGGGGTTGGTATGGTTTATGGTATACCCATCTATATCATTCAAAGATCGCATATCGAAAAAAAAGGATTATATACTGGTATAGTTTTATTAGGATTTGGTTTATCACCGTTAATTACAGCACCGATCGGTAGAGTATTATTGGTTAATGTTGGCCTTGATCAAACATTTTTAATATTTGCGGCTATCTTTTTATTAACACAACTTCCACTTGGTGCATTTTATAAGCTGCATTTTGATGAAAAAGAACAAAGAGAACCTCTTGTTTTAGATAAATTACTCAAACATAAGTTTTATATTTTATATGGTCTTTTCATGATTACAACCGCAATCGGGTTAATGATGATTGGTTTGTCTTATCAAGCCGGTGCACAATATTATGCTTTTGACGATAAACTAGTAACTTTATCATTGTCAATTTTCGCGATTTGTAATGGTTTTGCAAGACCACTTTTTGGATATCTTATTGATCGTCTTGGTTTGATTAAACCAAGCATGATCAGTTTATCACTTATTGGATTAGCTGCACTTATCGGTATTTTAAATCAGGGACAAAGTTTTTTATTATATATAATCACCTATGGATTGTTTTGGTTTAATTTAGGTGCATGGTTATCGATTATGCCATCGATGGTAAAAGCTTACTATGGTTCTAACTATTATGCTAGAGTTTATGGCATGATCTTTACCGCTTATGGTTTAGGTGCAATCATCTCCACATTAATATCTGGATCCATTATTGATGCACTAGGAGATACCTTATATTTATATATCGCAATTTTAGGATTATTAGGCATTGGCTATATATTTATATATAAACTCAAATCTTATGAATCTATAAAAGATACACTTTAAAAGATTCACAAATAAAGGTATAATAATCCTATATAAATCATATGGAATGGATGGATCATATGAAATCAAGTGAACACTTATCAAGATATGAAGAAATCGCTTATTTAATTGCTAAAAGAATCGTATCAGGAAATATTAAAGAAAACGAAAAACTAAGAGGTCGTTCTTTACTATCTTCTGAATATAATGTCTCAAGTGAGACGATTAGAAAAGCAATGCAGCTTTTATCAAATTACAATGTTGTATCTGTTAAAGAAAGAAGTGGGATTTATGTATCTTCGATTTTAGATGCGAGGGCATATATCAAACATTTCGAACATACCAGATCAAATAAAAACATTGTAAAAGAAACAGAACATCTTTTAAATGAGCAGGCAAAAATCAATCAACAACTAGAAAAGAAATTTAAACAAATCGTTAACACTTATGAAAAAGATGTTTTCCCATTTTCATATTTCACATGTGAAATACCAAATAATTCTTTGCATTTAGGACAATCATTTGAGTCTTTAAAAATATATGATAACACCAAAGGCTTGATTATAGCGTATGAAAAAGAAGGAGATTTATATCAAATCCCTGATCCGAAAACAATCATAGAATCTGGAATGACCCTATACATTTTAGGCGATAAAAAGGTTAAAGAACAGACAATAAAATATCTTAAATGATAAAAAGTCATCACTTCGATGATTTTTTTTATTTTATGTATTGACAAACATTATCACAAATGATAACATATACATGCATGATAACGTTAGCAAATATAAAAAGAAGGTGTAAATATGGAAAAAGATGCAATTAAAGCAATAATGCATCCAGTATGCATGAAAATTATACAAGAATTAGGCATTAGACAGCAGGCAACAACCAAAGAAATCCAAGAAGCATGTGCAGATACATCACAAGCGACTTTATATAGGCATCTTAAATCATTATTGTCATTAGAAATCATTGAAGTAGTTTCAGAAAATCGTATTAATGGCATTATTGAAAAAGTATATGGATTAAAGAAAGATGGATTAAACAGTGTTGTAAGTGATCCAAAAAATCTTACAAAAGATGACTATTTAAGATTGTTTAGTCAGTATATCATTTCTTTATTATCAGATTTTTCTGAATATATGAATCATAAAGATGCTTTAAAAGATGTTGCCAATAATATTGGGTTTAGTAGTGTATCCATCTATTTAACAAATGAAGAAATGATGGAGTTATCAAAAGAACTATCTGAAAGCATTATGAAACGTATTCAAAACCGCGCAGATGATGGTAGAAAGCTAAGAAAAATTTCACACGTTGTCACAACGACAATGTTAAATAAATCATAAAAGATTAAAGGAGAAAAGAAATGTTTGATGAAATGTTAAAGTATTTATGGCCATTTGCGGTTGTACAAATTATACTGCAAGTGACTGCTCTTATTAGTTTGTCAAAGAGACAAAAAGTTAGATTCGATAGTAAAAAAGTATGGGTCTTAATAATTATCCTTGGTGGATTATTCGGATCAGTTGGTTACTTTGTTTTTAGAGGAGAAGAAGATGTCGACAGCAGTGAAGATTAAGGGACTCGTTAAGAATTATAATGGTGTCTTTGCTGTTAACAACTTAGATTTATCTGTACCAGAAGGGTCAATTTATGGATTCTTAGGATCTAATGGCGCTGGAAAAACAACAACACTTAAAATGATCATAGGCATGACAGAACCAACTGCCGGTGAGATTGAAATCATGGGTAAAAAAGTTGTCTTTGGAAGTAATGAGTTTATAGATGTCATTGGATATTTACCAGATGTTCCAGGGTTTTATGATTGGATGACTCCAAAAGAGTTCTTACATTTTTCAGGTGGACTTTATGATATGTCTAAAGAAGAGATCATCAAGAGAACCAAAGAACTTCTGGAATTAGTTAATCTTAAAAAAGTTCAAAATCGAAAAATCGGAACTTTTTCAAGAGGTATGAAACAACGTTTAGGTATCGCTCAAGCACTCATCAACAATCCAAAAGTCGTTTTACTTGATGAACCTGTATCAGCCCTTGATCCGATCGGAAGAAAAGAAGTGATGGACATCATTCAATCACTCGCTGGAAAAGTAACAGTATTCTTTTCAACACATATCTTAGCAGATGTTGAAAGAATCTGTGACCGCATCATTATCATTAATGAAGGTAAAAAATTATTAGAAGATTCGATTGAACATATTAAAGAAGTACCTGATATTAGAACATTAGATATTGAATGTGAAAATGAGGAAGATGCAAAGATTTTTGAAGATTTCGCTAAACACGAATCTATTGATCATGTGGAAATTGATAAATTTAGAGTTGCCATCTTTGGTTCAGACATTGATCAAATGAGACATCTTGTAAGTGGCCTACTTTATGAACGTAAAGTCTATGTTAAAAAAATTCAAGTGAGAGAAGTATCACTTGAAGATATCTTTATTAAGGTGGTGAATGGAAATGCTTAAATTCCAGTTGCTCAAAAAAGAGTTAATCGAATATATCAAGACATCTAAGGGATTTATCCTTACTGCAGTTTTCGTATTTTTTGCGATATCTTCGCCTGCAACAGCGAAGTTCATGAATGAAATTCTTGCAGCAGTTGCAGGGGATATTACGATTAGTTTTCCAGATCCTACCTTATATGATTCTTGGGGACAAGTCTTTAAAAACATGAACTCTATTTGTTTAATTGTTTATTTGATTGTCATGTCTACAACAGTGTCACAAGAAAAAAGTAAAGGATCAATCTTACTCGTTTTAACAAAAAAAGTCTCTAGATTCCAGTTTTTAGTAAGTAAGTTCATCATTGGTATCTTGGTCTTTACCATCTTGCTTTTAGTATCTACAATCTTATCTGGATGGTATACAAATCTTTTATTTGGCGCATACATGTATGATGGATTTTGGATGAGTTTACTACTCTATTGGTTAATGGGTATTTTCTTTACTGCAGTTGCGTTATTCGTAAGTGTGATTGGTAAAACAACAACAACTTCAGCTTTACTTGCTTTTGCCATCTATGCAGTTTTACAAATCCTAAATATTTCCATTGAAATCGCTGTGTTTAATCCTTCAGGTGCATCATCAATTGTCAATAGTATCCTTACAGGTACGATCGAACAAAGTGAACTTTGGAAACCAATTTTATCGACAGCATGCTTTAGTATTGTCTTATTCTTATTAACAAATCATATTTTCAAGAGACAAGAGATTTAAACGCGATAAAATCCATTTATAAAGCCATCAATCGATGGCTTTTTTTTATGAGTTAAAACCGTTTTCATTATAGTTATCCTTTACAAACTGACAACCTATAGGTATAATAGAAGTTGTGAGAAAAAAAGGAGAGATAACATGAAGAAACTATTATTAATATTTACAGTATTGCTTGCAGGAGTGTCACTTGCTGCTTGTCAATATGAATCAAACACGATTGTGATTGGTGAAGGCGACTGGCAATCCAATCAATTTTATAACCAAGTTGCAAAAATCATTATTGAAGAAGGTTATGGCGTTGAAGTTGAAGTAATGCAAGTGGATACACCACTACTCATAGCATCTTTAACAGATGGTTCAATTGATTTAAACTTAGAAACATGGTCTGACAATATGCCTACATATGAAAATGATATTGAAACTGGAAATTATCAAGAATTAGGACTTAATTTTAATGATAATTTTCAAGGTATTTATATACCAACATATTTAGCTGATCAATATGATATCGAATATATTACAGATTTAGTTGATCATAAAGAGTTATTTCCTGATCCAGAAGTAACAAACTGGGATCCAGCAACAGATAAAGCTGTTGTTTATGGTGGACCTTCAGGTTGGCAAGTAACAGCATTTTTAGTCAATAAATTTACCAATGATGAAGTCTATCCAGAGTTAGTAGAACATTTCGATTTTAGACCACTTGAATCAACTGCATTATTAGATGCGACATTAACTGACGCATATAATAGCGAAGAGCCTTGGGCTGGTTATAACTGGGAACCTACAACGATTATGGGTTTATTTGATATGACTTTATTAAAAGATCAAGCGGATTATGATAAAGATACAGGTGCTGGTATGGTGCCTACAAATGATGTAACTGTTGTTGCTTCTAATAATTTTGTAGAAACACATCCAGAAATTGCAGAGTTTTTAGAAAACTTTAGAACATCTGCACAAGTTGCATCTGATGCACTTGCATATATGGCTGAAAATGAATTATCTGCAGCTGACACTGCAGTATGGTGGTTAGCAAACAACAAAGATATGTGGACTGCTTGGGTTCCAGAAGATATTGTTACCAAAGTAGAAGCTTCACTATAAGAACAAAACAACTAATATGTAGTGCCACCGCACTACATATTATTTTTATGAGAAAAAGAGAGGATTGATTTTATGTTAAATTTTCCAGAGTTTTTGAATTTTGGAGATCAACTGGCTAATGCGATTGATGCAGCCTTTAATTGGATTAAAGAAGCTTTTAGCTGGTTGTTTGAATTTGTTAGAGTTGTGATTCTAACATCAATCAATATGATGAGTAATTTGCTAACGCAAACCCCTTGGTGGATTTGGGTGGTTGCAGTACTTGTTTATATTTTAGGAAAGAAAGTATTTAAGATGAAGTATGTTTGGGGTTATATTTTTGGATTATTACTTGTATGGTTACTTTTTTATAACATGGTTATAGAAAATCCAGCAATCGATCTTAATTTAGGAAACTTACAAACCCCTTGGTGGATTTTTGTAGTTTTATTATTTGCGTTTACCAAATACTTATATAATTATAAAACAGCAATTGTATTATCTGCTTTATTAGCATCCATAGGGATCTTTGGTGTATGGGATGAAATGATCTCAACTGTGACGATTATCATCATCGCTGTATTCATCAGTTTTTTAATCGGTATACCTTTTGGTATATGGATGGCAAAATCAGAACGTGTTGAAAGCATTTTAAAACCGATATTAGACATGATGCAAACCATTCCTTCATTTGTTTATTTAATTCCTGCCGTGATGTTATTTAAAGTCGGTAGAGTACCAGCGACGTTTGCAACCATCATTTATGCGGTACCACCTCTGATTAGATTAACATTCTTAGGAATTAGAAATGTTGATAAGGAAATGATTGAAGCAGGTAAATCTTTTGGTTCAACTTCAAAACAATTACTATTTAAGATCGAATTACCACAAGCTTTATCAACGATTGCGACTGGTTTAAATCAAACAACGATGATGGCTGTCGCTATGGTTGTTATTGCATCGATGATTGGTGCAGGTGGATTAGGATCAATCGTTTTAATAGCGAATAGAAACATTGATGTTGGTAGTGGCTTTGTCGGTGGATTTGCAATTGTCTTTTTAGCAATCATATTAGATAGAGTGTTACAAGGTGTTGCGAAGAAACTTGAAGAAAAAAGAGGTGAACAAAAATGAGTGTAGATATTACTGTTAAGAACTTATCTGTTATTTTTGGTACGCCTAAACAAAAAGAAAAAGCTTTAAAGCTGATTGATGAAGGTCTATCAGCTGCAGAAATTAAAAAGAAAACAGGCGCAACAGTTGCTAATAAAAATGTGAACTTTGAAATCAACAAGAATGAACTATTTGTGATTGTTGGTTTATCTGGTAGTGGGAAATCAACATTTATTAGAACGCTAAACCTTTTAAACAAACCGACAAGAGGAGAAATCCTTATCAATGGAAAAGATATTACAAAGTTATCTAAAGAAGAACTAAGAGATTATAGAAGAAAAGATGTTTCAATGGTGTTTCAACACTTTGGACTCTTTTCACATAGAACTGTTTTAGAAAACGTGCAATATCCATTAGAAATCCAAGGTGTTGAAAAAGAAGAAATGGTTAAACAAGCGATGATCGCAACCGAAAAGGTAGGACTTAAAGGTTGGGAGCACTACATGCCTTCTGAACTCTCAGGTGGGATGAGACAACGTGTAGGGCTTGCAAGAGCTTTAACCAATAACCCAGCTTTATTACTCATGGATGAACCTTATAGTGCGTTAGATCCATTAATTAGACGTGATATGCAAAATGAATTATTATCACTTGAAGATGAAGACGAAGATCGTACAATCGTATTTATTACTCACGATATGAATGAAGCATTTAGAATGGGTGATAAAATTGCACTCATGAAAGATGGAGAAGTTGTACAAATTGGAACATTCAATGATTTCTTTAAAACACCAGCAAATGATTATGTGAGAGATTTTATTGCAGATGTCGATCGTTCAAGAATCTTAAAAGTGAGAGGGATTATGCGAAAAGTGAAAAACGCACTTCATCCAACCGCATCGATTGAAGAAGCGAAAACTTTTATGGATGAGAAGGAAATTGATTCTGTTTATGTGACAGACGATAACAACATGCTTTTAGGCGTTGTTTTAAAAGAAGATGTTGAAAAAACAAGAAATAAGACCATTAAAGCATTAATCAAAGACGATACGTATCGTCCAGTCTTAAGAAATAGCTATATTAAAGACGTCTTAAAGGAACTCAAAGAATCAAACCATGATATTCCCGTTATTGATCAAAAAGGGCGTTTACGTGGCGTATTAGGTTATGATGACGTCATTGATGCATTAGCTGAATAGAAAAAAATGAAGATTGTTGTGAAAGTTTTTTTTCAATCAACAATCTTTTTTTCATAATGTATCAAATTTGAAAGAAATCTATTGTATAATAGACATAACACAAAGTGAAGCTGGAGGGAAACGCATATGTGTGGCATAGTTGGATTTATCGGACATAAACATGACGCAAAAGATGTCGTCTTAAATGGACTTACGAAATTAGAATACCGTGGATATGACTCCGCAGGTATTTCTTTATTTAATTCAAAGTTTAGAGCATTTGATATTTATAAAGATTTTGGACGCGTCTCAAAATTAAAAGAACTGACAAAAGATACATTGATTTCAAACATAGGTATTGGCCACACAAGATGGGCAACACATGGGAAAGTTACAAAAGAAAATGCACATCCCCATTATTCACAATCAAAAAGATTTATCATTGTTCATAATGGTGTGATTGAAAATCATGAGGAACTCAAGTCACAATATTTAGCAAACGCACTTTTTTACTCTGAAACAGATACTGAAGTGATTGCACAACTCATCGAATCATTTAGTGAAACTTTAAGTGTTGAAAATGCGATTTTAACAACACTTAAACTTTTAGAAGGATCTTACGCACTTTTAGTCATTGATACAGAATCACCACATACGATTTATGCAGCTAAAAACAAGTCACCACTAGTTTTAGGACAATCCGAAGATGGTGTAACGATTGCATCTGATTTGATGGCTCTAGTGGGGTATAGTGATCAGTATATTGCATTAGCGGATCATACGTTTGTTGTGTGTGAAGCTGATCGAGTAACCATGTATAATTTAAATCATGAACCATTACCGACTTCATTTTTAGACATTGACTTAGACGAAGCTGATGCCGATATTGGAGAATATCAGCATTATATGTTGAAAGAGATTTATGAACAACCATCAGTCGTTAGAAGAATTGTACAAAATTACTTTGAAGATGGAGAGATTAAGATTGCTAAGCAAGTCTTAAAAGATATCAAAGCATCTGATCGGATTTATATACTTGCTGCTGGAACATCCATGCATGCAGGTTATGTTGGAAAATATATTTTAGAAGAACTTGTAGAAATCCCAGTTGAAGTACATATTGCATCAGAATTTGCATATCATACACCACTTTTAACTGAAAAACCATTCTTTTTAATGATTTCACAGTCAGGGGAGACAGCTGATCTTAGAGCATGTCTCATGAAGACTAAAAAGATGAACTATAAAACTTTAACTGTAACAAATGTGAAAACATCAACACTCGCAAGAGAATCTAATTATTACTTAGAACTTTTTGCAGGTCCTGAAATTGCAGTAGCATCGACAAAAGCTTATGTTGCACAAATCGGTGTATTAGCAGTTTTAGCCTATGCTTTATCTGAACAAACCTTTGATTTAAAGAAAGCATTAACTGAAGTTGCATTATCCATTGAAGACTTCTTATCAACTCAAGATGTATCATCTTTGGTTCATAAGATTATCATTAAAAGAAATTGTTTTTATATCGGTAGAACGATCGATTACTATACTGCCTTAGAGGCTGCTTTAAAGTTAAAAGAAATATCATACATTCAAACAGAAGGGTTTGCTGCAGGTGAGTTAAAGCATGGAACGATTGCTTTAATTGAAGATGGAACACCTGTGATTGCTTTAATCTCAAATAAAGAAATATCAAGTAACACAAGATCGAACTTAAATGAAGTGATTGCACGTGGTGCATCAACCATTAAAATTTCATTGAAATCAACATCACATAAAGATGATGACATTATCTTAAAAGATGTACATCCATTGTTAACACCTATGGCGATGGTTGTACCGACACAACTTTTTGCATACTATGCAGCTTTAGAACGTGGTCTTGATATTGATAAACCAAGAAATCTTGCAAAAAGTGTTACGGTAGAATAAGGAGGAGTTAGATGGGAAAATATTTTGGAACAGATGGCGTTAGAGGCGTTGCATTTGAGAAATTGGATGCAAACCTAGCTTACAAAATTGGACAAGGATTATCACATGCAATTGAATCAAAAGAAGTGATTATTGGGTATGATACAAGATTATCATCACCAATGTTAGCTTATATGATTGCAGCTGGTGCATTGTCTGAAGGTTGCCATGTGAGATTTGCTGGTGTGTGTTCAACACCGATGGTGGCATATTATTCAAAAAGAAAAGAAATCATAGGAGTGATGGTGACTGCGTCACATAACCCATATACAGATAACGGTATTAAAGTTTTTAATAAAGGCTTTAAGACTACAGATGACGAAGAAAAAGTCTTAGAAAAGTTTATTGATGAACCTAAAGGAACCATTGAAACCTTTGGGACATTCGAATATGCAATTGATTTTAAAGAAACCTATTTAGAAGTTTATGATCAATTTGAGTTAAAACAAACAGATATTAAACTTGCATACGATAGTGCGAATGGCGCAAACTATCAAATCGCTCATGAACTTATATCTAAAGTTGCACCAAATAGTGTGCAAATTGGTAATGTACCTGATGGCCTAAATATCAATAAGGGTTGTGGATCAACGCATATGGAACTGATTCAAAGTTATGTTAGGGAAAATGAACTTGATTTAGGCTTTAGTTTTGATGGTGATGGAGATCGACTCCTTATTTGTGATAAAGATCGCGTTTATGATGGCGACGAAATCATCTATATCATTTCTAATTACTTAAAGAAAAAAGGATTGCTTGCTAAAAATCATGTTGTCTTAACAAAAATGAGTAATCCTGGTATACTTAAAGCACTTAAATTAAATGGAATTGATTATTCTTTAACCGATGTTGGTGATAAATATGTATCACTGGAACTCACCTCAAATGATTACATCATTGGTGGTGAAAATAGTGGACATATCATTATGAGAAACTTATTACACACTGGTGACGGCTTATTAGTTGCGATGTATCTCTTAGCAATTATCGCAGAAGAAGATAAATCTATTGCTGAGTTAACTGCAGATATTACATTATTTCCTTATCAACTCATTAATATTAAAGATGTTGATAAATCGATTTTAAAAACTGACGAAATGAAACGCTTTTTAGAAGATGTGAAACACTCATTAGGTGAAGATAGTCTACTTTTAGTTAGACCATCAGGCACTGAAAATTTGATTAGAGTGACTGTATCACATCAAAATGAACATATCATGAAACATACTATTTTAAGCATCGTATCAAAAATAAAAAACTGGGGAGATGAAAACTATGCCTAAAACTTATGGACTTGTGCTTGCAGCCGGCAAAGGCACAAGAATGAAAACAGAAATGCCAAAATGTGCGTATCCAATTTTGAAAAAACCAATGATTGAATATATCGTTGAAAAATTGGAAAAAACAAAGATTGAAGAGACAGTTGTTGTTGTGGGACACCAAAAAGAAGTCTTAATGGACATCTTAAAGGATCGTGTTCATTATGCTGAACAAACAGAACAATTAGGCACAGGCCATGCAGCTTTATCTGCAGCGCCGATTTTAGAAGATAAAGAAGGTGTCACTTTTATCTTGCCTGGTGATATGCCTTTAATGGAAATCAAATTAACAGATAAGATTTTAAAAGCACATGAGGAAATGGGTAATGATTTAACTGTGGTTTCCATGGTTTTTGATAATCCAAAATCATACGGTCGTATCGTTAGAGATCAGTATGGTGCGATTGCTGCAATCGTTGAGGATAAAGATTGTACTGGTGAACAAAAGAAAATCCAAGAAGTCAATTCTGGTGTTTATGTCGTTAATAATAAGGCTTTATTTAAAGTATTAAGAACGATTAAGAAAAATGAACGTAAAGGTGAGTATTATTTAACTGATATCGTTGCACTCATGAGGCATGATTACAAAATCGGATCATTTGTTGTGCGTGACGCATATCAAATGATGGGTGTAAATGATTTATATTCTGTAAGTATCGCTGAAAGATATTTAAGAGATGAAATCAATAGAAATCATATGTTAAATGGTGTTGAAATGGTATCACCAAATACCATTACCATTGGTCATAATGTCATTATTGAACCAGGTGTTACCATTTATCCAAATACAACCATCACTGGTGATTCTGTGATAAGAGAACGTGCAGTTATTGGACCAAACACGGAAATTCATAATGGTCGCATTGATGAGCATGCAGAAATTAAGCATTCATTAGTCTATGATTCTATCGTCGGAGCTTATACAACTGTGGGTCCATTCGCCCATTTAAGAAATCATGCAGAGATTGGTACGCATAATAGAATTGGTAACTTCGTTGAGGTTAAAAAATCCTCTACAGGCACAAATACAAAAGCTGCACACCTATCTTATATTGGTGATGCAGAAGTTGGATCGAATGTAAACTTTGGTTGTGGATCAATTACGGTTAACTATGATGGCGTAAATAAGCATAAGACTAAGATTGGTGATGATGTCTTTATTGGTTGTAATGTCAATATGGTTGCACCTCTTACCATCGAAGATGAAGTTTTTATTGCTGCTGGTTCAACAGTGACTACTGATGTTCCTAAAGGATCACTATCGATTGCAAGAAACCAACAAATCAATAAAGCAGATTACTATCATAACTTGATTAAACCAAAACCAAAAGCTGATAAATAATGTAAATAAATTTCAATAATTGTAAGAATGGCTTAAAGATGATTTAAGCCATTTTTTATATGATATAATCAAGGTATAAATATGAAAATAGGGAGATTATTAAAATGGCAAGCGATTCTAAAGATATGTTAGTTGATTTATATCAACCGATCATTAAAGATGTAGAGTGCAAATATGAGATCAAAAGAGTATTATCACCAAACAGTGATAAAGTTTTAAAGTTTATTGAAGAGAACTTCTCAGCAGGATGGGTATCAGAGGCGAAAGCTGGACTATACCAAAACCATCCAACATGCTATATTGCAGTTGATGAAGGTAAAATCATTGGATTTGCTTGTTATGACTCAACTGCTAAAGCATATTTTGGGCCAACAGGTGTAGATCAAACCTATCGTGGGCAAGGCATTGGAAAAGCATTACTCTTAAAGTGCTTAGTGTCAATGAAACATGATGGTTATGGTTATGCAATCATCGGTGGCGTTGAACCAAAGAACTGGGTGTTTTATGAAAAAGCTTCAGGTGCAGTACCTATTGATAACAGCAAAAAAATATATACACGCATGGTTTAGAAATAAGCCATGTTTTTCATTGAAGGGAGAACATTATGCAAATTAAAGAACTAGACATTAAAAAACAATTAGAAATGATTAAAAACTATAGTCAATTTGACTTTAATCAAGTTGATTCTATTCAGTTTGAACAATCAAATGATCAAGATTATCAAATCATTAAAAACAACAAAGACTACCAGGTTTTTTACCACAAAAAAAGAGATATCTTTGCAGCAATCGGTTATATCTTTAGTCATTTAGATGAAAATGATTATCATATCAAAAGAACTCGACAATTAAATGAACTTGGGTATATGATTGACTGTGCTAGAAATGCAGTACCAACCATTGAAACACTCAAAAGACAAATCGTTAATTTATCTTTAATGGGATATACCTATATTGGTTTATATTTAGAAGATTTATTTGAAATCGAGAGTGAACCTAAGTTTGGCTATATGCGCGGACGTTACACAAAAGCCGAAATCAAGGATTTAATCGCTTTTTCTAAACTGTTTGATATCAAGGTTATCCCATATATTCAAACACTCGCACACTTAAATGCAATCTTTAAGCATAAGGAGTACAATCAAATCTTAGATATTAACGATATTATGCTCGTAGATGAACCAAAAACTTATGAACTTGTTGAAAAAATGTTAGTGACAGTTAAAGATTTATTTGAAACACACATCATTAATATTGGTATGGATGAAGCTTGGATGTTAGGTTTAGGTAAATACTTATCGAAACATGGATATCAAAACCGTATGGATATCATGATTAAGCACTTAAATAAGGTGTTAGATATCTGCAAGAAACATGACATCAAACCATCCATGTGGGCAGATATGTTTTTTCATTTAAGAGGTGGACAATATTTTGCTAAAGGTGTCACATCATTTGATGACATCAAAGATATGATACCAAGTGATGTTGAACTTGTCTATTGGGATTATTATCACGTAGATCAAAAAGATTATGATGATAAATTTGATTCATTAAAAACATTAACCTCGAACTATGGGTTTGCTGGTGGTGCTTGGAAATGGGTAGGTTTTGTGCCATTTAACGGTTTTTCAAGAAGAAGTTCTATTCCAGCCATATCTGCATGTAAACGAGCGAACGTCAATCACTTTGTAGTTACATCATGGGGTGATAACGGCGCAGAAGCATCAATGTTTTCTATTTTGCCAAGTCTTTATTTTATTGCAGATCGTTTTTATGGTGATGAACTAGAAAATATGGATCATTTCTTATTAAATTTGACAGGTTATCCTAAACAAGCATGGTTAGATTTGGATTTACCTAATCAAATCTATCCAGCAAAAGAGATTAAAACCGTAAACCCTTCTAAATACTTATTATTTGAAGATGCACTTTTAGGTGATCCAAATATATATATGCATAAATCTTATGAGAAAACTTATCAAAAGATTAAAGATAAACTTAAACCATATACCAAAATTGAGTCAAGTTACCAGTATATCTTTGATACCATTTATAGACTTACTCATATTCTAGAGGATAAAGCATTATTGAGCTTGAAAATTTATGAAGCTTATCATCAAAAAGATGTGAATGTTTTAAAAGAGCTAGCCGAACACAAAATTGTAAAAATCGTTAAAGATATTAAGAAACTACTGTTTGTTTTTAGAAAACAATGGTACTTAGAAAATAAGATGTATGGATTTGAAGTTCAATCTTATCGTTTTGGTGGTCTAATTCAAAGACTAGAAGAAATTAAAGATATTATTTTGAGTTATACTGATGGACATATTTCATCGATTGATATGCTTGATGAACGTCAATTGAATATTGCAAACGACGATGATCCATATCTAGGATGTATTTATTACAATCAATTTATAAAATATGTAACTTATGGTACATTCTAAGCATATTAATGTAAAGAAATGACAATAATTTACATTTAGATTGACATTTTATCTCTTTTGACATACAATTTAATCAAAAAAAGGGGATAAAGTGTAAATTTATGAAAGAATATACAAGATTAGATATCTTAAGAGAAGCCAAAGAAAACAACGTTAAGTATGTAAGACTACAATTTACAGATATGTTAGGGACTGTAAAGAATGTAGAAATACCTGCAACCAACCTTGAACGTGCATTATCAAACGAAATTATGTTTGATGGGTCATCTATTCAAGGTTTTGTGCGTATCGATGAAGCAGATATGTATTTATATCCAGATTTATCGACTTGGTTAATTCTTGAGTGGGAAAGCCTTCCAGAAGGAAAAGTAGCAAGATTGATTTGTGATGTTTATACTACAGATCATGTACCTTTTGAAGGAGATCCAAGATACATTTTAAGAAAGAACTTAGAAAAAATGAAAGAGCTAGGTATTGAGAAGTTTAATGTCGGTGTTGAACCTGAGTTTTTCTTATTTAAACTTGATGAGCACGGAAAACCAACGATGGAATTTTCTGATTTAGGTGGCTATTTTGATTTAGCTCCAATTGATGGATCAGAAGATGTCAGACGTGATATCGTTTTAGAGCTTGAAAAAATGGGTTTTGATATGGAAGTATCGCACCATGAAGTGGCATTTGGCCAACATGAAATTAATTTCCATTTTGATAATGCACTTGAAGCATGTGATAATATTCAAACATTTAAGATTGTTGTCAAAAATGTTGCGAGACGCCACGGGTATCATGCAACATTCATGCCAAAACCTATTCAAGGCATTAATGGCTCAGGGATGCATACAAACTGTTCATTATCAACAGATGGTAAGAATTTATTTTATGATCCAACAACAGAAAACCAACTATCAGAAACCGCACTTAGATTCATTGCTGGTGTGATGAAATATGCTCAAGAATTTGCATTGCTTACAAATCCTACAATTAACTCATATAAACGTTTAGTTCCAGGATATGAAGCGCCATGCTACATCTCATGGAGTGATGCGAATCGTTCAACAATGGTTAGAATTCCAGCTGCAGGAGGTAACGCGACAAGAATTGAAGTGAGATCAGTTGATCCATCAGCTAACCCATATTTAGCAATGTCAGGATTATTGGCTTCAGGGTTAGAGGGATTGAAAAATGAGATGACTCCATTAAGCCCACTTAAGAAAAACTTATTTAAGATGAGTGACTCAGAACGTAAACGTTTGGGCATCAAAAATTTACCCGAATCATTAAAAGAAGCTGTTGAAAACTTTAGTAGTTCTTCACTCATGCGAGAAACAGTTGGAGATTTTCTTTTTACTAAATTGATTGAAGCAAAATCAAGAGAATGGGATGAGTATAAAGTTAGAGTGACAGCATTTGAACTTGAAAAGTACTTACCAATCATCTAAAAGGCGATATTTCGCCTTTTTTTAATATCACATTAGTGATATAATTTAAATAAGATAATCGTTTAGGAGGATTAAAATGAAAAATTGGGATTTAAATGATCTATATCATGGTTTTGATGATGCTTATGAGCGTGATCTAAAAAAACTTGAAGAAAAAATGGATGACCTAAAAAATTACATTCTATATCAAAAACAAGAAAACGATATGCAATATATCGAGGGTTATATTAAAAGAGAAGAAGAAATTGTAAAAACATCAAGATCTTTGGGAGCATTTGCTTCACTCACGATGGCTACTGATGTGAATCATGAGGTTGCACCTAGATATATGGCGAAACTCCAACAAATCTTTAGAAAAGTAACTGCAGAACAAGTCATTTTTCAAAGATACCTAGCATCTGTCGATCTTGACAAGGTAAAAGAACACTCTAGTCTTATTAGAAAATATTTATATCTACTTAAAAAAGATCAAGAAGATGCTACTCATCTTTTATCTGAGAAAGAAGAGGTTTTATATTCAAAGATGAGAGAGTTTGCTTCATCAGGATGGTCTCAACTTCACTCAATCACGACTGCTAACCTTCCAGTAGATTATGAAGGTAAAGAAATCACATTAAGTGAAATTAGAAATATGGCTTACGAAAATGATAAAGACGTAAGAGAAAAAGCATATCATGCTGAACTTAAAGCATACGAAAAAATTGAAGATCAAGTAGCTTTTGCTTTATCAAATATCAAACGTGAAGTCACTACAATGAATGAACTTCGAGGTTATGAATCAGCACTATCTAAAACTTTATCGCAATCTAATATGACAAAAGAAACATTGGATGCGATGATTGAAGCTATGCTGGAATATCGTCCTCATTTTGCGGCTTACTTAAAAGAAAAAGCACATTATCTAGGGCATAAAGGTGCACTACCTTTTTATGATTTGTTTGCGCCAGTTGGAAAACTTGCAAAAACTTATACATACGACGAAGCACAAAAAATCATTAAAGATGCTTTTTATGGATACTCTAAACATTTAGGTGATTTTGCTACAAAAGCATTTGACCATAACTGGATTGATCCATTTCCTAAAAAAGGTAAAAGAGGTGGAGCTTTCTGTTCTAATCAACCACAAATTAAACAATCTAGAATCCTATCTAACTTCACAGGATCGTTATCTGATGTGTTGACATTGGCTCATGAACTTGGTCATGGATATCATGGAGAAATTATTGCTAATAATGATCCTCTACATTGGTCATATCCAATGCCACTTGCTGAGACTGCTTCTATTTTCTGTGAAACGATTGTTAATAATTATTTATTAAAATCACTGACTAAAGATGAAGAAAAATTATCAGTTCTAGAAAATTCTCTTCAAGGAGATACTCAAGTCATTATAGATATATTGTCTAGATATATGTTTGAGTCTAAACTGTTTGAAAATTCAACGGGTCCAATCAATAAGAAACAAATGAAAGAGTGGATGCTTGAAGCTCAAAAAGAAGCATATACCGATGGACTTGATCACGAGGTCTTACATCCTTACATGTGGCTTAATAAAGGCCATTATTATAGTGCTGGTTTAAGTTTTTATAACTTTCCTTATGCATTTGGTCTTCTATTTGGTAAAGGGTTATATGCAACTTATTTAAAAGATCCAGATAAATTCTTACTACATTATGATCACTTACTTGAACTTACAACGAAAACATCAGTAGAAGAAGTTGCGAAAACTATGGATATCGATGTGACATCTAAAGATTTCTGGATTTCTTCACTTGAACAAGTCAAAAAGGATATCGATGAAGTAATCCTATTATTTAAAAAATAATATATGTTGTTTATGGTGATGAAAATGTGCTATAATCTATTTAAACAAATGTCCAAGGGAGGATTAGAAGATGAATGAGCAAAATATGGATATGCAAGAGAATGAAATTAGTTTGTTAGACTTATATTTAATCGTAAGGAAACATATCGTCCTCATCTTGACATTCACAACTCTATTTGCGATGATTGCTGCAGGATATGCATTTTTAATCGTAGATGAGACGTATGCATCCAATGCAGATGTGATGGTTCAAGTTCAAACAGATCAAACTGTTGATGGATCATATGATTACAATACAGCACAAAAGTTGCTTGCAACTATTACTGAGTTTATGAGTAAAGATGTTGTTTTAGATGAAGTGGTTAGAGATTTGGATTTAAGTTATACACCAAAACAAATTAGAAGTAATCTAACGATCACTTCGTCCAATACAAGTTTCTTTATTAACATAAAGTTTGTGGATGAAGATCCAGAACTCGCAAGACAAATCGTCGATGAGGTCATCAATAATGCTATTCAAGTAGCAAACGGAAATGATGCATTTTCTACACTTAAAAATAAAGTGACACGTACATCCTTTGCTGATGTTGGTGTCTATGAAGCACCAAATAAACCACTTTATGTCGTTATCGGTATTATCTTAGGTGGTATTACTGGATTAGGATTTGTGTTTATAAAAGAACTTATGAATAATTCATATAAATCAAAAGAACAACTTGAAGCAGCCTTTAAGATTCAAGTTTTAGGTGTAATTCCTGAGTTTGAAGTAAAGGAGGATTTCTAAGATGGCAAAAAAGAAGAATTTCTCATTAGAGCGTTTAATTAATGGTGAACGCGTTTCAAAATATGATTATTTAGTCACCAAACAAGATCCTCTATCATTTGTTACTGAATCATTTCAAAAAGTGATTATCAATATTGAATATTCTAATGTTGATGGTGATTATAAAGTGATTCAGTTTACATCAACACTTCCTTCAGAAGGTAAATCAACATTCGTATCTAATTTATCTTATTTGATAGGTCAAAAAGGTAAGAAGGTTATTTTACTTGATTTAGACTTAAGAAAACCTAAGATGAATAGAGTGTTTAATGTACCAAATAAGAATGGCTTAACTGATTATCTAGCTGGTAAAATCCCTCTAGATAAAGCAATTAATCATTCAGATGAAATTGGTATTGACTTTATCACTGCAGGTGAAAAAACAAGTGCTGTAGTTAATGTTTTAGAAGCAAAGAAATTAAAAGACTTAATTGCTCAATTAAGAGAAACATATGATTACGTATTACTTGATACACCACCAGTGATTTCTGTATCAGATGCACTTTATATTGCTAATTTAGCTGATGGTATCATTTATATTGTTGCTCAAAACAAAGCGAAAAAAGCACTTGTCAAAGAAGCAATATCTAGTTTAAAGGATCATGGTACACCGATATTGGGTATGGTTTTAACACAATTTGATATGAAATCTGGATATGGTTATAATAAAGATTATTCGTATTATAATTATTCAGAAGAAGATGATGAGTAATGATCGATATTCACACACATATCTTACCTAATGTGGATGATGGTTCTAAAGATTTAGAAACATCCATTCAAATGATTGAAAAAGAAATCGAACAAGGTGTTACTGATATTGTTTTAACACCGCATGTTCAATCAAGAGTAACAAAAGCAAATACAGCAAAGAGAAAAGCACAGTTTGAAATGTTAAAAGCAGAAGTTTCAAATCTAGGCTTAGCAGTGAACTTGCATCTAGGTGCTGAAATCATGTATCATTCACATATTGAAACTGATTTTAGCAAATATCAGTTTGGAGCACATAAATATGTTTTAATCGAGTTTTCAACAAAAGCTGAATCTCCGATTGAAGATGTATGTTATGATGTCATGGCGATGGGATATCAGGTGATTGTTGCCCATATCGAAAGATACAACTATTTAACCATAGAAGATATTGAAAAAATAAAGCTTTCAGGAGCTTTAATCCAAGTCAACGCATCAGCAATTCTAAATATTGATAAACTAGCAAATAAAAAGACTGTAAAAAAACTTATTAAGCTTAATTTAATAGATATCATAGCAACTGATACGCATAATATGGATAAAAGACCGCCTAATTTATTAGAAGCGAAAACCTATCTCAAAAAGTATTATGATCAGGATGCATTAGACTTATTATTCAATCGTATTCAGTTATAAACAACCACGTTTGTGGTTGTTTTTAAATATTTATATTTAAAATAGATTATGGTATAATCGAATTATGAAATGGGGCGAAAAGTTATGGGACAAGTTGGTTTATTTAATTTCTATTATTTTTTATATATAGCACTTGCAGTTGGGGTGACCATACTATCAGTTAAATTTCTAAAAAATAAAACAAATAGATTTAGAAGTCGTTTTATTTTTGGTCTTATTATGTTAAATTTTGTCATCCACTTTCTAAAAGTGATGATCTATCCATATACATTAGTGGATCATGTCTGGACTAAAGTGACATTTGAAAATATTTGTGCAACGAGTGTTTTGTTATTCCCATTATTATATTTTGTTAAAAACAAAACCATTAAAGATTATATGGTCATGGTTGGGATGGCATCTGGTGTGATTACATTTATAGCACCTGTCGATGCGATGAGTTCTATCTTTAATGGAACCATCTCAATTGGTGTAAGACCAGCATTTTTACTTGAGAACATTAGGTTTTATTTTGCACATTACCTGCTATTTTTAATCCCATTTTTAATGATGCATTACAAGATGCATGAAATATCCATTAGAAGAGCTTACCGAGCACCGTTTATGCTATTACTCATCTTCTTAGTTATCTTTATCAATGAGCTTATCATTACTGCTTTAGGATGGGTACCAAAAGAGCATTTATTTGATCCAAATAAAAGAAACCCTTCATTTATCTTTGGCACTAAAGAAGAGTTTACTGGTATAGGCATGATGGTAGGTGCATTAATACCAAGTTTCTTTGTCCTAACACACCCAGTTTATGAGTTCACATTTTTAATGCCAGTGATTTGGTTAATCTTACCAACCATTGTTTATGGTGGCATGATTGCACTGATTTTCTGTTTCATTTACGATAAAGAAGATACAAAATTATTTTTTAAACAAGTATTTAATCCGAGATCGATTAAGTCTGAAGAATCGCAAAAAATATAAGAAAATAACCGGAGGAGATTATGGAAAATAAGGCAAAAGGATTTACTTATGTTAAAACACCATACAACTACATATCCTATTTCAAGGATGGTAATTGGACTGAAGGGATTTTAAGAGAAGAAGACACATTTACAATAGCTGCAACATCGACATCACTTCATTATGGTCAACAAGCATTTGAAGGATTGAAAGCATACAGAAGAAAAGATGGTGACATCAACTTATTTAGAGTCATGGATAATGCAAAAAGGTTTCAGGAATCATGCGAACGCATGATGATGCCTAAAGTACCTTTAGATATATTTGTTGAAGCTGTTAAAATGACTGTTTTAGCAAACCATGAGTATGTACCACCTTATGGTACAGGTGCAACTTTATACATAAGACCATTTATGATTGGTGTAGGAAATAATTTAGGACTTCGTCCAGCGCCAGAATATATATTTAGTGTGATTGTATCACCAGTTGAAAAATATTTTGAAGGACCGATGAAACCTGTGAACATGATTACCTCTGAAATTGATCGAGCAGCACCACACGGGACTGGAGATGTCAAAGTTGGTGGTAATTATGCAGCTAGTCTTTATGCACAAGTAGAAGCTAGAAAAAAGGGATTTGCAGATACTATCTTTTTAGATCCAAAAACACATACTAAAATTGAAGAAGTTGGCGCAGCCAATTTCTTTGCGATTACCAAACAAAAGGCCTATATTACGCCTAAATCACCTTCGATTTTAAATAGTATAACCAATCGTTCATTAAGATATATTGCAAGACATATGTTAAATCTGGACGTTGAAGAAACAGATATATTTATTGAAAAACTTGATCATATTGATGAAGCTGGTGCTTGTGGCACAGCAGCAATCGTAACACCTATCGGATCGATTGAGCATCTTGGTCATGTGCATCAGTTTAAATGCCATAAAGACATGGGTCCTGTAACAAAACAACTCTTAGAGATTATCACAGGTATTCAAGTTGGCGATATTCCTGATCCAAGTAATTGGATCACCATTTTAAAACCTCACGAGTAAATACAAAATAGTTAGAAAAGGATTTAAAGACATGAAGAGAAAACACATTATATTAATTGTTGATTTATTGTTACTTGCTACTGGCTTAATTTACGCATTTGTAGCATAAAAATAGCGGAATTCCTAAGGGAGTTCCGCTTTTATTTTATGAGTGAAAATCTTTAATTGATATATGATTCCCAATCGTTAATATCGATGTTAGAAGTAATCGTTGTTTTATAAGGTCCTCTAATTTTGACGAGGTTTAAATCATTATCTACATAATATAAGCCATCACTAGTGAACTTTAAATAGCCTTCTTTCACATAGGTTTCATCTGTAAAATGATAACTTTTTCTAAACTGAACCCAGCCGCCTTGATATTCTAAATATCCATAATAAGCTTCCCCATAACTATCTTCGTAATAATACAAATCCTCATATAAAATGAAATCTTCAACCCAAGAGGGATCACCGAGTGTATGTGTATGACCAACCATGCCAATCCAATTACCACCCATAGGTTCAGAATGAAAATTCTCATGACTTTCCATTACTGAGTAGTCGTCTGTGTAACTGATATATCTTATATAAGATATTTTTTCTTCATATGGTAAAAACACATTAAATGTTACGATGTTATTGCCTTCTTGAAAACTCGTTAGATCAATCTCATGTCCGATAAGATCATAATGCGTAGTATGAAAGATGAATCCAGTATCTTTATTGATCACAACTAATCTATCGATGTCATCAAATCTTTCAAAATCACCTTGTCTAAATCTCAAATAAGATATGCTTTTATCCTTATTCTTACTAAATATGACAATATAATAGTTATCGATTTCATCCAAATAAATCGGATGCCATGCTTTAAGTATTTTTGGATTGTTGTCATAAAAATCTATGTATAAAGCTTCTTCATTATGATTTGATAGATAGTTACGATCAGCCGTTTCTTCTAGCAGAAGAGATAATCTTTTATCAGTGACTATTTGTGCTGGTACACTTTGATCATTTGAAAAACTAAATATATAAATTATAAAGAAAACGAGAATCAGCACATATCCACCAATGACACTATATCTATAATTTTTATGCTTCCAAAATTTTATTAATGTGACTAAACTTAAGACAAACAGTAAAATGATGACACTGCTTTGGATATTACTAATCATCTAAATCACCCTCTTCTAAATCCCCTTCAATGTATTCAAGAATATCTCCGGGCTGACAATGAAGCGCCTTACAGATACTATCTAATGTAGAAAAGCGAATAGCTTTCGCTTTTCCACTTCTTAATATTGACAAATTTGCTTCTGTGATATCAATAATTTGTGTCAATTCTTTAGATGACATTTGTCTATCTTTTAAAAGTTCTGACAGATTTATCTTTATCATATGGTTAATTGGTTTTCCTCATAAATATGGGTTGCTTTTTTAAGAAGTAGTGATATCACTTCAAGAACTAGAGCAATAATAACATATACAAAAATCGTATTATTTGTCGAAACATTGAAACTTCTAGTTGATGAGAACGTTATAATCGCAAAGAATAACCCGACAACAATTTCTGTGATGGATAAATATAAGAACATTAAGGCAATACGTTTAATAATGCTACTGTTATCTAAAGTGAAAATATGATTAACTTTAAGATTATATAATAATTTTGATGATAGTTGATATATGAAGATATAATAAATCGTTGTAATGATTTGCTTAATAATCATCGCAGTGATGAGTAACTCACTTGTTAAAGAAAAGATTGCAAATCCTGTAATAATCATGGATACAAGGATATATAATAATAGACCAAATTTCACAAAAATTGTAAGTAGTTTTAATATATCTTTGTTTTCTTTATTAATGATGTATGCTAAATAGATAATGAATATCCCAAATCCAAATACTAAAGCTGATATGATGAAAAATAGAGTCATTGGCTTATTTCCTTTCTATATTGAACAGATTTTCTTGTAACCAAGAAGATATGATTTGCTTCTTTAAACTCATTAAAACCAATTTGAACAGCATTGTTTGTATTTGGTTTTGGCATATATATATCAATATCCATACCTAAGTACATATCTATTCCAAGATCATTGTCACTTGTCGGATGAACATTAAAGATATATGTATATATTAACGATGGTTTTATGATTTGATTAATTGGTGTAGTATTCTGATAAATAGGAATCATTTCAAGATGATTATTTGGAAAGAGTGAAGTCGCAGATAAGATATATTCTTTATTATCGTCAACATAAGATATATGAAGACTTGATGATATATAAAAGTTATTAGAGTGTCTAATATCGATATACCCGATTTGATTTTGTGAAGTCGTATAAACATAGGGTATTTCAAATGTAAGTATAATCAAATACTGTTGATCAGATTCAAACAAAGAGATGTCAGTTTCTAGATCTAATGATTGATCCCAATCAACTTTTGAAGCTTCACCCCAGTCACGCATAAAGACTACTGGATTACTGCTTAGACCTGTATATGCTTCTTCATGAAATTTTTTTACATAACTTAAATCTTCTTGATTGTATATAACCCATGTTTGATAGGGTGTATAATCACTTTCATTTGCACCTGTTTTAATCAATGCTTCACTATAAATTTCAGTATCTTCATAGATAGGTAGAAAATTTTCATCATTGTTATTGTATGTCAGCATAAGTGTTAATATAACGAGTATACCGAGTATGATTAAGATCCATGGTCTTTTCATTGGATGTCCCCCTGAATTATTGTTTTTCGATAATATTGTATCTTATTCATCATTTTTAATCAATACTTTTTTTAAAAAATGTATAAAATTATTTTCGAAATAACTGTGTTCAAGATAAATACTGATTTTGTATAACTCATAATTGAATAATAACCTTACGTTTGGTAAAATGATTATGCCAAACAAGAATAGTGAATAGAATACCTTTTAAGTTGATGTCTTTAATCAACCAGCTTGGACACTATTTCTTGTTTGGCGATAAGAAAGTTCCTATTCAAGCTGGTTGCTTAAGGACATTTATCATTTAAGGAGTCTACCAAACATGAATCAAGCTATAACACCAGAAACATTGTACCCAATCATTCAAACTTTATGTGCTGATGATTATAATGAACTGCTTAAGAAAATGCAGCTGAATCAAAAGATAATCAATGATGCTGCGAATGCTCTTCATAAAATCATCTTTAGAGAGCGTCGAGTTCCTAACGGATATGTTAGAAACGGTAAGACACCTACTGGTCGTCAAAAGTATCTCAATCCTCAAACCAGTAGATCTATTTCAGATACCCATCATTCCATCGTTCGTTACTCCAAGAAGTCATATGAACAGTGGTTGATGTTTATCAAATGTATGCTCTATGGTCTATCTTTAAGAAAGAGTGCATCTGAAGTTGGGATTTCAACGACTACTGCCTTTGCGTGGCGTCATAAAGTCATCGAAGCGATGAAAGACTATCAGGAAGTTGTCAAACTGTCTGGGGAAATAGAGATTGATGAAACTTATTTTCTTCTTAACATGAAGGGTCCTTGGAAAGGTAAACAAATGCCAAGATCTGCTAAGAAGAAAGGTGAACCCGCCGTTTTACGTGGTGTTTCTAATGAACATGTTTGTGTTCTTATCGCACTTGATGAAAATGATCAGGTTTTAACGAAGGTCGTTGGTCAAGGAAATCCGTGGAAAGATGATATCTTCGATGCCATTAAAGGTAAGGTTAAAGCGGGTAGTCATATCACATCAGATAGTAAATCATCTTATTTTGATATTGCTCATCAATTAGAATGTTCAGTTACACAAATTCCTTCTGGTGAACACACCAAAGATGAATACAGTTTAGGAGTTATTAATAATTATCATAGTGAATTAAAAACCTGGTTTAGAAGATTTAGAGGCGTATCTACGAAACATTTAGAGGGTTACTTGATGTGGTTTAGGTTCATGAAGTATTTAAAGTATCAATTGGAGTATGACAAGCACTTAAATGCGGCATTAAAATATGTCATATCAAACCATGTTTCAATCAAATCAAGTGATATTCATCAAAGAGATTGGCCTATTGATATTTTTAAGCCATATCAGTATTTATCTTGAACACAGTTTTCGAAATAAAAAACGCATCTAAAGATGCGTATATTTTTCTGTTTTCTAATCAATGCTACTATATCAGTTCATATCTTAAATGTACGATATTAAAATCTGTTTGTTTTTCGCTGTTTTCCCATATTGCAAAGAAGATCACCATAATCAATGAATAAGGTACAGCATATTGAACATTATCGATTAACCCATGAACTTGACTAGCGAAATAACCAATGATAAATAAAGATTTTTCAAGCGTAATGTTTTTAAAGAAGAATAGTACTACTTGAGCGTAATGTATGAATAATGCTGCTAATCCAAATAACCCCATTGTAGCCAAAGACTGAATTGGTGTAGAATGGTACATAAATAGCCTTGAGCCGGGATTTAACTGTTGTAAGGATAACCAGCCACCACCAAAGAGTGGATGTGCTTTAAAGACCTCTAAGCCTTGTTGATAAATGGCGATACGACCTGTAGAAAAATCGTTGATATCATCACCTAGTGAATCTAGGAATATTTCCCACCATTTGATCAGTGCATCTTGATTGGTAAAAAATATAATGCCAATAATAGACAAGAAAACAATCATTTGAATAAACTGTACTCGGTGTCCTTTAACCGTATTAAATGCCAACACACCCAAGAAGCTTACTACAAATCCAATCATGCCACCTCTTGACTTGGTTAGTATAACCATGAGTAGTGGAATGACCATCACTAGCCACAAATACATATTGCGATATGGCTTTTTATAGATAAAGTAGATGTATGAAGGGAATGTTAATGCGATATAAAAACACATATCATTAACGTTTGCCCATCCAAGGTTTCTTCCCCATCCGATAAAAATACGATCGACAAATCCTAATTCAGGGTTATTCATATATCCCTGATAAACATAAAAACCAACTTGTAAAGATAATAAAATATTTGCAAATAACATGATCTTAAAAATATAAGATATGTTGCCTTTAACCGTAGAAGTTAAGAAAAGATAAAACCCAAGATATACAAACCCTAATATGGAAACAGGTATTGCTTGAATATCAAATGGTAGAAACAATAATGATGCAACATATGATATCGCAATCAGTGTTAATCCCAACGTAAAAAAGCCTTTCTTGAACTTAGGCTTATATCTTATGAAATGAATGATTGGACCTAAAAAAATGATGCCTAGTGCGATATAAATCCAACCAAAGGAAACAGTCGTCTCAAAGTTCATATCGCTTTTATTAACGATAAATAAAAAAGACATTAAAATAGGTGTTATATATAACGTGTTTTCAAAAAAAACAAGTATGATAAACATCAAACCAGCTAATATAAAGATGCCATATATATTATAAATATTAAATGCATGTGGTGGTGTTTCCTCGAAATTGGTCCAAGCAATAAAGGTAATTGCAAAGATGATTGCGATGAAAAGACCACTGTTTAAGAACTTTTCAAGTGCTTTCATGTGTGCCTCCTAAGATGACTTAAATCTATTATATTATGTTTTTGCTTGTAAATAAAGAAAAAGAGACTTTTTATATCTCTTTTGTTAAGAATTGTAATAATTTTTTAGCTGCCTCTATGGGCCCATCCATCTCTTTACCTTTAATTGCTAATCTGGTATAAAGCTCACCAACTTTGATGTTTTGATCGAAGAGTTTTGCGAAAACATGGTCAATTAAAAGATCTGTTTTTGCCTGTTCTTGAACTGGTCCAAATGGATTGGCAAAATAACTTTCTACTAAACCAACTTCAGCAGTGGTTCCTTTTGCGTATCTTTTACCAGATTTAAAAATAGCTTTTGCTTCATCTAAAGTATTAAAGTATCTTAATCCCTCGTTTGTATCTATATAATTGTTTGCATATAATAAGACATCGACTTTATGATCTAATGATATGAAATCATAGGTAGATACAGGCAGAATGACTCTAGCATTTGTTTGATCTGGATTTAAGAATATGGCTCTATCCATTTCTTGATATGCATATCCTGCATCTAGATCATCTAATCTTACAAATGCACCAATTTCTGTACCATTGGCATAAACTTCATTGTTCTTTATAAAGAAAGTCCCCATATCGTCAAATATGATGCGCATATCTTTAATATAGTCTTTACCAATGATTCTTAAAGCTTCTAAGGTTTCAGATTTACCTGCACCACTATCACCAATTACAGCAATATTTTTTGAGTTTCCATTGTTAAGGAGTACTCTAACCATTGCTCCATGGATTGGCAGTTGTCCATGATCGATTTGATAGATATTATGCAAAGTCAATAACATTTTCTTTAAATATCCAAAATAATCGTTCTTATCTAGTCTTGATACGATACCAACAATAAAATCAGTATCTTTATAATATGTACAGTCGAACTCATTTTCTCTTACACCATAAATATAAACTAAATTAGGATTTATATGCTCATATTCGCTAAATGCAGCAGGTTCAAATAGATTACTCAAAGCAATCCCATGATGGATAAAGTCTCTATGGATATAAACGAACGCAATGAGTTTACCCACTTTGATGGGATAAACAATATAGTGTAATCTATTGATGTTAAGTTTCTTTAATGGATTTTCTTTGATTTCTCTAAAAAGACCTTCACGTTTATTTGATTTTGAATAGATGATAAAAGGAGGTCTAGTCAGTATATCTTGAATGAAGTGAACATTTTGAATCATCTGATATTTAGGTAAGTTTGAAAATTTATGTGGCATTAAAACCATATTTGCATTTATACCTGCAGGTAGTTGTCTAAACGTTAAAAACTCCCTACCCAAAATGTTTTGAGCGATGGTTCTATATAAAAATAAGATTTTTTGATTAAAATTATCAGATTTAGTTATGAGATCTTGGGCATGTGATTGATAAGGATATCTCCTGTTTTTTAAAATCATCCCAAAACGTTCTAGTTTACGCCATTGATCATAAAACATTTCAGTGAATCGATAAAATGCTTGTCTTTCCTTGAGTAAAACCGAAAGAGAAGTATCTTTTTTTAATAAATGATCATAATCATAGATCAATAATTGTTTATAAGCATCGTGAAAAGTAGAGACTCTTACACCCTTTAGTTTAAGGATGGTTGGGTCTTTTCGTTTTCTTAGGTCTTTAATGTATTGAGCGAGCACCATCTCAAAACTCTTTGATGAAACAATTTGAATCTCGCTATCGCATAAGGATGCGTTAAAGTTGATTAAGACATAATTCTCTGTTAAATGAAATCTTTTCATTGGGCATCATTCCTTTATGTGTTTGGTCTATTTTACCATGTTTATTAAAAAAAATGATAATCGAAAGATGAGTTGAATAATTGTAAGTGTTTACATGATATCTATGTTATAATAGATTTAATATTATTTATAAAAACTATTATCAAGAGGGGATTTTATCATGGTTAAAAAGGGTTTTTTATTTATGACTTTCATTCTTTTTTTTCTATCTGCATGTCAAGATATAGATGATCCAAGTGATGATACACCAGTGGCTCAAACTTATCAACTAGAAACGATCAATTTTGAGAATTTTTATGAAGTTAAGTATCATTTGAGTTATGATGTAGAAGGGGCATATGAAGTCACTATAAACTTTGACACTTACTTTGACTTTGAAGTAGTAGACCTTGATGTCACCGTATATTTAGATGTCATAGAAGTCTATCAAGACAAAGATCGTATGGAACGGTATGAGTTAAACTTAGAGTCTATCAATAATGATGACCATGTTTATAAAAGTGAGCTTATATCTACCATGACAAATGCTTATATTTCAAGGTTCGACTTGTCAGTCAGTTCAGGAACTGTAACTACTACACATCAACTAACTCTAGAAAGTTTTACATATCCAATCAGATTTAACAATGAAGACAATAAACTTATTGATATTCAAGATCCAATAGAAAACAGAAAAAACTATGAACAATTCATGGATTTATTTGAATCTATGGATCTCATAAAATCGAATCACATGCAAGTTCGTACGACTCAAAAAACACGTGTGCTTCAAGATAATCAAACCTATGCAGAAGAAATATATTCACATATGCACATGCAAAATGATCCGTTTTATTTTGGATTTACTCAAAATGGTGCAACAACGCATATCGAACAGTTTGAAGATAGTGAACAATTCATAATTTATGAAACAAGTCATGAGTATATGCACGAAAACCAATATATTGTACATCCTACCCTTATTGATCGACACGCGATGATTAGTTTAATCGAGCAAATGGGAGGGATGAATGAATCTGAAATATCAGATGATTTTTATTATGATCCTGATAAAATGATATTTGATGAGATTGATTATGGCTATAGAGTTAATGCCTTGCTAAAAGATTTCATGCCAGAAGATGCATATCATGAACTTGTCTTGATTTATGAATCTCAAGGATTAGATCCAAGTGTATTAGATACATCACAAGTTACCATGCGACTAACCCAAATCGATAAAATATATGAGTTAACTATAACCATGGCTTTTAATTTTCTTGAACCAATCAAGCAAACGATTCGTTCAACAGTTATTTATAAGATTGATTATAGTGAGTTTACACCTAAACATATACTAGATGATGATCTCTTGATTGCGCCTGCAACATCGATGGAAGATGTTATCTTTGAAACAGATCCTCTTGTTTCAAATACCATTCACTTTTCACCAGAACCCCATGTTTATAAAGTATATTTAGAAGCTGGTCAGTATGTGATGCATATCGATAATGATTATGTTTTAATTGATGTATTAGACCAAGATGGTTTTGAAGGAAACACATTTATCGGATATCAAGATCCAAGCACTTGGGATTTTCAAGATACTTTTTTTATCAAAAATGATGGGTATTATTATTTTGTAGCTCACAGCAATTATTCAATAGATGAGTATACTTTTTATGCAGAAAAATTAGATTATGAAGCTGAAATATACGAACCTAAAACGTTAGTTTATGGAGAAAACCAGATCACAATCAATGAAAGATATGATTTGGATTATTTTGTTTTTGATGCACCAAAAGATATGTTTCTAGAAGTCACTAGCGATCAAACGACACTTCTGTTTTTCCAAAGCAAAACATATAAAAAGAATTATATCCAAAATTATTATCTCTTTGAGTTTGGAGTTGGTAGAAACTGGATCTATGTCGAAGAAGGATTAAATTATATATACTTCAATCATCCTACACCTATAGAAGCGACGATACATGTTAAAGATTATGGAGCATTAGCGCATAAGTCAAGTCAAATAGCTGAGATGGCTTCAATCAGTGATGCCTATTTAGAAGTTCCTATGCTACTTGGGCATCAAATGGGAAAAAGTTATCTGAAATTTGATGCAATCAAAGCAGTATATACATTTAGTTATGAATCTTCTAATCATATATTAACACCGAGCATAAGTATATATCGGGCATCGGATGATGAACTGATTGATTATGTCTATTTTGATCAAAAAGATCATTATGATGTCATTATGGAAGAAGGAACTTATTATATTGTGATTGCTGCTGGTAATTATGTAGAGTTTAATTTAAAAGCTACAGCAGTACCCATTGAAAATCAAGTTATAGATGAAACATTAGGTCATGTTTCAACATTTGATACCGCAATTGATCAGATACCATATGTGGAAGGTATGCTCATCAATTTCTATCATGAACCAAGACATCGATTTACTTTAGATGAACCTTCTACGATTGTTGTCGATACGATTCATTTTGGTCATAGATTATATGACGAACAAGGAAACCTTTTGACATTTAATCATGTCAATTACGGATTTACAAGAACGTTATATTTTTTAGAAGCTGGCACTTATGAAATTTCACCATTTTTGAAACATCCATATGATACATTTGTAGATTATCAGTTACCTGTTGCAATCGTAGATACGCCAGTCATCCAAGATACATATCATATTATTTCACCCATGCTTTATGAAGATATGGTATCTCCAATGACATTTACAACAAATCATTCATATGATTATGAAGTTATCAAATTAACTGTGGATGAAACGACTGATTATTATATTTCTGCAAATAAAACCATTTATATATATGATGCTGAATTAAAGCAAATAGGTGGAGTCTCTAGTAATGTGTCTAAATTTGTATCGTTTGAACCAGGTACTTATTATTTAGTATCTAGTCAGTATCCAATTGGGAATTTACGCATCAGTATTTACCCAAGAAGCTATTTTGAATAGAAATAAAGTAATATCATAAAAAAAATCCCATTATCTTATAACATCATATGTTTAGATAAGGGATTTTTATTTATTTAAATAGCTTTTCTGTAACAACGTCTACGCTTATGTTCTTTATACTCAAATGTTTTCCATTGATTTTGAATGCCTGCATTAAGTTCTAGCTCTGGTCCAGATTCAGCAAATCTAACACCATGTTGGTTACCAATTTTAATACCATCTTCAAACATCATCGCAATTAAGCCTCGTCCTTGATGTTTTGGATCAATAGCAATGAAATACAAATCAATGATATCGTAGTGTTTTAGCCCCCATAATAATCTGATCCAGCCAAATGGGAATAAATGACCATTGTTCTTTTTGTTTACCATTGCTAAACTTGGCATAATGACTGTAAATCCAACAACTTTTTTCTCTTTGTCTAAAACGAACCAAATATAATCAAGTTGAACAAGCGTAATCACTTGTTTGATATAATAATCCATGACTTTATTTGTGATTGGAAAGAAGCCGTAAAGTTCTTCAAATGCTACGTTATACATATCGAATGCTTCATACACATATTTAAATAAATCTTTTTTACGCGTGCATTTAATCAGTTCATAACCATAACGTTCACGAGCGATTTTAGCACCACGTGCCACTTTGTCAGGGACTTCATTCGGCCACTGAA
Source organism: Tenericutes bacterium MZ-XQ (assembly GCA_002838205.1). Lineage (NCBI taxonomy): Bacteria > Bacillati > Mycoplasmatota > Tenericutes bacterium MZ-XQ. Next base: position 374,917 of record CP017950.1, on the reverse strand, counting down.
TTTGTTTTTCTGTCCAGTCAACATCTTTTAAGAAACCTAGTTTCTCTAAATGTTCCATATAATAGGGATGATTATAAATCGTAATAAACATCGATAACTGATCAAAACCATCAACAAGTAATCCTTGACGGCCTAAATCTGTAAAACCAATCGGTCCGATCATCTCCGTCATACCTTTAGCTTTACCCCAATCTTCAACTGCCTTGATTAATAATTTTGTTACTTCAAAATCATCAATCATATCAATTCTTGTAAATCTAACTTCCTTTTTGTTAAACGCTTCGTTGATTTTGTGGTTAACAATACCAGCGATACGACCTACAATTTTGCCATCTTTGTAAGCTAGAAAGCGAATTGAATCACAATAATCGTGTACAGGGTTTTTCTTTGTATTAAAGACATTTCTTTCATCTAAGGACAGAGCAGGAACGAAAGGATCGACGCCTTTATATAACTTATTTGGAAACTCTGTAAAACGAATACCATCTAACCAACTTTTAACTTCTTTAATTGTAATCATTGCTTGTAACCTCCATCACATAGGATTATTTTATCTCAATTTGGGAAATTGTGCAATCTTTATCTAAATTACTTTATTTAAAAATAATCTATGTTATAATAGAAAAGGTCGAATAAAAAATAGATACATACCAAAAAATATTTAAAGGAGTTATATAACATGAAAGTAGAAAAACTATCAACAAACCGTGTGAAATATACATTTGAAGTCACATCAGATGAATTTGAACATGGACTTGATCATGCATTTGATCATGTACAAAAAGATGTAGAATTAAAAGGATTTAGAAAAGGACATGTACCAAGAAAAGTTTATGAAACAAAATTTGGTGTTGAATCTTTATATGAAGATGCAATCAATCATGTACTTCATCATAAATATCATGAAGCACAACAACATCCTGATTTTGAAATCGTAGGTCAACCAGATGTAAACGTTGATTTTGCAAGTATCAAAAGAGGTGAATCATTTGAAGTTTCATTTGATGCACCAGTAAGACCAGAAGTTAAACTTGGTCAATATAAAGATGTTGAAGTAAAAGATATGAAAACTGATGTTACTGAATCAGAAGTTAACGCTGAAATCAAAGCCTTACTTGGTCAAAAATCTGAGTTAGTCTTAAAAGAAGAAGGATCACTAGAACATGGTGATACTGCAATCTTTGATTTTGAAGGTTTCTTAAAAGGAGAAGCTTTTGAAGGTGGAAAAGCAGAAAACTATCAATTAGAAATCGGATCTGGTCAATTCATTCCAGGATTTGAAGAACAAATGATCGGTATGAATACTGGCGAAGAAAAAGATTTAAATGTAACATTCCCTGAACAATATCAAGCAGAAAACTTAGCTGGTCAAGATGTTGTTTTCAAGGTTAAATTACATGAAATCAAAACTAAAAATTTACCAGAACTAAACGATGAGTTCGTTAAATCACTTGAAAAAGAAAACGTGAATACTGTTGAAGAACTAAAAGCTGTTACTAAACAAGAATTAGAAGACAAGAAGAAAACAGAAGTTCAAAACACAATTACCAATGAAGTCATTAATAAAGTTGTTGATGCTGCAGAGTTAGACATTCCTCAAGTAATGATTGATGATGAAATCAAACAATATAAAGATAACGTAGCGAATCAAGCGAAACAATATGGTTTAGAATACGAAATGTTCTTACAAATGAATGGTATCACACCTGAACAATTTGATGAACAAGTTAAAGTCGAATCAGAAAAAAGAGTACGTACTACATTAGTTATTGAAGAAATCGCTAAGGTTGAAGGTATTACTGCTACTGAAGAAGAATTAACTGAAAAATATGATGAACTTGCTAAGCAATATAAAATGGAAGTTGCAGAGATTAAAAAATATATCCCAGCATCTATTTTAGAAAAAGATGTACTGATTCAAAAAGCTTATCAATTTGTTGTAGATAGCGCAAAAAGAGTTTAATGAAGCAAAGGGGAAATACATTTTCCCCTCTTTTAAAAAAATAAAATTGGCACTCAATCATATTGATTGCAAATCTAAACAATTATGCTATAATAATACTGAAACAAAATAAAGGAAGTGAAGTCTATGGAATTATCAAAAAGTCTTCCGGCAATCGTTGTTCGTGGCACCATGCCAATTCCGAATAATGATTTTAGAATCGAAGTAGGACGTAAGATCTCATTAAAGGCTGTTGAAGAAGCAGAAAAGAACTTTGGATCATACGTGATTATCCTCATTCAAAAAAACCCATTAATCGAAGAGCCAACGACAGAAGATATTGAAACTTATGGTGTTTTAGCTAAGATTCAAATGAAAATTAAATTACCAAATGATGCTTATAAAGTGAAGTTATCCATCCTAAACCGTATTAAAGTTAAGGATTATTTTTTAACTGACCCTTATTATGTCATCGAATATGATGAGCAAGAAACGGTATTATCAAATACTGATGAAGAAGTAACCCTTGTGAAAATGGTTGTATCTGAAATTGCATCTCATCAACAAACTATTCTACAACCAAACAATCAAGTCATGGAAAAAATTCAACAAGGATTGACATCTGAAAAAGTATGTGACATGGTTGCGTTTAATTTAAAATCATCTGAGCAAGAGAAATATAAATACTTAGAAGAAAATGATTTAAACAAACGTTTAAGAATGGTTTTAGAAGATATTAATAAGCAAAAGATGATTGTTAATCTTGAACAAAAGATTAATGATGAAATCAAGAAATCAATTGATGAAAATCAAAAAGAGTATTATTTAAGAGAAAAGATGAGAGCCATTCAAAATGAATTAGGCGATAAAGCGAAAAAAGAAGAAGAAATTGATGAGTTAAGAACTAAAATCTTACAAGCTAAGATGCCTAAAGCAATTGAAGAAAAAGCTTTAGCTGAACTTGCGAGATATCAATCTACACCTTCTGCAATGGCTGAATCATCGATTATTAAAACATATTTAGATTTAATTGTAGACCTCCCATGGAAAAAAGCAAGTAAAGATAACTATGATTTAAAGAAAGTACAAGATAAACTTGATGAAAATCATTACGCTTTAGAAAAAGTTAAAGAGCGTATTATCGAATATTTAGCCGTTAAAATTATGACAAAACGTAATCCACAAACGATTTTGTGTTTGGCAGGGCCTCCAGGTGTTGGTAAAACATCTTTAGCAATTTCGATTGCAGAAGCGCTAAACCGTAAGTTCGTTAAGCAATCTTTAGGTGGTGTACGTGATGAATCAGAAATTAGAGGTCACAGAAGAACCTATATCGGTGCAATGCCAGGTCGTATCATTAAAGGCATGAAAGATGCTAAAACTGTTAATCCAGTCTTCTTATTAGATGAAATCGATAAGATGAGTAGTGATTTTAAAGGTGATCCAGCATCTGCGATGTTAGAAGTGTTAGATCCTGAGCAAAATGCTAAGTTTAGTGATCACTATTTAGAAGAACCATATGATTTATCACAAGTTTTATTCATCACAACAGCTAACTATTTGGAAAATGTTCCTGCGCCACTGCGTGATCGTATGGAAATTGTAGAACTATCTAGTTATACTGAACAAGAAAAATTCCAAATTGCTAGACGTCATTTGATTAAAAAACAATTAAAAGCTCATGGCATTAAGGATAAGGACTTCTCAATCACTGATGAAGCGATTTATTATATCATTAGACACTATACAAGAGAAGCTGGTGTTCGTGAATTAAACCGTTATATTGGTGCATTAATTAGAAAAGGTATTAAGGAGATTCTTCTTAAAAAAGCAGAAACGATTAATATTACTGAAGATAATTTAGTAAATTATATCGGTAAGCAAAAGTTTACACATAACTTAGCAGATGAAAAAGAACAAATCGGTGTAGCAACAGGTCTTGCATATACTGCATTTGGTGGTGACACGCTTCCTGTTGAAGTGACTTACTATAAAGGTAAAGGTCATTTGGTCTTAACAGGTAAATTGGGCGATGTCATGAAAGAATCTGCACAAACTGCACTCTCTTTTGTTAAAGCGAATGCAGATAGTTTGGGACTTGAGCCAAAATTATTTGAAGAAAATGACTTTCACGTCCACGTTCCAGAAGGAGCAGTACCAAAAGATGGACCTTCAGCTGGTATTACGATTGCAACTGCAATTGTATCAGCATGTACTCAAAAATATGTGAAAAAAGAAGTCGGAATGACTGGTGAAATCACACTTCGAGGATATGTCCTTCCTATCGGCGGATTAAAGGAAAAATCAATTGCTGCTCATAGAAGTGGTTTGAAAACAATTTTAATTCCAAAAGAAAACGAAAAAGATGTGGATGACATCCCAGAAGAAGTAAGAAACGCACTAAAAATCATTCCAGTTGAAAATGTGCATGAAGTCTTTAAAATCGCGCTTAAATAAGATATAATGAAAGTAGTCTTCGGACTACTTTTTTTCATGAAAAGGATGTGTCTCGAATGTTTAAAGAAGCAACTTATATCAAAAGTTTAACCGATGTCGTCGGTAATATTGATCCATTACCGCAAATACTACTCTTAGGGCGTAGTAATGTTGGTAAAAGCTCATTTATCAATAGTTTAACCAATAGAAAAAATTTAGCTAGAGTTTCAAAAACACCTGGAAAGACTTTGCTTTTAAATTTCTATTTAATTGATCAAGCCTTTTATTTTGTAGATGCCCCAGGATATGGATATGCGAAAAGATCGAAATCAATGAAAGATGATTTCATCATCATGATTGAAAATTATCTTTTAGATAATCTAGATTTAAAACTTGTTTGCTTGCTCATTGATTTTAAAGTCGGTCCAACCAAAGATGATCTAGATACCTATCAGTTTTTAAAAGAGTTAGGTAAGGACATCGTTGTGGTTGCTACCAAAAAGGATAAAATTCCTAAAACAAAACAATATAAACAAGAAAAGATAATTAAAGAGACCTTAGGTCATCCTAAATTATTTATTTCTGTTTCTAATGTAACCAAAGCCAATATGAATTTGGTTGAAGCTTTATTTAAAGAAAAAATCTATGGAGGGGAATTAGATGCGTGATGTTTTAATTGTTACTGATTCAACAGCTGATTTATCAGTTGAAATGCTTGAAAAGTATCATATTAAATCTGTACCACTTTATGTCTTATTTGGCGATGATGCTTATAAAGATGGTATTGATATTGACACAAGAGCATTATATGACAAAGTCGATAATTTAGGTACATTACCTAAAACACAAGCAGTATCTCCGGGCGATTTCATTGAATTATTTAGCACTTATATCGATAACAATTATGATATTGTCTATATTGGTATTGGATCTAAGATATCTGGAACATTTCAATCTGCAAAAATTGCACAAGAAGAGTTAGGTCATGAACATATTTATTTAGTGGATTCTAAAAACTTAAGTTCAGGGATTGCCCTTCTCGTTTTAAAAGCAAAAGATTTAAGAGCTGATGGCTATTCAGCAAAACAAATCAAAGACGAGATTGATAAACTAGTGCCTTTGGTTAGAAGTCAGTTTGCGATTAAAACGCTTGATTATCTCCATAAAGGGGGTAGAGCATCAGGGACTGCTAAACTTATTGGTGGTATTTTAGGCATTAAGCCGATTATTCAAGTTAGAGATGGAAAACTTGATGTCTATAAAAAACCAGCGGGTAAGATGAGTAGAGCATTAGATATTATGCTTAAAGATTTTTTTGATGAATATGATCGTGATAATCTTGATTTAGATTATGTCATGATTACGCATTCTTTTGCAGATAAACAAGCGATTTATATGAAAGAAAAAGTCAATGAAAAAGTAAAAGTTAAAAATTTAATTGAGTCTTATGCAGGATGCGTAATTAGTGCGCATTGTGGAGCTGGAACGATTGGTATTTTGTATATTGTTAAATCATAAAAGGGGAGAAAATAAATGATAATATTAGTTACTGGAGGTACAGGTTATATTGGGTCACATACAGTGGTTGAACTGATTCATGCTGGTCATGAAGTTGTGATCGTTGATAATCTGGTTAACTCTAAAAAAAGTGTGTTAGATCAAATTAAAACCATAACCGGTGTAAAACCAACATTTTATGAAATTGATTGCACCGATAAAGAAGCTTTAGAACCTGTATTTAAGGCACATCCATTTGATGGTGTGATCCATTTTGCAGGACTAAAAGCCGTTGGGGAATCCGTTTCTAAACCGTTGATGTATTATCATAATAATGTCTTATCAACCATTTATTTAAGTGAACTGGCAATCAAATATAAAGTCAACAAGTTTGTCTTTTCATCGAGTGCTACGGTTTATGGTGACCAAAAAGTACCATTCGTAGAGACAATGAACTTACTTCCAACAACAAATCCTTATGGTGAAACCAAAGCGATGAGTGAACGTATCTTAAAAGATGCAGCGAAGGTTAATGTTAACTTTAAAGTATCGCTTTTAAGATATTTTAATCCAGTAGGTGCACATGAGTCTGGACTTATTGGGGAGTCCCCAAATGGTATTCCAAATAATTTGATGCCATTTGTCTCTAAAGTTGCTAAAGGTCAGTTAGAGATCTTAAGTGTCTTTGGCAATGATTATGACACCCCAGATGGTACGGGCGTTAGAGATTATATCCATGTCGTTGATCTTGCTAAAGGTCATGTCTTAGCGATTGAAAAATTAGAAGATGACGTAGAAATCTATAATTTAGGTACTGGACAAGGCGTTTCTGTTTTAGAAATTGTTTCTGCATTCGAAAAGGCAAATGATGTTAAAGTGCCATACAAAATTGTAGACAGAAGACCTGGCGATTTGCCTGCGTATTGGGCAGACGCTTCCAAGGCTTATGATAAACTTGGTTGGAAAGCAGAAAAAACTATTTTTGATATGTGCAAGGATTCTTGGCGTTTTGAGAAAAATTATAAGGATGAATGACTTGTAAACTGTTAACTTATGTGCTAATATATTGACATAAGCGATGAATAGGAAGAGTAATTAATCAAAGACTTATAGAGACAGATTGGTTGGTGGAAAATCTGAGCGATGATGAATGAAGGTAGCCTAGGAGCTCTTTTGATGAACTTATAGTAGTTAAAAGCGTAGATCTTGCGTTAAAAGATTTGAGGGCTAGAACATGTTTCTAGAACTAAGGTGGTACCGCGATTATATTCGTCCTTAGATTTATTCTAAGGGCGTTTTTTTATAGGTGAAAGATGAAAACATTAGTGACAAAACGATTAGTTTTAAGAGATTTAAGATTAACAGATTTAAAAGCTTTTTACAATTATGCAAAAAAGCCAAACATTGGTCCTATGGCTGGTTGGCCGCCACATAAAGATATCGACCAATCAAGAAAAATCTTAAATATGATGATTGCTGAACAAGAAGTCTGGGGCATCACTTTAAAAGATGATGATTCATTAATTGGAACCATCGGTCTTCATGTAAGGAATCTTGAAAATGCACTTGAAGATATTAGAGAAATAGGCTATGTGATTGATGATACTTATTGGGGTAAAGGCCTGATGGTAGAAGCAGTAAAGAAAGTTTTAGCTTATGGTTTTGTTGGCCTTGAACTCAAAGAGATTACAGTAGGCCACTCTACCCAAAATACACAATCCAAAAGAGTGATTGAAAAATCAGGATTTATATATACACATGATGAGATCAGAAAAGATAGTAAAGGCGCTGATATAACTATCCATATGTATCACATCACAAAAAAACATTATGAGGAGTTGTTAGAAGATGACAAATTTAAAACCGAAGTATGATTTTAAAGAAGTTGAATCAGGCAGATATCAAACCTGGCTAGATAAAGGTTATTTTAAGTCAGGTGTCAATAAAAAAGCCAAACCATTTACGATAGTGATACCACCACCAAATGTCACTGGTAAACTGCATTTAGGGCATGCATGGGATAATACCTTACAAGATATTATCATTAGACGCATGCGTATGAAAGGATATGATGCCTTATATTTACCAGGGATGGATCATGCAGGCATCGCTACGCAAGCGAAAATAGACGCAAGACTTAAAGAACAAGGTATATCAAGATATGATATCGGAAGAGAGTCTTTCTTAGAACATGCTTGGGCATGGAAAGAAGAATATTCTGACTTTATTAGAACTCAGTGGGCTGCACTAGGTAATTCTCTTGACTATGATAAAGAAAGATTTACGTTAGATGATAAACTTAATGAAGCTGTGAATAAAGTCTTTTTAACGCTATATGAAAAAGGGTTAATTTATAGAGGTCACCGCATCATTAACTGGGATGTTGAGGCTAAAACTGCACTTTCTAACATCGAAGTAGAACATGAGGAACAACAAGGAAAACTATATTATTTTAGATATCCACTTGTTGAAGAAGACGGATATATGGTAATCGCAACCACACGTCCAGAAACCATGTTTGCCGATCAAGCCTTAATGGTTCATCCTGATGATCAAAGATATCAATCGTATGTAGGTAAAAATGTTTTTATTCCAGGAACACATGTCATGATTCCAATCATTACAGATGATTATGTTGATATAAAGTTTGGTACGGGTGTTGTTAAGGTTACGCCTGCACATGATGCAAATGACTTTGAAGTAGGTACGAGACATCATCTGAAGATGCCACTATGTATGAACGAAGATGGTACGATGAATGAGATGGCATTTAGATATAAAGGCATGGATCGTTTTGAGTGTAGAAAAGCATTGATCTCCGATTTGAATGAGTTAAACCTTGTTGAAAAAATAGAAGATTACACAAATAACATTGGCTTTAGCGAAAGAACTGGTGTTGTTGTTGAACCACGTCTATCTTTACAGTGGTTTGTTAAGATGGATGAACTATCTAAACAAGCACTCGATGATTCTAAAGCTGAATTTGTTCCAAATCGATTTAAGAAAATATTTGTAAACTGGATGACAGATACCCAAGATTGGTGTATTTCAAGACAATTATGGTGGGGTCACCGTATTCCAGCATGGTATAAAGATAAAGAAGTCAAAGTTCAAGTTGAATCTCCAGGTGAAGGATGGGTTCAAGATGAAGATGTATTAGATACTTGGTTTAGTAGTGCATTATGGCCATTTTCAACACTTGGATGGCCAGAAATCACCGAAGATTTTAAACGCTATTACCCAACTCAAGTGATGGTCACAGGATATGATATTATTTTCTTTTGGGTTGCACGTATGATATTCCAAGGCTTAGAATTTACAGGTCAAGATCCATTTGAAAAGGTTTTAATTCATGGATTAATCAGGGATAGTGAAGGCCGTAAGATGTCGAAATCACTTGGTAATGGCGTTGATCCAATGGACGTCATTGAAACATATGGTGTTGATGCTTTAAGATACTTCTTAACAACGAATTCTGCACCTGGTGCAGATTTAAGATATGAAGAAGAAAAAGTTGAGTCTTCATGGAATTTTATCAACAAACTGTGGAATATTACCCGTTTTATCACGATGAATATCGATGACATAAACGTTAAAAAAGAAAGTGATTATAATTTGGCAGATGAGTGGATCTTATCTAGATTATCTGAAGCGATTAAAGAAGCTGATTATAATTATGATAAGTTTGAGTTTGGTGAAGTCTCTAGAACACTATATCATTTCATATGGGAAGATTTCGCAAACTGGTATGTTGAGTTTGCCAAAGTATCATTAAATGATGAAAAACAAAGAAAAACCACACAATATGTCTTAATCAAAGTCTTAAAGGCGATTCTTAAGATGATGCATCCATTTATTCCATTTGTTACTGAGAAGCTATTCTTAGAAATAACTGATGAAGAAACCATTATGTTATCTGCATGGCCAGAAGCAGAAGAAATCAATCATCAAGCGATTGAATATTTTAAAGATGTTCAAGATGCGATTGTTAAGCTAAGAAATTTAAGAGCTGAACATGATGTAAAACCATCAAAACCTTTGGATATTGAACTTGTGATTGAAAATGATCGTGATTTAGAAGTTTTCAAAGGTTTTGAAGCATATTTCAAAAAGTTCTTAAACACAAACACATTAACATTTAGTCAAAAGCTACAAACCAAAGAAGAAACGATACTACTTGTAGGATCTAAGATTTTAGTTTATGTTTTGAAAGCTGATATTATCGATCCAGAAATGGAGAAACAAACATTACTTAAACAAAAAGCACAACTTGAAGGTGAAATCAAACGCAGTGAAGGTTTATTAAACAATAAAAACTTCGTTGATAAAGCACCGGAACAAAAACTAAAACTAGAAAAAGAAAAGTATGAAGATTATCAAAAACAATATGAAATCGTCGTTGAAAAATTAAAGAAATATGTTTAATAATATTCATGATGCTATCCACTGGATACAAACACAAGTTAAATTTAAACCAAAAACAGATTTAAAAAGAATGTCTAGCGCACTAGATGCTTTAGACATTTCTTTTGACGGTGTTAAACTCATTCATGTTGCTGGTACTAATGGTAAAGGATCGGTTTGTGCTTATTTAACCCATATGTTTTTAGAGATGGGATTATCTGTAGGTACTTATACATCACCTTATTTGATTGTCTTTAACGAACGGGTTAGATTAAATGATCAAAATATTAGTGATGAAGATTTATTAGAAGAGATCAATTATATTTATGATTTCAATCAAGAGTTTACAAAATCTTTTGGTGAAAATCTAGCGTTCTTCGAGCTCATCACATTAATTGCGCTAAATTATTATAAAAAACAAAAAGTTGATGTTATTATCATGGAAGTAGGATTAGGTGGATTATTAGATGCAACAAATGTCTTAAATTATGACTTATCCTTAATAACAAATATTGGATTTGATCATATGAAACAATTAGGTAATACATTAGAATCTATTGCGTCTAATAAGCTCGGTATTTTAAAGCCTGGTAATCACTTAATCACAACAGTTGATGAAAAACTTCACCCATATTTTAAAACCTACATTAAAGACTTAAATGTCACATCAAAATTCATAACATCTGATGACTATAAACTTATCAGTCTAAGACCTTTACGATTCATATATCAAGATTTAGATATTGAGTTATCACTACTTGGTAAACATCAAGTCTTAAATGCCATACTTGCTTTAGAAGGACTTTTATACTTGTATCCTGATACTGATAAGAAAATCCTTAGAAAAGCTTTAAAAAGGGCAATATGGGCAGGAAGACTAGAGAAACTCGAAGAACAAGTTTATATTGATGGCGCACACAACGAACATGCTCTGGTGGCATTAAAAGATACACTTAAAGAAACATTTAAAGATTATAAAATCCATGTGCTCTTCAGTGCACTTGGTGATAAAGATATTAAAAAAATGTTGGAAGTGATCGGAGAGTTTGCTGATAGCATTACCCTCACTTCATTTGATGATTTTAGATTTGTTGATTTAGATGAGTATCAAACCAAAGATATTCCATATATCAAAGGATTTGATCAGGCATATAAACTGTTAAAATCAGAACTAAAAACAAATGAAATAATGATGATTACTGGATCTCTACATTTTGTAGGATATGTGAAATCAAGATTTTCAAACAAGTAAAAGATAGACATCTCCCTTAACATGAATAAAGGAGATGTTTTTTATGTATTTAATTAAAGAAATGCCTACATCAGAACGTCCAAGAGAACGTTTAATGAAATATGGGGCAAAAGCATTATCAAATGAAGAGTTACTCGCCATTTTATTTAGAACTGGATATAAAGAAGCTTCAGTGGTTGAACTATCAAAACAAGTTTTATATACTTTAGATTCTATTGAGGATTTAAAGACTTTAAGCTATGAAGAATTATTGAGTATTAAAGGGATCAAAGCAGCAAAAGCGACGACATTACTTGCAGCTATAGAACTAGGATACCGGTTAGCTTCATATAAACGCACAAAACGTGTAAAAATCACTTCACCAGATGATGTTTATCATTTACTCGTCCACGATATCGGCCATTTGGATCAAGAAAATTTTATTGCGCTATACCTCAATATTAAAAGTGAAGTGATTAAACAAGAAACCATTTATATAGGTACCATCAATCAAATGACCATTCATCCCAGAGAAATCTATAAACAAGCGATTAAATGCTCTGCAGCTGCGATGATTTTTGTTCATAATCACCCTTCAGGTGATAGTGAACCTTCTCATGCAGATATAAGAGCAACCGAACACTTGAAAAAAACATCAGAACTCATGGGTATTGATTTAATTGATCATATCATTATTGGGCATCATGAATTTTATAGTATTAAATCACATCTTAAAACAAAAATGTAAGTTTTCATGATATAATTTTTTTAAAGGATGTGATCATGTGAAGAAAAAAGACTCCACTAAAATATTTTGGTATTTAACAGCAATAGGCTTTATCATATTGTTTTTACTCATGTTATTATCGAGTGTGCTTGATGTTGGTGAGAGGTTAACCAATATTTCTCCATATTTGGCATACGGATTTTATGGACTTGTGGTAATCCTTTTATATGCATTAATCTTTAGACCGATGCATATTATATTGTTTTCACCTACATTTTCTGTTCAAACGACTCTAGATGATGATGAAGTCTCAAGAAAAAATTTTAGATTGTATAAAAGAGTTGTAAAAAGACTTTTGGATGAACCATATCTTCCTGAAGAAGAAAAAGCACAGTTATTAAATACACTTTCAAGTAAAGATGAGCTACAGGCAAGTTTAAATCATGCGTTTAATAAATATGTAAAAAAAGAAATTAATAAACGCATTAAAAAACACGCAAAAACAGTGATGATCTCTACTGCAATATCTCAAAACGGACGACTAGATTTTTTCACAGTGATTGTCGTTAATTTAAGAATGATCAAAGAATTAGTCGAGATGTGTGGATTTAGACCATCGTATAAGAATCTATCAAAATTAACCGTTAACGTTTTTACAACAGCACTGATTGCAGAAGGTTTAGAAAATATTGATATCAGCGATGTCGTTCCTCAATCAACGATGAATACGTTAGGTGAAATACCTTTAATTAAGCCGATTATGGGTAGTGTGACTCAAGGGATATCAAATGCTTTATTAACGCTTAGAATCGGTATTGTTACCCGTAAGTATTTATTTAGTGATGCTAAAGAAATCACTAAAGAAAAAATTAGAAGAGATGCATTATTAGAAGCAGCTAAGATGTTACCATCAGTTGTTGGTGATGCGATGTTAATATTACCTAAAAAGTTTTTAGGATTATTTAAAAAGCAACAAAAACCTGAAGATCTAGATATCGAAAATGTCTAAAAGTGAGTGATACTTATTAAAACAATTGTTGACAAACTAAAATCTTTATATTTTTCAGAAATAGAAGCAACCATATATGTTTATCTACTTCAAAATCCAGGACAAACAATGTACCAAATTACGACTGGTTGTCATTTAACCAAACTTCAAACTGTTGATGCAGTTGAAAATATGGTTAAAAAAGGGATTTTGCTCTTAGAAAATGGTGTCAAAGATCTATACTATTCTGAGAAACCTACGGATCTTTTGAACCAACTTAAAACGCAATATATCAAACAAACGGACATGCTTGTAAATGATTTAACGCATTTATCACAAAATTATCACCAAGAACCTTATTTAAATTATCATGGCTATGATGATATTATTGGACAGGCAAGAACCATGATCTATGAAGCAAAAGAAGATATTTATATCAATACAGATTTAGATATCTCTCTTTTTGATGATGCGTTCACTTTTTTAGAGCAAAAAGGTGTTGATATCTTTATCTTCTCATTTAGAGCACAAACATCAAAAAGAATGAATGTTTCTATATTTTCTCATGAGTATGATGCTATGGAACCTACACGTTTAATGATGGTTGTTGACATGAAGAAAGTTATGATTGCAAATAGACATCCACTAACCCATAAATGGAGCGCAACAACCACGAAAAACGAACTTATGATCAACATAATTACAGAGCATATTCACCATGATATGTACTTATATAAAATTAAGAAAACAGAACAAAAACATTTATTTGAACTATATCCAGATTTATTCGTAGGTACACAGTTTGAAAAACGTAGAAAATAAAGCAATTATCTCAACTTTTTTGTTGACTTTTGCCCCTATCTACGATAAAATATCTATGTTGTACCACATAGGAGAGGTTTTAAACGCATAAAACATGCTACCTTGATAGTGAGTCTTCACAAAAAATAAGGAGGTGTAACAACGTATGTATGCAGTTATTAAAACAGGCGGTAAACAAGTAAGAGTTACTGAAGGTCAAGAAATCTATGTAGAAAAACTTGATGTTGAAGAAGGCGAAAACTTTGAATTTACTGAAGTATTAATGGTTGGCGGAGAAAATCCAGTCATTGGAACTCCAGTCGTTGAAAATGCGAAAGTCGTTGCTAAAGTGTTAAAACATGGTCGTGGTAAAAAAATTATCGTGTTTAAATACAAAGTAAGAAAAAAATATCGCAAAAAACAAGGACACAGACAAGCATATACTAAGTTAGTCGTAGAAAAAATTGTAGCTTAATCATGATTAAAGTACAACAGATTTACGAAAACGAACAATTAAAAACATTAATTGTTGAAGGACATGCCAATTATAAAGCGAAAGGTGAAGATATCGTGTGTGCAGCAGTATCAACTGCAACCATTCTTACCGCAAACGCAATTGAGCATCTGAAACTAAATCAAGCGATTGATTTAGAAGTGAGTGAAGGATATTTTAAAATCAGTCTAAAAGAAAAACAGGACATTGTATTTGGACTTTTAAAAAATTTAGAATATACCTTAAATGAATTAGAAAAACAATATCCGAAATATATTAAAAATCAAAAGGAGGGATAACATGTTAAAGTTAAATATACAGTTATTCGCATCTAAAAAAGGTGTAGGTTCAACTCGTAATGGTCGTGACTCAGCATCTAAGCGTCTAGGATTAAAGTTATCTGACGGACAATATGCATCTGCAGGATCAATCATTTATCGTCAAAGAGGAACTAAAATCCACCCAGGTACAAATGTGGGCCGTGGTGGCGATGATACTTTATTCGCTAAAGTAAGTGGCACCGTTAAATACGAACGTTTAGGTAGAGACAGAAAACAAGTTTCAGTTTACGAAGGATAACCTTAGTTATCCTTTTTTTTCGAAAAAGAAGTTGGTGAAAAAATGTTTATAGATGAAGTAACCGTTGAGGTTTTCGGCGGTAAAGGCGGTAATGGTATGGCTTCATACCGACGCGAAAAATATGTTGAATATGGCGGTCCATGGGGCGGCAATGGTGGAAACGGTGGGTCCGTTGTTTTTATTGGTGATGAAGGTAAACAAAACTTAATTGATCTTCGCTATCAAAGACATATTAGAGCACAAAACGGTGTCAATGGGATGTCTAAAGGCATGCATGGAGCAAATGCAGAGCATCGTTATATTAAAGTGCCTCTAGGCACTGTTGTATATAGTGAAAATAAAGAGTTCTTTTTAGGTGAAATCACAGAACATGGACAAGAGTTGGTCGTTGCTAAAGGTGGTAAAGGTGGACGCGGAAATATGGCATTTGCTACTGCGAGAAACTCAGCACCAAGTTATGCTGAAAATGGGGATCCAGGTGAGGTTAGAAAACTTCATATTGAACTTAAAGTCTTAGCTGATGTCGGATTAATAGGTTATCCAAGCGTTGGGAAATCAACGATTATATCAGTTGTGTCTAACGCGAAACCTAAAATCGCATCATATCCATTTACAACCCTTCAACCCAATTTAGGGATGGTTTATGTAGGTGAAGATTCATTTGTTTTAGCAGATCTTCCTGGTCTGATTGAAAATGCGCATCAAGGCCATGGTTTAGGGATTAGATTCTTAAAGCATATTGAAAGATGTCGTGTCTTTTTACATGTGATTGATATCACTAGAGATGATCCTTATGATGATTATTTAAAAATAAAAGAAGAACTCAGACAATATGATGAATCCTTGACAAAGAGACCACAAATCGTTGTGATCAATAAAATTGATATGCCTGATACAGAAGATAAGATCAAAGATTTGAAATCTAAAATCGCTGAAGAAGTACTATTGATTTCTGCAATTAAACAAGAAAATGTTAAAGATTTAATGTATAAAACATATGATATGCTTAAAAAAGCACCTAAGATTGAAAAACATGAAGATGAAACAGTTAAGCTATATAAATATGAATCTGAAGGACCAGCATTCGAACTTAACATCACTGAAGATAATGTCTTTGAACTTACAGGTACAAAATTAAAACTATTGTTTGAAAGAACTGATTTTACAAAAGATGAAGCAGTTAAACGTTTTGCAAGACAACTTAGAAGTCTAGGTGTTGATGAAGCACTACGTGAAAAGGGTGCACAAAACGGAGATACAGTTAGAATCTTTGATTATGAGTTTGAATTTATAGAATAGACAATCGAGAGATTGTCTTTTTTTTCGGATAATTTATAATTACAAGTGCAACACTAAATAAAAATCAAAAAAGTTCATAGATTCCTTTATAATGTAAGTGACCAAACAAACACAAAAGGAGAAACTATGAACTACATACATCTTACCATAGAAGAAAGAACATGTATATATCAGTTATGGTTATCAGGCGTGAGTATTAGACAGATTAGTAAAGCAGTAAAGAGGAGTCCTAGTACGATATCTAGAGAGTTAAAGAGAAATTCATGTGGATATCGTTACAAATACTTACCTCATGTCGCACAAAAAAAATACAACAAACGTCGAATCAATAGCCATAGAAAGGTAAAAATATCACCAATCATCAAAGAGTATATTGAAAGCAAATTGAATCAACAATGGTCTCCAGAACAAATAGCTATGAGAGATAAAGGACAACCTGAAAAAATCCCCTGTTTTTCAACTATTTATAGATGGATCCATAAGAAATATCTTATCAAAGGAAATATGACAAAATTAAGACGTAAAGGCAAGTTTAAACGACCTGCAGAAACAAGAGGACGATTCAATATTGGTAAACCGATAAAAAAACGGCCTAAAGAAGTTTATAAAAGACAATCCATAGGTCACTGGGAAGCTGATACAGTTGAATCAGGAAGATTTAATCATCAGCGCAAAAGTAAATACTGTTTTGTCACATTAGTTGAACGTAAATCAAGACTGTATCTTGTTAAACTGTTGCCCGATAGGACAAGTGAGAATGTCACGGCTGCGATGATTGAATTATTATCACAGTTTCCATCGGAACTTGTAAAAACAATAACATGTGACCGTGGAAAAGAATTTTCTAGATATCAAGAGATTGAAGAGAAGTTAAATTGTCAGATGTATTTCGCTGATCCTTATTGTGCATGGCAAAAAGGAACTAATGAAAATACAAATGGTTTATTAAGAGAATATTATCCAAAAGGAATGGATTTGTCACAAACTGATCATCATGAAGTTAATGAAGTATTAAATCGTTTGAATAATAGACCAAGAAAATGTATCAACTTTAAAACTCCATTAGAAGTAATCAATGAGCACTATGATGCGTTGCACTTGAATTGACAAATTATCATTGCTAAAAAAAAGACGTATCTCTACGTCTTATAAGAAATCTAAAAAGTTAGAAAATTTAACCATGATTTCTGCAAGTAAATGGGCTAATCCTAAACTGACTAAAAAGTAAGCAGCTTTTATTTCCCATATCTTGAATTTCTCAAACTTATTTTCGATATGAAGTGCTCTTAAAATTCTTAGATTAATCGCAAAGAAAATAAATAATGATGAGAAATAAATGAGTTGTTCTAACATATAAACACCTCTTTTTTTATAATTGACCTGCTTTTGATTTCATGATGTTTTCTTTTAATTCACGTTCTTGTTTAGAAAAATCAATATTCTCTTTTTTGGTGAGTTCTAATTTTTCTTTTTTCATGTTATCAAAAGCTTCTCTAGCCTTTTCTAACGTTTGACCAATTTGTGCTTCAAGCGCTAAAACCGTCAAAAGATTATCTTTAAATTCAACAACAGCTTGTTCAACAACTAAAAATGTTTCATTTTTATCTTGAACGAATCTAAGATATCCATCTAAAACATGTAAGATGATTGGAATGTGATCTTTTAAAATCGCAAGTTCACCTTCCTGATTTTTAACAATCACATATTCGATTTCATCTTGATAAGTTTTACCTTGCTGTGTTAAGACTTTAAACCTCATAATGATTTCGCCTTCTTAATGGCATCATCAATCGTACCAACCATTTGGAATGCTTCTTCTGGAAGATCGTCATGACGGCCTTCAATAATTTCTTTAAATCCACGAATCGTTTCTTTGAGTGGCACAAATGAACCTTCTACCCCTGTAAACTGTGCAGCAACGTGCATGTTTTGTGATAAGAACACTTGAATACGTCTTGCTCTGTGGACAAGTTGTTTATCTTCATCAGTTAATTCATCCATACCTAGGATTGCGATGATATCTAATAGTTCATGATATCTTTGAATCATTTGTTGAACTTTACGAGCAACATCATAATGTTCTTGACCAACGATATGCGGAGCAAGTGCTCTTGATGTTGATGCAAGTGGGTCAACTGCTGGATAAATACCGATTTCAGTTAATTTTCTTGATAAGTTGGTAGTTGCATCTAGATGCGAGAAAACTGTTGCTGGTGCAGGGTCTGTATAGTCATCTGCTGGCACATAAACTGCTTGAATTGATGTAATCGATCCTTGTTTCGTTGATGTAATTCTTTCTTGTAAACGTCCCATTTCAGTCGCTAGTGTTGGTTGGTAACCAACCGCTGAAGGCATTCTACCTAAAAGCGCAGAAACCTCACTACCCGCTTGAATAAATCTAAAGATATTATCAATAAATAATAATACATCTTGTTTTTCTGTATCTCTAAAATGCTCTGCCATCGTTAATCCTGTTAACGCAACGCGCATTCTAGCTCCTGGTGGCTCATTCATTTGTCCAAAGACTAGTGCTGTTTTATTGATAACCCCGGATTCTGTCATTTCTTGGTAGAGTTCTGAACCTTCTCTAGTTCTTTCCCCAACACCTGCAAACACAGAAATCCCTTCTCTTTCTTGAGCAATATTATTTATTAACTCTTGGATCAGGACGGTTTTACCAACACCAGCACCACCAAATAGACCAACTTTACCACCTTTAATATAAGGTGCTAGTAAGTCAATGACTTTAATCCCTGTTTCTAGAATTTCAACTTCACTTGATAATTCATGGAATTCAGGAGATGGGCGGTGAATACTTGTTTTTTCTACGTCATCTAATGGTTGTCCACCATCAATAGGTTCTCCTAATACATTAAAGATACGTCCTAATACAGCCTTACCAACTGGCACTTTAACTGATGAACCCGTTGATGTAACTTCAACATCACGTTTTAAACCTTCTGTTGGTTCTAACGCAATCGTTCTTACGACATGATCTCCTAAATGAAGTGCAACCTCTAGTGTAACTGTTTGTCCTTCTTCGTTTTTGACAATGAGTGCATCATATATACTTGGCAATTCATTTTCAAAACGGACATCAACTACAGGTCCGATGACTTGTGTAACTTTACCTTTCATCATAACTTCCTTCCTAAACGTTCGCACCATTGACGACGTCAATGATCTCGTTTGTAATTTCTCGTTGTCTTTCTCTGTGATAAACAATTTCTAATTGACTGACGATATCATTTGCATTATCAGTCGCATTTTTCATCGCAATCATTCTTGCAGCATGTTCTGATAATTTCGCATCAGCAATCGCTTCAAAAATTCTGCTTTCGACATAGACATTCATTGTTTTATCAAGGACAACTTCAGGACTTTCATCATAGATATATGGCTCATTCTTTTCTTCTTTTTCATCGAAAAGCAGTGGCAATATCATTTCTTGATGAACTTCTTGTGTTGCAGTATTGATATAGTGATTATGTAGGATATAAACCTCATCGACATAACCTTTTAAAAATACATCTTTAATCAGCGCTGCATAATGTCTAAAATACATCGTTGAAATATCATCTCTATTGTAAATGATTTCTTGATTGACCATGGGGAGTTTATGTTTTTGTGCGAAATAGAACCCTTTTTTACCAATGACAAAGACTTGATAATCATCTTTAGACATATCCTTAACTTCTGATAAGAATGCTTTAAAAAGCTGATTATGATAACTACCTGCTAGGCCTCTATCGCTTGTAACTAATATATATAGTTTCTTACTTCCGCCATTATGCATGGTTAATCTATTTTTCCCCTCAAGGTTTTTATTTGCATAATACACAACATGATGGATATTTTTCATAAAATCTTTAGAATGTTCTAGAAGCTCAGTTGATTTTTTTATTTTGGATAGTGCAATATTGTGCATTGCTTGAGTGATGGAAGCCGTTTTTTTGATGGCTTGCATCCGCATTTTAATATCCTTTAATCCCATCTTATATCAACCTCTTTAATCCGTTGATAAATTGTTCTAGATCCTTATCTTCTGGTAATTTCTTTGTTTCATCAAGATGCTTTTTAATCTTTTGCCCTAAATCATTCATGCGTAAACCTTGCATGATTTCTTTTTCAAGTGCTTTAACTTGATCAAGATTTAAGTCATCGATCATCCCTTTAGAAAGTGCATATATAATCACAATTTGTGTAGGCATATCGACAAGTTCATGAACATCTTGTTTAAGCATTTCAACTGTTTTTCTACCTCTTTCAAGACGACGCTTAGCAGATTGGTCTAAATCAGAACCAAATTGTGCAAATGATTCTAATTCACGGTAGTTTGCTAAGTTAATTCTTAGTGTACCAGCAACTTTCTTCATGGCATTCCATTGTGCAGCCCCACCAACACGTGATACTGATAACCCAGCGTTAATCGCAGGGCGAATACCTGAATAGAATAATTCTGCTTCTAAGAAGATTTGACCGTCTGTAATTGAAATAACGTTTGTTGAAATGTATGCTGAGATATCTCCAGCTTTTGTTTCAATAATTGGTAATGCTGTAATAGATCCTCCACCAAGTTCTTTATTTAACTTCGCAGAACGTTCTAATAATCTTGAATGAAGATAGAATACATCTCCAGGGTAAGCCTCTCTTCCTGGTGGACGTCTAAGGAGTAATGATAACTCACGATAAGCAACCGCATGTTTAGATAAATCATCGTAAACGATTAATACATCTTTGCCTTTTTCCATGAAGTATTCTGCCATCGTTACCCCAGAGAATGGTGCAAGATATTGGAGTGTACCTTCTTTAGATGCACCAGCATTTACAACAATGGTGTAATCCATTGCCTGATGTTTTTTAAACAATTCAACAAGTGCAGTTACACTTGAATCTTTTTGACCAATCGCAACATAGATACATAGAACATCTTTACCTTTTTGGTTCAGAATTGCATCAACTGCAATTGTTGTTTTACCAGTTTGTCTATCGCCAATAATTAACTCTCTTTGTCCACGTCCAATCGGAACAAGGGCATCGATTACTTTAATACCGGTTTCCATAGATGCATTAATAGACCCTCTATCAATAACACCTCTTGCCTTTTTTTCAACAGGCATTTTCTTTTCTGGTTTAATTGAACCAAGTGCATCAAGTGGCTCACCTAATGGATTAACAACTCTACCTAATAATGCTTCACCAACTGGTACTTCAAAAATACGTTTAGTTGTTTTAACCATGTCGCCTTCTTTAATAAGGTTTGATTCACCTAAAAGAATAACACCAACGTTATGTTCTTCTAAGTTAAACACCAATCCCTTAACACCATGAGGGAATTCTAAAAGTTCACCCATCATCGCTTGTTGAAGACCATAAACAATCGCAATCCCATCACCTACTGATAATACTTTACCAATATTCTCAAGTTTGACGTCTTGTTCAAATGATTCGATTTGCTTTTTAATGACCTCAGTCATTTCTTTGATTTTTATTTTTGACAATGTTGTCACCACCTTAAATCGTTGTAAACAATTCTTCTAGTTCACGAGCAACTGATCGGTCTAGCGCTTGTCCTTGATGGGTAATTTTTATACCACCAATTAAAGAAGGATCAATTGTTTTATGTAGAGAAATTGTCTGATTTTTAAATCTTGGTTTTAATGTTTGCATGAGTTTTTCTTCTTGTGTTTTTGTCAAAGGTTTTGCCAAATAAACATGAAGATGTGCAATCTTTTGAGTTGTTCTTACTAAGTGTATCCATTCATCATATATTTCATCAATATATTGCATGTAATGTTTACTTGATAAAACTTTAATAAAAGCCAAAAATGTTGGATCAAATCCGAGTTCATCAATTTTAGCTTCTTTTTCTTCGTTAGATAACATCGGGGAATCCACCATTTTTAACCATGTTGGATGTTCCTTAATGAGATCTCTAAGTTCATCAAACTGATAACTTAAGACATCTAATTTGTTTTTTTCTAGCGCAATATGATGCAGTGCTTTAGCAAACTGTCTCATAAATTATACGTCGCTTTCTTTTAAAATCTCATCGATGATATCTTGATGAACGGATTCGTCGATTTCTCTTTTTACAATCTTAGATGCAGCAGAAAATGCAACCGATTTAATCGATTGTTTGATGTCTTCATTTGCTTGAGCAATTTCATACTCAATATCTTTTTCAGCTTGTTCAAGACGTCTTTTCGCCTCTTCTTTAGCGCTTGTAATCAGTTTTTCTTGCTCTTTATAAGCTTCTTGAGTCAGTTTTTCTTTTAACTGTCTTGTTTCTTCTTTCATGCCTTCATATTCTTTAATTGCTTTTTCTTGTAAAGATTTTGCAACTCTTCTTTCTTCGTCAGCTTGATCCATTGCTTCAGATAAAGCTTCTTGTCTCTTTTCTAAATATAAACTTACCTTTTTCCAAAGGAACGTTCTCACGAAAAACAATAAAACGAGTAAGGCAAGTATATTTAAGACGACGATTTCAGGAGTATTTTGAATAGAATACAATCCACTTTCGACGATTTCAGTTATTTGATCAAATACTTCATTCACAAATCATCAATCCTTTTTTATTATTTTCCTGTTAATATGAACGCAATGATTAATCCGTATAAACCTGTTGTTTCAGCAACCGCTTGTCCAATAAGCATGGTTGATGTAATTTTACCTGCAGCTTCTGGTTGACGCCCAACAGCTTCAACAGCTTTTGCAGCAGCAATCCCTTGACCGATACCAGTACCAAAACCAGTTGTTACCGCAATACCAGCACCAATATAAGCCATACCGCTTCTGAAGAACTCATTCGCTACAACTTCCATGATATTTGGAATTAACACATTAAATATTTCGAACATAATATAATCTCCTTTATTTTTTATATTTTATATATTATTTTTAATTTTCAAAATTTAGATCATCTTCATTAATTTTAGTTGATGCGAAGATAATCGTTAATAAAACTAACACAAGTGTCTGAACCAGTCCAAATCCAATATCAAAGATCACATGGAATGCTGGTGCAATCAACACTGAAGCCCATCCTGTGAGTTTATAGACGAGTAATAAAATCACTGATCCACTGACAATATTACCGAATAAACGCAGTGCCATTGACAAGATTGGTGTAAATTCACTAACGATGTTTAATGGAAATAAAACCCAAATCGGTTGGAAAATCCCTAAGAAATGCTTCCAACTTTGTGATATAAACCCTGTAATCTGAACTACAAAAAATGAAATGATCGATAAACTAAATGTAATTGCAGTAAATTTTGTTGGTGCTTCTAATCCAAAAATACCGCTCATATTAGATATCGCTACATATAATGCTAGTGTTAAAGCAATTGGTGTTACAAACTTCCAATGTTTACCAATATAACTTTTAACATATGAGTTAAAGAAATCAATAAATTGTATAATCACTGTTACAAATTTATTTGGTTTATCTCTAACATCTAACTTAGAAACATAATTTCCAACCCATATACTCAAAATGATTAAGAACAAAATGATACCTAAAGATGTTACAAAATATACAGGTAAATTTAAAATATAATCTATGATATTATCGATCATCTTCATCATCCTCCTCTTCATCATCATAAGGCACAATATTATCAGTATCATCTTTTAACCTGTGTGCTTTAAACGGTGGCGTTGCATAAATCAATATACCGATTCTAATCGATGAGAAACCTAAAAGTAAAAAGATAAATACTCTTGTAAGTTCATCTGTGCCGTTTGCTCTTTGATCAAAATATGCAAATGCAATCATGATGACATACATTACAAATCTTAGCACCAAATGGTAAGCGAGTTTCACAGGATTAAATTTTTGCTTGGTTAGTCTAATCGTTAATGAATGGTTAAATAGTGCTGTTGCACTACCTAAGACGGCCCATACAGCATATTCTCTAAAAAAGATGAATGATACCAAAGCCAGACATAGTGAATATCCAAGTGCGATTAAATTAATGACGCTTACGTCTTTCATATCTTTCCTCACTTTTTATAAATTGTAATAAAGTCATAAATCCGACAAAAACTCCTAAAAACAATCCTAAAGCTGCTAAATAAGTAGCTAAATCGCCTTCAGGATCTAGTTTTCTTCCGATATATATCCCTAATACAGATAATCCAATCACAGAGAAGATGAGTTGCATGACGATTGTATAAGTCATCATGATTCTTCTTCTTTTTTCAAATTTATTTCGTTCCAAACAAACGATCCCCACAATCTCCAAGACCAGGAACAATATAACCGACTTCATTTAAATGAGAGTCCATTGCTGCTAAATAAATTGGAACATCTGGATGATCCTCTTGAATGCGTTTAACACCTTCAGGACATCCAACAAGACCAACATATCTGATATCGGTTGCGCCTGTCTTTTTTATAATTTCAATGGCTTTAGATGCTGAACCACCAGTTGCAAGCATAGGGTCTACAACTAATACAACACTATCTTTGATGACTTCAGGAAATTTCGCATAATACACTTGAGGTTCTAAACTTTCTTCATCTCTATAAAGACCGATATGACCAATTTTAGCTGTAGGGATGATATTATGAATGCCTTCAACCATACCTAAACCAGCTCTTAAAATTGGAACAATCACGATTTGTTTTTCTAACTCTTTTGCAGTCATTTCACAAATCGGTGTTTCAATCTTCTTTTCTACGGTTTGAAAATCTCTTGTAATTTCATAAGTGATGAGTCCACCAACTTCTGAAACTGATTCTCTAAACTCTTTTGTACCAGTGTTCTTGTCTCTAATTCTTGCCATCTTATGGTCAATTAAAGGATGATTTAATACAACTAATTTACTCATGTGAAGCACCCTCGATTTCGCTAATTTTATCTAATCTTTTTTGATGTCTTTCTTCGAAGACTGCTTTCATATAAGCATTTACAATGTTAACTGCTTCATCATTTGATGTTGTTCTTCCACCAAGCGCAATAATGTTTGCGTTATTGTGTTCTTTAGCAAGTCTTGCAGTTTCTTCGTTATAGACGAGCGCTGCTCTAATGCCTTTAACTTTATTCGCTGCAATCGATATACCAATACCTGTTCCACAAATGACAATCCCAAAATCATAAGCGTTTGATAAGACTGCATGTGCAACTTTTTTTCCAAAATCAGGATAATCTACGGACTGATCAGAATCAGTTCCATAATCATCAAATGCTACGTTATTTTCTTTGAAATATGACTTTAAAAATTCTTTTAATTCATATCCTCCATGATCACTGCCAATGGCTATTTTCATAGAAACCTCCTTAGTTTTGACTCAATATATATTATAACATAATATATGTTATATCCTTTTAAAAACGATGAAATCACATAAGTTGTTAAGCTTTAGTAGTACCGTAAGACGCTTTTTTTCTTTCGTTTGCTTTCAAAATCTGTTTTCTTAAGCGAATCGTCTTTGGTGTGATCTCTATAAGCTCATCATCGTTGATGTATGCAAGACATGCCTCAAGGTTCATTTGTTTAGGTTTTTTTAAGACGACTGTTGAATCTTTACCAGCAGATCTCATGTTTGATAACTGCTTTTCTTGCGTCACATTTACAACCATATCACTATCTTTATTGGCTTCTCCAATAATCATACCTTCGTATACTTTTTCTCGTGGTTCAACAAACATAATACCTCTATCTTCAAGTCTACCAATCGCATAAGCAGTTGTCATACCTTGATTTAGAGAAACTAATGATCCACTTCTTCTGTTACCTACTGTTTCATAAACCATCGGACGGTAGTCTAAGAAGATGTGTGATAAAATACCGTAACCTTTGGTTGCGGTTAAAAATTGTGTCATAAATCCGATGAGTCCTCTTGATGGCATGATGTACTGGATACGTGCATAATCTCCAAGCTGATTCATGGATACCAACTCACCTTTACGATCTCCCATCATTTCAATGACTGTACCCATCGATTCTTGAGGACAATCGATTTGAACTTCTTCGTATGGTTCATGATTAATACCATCAATTTCTTTAACAATAACTCTTGGTCTTGAAACTTGAAATTCAAAACCTTCTCTTCTCATATTTTCAATCAAAATACCTAAATGAAGTTCTCCTCTACCAGAGACAATCCATTGTTCGGTATTACCAATACGATTTGCTTTTAAACTGACATCTTTTTGTGTTTCTTTAAATAGACGATCTTCTATTTTTGAAGCTGTTACATGTTTACCTTCTTGACCTGCAAAAGGCGAGTTATTTGTTAAGAAAGTCATTTGCACGGTTGGTTCATCGATATGCAAATGTGGTAGTGGTTGATGATGTCCAAGCTCTGTAAAGGTTTCTCCTACATGAACATCTGGAAGTCCTGCAATAGAGACAATATCTCCAGCATATGCTGTATCAACTTCAACTTTTTCTAATCCCATAGATTGGAAGATTTTTTGAACTCTAAACTCAATGATTGTATCATCTAATCTTAAACAATTGATTGTATCATTTACCGATACTTGTCCTTGGTATATCTTACCAATACCCATACGACCAACATAGTCATTATAATCAATTAATGCTGGTTGAAATAAAAATGGTGTTGTTGTATCTTGGTTAGGTTCTGGTATCTCTTTGATGATGGTATCTAAAATAGGTTCCATACGAATATGTGCCTGTAAGATTGGTTCATAACTTGCTAACCCCTGCAAACCTGACGCATATAAAACTGGGAACTCTAATTGATGTTCATCCGCACCTAAATCGATAAATAAGTCATAAACTTCATTGACTGTACGACTGATGTCAGCAAATTGACGGTCAATTTTATTGACAACAACAATCGGTAATAATTTAGCTTCTAAAGCCTTTTTTAAAACAAATCTTGTTTGTGGCATAACACCTTCATAAGCATCTACAAGTAAAAGCACACCATCAACCATATGCATGATGCGTTCAACTTCTCCACCAAAATCTGCATGTCCTGGTGTATCTAAGATATTAATGCGATAATCCTTATAAATAATCGCTGTATTTTTTGCAAGAATCGTAATCCCACGTTCTCTTTCAATATCGTTACTATCTAAAACACGGTCGTTTAACACTTGATGCATGTCATATTTTTCACTTTCTTTTAAAAGTTGATTAACCAGTGTTGTTTTACCATGATCAACGTGTGCGATAATTGCTATATTTCTTATTTTCATATTTTTCCTCATTTCATAACCTTTTATATTATATATCATTTTTTATATTTTTATATAAAAAAAGTCCCATAAACATGGAACTTTTTGATAATGTTGTCGTTTTTAACAATGAAAATGTTATCATCGCTTAAGACTGTCTTTAAAAGCCTCTATATCTTCTAGGGTGATTTCACCCTTTCTGATCAATTTAATCGATCTAGATGTCAAATCAATAACTGTTGATGAAATATCGCTTTTTGGGATATGCCCTTGAGGATAAATATCTTTAACTTTAGCTTTGAAGTTTTTTTCAATAAGTCTAATGCTTTCAATAGGCTTACCTTCTTCATCAGTTAAACTCGTAACCTTTAAAGGACCATAAGTATCTAAAAGTTTTAAAGCAACTGGATGTTTAGGCATACGTACAGCTAATGTTTCTTCCTTTGTTTTTTCAAAGTATTCTGGTGTAGTTTTTAAAACCATAGTCAGTGCTCCAGGCCAGTATTTTTTCATGAGTTCCAACGAGAACTTACTCATGATGCAAATATCTTTGAGTTGGTCGACCGAAGAGATTAAAACAGGAATCTGTTTTGATTGTTTTTTACCTTTAATTTTATAGATTTTGTCTAATGCTTTTTCATCGTATAACTTCGCAGCTAGACCATAAACAGTATCTGTAGGTAATATGATTAAATCACCTTCATACATCATGATAAAACACCTCCTAAACCAATAAAAGTAAATCTATCTTTTTGTTGCAAATCCTTTTTTTGCAAGATGATTGCTTCTGGTAAATATGTTTCTACAAATGTTTTGATATCTTCTTTTTGTAGATACCCATGTTCAAATGCGATCAAAGCTTTTTTCTTTAAAAAAGGCTTAATGTTTTCTAATATTTTTTCATAAAAATCAGTACCTAAAACACCACCAAAAAGTGCGACATTTGGTTCTTTTTTTACAATATTTTCTAACGCTTCTTCATTAGGAATATAAGGTGGATTTGACACGATGATATCAAATACTCCTGTGATGTTATCAAATAAATCACTATGGAGATATTTATCGTCTGATCCTAATTTTTTGATGTTGCTTTTAGCAACTTCTAAAGCCTTTAAACTAATGTCACTAATGGTGACATCCATATGCTTTTCTTCTAATGATAAAGTTACACCAATACAACCACTACCCGTACCTAAGTCTAGCACTTTAACATCTTTACCTTCAAAGTAGTCATCATATAAGTATAAGACTTCTTCTACAAGCTGTTCAGTTTCACTTCTAGGAATTAAAACATCATGTGATACATTAAATTTATATCCATAAAAATAAGAATAACCAATCAAGTGTTGAACTGGTATATCTTCTTTTAAATATTTATACAACTTATCTATAAAAAAGTCATAAAACTTTTGGTCAACATCTGTTTTCAAGTTTAAAAAGAACTCATGTGGATCAAGTCCAGAAAGTTCCATTAAAAGAAGCTTGACAGCTTCTACTTCTTTATCATATTTTAACGCTTCCTTTTCAGAAAACCTTAAGAGTTTTTCATATGTCACTTAGTTAATTCTCCAGTTAATTGACGTTTTTGAAATTCATTTAATAATGGCTCTAAAATCAAATCTAAGCGCCCTTCCATAATTGCATCTAGTCTTTGTAGCGTTAAGCCAATACGATGGTCAGAAACTCTATTTTGAGGGTAATTATAGGTTCTAATCTTCTCGCTTCTATCGCCTCTACCAACTAACGCTTGTCTTTCTGCATCTTCTTTTGCTGCTTGTTCAGCTAAGAATTGATCATAGATTCTTGTTTTAAGTAATCTAAATGCTTTATCCTTGTTTTCGTGTTGAGATTTACCTTCTTGACAACTTACAGCAATCCCTGTTGGAATGTGTGTAAGTCTTACGGCTGATTTTGTAGTATTCACAGATTGTCCACCTGGACCACTTGAGTTAAATGTATCAAAACGGATATCATTCCAACTAATATCAACTTCAACTTCTTCGGCTTCTGGCATAACAAGAACGGTTGCTGTTGAGGTATGGATTCGACCTTGAGATTCTGTTTCTGGTACTCTTTGCACACGGTGTGTGCCTGATTCATATTTCATAAATGAATACACAAGTTTACCAGATATCATAAATTCAATGGATGTATAACCACCCATTGCACCTTCCATAGCATTTAAGATTTCAATCTTCCAGTTTTTTGATTCAGCATATTTTGTATACATTCTAAATAAATCACCTGCAAAGATATTACCTTCATCACCACCAGCAGCCCCTTTGATTTCAAAAATAACGTTTTTATCATCATTAGGATCTTTTGGAAGTAGTAAAATTTTCAATCGCTCTTCGGTTTTTTCTAAAAATGCTTCAAGTTTTTCGATTTCTTTTTCTGCCATTTGAATAAGATCATCATCTTCTTCTAACTCGAGCATTTCTTTTAAATCATTTAATTCATTTTCTTTTTCTTGATAGGTTTGAAAAGTTTCTACAGTTTCTTGAATACTGGCAGACTCTTTTAGAAGTCCTGTCATTTCTTTAACTTCTAAAGTGCCGCTCGCTAATTTATCTTGTATCTCTTTATATTGTTTTTCTATCAATTTTAGTCTATCAAACATATTATCACCTGCTAATTATATTACCATAAATTTAGTTTTTTTTCTACTAGAAAAGATAGAGCACATGGTTTGTTATTTATTATAAATAGTGTTATAATTTATATAGATAAAGAAAGGAAAGGTGTAAACTTATTATGGAAAAACTTTATAAGGTTTTAAACAAACAAGTTGCAAACTTAAGTGTATTTTTTACGAAACTACATCACTATCATTGGTATGTAGAAGGACCACAATTTTATCAATTACATGAAAAATTCGAAGGCTTATATGACGAAATGAACGAGTTATATGATGCATTTGCTGAAAGATTATTAATGATTGGTGGCAAGCCACTATCAAACATGAAGGCATATTTAGAAGCTACTTCATTAAAAGAAGCTAGTGGTAAAGAAGATGCTATGGATATGGTTAAACATGTTTTAGATGACATCAAATTAATCCATGCTGAATTAAAAGAAGTTCTAGAAATTGCTCAAAGTTTAGGCGATGAAGTTACTGCTGACTTAGTTATCGGTACAATGTCAAGTTTTGAAAAACACGTTTGGATGCTTTCTGCAACAATTAGATAATAATTTCAAAAATAAAAAGTCTACTCGAAACTGTTTGCTAAATATGGACAGTAATTAAAAAAGGCTAGGAAGAGTTGACATTCTCAATTGTAGAGGTGTCAACTCTTTTATTATTTTACTTTGTCTATCTTCATTGTAATATGTGATGTAAGAATCGACAAGTGTTTTCATTTGTTTTATTGTGATTTGATGATGAAGATGCATACATTCACTTTTAAATTGACTGAAGAAAGATTCTATTGGACAATTATCTACGCAGCTGCCTTTTGCTGATACACTATGTTTTATCCAATGTCTTTTCAACCACCTATGGTAAGTTTGTCCAACAAATGCGGTACCTTGATCAGAATGCAGTATTAATCCTTTGCGATAATTTCTGGGTACGGTTCTTGTTGCTTGTTTTAAAGTATCCATGACTAGTTTCAAATCATTTCTTTCGGAAACTTTGTAACTGACAATATATTTATCATAGAGATCTTTTATCGCACACAAATAGATGGTTCCTTGTGTTGTGGGCAAATAAGAAACATCTATACTCCACTTTTGATTTGACATTTTTGTGGTAAAATCTCTTTGAAGGAGATTAGGAATGCGATGATGGTTGACCTTGCTATATCTTTTTCTCTTTCGTCTGATAATAGACTGAATACCATTCAGTTTCATGTATCGATACACGGTGCTCTTCGTGGTAAAGACGCCGTGTATTTTCTTTAATTTCATTTGAATTGTTTCTATGCCCCATCTTTTATCTTTATGGTAGAGACTAACAATCTGATGGTTAAGCAATTCATTGAACGCTTTATATTTTGGCCTACCTAAGCGAATCCATTCATAGTAACCGCTTCTTGAACATGACATCCTCATGCAGAGATAGATGATAGAATAACGATCCTTTAATTGGTCTATGACTTGGTATTTTTCTCGCGCGTTCTTAGGTAGGCTACCGCTTTTTTTATGTCTTCACCACTTTTGATATATTTTAACAGTTCTTCTTTACTCATGATGTCCAAGTTAAGCTTCTTAGGTCTACCTTTGTTTGGTATATCTTTTTTCGTACCTTTTCCTCTACGATCTACACAAGTGCCATGCTTTCGATACTGTTTTACCCATAAATCTAATTGACTATGAACAATATCAAAACTTCTAAGTATTTGACGCTGTGTTTTCTCTTTGCTTAAATACAGTTCTACAATCTTGTTTTTCTCATCAATTGTATACGATGGATGCTTTCTTGTTTTTCTTTCATTCATTCTAACGACTCCTTTATATTCATTCTAACAAAAAAAGCTAGAACACTATACTATGTCCTAGCCTTTTTTTAAGTTGTCCGTTTTAATCAAATAGTTTCCTCCGGTAGACTTTTTTTTATTATTTAATACTATCTAAATAGAATTGATTGATATCCATCATCAAAGATTCATTTAACTCTTGAACTTGAAAACGATCGACACCATTATAGAAATCTTGTTTGATTTCATATGGAATTTCTCCATCATATTGATCAAATAAAGCTCTATAGGTTACATTGATTTGCTCTATATAGTTAATAGCGTCATCAGATCGAAATAAGTTATCATGTCCGCTTCTTTTTTCATCCTCTATGAGTTTATAAATTACATGATCAGATGTAATCTCATCTTTTTGAGCATAAATCGATGATTTATCATAAGTAACCATTTCATCGTTTTTTCCTTGAATGATCATCACAGGCCCAGCATAACCGTTGATTGCTTTGATACCATCAAGATTTGCATACTCTTTAAATAATATATTTTGATAGATTTGAACAAATGGTTTTTGCGTATATGCAAGAAATCCTACCATGTTTTTGATTTGTGATGTCACAAAGTCATCAGCTTTACTTGGTGCAGCAATGCTTACAACTGCTTTGATGTTGTCGTGTAAATGAAGTGCATTGACTACTGCATATCCACCCCAACTATGTCCAAACAAGACAATATCAAGTGTGTTAAGTGATTCATTTGTTTTGATGTATTTAAGTGCATGATCAATATCTATAATCGATTGTGGAAAACCTTTTGTACCTTCACCTTCACTATCAAAACTGCCAGTAGCATCATACATAAAAATTGACCATCCTTGGTCATAAAACCACTTCATATATGATAAGTAACTATCTGCACCTCCACCTAAACCATGCGCGATGACGATAAGTCCATGTGAGTTATCTTGAAGATAGATATATCCTTTCAGAGTATTTTCTTGAGATTTAAACTCTACGACTTCTCTTGGATATGAACCCTCTAAGTCTTCATATCTTACATATGCATTGATTGAAGTGTCATGCCTCTCAAATCTTGGAAATGATTGATCATAAATGATTTTTGTAGCAATCGCAGATATGACTACAAAAACCAAAATGATCGAAAATGTGATGATTAGTGTCTTTTTCATTTTTACCTCTTTTTTTATAAGTTCAATTATACAAGCATTATTTTGCGTTTTTCATTCTACACATCGACCAATTAAATGATGTGTTTATGATTTGGTCTCTTAAAGTAAAGAGTTCTGGAAGTATACGAAGTTCAATATTTCTTTCAATAAGTTCATCGATAATATGTTTAACTTTATACTTTCCAATTGGCACTTCTATTTCTTTACTTACATAATATCCAGCAATTTCATCCTGTAATTCAAAATGTTTAGGATCAAATTCGTAAATGGTTAATTCGGTGTTTAATAATACATTTAACCAACGATGTTCAATGGCAACACAATGTGATGCTGAAGGAGATGAAAGATAACGTTTTATATCTTCATCTGTCGTATCAGGACTAACATGGTATGTTACTCTTGGGCAATCTCTTGGTGTTAAAAAATTAGGCAAAGTTCTTTCTGATAATGCCCAAACAACACCAACTGATTGATCCATATCTTTTCGGTAAGGTATGATTGGATTAAAGACCTCTATATTAGGATCTTCGCTAACATGAAATAATCGCATAATATTTCTCCTTGTGTTGTTAGTCAAAAATATTAATCTATATTTTATTCTTTATTCATAACTTATAAATAAGTTTTGGTGTTTGATTGCCCGTTGATATTAATGAATCTACATGCGTATGAATTATTGCTCCCATTTTAGAATAAAATCCTCTTGCATCTGGACTTGTTATGATTGTAAACTCTTTAATTTTTAGTTTTTTACATGTTTGAATGATGTGCTTCCATAATATTCTACCATATCCTTTACCGATATACCTAGAGTCTATAAAAAAATACTCTAAAGAATTTTCATCATCTTTTTGCAGCAACCCATAAAAACCGATGATATGATCATCTTCTTTGAGAATATACGTTGGATTATTTATGATAAATGCTTCTGTTATTAAATATATTTCTTTGAATTTCTCCATGAACTTTGAGCTGTAACCCCAATATGATTCGGATCTAATTTCTAGATCAGCTAATATCTCAAAATCATTTGGTGTAGCTTTTACTATTGTGATCATTTATTAGTCTCCATGTAACTGTTTCATCATATCTCTTCATCTCATCATCAATCAACTTATTCTATAAATTTTATCTATACATATATCCTAAGTTTATAGAACATTTATTTATGACAATACTTATATCATCAAAAAAATGTTCAATCTATCATTTCCAACATTAAAATTTAAAATAGTCACATATCATCCGTGCAACTTCTTCAGCACTTTTGTTCGTATTATCGATTTGTAAAAATCTCGGATGCTTTACTTCACCAGGTTTTGAAATAAATCGATACTTATTTGACGCATTTAACAATCGTCTTTCTGATATTTCTAGATCTCTTTTTGATGCCTTATGCTTGAGTCTATTTTCTGTTTTATTTCTACGCAGTCTTTCTTCTAATGTTGCATCGAGCTCAACAATATATGATTCAACATCTCTAGACTCAAAATAATCAATTAAATTTTCTAGATAAAGAACTTCTTCTTGAATGTCAAAAGGTAACTGTAAAGTTAGAATAAGTCCCGGCAAATCTGTTTTGATAAACTCTTCGAAAATCGTAAATCTTAGTGCTTCAATCGCAGGAATATGAAATGATTTAAAAACATCAAGAACGAGCTCAATGGTCATATGATTGTGAAAAAGAGAAAAACCTGTTAATGCTTCAAGTTTTTGTCCAACAGTCATTTTGCCAACAGCACTATCTCCAAGTATGCAAACAAATTTCATAATATTCTTGTATACTCAAAACTGTAATAATAGTTAGAGTATAACTTCCTTTCTTTCTATTGTTATAATTAAATTAAGCACTGTGGATTTGTGTCATTTATATATAGCTTTGACTATTGGAGGAGACTCTTACCACAGTTCTTATTTTTAATGTCAATCAGTAAGTTAGCGCTTGACGCTTCATCACAAGACTACATAAATAAGAAATCTGTGACTTACCCAGTGCTAAAACTTATATTGGAGGTGTTTTTATGTACTTAATCGGAATTGATATCTCTAAGTACAAACACGACTGCTTCATAGCTACTGAAGCAGGTATTCAAATCAAAGCATTCAGCTTTGATAACAATCGTTTAGGTTTCGATTTATTTCTTGAGGTCTTAAAATCTTTAGATCAGTCAAAAGAAATAAGAATAGGTCTTGAGTCAACAGGACACTATGGATCAAACCTTAAACAGTTTATCACGGCATCTGGTTATACTTATCTGGAATTTAACCCTTACTTAACGCACATGTTTTCCAAGGCATTATCGTTACGTAAGACAAAGACAGATAAAGTTGACGCCAAAACGATTTCAAGTATGCTAGGTTCTGTTGACTACAAGACCTTACATACTAAATTTTACCACATCAACGAATTAAAACAACTGGTAAGGTATCGTCATGTTCAAATGGTCAATCGTTCTAAAACACTCATTGAACTGACAAACATCCTTGATCGTATCTTTCCTGAGTTTAAACCTTTTTTTAACGAAAGACTCTCTAGTAGTGCGATGTTCATCCTTAAAAAGTTCAAATCCAGAGCAAGAATTTCGAAACTTTCTAACAATGACTATGAATCCATTAGAAGTCACTCTAAAGGCAGATTATCTTATGTTAGAGTTCAAAAACTTAAATCTTTAGCTAAATCATCAGTTGGATATGAAACTCAGTCTGATCTGTTACTTCTTAAACACTCCATAAAACACTATGAGACGTTAACTGAAATCATTGAATCTGTTGAACATGAAATCATCCATCTCATGGAAAATATCAATCAAACACTGACAACCATTCCAGGTCTCAACATCATCTCTGCAGCAATTATCATCGCCGAACTTGGTGATTTTAAAAACTTTACAAATCCAGCTCAAATTGTTTCATTTGCTGGACTGGATACATCTGTCAATCAATCAGGAACAATAGAAACCAGAGGACATATCGTCAAACGTGGATCCGGATTACTTAGAATGACTTTTTGGCAAATCACTTTTGCGGGCTTAAGATTGAATCCTAAACTCTATGATTATTACCTTAAGAAACGTGCTGAAGGTAAACATCATAAAGTCGCCATGGTTCACTCTGTTAGAAAACTAATACGCACGATATACTATTTAGGTGTCAACCAACTGACATTTGATCATTCACATTTCAAATAATCAAATGAGGGTGTAGCTACCTCTTATTTGTTCATAAAACTTATATAGGCTTCCATGTGAGGTCTTTTACTATTTTTTATCATTTATTGCTTGACTTATTATAGTAAGTCTCCTCAAAGTGTTATATGATTGATTTTTTATCGTTTTCATTGTCGTTATCGTAAAAGCACATGTAAACTCAAAATCAAACTAATTATAATAATTATACTATAATATCAATGATATCTGCATAGGCCAAATAGATTTTAATATTTTTATATAGCTATTTATGTTCATTTATAGCGACAAATTGGTTAACTTAAGAAACTTGTTCATTGTTATGTGTCTGCTAATTCTATGAAGTCAACTAAGGAAAAAATTTAGATGGATAAGCGTATTTATAACTTTTGATCAGATCTTGATTAATCTGGTTATGATGACCATTTTTAGATTGCTATCGAAATAAATGATAAGACTTAGTCTAATCTTTTAAATTGATAACAGGCAATAGGTATATAGATTCTTTGAAAAATGTCTTGATGGCATCTATAGTATATGCTCTGTGATCTATACCCATAACAAAAACCATTCTTTTGTTTGGGTTTGCTTGGATAATCTCGATAATGTTTTGTGCAATACGATGATCTCTTGAAGCATAGAAATCTGATAGTTCTCTATAAACTGTATTTTCAAACAAGAACTTCATTTGCTTATAGTAAATATTACTTATCAAGTCATACATGCCATTATTGATTGATTGAGCATTATAATCCATAATGAGATCTAGTCTAGTTTGATTGATGATATCGAAAAGTGTTTTTGCTTGAACAACATCATTATCATGCTCAAACTGTTTTTCCAATAGCGTTTTCTTATGATTCTCGAAATAATTATTAGGAATTAACTTATCTATCAGGTCATGACCTAAAAAATCAAAGCCATAAACCTCCATAGAATGGTTGAATCGAGATTTAAGTTCAATCATTTCATATGGATAAAACTCACTTAAGTATTCAAGTGGTTGGTTCATATCTTCTTTTCTTATTTCTACACCTAAAACATCTGGATTATAAAAGGTAACTAAATCAAAGATATCTTCATAACTATATTTTTTATGATCTTTGTGGAGTCCGTGTAGTGTTCCCAATATGATTACTTCAGTTTTACTCATTTTAAATGACTCCTTTATGTACTTATTTATTTAACTTTTTTTAAATACATGAATCGTTTTATAACATATATTGCTATTTCTTCTTATCTCTATGATACCGACAAAAATAAAGACCGAATGGTCTTTACTTATAAAACTATTATTTACTAACATCAAATTCCGACATATTGAAGAATTGATATTACATGATAATTAAAAAATGTCAATATAGTAAATATACATTTTAAACATGTGTTTTGTCTTTATGGACTTTACTACTACCTCTTAACGGAATTTATCACTTATGATGCTAAAAGTTCATCTTATTTATCTAGTTTAGATAACAACTCTGGTATATTTACTGTAGCAATGTCATAAATGATATTTAGTCTAATACCTTCGTATTCATGTGATATCATATTTCTTAAGCCAATAATGCTTGGCCAATGAATAGAATTAAAATTTTGTTTTGTCTTATCTGAAAGTTTCTTAGCTGTTTCACCAATTTGTTCTAGGTTTAATATAACTGCATCGACTTTTTCGTCGTTGTTCTCAAAGTCTGTAAATGTATCGACCTCTTCCATATATTTGCCTATTTTCTTTGCATACTTATTGATACGCTCAATATATATCTCATCTTTCATAAATCAGTATCCCCGTCTTTTTAATCTCTTGATCTATTTTTGAGTGTTCTATAATTGTTTTATTACTTAGCACTTCAACTTTCTTCTTCAGTTTTTCTCTTAGTTCTTCAACAAATTCATAATACTCCAATCCGAATAAATTAGATTCCATATATAGATCAATATCACTATTTTCTGTGGCTTGTCCTTTGGCATATGATCCAAATAAATAAATACGCTCAATATCATACTTCGCTGCAATTTTAGCAACATTTTTTTTAATAGTTAAAAAAGACAAAATACCAGTTTCTTCATCAACAACAGTGTGCTGTTCAATTGATTCTCTTAATATTCTATCTATTAATAAGTTGAGTGCCCATTCACTTGGCGTTCTAATTTCTTGTTCCCAGTTTCTAATTGTATTTATTGGAATATCAATCAATTTAGATACTTCTAATTGTGTAAGTCCAAGATTCTCTCTCACTGCCTTTAGTGATTGATTCATATAAATCACCTCTACTTATATTTTATACCTCATTGAAGTAGTTGTCAACTGTTTAATACCTCATCGGGGTGTTTAATTATTTTCTTTTGAATTAGTGATGATTAAATAGAAAAGACTATTGACAAATACAATATCTTTTTTTAACTGTCTTGTCTTTTTGGACTTTATCTGTATTTTGTATAACCTCTTTATGAACTTTACTGCAACCTCTTTATGGACTTTATCTGTTTTTGTGCTAAAAGTTCATATTTTGATAAGTCATAAAACAAGAACTGTTTATTACAATTATACTATAAAAACAATATAATTGTTTGTCCAATAAGGTTTGTCCATTTTCCGTCACTTTTAATAATATGTTGTCTCATTCAATCTGCGTTGAGTGCACCATATTGCTCGAAAATGGGGTGTTGTGTGTACTCAAATAACATCAAAATGACCATTTTATGTTTACACTAACAAGCAACGATAATACCAAAGAAACATATTTTGGTCATAATTCAATGTTATATGACTAGTTTTACTCTGCGTGGAGTATATCTAATTGCTCGAAAATTTGTCGTTTCGTGTACGTCGGAAACATATTTTTGGCCATTTTATGTTTCCCCATTCCAGACTTTTTCCAGTGTGGAACATATAAGCAATACATTTCATTATAGATTGTGAAAACAAGTTCGATACCGCACATTCATTTGCACCGATGAATTTCTGCTTTTTATTAAGAAAATTGAATACTTATTTTGCTTCCATGTCCTACAACACTGTCAATTTGCAAATTTGCTTCCAATTTTCGAACAATATCTTTTACAAATTGAAGACCCAATCCACTACCTTTTTCGTTAAATTTCATTGCCTCTTCTGAACGATAAGGACCTTTTAAGATATTTATAATTGTTTCACTTGTCATACCAATCCCTTCATCACTAACTACCAGTCTTCTTGTTTTATTTTGAACTGAGATTGTAATATTTGATTGTGGATTAGAATAATAAAAAGCATTGAATAAAAGGTGTTCAATTAATCTTTCTAAATCTTTATCTGAAATATTTACAAGTAAAGTCTCTAATTCGAGTGTTATAGAAATCTGTTTACTTTCGAATATTTCTTTGTACTTATGTGCGTATTTGTTAATAAATAAAGAGATATTTTGAAGATATGGTATTTCAACATAATCGAGCTCAATAAACTTAGGAATTAAGTTCATTATTTTAATAGTTTCTACTTGAATATCCAAAAAAACATCTTTAGTTGGATTAAGTTTTTCATTGACTAATGAATCTGCATAGATTCGTATTACTGAAAGAGGGGTTTTGATATCGTGTGCAATACTCTTGATATGAGACTCATAAACAGATCTTTGTTTTTCTCTTTGAACTTGGTTAGTCATGAGTTGAAAGTGCAATTGTTTCATTTCTTTATATGCGAAAGTCGAACTTTCTGTCTCAATATGTTTTAAGTCCAACCTTATCTTAGTATTTTCATTTCTAAGAAATTTATATAAAATATACATCCCAAAAGCGAACAATGTAATAGAGACTAAATTTAACCCAACAAAGCCGTAAAGAATATCTTTACTTAATTTAGAAGATTCAAAGTCGACTGCTAAATAACCAAGCAGAGCATTATCATAATATATAGCTTCAAACTTTATTAATATATCATCAAAATCATTGGTGAAAACGGTTTGTTCTGTAACATTTTTGAAATGAATTGTTACATCATTATTATGTGTATAATGCTCCAAATATACGATTAAAGTTTCGAAGTTTTCTTCAGTGGATAGATGAGCAGTCATATTGTATAGTTCATCATATTGTCTTGCAATTTCTTTTTGGAATTGGTTATTTGTAAAAAAATAAAAAGCAATATTCAATAAAAAAATGGTTGATAGAAAAATGATGAGCACTATTTTAAAGATTTGTGATATAAGGAGGTTCTTTATACTATTCATCTTTTACCCCCACAAACTGATATCCAATACCATAATGCGTTTTAATGTATGACTTTTCAGAAGAAAAATTAATTTTTTTTCTGATGTTTTTTATGAAAACATCAATAACGCGGTCATAAGCATCACTATTTGAAAAACACTGCTCAATAATCATATCTCTAGAAAAAACAATGTTAGGATGCGAAAGCAGATGCAATAAAATATCATATTCGTATTGTGTTAAATTGATCAATTGATTGTGAACAAAAACCTCTCTACTTAAGGGTAGAACTTTTAGATGTGAATGATTAAATGTATAGATTGTTGGATGATTAACAACAAGTCTTTTTTCAACATTTTTGAGTTTTGCCATGACCTCCTCAATTGAAAAAGGTTTAATCATGTAATCATCAGCTCCAAGTGTGATGACATCGACACGATCTTTGATATCAATTTTTGCTGATAATACAACAATATAAACATCTGACACTTTGCGTATTTGTTTGATTAGTTCTTCTCCTTGTATTCCAGGAAGCATTAAATCTAAGAGAATAATATCAAACTTTTCATGATGAACTGCTGCAAGTGCTTCCTCACCGTTATATACTTGTTTGACTTCATGTCCATCATTACGCGCATACATCGCTAATAACTGATTGATCTTCGGATAATCTTCAACAATTAATGTTTTCATTCAAATCACTTCCTATGTGAATATTATACAACAACAACAACAAAAATATGGGTGAGTATGTTTACCCACCCACAACTTCTTTATTCATTCGGCTGAACCAGATTTGATAGTTGATTAACTAAATTTGTCTTAATTTCATTTATGCTTTCAACTAGTTCTTGAACTGATAGATTTGACAAATCCAAATTCATAATAGCTTCCGCAAATGATAAGTCCAAACTATCTCTTTGGGCATCACTCGAATGAATATACAACCATTCATAAGTACTAGCATTATTCTGGTAACCACAATTTGCATATGGATCATTTCCACCATACCCCATCATGTTACCGCCCATCATGCCAAATCGTTGGGTAGAATACTCAATCTGAACATCATCTATGATATCCGAT
Organism: Tenericutes bacterium MZ-XQ; assembly: GCA_002838205.1. Taxonomy (NCBI): domain Bacteria; kingdom Bacillati; phylum Mycoplasmatota; species Tenericutes bacterium MZ-XQ. The sequence continues at coordinate 333,298 of CP017950.1, read as the reverse complement.
TTAATCTGCTCAATGATTTCAACAACCTCTACAACAGTTTTTTGTTGAATATCTGTGGTTATTAACTCATTAGCAAAACCAGAATCTAATTTTTCTTGATTATCAGTAGATAGATGAAGATATATTCTTTCAAAACTATAAAGACTGTAATTTGATCCCATCATGCCATGTTGGCTTAAATTTAACTCAAGAATATCATTACCATTATCGCGTGAATATGCATTTACAGCCCCCATTGATAACATGCCTAAAAATGCAACTGTGATGGTTAGTCCGAAAGCAATCAAACCTTTTCTCATATTATTTATCCCTCAATTTTTCTATTAGTTTTTCATATTCATCAATTGTAATCTCACCTTTTGCAAGTCGTGATTTTAATACCTCAATTGCTTGATCGTGTCTGCATTCACTGCGATAACTAAAACCATTTAATGCGAAGTAAATCACACCAATCCAAAATATACCCATAGCTAACATACCAAATGGCATACCCCAACCTCCCACAATATGACCATAATATGGATAATCACTATTGTCTGCCCACTGTGGTGAAAAATACCAGAATGCGATAGCAACTATAACCATTAATGCAATAAAAATTCCTAAAAAGATACCTTGTTTTTTATTCATCTTATTCACCTCGACTATATAATACCAAACAATTATGAATATAAAATGAATGTAAAAATATTATTGCATTTTTATATTACCATGATATAATGTACTTGTATACCCCTCCCGTGGTGGGGTTTAAGGAGGAAAACTATGAGTCAATCGCATCAACATAACACAAAACACATGAATGAGGAAAAAATCAAGCAGTTACTAAAAACTGGACGAGGTCAAATGGAAGGCATACTCAAAATGTATGAAGAAGGAAGATACTGTGTAGATATCTCAAAACAGATACTATCAGTTATTGCTATGCTTCAAAATGCTAATGCATTAATATTAAACGATCATATTAGTACATGCGTTACAGAAGCTATTTTCGAACAAAAAGGTAAAGAAAAAATTGATGAAATCACTGAAATTTTAGTGAAATACTTGAGGTGAGGTCTATGATGAAAAAGAAATTACTAATCAGTTTTTCCATATTTATAGCATTTATTGGACTTATTGCTTTTGTAGCAGCAAATTCACCAAATCGAAATGATTTCTTGGCAAAATATGATCTAGATGGTATGACAGTAAAAGATATAGTGACCTATTTAGAGAATGATTTAAATGAACCTACAAATTTTAGTGCAGCGATTACTGGAACAAAATTGCTTTTAGGTGATGCGACACATCAGATGGAGTTAGAACTACCTAAAGGTCAGTTTTATCTCTCATTTGCACCCTATGTCAATCAGACTCATCCTTGTGCTAATCATAATTTAGTCACCTGTCGTGGAGAGTTAAAAAATAAATCTTTTGAAGTTAAGATTGTTGATTCTCAAACAAATACTGTCATCATAGAAAAAACTATTATAAGCAGTTCGAATGGATTTGCCGGTATTTGGTTACCAATAAATAAACGATATCAGATTAATGTTTCATATGAGAATTTTTCGGCAACTGACGAAGTTTCAACTTTTACTACATCAAATACATGTCTTACAACACTTAAACTAGCCTAAAGGAGGCAAATTATGGACAAACATAAACACAATCATCATCATCACAAAGTAGATAAGGATGAGCATATCGACCACAATAAAAAAGCCATGAATCACGAAACGCATGATGACCACATACACCATCATGAAGAAATTCACAACCATAGTCACGGTGATAGTTACAAAGGTGCAGAGCATCAAAGTCATGAAGGGCATCACGATCACCATACTATGATGGTTAAAGATTTTAAAAGAAGGTTTTTGATTTCACTAGTATTATTAGTTCCAATTTTAACTCTCTCACCTATGATTCAGGAATTTTTCGATTTGAATCTAAGATTTTCTGGAGACTTATACATTCTTTTGACACTCAGCACTTTGTTATTTATATATGGCGGATTACCATTTTTTAAAGGTACTTTTGAAGAGATGAAGCAAAAAGCACCAGCTATGATGTCTCTCATTGGCCTTGCTATTGTCGTCGCATATATCTATAGTGCATATACCGTCATATTCCAAACCGGTCAAGACTTTTTCTGGGAGTTATCTTCACTCATCTCAATCATGCTACTCGGTCACTGGATTGAAATGAAGTCTGTATTAGGTGCATCAAGAGCTTTAGAAGAACTCTTAAAACTGATGCCTGAAGAAGCTCACGTCATTGACCAAGAAGGTCACATTAATGATATATCAGTCACTCAAGTTAAAGCAGGTATGATTTTATTAGTCAGACCTGGAGAAAAAGTTCCGATTGATGGTAAAGTTATCGAGGGAAAGTCATCAGTCAATGAATCCATGTTAACTGGTGAGTCAGTTCCTGTAGATAAATCACCTGGCGACGAATTAATAGGTGGTTCAATTAACGCTGAAGGTTCACTAAAGTATGAGGTGACACGTATTGGTGATGAGACATTCCTCTCACAAGTCATTAAACTTGTCAGAGACGCTCAAAAAACACGTTCAAAAACTCAAAGACTAGCCGATGTTGCTGCGAAATACTTATTCTATGTTGCATTATTAGGCGGTATATCAACATTTGTTATATGGATGTTACTCGGTAAAGATATTGGATTTGCTATGGAAAGAGCTGTAACTGTTGTCATTATTTCATGCCCTCATGCACTTGGATTAGCAACACCACTTGTTACTGCTGTTTCATCAAGCATAGGTGCAAAACACGGGTTACTCATTCGCAATAGAGCTAACTTTGAAAATGCACGCAAAATCAATACCATTGTATTCGATAAAACCGGCACACTCACCAAAGGAGAATTTGGTATTTCAAAAATTGAAGGCCTTAGTCTAAGTGAAAACGAACTTCTCTCTTTAGCATATGCCATCGAAAATGAATCAGAGCATCCCATTGCAAAAGCAATCGTAAGTGCCGCTAAAGATAAAAAAGTTCAACTACTTAAAGCTAAAGATATTAAAGCAATCCCAGGAAAGGGGCTTGTCGGTGTCATTGATCAATCAACCATTGAAATTGTGAGTCCTGGATATATCAAAACACTCGATATCTCCTTTGATCAAACGTCTTATGAAGCATTAGCTTCCCAAGGTAACACGGTCGTTTTTGTACTCAAAGATAAACAATTGATGGGTTATATTGCTTTAAACGATATGATTAGAGAAACCTCAAAAGAGGCTATTGAAACACTGAAAGATATGGGCATTGATTCATATATGCTGACAGGAGATAATCAAAAAGTTGCTGATGAAGTTGCTAAAAAGATTGGTATTCAACATGTATTTGCAGAGGTTTTACCTGATCAAAAATCAGATAAGATTGAATCACTTACAAAAGAAGGGCGTCTTGTAGCCATGACAGGTGATGGCATCAATGATGCACCAGCACTAGCTAAAGCACACCTTGGTATTGCAATTGGTGCAGGTACAGATGTCGCGATTGAAACTGCAGATGTCATCCTTGTTAAGAGTAATCCAATGGATGTCGTAAATATCATAAAACTTTCTAAATCAACCTATAAGAAAATGATTCAAAACCTCATATGGGCAACAGGATATAATATTATAGCTATTCCTTTAGCTGCTGGTGTATTAAGTTCTATTGGTATTCTATTGAGTCCTGCAGTTGGAGCAGTATTAATGTCACTAAGTACAGTCATTGTAGCTATTAACGCTCGATTGCTAAAAATCTAAATTTATTACACAAAAGCGAGTTGACTAAACTCGCTTTTCTCTATATAAAAATGCCAGAGAATAATTTTGATCTCTGGCATTTCGTTATTGATTGTTATGATGTTACATTAACTAAATCTACTTGATAGGGAAGATTTTTCATCTTTAGTCTGCTAAAAAACAAATACACTACACCTAGAGCAACAAAAACGAGTGACATTATTATGTTTACCGGAATATCCATAATCATCAGTGCATCTCCATATGCACCATTGACTCTCATCGGCTCAATGATTATTCCTCTACCTAAACCGTACCATATCAAATAAAGTCCAAGATTTTCACCTACTTTGAGCAAACGTTTCTTCTTTAAAATGATCAGTGTGACAAGCATAGATAGGTTCCATAAACCTTCATATAAAAAGGTAGGATGATGAACAACACTACCTAGAGTCATTTGTTCAACAATGAATTTAGGCAATATGTCAATAACCCAGGCTGATTGAATTGCTGGTCCGTAGGCTTCATGGTTCATGAAATTTCCAAATCTACCAACGATTTGTCCAATGAGAAATCCTATCATCAACGTATCTATAAGTGGCAATAATTTAATTTTTTTGATCTTACAAAAAATAGGGACAAAAACTAGAGTGGTAATGATTGCTCCATGAATTGCTAATCCACCTTTTGAGATATTCATTATGTCCAGAAAAGTCTTATAATGTGGAATCGGATCAAAGAGCACATAATAAAGTCTAGCTCCTAAAAGTGCTAAAGGTAACCCAATTAAGAGACCGTCATAGATAATATCCTTAGGATAATTTAAACGATTGAGTTCATTCTGACTATAATATGCCGCTATAAATACTCCTGTCAAAATGAAAATTGCATACCAATAGATTTGAATGCTACCAAAATCAATTGCTACTCTTGAATAGGGGGCGCTACTCTGGCTTCCTATCGCAAGAAACAAGACCATCAAAAAGACGTGAATCATGATCATATACTGATGATGTTGATGTTTTGTATTATGATGAGTGTGCATGGACTAACTCCTTATCAACCTTTAAGAATGACTGTTTTTTTAATCTCAATGAATTATAGATTACATTAAGAGAACTAATTGACATTGCAGCAGCACCAATCATAGGATGTAATAAACCTAACATCGCAAATGGGATTGCAATCGCATTATAGAACCATGCCCAGAAGTAGTTTTGCTTAATTTTTCTAAAGATAGCTTTCGATAACTGAATCGAAGTGAGTAATGTATGCAACTCACCAGATACTAAAGTAACATCAGCTGCTTCTTTTGCAATATCTGTACCTGTTCCAATGGCAATACCTACATTAGCTTGCTTAAGCGCTGGTGCATCATTAATACCGTCACCGACCATTGCGACTAATCCAAATTCGCTCTGGAGTTTCGAAATTTCGTTTACTTTTCCTTCAGGTAAAACATCAGAGATAATTCTTGTTATACCAGCTTTTTTTGCGATTGCTTGAGCAGTTCTTGAATTGTCTCCAGTAATCATAGCTGTCGTTATACCAAGGTTTTCGATTGCCCGAATAACATGTACTGCATCAGGTTTTAATGCATCTGCAACAGCAATGATACCAAGTATCTCTATATCATCTGCTAGAATCATCACCGTTTTAGCTTCATTTTCAAGTTGTTGCATCATTGATTCTAATCCATCATAAGAATGACCAATCGATTTGATTAGTTTTCTGTTACCAAAATAATACGTCTTATTATCTAGAATACCTTTAATACCCATGCCAGATATGGCTTCAAAATCTGTAGGATTTAAAAGCTTTTGATTATTATTTTTTACATCTTCGATAATTGCCATTGCTAATGGATGCTCTGATCCTGTTTCAAGAGATCCAGCGATAAGCATCAACTGGTGTTCATCGATACTCACAGCATGCTTGTCAGTCACTACGGGTTTACCATATGTGAGTGTGCCAGTTTTATCAAAGGCAATCGCTTTGATATCTTTAAGTGTTTGTACCGCTTCGCCATTTCGTATTAGAATGCCTTTTTCTGCACCAACACCACTACCCACCATTAATGCTGTAGGTGTTCCCAATCCAAGCGCACATGGACATGCGATAACTAATACTGCTGTTGCTGTAATAAATGCTAAAGTTAATGGAGTTTGATCTGTGTTAATCCATGGTAAAATAGGTTCCATATATTCTAAAATACCCAAATGGAAATTTGTGAAAATTAAAAAAGAACTGAATGTGAGCAATGTTAGAACCATGATAGCGGGCACAAAATAGGATGTAATTCTGTCTGCAAATTCTTGTATAGGCACTTTGGATCCCTGACAAGATTCAACCATCTCTATAACTTGAGATAAGAATGTTTCTTTACCGATTTTAGTAACTTCTACTTTGAGCAAACCATCTTTATTAATGGTTGCTCCGATTACATTGTCACCCACATGCTTTTTGACCGGCATCGATTCACCTGTTGCAATCGATTCATCAATTAAACTTTTACCTTCAATAATCATTCCGTCTGTTGGTATTTTTTCGCCTGGTCTAATAATCATGATATCTTTAACACTGAGTTCATTCGTTAAAACTTCGATCTCATTGCCATCGACTAAAATGCGTGCAGTTTTCGCTCCTAGTTCCATTAATTTTTTGATGGCTTGGGATGCTTTTCCTTTAGCCTTACTTTCCAGGAATTTTCCAATCAAGTGAAATGTCATAATTGTTGTTGCCATTTCGATAAATGTTGTGATTGGGAAAAACAATCCTGTGAGACCGATGAGATAGGGTGGAATAGATCCGAGTGACACAAGGACATCCATATTCGGTTTCAATGATTTAAGAGAGTAATAACTTCCTCTGTGCACGTGACGGCCAATGATAAATATGACTGGGAAACCCAGTATGGCAATGATCCAAGTGTATAATGGAATTTCAACAACAAACATGTGAATCAGCATGAGTGACATCATCAAAATAGTTATTGTTGAACTCAATTGAACTCTTTTTTTAGCGGAAATCATCTTGAGTGTATCAGGATCAACCGATTCATCATTTGTTACTTCGAGGCTAATCTTATATCCAATGCTTTGGATGCGGTGTTTGATATCACTAAAACGAATGACGCGATCGTCATATTGAATGGTAACTTTCTCCGTAGCGAGATTAACATGAGCATCAATAATCCCATCCATCTTCAACAGTGTATTATCAATACTGTTTGCGCATGTTGCACAACTCATTCCATCAACTTTGGCAGTCACAGTCTTATGATTGTTTTCGATAGTAATGAGTTCATATCCTATCCCCTTAACAGCATTCATTGCAAGGTTTGAACTAAAACTGTTATCATCAAATTGAATTGTTGCAGTTTCAGTTGCTAAATTCACAGAAACATCAATTATCCCTTCAACTTTTCTTAATGCTTTTTCAACATGGTTGACACACGAAGCACAAGTCATACCATTCACTCGATATTTAATATTACTCGACATTTTATTATTCCTCTTCGATGGTCGTTAAGTATTCGACTTGATATCCTGTTTGAACAATTGCCTCAAGATACATATTTGAATTGGGTTTTTCCTCTTCAGTCAATACTTTTGCAATATGTGTTGAAAAATTAATATCAACATTGATTGCTCCCGCTGATTCTAAAGCTGAAGTAATGCGATTGATGCATCCGATGCAATGGATATCTCCGATTCTATAAATTAGCGTTGCCATAAGTAATTCCTCCTTTTTTACCCCTCCCGTGGTGGGGTGTCATCTATACTATATCAAACTATTCATTAGATGTCAATCCTTCATCTTCTAAATAGTAGATGTGTCTAATTCCATCTGTGTTTTCTACATAAGCAGTAATATATGTATCCTTTGATAAGATAAGATCATTAACAGTTGTTACAAAACCATTATCATTTAGGGTTTTTGGATAGTTTTTATCTGAACTATTCTTACTTAACCCATATCTGTATGAACGACTTATAAAATCAGTACAGTAGAATTTGTTTTTTGTGTCCATAATGAAAAGGAAATTATATAATGAACGATTTTCTAAATGTTCATTGGCATATGACATAGTTTGATCCAGTTTTTCTTCATCTATATTTTTTACTCTCAATACTACGAATTTTTCTCTGTAATAAGAACCATAATAAGGATATGAAAAGTCGTTTTCTCCTCTAAAATATGGCAACATCCAATAATTAGTAGAAGATTGTCTTACACCAACTGAATAATCATGTGTACCATCTGAAGGGTCTTTGATTATATCAAAGATACTTTCATCATCTTTTGGGAAGCCTACAGCTTCAATGAATTGATTGTTACCATTATTCAGTGCAGCGTGTCCTCCAACAAAAAAACTCATCAATTGATGAAAACCGAATATGTTTGGAAAAGGTGATTCCTGAGTCACAAATATATCCCCTTTTTTCCCAATAAATGGTTCATCTTTGGTTGTATAAAAAAGGCTACGTGTATCCGCTTTCTCATATTCATTGATTCTTTCGACTGGGTGATACATTCTTATTTCTTCCATCCCATTATCAAAATAGATGGTTACTGTCTCTCCCTCTATACCTCGTTCTTTAAAATCTCTTATTAACTGATTGACTTTTATATTTTGATTAAGTCCTTGCAAGAATATTGAAACGGATAAAATAAGTACAATTAGAAAAAACCTTTTACGTATTTTTTTTACTTTCATGTTGAATACCTCATAATCAATATACAATAATAATGTGAACGAATTATGAATAAATAATAGTACTTCGAATGTGACAAAGCTGTTAACCAGAAGTTGTTTTAACAAAGCTATCAAATTAATATTTCAGATTTGAAATGAATTATTAGGATAACAAAAAAAGACAGTTCAATAGCAGAACCGTCATCTACGGGATGATCGAGTTTAAATTTCTATAAATTGTTTTTTTGATAATTCAACGCCATATCTTTGATAGAATTTGGAATAATAGTCTTGACTCCAAAGAACTCATTAATCTTGTGATGTGTAAATCCAATCGCATCTATTTCTATCGATTGATTTAAATAATCATGATCATCAACTTCATTATTCTTTCTAATAGAACGAATATAATTCAGAGTTTCATATTCCCATTTGTCTAGAGTATCTTTTGACTCCATCGTTCTGTTTCTAATACAATACCCTTGGTAAGCGTGTCTAGTTTCATGGAAAGCAGTCACGATAACTTCAATCCATGGTGATTTTTCGATCCATACTTCATTAAATATGATTTCATCAGACTCGATTTTTAGATTATATTCACATGTAAACTTTAGTCTTTATTTGACTTAGCAAATATAATCTATAATAAAAATCCCCATAATTTTGTGATGTGTTAACATTTAGAATCTTTGAAATATCTTCGCTCACCATCTGGAATATATCCGTATATCTGATATCACCAATTATGTACATCGCACATTTTTCTCTATAATAATGATGCCCTATTGAGTCCATAATATTGCTATAGAATTTGTCAAAGTAGAACAATTCTTCATTACCGCATGTTGAAACAATAGAATGAATTTCATTTAGAGAAATATCAATGTCCTCAACAAACTTATTATTGTATGTTTCGTAGCCTGCAATAGGATTATGTAAAAGTATTCGCTCTAAAGTGATTGTCGCATCAAGTAAATAGTGATAATCATCAAATGAATATCTTTTGCATATTTCCGATTGTAATTCCTTTATTTTCGCTGGAATAGATAACTTTTCAAAGCCAGCAATTTCTCCAGGACAATTATCTACAATATAACCATCAACTATGCCGCTTATGTTGATAATCATTTCTCCAATGCTTTCAAGTACCTGATTAATGAATGATGCAACTTCATCTAAAACAAATGAAATCTTATGCCCCAGCCTTGTCTACTTAGGTCAAAATAGACATTAGTGTATAAATCACATCCACTTTTTTGCAATATGCTGTCATGGAATGGCCATGAACTAAACGCTCTCTTGCTTTCGCCATTCTCTTTATATTCTAAATTTGATGGGTGTTGACCAAAGACTGCTCTAATATGTTTGAAATATTGAAAATCATTAAGTTTTTGATATCCGAAAAATTTATCGTGTTCAGTATTCGTTTTTCTACTTTTTATAAATGCATTAGTATTCAATTCATATTTGTTATCTTGCATATCATTTAGAATTTTGTTTAATCCAATGTAAGTATCAACAATTCCGTTACATGAAGATAAGTAGTTCATAACTAAAACACTATCTTCATCTATATCACCTTTTAATATAGATTTTGAGTTATATTTTGAAAATTCTTTAACAAAAATGTTAATCCATTGATTAAGCGAATGAAGCTTTTCGATATATATATGATAATTTAGTCCTTTTTTAATCAATGTAAATCTTAATTTATTTTCTTCATCTTGAACCAATAAAGACAGTTTTTCTAAATCAACCATGTTCTACTCCCTACTTGACATCTAGTTCAATGTATTCTAGTCTTAAGTTCCCTTGCGGGTTTGAAAACATTTTATACACAGGAACTCTCTTACTTTTTAACACCGCTATTAGCCTTCTCTCATCTTCAATTGAGATTTTTTCTCCTAAATATACAGCTTTTGGTTTTAGTTTAATCATCTTAAAATAATCATTCGAATCTGAGTGTTGGGCAAGTATCATTCTCCACTCTTTCTCATAACTCCATTCTGAATTTTTTGCAGTACCTATAGAAATCAGCAATTTTGAAAAAAGATTATCATCGCTACCAAAAGTATTATCTGTGTATAGTACAGGATTATATAATCTTTTATAGTTTAATCCTTCACTTTCTGCGATTTTAACTAATGAAATCCAATAATCTAGTTCATTTATAATAAAGTTGGTGACATCTGGTTTCTGATTGTCTTGTCATTATGGACTTTATCACTGTTTTTGATAACCTCTAGACTAACTTTACTACAACCTCTATACTAACTTTACTATAAATAATGCTATAAGTTCATATTTAAAAAACTTATCTCTATTACTCTGGCACTCCAAATATATTGAGTAAATGAAACGACAGAATATATAGAATGTTAATCAAATTGAATCATTTAAGGTTATTTAATTCTTCTACAGAGTATTTTAAAATATACGATTGATGTGATCCAAATAAAAATTTCTCTAAATCAGACTCAAACATATTTGCAATCAAATATACAGAATCATTGAAGTAGTATATATCATATAAGTACATTCTTTGATTAAATTCTAAAACTATTTCTTCATTATCATTTTGATCTAAAACTCTAATGATTTGTTGTTGCAAATCTGAATCTCTTTGTTTATGGATAAATCTTGAATCATCAATACTTAAAATGTGGAATTCGTCATTAATAGATGACTCTATAAGTGTCCCCTCTTCATTAAAATAATCAATTATAATGTTTTCGTTTTCTACGTGATGAATACTATATATAATACTGTCCAGGTTAATGTATTGAATCTGAATACCATAAGAGTCACTATCTTCTATAACATCCATAGTTTGAGTTAATATATTGTATCTACTAATTGTTTTCCATGAAAAAGTATTTGAAGTTAAGTTCCCTTGAACAAATACATAATTAGAATTTACTAGTGGTTTTTGATAGACATGGTCAATATGCCCAAGTACGACTTCAAGTGCAACATTGAATGTTTTTGAGATCTCATAGTAAGTGATTTCATACATGTCATTAGAAATATCAAATTTTGAACTTACCCCTACAATAACTTCGTTTTCAATAATAAATGTATTTAAGAACATAATTGTCTCAGTTAAATTATATGTATTGGTCTGTGTATCAAATATAACCATATAGTTTTTTTCATACAGAGAAATGCTAATATATATTTCGTCACCATCTTGATATGAATAAACTTCTAACTCAGTACTTTTGATACCATTACCATCATTTTCTAATGTTTTTGTTTCTACTATTTCTACAAGTTCTATCAAATTAAAGTCTTCATCAATAATAGCAATATTCAACATATCATCTACACAGTTATCATCATCAAGTGCATCAAATGTTATTTCATTATTTCTAACTAAAGCGTATATTTGATTGTTTGATTCATACATTGTTAAAATTTGATTATTCTTATAGTAACCTCCCAAATCATATAAAAAGTTATCAGGATATTTAGTTGATTGATAGATAATAAACATTGTAGATAAAAGCAATAGAACAAAACCCAATACTAGATAAATGTATTTTTTCATGAAACCCTCCATTAAAATCGTTATCGTCATTATACCAAAGAACAAAAGTGAATAAATTCACTAGGGGCGATAAAAATCGCCTTTTTCTTTTTAAAGTCACATTGTATAATAGATTTATGGAACCTATAGTGATTAAGTATAAATTTAAAGATCAATTAGAACTTGCTCTTAAACATGGTGAACATGTCTTTAACAATGAGCTTGTTAAACTATCTAATTTAAAAGTATATAGAGATAACTCCATTTCCATTCAATCTATATTTGCTACCTATTGGGATTCATTTAAACTTCATTTTGAAGATAAACTACGTCCCTCAATTATCGAAAATGTTGAAAAAATGATACATTGTCGTGATTTCAAATATGGCTACTTCTTCTATGAATGCCCAACTTGTGATAACTTTCATATCCAAGGTCTTTCTTGTCATTCAAGGTTTTGTCCTTCTTGTAATCAAAGATATCGAGAAGCTCGAACACTTGCGATTGAATCCAAATTACTTAAGTGCCCTCATAGACATTTTGTCTTTTCAGTTGCTAAAGAGATGCGTAAATTCTTTTGGCTTTATAGAGACTTATTTGATATCTTATTTCAAACTGTAAATGAAGTTCTTCATAAAGCTGTTAAGAAAACGAAGGCTGACCACCAATTAGATAGAAGACTTGGCATCATTTGTTTTCTTCACACCTATGGCAGAGATATGAAGACCAATCCTCATATCCATGCTTTAGTTGCTGAACGCTTTATTGATGCTCATGGTCATCTATCCAACATGTCTTTCTTTCCTTTTGAGAGACTGCGTATGTTTTGGCAATATAGACTCTTAAGTAACATCTCAGCCTATTTGAAAACCCATGCGACAAATTCTATCTATAATGAGTTTAATCGCTTAAGAAGTTATCTCATTCATAAGTATAAAAAAGGCTTTTACACTTACGGGCCTCAATTAAAGAGAAAATCTAGCTTGTCTACAGCCAAAAAGATTGCTAAATACATCGCCAGATATGCTTCTCATCCAGCCATCTCTGAATCTAGAATTGATGACTTCGATGATATCAATCACCAAGTCACTTGGCATTTTGATCCTCATGAAGATGATCAAATTTCAGATAAACATCATAAACGAGGTACTCAAATCATCACTGATCATGTCTTTAAATTTATTGCACGTCTCATTAAACACATCCCTGATAAAGGATTTCATCTGATTCGTTATTACGGTTTTTATTCAAATCGGACAAAACGAAAAATTGCCTCTGAGTTAAAGTTAGTTAACCCTAAATCTTTGACTTATCTTAAACATCAACTTCACTTTCGAACTTTGTTGCTTAAGACTTATCACTATGACATCTTTAAATGTCAGTGTGGTTCTACTATGGTTTTAAATCTTGATGCTTCATATCTACCAAATCACCGAAAAGAGAGGTTATTTAGCGATGCCTAAACTATTTAAAACTAAATCTGTGCATATGTCTTTTGTTCAAAAAAAGAATTTGTATGCTGAATATAAATCAGCTGTTAAGCAGGGATTCATTGCTGGCCCTGCCGCTTCATTTAATGCATTTATATCGATGCCTAATTTTGATATCATGGTTGATATGAAATGTCTGCACTGTGGATTTGAACTTACTGTCAATTTTTCTGGTTATGCTCACTTTATGGAGACTGAAGGTGCTGCTTTTCCCGTTGATGTTTGTAGTCATTGTGGTAAGTTGCAGTTTGTGCCTTTAGATATTTATCATAAACTTATTGATTAATTTGTTGACTCGTTTTACAGACTCATTTTAGATGAGTTTTTTCTGTTTGTTTTTATTTAAATGATCAATTAGAATTTCCTAGTTAATAAAAAAAAGATTTGAAAGAATATTTCAAATCTCTAAAATTCTATGTCTTGTCATTATGGACTTTATCACTGTTTTTGATAACCTCTAGACTAACTTTACTACAACCTCTATACTAAGTTTACTATAAATAATGCTAAAAGTTCATATTTTGACAAGTCATAAAGATATAACAGATTATTACAATTAGGTTTGTCCATTTTCCGTCACTTTTAATAGTATGTTCTCACATTCAATCTGCGTTGAGTGCACCATATTGCTCGAAAACAGGGTCTTGTGTGTACTCTAGAAATATAAAAATGGCACTTTTTATGTTTACTCACACAAGCACAGAAAAACCAAAGAAACATATTTATAAGTGTTTATATATATATTTATGCCTTGTTTTAAGTGCTTCATTCTATTTTTTCAGTAGACGTTTATATTTTTCTAAGCAATAAAGTAATAATTGATTGTCTGTCATTATATTATTTAAGAGCTATACTTAATAATGGAGGGTTTGCATTTGCAGACCCTCCATTACTACGTTATTTCTTATTCATATTTTTTTGATATATTTCCATGTTTGGTTCTAGCTTCTTTGAAAGTGCATACCAATTAGGTGATAAAGCAGATATTCTTAAAATGCACTTCTTACCATGATAAATATCAACCCTTGCTGATTTAGTTACGCTCGTACATTTGACATAATCATATTCTTTTACTTTCCCAAAAAAGTTTCTGTAAGCAAAGGTTAGTCTATCTAATTTCACTTCCCAAACGACATAATACCACACAAACATCATACTAAAAATCATCAATATTGAAAACACTATAGCTACTCCAAGCATTGTTTCACTATTACTCTGAGTTGGAAGCAAAGGTCCCACAATAACAATTAATGCAAATAAAAGTGCTGAGAGTATTCCACCCCAAAAGTACAAGAAAGGTTGTTTAATAAGATTTTCATGTGAAATTCTCTTGTTCTTATAGCCTAATCTAATTAATCCAATTAATACTATAGTTAATCCAATTGTAACATATCTTAAAACGTGCTCCATAATAATATTCTCCTATTCTAAATTAAACTGTCAATAGTTGATGAGATTACATCCCAAACCATACTGCCTTTAATATCTTTCATTGCGGATCTATATAACCTTGTTGTATACTTGTCCATTTGTTTATCTAAATTTTTAATATGTCGAGCTTTATTACCTTTATCTTTTTGTCTAATTTTTATCTTTTGGCGATTAGTTAACTTGCCGTGTTGAGCATCAGGACCACTCATGAATCCGAATAAAGCACCTATAGTTCCTGCTCCAATAATAGCACCTATGTTTACAGGTCCACCTGAGACAAGCTGAGATGCTAATTAAATATAATATGATTATTCTACTATAAGCATTGTCACTTTGATTGTTTGAATTAGTGTATGATTTATTTTTTGAGAGACATATTTTCGCTCTTTTATGTTAATCCACACTTTAGGTTTTTTTACATGTGAAACATACTTAACTAAAAAAATGCAATCTAAATCAATAATTATAGATAACATTGAACTACTTTGACAAAAAATGCTGACCGTATGCATGACATAATTGGATAGCAAATAGATTTGACACAGTTTAGAACCAGCATTTCTTTTAATGACATTATTGGAATAAATATTTCATATATAAAAATGAGAGTTGACTCGTATAGACTAGTCAATTCTCTATTTCAGTAAATTCTATTACTATATCAAAATCGTATAATTCTTATAACATTTTTTCATTTAATGAGATCCGTTGTCAATTATTAGCAAATCATTTTCAGTTTCATATAAGATTAATTCATGATAGCCAAAAAAATTGGGTTTATTCATCCACTTCTTACATTCTAATACCATCTCAACCAATCTAGAATGCAATTTATCCATATTGATTTTTCTATCTTGACTAACTAAATATTGGTACATATATGGTGGATCTTCTTTCAGTTTTTCTGTCTTTTGGTTATAAATTAGCGAACAAATATAGTTATGCTTACCGATTCCATATCTACTCATTTCTCTAGGATTTCCTTTTTCATTATAGCTTCCTCGAATTGACCTTAATACTACCCCTAAATCAGGAGCTCCTGTTGAATTGAATACTTTTTTTGTGATAATATGCTTTACTTTTGACATAAATCTAACTCCTTTGTTATTGATCACCGTCATGTATATTTCTAATCATTTCACTGATAATCAGTATTATTGAACGAATTTTATTTTTCATGGGCTTCTTTTTATTACCGGAATGTCTACTGTGTCTAAACCCATGATATTTTTGAAATCTTTTAATTGCTTGCCATCTTCCGACTTGTCCTTTTGCGCGTGCTTTGTCATATTCATCTTTAAGCTTACTTTCACCCCATCCGGACATTTCATTATCTCCTGGAATATCCCAAGTTTTAGGATCAGATGTTGACATCATTATGTGTCTTGTCTTTATGGACTTTATCACTGTTTTTGATAACCTCTAGACCAACTTTACTACAACCTCTATACTAACTTTACTATAAATGATGTTAAAAGTTCATATTAATTATCTAGTTTAAATAACAATTCTAGTATATTTACTGCAGCAATGTTTTAAATGATATTACTCTAAGATATAGTATTCCTGAATAATTGGAATATGTGTTTCAGCCATCTTTATGCGTATGATTTCATCTTTTGAAAAGAATTTCAATTCTTTAGATTCTAAACTTGTTTTTAATATAGGAAAATCAAATAGTTTTATATGATACACAACAGTGATTACGCGCAGAACGTTCCCGTCCGGATAATGAGCTATTCTTGAAGGATCGTCATATATGTTAAAATACTGCAATTGATTTTTATTGATTTTTAGTCCGGTTTCTTCAAAAACCTCTCGTATTGCACAGGAAACCAAATCTTCATTTACATTTAAGCCTCCACCAATTATAGCCCATCTATCACTATCTACTCTATGTTCTAGTAAGATTTTATTCTCATATTGAATAATTACTGCTACCCCTATATGATTTGGTTTATTCGGTTTTGGTGCAAATACATTCTTATAATAGAATTCAGTATTTTTCATCATTTTTACCCTCAAATAAAACACATTATTTTTTTTAAATATCGAGTCTACAGATTTGATCACCATCATCATCGATATTACCTGTATCTGTAAATCCTATTGACTTGTAAAGAGCATATGCCGTCTCGTTTTCTTTCGATACACACAAAATAAACGCTTCAGCTTTTCCAAACTGGTGGAGGAAAGGGGATTTGAACCCTATTAATCCATCATTATTTCAAGTATTTCCCCACCTGATTTTTCATCATTCTTTTCTATATTATAGCATAATCAAATCCTAATATGACAACAATCCAAAATTCCAACTCTTTTTGTCTCAAATCTAAACCTTATTTTTCATCTAAAAACATATATTTGTAGCTATTTATGCCCATTTTCATATAATTTGATATAAAAATGCACCATGAAATTGGACAGAGATTACTTAAATAATCTAATAAATTTCCAAATTTTCCCCTTAATAAAGCCATGAAACTTGCTTTAAAATGTTAGACAATTATTTTGGAAAATTGGAATTATATCTGTTTTTTATTTTTATCTTATTTTATATTTCATATCAAATTGAAAATATATGAAAAACTAAAAACTAATTAAATTGAAGTACTCTCCGCAATTTTTATCGTCATGATCTAAGTATAAAAAAATGATGTAAATTTTTACACCATTTTTACTGAATGAGCTTAATCTCTATAAAGTTCTTCTTCTCTTTCTTCTTTAGCAGTAAATCTAGAATACTCAGTATCAAATCTAAAGCTTAATCTAATCCCTGCCATACCTTGTCTATTCTTCGCAATGCTTAATTCAACATCACCTGTTTTCTTTTCAGGATCATGGATATAATAGTCACCACGATATAAGAACATAACGATATCGGCATCCTGTTCAATAGATCCAGATTCTCTTAAATCTGCAAGTACAGGTCTTTTATCTTCACGTTTTTCAACTTCACGTGATAATTGTGATAATGCTAGAATTGGAATCTTTAATTCTCTAGCCATTTGCTTTAAACTTCTTGAGATTTTCGCGACTTCTTCTTGTCTATTTCCAGAACGATCATCGCCTTTAATTAATTGTAAGTAGTCAATAATGACGAAATCAAGTTTACCTTCTTGTGATAACTTTCTACATTTTGCTCTAATTTCAGCAACATTCACACCTGCAGAATCATCAAATGAAATATTTAAAAGTGATAAAGATTGAATACCACCTTCTAAGTGTTGCCACTCTTTAGAAGTTAAATTCCCGGTTTTTATTTTATTGTTTTCAACGTTTGCTTCTGTTGAAAGCATTCTTGCAGCTAACTGTTCGTTACTCATTTCAAGCGAGAAAATTGCAACACCAGCTTTACCCTCTTTATTATGCTTAGCGATATTTAAAGCTAGATTCATCGCAAATGCAGATTTACCCATAGATGGT
Organism: Tenericutes bacterium MZ-XQ; assembly: GCA_002838205.1. Lineage (NCBI taxonomy): Bacteria > Bacillati > Mycoplasmatota > Tenericutes bacterium MZ-XQ. Next base: position 314,983 of record CP017950.1, on the reverse strand, counting down.
CTTGCTGCTAGAATAATGAGCTCTTCTGGTTGAAGTCCAGCTGTTAATCTGTCTAAATTTTCAAATCCAGTATGAAGGCCGGTAATACCGCCTTTTTTATTTCTATTTCTTTCAGTTTTTTCTTTAACTTCTTTAATAACTTCAGACATAATCGCAAAAGCGGATGTCTTTCTTTTTTGAGCAAGCGCAAAAACTTTCTCTTCTGCCATCGTGATATAATCGGTTGCTTCTGTATCACCTTTATATCCTTCTTCTAATATTTCTCCAGCAAGATGGATGACTTGTCTTTTTAATGATCCATCTTTAACTAAATCAATATAGGTTTCAATATGTGCAGTCGATGGTACAAAATCAGCTAAATCAATGATATATTTCATACCACCTGCTTTTGCAAGATTTTGAGATTGTTCAAGTTTAGATGCCACACTCGCAAAATCGATTTTATGATTGTCTTTATAAAGATCTTTCATTGCTTGATAAATCATAATATGTGGTTGCTCAAAAAAATCCTCATTATCTAAGTGATCCATCACTGATACAATAATTTTTGGATCTAAGAAAATAGCACCTAATACTGATTGCTCAGCTTCCTTATGATAGGGTAAACTTTTTGCCATAATTAAATCCTACTTTTCTACGATATGGACTTCAAATTGTGCCTTAATATCCTTATGGAGTGTAACAAATGCAGTATAAATCCCTACAGAGTTAATTTCAGATTGAAGTTCTACTTTTTTCTTATCGATTAAGATATGGTGTTCCTGTTCAAATGCTTCAACAATTTGTTTTGTTGTAATTGCACCAAACATTTTACCATCTTGTCCGATTTGAATACTTAACTTAACTTTCTTTCCATCAATCTCACCTTTAAGTGATTTCATTAATGCGATATGTCTTTGATTTTCTTCTAATGCTTCTTGTTTTTGTTTTTCTAAAACTGCAAGGTTTTCATCAGTTGCAAGCAATGCTTTCTTTTGATTGACCAGAAATTGACCATATCCGTTTGCAACATCGATCACTTGATCTTTTTTACCCTTACCTTTTACATCCTCTAATAATATGACCTTCACGAGATCTCCTCCTTGTGCGTATTCTAATTCTATGATGTTCTTCAACTCGTCCACCACTTGTTTGATAGACTTATTTTTAACTTGTGCAGCAGCAACACTAAAGTGTCCACCACCACCGATATTTTCTAATAAAACTTGTACATTGACTTTTTGGAAACTTCTAGCACTAACCCCTACGGTGTCATCATCCATTCTAGAAATTGCGAATGCTGCATCAATATCATTGATTTGAAGTGCTGCATCAGCAACTTGCGCTAGTAATATTCTATCATCATATATGTCTTTGGTTATCACAAACGCAAAATGATCCATAAAAATTTCGACATCATTTAAGAGTTTGTTAATTTCCATGGTTCTTAAATAATCTTTTCTAAGCCATGTTTTAACCTCTGAAGTATCTGCACCTAAATCTTTAAGCTGTGCTGCAACTTCAAATGTTCTTGATCCTGTACGATAGGTAAAATTATTTGTATCAACAATTAACCCTGCATACATCATGGTTGCTTCTAAAGGCGATATATGGATTTCTTCATTCATGTTATAGAACCCTAATAGTTCCATCACAAGCTCGATGGTTGATGATGCTGATGGTTCAATGATTGAAAACATCGCGTTAAATCCTTCATCACCAACTCTATGATGGTCAATAACGATGATTTGTTCTGTTTTTGATAATACTTGATCATTCATAATGATTTTTGGTGATTGTGTATCTAATATCATTAAGACTGATTGATCATCAAACAATTCTAATGAATCTTCTGATGAAATCATATGCTCCATTAAATCCTTAACATCATTTTTAACGATATCTACAACTTTTTGTGTCGTTCGATCTAACTTATCATGATCAATAATGAGATAGGTTGGTTTATTAGATGCTTTTGCCATATGATAACATGCAATCATCGATCCAAATGCATCCATGTCTGCTTGATTATGTCCCATGATAAATACTTTACTTGAGTTATCAATAAAATCCTTAATCGTTTGGGCATTGATTCTAACACCAACTCTAGAACTTTTCGCTGATGTATCATTTCTTGCTCCAAAATAAATAATTTTTTGATCTTGAATATTGACAACTACTTGGTCTCCACCTCGTTTTTCAGCAAGTTCTACTGCATTTTGTGCATAAACACCAAGTGATTCATAATCAATATTCCACGATGCAATCCCCATAGAGATAGATACTCTAACTTTATTTTGATTAGAAATATCTCTAATCTTTTCTAATATCTCAAACTTATTTTCTATCATTTTTTCTAAATCTTTTCGATAACACATTAAAAAGATGCGCTCATCAGCATATGGTTTTAAATATCCATCATATAGATGTGCCCAATCATTGATTGCTGCTAAATATTCACCTTTTAAGGATGATTGCTCAGAAACATCAAGTGCTGCTAAAGCCTCATCCAAGTTATCTAAATAGATTATACCTAAAGCAGGAATTTGATCGATATATTTTTTAGATATACGTTCTCTTTCAGTAACATTAAATAAATAAAAGAAATTGAAATCTGGTCGGTATGTAACATCATAAATGTCAGAGCCGACTTCAACCATAAATTTAATTTTATTATTTGTAGCTTGGGTATATAGTTTTTCATTTAAATCTTTTAATTGTCGACCTGCAATTTTTTGATCAAATATTTGCGTTGCATGCGGATTTGCCCATTTAATTTCAAATGTCTCATCACATGCAAGAATACCAATAGGAAGTTCATTGAAAACTTCATCTCCAACTTGGTTTACATGATATGATAACTTTGTCCACATCGACAATCTATTTTGAAGTGTTCTTATTTTTTGTCTAGTTTGCTGATTTAAACTGATATATATTCCAGTAAAGACTAAAATCACACTAATGAATAGGAATATAAACTTTAATATGTGTTGTGCTGATTCAAAAGAAAAATAAGGCCAGTAAAGATAAATACTGAATCCTAAAATAATCACCACGCCTGTTAATAAAATCCAACGTTTCATATGGATCACCTACTTTATCATATTATACCAATAATGCATGTGTTTTTCAATCAATAATAAAGCCATTAACACACGAAAATTAAAAAAACATATTCCCTTAATTTTTGTGATAAAATATAGGAAAATACATCTTACGTATCATTTTTTACATCTTATGAATGCTTTTGTGACTCCAAGATATAGATTTGTTATCATGAAGACATCAAAGGAGGATATAAAAATGAAATTAAAATTAATGTATGTAGGTATTGTTATTTTAGGTATTGGAAGTATCATTTGGTTTACTCAAGATTTCAATAAAGAAGTTGAAACTGATATTAATCAAGTGACTGGTGAGATTATACTTTTATCAAATGAACTAAATGAAACTGATATTGAAACACCAGTAGGCGATCTTGAGTCTTTAAAACAAGAAATTGATGATTATAAAGCTTTGATTCAAGATGAAGTATCATCAATTAAGACTTTAAAAGAATCGTTTGAAGGAGATTATTCAACTCTCTCAGAACAAGAAAAAATATATTTAAGAATCTCTTTGTTAGAGGTTAGAAAATATAGAGAAGCATATCAAGATACCATAGGTTCTATAGAAGCATTGATTGAACCTTACTATGGAGCATTTGATCAAATATCAGATGAAGAAATTGAAACCTTAAAAACCGAAATAAAAACCATCATGACTTATAGACTCGTCTTGCTTGAAAAAGCATATGATGAACTCATCACTATAAAAAATATACTCTTAAACACTTAAGGATGATTTATGAAAATCCATGTAGAAAAACACCCAGAAATAAATGAAACTGAAATCATCATCAAATGCAAGGATGAAGACGAAGAGGTTAAAGCAATTAAAAATGCTTTAACCTATTTCGATATGGTTTTGATATGTAGAAAAGATGATCAGCAATTTAAAGTGCCTTCAAAAGATGTTTTTTATATAGATGCTTATGGACATGAGGTTTTTGTTTATACAAAAGAACAAACATATAGTATTGACTTAAAACTTTATCAGTTAGAAGAAATACTATCACAAACGCCTTTTATTCGAATCCATAAATCAGTTATAGTAAATACCAAAAAGATTAAAAGCTTTAAGTCTCACATCAACGGTCGCATGGAAGCGATTCTACTTAATGATATTCATTTAATCGTTTCAAGAATGTATGTAAAATCACTAAAAGAAAAACTAGGAGGAAAATCATCATGAAAAGATATTTCAATATTTATTTAAAAGTCTTCTTCTTCATGAGCGTTTTGTTCCTTATGCTTTCGTTAATTGTTGTTAGAAGATTTGATGTCACATTACCTTTTGCAAGAATCTCATATGGTATCTTTGTCGTATCAGCCTTTGTGAGTCTAACCTTATGGTTATTTAAACTTGAAAAAGGAAACAGCATCATCAATGTTATCCTCGGATATTTCATGCTTATACCAGGTATACTTGTGATTAGAAATGTATACGGGAATTATTTATTTCGATTGTCGAGTTTAATCTACATTATCATGATTGCTATAGGAATCATCTACGGCATTGTCTTATGGATCGTCTCCAAAAAATATAAACAACAAGTAGATGACTTAAATAAACTCATCGAAAAACAAAATAAGTCATAAAAAAAATGCTGCGGATTGCAGCATTTTTGTTTATTGATTAGTCTTTTACATATGGTAGTAATGCCATATGACGTGCTCTTTTAATAGCTACTGCTAATGGACGTTGCCATTTAGCTGATGTGCCAGTTACACGTCTTGGTAAAATCTTACCACGGTCAGTAATAAATCGTCTAAGTAATTCTACATCTTTAAAATCTATATGTTCAACTTTATTTTGTGTAAAATAACAAACTTTACGACGTCTTTTAAAACCGCCACGTCTATTGTTTTGCATAGTTCTCCTCCTTAAAATGGTAGATCTTCTTCAGCAGCAAGTTGTTTTGATGTTTCATAAAACTCATCGCTGTCATCATTGCTATAATCTACTTCAGGTGCTTGTTGTTCCATGTAATCAGCAGGTGATTGATCACCCTTATTTTCTAAAAACTGTACGGAATCACAAACAACTTCTGTGATATAGCGTGTGCCATTGTCTGCTTCATACGTTCTTGTTTGAATGCGACCTTCGACACCAAGTAATGCACCTTTTTTAATAAAGCGTGCTAAATTTTCTGCTTGTCGTCTCCATACGATACATTGAATAAAATCAGCTTGTCTTTCGCCTGATTGATCCGTAAATTGACGATTTACAGCAATTGTAAAGTTTACGAAGTTAATATTTGATTGTGTAGATTTAAGTTCAGGATCCTTGGTAATTCTTCCTACTAAAATCACTTTATTAATCATATTACTCGCCTTCCTTTACAACAATGAAGCGAATAACTTCTTCAGTTATTCTTACGACACGGTTAAATTCAGCAATTGCTTCTGGAGTTGCGTTAGCAAGCAACCAAACGTAATAGCCTTTTTTGTGATGTTCTATCTCATAAGCTAAGTCTTTTAGCCCCAACTCTTTAAGCTCTTGAACTTCACTATTGTAGTTTACAAAAATTTCGTTAAAGTTATTGACGATCTTTTTGATGTTCTCGCTTTCTACAGTTGGACGGATGATATACATAATTTCGTATTTTTTCATCAGTTCCACCTCCTTCTGGTCTATGGTCTTTGATAAGACAAGGATTATCTTACGCCAAGTTATTATATCATAATATATCATTTATTACAATGATTAAAACTATCTTTTTTCTATAGTAATTCCTCTATTTTTTGATACACAAATGTTGTTGCATCTTCAATGTTTTTCATTCGGTCATTTGCATCAAAATTAACATGATACTGATAAAGTTTTTCTTGAAATAATATCGCAATAAAAGCTTCTTTTTTTGTAGTGTTTGTATCTAGTGTTGGTCCTGCATTACCAGTTATTGAAACACAAATACTTGCATGAGTCAAATCAAAAATGCCACGTGCCATTTGATCTGCAACTTGTTGACTAACAACTGAAAAATCATCGATGATCTGTTTATGAACACCTAATGGTTTTTCTTTTAGATCTGTATGATATGCAACAACACTACCAATTAAAACTTTTGATGCTCCTTCATTATATATCATTTGATAGGATAAATTACCACCTGTCATACTTTCTGAGAATGCTATAGTTAAGCCTTTATCTAGACATTTATCAAATACTTTTTTTGAGATCATGATAATGTGATTGTTACACTAATTTCTTCAAATACATTGTTCACTTTTCTGATCACCGTTAATTGGTGTGTATCTCCAAACTCTGCATCTTGAAGCTCAGCAGCAAGATCAGCAATCGATGTAATTGGGTTTCCATTCATCTCAATAATCAAGTCATATTCTTCTAATACAAGATGTGCATTTCTAGTTAAATCAAATCCAATAACGACAACACCCACTGGATTATTTGGGAGTAATGATGGATCATTTTCTAATAAGAAAATATCAACTTCTTGTACAGTCACACCTAACTTAGGTGAACGCACAACCTCTATATAGTTAGCTTCTTGAAACCCTCTAATGATTGGTGCAAGTTTATTGATATTAAGTGCATAATTTAAACCATCAGCAGCAATCAGACCATCTGATGTTTGTACATCAGTAATCTTGGCAACGTTTAACCCAATGACTTCACCGTTTAAATTAAATAAAGGTCCGCCACTGTTTCCGGGATTTAAATCCGCATCATGCATCAGCGATAATCCGTTGATACCTTCATATGCAAAGGTAGGTATGCTGACTACACCAGTAGTAACATAATTAAAAAACGCTAAATCTCGTGGTGTACCAATCGCAATGACTTCTTGTCCTTTGACGATTTCAGTAATTACATTATCATCAATTGGTGCAATTGCATGTACTCTTAAATTACGATCGGTTTCTATTCTTACTACTGCAACATCAAATAATGGATATGTTTGATAATCTTTAACAGCAATATCATCTTGTCCTGGTCCAAAATGAACTTTCATTTCGCCACCATCTTCAACAACATGATTGTTAGTCATAATGTAATATCGATCTACATTTGTTTCTCCTTCAACTGGCTCAGACTTATAAATAATCCCTGATCCATGTCCTGTTTCAGTTACAACCGCAACCACAGAAGGAGATACTTCCGCGATCATATCTATTCTTAGTTGTTCTTCAGTTGATGGTGAAACGTAAGTTTCCACCGCTCTTGTCTCAATTGTACATCCAATTAAGGTAAGTGATATTAAAACTGTTAAAATCGATAATATAAGTTTTTTAGTCTTCATGATTCATGCCTCCTAATTTAAATAATTGATGTGCATTTCTTGTTGTAATCTCTTTGACTTCTTCTTCTGTCATGTTTCTAATTTCAGCTATTTTTTTAACAACTTCTACTAAATACTTTGGTTCATTTCTTTTTCCTCTAAACGGAGAGGGAGCTAAATAAGGACTATCTGTTTCAATTAAAATATGTTTTAAATCTATGTTTTTAACTATAGGTAATAGATCTTTTGGATTCTTGAAAGTAATCGGTCCATCGATACCAATATAAAAACCTAAATCAATCGCTTTTTTAGCATCTTTTTCATCTGATGAAAAACAATGAAATACACCGAATGCTTTTCCTTCATATGGTTTTAATAAATCATATGCTTCTTGAAAAGAATTTCTTGTGTGTATCACTAAAGGTAGATGATATTTAATAGATAACTCAATCTGTTCAACAAACCTTTTCATTTGAAGATCTTTATTTTCTTTTGTCCAATAAAAATCTAACCCAGTCTCACCAATCGCAACCACCTTAGGATGACTGATATACTCGTTAATGAACACTGGATCATCGCCTTCATCAACATACCCAGGATGAAGACCAACAGATGCATAAACACCTTCATATCTTTCTGCGATTTCTATCGCTTGTTTGCTAGTTTCATGATCCATACCGATGACAATGAGTTTTTTTACTCCAGCTTCAAATGCCTGTTTAATCACTTGATCTAGATCATCTTTATAATCTTCTGTATTTAAATGTAAATGCGTATCTACAATCATCTTATCATTCCTTTTTGATACTATATATTTTAACATATTTCATGAGAAAAAGAGGAAAAATACCTCTTTAACATATTTTCTTGAAATTGTGATATTTATGCATTAATTTTTAGCTTTTGAATCATTAAGAAAAGAGTGTATGCAACGCCTAATAGAATTGTTGCAGTCACGGTTAAAATTGCTTGTGTACCAAGGATAAAAGCTAAGGTCGTCATCAAAATCCCACTTAAAATTTGACCGATGCCATCGATTTGACCAAAAGTGGACATGACAGTCGCTTTAATGTTTGAAGGTGTTTGTCTAGCCATAACACTCGTGTATAAAGGATCTATACCTTGCCTTGTCATTCTAAAGAAGAAAAAGCCTAATAAAGATACATATGCATTACCCATATATGCAAATACAAGTAAACCTAGACTCATGAAAAGAATGAGTACAAAAAACCATTGATATGTTTTTATACCTTCCTTGACATATCTTTTTACAATGAGTAACATGATGACCCCTAAAATAGCCATCATCATATGCATCATGGATACGATATAAATAGAAGGCAGATCCTTTAAGAATGTCATGTCAACCTTATCTAAGATAATAAATTCTTCTAAACGGTCAATCCCTTCGCTATATAATCCTAATAAAAATGCTGTTACAACAAATATCTTTAACATTGGATGTCTAAATATATGTTTTAATCCTAATCTAAACTGATGAACCATAGAATGGTCCATTTTTTTTCTAAAGGCATGTTCCTTCATAAAAACCATTAAAAAGAAACTTAAAAGTATATATAAAATACCACTGACAAGCATCGGAAGTCTTACATCGATAATCCCTAATCCAAAAGCACCAATAATCCCAATGATCGTCATGACTTTGCTTATTGTATTGGCTTTAATAAACGTGTATTCTATATCTTGATTATCAGTTTCATCAGAAACCCATGCATCTAGTGCACCACTAATAAACGTATATCCAAAGCACCAAATGATTTGTGCAACAAAGATCCAAATGAAATCTAATGTTAGAAGTTCAACAAAAAAGCCAAGACCTATAATGATATAACCAATCACAACACTTAACTTTCTTGAATATTTATCCGCAACAACACCCGTGGGTACCTCAAAAAAAATCACTGCAATCTCCAGTGCTGTTCCTAATAAGATTAACTGATATGGTTCAAGCTTTGCTAAATCAATCCGATAAACAATAGCTGCAGTCATCATCATCGTCATTGCAAGATTTAAAATAGCAACTTGAAATATGTATAGTTTTCTTGCGTCCATGATTCATCCTTCAGTGTTTTTTATACTCTCTTTATTTTACATGAAAAAACAGAACAAAAGTGAATAAATTCACTAGGGGCGATAAAAATCGCCTTTTTCTTTTTAAAGTCACATTGTATAATAGATTTATGGAACCTATAGTGATTAAGTATAAATTTAAAGATCAATTAGAACTTGCTCTTAAACATGGTGAACATGTCTTTAACAATGAGCTTGTTAAACTATCTAATTTAAAAGTATATAGAGATAACTCCATTTCCATTCAATCTATATTTGCTACCTATTGGGATTCATTTAAACTTCATTTTGAAGATAAACTACGTCCCTCAATTATCGAAAATGTTGAAAAAATGATACATTGTCGTGATTTCAAATATGGCTACTTCTTCTATGAATGCCCAACTTGTGATAACTTTCATATCCAAGGTCTTTCTTGTCATTCAAGGTTTTGTCCTTCTTGTAATCAAAGATATCGAGAAGCTCGAACACTTGCGATTGAATCCAAATTACTTAAGTGCCCTCATAGACATTTTGTCTTTTCAGTTGCTAAAGAGATGCGTAAATTCTTTTGGCTTTATAGAGACTTATTTGATATCTTATTTCAAACTGTAAATGAAGTTCTTCATAAAGCTGTTAAGAAAACGAAGGCTGACCACCAATTAGATAGAAGACTTGGCATCATTTGTTTTCTTCACACCTATGGCAGAGATATGAAGACCAATCCTCATATCCATGCTTTAGTTGCTGAACGCTTTATTGATGCTCATGGTCATCTATCCAACATGTCTTTCTTTCCTTTTGAGAGACTGCGTATGTTTTGGCAATATAGACTCTTAAGTAACATCTCAGCCTATTTGAAAACCCATGCGACAAATTCTATCTATAATGAGTTTAATCGCTTAAGAAGTTATCTCATTCATAAGTATAAAAAAGGCTTTTACACTTACGGGCCTCAATTAAAGAGAAAATCTAGCTTGTCTACAGCCAAAAAGATTGCTAAATACATCGCCAGATATGCTTCTCATCCAGCCATCTCTGAATCTAGAATTGATGACTTCGATGATATCAATCACCAAGTCACTTGGCATTTTGATCCTCATGAAGATGATCAAATTTCAGATAAACATCATAAACGAGGTACTCAAATCATCACTGATCATGTCTTTAAATTTATTGCACGTCTCATTAAACACATCCCTGATAAAGGATTTCATCTGATTCGTTATTACGGTTTTTATTCAAATCGGACAAAACGAAAAATTGCCTCTGAGTTAAAGTTAGTTAACCCTAAATCTTTGACTTATCTTAAACATCAACTTCACTTTCGAACTTTGTTGCTTAAGACTTATCACTATGACATCTTTAAATGTCAGTGTGGTTCTACTATGGTTTTAAATCTTGATGCTTCATATCTACCAAATCACCGAAAAGAGAGGTTATTTAGCGATGCCTAAACTATTTAAAACTAAATCTGTGCATATGTCTTTTGTTCAAAAAAAGAATTTGTATGCTGAATATAAATCAGCTGTTAAGCAGGGATTCATTGCTGGCCCTGCCGCTTCATTTAATGCATTTATATCGATGCCTAATTTTGATATCATGGTTGATATGAAATGTCTGCACTGTGGATTTGAACTTACTGTCAATTTTTCTGGTTATGCTCACTTTATGGAGACTGAAGGTGCTGCTTTTCCCGTTGATGTTTGTAGTCATTGTGGTAAGTTGCAGTTTGTGCCTTTAGATATTTATCATAAACTTATTGATTAATTTGTTGACTCGTTTTACAGACTCATTTTAGATGAGTTTTTTCTGTTTGTTTTTATTTAAATTATCAATTAGAATTTCCTAGTTAAGTACAAAAAAAGAGGCAAGAGCCTCTTTTAAATGTTTGTCAATAACTATTCAATAATTTTAACTACTGAACCAGCACCAACTGTACGTCCACCTTCACGAATTGAGAACTTAGTTCCTTCTTCGATAGCGATTGGGTGAATCAATTCTACAGTCATCACTGTGTTATCACCAGGCATAACCATTTCTGTACCTTCTTGAAGTGTAATTACACCTGTAACGTCAGTTGTACGGAAATAGAATTGTGGGCGATAGTTTGAGAAGAATGCAGTATGACGTCCACCTTCTTCTTTTGATAATACGTAAACTTGTGCTTCGAACTTGAAGTGTGGGTTTACTGATTTTGGTTTAGCTAATACTTGACCACGTTCAACTTGATCACGGCTCACACCTCTAAGTAATGCACCGATGTTATCTCCAGCTTCTGCGTAATCTAATAATTTTCTAAACATTTCAACACCAGTTACAACTGTTGATTTAGTATCTGTTAAACCAACGATTTCAACTGTGTCACCAACTTTAACTTGTCCACGTTCAACACGTCCAGTAGCAACTGTACCACGACCTGTAATTGTAAACACGTCTTCAACTGGCATTAAGAATGGTTTGTCAGTTTGACGTTCTGGAGTATCGATATAAGTATCAACAGCTTCCATTAATTCTTCGATAGCGCCAATCCATTTTGCATCACCGTTTAATGCACCAAGTGCAGATCCACGGATTACAGGAATGTCATCACCTGGGAAGTCATATTCTGATAATAATTCACGAACTTCCATTTCTACTAAGTCTAATAATTCTTCATCATCAACCATATCAGCTTTGTTTAAGAAAACAACTAGCTTAGGTACACCAACTTGACGTGATAATAAGATATGTTCACGAGTTTGTGGCATAGGGCCGTCTGCAGCTGATACAACTAAGATACCGCCGTCCATTTGTGCAGCACCTGTAATCATGTTCTTAACGTAGTCAGCATGTCCTGGGCAGTCTACGTGAGCGTAGTGACGATTTTCTGTTTGATATTCTACGTGTGCTGTATTAATTGTAATACCGCGTTCTTTTTCTTCTGGAGCACTATCAATTGATGCATAATCTTTAATTTCTGCTAAACCTTTTCCTGATAATACAGTTGTAATAGCAGCTGTTAAAGTAGTCTTACCATGGTCAACGTGGCCGATTGTACCAATGTTAACATGTGGTTTTGTTCTTTCAAATTTTTGTTTTGCCATTTTAATGGTTCCTCCTATTTTTAATTGATTTTTTTATTTATTTCATCATACTTATTGTATATTAAATCCATTTATTTTGCAAGCAAGTGAATTAATTCACACCGCGCTTTTTCATGATTTCTTCCATAATTGATTTTGGAGTACGTTCATAATGACTAAATTGCATTACGAAGTTTGCACGACCTTGCGTATTTGAACGAAGTGATGTTGCATAACCAAACATTTCTGAAAGTGGTACGAATGAACGGATTGCTGCTGCATTTCCTCTCGTTTCTTGAGATTCCATACGTCCACGTCTTGATGTAATATCACCAATAACGTTACCTACATACTCATTTGGAACAACAACTTCAACGTCCATGATTGGTTCTAATAAGACAGGTGAAGCTTTTGTTTTTGTATCTTTTAAAGCCATAGAAGCTGCGATTTTAAATGCCATTTCTGATGAGTCGACTTCATGGTATGAACCATAATGTAGAGTCGCTTTAATATCGATTGCTGGATAACCGGCAATAATACCATTTGGAAGAGCTTCTTCTAAACCTTTAAGTACTGATGGAATGTATTCTCTAGGAATAACCCCACCAACAATTTTATCAACGAATTCAAATCCTTTTCCAGGGTTTGGTTCGAACTTGATTACAACATGTCCGTATTGTCCACGACCACCTGATTGTCTAACAAATTTAGCTTCGATATCAGCTTCTTCACTAATTGTTTCACGATATGATACCTGAGGTTCAGCAACGTTTGCTTCCACTTTAAACTCACGCTTCATACGATCTACAATAATATCTAAGTGAAGTTCACCCATACCAGCAATAATCGTTTGACCTGTTTCATGGTCTGTAAATGTCTTAAATGTTGGATCTTCTTCAGCAAGTTTAACTAACGCAACATTCATCTTTTCTTGATCTTGTTTTGTCTTAGGCTCGATAGCAACGTTAATAACTGGCTCTGGGAACACCATAGATTCTAAGATGATATCATCTTTTTCCATAGCTAGTGTGTCACCAGTTGTCGTATTTTTAAGACCTACTACTGCAGCGATGTCACCAGCGAATACTTCTGCGATTTCTTCACGGTGGTTCGCATGCATTTGAAGGATACGACCAAATCTTTCTTTGTTATCTTTATTTGTGTTTTGAACGTATGATCCAGCTTTAATAGAACCTGAATATACTCTAAAGAATGTTAAGCGTCCTACATATGGGTCAGTCATAACCTTAAATGCTAATGCAGTAAACGGTTCATCATCACTTGATTTACGTTTAATTTCATTACCATTAGAATCTTGACCTAAGATTGCAGGTACATCTGTTGGAGCTGGTAAATAATCAATAACAGCATCTAACATTAATTTAACACCTTTATTTTTAAATGAAGTTCCACAGATAACTGGGAAGAACTTAACTGCTAAAGTTCCTTTTCTGATTGCTGCTTTGATTTGTTCAACTGTGACTTCTTCACCTTCAAGGTAATTCATCATCAATTCTTCATCAAAATCAGCAACTGCTTCAATCAGTTCAATTCTTTTTTCTTCTACGATGTCAGCTAAATGTGCAGGTATCTCAATTTCTGTAGCGATTTCTTCTGCATTACCGTCATAATGATATGCTTTCATTTCAAGTAAGTCGATAATACCATCGAATTCTGCTTCAGCACCAATCGGCCACTGGATAGGGACTGCTTTCACACCTAAACGATTATGAATCGTTTTGATTGCTCTAGCAAAATCCGCTCCTATTTTGTCCATTTTGTTTACATAAACAATTCTTGGTACCTTATATTCTGTCGCTTGTCTCCAAACGGTTTCTGTTTGAGGTTCAACCCCTGCTTGTGCATCAAGTACTGTTACGGCACCATCAAGCACGCGAAGTGATCTAGATACTTCTACTGTAAAGTCAACGTGACCTGGAGTGTCGATGATATTAACTTTATGATCTTTCCAGAATGCTGTTGTAGCAGCTGAAGTAATCGTAATACCGCGCTCTTGTTCTTGAGCCATCCAGTCCATTGTAGCTGCACCATCGTGAACTTCACCTAGTTTATGAATTCTACCAGTGTGGAATAGAATACGTTCAGTCGTTGTTGTTTTTCCGGCGTCAATATGGGCCATAATGCCGATATTACGCACTTTATTTAATGGGAATACACGAGGCATAATTTTAAATCTCCTTTATTACCAGCGATAGTGAGCAAATGCTTTATTTGCTTCAGCCATGCGGTGTACATCTTCACGTTTCTTCACAGCAGCACCTAATCCTTGTGATGCGTCTATGATTTCTTTCGCTAATCTTTCTTCCATAGTTTTCTCATTACGTAATCTTGCGTAATTGATTAACCATCTTAATCCTAATGTTGTTTTTCTTGAAGGTCTAACTTCTGTTGGTACCTGATAGTTTTGTCCACCGATACGGCGTGAACGAACTTCTAATACCGGCATGATGTTATTTAATGCTTCATTAAATACTTCAATTGGCTCGCGTCCTGTTACTTCTTTAACGCGGTTGAACGCTCCGTATAAAATACTTTGAGCTGTTCCTTTTTTACCGTCAACCATAATTGTATTCACGATACGTGTTACTAATTTTGATTGGTAAATTGGATCTGGTAAAACGTCTCGTTTTACGATATGTCCTTTACGTGGCATTTAGTTCACCTACTTCCTTTCTTTCGATTCTTAATGTTTGAATTTTTTATTTATTATTTCTTTGGGCGTTTTGCTCCATACTTAGAGCGTGCTTGCATACGATTTGCTACACCTGAAGCATCAAGTGTACCACGTACGATGTGGTAACGTACACCAGGTAAGTCTTTAACACGACCACCACGGATTAGAACCACACTATGCTCTTGTAAAGAGTGTCCAATTCCTGGAATATAAGCTGTAACTTCTGTTTGGTTACTTAAACGAACACGTGCATATTTACGTAAAGCTGAGTTAGGTTTCTTAGGTGTCATTGTCGTAACACGAGTACATACCCCACGTTTTTGTGGTGAAGTGTAATCACTTTCGCTCTTTTGTAAACTGTTATATCCATAACCTAGAGCAGGTGATTTTGATTTGTACTTTTTAGATGTTCTTCCTTTTTTTACAAGTTGCTGAATTGTAGGCATTGCTTGTTCTCCTTTCCTTAACACATATCCATGTGTTTCATTTTTTCTTCTAAAAAATATTTTTGGCTTAATAGAGCCAAAATATATAGTCGTTCTTTGTGTATTTCACACAGCGTTTTAATTATATAATAAGTTAAGTTAATTGTCAATGATTTTGTCATGATTTTCTTCAATTTTTTAAGATTTTTACATATATTTTAGGATTGATCACCTGAATGTTGTTTCTTTGGACATAAAGGTGTTTTTTTAGATTTATATGAGATAGTTTTTTTACCCTTTTTATCTATATAAGGTATAAAATATGCATCATTATTAGCAATCACATACTCATCATATAAAATATTTAAGTTTTTTTGGACTCTATAATTATACCATCTGACATATAAATTGATTAATGGTAGGTTTATGCCATCATATTGTGTTTGATATGT
Organism: Tenericutes bacterium MZ-XQ; assembly: GCA_002838205.1. NCBI lineage: Bacteria > Bacillati > Mycoplasmatota > Tenericutes bacterium MZ-XQ. The sequence goes on along the minus strand of CP017950.1, from coordinate 298,952 downwards.
CCATGTCTTTTCATGATGCATAAAGATAAAAAACTTGTTCGCAAAAATATGATCTACCATGTCCATTGAAATAAGACCATTGGCGATTAAATACTCCATGATTTGAAAGAACATCACGTAGTCCCCCATTTTTCTTCCATCTTCTTGAGTAAACTTGTATGCCTCATCACGATCTTTTTTTAATTTATTATAAATGTCTTCGATGTTTTTATTCTCAGAAAAAGACTGATTTAAGTTATAAATAAACTCAGCTTTTGTGATTTGATGATCTTTACTCAGTTGATAAATCACTAAAGCGGCACCAATAACAGCAATCGCTATTTCAAGTGAATCACCATAAATGGAATCCATTGTTCTCTTTACAACAAATATTGAGACAATGACAACGACAACAATCACCAAAAGCGATAATGTAGATCTTCTAATTCTCATGTAACCCTCCGTGGTTATATTTTGATTTAAATATACCACTTTATAGAAAAAATAAAAAGCACTTAGAAACTGTTTGCTAAATATGGACAGTAATTAAAAAAGGCTAGGAAGAGTTGACATTCTCAATTGTAGAGGTGTCAACTCTTTTATTATTTTACTTTGTCTATCTTCATTGTAATATGTGATGTAAGAATCGACAAGTGTTTTCATTTGTTTTATTGTGATTTGATGATGAAGATGCATACATTCACTTTTAAATTGACTGAAGAAAGATTCTATTGGACAATTATCTACGCAGCTGCCTTTTGCTGATACACTATGTTTTATCCAATGTCTTTTCAACCACCTATGGTAAGTTTGTCCAACAAATGCGGTACCTTGATCAGAATGCAGTATTAATCCTTTGCGATAATTTCTGGGTACGGTTCTTGTTGCTTGTTTTAAAGTATCCATGACTAGTTTCAAATCATTTCTTTCGGAAACTTTGTAACTGACAATATATTTATCATAGAGATCTTTTATCGCACACAAATAGATGGTTCCTTGTGTTGTGGGCAAATAAGAAACATCTATACTCCACTTTTGATTTGACATTTTTGTGGTAAAATCTCTTTGAAGGAGATTAGGAATGCGATGATGGTTGACCTTGCTATATCTTTTTCTCTTTCGTCTGATAATAGACTGAATACCATTCAGTTTCATGTATCGATACACGGTGCTCTTCGTGGTAAAGACGCCGTGTATTTTCTTTAATTTCATTTGAATTGTTTCTATGCCCCATCTTTTATCTTTATGGTAGAGACTAACAATCTGATGGTTAAGCAATTCATTGAACGCTTTATATTTTGGCCTACCTAAGCGAATCCATTCATAGTAACCGCTTCTTGAACATGACATCCTCATGCAGAGATAGATGATAGAATAACGATCCTTTAATTGGTCTATGACTTGGTATTTTTCTCGCGCGTTCTTAGGTAGGCTACCGCTTTTTTTATGTCTTCACCACTTTTGATATATTTTAACAGTTCTTCTTTACTCATGATGTCCAAGTTAAGCTTCTTAGGTCTACCTTTGTTTGGTATATCTTTTTTCGTACCTTTTCCTCTACGATCTACACAAGTGCCATGCTTTCGATACTGTTTTACCCATAAATCTAATTGACTATGAACAATATCAAAACTTCTAAGTATTTGACGCTGTGTTTTCTCTTTGCTTAAATACAGTTCTACAATCTTGTTTTTCTCATCAATTGTATACGATGGATGCTTTCTTGTTTTTCTTTCATTCATTCTAACGACTCCTTTATATTCATTCTAACAAAAAAAGCTAGAACACTATACTATGTCCTAGCCTTTTTTTAAGTTGTCCGTTTTAATCAAATAGTTTCTATGCGCTTTTTATGTAGTGGTTAAGCAAGTTTAGGATGACTGCACCAATCATATTGCCTGTTAATACAATTAATATGAACAAGAATGCTTCTAATGTGAATGTCTTTGATAACACTAAATAAGACATATCTGTAATACTATGTTCAAAGCCAGCAACAATAAATATCGAAACTGCAAAGATGACAACTAATAATGATGCTCCTGGGTTTTTAAACTTATGGTAGCTATCAACAGCTAAGTACATCATAAATCCACAGAATATAGCTAAAACTAAAGTTTCATACCACATTTGCGTTAACTTATAATCGAATATTTCTGCTGCATGTGTGATTGCTCCATCTTTACCTGATAATAAGAATAACCCTGCTGCAAACAATATACCAACCATGTTTCCTAAAAGTGTTTGCATCAGCAATTTAAAATGACCTTTTTTATAAGGTAATAAATATCCTACTTTTCCTGTAAAAAGGTTATATCCTCTTTCTAAAATAAGGATTAACGCAAAACTAAACAGCACAGATGCAACGATTTGGCTAGATGAACTTACATACAAAATCCCACCGATGCCTACTAAGATACCGGATAGGATTGCTTTTACAATTTGAATTAAATTTTCTTTCACTTTTTACCCCTTTTTAAAACCATAAATCATGCCGACGATGTTATTTACAAACTTAGATGGTAATACTTTTTGTAATAACACAAATACTTTATACTTAAAGCCAATCGTTTTATATAATGGTAATTTCTTTCTATTGATTAATTTATTAATTACTTTTGCTGCTAAAATAGGATCCATACCATTTTGTTCATCTTTTTCCATGACACCAACGGATTTATCCACTCTTTTTTGATAATCATCGCCTTCATATGGATTTTTCTTTCTATTTTTAGTAAATCCAGTACGAATATCTCCAGGCATGACACTACACACCTCTATATCAAAAGGTGCTAATTCTATACGTAAGCTTTCTGTAAAAGCATTGATTGCAGCTTTTGAGCTGCTATAAAATGCTTGAAATGGGATGGATAATTTTGCTGCTACACTACTGATATTGATGAGTTTTGAATTTTTAGTTTTTTTCAAATAAGGCAGAATCGCCTTTGTTGAATAAAAAACACCCATGAAATTAACATCCATTAAATATTTAGCATCTGTAATGTCTGTATATTCAATAGATCCAGATATACCCATACCTGCATTATTGATTAAACAATCAATTTTGCTCTCAATATCGTATATATCTTGATATGCTTGTTTTAATTGTTCATAATCAGTCACATCAGCCTGAATACTTCTAATGTATTTATCATGTATTTTTGATCTTGCAACACCGTATACGCGATGTCCCTTTTCGGTTAAATATTTAGCCACTTCAAGACCAATACCTGATGATGCTCCTGTGATGACAATGACTTTTGATTTACTCATTAAAATCTTCCAATCCTTTTAATACTTCTACAATTTTATCTATGGCTTCATCCATTTGTTCTTTAGTATGTGTTGCAGTATAGCTTGTTCTAATTAAACATTCGCCAATTGGTGTTGCAGGTGGAACGACTGGGTTTACATAAACACCATGTTCAAATAACTGATTACATGCAACCATAGTTCTAACTGGCATATAAGTATAAATAGGAATGATTGGTGTTCTTGATGGTCTAAGTTCTAATCCACGCTTTTTTAAGCCTTCTCTCATATAATCAGAGATATCACTTAAAGCTTTTACACGTTCTGGTTCTCTTTTTAAGATTCTAAGTGCTGTGAGAGCTGCTGCAGCGTTTGCAGCAGGAATTGCAGCAGAGAAGATATATGGTCTTGATTTATGTCTTATAAAATCAACAACATCCCTTTCAGCAGCAACATATCCACCTAAACTTGCAAGTGATTTAGAGAAAGTACCCATAATAATATCGACTTCTTTTTCTAATCCAAAATGTTCTGCAGTTCCTCTACCATGTTCACCCATCACACCTAAACCGTGTGCATCATCAACCATGACTCTTGAGCCATATTGTTTTGCAAGTCTTACGATTTCAGGTAGGTTTGCGATATCACCACTCATTGAAAAGACGCCATCTGTTAAGATGAGTTTTCCTTTATTAGGATCAGCTTTAGCTAACTTCTTTTCTAAGTCTTCCATATCGTTATGGTTATATCTTACTACTTCTGCATATGATAATCTTGTACCATCATAGATGGATGCATGATTTTCTTTATCAGAGAAAATAATATCATTTCTTCCAGCGATTGCTGAAATGATACCTAAGTTTGATTGGAATCCCGTTGAAAAAATGGTAGCATCTTCTTTATTTAAGAATTCTGCTAATTCTTTTTCAAATTGGATATGTAGATCAAGCGTTCCATTGAGGAATCTAGATCCTGATACACCAGTTCCATATTGTTCAGTAGCTTTAACAGCCGCTTCAATCACTTCTGGGTGTGATGCAAGTCCAAGGTAGTTATTAGAGCCAATCATAATCATCTCTTTACCTTCCATCACAACTCTTGTATCTTGTTTTGTATTTAAAACATGAAAATAAGGATAATATCCATGTTCCCTAGCTTTTTTTGCGTCATCGTAATCATAACATTTTTTAAATAAATCCATATATTCTTGTATACTCAAAACTGTAATAATAGTTAGAGTATAACTTCCTTTCTTTCTATTGTTATAATTAAATTAAGCACTGTGGATTTGTGTCATTTATATATAGCTTTGACTATTGGAGGAGACTCTTACCACAGTTCTTATTTTTAATGTCAATCAGTAAGTTAGCGCTTGACGCTTCATCACAAGACTACATAAATAAGAAATCTGTGACTTACCCAGTGCTAAAACTTATATTGGAGGTGTTTTTATGTACTTAATCGGAATTGATATCTCTAAGTACAAACACGACTGCTTCATAGCTACTGAAGCAGGTATTCAAATCAAAGCATTCAGCTTTGATAACAATCGTTTAGGTTTCGATTTATTTCTTGAGGTCTTAAAATCTTTAGATCAGTCAAAAGAAATAAGAATAGGTCTTGAGTCAACAGGACACTATGGATCAAACCTTAAACAGTTTATCACGGCATCTGGTTATACTTATCTGGAATTTAACCCTTACTTAACGCACATGTTTTCCAAGGCATTATCGTTACGTAAGACAAAGACAGATAAAGTTGACGCCAAAACGATTTCAAGTATGCTAGGTTCTGTTGACTACAAGACCTTACATACTAAATTTTACCACATCAACGAATTAAAACAACTGGTAAGGTATCGTCATGTTCAAATGGTCAATCGTTCTAAAACACTCATTGAACTGACAAACATCCTTGATCGTATCTTTCCTGAGTTTAAACCTTTTTTTAACGAAAGACTCTCTAGTAGTGCGATGTTCATCCTTAAAAAGTTCAAATCCAGAGCAAGAATTTCGAAACTTTCTAACAATGACTATGAATCCATTAGAAGTCACTCTAAAGGCAGATTATCTTATGTTAGAGTTCAAAAACTTAAATCTTTAGCTAAATCATCAGTTGGATATGAAACTCAGTCTGATCTGTTACTTCTTAAACACTCCATAAAACACTATGAGACGTTAACTGAAATCATTGAATCTGTTGAACATGAAATCATCCATCTCATGGAAAATATCAATCAAACACTGACAACCATTCCAGGTCTCAACATCATCTCTGCAGCAATTATCATCGCCGAACTTGGTGATTTTAAAAACTTTACAAATCCAGCTCAAATTGTTTCATTTGCTGGACTGGATACATCTGTCAATCAATCAGGAACAATAGAAACCAGAGGACATATCGTCAAACGTGGATCCGGATTACTTAGAATGACTTTTTGGCAAATCACTTTTGCGGGCTTAAGATTGAATCCTAAACTCTATGATTATTACCTTAAGAAACGTGCTGAAGGTAAACATCATAAAGTCGCCATGGTTCACTCTGTTAGAAAACTAATACGCACGATATACTATTTAGGTGTCAACCAACTGACATTTGATCATTCACATTTCAAATAATCAAATGAGGGTGTAGCTACCTCTTATTTGTTCATAAAACTTATATAGGCTTCCATGTGAGGTCTTTTACTATTTTTTATCATTTATTGCTTGACTTATTATAGTAAGTCTCCTCATTTCAAAAAGCACTTAAATCTATTATATTATAAAACACCTTATTATTGATTGTTTTATCATGTTTTTAAAATGTTCATTTTAATGAACATATACCATTGTAAACAAAAATCGCTATTAAGTCAATATGCAACGTGCATGTCTAGCGTTTTCATTACATAAATAATTAAAATATAGCGATTATTTATCCATAATATCTTTTTACTTAAATGATATGAATATGAATTAGATAAAACATAAATTATGTTCATTAACAAAAAAAGATGCACTTGAGTATAGCTCAAATGCACCTTTTGATTTATTTTTTTATCTGCCTTAAAAGGACTGTTTAAAACTCGAAATCGTCATCTTCTTCTTCGTAAGAAGTATTTGAGCGATCATAATCGAAGTATTTATCTCTTAAAATACCTGTACCAGCAGGGATTAATCCACCGATGATCACATTTTCTTTTAAGCCGTGTAATTCATCAGTCTTACCCTTAATTGCTGCATCAGTTAAGATTCTAGTTGTTTCTTGGAATGATGCTGCTGATAAGAATGAGTCACTTCTTAGTGATGCTCTTGTAATACCTAATAAGATTGGACGACCAACAGCTGGACGTTTCATCGCTGCAAATGCTTTTTTATTCTCACGTTTGAATTCAGAAACAGAAACTTCAGTACCTGGAAGTAAATCTGTATCTCCTTCTGTAACAACCGTGATTCTTCTTAACATTTGTCTGATGATGAGTTCAATATGCTTATCTGAAATTTCTACACCTTGTGCACGATAAACTTTTTGAACTTCTTCTAAGATGTAAGTTTGCGCTGCTTCAGTTGACTTAATACGTAACAATTCTTTAGGATTGATTGAACCAAGTGTTAATCGTTGACCAGCTTTTACGCTCGCATTTTTTCTAACAAGTGATTCAACGTTTGGATCAATGGTGTATTTATGTTCTTTATCTTGCGAATCGACAATGGTAATGATCGATGATCCACCACGTTGACGATCAACAGACTTAACTTTTCCATCAACTTCTGTTAATATTGCTTTCCCTTTAGGGTTTCTAGCTTCAAATAACTCTTGAATACGTGGAAGACCTTGGGTAATATCTGATGCAGAGGCAACCCCACCGGTATGGAAGGTTCTCATGGTTAACTGAGTTCCTGGTTCACCAATAGATTGTGCTGCAACAACCCCAACAGCTTCACCAACTTCAACTTTTGTATTGGTTGCTAGGTTTCTACCATAACATTTCGCACATACACCATTTTCAGAGTTACATGTTAGGTTAGATCTAATCTCTAACGCTTCGATGCCTGCTTTAATGATTTCTGCGCCAATTTCTTCTGTAATTAAATCATTTCTAGATACTAATAACGCTTTTGTTTTTGGATGATGTACATCTTTAGATGCATAACGTCCAACAATACGGTCGTATAAAGGAACGATTTCTTTTGTATCATCCATCACAGCACTCATCACAACACCACGTTCAGTACCACAGTCTTCATCAACAACGATCACATCTTGTGAAACGTCAACTAGACGACGTGTTAAATATCCTGATTCCGCAGTCTTAAGCGCTGTATCGGTAGATCCTTTTCTCGCACCATGGGTAGAGATAAAGAATTCAGATACGGTTAGACCTTCTCTAAACGATGCTTGTACTGGAACTTCAATAATTTCACCTTTAGGGTTATTCATCAGTCCACGCATACCAGCAAGTTGCGAGAAGTTTGAAGCATTACCACGCGCACCAGAGTCACTCATCATGTAGATGTTGTTATCATCATCAAATTCAGCCATTAAGCCAGTTTGAATCTCATCACGAGCATCTTGCCATTCTTTAATAACTAAGTCACGACGTTCGTTATCTGTAAGCATACCATCTTCATACCACTCTGTGATTTGTTCGATTTGAGCATTCGCTTGCTCAATACGTTCTTGTTTCTTAGAATAGACGTTAATATCAGCAAACGATACGGTAATACCTGCAACTGTAGAATACTTAAATCCTAAATCCTTAAGTCTATCTAGCATCTTAGATGTTTCAGAAATTTGTAATTGCTTGAAGACTTGAGCGATAATTTGTGATAAGAATTTTTTCTTAAATGGTGATGGAACGATTGCGTTTAACAAGAAGTCTTTAGGGTTAGTTCCTTTTTCCATAAAATACTTATCCGGTGTTTTTTCTTCTAAGTTTTCTAACGTTGGTTCATTTAAATATGGGAACGTTGGAGGTAATATTCTGTTAAAAATAAGTTTTCCTAACGTTGTTAGTAAATATTTGTTTAATTGTTCTGCAGTGAATTTTTGATTGATTGATCTTGGATCCACAAAAATTCTTGTGTGAAGACCAATTTCTTCGTGTTGATATGCGAGATATGCTTCATCAAAGTCCATGAAGAAATGTCCTTCATTTCTATGTTTTTGATGATGTTCTTCTAATCTAATATCGGCACGATATCCTTTAAATTCACGTTCGAATTTTTCTTCAATGGTTAAGTAGTAGTTACCTAGTACCATATCTTGTGATGGGGTAACAACTGGTTTACCATCTTTAGGGTTTAAGATGTTGTTAGATGCAAGCATTAAAAGTCTAGCTTCTGCTTGTGCTTCATTCGATAGTGGTACGTGGACAGCCATTTGGTCACCGTCAAAGTCAGCGTTAAACGCAACGGTTACAAGTGGGTGAAGACGAATCGCTTTACCATCAATAAGTTTTGGTTCAAACGCTTGGATACCAAGTCTATGAAGTGTAGGTGCACGATTTAGAAGTACTGGATGTTCTCTAACGACCTTATCTAAAGCTGCCCATACATCATCATCCATCTTTTCATATTTTGAATTTGCATTCTTCTTAGAGTTTTGATCATCGCCTTGCATGCGTTGAAGTTCTCTTAAGACGAATGGTTTAAATAAGGTGATTGCCATTTCTCTTGGAATACCACATTGATACATCTCTAAGTCTGGTCCAACAATAATAACTGAACGACCTGAGTAATCCACACGTTTACCAAGAAGGTTTTGTCTGAATCGACCTTGTTTACCACGAAGCATGTCTGATAGTGATTTTAAGTGTCTGTTTCTTTCAACAGCTGCTTTTTTACCACGTTTTGCATTATCAAATAATGCGTCAACAGCTTCTTGTAACATACGTTTTTCATTTTTTGTAATTAATCTAGGTGCCATTTGTTCTTTTTGTTTTTTCAAACGGTTGTTACGGTTAAGAATACGACGGTATAAGTCATTTAAGTCAGTTGTCGCGAAACGTCCACCATCAAGTGCAACCATTGGTCTTAAATCTGGTGGAATGACTGGAATGACATCCATAACCATCCATTCTGGTTTATTATCAGAGTTGTTAAATGCTTCAACAACTTCTAAACGTTTAATGATACGATCACGTTTTTGTTTAGATGCTGTTTTAAGTTTTCTTCTTAATGATTTAACTTCTTTATCTAAATCTAATTCTTGTAATAATTTTTTAACAGCTTCAGCCCCTGTTAACGCTTGGAATTTAGATCCGTATTGTTCTGTTAACATAGAGTAATCTTGTTCTGTTAAGATTTGTTTTTTCGTCAATGGTGCAGTCCCTGGGTCTGTAACGATATATGCAGCATGATAAACAACTTCTTCTAGTGACTTCGCTTTAATGCCTAAAAGGATAGCTAGTCTTGAAGGTGAGTTTTTTAAATACCAAGTATGAACAACCGGAGCTTCAAGTTCGATATGACCCATACGTTCACGTCTTACTTTAGATTCCGTAATTTCAATACCACATTTTTGACAGATTTGGCCTTTATTACCACTTTGTTTTTTACCACAAGCACATTGATAATCTCTTGTAGGTCCAAAGATTCTCTCGCAGAACAATCCACCTTCTTCAGGTTTAGAAGTTCTATAGTTAATGGTTTCATGTGTTTTAACTTCACCATATGACCATTGTCTAATTTCATCAGGAGATGCGATACGAATCTTTAAATGAGAAAATGTTCTTGAACCATAACCTTTACGGATCGGTTGTACATGACGTCCGATACGTTCAGTTAAGTCCATATCTAGAGCACTAAACTCGTCTGTTTCTAATTCAAAATCTTCTTCTATTTCGACTTTTTCTTCATGTTCATGTGCATGTTCTTTAAGTGCATCAAATCCGTATAATTCTAAGATGCCATTAATTTCTTGACGCAAAATTAAATCATCTTCAAATAAATGATATAAACTGTGACGATTAAACTCTAAAAACTCAACTGTATCATGAATACCAGCTTGTTCTAAGATTTCTACAGTTTCATCACTTAAATTTAAGTTTTCAAGTTGTCTTGGTAAAGTGTAACGACGTAAGATGGATTTAATTTCTTCGAAACTATCTCCAAGTAACATAGATAATTCTTTTAAGTTGAATGTATTAAAATCTTCAAGTTGATCAATCCCTGCAAGTTTTAAAGCATTGAGAGCATCTTCTGAAAGTTTTAAGGATTCAACATGTAATGTTAACTTTTCTTTAGCCATTAGCGATACCCTCCTTTAGTAAACGTTGTTTTCGTATGATCAACAAGTGATTTGGTTGCTTCATTTTCTCCAGTGTTCGCATCGATTAACTCAACGTATAACCCTAATGCTTGAAGTTCTCTTGTAAGCACTCTAAATGATTCTGGAATTGAAGCTTGTGGAATTGGTTTATCATGTGTAATTGAGCTGTAGACTTTATTTCTACCAATCATATCATCTGATTTAACCGTTAACATTTCTTGAAGTGTATGTGCAGCACCATAAGCATATAATGCCCAAACTTCCATTTCACCGAAACGTTGTCCACCGTTTTGTGCTTTACCACCCATTGGTTGTTGTGTTACAAGTGTGTAAGGTCCTACGGATCTTGCATGCAATTTGTCATCAACCATGTGTGATAGTTTAATCATGTACATGACACCAACAGATACTCTATTTTCAAATGGCTCTCCGGTACGTCCATCATATAATGTGACTTTACCATCTTCACCAAATTCTGCAAGCATCTTTTTGTCAAGTTCATAGTTATATTTTTCAAGTTCATCCATCTCTTCGATTGGTTTAGAAGGTTTGATAGAATCATATGCTTTATCTCTTGCCTCTTTCATGATCGACTTTAAGTCATGATCATTTAACCCATCAAATACTGGAGTTGCAATCTTAATACCTAAATTCTTCGCTGCGATACCTAAATGGATTTCTAGGATCTGACCGATGTTCATACGTGATGGAACCCCTAGTGGGTTTAACATGATGTCAATTGGTGTACCATCAGCCATGTATGGCATATCTTCTCTTGGTAATATTCTAGAGATAACCCCTTTATTACCGTGACGACCTGCCATTTTATCCCCTTCAGAAATCTTACGTTTCTTAGCGACATAAACTGTAATTGATTCATTAACTCCACTTGGAAGTACATCTCCATTTTTCTTAGAGAAGTATTGGATCGATACAACGGTACCGCCTCCACCATGTGGAACTCTTAATGATGAATCTCTATATTCTCTTGATTTTTCACCGATAACTGCATGAATTAACTTTTCAGATGGACTTGGTTCAAACACACCTTTTGGAGTGATCTTACCAACTAAGATATCGCCTTCTTTTACTTCACTACCTGGAATAACGATACCACGTTCATCTAAGTTCTTTAACGCTTCATAACCAGCATTTGGTACTTCACGTGTAATTTCTTCACGTCCACTACCTGTTTTTAGTTCACGTGTTTCAATTTCGTATTCATCAATATGGATTGATGTATAAACGTCATTTTTAACAAGATCTTCTGACATGATGACAGCATCTTCATAGTTGTAACCTTCCCATGTCATAAATGCCACGGTAACGTTTCTACCAAGTGCAAGTTCACCGTTGTCTGTTGATTGACCATCTGCTAAGATATCACCTTTTTCAACGTACTCTCCTTCTTTTACTAAAGGTCGTTGTAAGATGTTTGTATCTTGGTTTGATCTAAAGAAATTAATCAATTCAAATGTTTTGGTTTCACCCATACCATAATCTTTAAGTGTTTTTGCACTTTGATAATTAAACTCAACTGTTGGATCGTAGATCACATTATTACCAACAACGATTTTCTCGTCTGGTTTTTGGGTAATCATCACTTTTTTACCATCAGCGTATGTAACAAATCCACTAACATCTGATACGACTACAGCACCAGAGTCTTTAGCAGCACGATGTTCAATACCTGTACCAACAATAGGTGAATCTGGTTTTAGCAAAGGTACAGCTTGACGTTGCATGTTCGCACCCATTAGTGCACGTGATGCATCATCATGCTCTAAGAATGGAATGGTTGAAGTTGCAACTGATACAATTTGCTTAGGACTAACGTCCATGTAAGTCACTTCATCGATGTCAAACATAGATGTTTCACCACGATGACGACCAATCACTTTTTCTTCAACAATAACGCCATCTTCATCAAGTGTTGTTGCAGCTGATGCAATGACTTCATGATATTCTTCATCTGCTGTTAAATAATGCATATCTTGAATAACTACAGGTTTACCGCTTGAACGGTCAACTTTTAAGTATGGTGTTTGAATAAATCCATATTGATCAACTTTACCGTAAGTTGCAAGTGATGAAATCAGACCAATTGATGGACCTTCTGGTGTTTCAATTGGACAAATTCTACCGTAGTGAGAGTTGTGAACGTCACGCACTTCAACGCCGGCACGATCTCTTGCAAGACCACCCGTACCAAGTGCAGAAACTCTACGCTTTTGCGTTAACTCAGCAAGTGGGTTAATTTGATCCATGAATTGTGATAACTGTGAGCTACCAAAGAATGTCTTAATTGCGCCAGCAAGTGGTGTCATATTAATGATATTAGATGGCGTTGCATCAGCAAATGTCGTTGTAGACATCTTATCTTTAATGTTCTTTTCAGCTCTTGCTAGACCAATTCTAAATTGATTCTTTAATAATTCTCCAATAAGTCTTAAACGACGGTTACCTAAGTGGTCAATATCATCTATTTGTCCTAAACCATCATATAAGTTTAAATAATAACTCATTGAAGCAACGATATCTGATAATGTAATGTGTTCTCTGTCTTCTCTTTGATCATTACCAATGACTTTAACTGGATAAATACGTTCTGTTTCTTTATCTTTTACAGTCACTTCGATCATTTCGACAATAACACCACTACGTTCTAATTCTTTTTCATAAATATCTTTTGTACCAAAGAAATACTTAATAACCTTTTCGTCAAGTGATTGACGGTTTCTTCTTAGTACAGCAAACACTTCGTCATTAACTAATGTGTTTTTAGCAACTAAAACTTCACCAGTTCTAAGGTTAATGATATTTTCTTTTGTATATAACTCATCGCCTCCATCAGGAAGTCTTTGAGCTAAGATTTCATCAGGTGTTTCATTTTGTAAAGATTCTTCTTTTGGAATAACTTCCTTGCGAAGCACATGACGATGTTCTCTTAAGACATCAATGATGCCTTTAGTGATTTTTGTTTCTTTAGGAACAATGACTTCACCAGTTTCAGGATTAATGATATCTGTTGCAGTGTATTGTCCTTCAATTCTTGATAAAACGTCTAATTTTTTGTTAAATTTATAACGTCCAACTGCAGCTAAATCATAGCGGCGACGTTCAAAAAGACGCATACGAACAAATTCTCTAGCAGCATCTGCAGGAACTTTTTCGCCTTGTCTTAATTTAGAATATAAGTCGATGATTGCTTCATCGCTATTTTTTGTTTCATCTTTATCAAAAGTTGCATCCATGTAAAGTGATTTTCCAAACACTTCATAAATATCTTTTTTCTTAGAGAAACCTAAAGCACGCATCATTGTTGTCATTGGAACTTTCTTTGAACGGTCTAACTTAGCGTACATAATGTTTTTTGAACCAAGTTCGTATTCAATCCAAGCACCACGCGTTGGGATAACTTGAGCTGAATATTTGGTTTGATTTAATTTTTTATCGAGTTCACTCGTAAAATAAGCACCAGATGAACGAATAATTTGTGAAACGACAACGCGTTCAGCACCATTAATGACAAAAGTCCCTGATGGGGTCATAAATGGAATTTCACACATTAAAACGACGTTTTCACGCACTTCTCCAGTGATTGCATTTTCTAATTTTACACGAGCAGAGAGTTGTTTCGCATAATTGACATCTCTAATTTTTGATTCTTGAATACCATATTTTGGTTCACTTAAATAATGTTCCTCAAAGTATAGTTTTAAATCGCCATTATGTCCTTCAATGGGCGAAATATCTTCTAACAGTTCTTTAATGCCCTCATCGATAAACCACTTAAATGATTTGGTTTGTATTTCGATCAGGTCTGGTAAATCAATGTCATAACGCATTTTTGAATAATTTCTGCGCTTTGCTTTTTTACCATATTTGACGTCACGATATTCCATATTCCACACTCCTATCGTCTTTGGAAATCACGTATTTTCATTGTTTTTACATACAAAAAAACAATATTATGCATTTAAATATATTATCATATATTTTGTAAATAGTCAATCAAAATTATTGCTTAATCGATAAAAGAATCCAATACCCTTTTTCTTTTTCTAGAACTTCGCAGTTAGAAAATAGATCAAGCAATTTCTTATATGTTGACGGAGCACCTTGTTTCTTTTGTATAACGCAATAAAAATGCCCACCATCGTTTAAATGTTCATATGCTTGTTCATAAAGTTTGAACACGGTTTGTTTGCCTGCACGAATGGGTGGATTTGTTACTATCAAGTCTGCGGTAATGTCACAATTGTCGAATAGATTACTTACCATTATTTGAGCATTAGAAATTTGATTGAGTTTTTTGTTTTCTTTTGCAAGATCAATCGCTCTTTCATTAACATCATACATATAGATATTTTTATCAGCATGAGCTTTTGCGAGATATAAACCGATAGGTCCATATCCACAGCCCATATCAACGATGTTTTTCATATCATTTGTGACTTCAATATTTTTGAGTAAAACATGCGTTCCAAAATCTAGATGTTCTTTACTAAATACACCTCGATCAGTTAGCATAACAAGTTTGATGTTATTGATATAAAAATCTTTTTTTCTAATGTCATGTTCTAGTTGATTATCTTCTTTAAAATAGTGACTCATGAGACCCCCTGAAACAGCGAAAAAACCCGAGAACTATTCTCAGGTTACTTTTCACTTTTTTAGAAATTATTTAACTTCAACAGTTGCACCAGCATCTTGTAATTGAGTCTTTAATGCTTCTGCGTCTTCTTTCTTGATCTTTTCTTTGATCACTGCGTCTGCAGTTTCAGTTAATTTCTTAGCATCTGCTAATCCTAAACCTGTAACTTCACGTACAACTTTGATCACTGCGATCTTGTTTGTTCCAAAGTTCTTAAGGATTACATCAAATTCTGTTTGTTCTTCAACAGCTGCTGCACCTGCACCTGCTGCTGGAGCTGCTGCTACTGCAGTTGGGTCAATACCGAATTCTTCTTTTAAACCATCTACTAATTCTTTGATTTCTAATAATGTCATTTCTTTTAAAGCTTCAATAAAAGCTGCTTTTGTTAATTTAGCCATTTTTTAATTTCCTCCTATTTTTTCTTATGCTTCTTCGCTTATCATGTTAAGACCAATTGCTAATTCTCTAATTGGGGTTAACATACCAACTGCTAACATTGTTAACATCGTTTCTCTTGATGGCAATGTAGCTAATTCATTTAACATATCTAAGTCTGCAAATTTACCTTCTACGATACCTGACGCCATTTTAACAACTTTGTTATCTTTAGCGAAATCGTAAACAATTTTTGCAGGAGCAACAACATCATCATAGCTGATTGCTAAAGCTTTAGGTCCAACAAAAGTGTCAGCTAATGCTTCGTATCCAGCAGCAATCGATGCTCTTCTAGTAATGTTGTTTTTGTAAACAGTAACTTCACAGTTTGCTTCTCTTAATTGTCCACGTAACTTAGTGAATTGTTCCACTGTTAATCCTGGATAATCAAAAGCAACAACTGTTGCAGCGCGCCCTAGCTTGTCTGTTAACTCGCGTACGGCTTCTGCTTTACGTTCAATACTTGCTTTTTGCATGAAATGCCTCCTTTTATAAAATAAAATCTCTCAAATGCCAAAAGACAAAAGAGAGAGTAAATGTATAATCTCACCTCGGTAGGATATTAAGTCTTTTGACCCCTACTGTCTTTGGCATCATTTAATTGTTTAATACTTTAGTGTTATTTTAAAGAATCTACTGAAACTTTAACACCAGGTGCCATACTTGAAGTAATTGTGATATTCTTCATGTAAACACCTTTAACCGTTGCTGGTTTGATTCTAGCAAGTGTGTTGTATAAAGTTTTGAAGTTTTCAACTAATTTTTCGTTATCAAATGATATACGACCAATTGGTGCATGAATGTTTCCAACTTTGTCAACACGGTACTCAATCTTACCATTTTTGATTTCATTCACAGCTTTAGTCACATCCATAGTAACAGTTCCTGTCTTAGGGTTTGGCATTAAGCCTTTAGGTCCTAAGATACGACCAAGTTTACCAAGTTGAGCCATCATATCTGGAGTGGCAACCATGACATCAAAGTCAAACCATCCACCAGCGATTTTTTGAATTAATTCAGCATCACCGACATGATCTGCACCAGCTGCTTCAGCTTCTTTAGCTTTTTCACCTTGTGCAATTACAACAACTCTGGAAACTTTACCTGTACCATGAGGTAATACAATAGCGCCTCTTAAGTTTTGTTCAGCTTTTCTTGGATCAAGATTTAAGCGGAATGCTGCTTCTACAGTAGCGTCAAACTTAACAAATGAGGTTTTCTTGACTAACTCAACAGCTTCGTTAACATCATACTTTTGAGTTTTGTCAATAAGCTTTGCTGCTTCTAGGTATTTCTTTCCTCTTTTCATATTCTTCCTCCTAAAATGTGGTCTAGCGGGATATCCTCCCACAATTTAGATAGCTAATCATCTAAATTTTTAATCTACTACTACGATACCCATATTGCGTGCAGTACCTTCAATAATTTTCATTGCTGCTTCTACAGTGTACGCATTTAAGTCAGGCATCTTCTTTTCTGCAATTTCTTTGACTTGAGCTTTTGTGATTGTTGCAACTTTATCTTTCTTAGCGTTACCTGATCCAGATTTAATGTTTGCAGCTTTCTTTAATAAGTCGCTTGCAGGTGGGGTTTTTGTAACAAATGTGAATGTACGATCATCGTAAACTGAAATCACAACTGGAACAACAAATCCCATTGAATCTTTGGTTGCTTCGTTAAATTGTGAACAAAATGCTGGAATGTTAACTTGTGCTTGACCAAGTGCTGGACCGACTGGTGGAGCTGGGTTAGCTTTTCCTGCTGGAATTTGTAATTTAACTACTTTTACAACTTTTTTTGCCATGAGACACAACCTCCTTCTTTACATAAGTATGTGGTATGAATTTCATTCTTCCACTATGGTGTGTTTTCACACGCGATATAATTCTATCATTAAGTGGGGTAAAAGTCAACAAAAAACTTACTTTAATTATTTAATTCTTGCCCCAAATGGAAAGAGTGCTAATTTAGCCAGTTTAATCCATTGTAAAGCAAACGGAATACCAATAATTGTGATTGCAAAAAATGCTGCAATCGTTACATATCCAATTGCCATTTCCCAACCAATAATGACTGCCCACAATATATTAGCAATCGGGTGTTTATCTATATTAAGTTCTGCATCTTTTCCAAAAGGTGTTAGAACAAGTTCTGCAAATTTAAAACATTGTCTTGCAAACGGAATACCGATAATCGTTATCGCTAATAAAATACCTAATATAACCCATAAAATACTCGCGATAAATCCTCCAAAAATAAACCATATAATATTACCTAAAAATCTCAAGATATCCCTTCTTTCTTAAAGATATTATAGCACGAAATAAAAATATAAAAAAGGACGCAGTTTAGAAACTACATCCTTCATCTCCACATGATTGATCATCATCTTGCCCACCAAGTGTTTTTACTGGATTATCTTCAAGCCATATTTGATTTAAAGCTTGTAAGAAGTATTCAGTTTGTTGCGCACCTGACACGCCATATTTTCGATTGATTACAAAGAATGGAACGCCTTGGACGCCCACTTGTCTGGCTTCTGTGATTTGTGCATTAACTTCATCTGCATAAGTATTCTCTTCAAGAATTTTTCTTGATTCTTTTTCATCTAAACCAACTTCTGATGCTAGTTCAACTAAAGTATCTATATCACTTAAGTTCTTACCATCAGTAAAATAAGCTTTCATTAATCTAGAAGTTAGTTTTTCTTCTAAAGTTTTGGTATTTGCATACTTAGCTAAACGATGTGCATCAAATGTATTTGTCATTTGAATGATATCGTAATTATAAGTTAGCCCAACTGATTTCGCGTTTTGTTCAAACATTTTAAATCTGTCTTTGGCTTGGCTAACAGTCATGTTATGACCTTTAGCAAACGCCTCATAAGCTGTTTTATCCATTGTTTTAGGCGCATAAGGATTCAGTTGATAAGCCTTATAAATAACCTCTACATCATTTTTGTGTTCAAATTTTTCTAGTGCTTGCTCAAATCTTGTTTTTCCGATATAACAGAAAGGACAAGCAAAGTCTGACCAAATTTCTATTTTCATAATATTACCTCCATCTCACTTCGATATTATAACAAATATTTTTAAAAAGAAAAGGTATTTTGCTTAAATTTTTTTATTTTTTTAAGTATTTGAGTAAATCACAATATTTACTTTATCTTCCATGATAAACTTTTAAATGAAAGTAGGTATGTTATATGAAAAATTATCACAATCATCAATCAATGCACTTTAAACATATATCATTGGTTGTTAACAATTTAAAACAATCACTTCATTTTTATCATGAAGTTCTAGGATTCTCTTATCACATCAAAGACAACAAAGCTGAACTTTATGCAGGTCAAAACGATTTAGTCACATTAATCGAAGATCCACACGTTAAAAAGACAATGGATGTTTATGGTCTGTATCATGTTGCGTTTCTACTTCCATCAAAAAAAGCATTCGCTAATCTTTTAAATAGATTGTTTATGCATCAATATCAAGCATCAAGCTTGACTGATCACGGGGTCAGCGTAGCAATTTATCTTGATGATCCAGATGGTAACGGTATAGAAATCTATATCGATAAAGATGAGACTTTATGGCCAAGAATAGATGGAAGTCTTCAAATGTATACTAAAGGATATCCATTAGATGATATTATGAACCATAAAGATGAATCCACTATAGAAACCATTGACACTCATACAATTATTGGACATCTTCATTTTTATGTACCATCCATAGATGAAGCTAGAAGTTTTTATGTAGATCTTCTAGGATTTACTGAAACTCAACTGTTTATGAACTCAGCATTATTCATCTCTGATAACGGATATCACCATCATCTAGGGCTCAATACATGGTTAAGACAGGCTAGATTAAGAGCTGAACATGAGCCCGGATTACAATCTTATAGCTTATATTTACCTAAAGTGGCATTTGAAAGATTATCTCTAAAATTGAAGGGAAAAATGCTGGACATCAATCATCTTAAAGACCCTTTAGGTCATTCTATCGATATAATTACGAACAAAAGTGAATAAATTCACTCAGGGCGATAAAATCGCCTTTTCTTTTTTTATCTTTCTTTTTATAATAGAATCATGGACCCTATCTTACTCAAATATAAGTTTAGAGATCTCTTAGCCTTCGCTGCGATGCAGGGTAAGGATGTCTATGAAAATGAACTGAATAAACTTTCAAATTTGAAAGCCTATCGAAAGCCAAAACTAACCATTCAATCCATCTTTCAAACATACTGGCCCATATTTAAACCTTTGTTTATCGATAGACTAAGACCTGCCATCATTTCTAATGTTGAAAAAATGATTGACTGTAAAAATTTATCTAAAGGACATCTTTTTTTCGAGTGTCCTTCTTGTGATAACTTTCATCTCCAAGGTTTATCTTGTCATTCTAGATTTTGTGTTTCTTGTAACCAGAACTATCGTGAGAAAAGAACGATTGCTGTTCAATCAAAACTTTTAGATGTCCCTCACCGTCACTTCGTCTTTTCTATCGCTAGAGAACTTAGAGATTACTTTAGAATTTATCGGGGGCTTTTTGATGTCTTTTTCTCATCTGTTAATGAAGCGCTTCAAGCACTTGTCTTTTCATCAAAGATTGCAGTTAAAGAAGATCGTAGACTTGGTCTCATTGCTTTTCTTCATACCTTTGGGCGTGATCTTAAGTTTAATCCTCATATTCACGTTTTGGTTGCTGAAAGAACGCTCGATCTCAATCAAAACTTGCGAAAGTTTTCTTACTTTCATTTTGAAAAACTTAGACTTTACTTCCAACTTGCTTTACTTAGAAATATCTCAAATTACTTAAAGGTCCACGCGAGTAAGGACATCTATAACCGCTTCAATCGTTTGAGATCTTCTCTCATCTCAAAATATAAGAAAGGCTTTTATGCACATGGTCCAAAACTTAAAGATTATGGTTTTCTGAATGCTGCGAAAAAAGTTTCTGATTATATCACACGTTATGCTTCACGTCCTGCAATTTCTGAAGAACGTATTTTGAATCTCGATACTTCTACCCATATGATCACTTGGACCTATGATCCTCATGAAGATGATGATAAATCAGAAGATGATCCTTCATTTCTTGGTAGACAAACCATCACTGAACATGTCTTTAGGTTTATTGCCAAACTCATCGTTCACATTCCAGATGAGCACTTTCACACCATTCGCTATTTTGGTTTCTATGCAAATAAATCAAAGAAATCGGTCGCTACTTTCAAAAAACTACTTTCAAATGCTTCTATTAAACTCAAACGTTCTCGCTCAAATTGGATACATATGCTAAAATCAATTTATAAGTATCATCCCATCTTATGTTCATGTGGCCACATCATGAAACTTAATCTAGATTATTCTTTACTAAGAGACCCCGGAGGTTAAACCTATGCCAAAATATTTTAATACCATCAAATTGAAAATTTCTGATGAAGAGAAAAAACTTCGCTTAGAAGACTATCGCTATGCCCTTCAAAACGGCTTTTACTTTGGACCACCTGTTGATATCCACGATTTTATGAATAAAGATATCTTTGATGAATTCGTTCGTTTTAAATGTCTTGTTTGTGGCACTGAACATGTTGAGGAATATGATATCTTACTAGAAATTTGGGATGAATCTATTTCTGATTATCCTAAAATATACTGTGAAAACTGTGGGAAAGAATCTTCTGTACCACTTGATGTTTATCATAAACAAACCTTAAAGGTTTTTAGATAATTGTTTTGACTTATATCTTACTCACCCACATAACTGTGGGGTTTTTGTCTATTTTGATTTTTAGATTTGAAAATAGAATTTCCTATTAAGAGAAAAATAAAAAAGCCTTTCGGCTTTTTTTTATAGTTCTTTAACTTCGTTTGCGTCAAGTTCAGTTGGAGTTGCTCTACCAAATAAATCGATATCTACTACCACTTTTTCTTGATCGTTATCTACAGATTCAACTTCACCTTTAAGGCCAATATATGCACCTGCGATAATTTCAACTTTTTTACCAATTAAATGATCATATGTTGGTTTTTGAATAATACCAACCTTAAGTAGGATTTGGTTAATTTCATCTGGTTGAAGTGGTACTGGTTTTGTACCTCCACCTGATGAACCTAAAAACCCTGTAACACGTGGCGTGTTTCTTACAACGAACCATGATTCGTCAGTAACAATCATTTCAACAAATACATATCCTGGAAAAAGTTGTCTTACTTTTTCTTTTTCCTTACCGTCAGCTTTCTTTTCTATAACTGTTTCTTCAGGTACAACGATTCTAAAGATATAATCGCTCATACCCATACTTTCTACACGTCTTTCTAAGTCAAGTTTGACAGCATTCTCATACCCTGAATAGGTTTGAATAATATACCATCTGACCTTTTGACTCATAGAATCCCACCTAATAAGCGGATGATTAAGATATTATATAGAAGAATAACGCCAGTTAATATGAATAAGAAAATTAAAACTCTAGTTGCATTATCTAAGAACTTAGGCCATCTTGCCCATGTAATTTTTTTAAGTTCTGGTAATGCTGGTATAAAGAATGGGTAAATAACAAGTGCTAAACCAAATAATGAAATGACGAATAATACCCATGCAAAGATTAGGCCGTTATTGCCTTCACCTAAAATAGGGAAACCTTCTCTAATTTGTAACAAAGTATTACCACTAATAATCATTAATGCTAAAGCAGCTGAAATGATTGCGAGTACACCTAATAACAAATTCTCCCATTTATATTCTGTAGTTAGAACTTCTATTAATTTACTTTTTTGTTCTTCATTTTTTTGTTTGATTGCCATATAAGCCTCCTATTTACTTTCTTTATGTAGTGTATGCTTATTACATCTTGGACAAAACTTTTTGATTTCAATTCGCTCTTTTTGTGTTTGTTTATTTTTTGTCGATGTGTAATTTCTGCTCAAGCATTCAGAGCACACTAATATAATCTTTTCACGCATTAAAAAACCACTCCTTGTGGTCATTTATAGCAAGTGTATTTTAACACTTATAAATGACTTAGTCAACACTATTATTTATTATATCATATTTTTATATTTTTCTTTGATACGAAAAATTGCATTATATATTTTTTTTGGTTCACATGACATTTGTTTTGATATTCTTTTTACAGCTTGTTTTTCGATAAAATAATACTGAAAGATTTCTTTTTCAAAATCAGAGCATAAATCAATCATTTCATCGTGTGATGTTGATTCATGATATGAAAAACATTCCATAAAATTAGAGTCTTCGTATAATTGATACTTTGGAAGTTTTGAAATCATTTGATAAAAATGTCTTTTTAAAATTAATTCAAAATATCGAGTGAAAGTTTTGTTTTTAGATTCATCAAAGGTCAGTGCTGCTTTATAAAGCATTTGAATCCCTTCTTGGAAAAAATCATCGTGCTCTTTTTGATCGATATGCATCAAATGAACACACTTCCAAATGAATTTTTGATATTTTTGATAGAGGAAATCAAAAGCGATTGTGTCAGCTTGTGTTTTAATTAAATAAACAAGCTCATAATCGTTCATGATTTTGTAGTACATAAATCTATAGAATCTTATACATCATCAGTGCGGCTGCAACACTAACGTTTAATGAATTGATTTTCCCATACATTGGAATTTTCACGAGTAAATCACAATGTTTTTTAACAAGCGGTCTCATACCCGAACCTTCATTACCCATAACAACAGCAATCGATTGATCTTTTGGTATGTCATCATAGGTTTGGTTAGTATTTCCATCAGTTCCGACAACTAATACACGGTGCTGTTTTAAGATCTCGATGGCTTGATTGATATTAGAAACTAAAATGACTTTAACGTGTTCAATCGCACCTGATGAAACTTTTGCAACAGTCTGATTCAAAGGCACTTGCCCTTTTTTACTCATAATAATACCTGTAAGATTGGTTGCTTCTGCTGTTCTCATGATTGCGCCTAAATTATGAGGATCTTCAATACCATCTAAAATGATAAATTTTTGTCTTTGGCTTTGATCTAAAATAGGTTTAAGTTCGTATGTCTCATAATCTTTAACATTTGCGACAATGCCTTGGTGAACAGTACTTCCAGCAAGCGAGGATAATTTTTCCTTAGATACTTTCTCGTATCTAATACCTTTATCCTCCAAAAATGTTAAAAACTTATAGTCACTAAATTTTTGATCAATATAAAGATTGAAAATTGGTCTTGAAGAAAAAACAGCTTCTTTAATTACATTTTTTCCATATACAATCATCTTGATATCCCTCCAGGGTTATTATGATTTGAAAAGATTTATTAAGCCGTTAAATCTTTGAAAAAAACGGGAATGAAAAGGCGCAAAATGCGCCTTTTTTTATTGCATATCTGCTAATTTGTTTATAATTGTCTTTACGAATGTTTTTACCCAACCATACATATTCGTTAACACATACATCATTGGGAATGTTGCTTGTGCTAATACAATGAGTAATAGTATCTGTGGAACAGTTAGCGGTGCAGCAAACATAATATCTTGTTTAAAGAATGGTGCGAAATCAAAGAAGTGTGGTGTTAACAAGACTAGGAATAAGAAAATGCTGACCATTAAGAAGAATAGAGTTCTTCTCATCTTATTAAATGGTGTTGAAACTCGGTACAACACAGTTAATGAAGTTACTGTAGCTGAGATAACAATCAATGTTGACATGACGATTGTATCCATGTTGAGTGCATGTTCAAATCCAAATATAATTAAACTATTGATCATAACAACAAGTGCTCCAGGTAAAGCCGCTTTGATAATATTAGCTAGGAACTTACCTTTAACCTGTTTGTTATTAGGTTCTAATGCTAAGAAAAATGATGGAATACCAATAACCAAATAATCGATTAACACAAGTTGTGATGGACTAATTGGATAATAGCCAGATCTTACGATTGCTACAATAGCAAGCAAGAACGAAAATATCGTTTTTGTTAAGAATAATGTTGATACCCTTTGAACGTTATTAATCACTCGTCTACCTTCACTAACAACCTTAGGCATAGATGAGAAATTTGAATCTAGTAACACAAGGTGAGAAACGTTTCTAGCTGCTTCACTACCAGATGCCATCGCAATTGAGGTATCCGCTTCTTTTAAGGCTAAGATGTCATTAACGCCATCACCAGTCATCGCAACCGTACGGCCGTTATTTTTAAGAGATTCGATCAGTAATTTCTTTTGATGTGGAGATACACGTCCAAAGACTGTATATCTTGCGGCAGCTCTAACGACTTCTTTGTCGTGCATGCCTTCTAATGAAATAAACTTATCTGCATTTTCTATATTTGCTCTTTGTGATATACGTGATACTGTTTGTGGATTATCACCAGAGATTACTTTAACATCTACGTTATGAGATCTAAAGTATTCAATCGTTTCAATTGCATCTGGTCTAATGGTATCTTCAATCATAATCAGTGCTATAGGTTTCATTTTAGCTGGTATTTTATGATCAGCAATGTCTTCTTGGCTATGTGCAACAACTAATACACGATATCCTTCACCTGATTGCTTGTCAACATCTGAAGCAATTTGACTAAATTGTTCTTTGACAACAAACTCAGGTGCACCTATCGCAAACGTTCCATAGCGATCAAACTGTACTGCACTATATTTTCTAGAACTTGAAAATGGAATTAAATCTTTAAATCGATAACGTTTTGCAGTTCCAAAGCGCTCTTTTAATGCTTCAGTTGTTAAGTTTGTATCATTTTGAGCATTGATCATTGCTGATACAACGTTTTTAAGTGTAAGTCCAGTATCATTTTTATACTCAATAATACTTTTAACTGTCATCGTACCATCAGTGATGGTTCCTGTTTTATCAAGACATAATGTGTCAACTCTAGCAAGCATTTCAATACAGTATAGTTCTTGAACAAGTGTGTTGTTTTGTGCAAGTCTAATAACACCAACAGCCAAAGCCATAGATGTTAACAGGAATAATCCAGAAGGAATCATTCCAATCATTGCTCCTGCGGTCTTAATAACAATTTGTTGATACTCAACGCTTGTAATTTGTTCAGCAAATGTAATGCCAGGTGTCCAATCGACTTGAGACCACATAAGATAGAATAGTGTTGCTGCTAAAGGTAGTATTAATGCACCAACTGTACGAATAATAATCTTAAGTGATCCTAATAAATCAGATTCTGGTTTTTTATATTTTTTAGCTTGTGAAGTTAATTTTTGAATATAAATATCTTTACCAACTGCAGTGACTTGAGCATGGCATGAACCTGAGATGACATAAGATCCAGAATAAAGGGTATCACCTTTATGTTTAATGATCGGATCAGACTCACCTGTCAATAACGATTCATTAACTTCTAAAGTTCCATCTCTAACCACTGCATCTGCAGGAATTTGCTTTCCAGAACTCAAGAATAAGATATCGTCAATCACTACATCAGATACACCAATTTCTACATCATCGCTATCTCTAATAACGATAGCTGTTGGAGCCGATAATAATGATAGTTTATCAATAGTTTTTTTAGCTCTAATCTCTTGAATAATACCGATGGTAATATTTGCAGTAATAACGCCCATAAATAGAATATTTGTGACACTCGCGCCTACTGATATTAACCATCCAGCAATACCAAAGTTTAAAAAGTTAAAGAATGTAACGATGTTTGACGTGATAATGGTTGGGATACTTTTCGAACTACCAGTGTCACTAATATTTGCAAGACCTGCCATTTGTCTAAGTTCAACTTCTTCTAGTGTTAAACCTAATGTGACATCTGGATTATATCTTTCAACAACAATCTCATCTTTACTCTTTATCTTTTCGTCAACTTTAAGACTTTCTTTAGGCTCATCATCTAAAGGTACATGAAGTCCTAAAGGGTCCCCCTTCATTTTGATTAAATCTTCTTTAATCACTGTTTTGGGACCTTTTTGTTTCTTTTTATCATCAAGCAAAGCATCTAAGTCTTGCGATTGATTTTTATTTAGTTTTTTATCTACTGTTTTTTCCATTGGAATCTCCGCCCTCAATGTATATCATGGCTTTGGCGATAAGTTCATCGCATCTTTTTATATCGCTTAAATATAATCCACCAATCAGTGATTCAAATCCGGTAGCTTGATGATATACTTTTGCATCAATGTTTTTTCTACCGGGCCCACTTTGGTTTCTGCCCCTTTTATATAAAGTCATTTCTTCTTCATTTAACATTTCTTCTTCAATAAAATAAGTAATGATGTTTGACTGTGCTTCACCTTTGGTAAATTTAATCGCTTGTTTATGAAGCTGATTGACGTTGGTCAACCCTTTTGACAATAAATAATCTCTGATTTTAAGTTCATAATAAGCATCACCAATATAGGCAAGTGTTAATCCGTTCAATTACATCCATCCTCGTTTGTTTAATTCTTCTCTTAGGTGATCTGCTAATTGGAAATCTCTTTGATTACGTGCTTGTTCCCAATCGCGATACATCACTAACACTTCATCTTCAAGTGTAAATAGCGGCATAACACCTAATATATCTAAAATTCTTTCTACACTTTTGTAAAGAACTCCTAAACGTTCATTGTTTTTCTCTTTATTCATTTGTTTTAACACATCGTAAATGAGTGTCATCACATTTGGAATATTGAAATCATCATTCATGATGTTCTCAAAAGATGTCATGATATCCTTGTCTACATCATTCAGCTTAATATGTTCTAAATTCAGCATTAAAAATGCTTTTTTAAGTGTTCGTTTTATTTTATCATATTCTCTTGCAAATTGTACCATCAAATCTTCACTATAATTAATGGGTTGACGATAGTGATGATTAACCATAAGTAATCTAAATGCATATGGTTCATATACTTCAAGTAAATCTTTAACAAGTGTAATATTTCCTAATGATTTACTCATTTTCTCTTGATTGACATCAAGTCTGCCAACATGCATCCAGTATTTTGATAAATGATGATGATCATGTGCAACTGTTTGGGCAATTTCGTTTTCATGATGAGGAAACTTTAAATCTGTCCCACCACCATGAATATCAATTTCATGACCAAAAATCTCATGATTCATAACGGCACATTCAGTATGCCACCCTGGTCTACCTTTACCCCATGGGCTTTCATAGTTTAATCCATCATCCGTGTTTTTCCAAACACTAAAATCTCTTGGATCTTCTTTATCTTGATCAAGCTCAACCCTAACACCTTCATCAAGTTGTTCTAAGTTTTGCTTACTTAAGATACCATAATCTTTTACTTTATTTACTCTAAAATAAACCCCGCTTGGTGTTTGATATGCCATGCCCGCTTTTACCAAATCATCAATATACTCAATCATTGATGGCACGAAATCTGTAGCTTTAGGTAGTTCATCAGGGATAACACTCCCTAAAAGCAGTGTCATATCTAAAAATCTTTTTGTATATGTATCCGTGATCTCTTCTTCAGATACTTTTAGCTGTTTTGCCTTTTCGATAATCTTATCATCTACATCTGTGATATTTGAAACAAATTTCACTTGATACCCCAAATAAGTAAGATATCTTTTAACAACATCAAAAAAGATAATCGGCCTAGCGTTTCCTAAGTGGATATCTCCATAAACAGTAGGACCACAGACATACATGTTTACCTTTTGTTCTTGATGTGGTTTAAATGCTTCGATTTGATTGGAAAGTGTATTATAAATATTCAACATATGCATGCGTCCTCCTCTTTGTTTTATTATAATAAAAATATTGAAAAATAACAAGAAATCCACAAATAATCACATATTTTTGTGTATTGGCTTTATAAAAGAATAAACCACACATTTTGATGTGTGGTCAAAAGCCTATAAAACCTGCTTTCGCAAAGCTTCTAAAATCTCTACCATTGCCCATGTATCTTGTTTACAATACTCGAGCAACTCTTGATATTTTTGCTTAAAAGTCTTTTCATCCATATAAGGGAAATTAGCGTATGCAACCAATGCTTCAGTTCCATTTTTAATTGGCATACCGTCATATTTTAAGTTAGAGAAAATCGGTAAAACTTTCTTAATTGAGTAAGACCCATTCAAATCATTATGATAATAAAGTATGCCGTCCGCTTCGTCTTTATCAATGCCTAAATTGATAAAGAATTTTTTATTCCCTCGAACAAAATGCATCAAATCGACAAGTCTATCAACCATATCTAACAATCTTTCTTTATGCTCTGGAAATAGTTCTGCCATTTCTTTAAGTCTTGTTTGTTCAAAAGATTGATTATAGACCATAATTGATCCTCCATCAGGTTTGATAACATCTAACATACCTTCAACAAGTGCTCTTCTTTGGTCGTCGTGTGTTTTTGCGATAAATCCATAATTATCTAAATCTTTATCACAGACACCAGGTTCGTGTTCAATATGAATCGAATATTGGAATAGTGATTGCGTATATGGCTTCTCACCTTTGAATCTTGGAAGTGGACAAGGAAATGTTTCAAAATCCAAATGATAAATCGGGTAATTCAAAGATATGATGGCTTCCTTGATGAGATTTTTCTTCATATACGGAGTGTTCGTTTCAATCACTTCTCTTTGGACTTTATTTTTATCTCGATTAAGCCATGAATATGGTAAATCTGTAGCATGCACATAACCTTCATTGATTAGATCGTATAGTTCGTGTTTTTCACCAAACTCATCTTTAAATCCATGATGTCTATCAAAATAAGTAAATATTGAGTTTTTATCAGGAATATGACCAAAACAAATCGGATAAAAGATGCATTCTCTTGAATCTTTTTTTTGACAATGCTTTCCAAGTGGTACTGGATTGGCATCAAGTGTGTTTAACCTATTAATAACGATATCTGTATCCATCTCAAGTGTTGGAATCATTTTTTCTGTCAGTGATGTCACATCAATAAATGTGATGATATCATCACCATAAATCGGATGATTTTTTTCATCTACTTGTCCATCAAATATATACTCACTATTGAGCACACCTAAATAATACTTGACTTTCTTGTCCGACTTAATTGCAGCATCTAAAACATATCTTTGATATGAAATATCATAAACATATCTGCCTTCTTTAGAAAAACGATCCATAAGCTTAGCTATCTTGTCGTCATATGCTTTATTTGTTGGTAATCCTAGATCTTCTCTAAGCATGAGAATTCCTTCCGGTGATATCTCAAAAATAGATACTTTCTCATCGTCTATTTTGAACTGCATGTCTAAAAACTTCTTTGAAGTGGTTGCTTTAACTTCAAAAATACGAATGGCATCTTCATCTTCTTGATATCCATCTAAGAAACAGTATAAATGGAACCCTTCTTTTTCAAAAGAGAATCTTTTTTGCTTATATGTATCAAGTGCATATACAGTCTGACCTTTAAATCTCTTTTCAATGATCTGCCCACTGATGATTTCTATCTCATTATAATATTTAAGCATGGTTTCCATTTGTGGATCTGATTTTTCAAGTAAGTCTTCATCAGTTTCAGTATCATAAATTTGATCCAAAATCGGCATGATTTTTTCCTTATTTTCTATACTCATCAACTCATCAAGGTCAGCGTCCTTTGAAAAAGACACAATCGCTTGACTTTTTTCTCTATGAATTTCATCCAATGCAGCAAAACGATTGCATCTTAGATAATTGATAAATTTAGTTTTTGATATCAACATAAAACCACGCTCCTTTTATTCATTATAGCATGATTTTTATTAAAAAAAATGCGACATTGATTGTCGCATTCGTAAATTATTCAATATATCCTAATATCCATTCACTATCAAAAAGTGTAGATAAATCAGTAATGATCTCAACTGTATCTTCTGATACAACTGAAACATCATTAACATCTAAATGTTCAGTACCAAAGACACCATAATTAGTGCTCTTCATATAGCGATCAAAGCCAAATACTTGAGAAGCATCTAGTCTAATATCATCTGAAACATGAATATTAATCTCTGATCCACCAATTCTTACGATTTGGCTAGATGCTTTATTAGACTCATACAATCCAACTAATCCACCAACTCTGAATTGTTTAGTCACAACATCTTCATATGTATTCTTTTCATGAGTAACAGTGATTGCGCCACTGAAGTAACCTTTTTGTAGATCATCATTCGCACGCCCAATCAGCCCACCAACAAACAATGTGTAAACACCTTTTACAGTATCCGGTAAAGTATTATAGTCAATATCAACACTAATATCGCCTTCATTGATAATCTCAGAAACATCAGCACCTGAAACATGTTGACCAATAATACCACCAATCATTTGACTGACATCATCATCTCTAACATTTGTTCCTGCCATTTCAAAATGAATGTTCGCATTGCTATAGGCTCTAGTAACTTCAGAAAATTCACCTAATAAACCTACAACACCACCAATCTTAATTCTTCCAAATGATAATGCTTTAACTGAAATAATCGTATCTGAAACTTCTACATCTTCTATAACACCTTTATACTCAGCACTAACCGCACCTACATATGCTTGAATGGTTGATGATGTGTTAAATGAAATAACTGAATTTTTAATGGTAACATTTTCAATTCTAGCCGTTTGTGATGTACCATATCCAACCAATATGCCCACTCTAGATGAGGTTGCTGCTTCAAGTGGTGTCTCAAGTGTACCAATAGATGCTCCATCGATAGTTACATTTTTAATAACGCCAGATGAAACATATCCAAAAATCCCAGTATACATTGAAATTTTTGACATATTTATGTTTTTTAAACTATATCCATTACCATCAAATGTTCCACCAAATGCTAAGTTTGAAGCTCTAAATGGTGTCTCGTATGGTTCATTTTCAAAATCAATATCTTGACCTAAAATATAACGTCCATTACGGTTTTCATCCATCGCCATGAACTCTTCTACGGTGTTGATGATAATTTCTTGATTTGTGAGTGTTGTAAACTCATAAACCCCAACTTCAACAGCATCACGATCGATGGTTACGATGACTTTGATCGTAAATGTAGTTTCAGTTTCAAGCCCATAAAAATAAATATCCTCTAACTCTGTTTCGCTTTCAATCGTTTGTTGATTTCTAACATTACCTTGGTCGTTATACAAATAAACCACTGTAGATCCAGTGATTTCATTTTCTGGATCGTTGATTTCAACATCAAAACGAATAGATGTTTGTTCAATTTCTGGGTTAATTATTTCTGCTGTTACACTTGTTTTAACACCACATGATACTAAAACAACTGAAAATAATGCGATAAGTAAAATGATACTGTATTTTCTCATAAGTCACCTCTAAGTCTATTCATTGTTTGTTCAAGTCTTTTTATAACTAAATCTTTGCCTAAAAGTGCAAGTGCAACTGGTAAACTTGGTCCATGCATATCCCCAGTAGTTGCAATTCTAAGTCCCATAAATAATGGCTTACCTTTTGTTCCTGTGTCTTTTCCTACTTGCTTAATCAGTTCTTGAATTTCATCAGCTTCAAATGAAGAATTCTCTAGCAACGCTTTAAATGCTTCCAATAACTCAAGACTTTGATTTTCAACTAAGAATTGATAAGCTTCATCAGCAATTTCAAAGTGTTCATGGAAGAACGATTGATATAGTTCAACAATCTGTCCGATATAACTCATGCGATCTTGGAATAAGCCAACAAGTGTCTTTAACCAAGCATCGTCTTTAATTTCAACATTTGCTTTTTCTAAAAATGGTCTAGCTTTTTCTGCTAAAGCTTCAACATCTAACATTTTCACATATCTACTGTTGATATATGCTAACTTATCTTTATCAAACATCGCTGGTGCTTTCGATAATCTTTTTGGATCAAATTGTTCAATAATTGCCTTTTGATCCAATATTTCTTCGTTTTCAGATGGAGACCATCCTAAAAGTGAAATAAAATTGAACATCGCCTCTGGTAGATATCCCATTTGTGCATATTCTGATATGAATTGAATCACATTTTTATCTCGCTTAGATAATTTCTTCTTCTCTTCATTAACAATAATCGTCATATGTCCAAATTGTGGTGCTTCCCACCCAAACGCATCATAAATCATGAGTTGCTTTGGTGTATTAGTGATATGTTCCTCACCTCTTAAGACATGAGAAATTTCCATAAAGTGATCATCAATAACAACCGCAAAGTTATACGTTGGAATACCATTATCTTTCATAATAATCCAATCTTCTACATCTTTACTTTCAAATTTTAAAGTCCCTCTAACTAAATCATCAAATTGATATGTTACATCACTTGGCACTTTAAAACGAATTGCATATGCTTCACTATCTTCTCTAAAATCTTTATATGCTAAGCCTTTTTCTAATAGTTCTTCAGCATATTTTGTATATAAATCTAATCTTTCTAATTGACGATATGGACCAAAATTACCACCTTTATCTGGTGACTCATCCCATGAAAGTCCTAACCAACTTAAATAATTTAATTGTGATGCTTCTCCGCCTTCAACATTTCTTAATACATCTGTATCTTCAATCCTAACAATAAAATCGCCGCCAAAATGACGTGCGAATACATAATTAAATAATGCGCTTCTCGCATTACCGATATGAAGTAATCCTGTTGGGCTTGGTGCATATCTTACTCTAACTTTTTTCATTTTCATCCCATCCTTACATGCAAGTATTATTATACGATAACTATAGTATTTTAACAATACTATAGGTTATTATTCATATTTTAATGAACCTTGATATCCAATTGATTCTAAGTATTTATTAACCTGTTTTCTATTTTTAAAAACAATGGTTTTGTCTTTATATTTTTCTTTATAGAGTTTCATTAACGCTTTTGACTCTTTTGTACGACCACTAAATAGGATCCACCAAACAAATCCAAAATTCAATCTTTCTTTACATCCTTCAGCAATCGTATCACGGTTTTGATTATGATATTTGATTCTCCTTACAATCGCACCATAAAGACATTTAAAACGATTGAAATCAAATAAAAATAACTGATCACATTCATCATATCTTTCTGTTGCTAGTTTTCGATATTGTCCGTCGATAATCCACTTATCTCTTTTCATAAATTCAGTAATTTCTGCTTCAACTTGATCATGATCTCTTTTCACCCAATTTGGTCCAAAAAAGATTGTATCTATGTGTAACACATCAATACCATAATGTCTTGAAAGTCTTTTTGAAAATGTTGATTTACCTGAACTAGAATACCCTGCGACTAAAATTTTCATATTACACCTTCTTCTTGAAAAGATTTTTCCAATCTATTTTTTGTGATTCACCATGTTTAACAAATATCATGGTTACAAATGCCAACCCCATAAATATAGTAGCATATGGGAACAGTATAATTCTACCAAAACGGTCCATTAAAATACCAGATAAAATGGGTGTAAATATTTGTGCACCCATGGATGCTGCATAATAATATCCTGTATATTGTCCAACATTTCTACCTTTAGATAATTCGACAACCATCGGATAAATATTAACACCTGTAAATGTCCAACCAAATCCTGAAATCATGATGATTGCTGCTGTTAATATGATTTGATTTTGTTCAATGAACACAATCGATGCCATTGCTATAATCAACATGAATATACCAATAAGCATTGAGGTTTTTCGACCTAATTTAATACTTAATAGACCTATTGGATAAATAGCTGCAATCACGATACCTTGAACGATAATAAATGGCAATTGATAAAACTCCATATTTAACACTTTAGGCAAGTAGTCAGCAATCTTGCTCATGACTGCGTTATACCCAAAAAATAGAAAGAAAACTGTCGTTAATAATAAGTATAGTGAAATTCTTTTTTTCGTATTAAAGGATTTTTCAGGATTTTCATATGGATCCGTTTCTTTGACGTTAAATTTTTCCTCTAATTGTTCCTTTTCTTCAACCAATTTAGGTTCTTTGACTTTCCATAAGAAAATGCCTAAAGATACAAGCATAATCAATCCAATAATGATATAGACACTCACATGATGATGATAAGCATTTTGATTAAGTCCACTAAATAAAATAATGAATACTGCAAGTACACCACCTATAGCACCTAAAAAAGTAATAAATGCATTTGCATTCGTACGCAGTGGTTTAATCGTTACATCTGGCATTAAAGCAATCGCTGGAGTTCTATATATAGCCATCGAAACCAAAGAAATAAATAAAATCGCAATAAATGTATAAAATATATCTGGATCGCTTGCTGTCAACTCCCAAGCTCTTAGACTTAAGTATTGAAAATACAAATCTCTAACTCTTGTTTGATCTCTAACCGATAACACATCAGATCCTTGATCTAATATTTCAGTCATTGGTTCATAGATTGAATTTTCCCAATCCCAATACTCTTTTAAACTAATATCTCCAGATACATAAACACTAGATCGCTCGTTTTTCATGATATCTGAAACCATATACCAATGAGACTTTAACGTAATGTCTTTTTCTTCATCAAAAGCGACATCATAATGAGCTTCAACTAAATCTATAGTTTCGATACGTTCTGTTTGTTTATAATCAGCATAAGACAAAGTCATAAAAGATAAAGCTGCTAATACAGTTCCAACGATAATATATGGTGTTCTTCTACCTAATTTATGTTGACTCTTATCTGATAACGCACCAAAAAGTGGAAGTAAGATAACCGCCATGATGTTATCAAACGCCATCACCAATCCTGATTCAAATTGGTTTAATCCAAATTTATCAATCAAGGTTTTAGCAATCAACATGTCATAAGCTTGCCAGAACATCGATATACTAAAAAATATCAGTCCGACATAAAATGTAGTTTTGTAATTGAGCTTCATAATACTCCTTATATTTTATAAAAACTTACATAAAAATTATAACACAAAAAAGAAAAAGGACCCATAAGGTCCTTGTAAAATTAACGTTTTGAGAATTGTGAAGCTTTTCTTGCTTTTTTCAATCCGTATTTTTTACGTTCTTTACTACGAGAGTCTCTTGTAACTAAACCAGCAGGTTTTAAAGTCTTACGTAAATCAGGATTGATTTCCATAAGTGCACGTGTAATACCTAAACGGATTGCACCTGCTTGACCTGTAAGTCCACCACCGTTAACATTAACAGTGATATCATATTTACCTTCAGTTTCAGTTAATACTAATGGTTGTGTAACATCTAAACGAGTTGCTGCTGATGGAATGTATTCTTCAAATGGGCGACCATTAATTATGAATTCACCTTTACCATTTGATAAGATCACTCTAGCAACTGAACTCTTACGACGTCCTGTACCAAAATATTGTACTTTATTGTTTGCCATGTGTTATACCTCCAATGTTTCTGGTTGTTGTGCAGCATGCTTGTGCTCAGGACCAGCATAAACGAATAATTTCTTTGCCATCTTCGCACCTAATTTAGTATGTGGTAACATACCAACAATTGCTTTTTCAACCATACGTGTTGGAAATTTTGCCATAACGTCTTTAGCAGCTGTAACTTTGAGACCGCCATTATAACCTGAGTGGCTATAATACATTTTTTTGTCCCATTTTTTACCAGTTAAATTAATTTTTTCTGCATTGATTACGATCACATAATCACCTGAGTCTACATGAGGAGTGTAGGTAGGTTTATGTTTACCTTTTAATACAGATGCAACTTCAGTCGCTAAGCGTCCTAAAGTCTTGTTTTCAGCATCAACTACAAACCATTTGCGTGTAATTGTGCTTTCATTTGCCATAAATGTTTTCATTTACAAATTCTCCTTATATTCTTATTTCATGAAATAAGGGCTTTCGTGGAAATTCTTTTTTTTTAATGTACCTTTGTTATAATACTATATTGTATGGAAAAAGTCAACAGTTTTAACGTTTAATCACAAAAAATATCAATCAATCGTTACACTTTTTTTATCAATGTCTACAACAACTTTTTCTTCAAGTGCAGTTGGTATATTTTTTCCAATAAAATCGGCTCTAATAGGCAATTCTCTATGCCCTCTATCAATTAATATAGCTAAAGATATTTTCTTTGGTCTTCCATGAAAATTAATAGCATCTAGTGCAGCTCTTACCGTTCTTCCCGTATATAAAACATCATCAACCAAGATGACTGTTTTATCTTTTGCATCAAATCCTTGATGTACTTTATCTATATCTTCATTTAAATCATCACGATATGCTCTAATATCCAATGGATATACAGGGACATCAACGCCTGCGAAGTCTTGTAAGTTCTGCTTAATGATTTTTGCGATTGGGAAACCCTTATGCAATACTCCAAGTAAAATGACATCATCTAATCGATGATATCTCTCAATGATTTCATGTGTCATTCTTTTTAATGTTCTTATCAATTGATCTTGACTCATAATTTCCTTCATTTTCATCACCACAAAACTATTATAACTTTTTTTACAAAAAAATGTATTGTATTTCAAAAAATATATGATATACTCTTTTATAGTAAAGGTCCTTTAAGTTATGCCTGTGAGCATAATAAGGTACATGTTTTATAATGAGCCGAATTCTTAAAGGACACCACTAGGTGTCTTTTTTTGTAAGCGACCTTTAAAAAAAATTAAAGGAGAAACTCATGACTCAAAATGGATTAACAGTTGGTATTAATGAAAAGCCAAAAAGCATTGGCAGTTGGATTATTTTAAGCTTACAGCACGTTTTCGCTATGTTTGGAGCCACAGTACTTGTTCCAATGTTAACAGGCTTAGATGTAGGTGTTGCACTTGTAGCAAGTGGTATCGGTACACTGATTTATATCTTGTGTACAAAAGGAAAAGTTCCAGTTTATTTAGGCAGTAGTTTTGCATATATGACGACGATATCTGCAGCAATTATTGCAACAGGAAGCGCATCAGCTGCTTATCTAGGTTTAATGGTAGTTGGTATCATTTATGTAATCATCGCACTCATCATCTTCTTTGTAGGTAGCGGATGGTTAAAAAAATTATTACCTCCTGTAGTCATAGGACCTATGATTATCATCATTGGTTTAACACTAGCTCCAGTTGCTGTTTTAAACTTTGGGTTACTTGGTATGCAACCATTATATGATAATGGATTATATATTGGGTTAGCAGGTGCAGCATGGAAAG
The DNA here is from genome assembly GCA_002838205.1 of Tenericutes bacterium MZ-XQ. Taxonomy (NCBI): domain Bacteria; kingdom Bacillati; phylum Mycoplasmatota; species Tenericutes bacterium MZ-XQ. The sequence goes on along the minus strand of CP017950.1, from coordinate 261,292 downwards.
TACCATTAATCGCGTTTATTACGTTTGCAACAGTTGTAGTCTTAACGACAAAAGCTAAAGGATTCTTAAAAATCGTACCGTTCATTATTGCAATTCTGGTTGGTTACATTTTCTCTGTCATCTTTGGTGTTGTCAACTTAAGTGAAGCTTTTGCAAATGTATCATTTTTCCAAGTTCCAAATTTTACTATTATTGGAACATATGACTTCAATTTTTCTCAAGTTTTAGTGTTCGCACCCTTAGCATTCGTAACGATTGCAGAACATATTGGTGATCATGTGGTATTAGGAGAAATCACAGGAAATGATTTTATAGAAAACCCTGGTCTTCATAGAACATTATTAGGAGATGGAATTGCGACTTTTGTGTCTGCATCATTAGGTGGACCAGCAAATACAACATATGGTGAAAACACAGGTGTTATCGCTTTAACAAAGGTTGGTTCAGTGTTCGTGATTGGTTTAGCAGCAATCTTTGCGATTCTTCTAGGGTTCTTAGGCTACATCCAAGCATTCATTATGAGCATCCCATGGGCAGTCATTGGTGGTATGACAATTGTCTTATACGGACTTATTGCAGCAAATGGTGTTAAAGTGCTTATCAAAGATAAAACAGATCTTTCAAAAATGAAAAATCTAATTATTGTTTCTACAATGTTAGTCATTGGATTAGGTGGAGCATTCATTAATATCACTGCGTCTACTACACTTCAAGGTATGAGCTTAGCAGCAATCGTTGGTATCGTACTTAATCAAGTATTATCATTACTAGAAGAAAAATAATAAATAAATCAGATCAAATAAAAAGGCGAAATCATTCGCCTTTTTTCATTTTCTTTTCGATGATAAATGTATAAACTAAGTATGCGACTCCTAAGACACCAAGACCAATTAATGAAGGTACTAAATCCTCAACAAGCGTCGCTATAAACAGTCCTATCATACCAACAATCGCAATCGCTGGAACATATGGATATCCCCATACTTTATAAGGTCTAGGGTGATCTGGTTGTCTTTTCCTAAACAAGAATACTGAAATAAAAATAAGTGTATTGAAAATCAAACCTGTAAACACAACAAACGTTAATAATGATCCCACATCAAATAGTAATAACGCTAAACTCATCACCATTGATCCAAATATTGCAACACTTGGTGTTTTATATTTTTTATCAACTTTTTCAAATGATTTGAAAAATGTTTGATCTTTTGCCATTGCATAATAAACTCTAGGGAAAACCATGACACTACCATTAAGTGCACCGAAAACTGAAATGAGTACTGCAACAAAAACAATATACATACCAGTATTACCAAAAACTGCCATCATTGCTGGGATTGGTAGTACTGCACCTTGTTCAGATAAAGCAATTAAATCATTATAAGGAATTAAACGATAAATCGCAAATGTGAAAAGCACATAAATTAATGTTACTCCTGATATCGCAAAAATAATAGCCTTTGGTAAATCTTTTGAGACATTTTTCATCTCTCCAGATACTGTATTTAAATTTGTCCATCCTTCATAAGCCCAAAGTGTACCTACAACACCAAAACCGATCATTGTAAATACTTTAGTTAGTGGCTCTCCACCTTGTGGTACAAAATCTAAAACAACACTTTCAGTTCCTAAAAACACACCGATTATGATAATCCCAATCATAGGAATTAATTTGGCTACTAAAAATATTTTTTGCACCAGTGATCCAAACTTAACACCTAAATAATTTATAATAGACAGTAAAATAATCGTTAGTGCAGCAATCCATTTCACATAACTTGTTACTCCTGGAAAAATATAAGTTAGTATATCGCCAAATACTAATGCTAACAGTGCAATAGATCCACTAGATGCTAAAATAAAATTCATTGTTCCGCTTAAGAAAGCCATTTTTTTACCATAGGCTTTCCTTAAATAAACATAATATCCGCCTGTCTCTGGAAACATCGTTCCAAGTTCAGCATATGTTAAACCTGAAAATAAAGTAATAATCCCACCTAGTAACCAAACCAATAAAGATAAGCCTAATGCATATCCTACTCTCGTTAAAATTAAACTTCCAAATACAAATATACCAGACCCAATCATGATACCAGCAATAACTGCAATACCACCAAATAGACCTATCTCTTTTTTGAGTTGCATCAACATTTCCTCCTATATCTTAGAACAACATAAAGATATCATGAAAGACTATTGAAGTTCAAATTAAATGCAAAAAAAAACTGCATAAGCAAATGCTTATACAGCTTTTCAAGAAATGAAAGTTTATATATTATACAGCAAATTTTAATATGAAATATAAAATAAATACTAATGATAAACCAAACATCACTGGACTAACTTTCTTAGCTTTCCCTTGTGCAACCATAATGATTGGATAGAATACAAATCCAACTGCAATACCTTCTGCGATTGAAAAAGATAAGATCATAACAATGATTGTAAAAAATCCGGTAATAACGATTGCTGTGTCTTCCCAATCAATATCTTTTAATTGTGCAAACATTAAAGTACCTACCATGATTAACGCCATTGCAGTAACAGGGCTAAATACAATTGCATCACCAAACCCATTTACTCCAACAACAACACCATTAAATATTGACAATACTGGGTATAAGAAGATTGATAAAATAAATAATATAGCAACAACAACACTTGCTAAACCAGTTCTTGCGCCTTGTTCAATCCCAGTAGATGATTCAATGTAACTTGTAACGTTTGAAGTTCCTAACATTGCTCCTGCAATTGTACCAATTGAATCAGCAATAAGCGCATGATCTCCACCTTCAATCACACCTTCTTCGTTAATCAAACCAGCTTGATTACCAACTGCCATAAGCGTACCAGCAGTATCAAAGAAGTCAACAAATAGTAATGAGAAAATGACAGCTAAAGCTTCCCAACTAGAGAAGAGTTCAGAAAATCCACCAAATGCTGCAAATAATGTTTCACTTGCTCCTGTCCAAACACCAGCCATACCTTGTGGATCATATGCAGGCATCATATCAACACCAAGAGCACCTAAAATTAATCCCACAACTGCAGTTGAAACGATTGCAGTAATTAATGCAAATCTAAACTTAAAAGCATATAAAACAACAACTAAGATTAAACCAAATAAACCTAATAATACAGTTGGATGTGCTAAGTTTCCAAGTGTAACTAATGTAGCACCATCACCTTCAATAATACCAGCATTCTTAAAGCCAATAAATGCAATAAAGAAACCAATACCTGCACCAACTGATAATTTTAATCCTTTAGGAATTGCATTGATAATGGTTTTTCTTAAACCTGTTAATGAGATGATTAAGAATAAGATCCCTGATACTAATACAGCTGCCAAAGCTGCTTCAGGACTATAACCTAATCCAAAATTGACAAGTGTATAAGTGAAAAATGCATTTAATCCCATACCAGGAGCAAGTGCAACTGGAAGGTTTGCAAAAATCCCCATAATCAGTGTTGCGATTGCTGCAGATACTGCAGTTGCAAAGAACACACCACCAACAGGCAATCCTGTTGCAGCTAGCATGAAACTATTGACTGGCAAAATGTATGCCATAGCTAAGAAAATAGTTATACCCGCCAAAAACTCTTTTGTTAATGTTGAACCTCTTTGCTCAACTTTGAAAAACTTTCTAAGTTTTTCTCCTACCATAATGAAGAAAGCTACGATTTTCTTCCATACTAATTTGATTTTTCCCATCTTCGTTCTCCTTTTTTATTTTGTATTCAATATGCATATTTAAAAAAGAACAAAAGTGAATAAATTCACTAGGGGCGATAAAAATCGCCTTTTTCTTTTTAAAGTCACATTGTATAATAGATTTATGGAACCTATAGTGATTAAGTATAAATTTAAAGATCAATTAGAACTTGCTCTTAAACATGGTGAACATGTCTTTAACAATGAGCTTGTTAAACTATCTAATTTAAAAGTATATAGAGATAACTCCATTTCCATTCAATCTATATTTGCTACCTATTGGGATTCATTTAAACTTCATTTTGAAGATAAACTACGTCCCTCAATTATCGAAAATGTTGAAAAAATGATACATTGTCGTGATTTCAAATATGGCTACTTCTTCTATGAATGCCCAACTTGTGATAACTTTCATATCCAAGGTCTTTCTTGTCATTCAAGGTTTTGTCCTTCTTGTAATCAAAGATATCGAGAAGCTCGAACACTTGCGATTGAATCCAAATTACTTAAGTGCCCTCATAGACATTTTGTCTTTTCAGTTGCTAAAGAGATGCGTAAATTCTTTTGGCTTTATAGAGACTTATTTGATATCTTATTTCAAACTGTAAATGAAGTTCTTCATAAAGCTGTTAAGAAAACGAAGGCTGACCACCAATTAGATAGAAGACTTGGCATCATTTGTTTTCTTCACACCTATGGCAGAGATATGAAGACCAATCCTCATATCCATGCTTTAGTTGCTGAACGCTTTATTGATGCTCATGGTCATCTATCCAACATGTCTTTCTTTCCTTTTGAGAGACTGCGTATGTTTTGGCAATATAGACTCTTAAGTAACATCTCAGCCTATTTGAAAACCCATGCGACAAATTCTATCTATAATGAGTTTAATCGCTTAAGAAGTTATCTCATTCATAAGTATAAAAAAGGCTTTTACACTTACGGGCCTCAATTAAAGAGAAAATCTAGCTTGTCTACAGCCAAAAAGATTGCTAAATACATCGCCAGATATGCTTCTCATCCAGCCATCTCTGAATCTAGAATTGATGACTTCGATGATATCAATCACCAAGTCACTTGGCATTTTGATCCTCATGAAGATGATCAAATTTCAGATAAACATCATAAACGAGGTACTCAAATCATCACTGATCATGTCTTTAAATTTATTGCACGTCTCATTAAACACATCCCTGATAAAGGATTTCATCTGATTCGTTATTACGGTTTTTATTCAAATCGGACAAAACGAAAAATTGCCTCTGAGTTAAAGTTAGTTAACCCTAAATCTTTGACTTATCTTAAACATCAACTTCACTTTCGAACTTTGTTGCTTAAGACTTATCACTATGACATCTTTAAATGTCAGTGTGGTTCTACTATGGTTTTAAATCTTGATGCTTCATATCTACCAAATCACCGAAAAGAGAGGTTATTTAGCGATGCCTAAACTATTTAAAACTAAATCTGTGCATATGTCTTTTGTTCAAAAAAAGAATTTGTATGCTGAATATAAATCAGCTGTTAAGCAGGGATTCATTGCTGGCCCTGCCGCTTCATTTAATGCATTTATATCGATGCCTAATTTTGATATCATGGTTGATATGAAATGTCTGCACTGTGGATTTGAACTTACTGTCAATTTTTCTGGTTATGCTCACTTTATGGAGACTGAAGGTGCTGCTTTTCCCGTTGATGTTTGTAGTCATTGTGGTAAGTTGCAGTTTGTGCCTTTAGATATTTATCATAAACTTATTGATTAATTTGTTGACTCGTTTTACAGACTCATTTTAGATGAGTTTTTTCTGTTTGTTTTTATTTAAATGATCAATTAGAATTTCCTAGTTAATAAAAAAACCACAAAATATGTGGTTTCTACATATGAAAACAATAAAAAAAGATGCTTTCATATCGTAGTCGTGAACTTTACGGCTTCACGGTAGAAACTTGACCACCACATTAGGTCGATTATACGATATATTGAATACTTAATCATTATAACAAAGCTTATATCAGAAGTAAAGATTTCACGATGAAATTTTTACATTTTTTTTCATTTTCAAAATTAGTAATACAAACCATGCGCTTACTAAGCTACTAACAAGCAATATAACTACAAATTCAATCCATCCATTGATGAAAAAAACTGACAATATACCACCATGTGCGATTCGAGATTCAACTTGAAAAATAAACACAAACACACTTGATAATAGTCCACCTAAAATAAACGCAAGAACTAATTCCTTATCTTTTTTTACAAAAGCAATTGCACCTTCACTAATAAATGCTAATCCCATCCAAATGTTTTTTCTTGCCAAACTACGATTTTCTTCTTCAAATGCACGTTTGTGAAATATAGATGCGATAAATATGGATAAGGGTGGAATCATACCTGCAATCATAACTTGTGCCATATACATGGTTGATGTTCCATTTAAAATAGTAGAAATCCCTACGATATATGCAACCTTATTAACAGGCCCACCCAAATCATAGACCATCATAGTCGATAATATCATTAACAATAAAACGACTCCTATATCACCAGTAAACGCAAAAACATCCCTGATAAAACCATTAAAAAATGGAAATAAAGCATCTATACCTAAATAAACGAAAATCACAAACATAGAACCTATCACAGGATAAAGAAATACTGGAATCAGTCCTTTAATTGCAATCGGAAACTTCTTAAATAAAAAGTGAAGCAACAAAATAATATATCCAGACATGAAACCCATAAACACCACACCAAGAAAGCCACTATCACTAGAGGTTAAAAGTGCACCACCTAAAAGACCGACTATAAATCCTGGTTTATCACTTATTGCATAAGCAATAAATGCAGAGATAATTGGATATACTAAAAACAATGCGGTTGAACCTACATTAAAAAATACATTTTGATCAAATCTGTCATATAAAGTTAAAAACACTCCACCAATAACAACTAGTGGAATGATATATGTAAAACCGTGCATAAATTGTTTATAAAGTTTGGTTCTTACATTCATTTTTATAACCCTTGATTCAGTTTAATGATCTCTTTAATTAGTTTTTCAGGATTCTTAATCGCTTCTTGTGTTGTTACTTCAATGATATGCTTACCTTCAAACCGTGTTAATTCTAGTGAAACATCAGATGCAATAATCACACCAATAGCCTCTTCGATGTCTTTCTTTGATAACTTATGTTCAACACCGATGGCTCCATTTGTCTCAACTTTCATCGTATAGCCAAGTTTTTTACCCGTATGTTCCAACATTTCAGCAGCAATATATGTATGAGCTATCCCTGTTGGACATGCGGTTACACATACGATCTTAGGCACTTTTTTCTTCCTGATCAATCGCCTTAATAATGTTTAAGACTTCTTCTTCATTCTCTGCTTTCTCGAGTGCTAGTCTGAACTCTTCATGAATGAGTTGTCTTGATAATGCAGTAAGTGCTTTTAGATGTAAATTACCCGCATTTTCAGGCATACATATTAAAAAGAATAGGTGGGCATTATCTCCATCCATTGAATCATATTCTATGCCCTGACTAGATCTTCCAAACGCAATCGCCGGTTCTTTTATGTGTTTACTCTTTGCATGAGGAATCGCAATTTTAAATCCAATACCTGTCGTCGATAATGATTCTCTAATTCTAACATCATTTAAAAGTTTTTCAAAATCTGTCACGATCCCTGCATGATCGAGGATTTTTACGAGTTCTTCCAAAACTTGACCTTTTGAATCAGATTTTAAATCAAGATTCATATAAGCCTTCTTAATCATTTTTGCTATTTCCATAATTTAGATCCTTTCAAGTTTATCATCTATCAACTCGATTATACCAAAAAAATATTATTTGTTAAGTATTTCAGAAAAAAAGACCTAAATAAGGTCTTTAAGCAATTGTTTTTCTAGCAAAATTACCATGAACGTTTTTCGTTGGCTTAACCACCATAAACGCATGGGGATCTATTCTTTTAACTAAAGTTGTTATGGCATGAAGTTCATAAGAAGAGATGATGACATAAATCAAAGTTTTTTCATGATGCGAATAGGCTCCTTCAACTTTCATTAAAGTTACACCTCTATAAATTCTATGTAAGATTTCATCGACTAGTGCCTGTGGTGTTGCAGTGATGATATCAACAGCTAAGTATTGATAAGCAGTATGCATACGGTCGGTTAAAATTGTTGAGACGATGACTCTGATGACCGTGTAGGAAATAATAATGCCACCAGCGATTACCTCTCCTCCAGGACCAACTTTACCACCAACGATTAATCCACCTAATATTGCGATTGCCAAATTCATAGCCATAGAAAAGAAACCGACTGATTTTCCTTTTCTGAACGCTAAATACTGTGCAACAATATCAAGGCCACCAGTTGATGTACCATATCTTAGTGCTCCACCAGCTCCTATACCAATAAGTAGCCCACCTAAAACTGCTGCTGTAAATGCGTGTTCTACTTCACCAAGTCCCATATCAAGTATAGGCATCCAGCTTAAAATGAATGCTTGAATTAAAATCGAAATAATACTATAAATCGTAAATCTATGAGATACGCCAAACCATCCCAAAATAAGGATTGGTATATTAGCGATAATAACGAATAAACCTAAGAAGCTAGTTCCAACTTCAATATCTAAAAACACGTAAAATGCGTCTCTGACAAGTTGTGCAACCCCTGGAATACCACCAGTATAAAGAGGGACTACAGATGCTTCTAAGAACCAAGATACGCCTATACCATAGATGAACGTGAAAACAATAACAAAAATAACACGTTTAATCTCTGGATAAACTTTATCTATAAAGGTTTCTGACTGAAACCATGATAATAAATTTTTCATGCTTGGTCTTTTAATATCTCCTCAATCTTTTTATTCATATCAAATCTTTCAAATAACACATATGGTTTGTTTAAAGTTTGTGCTTCATACTTACCAAAGTCTTTTAATGACTCAAAACTACTATCTTTTGAACCAATTTGTTCTAAAATCTTAGTTGCTGTTTCTGGCATGAAAGGTTGTAATAAAACACCAACAAAACGAATTGTCTCCAATAATTGATATAAAACATGATCTAGAACGTCTTGTTTGTTCTCATCTTTATTTAACACCCATGGTTCCGAAACATCAATATATTTATTCGCAAATCTTGCCAGTTTAACAACTTCTTCTAATGCATCACTTACTTTGAGTTCATCCATATATTTATGCATTTCTGGAAGAGCTTCTAATGCTTTTTCTTTTAAACTTAGTTCAAATGGTTCATCTAACATAACTTTTTTTACATCACCATTTCTATATTTATGAACCATACCAATCGTACGATTCACTAAGTTTCCAATCGTGTTTGCTAAATCCGTATTATTTCTTTCAATTAATAATTCGTATGTAATATTACCATCTTGTGCAAATGGAATCTCGTGAAGCACGTAATATCTCAATGTATCCACACCAAAATATTTAACGATATCATCTGTATACATCACATTACCTGTTGATTTACTCATTTTGTTTTTATTAAACAATACCCATGGATGACCAAAAACCTGTTTAGGTAGTTCAACACCGATAGCCATTAAAATGATTGGCCAGTATATCGTATGAAATCTTAAAATATCTTTACCAATCAAATGGACATTAGCTGGCCAATATTTCTTAAACTTGTCTGGTTGCTCATCTAAATCAGGATGATATCCCAAACCAGTAATATAATTTGATAATGCATCAATCCAAACATAAACTACATGACCTTCATCAAACTCTACAGGTATGCCCCATTTGAATGATGTTCTTGATACAGATAGATCAGGAAGTGGTTCTTTTAAAAAGTTTTGAATCATTTCATTTCTTCTTGATTCTGGCTCAATAAATTCCGGATGTTTTTCAATATGTTCAATTAATCTTTCTTGATATTTAGATAATTTTAAAAAATATGCATCTTCAGATGTCCATATAGGTGTATCTCCACTTGGTGCTTTACCATCAACAATATCCTTTTCTAAGATAAAAGCCTCTTCGCTTAGAGAGTACCATCCTTCATATTTGCCTAAATAAATATCGCCTTGATCATAGAGTTTTTTAAAGATTGCTTGAACAGATTTAACATGGTCATCATCTGTTGTTCTTACGAACTGATCATAGCTGATATTAACTTTATCATAGATTCTTTTTATTTCTGACGAAATTAAATCCACATATGCCTTAGGTGATAATTCATTATCTTGAGCTTTAGTTTCAATCTTTTGCCCATGTTCATCAGTTCCTGTTTGAAATAGCACGTCATAGCCTGACAAACGTTTAAATCTTGCAATCGCATCTGCAAGTATAGCTTCATACACATTTCCTACATGCGGAATTGCAGAACTATATGCGATTGCAGTTGTAATATAATACTTTTCTTTCATTTTTCTTCCTCCTTATGCAAATAAAAAGCGCCCAAAGAAAACTCTAAGGACGACATAATCGCGGTACCACCTTAGTTCTAGATCTAAAATCTAGCCCTCAACTCTTTATCGCAGAGATACGTTTAAGCCTACATATCGACTTAAAAGCTCGAAAACCATGTTCATATCTTTTAGGATTCGTTTTCACCAACCACGAACTCTCTACACCTCTAAAATAGATATTACTCTTTTTCTCATAGCCTATTACCATTATATTATATTATAAATAACTAAAAATGCAAGTTATTTATCCATTAATTTTGTATGCTTTATAAACATCACTTTTTGTGATTCTTCTTTTTTTAGCAACCAATTTCATGGCTTCTTTTTCTTCATAACCCTCTTTTAAAACTTGCAATACATGATCTTTAATTGAAAGTGAATCATCATAACTCTCTTTTGAGCCATCAACAATAAGCACATACTCACCTCTTGTGTCTATATCTAAAGATAATGATGCCTTTAAAGTGGTTCTTGTAATTGTTTCAAACATTTTTGTAAGTTCTCTTGCTAACACAAGTTTTCTATCCCCTAATACTTGATATAAATCTTCTAAAGTTTTTTTTACTCTTAAAGGAGATTCATAGATAACAAGTGTTTCAGTCCTTGTGAAATAACTTTCAATGACTTCTTTTTTATGCGATTGCTTTCTAGGTAAAAACCCAATAAATGTGAATGGTTGGATAAGACATCCTGAAACGACTAATGCAGCTAATATTGCACTAGCACCAGGTATAGAAACCACGTAAAATCCTTTTTCTATGACTTCACTTATAAGTTCATATCCAGGATCATTAATGCCAGGAGTCCCTGCATCACTAATGATAGCTAAGTTTTTACCATCCTCTAAATAAGAAATAATATCTGAGGATTTATCTGCTTTATTATGATCATGAAAACTTATTAAAGGTTTATGGATATCATACGTGTTTAATAAAGTTTTGGATGTTCTTGTGTCTTCACACAAAATCAAATCGACTTGATTTAACACTTCTACAGCACGATAAGTGATATCTTTTAAATTTCCTATTGGCGTAGAAACGACGAACAAAGTTGGTTTCTCATCTTGAAAACTGCGCTGAATCAATGTGAGACAACTCTTTTCGCACGTTCTCTTAAATCACGTTCGTTATAAACGAGTCGCATGAGTTGTTTTTTCTTAAAATCAGTGATGCCAAATTCTTTTCTAATGTCTTCTAAGAAAAAATGCTCTGCAGTATTATAAAAATCATCAATCATTGTAACTTTAAGCAAATTTAAATAGACAATATTCTTGACTGAAGGACTAGCTTCTCTAAAATAATCAATCGTCTCATCTAAATCCTTACTTAATGTGAAAGTATACTCTTTAACAATGCCATCTCCAACTTCAGCTAGCATAATATTTAAAAGTCTTTGCTCGATTGCAGTAGGTTCTCCATCAACGGATACCATATGCATCACTAAATCTAAAAATTTGAGTTTTTCTTTTCTTGTTAATAAACTAAGTAACATTAAAATCGCCTCCTAATATTTTTTTTGCTTGTTCAGTCATGAGATGCTTATCTTTATATAAGATGAGCGGTGGTTCTAAAGTCATATCTCTTCCACCTTGTTTTACACATTCGACAAGTACATGGTTTGCAGTTTTATCGATATATGGATGAACAAATTTCATTCGTTTAATTTCTAGTTGATATTTTCGGGTATACTCGTAGATTTCTGATAAGCGATCAGGGCGATGAATCATGAAAAATTTGCCGCCAAATTTAAGTTGTTCACTAACTTTTCTAATTAGATTTTCTAAATCAAGTGTGATTTCATGTCTTGCGATCATAATAGATTCATCTTCATTAACAATCGACTTTTCATTAAGTTTGAAAAAAGGTGGATTGCAGATGATAGCATCAACATATTGATACTTTGTTTGCAAGTAATCTTGGTGGACAACATCGATTTGCTTTTCTAATCGATTTAATTGAACATTTTTAACTGCTTTATGATATCGAGACTCTTGGATTTCAATAGCGGTTATTTTAGCTTTCGTTTTTTCCGATAGATATAAGGCGATAGTTCCATTACCAGTTCCCACATCAATGACATGCTTTATTCGATATGTCAACTTTACAAAATCGGCTAATAACACGGTATCCAAATTAAACGCATGTCCTCTATCTTGATCAACTACAAGCTTTGATCCGATTAATGCTCTTTTCAATGTTATACCCTTTTAAACTGATCTAAAGATAACCATTCAACAATATCTTCTTGTTGGTATCTTACCTTAACTTTTTGTCCTAAAATATTTACGTCTATCACAAGTGCCAGCCCTTTTTCTGTTTCAACCTTGTCATGATAATCAGGTAATTTAGCTTTAAGTTCTGTATATGCATCATCTTCATATTTTATACAACATAAAAGCTTGCCACATACACCAGAGATTTTCTGTGGATTCAATGCTAAATTTTGATTCTTAGCCATCTTGATAGAAACAGTATCAAACTCTCCAATAAAAGTTGTACAACAAAGGATAAGTCCACAAGGTCCAATACCACCAATCATCTTTGCAGCATCTCTAGGACCTATTTGTCTAAGTTCGATACGTGTATGATACACTTCGCTTAAATCCTTAACTAATCCTCTAAAATCTACACGACTTTCTGACTCAAAATATATAAGTAGTCTTTTACGGTCCAACGTGTATTCCGCACCAAGAACTTTAATTTCCAACTCATTTTTAACTGCTAATTTTTTTGCAGTTTCTAGAACACCTGGTTCTAGTGATTGATTATAATCTTCTTCTTTGATATCGCCTTCGGTTGCGACTCTTAAAATCGGTTTTAATTCACTTGTAAGTTCAGATGCTTCAATTTCTTTTAACATGTATACTTTACCGATTTCAACACCTCTTGATGTTTCAACAACAACAAGATCTTCTTGATTAATCGTTAAGTTCTCATATGAAAAGAAGTATTTTTTTCCTGCTTCTTTAAACTGTACTAAAGCAACATTCATGTCGTTACCTCTTTTTTTCTAGTATGTAACTTAATTCATCCAGTGCTAACTCAGTATTGATGAAATAAGTTTGTTTTTTAATGATAGTTTGAATTGCATCAATGAGCTCATTAATTTCATTGACCTTCATTTGATCACTTTGCTTTTGAATATATTCTTTTAAATAAAGATATGTAATTGGTTGATTTGCTCGATAATGGATTAAATCAACAAAATATAATAATAGCAATTCTAAAAAATTTTGAAAAACATCCCGATCTTGTAAGATCAATCCAGCCTTTTTGTGGATAAACACTGGAAAAGATATATTTCGATTATTCCAATTTTTTACAATTTCTTCAATGAATTCTACCATTGCGATAAAATTGGGATCTTCAGCTAACAATAAGGCTTTCTCGAAATCTTTTGTTAAATATGGTGCTAGTGTCGCAACATCCTCTTCTAGCCCTTCTTCAATTAAAGTTTCTTTTAAAGTATTCTCATCAACTTCTTTTAAATGTAACATCTGACTTCTAGATTTAATTGTTTGGATGACATCTTGAAGATTATCTGTTAGCAAAAATCCATAGACTTCACGATTTTGTGGTTCTTCCATGAATTTCAGTAACGAGTTTGCAGCACTTTGACTCATCTTCTCCACATGATTAATCACATAAATTCTTGGTCCTTTAACCAAAGCAGTTTTTGAAAATTCTTGTTGTAAATCTAATATTTGATCTTTTTTGAGTGTCAATCCATCTGGTTCGATAAACATGACATTTGAGTGTTGATGTTGTTTGATTTGATTTCTTAAATGTTTATTCTCTGGTTTGTTTTGGTTCAAAATCAAATAACTCACTTCATCTGCAAGTTTAACTTTACCGCTTCCACTTGGACCACTAATCAAATACAAGTGAGAAAGTCTATTCTTTTTGATAGCTTGTTCAAAAAAGTGTAAAGCACGTTTCATAATTTTTCCTTTATGATTCTTATAATTTCAGCTGATATTTCTTCAACTGTCTGATTACCATCTATTTTTATCATTCGATTTGGATATTTGTCTAAAACTTCTAAATATCCTTTTCTTACTTCTAAATGGAAATTTTTGGATTCTTGATCCAATCGATCAAACTTTGATCTTCCTTCGATTCGACTCATACCAATTTCAGGATCTAAATCGATATAAAAAGTTAAATCAGGCATATTTAAGGTTGCATATCTGTTAATGCTTAAAACAAAATCAAACCCTAGATTTCTTGCATATCCTTGATATGCCAAAGAACTATCAATATATCTATCACATAAAACGATAGCGCCTTTTTTTAAAGAAGGAAGGATAACTTCATCAAGATGTTGTGCTCTTGATGCAGCTAAAAGAAGCGCTTCTGTATATGGCGTAACACCTTCATATTTAGGATTTAAGATGATGTCCCTAATGGCTTCTGCAATCATGCTACCGCCTGGTTCTCTCGTTTTAATCACATGATGTGTTGCTTTTAGTTGTTCATATATAGTTTCAATGAGTGTCGTTTTTCCGGTGCCTTCTCCACCTTCAAATGTGATAAACATGATATGTCTCCTTTTATTTGTAATATATTTTAAGTAAATATAATCCTCTAGATTCAGCTGTTTTACCAGCTAAATGTCGGTCTTTTGTCTCTAAGATTTCTTTAATGATTTCTGGCTTTTTTCGATGAAGTCCAATTTGAATGAGTGTACCCATCATTGATCTCACCATGTATTTTAGAAAACTGTTGCCGTGAAATGTAAAAATATAGTGTTTCTTAGTTTCCTTTAAGTCAATACTATATATTGTCTTTACGGTTGGTTTGCCTTTTACGAGTTGGCAAAACCCACGATAATCATGTGTACCTAAAAAATATGGAATTGCTTTTTTAATAGGTTCAATATCTAGGTTTCTTATATAAACTTCGTAATTTGCATCAAAAACTGAACTTGGCTCTTTAGCGATTATATATTTATACTTTTTAGATACAGAGCTATGTCTAGCGTGAAAATCTTCATTGACTTTAACAACTGACTTCACTCGTATATCTAAAGGTAGGCGATCATTGATTCTTAACCAACTATCCGTATCAATATTTAAATCGCTATCAAAATGAAATACTTGGGCTATCGCATGAACGCCTTTATCTGTTCTTCCTGCACTATGGATCTTGATTTCTGTTTGTGTCATGAGTCTAAATGATTTTTCAATCACTTGTTGGATGCCTAGTGCGTTTTTTTGGCTTTGAAACCCGTGGTATCTTGTGCCATCATAACTTACAACTGCTTTATATCTCATTTACATCACTCTCGTATAAATAATTGCACCTAAAATCATTATTGATATAATTATTGTTAAAATATCTCTTAAAGATATGATATATTCATCAATTCTTGTTCGTTTTTGACCAATTACATATCCTCTAACTTCCATAGCGTTTCCTAAATCTTCTGAGCGTTTAAAGGAAATGACAAATACCGGGATTAACAATGAAATGACTTGACTGATTTTTTCTTTAAAAGTACTTTCTTTAAAATCAACACCTCTTGATGCTTGAGCTTTCATAATCTTTTCAGTCTCAATCAAGAGTGTTGGGATGTATCTTAGTGTTAATGATAACATCATCGCAATCATATCTACTGGAACTTTTACAATTTTTAACGGTTTTAATAAAGCTTCTATGCCGTAGTTTAAATCAGTTGTCATTGTTGTAAAGGTTAGTAATGAAGTTAATATGATGACATTAGTGATTCTTAAAAAGATAAATCCAGCTCTTCTCAATCCGTCATCGTATATTTCTAAGGTATAAGATGTACTTATACCATAAGGTAGTATTGCTTGAAGTAAAAATATAACAAATACTGCAAAAAAGAAATATAGTATTCTAAACTTGATATGTTTTTTTGTTATATTATAAAATACTATAAATAAGAGAATAGCACCTATACTAGAAATTGAAATATGCATCTCAATGGGATCTATAACAAGATTTCCACTCTTTACGTAAAATAGTTGGATCACAAATGTGAATGTTAATAAGAATACAATTGGTTTAAGTCCATTTAATACTTTTCTAAGTGGTATCTTTGTGGAAATTGTTAGTATTATGATAAGTACTAACATACCTGTCATTGATAAAATTGGAATTAATTTTGCTGATACTGGAACTAAAAAAGTAGCTACTAATAAAATGATTAAACTAAACAATTTTATTCTTGGATCCAGTTTATGTAACCAAGAGTCACCTGAAATATATTGACCTATTGTAATATTATTCATAGTTTACCTCCTTCAAATATGAAAGAAGGCTCTTAAAATCATATTTTGGTTGATATGGCAATCCAATTTCTTTTTCTAAATGCTTCAATATTTTCAAGGATGTTGGTAACTCTAAATGGAATGTATCAAAATCTGGATGTTCAAATAAATCTTCTTTTTTTCCATCAAAGACAATCTTCCCTTGATCCATAACTATAACTCTTTTGGCATATTCAGAAACAACATCCATATCATGGGAAATAAGAATTATTGATTTATGCTCAATTTCATGTAAATCTTTAAAGATTTTCATCAAATCTTTACGACCTTTTGGATCTAACCCTCGAGTTGGTTCATCTAATACGAGAATTTTTGGTTCCATTGCTAAAATACCAGCTACTGCAACTCTTCGCATTTGACCACCACTGATTCTAAAAGGTGATTGTTCATAAAGTTCTGGATCTATACCTACAATGGTTGCTGCTTTCTTTGCTTTTTCTAAAGCTTCTTCTTCAGTCGATTTAAAATTCTTTGGTCCAAACATTATATCTTTTAGTATAGTTTCTTCAAATAATTGATACTCAGGAAATTGAAAAACAAGACCTACTTTTTGTCTTAAATGATTGATTTTTTCTTTTTTATGAGGAGGAAGCTCTTGCCCTAAGACATTAACTTTTCCACTTGTTGGAAGCAATAATGCATTCATATGTTGAACGAGTGTAGATTTACCACTGCCTGTGTGTCCAATGATTGCTATAAACTCTCCATCCTCTTCGATATTTAAATTGATATGGCTTAACGCATCATAATTTTCTTTGATGCCTTGGTACATAAAGCTTACATCTTTGAATTGAATGCCCATAATGCGTCCACAACCTTTTTACTAATTTTCTTATCTTTAAGTGCTTCATTATAAATGCCTAACTCAAATGGAAGCTCTAAATGAGAAGATTTTAATATGTCCTCTTCTTTAAAAACTTCTTTTGGTGTCCCTTTTAAAATCATTTCTCCACCTTTTAAGACGATGAGCTCATCGCTTTGAGTGGCGAACGATAAATCATGTGTAATTGTGATGATCGTTTTATGATAAGTTTTATTAAGCTTTTTAATTAAGTTAATAATTTCTAAAGTACCTTCTGGATCTAGCATGGAAGTCGCTTCATCTAGAATGAGTACATCCTGTTCCATCGCTAATGCTCCGGCTATTGCAACTCGTTGTTTTTGCCCACCAGAAAGTTGATGTGGTTCTTTGTTTAAAAAGTCTTGCATACCTACAAGATTTGCATAATAATCAATTTTCTTTTTCATTTCTTCATGAGGTATTTGTTGATTTTCTAGACCAAAAGCGATGTCATGTTTGACAGTGACACCGACAAATTGATTATCTGGATTTTGAAAAACAATACCTATTTTTTTTCTTATATCAAATAGATTATCATCATTTAATAATAAGCCATCAATTTCGATATATCCTTTAGATGGCGTTAGTAATCCAACCATCAACTTAGACAAAGTAGATTTCCCAGAACCATTGTGTCCTAGTATGGAAATCCAGCTACCTTTTTCTATATCAAAAGTAACGTCTTTTAAAGCTTCGTCATGACCATTGTATGAAAAGCTTAAATCTTTTACTTTAATCATATTTTCACCTACATTTCATTCTAATATATTATACCATGCAGCATAAACTTTATAAAGATAAACATCGAAGTTAGAATGTTTTTTTTCTATAAAATAGATTAATAAAAAATTATGGCTTTACTTTATTAAGTAAAAGTCTTTTGTTTTTTATACATTTTCTTTATAATGGATATGAGAAATTAGAGGTGACATGCTATGGTAAAACAATTAAAAACTAAAGATTTTAAAAAGGAAGTTCTTGAAAGTGATGTTCCTGTACTTGTTGATTTTTGGGCAAAATGGTGCAGCCCTTGTTTAAGAGTTGCTCCAATATTAGATGAACTAAGTAAGGAAGTCGAAGGTAAAGCAAAGATTTGTAAACTAGAAGTCGATGAAGAGTATGAAATTGCCGATGAATACGAAATCATGAGTATACCAACTATTGTTGTATTCGTTAATGGAGAGATTAAAGAGCAAGTGATCGGTGTTCAATCGAAACAATCACTACTAAAATTACTAGGCCTATGAAAGATGTCATTATAATCGGTATGGGACCGGCTGGTATTTCAGCTGCGATTTATTTAAAAAGAGCAGGTCTAAATCCTGTTGTTATTGGTAAAGACTATGGTGCATTAAGTGACTATCCAGAAAAAGTGGAAAACTATTATGGATTTGCAAAACCTATTTTAGGTGAAGACTTGATTAAAGAAGGTATTAATCAAGCAAAAGGTCTTGATATAGAGATTATCCATGATTCAGTCATTGCACTGGATCAAATAGATAATCATTTTAAAGTGAAATCCGTTAACCATAGATTGCAATCAAAAGTTGTTATTCTTGCTACAGGTAAAAAGCGTATGACTCTATCTATACCTGGTTTTAATAAGCTAAAGGGTAAAGGGATTAGTCTATGTGCTGCATGTGATGGTTATTTCTTTAGAAGAAAACGAATTGGTGTTATTGGATGTGGACCTTATATGCTACATGAACTAGAAGTCTTAAAAGAGATTAATCAGAATATCACTGTATTTACCGATGCAAATGAACTGAAGGAAGACGTTGACTTTCCTATTGTTCATTCAAAAATTACTAAGTTTTTAGGTGTTGATAGACTCGAAGGCATTGAAACAGAAGACGGGAAAACCCATGATATACAAGGTGCCTTTATTGCTGTTGGCGCTCCGAGTTCAATTGATTTTGCTACTAAATTAGGCGTTGTTGTTGAAAAAAATAGTCTTGTTGTAGATCAAAAGTATCAAACCAATGTTCCTGGATTATTTGCTATCGGTGATGTCATTGGTGGAAAACTTCAAATTGCAAAAGCTGTATATGATGGCATGATGGTTGCTGACCATGTCAAATCATATTTGAAAGCAAACTAAAAGACCATCACTTTTTTGAGAGTGATGGTCTTTATTTATTCTATATTTTTTTAGCTGCATACTTTCCTGCTACATATCCACTTGACCATGCCCATTGTAAGTTATAGCCCCCACATAATGCATCAATATCTAATACTTCACCTGTGATATACAATCCACGCTGTATCTTAGATTCTAATGTCATTGAATCTATGTCAACAATATCTATACCACCTGCTGTGACTTGAGCATCATCATAATCTTTACTTCCAACAATTAAGAATCTCCAATCCAATAATAAATGAATGAGCCTCATTAAACTTTTTCTCTCTATTTGATGAACTACTTCAAGAAATTTATGAATACCCGCTTCTTTCAGCAATGGATGAATCAATTTTTTATGCACAAGTCCAATCAGTGCCATTTCTATGGGTTTATCTCTTAACTTCTTAAACCTTTCAATAAGGTCCTTTATTTCTAAATGATCGATTAATGTCACTTTGATATAAATTTCTTCTTTTTCAATTAGTAACTCGTTTGCTTTTCTAGATATTTGTAAAATAGTCGGTCCTGAAATCCCATATTTTGTAAATAAAACATCACCATATTCATAATGTATACTTACACCTTTATGCATTAACTCTGCACTAGCTTTTATCTTAACACCATCCATTTGTTTTAAATATGGATAATCCAATTTAAGTTTTACAAGAGCTGGAAATATAGGTGTGATTTTATGCCCTAAGTTTTTAGCAATATCGTATCCATGACCATCACTCCCACTTTTTGGTAGTGCTTTTCCACCGGTTGCTAGAATGACTCGATCAGAGATGAATGTTTGATGATTTGTCTTTATATGAAATTTTTGATTTTTGAAAGAAACCTTATCAACAAATGACTCATAAAAAACCTTAATTGATAATCTGTCAAGTTCATACTCTAGTACATCAACAATACTTGAAGCTTGCTCAGATAAAGGATATGTTTTGCCTTGATCTTCGATCTTAGGTTCGATACCTAATCCTTCAAAAAAGTTTATTGTTTTATCTGGTCCAAACTGTTCAAATATGGGTTTAACAAAACTCGGGTGATTATAGTGATTATGGGTAGCATCAACATTTGTAAAGTTACATCTACCATTTCCAGTCGCTAGTATTTTTCTTCCGATTTTCGTATTTCTCTCAAGTATAAAAACATCAGCTCCCTGTTCTTTAGCTGAAATGGCTGCTAGTAATCCACTTGCTCCTGCACCTATAACACATATTTTCATCATAAACCTCCATCGCCAAAACTATTATAACATATAGAAAAATGCTTATGTATCATCACATAAGCATTTATAATTTTAAATCTATGATTTTAATAAAAATTTATATCTGATGAGTGCAGAAAGCACCATCAGTAAAACGCATAACCAAGCAATCACATTCGACATCAATCCTAAAAACGTGATCATCAGTAAGCCAAAGAGTAAACCTACACTTACAATGCCGTTTGCAATCTCATCTAAGTTTTTTGCCTTAGGAAACATTTGATAAATCATATAAGTTAAATGAAGCACTGATGTGATTACAATGACAATCATAATGATGTTACCAAATAGCATGATCTCACTATTGATCATAGCTTCAAATCCAGTAATTTGAATATCATCTATATTAAACATTGGTGATAAAAGTGTTGCTATTAAGCCAAATAACACAAGTAACTGTAGAACTTTATATTTCATCATTATAGTTTCATATCATCGATTTGATCTAAGTAGGCTTTAATTGGTTCAGCAATTTTTTTAACTGTTCCTTTTTTAAATGGATTATCCAATTCTGCTGATTCAATAAGTTCAACGAAACTCTTTGATCCGCCAAGCTTACATAGTTTTAAATAGCTTTCTAAAGCCGTTTCTTGGTTTTCTCTACTCATCACCCAATACTGGAATGCACATACTTGAGCAAGTGTATAATCGATATAATAGAAAGGTGCTTCAAATATATGAGACTGTCTAAACCAGAATGTTCCTTTATCCATAAAATGATCATCATCATAATCCTTAAATGGGGTATATTTCTTTTCTAGTTTTCGCCACAATGCTTTTCTTTCATTAGGGGTCATTTCTGGATGTTCATAAATACCGTGTTGGAACTCATCGACCAATACGCCATAAGGTAAGAATGTTAAAGCTCCAGCTAAGTGATTAAACTTATATTTTTCAGTGTCTTCTAAAAAGAATTTATCTATCCAAGGCCAAGCTAAAAACTCCATACTCATAGAGTGGATCTCAGCTGCTTCCATCGTTGGCCATCTATATTCAGGTAATAAATCTCTACTTGAGTACACTTGGAAAGCGTGTCCTGCTTCGTGTGTTAATACATCCACATCGTGTGCTGTTCCATTGAAGTTTGCAAAAATAAATGGTGATCTATAGTTCGGAATATATGTACAATATCCCCCGCCATGTTTTCCAGCTTTACTATCCAGATCTAGTAGATCATGTTCTAGCATGAATGTAAAGAATTCATCAGTTTCTTTGCTCATTTCATGATACATTGTCTTTGCTCTATCTAAAAGCCAGTCTCTTCCACCCTTAGGTGTTGGGTTTCCAGATAAGAATGAGAGTGCTAAATCGTATGATTTAGGTTTATCTATCCCTAACCTTTTTGCTTTTCTTTCTGTGAGCTCACAAACAATTGGTACTATGTCTTCATATATTTGATCTCTATATGCTTTAACGTCTTTGTAGTCATAATCTGTACGACCAAATCTATCATATCCAAGTTGTACGAAATTATCATACCCAAGTTTTTTGGCAATTTCAGTTCTTACTTTAACCATTTCATCATAAATGCGATCGATTTCTGATTCATTTTCCTCAAAAAATTTTGATACAGCTAACTGAGCTTGATGTCTAGTTTCTCTATCTTTATCTTGAATAAATGGCGCCATTTGGCTTAAGTTATAGATACCATCTTTAAACTTAATTTCTGCCGAAGCAACTATTTTCCCGTACTCAGTCGATAATTTGTTCTCTTTTTGCATGTCGGGAATTATTTCTGGTTTAAATGTTTTTTGAGCAAGTTCAGCACGTTTAAAGATTAAACTTCCAAGATCTTTTTCGTGTTTATCTCGATGTTCTGAATGTAATAATTTAAGATTAAACTCATACTCATACTGTTGCAACAGCGGTCCATTCTCATCAAAGAACTCTTTTTCTTTTTCATAAAAATCATCCTTTGCGTTTAAACTATTTCTTATTGAAACCAACGTTGCAAGTGTCCCAACTCTATCATTAACTTCAAAAACATTCTTGATAGCTTCTTTCTCTTCTTCATAAGATTTACCAGATCCAATTTTTTTGATCTCGTTTTCTAAATCAATCTTAACTTTTTCTAAGTCTGGTCTTTCGTATTTATAGTCAGCAAACTTCATATCATATCCTCTTTCTCTAAGTCTTAGTACTAATTATATCATGTTACACGATAAGTTAAAATTTAATAAATATTTTGTCTGATTTTTCTTTAATGATCCATACAAATGGTATACATAAAAGCCCAGATATAGCAACTAAAATCAACATATTGACTTCTAGAGATACATGACTACTCATGAAATAGTACACAAACCCAAGGGTCACTAGTAATGCAAATGCTCCAAAAATACCGAATAGAGCTGCTACACTTTGCTTAATCACTTCTACCTCATTGTTATAATCAAACTTCGGGAAATACAAGTTAATTACTGCATCCATGCATGATACTAGTATAGCAAACACTAAAATGAGTAACAATAAGATAAGTACACTCACTAAACCTATAGATAATGAAATACCTATCATGACTAAACTAACATATGCAATCGGAACGATTAAAACCAAATTGAATAATATCTTAGAAAAAACAATTGTTGACGGTTTGATTGGCAAGCTCTTTAATATCCAAAGTTGTTTTCCTTCTAGGGATAAGCTAATAGCCGGTGTATATGTCATACCAATTGTGAATCCAAAGATAACTAGTATCATCATTTCAAGATCCATACTAAACCCAATTTCTTGGGATAAAATTGCTTGGATATCTGCTTTAAAAAATAAACTTGCAACAGACATTATAATTAATAAAACCATGCCTATCCCTGAATTTAAGGCGTATAAAGTACTATCAAAAAACTTCTTGAACTCTTTTTCCACAAGTGATTGAACAACTGGTTTTTCTTGGTACTTAAGCGTTTTTTGCTTATATTTAATTTGAGTTCTGATGCCTCTTTTATTTGTATAAGAAGCTAACTTCTCAATAAAGAAAACATAAATACCAAATAAAACGAGATGAGAACCAACAAGATATATTAGACTTAAAAATGAAGTCTGATCTACTGCTTGATTAAACCATTTAAATGGTAAATAGTAAGTTGTGATATCTGTAAATAAATCAATTTGCCCAGTTAAAGGATTTACAGTCGTATTGTTCATCGAAAAAGATAAAAATAAGAATCCAACAAGAATACCAATCATCAAAATAATGTTAATGATTTTGCTATAGCGCATCTTTGAAGTCAATAAAGAAATACCTAATGACAACATAGACACGATCATAAAGGGTACCAAAGGTAACATAAAGAAACCTATGATATAAATTAGTAATCCAATAATAGAGAATCCATTCCAATAAAAATATGAAAACATCATAGGAACTGTAATCAAGAAAATCATAACATAAATCATAATGAGTAAAACCATCAACTTAGAAATAAATAATTTTCTTGAATGAATAGGTAATGGTGCTAATATTTCATAATCCTTATAATAGAAAAGATATCCACTAGCTCTAAGTAAAACTGTAAACATAGTGAAACCTAAGCCATATATTGCAGCAAAATTTAGCAATAAATGTACTTGATTCATTTCTTTTAATACTTTACCAAAATCAAAGAACATATATCCAAATGTTCCGAGTAAAGCAACTAATGCATAAAGAATTGCAACTACCATTAAAATGGTTTTAGCCTTATTCTTCTTTACATCAAATCCAAAAAATCGCTTGAATGAAAAATTATTTTTTAGTTGTAATCTAATTAATCCTGACAGTTTCATGATTCTTTTGCAATCTCCATAAAGATATTTTCAAGCGATTGATCAGATATAATTTCACCTGTTAAACCATTAGCAACAATTTTACCTTGTTTAATGATTGCTACTTTGTTACATAGTTTCTCAACGACTTCAAGCACGTGAGTTGAGAAAAAAATGGCAGAACCTTGGTTAACCAAATCTTTGAACACTTCTTTTAATAAGAAACTCGCCTTCGGATCAAGACCAACAAATGGTTCGTCTAATAACATTAACTTTGGTTCATGTATTAAAGCACTGATTAAAACAATTTTTTGCTTCATCCCATGAGAATATGATTGAATCGGGTTTTGCAAAACATTTTGTATTTCGAACATGTTTGCATATTTTTCAATCAGTTCTTTTCTTCTATTCTGACTTACTGCAAAGACATCAGCAATAAACTCCAAATATTGAATACCTGTTAAAGATTCATATACATCCGGATTATCGGGAATGTATGCAATCATTTTTTTTACTTCTAAGGCATCAGACTTAACAGATTTGTGATCAACCTCTATAACACCTTCATCAAAATCGATAATACCTGCAATTGACTTTAATAAGGTGGTTTTACCTGCACCGTTGTGACCGACAAAACCATAAATATCGCCTGATTCAATATTCAAGCTGATGTCACTACAAGCCTTCTTAATTCCGTCATAACTTTTTGACATATTTTTTATTACTAGCATAAAATTTCTCCTATCGTCTTATATACATACATTTTACCATATTTTATTATATTTGTGAATAATTTATTATAATTTTATATAATAGTGTATCTTTTTATAGGTTTTTTTGATAGAATTAACGTGATAGGAGGGATTATATGTTTTTAAATAGTAAAGGCTATCGCCAAAAATCCTGGAACCAATTAAGAAAATCTTATTGGTCTGTGTTTGTTGCGGTACTTATCGTTATGGCAGTTACAACAGCTAGTGCTCCACTCATTTTTATTTTAGTAGGTCCATTACTTGTAGGTCAAGCTTACTACTTGATGGATGTTTCAATTAATGAAAACGAGGGTAAAAACTTTGAACTATTAGTTGAAGGATTTAAGAAGAGTTTAGTGAACTCAATTGTAGCGCATATACTTGTGGGCATTTTTACTTTCTTATGGTCACTATTGTTCATTATTCCAGGCATCATTAAATTTTATGCTTATAGCATGACTTCATTTATCATTGCAGATGAACCAGAAATAGATTTTATGGAAGCCATTAGAAAGAGTCAAGAAATGATGCGCGGTCATAAATTTAGACTGTTTAAGTTACAACTTAGTTTCATTGGCTGGTTTATTCTAGGTGCGCTAGCATTTGGAATTGGATTATTCTTTGTTTATCCATATTATCAACTAGCACATGCAAACTTTTATCTAGATATTCGAGGTGACAAACCTAAGAAGCTAGAAATCGAGTATTAATCATCTAGATAAATGAAAGAGCACATCGACGATGTGCTCTTTTTCTATGTGATTTTACCAAATATAATGTACTGGATCTTTTATATACTTCTCATAAATATCTTCGACAGCTTTCATTTGCTCTTTTGTAAGTGGTGGTAACAATGTTGCATTCACATTTTCATAGACATATTCAGGTTTGCTTGCTCCAGGAATAACAGTAGACACCGCATCAAACATAAGTATCCATCTAAGAGCAATCGCAGTCAAGTTTTGTGTCTGAAAAAGTTTTTTCAGTGCTTCTACAGCATCTAAGCCATTTTCATAATCCACACCAGAAAACGTTTCTCCTTTGTCAAAAGCTTCACCATTTCTATTAAATGCTCTATGATCATCTTTTTCAAATGTTGATTGCCTATGAAACTTTCCTGTTAAAAGCCCACTAGCAAGAGGAACTCTTACGATGACTCCGACCTTTTTCTCTTGTGCTTTATTGAAAAAATATTCAGTTGGTCTTAATCTAAACATATTGAAAATAATCTCAATAGCATCTACACCTTCATAGTCCATTGCTTTTAAGCCTTCTTCAACACGCTCAACACTTACTCCATAATGCTTAATTTTACCTTCTAGCTTCAATTGATCTAAGAGCTTAAAAACATCTGGCATATAATAGACATCAGTAGGTGGGCAGTGGAGAAAAACCATATCTAGAGTTTTAACATTTAAGTTAGTTCTACTATCGTCAATGAAATTTCTAATATTTTTCTCTGAATATCCTTGTTTTGTGTGTTTTTCTAATCGTCTACCTATTTTTGTAATTACAAAAGGTTTTTGCTCTAAGTTTTTAATGTATTTTCCAATGACTTTTTCGCTCATACCACCTTGATATACGTCGGCTGTATCGAATAAATTGATATCTGTCTTAATTGCTGCATCCAAAGTTTTTATAGCAACTTCTTCATTAAATGGATCTCCCCATTTTGAACCTAATTGCCATGTACCAAGTGAAATTTCTGATACTTTAATCCCCGTTTTTCCAAATGTTCTAAATCTCATATGCTTTCACTCCTAAATTGTCTCTATAGGTATTATACAATATAAATTGTTTCAATCATGCTTCCAAATACTTTGCTGACATCAATCATTGAAACAGAACTCGTACTTCCATATACTTTATCAACAAACTCTGGATGATCTATAAAAGGATTTCTATTATATTGATATCCATAAATCATATCATTTCTATATATTTCAAAGTCATCTACAGGATCAAGAACATGCCATTCTAGGAGAATATCTAAATTACCCATCTCATATGTATTTCCTTCGTTTGCTGAAATTAAGCTTAACTCATCGTACATAACATCCATGTAAAACAAAATACGTGCTATGTCACCTTTTACAGCATCTCTAGGCTCATAAGTTTGGCTATTTGTAGTATTGCCATAGTATTTGTTGCTTCTAGATGAATTTTCACTAGGATCACTAGGCTTTAGATTGTGTAAATCAGAAGCAGCGTTCACTGTTGAATTATCTGCACTTACACCAAGAAAAGACCGTGGCCATACATGTTCACGATTCCAAGTATTACCAAAATCCCAAGCACCAGAAACGCTTGTTCCTAAATAAACAAGAATGAGATTGCCTGGTTGATTTGGATCTTTATCGGTGTCATCTAGCATATAGCGTGCATCACCATAATCCACGCCCTGATAGGTATTATTAAGTAACTCATTCAAAAACAACACTAAATTTTGTCCTTCTAAACCATCAGCACCAGCGTAATACCCTTCATATGTATAATCATCATCTAAGGCTTTAAAAACTGCGCTAAGTCTTAGATTAGATGTAATTGGTGTTGAAAAGTCAAATTTTTGAGTTGTTTGATAAACTAGCCATTCTAAAAAAATGTAATCTTCTTTTAAAGGATCTTCCAAAGATAGCACATGACCGTGTTTAACAGTCACGGTATCAAGTATATCTACACCATCATAAAGTGTAACTGTATATGTTTTTCTTAAGTAGTAAATAGATAATTCTGTTGATCCATCTTCTTTTACCGTTCCTGTTGTTACGCTTTGTTCATTACTGATATCAAATCCATCTTCTTTTTCTGGATTGATATAAACATATGCCCCAACAACACCTTCATATGATTCTGATTCAACTAACGTAAAATCTTCGTCATATATGTTTTCAAAATAATAATTAATGGTATATGATTTGATAACTTCTATAGGTTCATCGTCTTCTTCAGCTAAGACATTAAATGTTATAAGTCCTGAAAATTTAGTACCGTAGTTATCAACTGTGTAGGATACATTTACTAGAGTATCTACATCTGGTCTATTAACTGTACCAAAATTGTCGATGATTGATGGTTGATCACTCATCCAAGATATTTTTATCTTTTGATCTAGCGATGATGTTAGAGGAAAAACCATACTTCCTGTTACACTGTCTTTTGAGTCTCCCTCTTGATATTCAATTTCTAGTGCATTTATGATCTCTTGAGCACTATGTGTCGGCAACTCACGAGTTTCTTCACAACCCATAAGTGTGACTATACTAAGTAGAATTGTTGCTATCCATAATATTTTCTTCATGTGTTTATTACTCCCTTTTTTCATCTTGCATATCTATTGTATTAAACTTTTTTAAAAATAACAAGTAAATTTAATACTAGAAAAAAAACAAGCCGAAGCTTGTTTGATTTTTATACAAATTCAATAATTGCCATAGGCGCAGCATCGCCACGTCTAGGTACTGTTTTAATGATTCTTGTATAGCCACCATTTCTATCTTGGTATCTTGGTCCAAGTTCAGAAAATAGCTTTTGAACCGCATTTTGTCCTTCTTTAACTTCTTCAAAACGAACGGTTTCAGCTGCTTGTCTTCTTGCACTTAGAGAACCATCTTTAGCTAAAGTAATCATTTTATCAGCAAGTTTTTTTAATTCTTTTGCTTTTGCTTCTGTAGTAACAATTCTTTCATTAATAATAATGTCTGTTACTAAGTCACGTAATAAAGCTTTTCTTTGATCGCTATTGCGTCTTAATCTACTATAAGCCATGATTTACTCCTTCTCTTCATCTTCTAAATGAAATTTTGATTCTTTGTTAGAAGAATTTTTAAATTCTAGACCATGTTCTAGTAGTTTTTCTTTTAATTCTTTAAAAGATTTTCTACCTAATGATCTAAATCTCATTACATCTTCTTCAGTTTGACTAACAATTTGTGCAACTGTAGAAATACCTGAACGTTTTAAACTATTATATAGTCTTACAGATAAGTCTAGTTTGTCAATTGTTAATTCTAGTTTCTTATTAACTGGTTCTTCTTCTTGTTCATAAATGAAGTCAGATTCCTGAGCTTGTTCACTGATTTCTACGATGACATTGAAGTAGTCAATAAGCATTTTTGATGCTAAAGCTAAAGCGTCTTTAGCTTCAATTGCACCATTCGTTTCTATGTCTAACGCTAACTCATCTTGATCTCTCAATGTTTTTTCAACATGATAAGATACACGAGTTACTGGTGTGTAGATTGAGTCAATTGGGATAACGCTTTTTTCATTTCTGCTATATACTTTATTTCGTTCTGCACTCACATAGCCAACACCTCTTCTTACAGTAACTTCCATAGAAAGTCTACCTGTATCAGATAGGTTAGCAATTTCTTGATCTGGATTGACAATTTCAACACCATCAACATGGTTAAAATCAGCTGCTGTAATCTTTCCGGCACCGACCATGTATAATTCAAGTTTTTGTTCAAATTCAGGATCTGTTGAGTCTACCTTGAAAATTACTTTTTTCAAGTTTAATACAATACCCATCACATCTTCGTATACACCTTCGATTGTTGAGAACTCATGTTCTACACCATCAATTTTAATGTTTACAATTGCTGCGCCAGGTAGTGATGATAATAAAACTCTACGAAGTGCATTACCTAAAGTAATACCATAACCACGATCTAATGGTTTAATGACGAAACGTCCTTTATGTCCATCTTTTGATATTTCTTCAACTGCGGTTGGTTTTTCAAATTTTAAATCTCTCACTAGTTACCCCTCCTTAAGATTATCCACGTGGACGTTTTGGTGGTCTACATCCATTGTGTGGTACTGGTGTTACATCCTTGATTGCTGTAATTTCTAACCCTGCTGCTTGCAATGAACGAATAGCCGCTTCACGTCCAGGACCAGGTCCTTTAACAGAAACTTCTACTCTTAACATGCCATTATCCATTGCTGATTTAGCTGCAGCTTCTGCAGACATTTGTGCAGCGAATGGTGTTGATTTTTTACTACCCTTGAAGCCTAATGCACCTGCACTGCTCCAAGCAATAGCATTTCCGTCAACATCTGTTATTGTTACAATCGTATTGTTGAAAGTTGTATGAATGTGTGCAACACCAAGGGGAATATTCTTTCTAACTTTACGTTTAGTTGTTCTTTTACGTGCCATGATTTATTCCTCCTTATTTCTTCTTACCAGCAATTGCCTTTGGTTTACCTTTTCTAGTACGCGCATTATTTCTAGTGTTTTGTCCACGAACTGGTAATCCTCTACGATGGCGAATGCCTCTGTAAGAACCAATTTCCATTAAACGTTTGATGTTTAATGTTGTCTCTCTACGTAAATCACCTTCAACTACGAAATTACCAATTTCAGTACGAATGCGATTTAGCTCATCTTCTGTTAATGCTTTTACACGAGTATCTTCATTAACGTTGGCATTTTTTAGGATTTCTTTCGATGTTGAATGTCCAATCCCGTATATATAAGTCAACGAAACCACGACGCGCTTGTCGCGTGGAATGTCAACGCCTGCTATTCTTGCCATAGTTCCTCCTTATTAACCTTGTCTTTGGTTATGTCTTCTATTTTTTTTATTGATAACGTAAACTTTACCTTTACGTCTTACGATAATATCGTCTTCACTTCTTTTTTTAACTGATGCTCTTACTTTCATAAGTAATCCTCCTATTTACGGCGGTATGTGATTCTACCGCGAGTTAAATCGTATGGTGACAATTCTACTGTTACTTTATCACCAGGTAAAATGCGTATGTTATGCATGCGGATTTTACCAGATACATGTGCCAACACAATGTGGCCGTTTTGAATAAGTTCAACTTTAAATTTTGTATTAGGTAATACTTCGATTACTCTTGCTTCTACTTCGATTAAATCTTCTCTTGCCATAGGCTCACTCCTTTTTTAATGATGTTAAAATGTCATATCCAGTTTCCGTAATCACAATCATGTGTTCAAAATGAGCACTTGGCTTGCGATCTAATGTAACGGTTGTCCAATTATCTTTTAAGACTTTTACACGTTTAGTTCCTAGATTAACCATAGGTTCTACACAAAATGTCATGCCTGGTTTTAATAATGGTCCTTGATGAGGCTGTCCAAAATTAGGAACATAGGGTTCTTCATGCAATTCTCTACCAATACCATGACCTGTGAATTCTTCAACAATGCCATATCCATAAGGTTTCACATAACTTTCTATCGCATAGGATATATCAGAAACATGATTACCTGGTTTAGCTTGTTCTAGTCCAATATATAAAGATTTTTCAGTAACTTCTAAGAGTTTTAAGATGTCGTCATCAACTTTTCCAACTGGATAGGTTGTTGCTGAATCTGCATGATATCCTTTATAATTGACACCAAAATCTAATGTAATGATATCTCCTTCTTTTAAAACCTTAGTTTTAGAAGGTATACCGTGAACAACAACTTCATTTACTGAAGCACATATGGATCCTGGAAAGCCATGATAACCCTTAAACGATGGGATAGCTCCAAGACTTTTGATATAATTTTCGGCGAGCTGATCGAGATAATGCGTGCTTACACCTGGTTTAATATGCTCTTTAAGCATTTCTCTAGTTTGATCTAAGATGCGACCAGCTTCTCGCATTAACTCGATTTCGCGTTTTGACTTGATTTGAATCAATTCATCTCACCTAATACTTTCATAATATCAGCATTTGTCTTTTCGATGGTTTGTGAACCATCAATATTCACAATTAATCCTGAATCTTTATAATAGCCAATGACAGGTTCAGTTTGATCATAATAGATTCTTAATCTTCTTAAGACCGTTTCTTGTTTGTCATCGTCTCTTTGAATAAGTTGTCCACCACATTGATCACAAACACCTTCAGCTTTTGGAGGTTTGTTGTGAATGTGATAAACAGCTCCACACTTTTTACATACTCTACGTCCACTGATGCGTTCAATGATCAGTTCATCAGTTGCCTGGAAATTAATAACTGCATCTAGCTTCCAATTTTTTTCTTCGAGCATTTTATCTAAAGCTTCTGCTTGAGCAATGTTTCTTGGATATCCATCAAATAAGAATCCATCTTTAACATCATCCTTAGCTAATCGTTGGTGAACAATCTCATTTGTTATGTCATCAGGTACAAGTTCACCACGATCAATATAAGATTTAGCGATTTTACCGATTTCGGTATCCTCGTGAAATAATTCTCTAAAAATATTACCCGTAGAAATATGTGGGATTTTAAAATGTTTAACTAAAATAACTGCCTCTGTACCCTTACCTACACCAGGAGGGCCCATCATAATAATTCTCATAATGGATGACCTATCTTAGTTAAAGATGCCGGCATAATCTGTTTGAGAAGCGTCTGTTTCAATTTGTTGAGTCGTTTCAATCGCAACACCGACAATAATCAATAAGCTTGTACCACCTAAAGTGATTGCTTGAGCTTCATTACCTTGGAATCCGAAAATCACTGATGTAAGAATTGGTAATACAGCTAATATCACTAAATAAGTAGTTCCAATAACGGTGATCTTAAATAACAATTTAGCGACAAAGTCTTGAGTATCTTGACCTGGTCTTACACCTGGAACATAAGCATTTGATTTTGATAAATTGTTTGCAATCTTCTCTGGGTTGATTTGCATAAATGAATAGAAGAATGTAAACACAATAATTAATAAAACATAGATAATAAAACCAATTGGTTTTTGTGAACTAAATATGTTGTTTAGCCAAGTATTTCCAGTTGATCCACCAGCTAAGCTAGCAAATGTTAATGGAATACTCATAATGGTTTGTGCAAAGATGACAGGAATAACGCCTGCACTGTTTAACTTCATTGGAATGTTAGAATCTGATTTTCCTTGACGGTTTGCATACTGTACAGGAATTTTTCTTGTTGCAATTTGCATGTAAACGACGCCTAATAGGATACCAAAGTATAATAACATAATCACAATAAACCAAACAATTGACCAACCTGATGTACCATTCGTGATGTATTTTGTCCAAAGTGTTGTCCACATCGTTGGTAAACTTGTTACAATACCTGCGACGATTAATAATGATGTACCATTACCTACGCCTTTTTTAGTAATTAATCCAGCTAACCAGATCATAAGTGCCGTACCACCAGCCATCACTAATGCCATATAAATATAGAATAAATATCTTACACCACTTGATGTAATTGATGCTTCTAAACTTGGAATAAGCACAGTACCTGGACCAGTTGATACACCGATGATTAATGCATATCCTTGAAGGAATGCTAAACCAACAGCTAAATATCTAGTTAATTGATTTGTTTTTTGTTTTCCAGTTTCACCTTGTTCACTCCACTCTTTTAATTGTGGAATAACCATTTGTAATAACTGTATAGCGATTGATGCAGTAATGTATGGTGATATCCCTAAAGCTAGAATCGAAAATCTTTCTAGTGATTGACCACTAAAATTATTCAAAATAGCTACGAAACTACCACTATTTGCCATAAATTCGACAATTGCATCTGTGTTGAAAAGTGGGACCGTGATATGACTACCAATTCTAACAACTAATAAGATTGCTAATGTAAATGCTAATCTTAGCATTACAGTTTTGTTACTTAGAATTCTTTTTATACGTAACCACACCTTAGATCACCTCGACTGTTCCACCGGCTTTGACGATTGCTACTTCAGCAGATTTTGAGAATGCATGAGCTTTAACAGTCAATTTTTTCTCTAAGTTACCATTCGCCAATACTTTAACGCCTGATTTTAGTTTCTTTAAAACATTTTTAGCGATTAATGCTTCTGGTGTCACAACATCGCCATCATTAAATAAATTTAAATCAGACATATTGATAACAGCGAATTCTTTACGGTTAACATTTTTAAAACCTCTTTTAGGAAGTCTTTGGAAGAATGGAAGTTGTCCCCCTTCAAAACCTGGACGAACTCCACCACCTGAGCGAGCAAGTTGACCTTTGTCACCTTTACCAGAAGTTCCTCCGGTACCACTGCCTGGTCCTCTACCTAAACGCTTACGTTTTTTTCGAGCACCTTCTACGGGTCTTAATTCATTTAACATGGTTCTACCTCCTTACTCTACTTCGTTAACAGAAACCAAGTGAGAAATCGTTTTAATCATGCCTTCGACTGCATCATTAGCTTCTTTAACTACAACTTGATTAACTTTTTTTAATCCTAATGCATGTGCTGTTTTAACTTGATTAGGCTTTCTACCAATTAATGATCTTGTTAATTTGATTTCTAATTTCATATTATACCAACTCCGATACGTCAACGCCACGTAGTTTAGCCACTTGTTCAGCTGTTCTTAATTCTTTAAGTCCAGCAAATGTTGCTCTTACCATGTTAATTGGTGTTGAAGAACCAATAGATTTTGATAAAATGTCATTAATACCAGCGAGCTCGAATACAGCACGAACGGCACCACCGGCAATAATCCCAGTACCTGCAGAAGCTGGTTTCAAGAATACTTTACCTGCTCCATACACGCCTGTTACTTCATGTGGAATTGTAGTTCCAACAAATGGAACTTTCATTAAATTAGTTTTAGCACTTTCAATGGCTTTTTTAATTGCATCAGGTACTTCAGAAGCTTTACCAGTACCAAATCCAACTTGTCCATTTTTATCACCGATAACAACTAAGGCTGCAAAACGGAAACGACGTCCACCTTTAACAACTTTGGTTACACGGTTTATTGCAACAACACGTTCTTCGAATTGATTTTCTTGTTGTTCTTGTCTTACTCTATCTCTAGCCATGTACGTTTACCTCCTTAGAACTTAAGGCCTGCTTCACGTGCTGCATCAGCAAGAGCTTTAATACGTCCATGGTATAAATAACCACTTCTGTCAAATACTACTTGAACTACACCACCGGCAAGCGCTTTTTCAGCGATTAACTTTCCAACTGCCTTTGCAGATTCTAAATTAGAATGTGCAAGACCTGCTTCTTGACTGCGAGCACTAAATAAAGTCGTTTGATTTACATCATCGATTAATTGAGCGTAAACAGCTTTATTCGAACGATAGACACTTAGTCTTGGACGTTCAGCTGTACCTTTTACGATTTTTCTAATACGAAGATGACGTTTTGTTCTAGATTCATTCTTAGATATTTTTTTAATCATATTGATGTCCTCCCTTACTTAGCAGTCTTTCCAGCTTTACGAGGTACATATTCCCCAACATAACGAATACCTTTTCCAAGATATGGTTCTGGTTTTTTAACACTTCTAATCTTAGCAGCAAACTCGCCTACAGCTTGTTTGTCAGCACCTTCGATTGTTACTTCAGTGTTTTTAGGAATAGTGACTGTAACGCCTTCTGGTATCTCTAATTCTACTGGGTGAGAAAAGCCCATGCTTAATACAACGGTGTTGCCTTGTAATTGTGCTCTATAACCAACACCTTTGATTTCTAATTGCTTTTTAAATCCTTCTTTAACACCTGTGACCATATTTTGAATAAGGGCACGTGTTGTTCCGTGGATTTTTCTTGAAAATATTTCATCATTAGGACGTGTAACTGATAATTCGCTACCTTCCAATTTGATGGTTAAATTTTGATTGAATTGAAATTCAAGTTGACCTTTTGGAC
The DNA here is from genome assembly GCA_002838205.1 of Tenericutes bacterium MZ-XQ. Classification (NCBI taxonomy): domain Bacteria; kingdom Bacillati; phylum Mycoplasmatota; species Tenericutes bacterium MZ-XQ. Next base: position 225,475 of record CP017950.1, on the reverse strand, counting down.
CTTTAACTACGACGTAGTTTTCAGGGCTAACTGTTACAGTAACGTCAGCAGGAACTTGAATCACTTTATTACCTATACGTGACATAATTTCCTCCTTATTTTACCAAACGTAAGCAAGCACTTCGCCGCCAACTTGAGCTAAACGCGCTTCACGATCTGTCATGATACCCTTTGAAGTCGAGATTAATGCAACCCCTAAACCATTTAATACTTTAGGTAATTCATCTACAGATGCATATACACGAAGTCCTGGTTTCGATATCCTTTTTAAGCCTTTAATTACACGTTCTTTTGAACTAGTGTATTTTAAAGTTACAACAATTTTGCCTTGTACGCCATCTTTAACTACTGTATAGTCAACGATGAAACCTTCTTTTTTCATTACTGATAAAATATCAGACTTTAAACGAGAAGCAGGCATTTCTACTTTTTCATGACGCATTCTATTTGCGTTACGAATACGCGTTAGCATATCCGCAATCGGATCAGTCATAACCATGTTTCTTCCTCCTTAATTACCAGCTTGCTTTTTTAACACCAGGGAGTTCTCCCTTATGTGCTAATTCACGAAATTTTAAACGTGACAAGCCAAACTTGCGCATATAGCCGCGTGGACGACCATCAATTGAATCACGATTTCTAATACGAGTTGCAGATGCATTTCTAGGAAGTTTTTGTAATGCTTCATAGTCGCCTTTTTCTTTTAACTCTTGTACTTTATCACGATAGCGCTCAACAATCACACGACGTTTTTCATTTTTAATGATTTTTGATTTTTTTGCCATAATACGCCTCCTTACTTCTTAAACGGCATACCAAGTTGACTTAGTAATGCGCGTCCTTCTTGGTCTGTTTTTGCCGTTGTGACAATAACTATGTCCATACCACGAACTTTTTTAACTTTATCCAAACTAATTTCAGGGAAAATAATTTGTTCTCTAACACCTACAGTGTAGTTACCGCGTCCATCAAAAGAATTTGCTGAAATCCCTCTAAAGTCACGAACACGTGGAAGTGCGATTGAAATTAATTTTTCTAAGAAGTAATACATTCTTTCACCACGAAGGGTTACTTTTGCCCCAATTGGCATACCTTCTCTTAATTTGAAGTTCGAAATTGACTTTTTAGCTTTAGTAACTACTGGTTTTTGACCAGTTAACAATTGTAATTCTTCAACTGCATCGTCTAAAACTTTTGGATTGAATACGGCATCACCGATACCCATATTCACTACAATTTTTTCAATTTTTGGAACTTCCATAACTGATGTGTAGTTGAATGCCTTAATCAGTTCGGGTTTGACAACATTTTCGTATTTATCTCTAATTACACTCATTGTTCAAACTCCTTATTTATCAAGGCTTTCGCCTGATTTTTTCGCATAACGTACTTTCTTGCCTTCAACTTCACGGTAACCAACACGTGTTGGTTTGTTAGTCTTTGGATCAAGAATAGCTACGTTAGAAACATGAATTGGTGCTTCTTTTTCAATAATGCCGCCTTTATCATTCGCTTGAGTTGGACGTTGGTGTTTTTTAACCATATTAACACCTTCAACCAATACGCGATCTGTTTTTGGGTAAACACGAAGTACGCGACCTGTCTTACGTGTCTTATTTCCTTTTTTATCGGTTACAAATTGATCGCGCCCAGCAATCACTGCAACTGTGTCTCCAGCTTTAATGTACATAGACGAGACCTCCTTATAATACTTCTGGAGCTAAAGATACGATCTTCATGAAGTTCTTATCTCTTAACTCTCTTGCCACTGGCCCGAAAATACGAGTTCCACGTGGATTTAAATCATCTTTAATTATAACTGCTGCATTTTCATCAAATTTGATGTATGAGCCATCTGCGCGACGAAGACCTTTAACTGTACGTACGATAACTGCTTTTAATACTTCACCTTTTTTAACCATACCTGCAGGTGCAGCTTTTTTAACAGTAACAACGACAATATCACCGATATTAGCATAACGACGACGGGTTCCCCCTAAAACTTTAATCACAAGGACTTCTTTAGCGCCACTGTTGTCAGCAACAACTAATCTACTTTCTTGTTGAATCATGTTTTCTTCCTCCTTATACTAAATCAGCTTTAGCAACGACTTCTAAGAGACGGAATCTCTTTGTCTTAGATAATGGGCGAGTTTCCATGATAGTCACTTTATCACCAATACCTGCTAAACCTTCTTCATCATGTGCATGAAATTTCTTTGAAACCTTTACACGTTTGCCATATAAAGGATCCTTCTTGTATGTATCGACAACCACGGTAATCGTCTTATCCATTTTGTCAGATACAACAATTCCCGTATATACTTTTCTTTGTTTACGTTCCATGGTATCCTCCTTATTCAGTACGTTCACTGATGATTGTCTTCATTTGTGCAATCGTCTTTTTTACTTGACTAATTCGAGCTGTATTTTCAAGTTGTCCTACTGCAAGTTGAAAGCGTAGGTTAAATAATTCTGCTTTAAGCTCGACAATACGTTTTTCTAAATCAGTTGTGCTGATTTTTCTAATTTCTGCCGCTTTCACGCTTGCTCACCTCTTTTAACAATTTTCGTTTTAATTGGTAATTTGTGTGATGCTAAACGTAATGCTTCTCTTGCTACTGCTTCTGAAACTCCGTTTATTTCAAACATAATCTTACCTTGTTTAACAACCGCTACCCAGTGATCTGGAGCTCCTTTACCAGAACCCATACGCACTTCAAGTGGTTTTTTAGTTTTTGCTAGATGCGGGAAGATGTTAATCCATACTTTCCCTAATCTTTTCATGTGTCTTGTCATCGCGATACGAGCCGCTTCGATTTGACGGTTTGTTATCCATGCCCCTTCTAAAGCTACTAATGCAAAGTCTCCGTTTAGAATTTCATTTCTACCTTTTGCTTTACCTTCATAACTTACTCTATGTGGGCGACGGAACTTAGTTCTTTTAGGCATTAACATAATTATTTGCCTCCCTTGTTGTTACGATTGTTTCTACCACCGCGTCTAGGACGTGGAGTTCTTTCATCTAACTTTCTTAGGTTTTCTTCTCTTGTTTGGCCTGGTAAAATTTCACCATTATAAATCCAAACTTTTATACCTAATACACCATAAGTTGTGTGTGCTTCTGCTGTTGCATAATCGATATCTGCACGAAGTGTATGTAAAGGTACTTGACCTTCTGAATATCCTTCGCTTCTTGCCATTTCAGCACCACCTAAACGACCTGAAACTAGTGTTTTAACACCTTTAGCTCCGGCTTTAAGTGCACGTTGCATAGCAATTTTTTGAACACGTCTAAATGATGCACGATTTTCTAATTGTTCTGCAATGCTTTGAGCAACTAGAGTCGCAACTCTTTCTGGACGTTTCACTTCTACTACGTTAAATACGATTTCTTTGTTAGTGATTTTTTCAAGTTGAGCAACTGCTTTTTTCTTAGTTTCAGCATCACGACCAATAACGATACCTGGTTTAGCAGTATGAAGTGTAATTTTTACACGATCTTTTCCGCCTCTACCTTTAACGCGTTCTATTTCGATGTGAGAAACAGCGGCTTTTTTATAAAAATCATTAAGATATGAACGAATGCTTGCATCTTCTTTAACTAGTGTTGGAACAGCATTTTTATCTGCGTACCATTTTGATTCCCAGTTACGAATGATCCCAAGTCGCATACCGACTGGATTAACTTTTTGACCCATGTTTCTTCACCCCTATTCTTTTTCTGCCACTACAACTGTAATGTGGCTTGTTCTCTTCTTAATGATGTCCCCTTGACCTTTAGCTCTTGGTAAAAGTCTTTTTAGGCGAACACCCTCATTAACATATGCTTCTTTTACATATAAGTCATCAATGTTTGCATTATTGTTATGCTCTGCGTTAGCTATTGCGCTGTTAAGCACTTTAAGAATAATTGGTGAGGCGCCACGTGGTGTAAACATTAAAATTGCTTGCGCTTCTTTAACATTTTTGCCACGAATTAAGTCGATAACCAATCTAGCCTTACGTGGAGCAATGCGAACTGTTTTAGCTATAGCTTTACTTTCCATCATTTTCTCCTCCAATTATTTCTTCTTAGCTTTCTTATCTTCTTTGTTATGTCCATGATATGTACGTGTTGGTGCAAATTCACCGAACTTGTGTCCAACCATATCTTCAGTTACATAAACTGGAACATGTGATTTACCATTATAAACTGCGATCGTATGTCCAACGAAATCAGGGAAAACCGTTGAACGACGTGACCATGTTTGGATCACTTTCTTTTCGTTTGCTGCATTTTGCTTTTGAACTTTATTTAATAAGTGCAAGTCACAAAATGGTCCTTTTTTGACTGAACGTGCCATAAATTTCCTCCTACTTCGTACGACGACGAACGATTAAGTCGTTTGACGCTTTTTTACTGTCGCGAGTCTTGACACCGCGAGCCTTCTTACCCCAAGGGGTCATTGGTGATTTTCTACCAATTGGTGTTCTACCTTCACCACCACCATGTGGGTGATCGTTAGGGTTCATAACTGAACCACGAACTGTCGGCTTAATGCCCATGTGTCTTACTCTACCAGCTTTACCTAAATTGACTAATTCCCATGATTCATTTCCAACTGTACCAATTGTAGCACGGCAAGTACCTAAAATCTTACGTACTTCACCTGATTGCAAACGCACTAGAACGTATTTTTCTTCACGCCCTAATATTTGAGCAGATGCTCCAGCACTTCTTGCAATTTGTCCACCTCTACCAGGACTAAGTTCAATGTTATGAACAACAGTACCAACTGGAATATTCATAATTGGTAATGCATTTCCTGTTTTGATATCTACATGTTCTCCAGAAAGGATTTCCATACCTACTACTAATCCTTTTGGAGCTAAGATATATCTTTTTTCACCATCTACATAATGAATTAAAGCAATATTTGCTGTACGGTTTGGATCGTACTCAATTGTAGCAACCTTACCGATAATATTGTCTTTGTTTCTTTTAAAATCAATTACACGATATTTTCTTTTCGCACCGCCGCCGATATGTCTTACGGTAATCTTACCTTGACTATTACGACCGCCTGTACGAGAGAATGGCTCAAGTAGTGATTTTTCAGGAGTAGATGTTGTGATTTCATCATATGTTAAAACACTCATGTTACGACGACCGTTTGTGGTCGCTTTGTATTTTTTAACCGCCATTTGGTTAAACCTCCTCTAATATTTCACTTATAATGTGAAGGCGTCTATTTTTTGGCCTTCAGCAATTTTTACTACAGCTTTTTTATAAGCTGGTTTGTACCCTTCATATTTACCCATTCTTTTGAATTTAGGTAAAACATTAACTGTATTAACTGAAAGAACTTTTACATTAAAGATTGCTTCAATTGCTTTTTTGATTTCAACTTTGTTTGCACTCTTTTCAACCTTGAATGTATATCTATTTTGACTTTCAATAAGTTGTGTACTTTGTTCAGTAATAATTGGGGCTTTGATAATTTCATAATACTTAGTCATTACCTAATACCTCCTCTAATGCTTCAACAGCATCTTTAGTGATTACTAAATTTTTGCAATTTAGAATATCATATACGCTTACATGACTTACTAATGAGAATTGAACAGTCGGGATGTTTCTTGCTGCTAATACTTCATTTTCTTCAAATGTTTTCGCAACTACTAAAGTTTTGCCTTGAACTTCTAGACTGTTTAAAAACTCTCTAAATAATTTTGTTTTTGGCGCTTCTAATCCAATAGATTCAACCACTTTTAATTGACCATTAGCTTGATGATAAGACAACGCTGACCTCAAAGCTAATTGACGAACTTTTTGATTCAATTTAACTGCATAACTTCTTGGTGTTGGACCAAAAACTACACCACCATGACGCCATTGAGGAGATCTAGTTGACCCTTGACGAGCTCTACCAGTTCCTTTTTGTCTCCATGGTTTTCTACCGCCACCTGATACTTCACCACGATTTTTAACATCATGAGTACCTTGTCTCATTGCTGCTCTTTGAGCATTGACAACATCGAATAATGCTTGTTGATGTGGTTCAATACCGAAAACGTAATCTGATAAGGTTAGGTCAGCAACTTTTTTACCTGTTTGATTTAATATGTCTACTTTTGGCATGATAACCCTCCTTATTTACCACTCTTAACAGCAGTTCTAACAATTACAAGTCCTTTTTTAGGTCCTGGAACGCTACCACTGATAAGCAATAATTGGTTTTCAACATCAACACCAACAACCTTTAAGTTTTGGATTGTTACTCTTTCATGTCCCATATGTCCTGGTAAATTCTTACCTTTCATGTTCCCTTTGATAGGTCCCATAGAACCTGGACCACGATGGTATCTAGAACCATGTGTCATAGGTCCACGATGTTGATTGTGTCTCTTAATACTTCCTGCAAAACCTTTACCTTTAGATGTTCCTGTAACATCTACAGTTTCGCCTACTTCAAATAATTCTGTTTTAACAAGGTCTCCTACAGCTAAATCCAACAACTCATTCTTAAGCTCTTCATTGAAACGGATTTCTCTAACGAAGCGCTTAGGTGCTGTATTAGCTTTTTTCACGTGCCCTTGTTCAGGCTTGTTACTTAATTTGTCGCGTTTAGTTTCAAACCCAATTTGAGTTGCTACATAACCGTCAGTTTCAACAGTCTTTTGTTGAAGAACTACATTATCGGCTACATCTATAACGCTAACTGGTACTAGAACACCATTTTCATCGAAAATTTGTGTCATACCAAGTTTTCTACCTAAGATTCCTTTGGCCATACTCTTACCTCTTTCTTTTTTTTAGTTATTTTTTAAGTACGATATCAATACCTGATGGTAAATCTATATCCATCAATGCACTAATTGTTTTAGGGTTTGGATCAACGATTTGAATTAATCTCTTGTGCGTTCTACGTTCAAATTGTTCACGTGAATCTTTATTAACGTGTGGTGAACGTAAGATTGTAAAGATTTCCTTTTCTGTTGGAAGAGGAATTGGACCTTGAACTGAAGCTCCAGTTCTTAAAGCACTATCCACAATCTTTTTAGCAGCTTGATCTAATAATCTGTGATCGTAAGCCTTCAAACGAATTTTAATTACATCTTTTGCCATTTTGTATAGCTCCTTTCGCCTATAATCTTGTATAGACTTGCTCCATGGAAAAACCCAACCACATAGACAACGGGTATCCGTGTGTCGGCAACCTCCCATTTCACAGCCTTTTCTCGTATACACACGAGCGTTACTATTATATATTAAAAAGAAGATAAAAGCAACCTTTTTTACCCTCTTTTTAAACTTTATTTATTTAATTTTGCACTTTTTCTTTTAGCATGAACTCCAACATACTTCCCTCTTGTAGATTCATACGTATATAATACGTCTTCCGCCATTTTTAATGTGCTTAAAGGGATAATAAAATGCTTAAATCCTTTATTGAAGAATTTCCTTAGAAAGAATGGATCCCTGAGTATGACACCATACATTATTTGCAACATCCTAATTCCATTTTTTCTGTAAAACTGATGAGCTAAGTGCATGTCAGGCCACGCAGCACTCATAAAATATTTTTTATCAATTTCATCATATCTAGATATTTCCAAAGCTTCTTCTATATAGTTATCCATACCGAAGATGATAGAACTCACTTCTTTATAATCTTCAAAATATTCGATTGCCGACTCTGTTTCCATCGTAATCCCAAACTTAGGTCCAGTTTCAACAGAACGATCAATACCTAAGAAACAATCTATTTTATCTTTCCAGTGATAAACCTCAGATCCTACACGTAAAGAAGGAATGACTAGAGTAACTTTTTTATGAGCAATGTTTGAAGCTTCGTATAAAGCATTAACTGTTCTAAAAAATACTCTATGGTATATACTAACTAAATCTACTTCAGTATATATTTCATCATCTATCTCGTAATCTACCTGTTTGAAATGATTAAATTCAGGTAACTGTACTTGAATTTCTCTATCATGAAAAGCATTCATTAAGTTTGTAAAAATACCTACTAGTTCATCATATCTAGGAAAAAAACCCTTCGATAGGAAAATATATTCAGTTCTAAAAAAGACTCCACCTTTATACCACCCATTATTTTTCACAAGATCTAAGTATCTTAAATCTACTAAAGATGCATAATATTTAATTATTTCTGAATCATATCTAGGTTTATCTTGACTACAAATGGTTGTTTTTCTTTGTAATTCATAAGACTTATTTAGATTGAGCTCATTTGGATCAATGAGTAATTTTTTATTAACATTATCAATCACAATTAATTTCGAATCAAAAACGCTTTTTGTTGTTATAACAATAGGGATCTCATAAGCATATGCCATATCTTTGATTAACATTTCATTATCAACTGAGCGACAAACAAACCCTTTAACATTAATTGGGAGTTCGTAGAAATACTCTTTTTCAATTTTTGAAATTGAAACTATGACATCTTCATCAGTTTCACTAGCCAGCTTCTGGATAAAGTATCTATTGAGAAACTTAATCACCCTTTCTTTGATTCTTATCGTTTGTTCATCCATTTTCTCTTTTTTATCTTCTTTTGCATAATTAGTAAATAAATTAAACTTTTGATTTTTCATAAACCAATTAACAGCTTTATTAAAGGCTTCTACAAAAGAAATATCACTTGTGTAAGTTAGTTCCTTCATCATTTCAAAAGTTTTTGACGCAAAAAAAGGTGCAAAAACATATGGATACTCGTTCACACCTTTTAACTTGTTTACTTCAACCATCTCATCATATATTTCACCAATATAATTCTTAATTATTTGAATAATTTCGTTTGTTGCTGTTTTTAGATCCTTTTTTGAGTACTGAATATTCCTCTTTTTTATGTCTACGTGGATGTTCTTGCCTATTGCTATAAAATCCCCCAAATACTTATTACTCATTTCATCTTCTTCCTTTACCTATAATTGTAGTGTCTTATATTTATTTTTTATATATAACTTTTAACTAATAGAGCTGATCCTATCATACCAGCATCATTACCTGTATGTGCTAATTTAAACGGGATCTTCCCTGTCGAAAACCTAGCATTTTCTCTATAATATCTTTCAACTAAATCTATCAAAAATGGACCAGCTTTAGATATTCCTCCACCAATAATGTAAACTTCTGGCTCAACTGTCATAGAAATAATACTAGCTGCAATTCCAATATATTTTGCAACGCGATGGACCGTCATTAATGCAACTTCATCATTTTGCTTAGCAGCATCAAAGATTGCTTTAACTGTCAAGTTGTTTTTATTTAAAACTGATGGTTTGCTTTCGAGTTGTTCTATTGTAAAATCCAGAATTCCTTTTGTGCCACAAATTTGTTCAAGACACCCCATAGATCCACATCCGCATACTTTATCTTCTTCATTATAAACACGAATATGCCCTATTTCGCCTCCAAAACCTGTAGAACCTTCTATAATTTTACCATCAAGTATAATACCACCGCCAACACCAGTTCCTAATGTAATTAATACTGCATTCTTATAAGGTTTTTCTAATGAAGCATTTTCACCATATGCAGCTATTGTCGCATCATTGGCAATAGCAATCTTGATGTGGCTATCCACATACTTATTCATCTCAGCGATTAAATCAATATCATTTAAATGTAAATTAGCGCAACTTTCCACATACCCATTTTTAATTGGACAAGGTACATCAATACCTATACCAAGCAATTGTTTTATGTCAATATTATTTCTTTTATTGCATTCCAAGATCGATTCATAGATTTTTTTAAAAATAAAACTACCATTTTCCAAAGACGGTGTAGGTATTTCATAACTATCAATTGTTTTCATATCATCCACAGTGAACAATCCCATCTTGATGGTCGTTCCACCCACATCTATTCCATAAATATAATCCTTCATAATTACCTCCTAAACCTATATTATTATAACATTTTTAAACAGTAAATAATAATTTTTTTTGAACTTCATTAAAAAAACACTCACGTAGAGTGTTTTAATATCTTTGCTTGAAATAATTGCTGATATTTTCTAACGACTTTAAAAGGATTTCATCTTTTTCCAACTCCAAATCTTTTAATAAGGATGAAACCATTTCTTCATGAAAATCATCGTGAATCCTTAATACTTCCTTGGCAGATTCCTTAAGCTCTAAATAAACTTTTCTTCTATCGTTTTCATCACGATATCCATTAACAAAATTTTTTCTGACTAGAACATTGATTGAAGTTGTTAAAGTACCCATTGTAATTCTAAGTTTGTTTGCGACATTACCCATCGTTGGCTCAGAAGTGTTCTTAATTGCTTCAAGAACATGAACCTCTGTCATAGAGAGTTTCACTCCTCGTTCTCTAAGCACTTCAGCTTCTATACTCAAAATATGGTTAAAAACATCGACTAACAACTCATTGATTACTTCTTTAGCAGAAACCACTAATTATCACCTACATTTATTATATTTCTATATATCCTACACCCAAAGTTCCAGGACCAGCGTGTGCTCCAACAACAGGTGTTAACGGTACTAACTCTACTATAATATCTTTTCTCTTCTTTAAAAATATTTCTTTCAGTTCTTCAGCTTTTTCTAAATTATTCGTATATGCTATAAACATTATAACATTTTTTTCATGAATTTTTTCTTCAATAATTTCAATTAATCTACTTTGCGCTTTGTGTGTAGTTCTAATTTTTTCTAGTGGAACCAATCTGCCATCTTTTTGAACATGGAGCAATGGCTTAATTTTTAGTAGTGTTCCTAAAAATCCACTAGTTACAGATAGTCTACCGTTTTTCACTAAGAACTTTAATGTATCAACCAATACATAGATATAAATATGATCTCTAATTTTTTCCAAGTGATTGATAATATCAACGGTCTTTTTACCCTCTTTAATAAGTCTTATTGCTTCTAATATCAAATATGCTTCACCATATGATACACTTCTAGAATCCAAAACAAAAACGTTAAGGTCCTTGACTAGTTCTTTAGCTAAAATAGCTCCTTGATAAGTCCCACTTAATTTAGATGATATAACTACTACAATAACATCCGTATAACCTTCTGCTTTTAATTCTTCATATACACTAGCAATTTTCCCTGTAGATGTTTGAGATGTAGAAACATCTATGTTCGGATTTTCTTCTACCATTTTATAAAAATCTTTAGCTTGAATATCTACATAGTCTTCATATTCTTTGCCATCAACATTTAGAGTCGATCTAATTACCTTTACTGGATAATTTAAAGACATGTAATCAATACCAGAGTTTCCACAAACTACTAATCCAATTTTTTCTGACATTTGTTTTCTCCTTCAAATATTTTGAATATCAAATTTTAATTCAATAATATAATAACAGAACAAAAGTGAATAAATTCACTAGGGGCGATAAAAATCGCCTTTTTCTTTTTAAAGTCACATTGTATAATAGATTTATGGAACCTATAGTGATTAAGTATAAATTTAAAGATCAATTAGAACTTGCTCTTAAACATGGTGAACATGTCTTTAACAATGAGCTTGTTAAACTATCTAATTTAAAAGTATATAGAGATAACTCCATTTCCATTCAATCTATATTTGCTACCTATTGGGATTCATTTAAACTTCATTTTGAAGATAAACTACGTCCCTCAATTATCGAAAATGTTGAAAAAATGATACATTGTCGTGATTTCAAATATGGCTACTTCTTCTATGAATGCCCAACTTGTGATAACTTTCATATCCAAGGTCTTTCTTGTCATTCAAGGTTTTGTCCTTCTTGTAATCAAAGATATCGAGAAGCTCGAACACTTGCGATTGAATCCAAATTACTTAAGTGCCCTCATAGACATTTTGTCTTTTCAGTTGCTAAAGAGATGCGTAAATTCTTTTGGCTTTATAGAGACTTATTTGATATCTTATTTCAAACTGTAAATGAAGTTCTTCATAAAGCTGTTAAGAAAACGAAGGCTGACCACCAATTAGATAGAAGACTTGGCATCATTTGTTTTCTTCACACCTATGGCAGAGATATGAAGACCAATCCTCATATCCATGCTTTAGTTGCTGAACGCTTTATTGATGCTCATGGTCATCTATCCAACATGTCTTTCTTTCCTTTTGAGAGACTGCGTATGTTTTGGCAATATAGACTCTTAAGTAACATCTCAGCCTATTTGAAAACCCATGCGACAAATTCTATCTATAATGAGTTTAATCGCTTAAGAAGTTATCTCATTCATAAGTATAAAAAAGGCTTTTACACTTACGGGCCTCAATTAAAGAGAAAATCTAGCTTGTCTACAGCCAAAAAGATTGCTAAATACATCGCCAGATATGCTTCTCATCCAGCCATCTCTGAATCTAGAATTGATGACTTCGATGATATCAATCACCAAGTCACTTGGCATTTTGATCCTCATGAAGATGATCAAATTTCAGATAAACATCATAAACGAGGTACTCAAATCATCACTGATCATGTCTTTAAATTTATTGCACGTCTCATTAAACACATCCCTGATAAAGGATTTCATCTGATTCGTTATTACGGTTTTTATTCAAATCGGACAAAACGAAAAATTGCCTCTGAGTTAAAGTTAGTTAACCCTAAATCTTTGACTTATCTTAAACATCAACTTCACTTTCGAACTTTGTTGCTTAAGACTTATCACTATGACATCTTTAAATGTCAGTGTGGTTCTACTATGGTTTTAAATCTTGATGCTTCATATCTACCAAATCACCGAAAAGAGAGGTTATTTAGCGATGCCTAAACTATTTAAAACTAAATCTGTGCATATGTCTTTTGTTCAAAAAAAGAATTTGTATGCTGAATATAAATCAGCTGTTAAGCAGGGATTCATTGCTGGCCCTGCCGCTTCATTTAATGCATTTATATCGATGCCTAATTTTGATATCATGGTTGATATGAAATGTCTGCACTGTGGATTTGAACTTACTGTCAATTTTTCTGGTTATGCTCACTTTATGGAGACTGAAGGTGCTGCTTTTCCCGTTGATGTTTGTAGTCATTGTGGTAAGTTGCAGTTTGTGCCTTTAGATATTTATCATAAACTTATTGATTAATTTGTTGACTCGTTTTACAGACTCATTTTAGATGAGTTTTTTCTGTTTGTTTTTATTTAAATTATCAATTAGAATTTCCTAGTTAATAAAAAACATTAATGTCAAACAAATTAAATTACAATATACTTTCTAAGTACTCAAGTTGATACAAAGGAGCACAGTTATCTTGTAATTTCACAAGATGTTTTATAAAGTTTGTTAATTTTTGAAGTTCTAATTGATTATACTCAATGTTTGAAATAATTTTAGAATTACTAACTTTTGAAAACTCTGGTCTATAAATCATAACATAGTTGACTACATCAACTCCAGGTTTTAATAAATTGTCGATAATTTGTCGATAACTATTTGACTCTTGTAATTTCTTAGTATATCTCTCTTCACTTCTCTTTTCATCTTGATTAAACATCCCAAATTCTAGAACAATAATAAGTCGATCATAGATAAGTAAATAATCGGTTCGCATATGATTACCAAAAACAATTGGATATTCCATAACTAATGATATTTTATTTGTCTGAACACCACTTTTAAAAAGCTGTAGCATCACTCTACTTACAAGAGTTAAAGTATCCATCCATGTAATCACTTCTTCATCTTTTAAAGGCCAAATAGAGAGTTTTTTTAATAGGAAGTCACTTTTTAATTTCTTGAATAAAACTGTTTTACTATAAAAACTAACTCTGTCCTTCAAATATTCTTTTTCTATTTTCCAGTTCATTTCATCTAGGATGTTAATAAGGGAAGATATTTCTGTTATATCTTTAAAAATATACAGGCATTTTATAGCCATGTCACACCTCCATAAATCTACTTAATATTAGTAGATTTATGAAGATTTTACTTTATAATAAAAAAAAAGACCTCTAATTGGTCTACCACCATACAAATGGTGGCTCCGGGCAGAATCGAACTGCCGACACAAGGATTTTCAGTCCTTTGCTCTACCGACTGAGCTACAGAGCCTAATAATGGCGGTCCGGACGGGATTTGAACCCGCGATCTCCTGCGTGACAGGCAGGCATGTTGACCCCTACACCACCGGACCATTGGTTGCGGGAGAAGGATTTGAACCTACGACCTCCGGGTTATGAGCCCGACGAGCTACCTGACTGCTCTATCCCGCGATATATTAAAAATTATTAAACATCTGATGGCGGAGGAAGAGGGATTCGAACCCCCGCGCCTTTTACAGCCTGTCGGTTTTCAAGACCGATCCCTTCAGCCAGACTTGGGTATTCCTCCACTATTATAACATATTTTTTTGATTTTAAAAGATTTTTTTGGTGGACCCGGTAGGACTCGAACCTACGGCCGACCGGTTATGAGCCGGTAGCTCTAACCAACTGAGCTACGGGTCCAAACTGGTAGCGGCGGGGGGAATCGAACCCTCGACCTCACGGGTATGAGCCGTGCACTCTAACCAGCTGAGCTACGCCGCCAAAACATAAAACTATCTATAACAATAGTATTAAATATAACTACCATTTAAGACCCAAACTTAATACTTTATAGTCGTTTTTGCTTGGAGGACAAATATTACTATAAATTGGTGGAGCCTAGGGGGCTCGAACCCCTGACCTCCTGCGTGCAAGGCAGGCGCTCTCCCAACTGAGCTAAGGCCCCACAACCATGGTACCTCGAGCCGGACTTGAACCGGCACGGATTCATCATCCATGGGATTTTAAGTCCCACGTGTCTACCAATTTCACCATCGAGGCATAAGTAGTGGTGACCCGTGAAGGAATCGAACCTTCGACACCTTGATTAAAAGTCAAGTGCTCTACCGACTGAGCTAACGGGTCAAATAGTGGTGCCGAAAACAGGAATTGAACCCGCAACCTACTGATTACAAGTCAGTTGCTCTACCAGATTGAGCTATTTCGGCATAATAATGGTGGGAGTTAACGGGCTCGAACCGCTGACCCTCTGCTTGTAAGGCAGATGCTCTCCCAACTGAGCTAAACTCCCATTATTAGAGATACTGCCTGGCAACGTCCTATCTTCGCTCCTTAGAACTATTTTCGGCGCTGAAGTGCTTAACTTCTGTGTTCGGTATGGGAACAGGTGTGACCACTTCGCCATCGTCACCAGACATCTCTCAAAACTAGATAAATTCTGTATATATTTCAAATGAAAGTAAAGGTTAAGTCCTCGATCTATTAGTACTGGTCAGCTTCACATGTCACCATGCTTCCACACCCAGCCTATCAACCTCATCGTCTATAAGGGATCTTACTAAATTGGGAGATCTCATCTTAAGGTGGGCTTCACGCTTAGATGCTTTCAGCGTTTATCCCTTCCATACTTAGCTACCCAGCTGTGGCCTTGGCAAGCCAACTGGTGCACCAGTGGTATGTCCACCCCGGTCTTCTCATACTAGGGGCAGCTCCCTTCAAATCTCCAACGCCCACGACGGATAGAGACCGAACTGTCTCACGACGTTCTGAACCCAGCTCGCGTGCCGCTTTAATGGGCGAACAGCCCAACCCTTGGAACCTTCTCCAGCTCCAGGATGCGACGAGCCGACATCGAGGTGCCAAACCGCTTCGTCGCTGTGAACGCTTGGAAGCGATAAGCCTGTTATCCCCAGGGTAGCTTTTATCCGTTGAGTCTCTGCCCTTCCATGCGGTACAGAGAGATCACTAAACCCGACTTTCGTCCCTGCTCGACTTGTTTGTCTCGCAGTCAAGCACCCTTATGCTTTTGCACTCTACGAATGATTTCCAACCATTCTGAGGGTACCTTCGGGCGCCTCCGTTACTCTTTGGGAGGCGACCGCCCCAGTCAAACTGCCCACCAGACACTGTCCCCCCGAATCCACTTCGGCGGGTTAGACATCAGATGCACGAAGGGTGGTATCCAAAGGTCGACTCCTCCAAGACTAGCGTCCTAGGTTCTCAGTCTCCCACCTATCCTGTACATCTTACACCCAATGTCAATATCAAGCTACAGTAAAGCTCCATGGGGTCTTTTCGTCCTGTCGCGGGTAGCCGGCGTTTTCACCGGCAGCTTGATTTCACCGAGTCCCTTGTTGAGACAGTGCCCAAATCGTTACGCCTTTCGTGCGGGTCGGAACTTACCCGACAAGGAATTTCGCTACCTTAGGACCGTTATAGTTACGGCCGCCGTTTACTGGGACTTCAATTCAATGCTTCGTTGCCTAACATCTCCTCTTAATCTTCCAGCACCGGGCAGGCGTCAGCCCCTATACATCACCTTACGGTTTAGCAGAGACCTATGTTTTTGATAAACAGTCGCTTGGGCCTATTCTCTGCGACTTCTTTTTTTCATTAAAAGTCCTCCTTATCCCGAAGTTACGGAGTCATTTTGCCGAGTTCCTTAACAAGGGTTTTCTCGCGCGTCTTAGTATACTCTACCTTCCCACCTGTGTCGGTTTACGGTACGGGTAGTCTATAAATTAGCCCTAGAAGCTTTTCTTGAAAGTTTGACGTCATCATCCTTTACCTACCGAAACTCACTCTTATATAGTGTGCGGATTTGCCTACACACTAAGCTCGTTTCCTTGTCCCAAATCCAATCATGGGCGGATGTTAGCCTCCTTTGTCACTCCATCAGTTCATAAACTAGTGCAGGAATCTCTACCTGCTATCCATCGGCTACGCTTTTCAGCCTCACCTTAGGCCCCGACTTACCCAGGGCGGACGAACCTTCCCCTGGAAACCTTGGGTTTTCGACGGATAGGATTCTCACCTATCTTTTCGTTACTTACACCGGCATTCTCACTTCTAACCACTCCACATGTCCTTCCGATCATGCTTCTCCGCTGTTAGAACGCTCCCCTACCACTTGACATTTGTCAAATCCGTAGATTCGGTATGATGCTTAGCCCCGGTACATTTTCGGCGCAGAGTCACTCGACTAGTGAGCTTTTACGCACTCTTTAAAGGATGGCTGCTTCTAAGCCAACCTCCTAGTTGTTTGTGCATCTTCACTTCCTTTTCCACTTAGCATCAATTTTGGGACCTTATCTGACGGTCTGGGCTCTTTCCCTTTTGACCATGAACCTTATCACCCACAGTCTGACTGCTAGCTACTTTTTATGACATTCGTAGTTTGATTGGGCTCAGTACCCCGAGGTGGGGCCATCACACATTCAGTGCTCTACCTTCATAAAAACTATTGCTAACGCTAGCCCTAAAGCTATTTCGGGGAGAACCAGCTATCTCTGGGTTCGATTGGAATTTCACCCCTAGCCACAAGTCATCCAAACACTTTTTAACGTGTCCTGGTTCGGTCCTCCATTTGGTCTTACCCAAACTTCAACCTGCTCATGGCTAGCTCACCCAGTTTCGGGTCTACAGCACCTAACTTAACGCCCTATTCAGACTCGCTTTCGCTTTGGCTCCACTCCTTAAAGCTTAACCTTGCTAGATACCGTAACTCGCCGGTTCATTCTACAAAAGGCATGCCATCACCCATTAACGGGCTCTGACTAATTGTAAGCACACAGTTTCAGGTTCTCTTTCACTCCCCTCCCGGGGTTCTTTTCACCTTTCCCTCACGGTACTGGTTCACTATCGGTCACTAAGTAGTATTTAGCCTTATGAGATGGTCCTCACATCTTCCGACAAGATTCCTCGTGTCTCGCCGTACTTCTCAACACCCTAGTCCGCACACTTTCAAATACAGGACTCTCACCTTCTTCGGTCGGCTTTCCCACGCCGTTCTTTTAGTGTGTGGTTTTGTAACTATTATGGTGTTAGGCTCCTCCGCGTTCGCTCGTCGCTACTAGCGGAATCGTTTTTACTTTCTTTTCCTACAGGTACTTAGATATTTCAGTTCCCTGCGTTTTCCCTCTGCTTGCGCAGATGTCATATCTTCCATATGACGGGTTTCCCCATTCGGATTCCCACGGATCGTCGCGTACTTACTGCTCCCCGTGGCGTTTCGCCGTTAGTTGCGTCCTTCATCGGCTCTTAGTGCCTAGGCATCCACTGTGCGCCCTTTTTTCCTTAACCTTTTTTTATTCTTTCATTTTCTTTACGACAGAATTTATCTACTTTTCAAAGATCAAACTTATTAAAACTTGAAAGATCTAATCTTTCAAAACTGAATATGATGAGTGTATATTGGAAATTTTTATATACGTTTATGTATATGCCTTTCTCCTTAGAAAGGAGGTGATCCATCCCCACGTTCCCGTAGGGATACCTTGTTACGACTTAACCCCAATCATCAACCCTACCTTAAACGGCTCCCTCTCCGAAGAGTTAGGCCACCGGCTTTGGGTATTGTCGACTTTCGTGGTTTGACGGGCGGTGTGTACAAACCCCGAGAACGTATTCACCGCGACATTCTGATTCGCGATTACTAGCGATTCCGACTTCATGAAGTCGAGTTGCAGACTTCAATCCGAACTGAGACTGCTTTTTTGGGTTTCGCTTCACATCACTGCTTCGCTGCCCTTTGTTTCAGCCATTGTATCACGTTTGTAGCCCAGGTCATAAGGGGCATGATGATTTGACGTCATCCCCACCTTCCTCCAGTTTATCACTGGCAGTCTCGCTAGAGTCCCCAACTTAATGATGGTAACTAGCAATAAGGGTTGCGCTCGTTGCGGGACTTAACCCAACATCTCACGACACGAGCTGACGACAACCATGCACCACCTGTCTCCATGATAACCTCCACTTAATCTCTTAAGCTTTGCATGGGATGTCAAGACCTGGTAAGGTTTTTCGCGTATCATCGAATTAAACAACATGATCCACCGCTTGTGCGGGGTCCCGTCAATTCCTTTGAGTTTCATACTTGCGTACGTACTACTCAGGCGGAGTACTTATTGCGTTAACTACAGCACTGAATTTCTCCAACACTTAGTACTCATCGTTTACGGCGTGGACTACCAGGGTATCTAATCCTGTTTGCTCCCCACGCTTTCGTGCCTCAGCGTCAGTTGTGACCCAGTAAGCCGCCTTCGCCACTGGTGTTCCTCCATATATTTACGCATTTTACCGCTACACATGGAATTCCACTTACCTCTATCACACTCAAGTCATCCAGTTTCCTTAGCATCACAAGGTTGAGCCTTGCACTTACACCAAAGACTTAAATGACCGCCTACGCACCCTTTACGCCCAATAATTCCGGATAACGCTTGCCCCCTATGTATTACCGCGGCTGCTGGCACATAGTTAGCCGGGGCTTATTCATCAAGTACCGTCACTCTCGTTTTTCCACGAGTCATTCTTCCTTGATAAAAGAACTTTACATACCGAAGTACTTCGTCATTCACGCGGCGTTGCTCGGTCAGAGTTTCCTCCATTGCCGAAAATTCCCTACTGCTGCCTCCCGTAGGAGTTTGGGCCGTTTCTCAGTCCCAATGTGGCCGTTCAACCTCTCAGTCCGGCTACGCATCATCGTCTTGGTGAGCTCTCACCTCACCAACTAACTAATGCGCCGCAGGCCCCTCCTTAAGCATACCTATTGCTAGGTCTTTTAAAATATTTAAGATGCCTCAAATATTCCTATCCAGTCTTAGCCATCGTTTCCAATGGTTATCCTCGTCTTAAGGGCAGGTTACCTACGTGTTACTCACCCGTTCGCCACTCACTAGTAAACTAGTGCGTTCGACTTGCATGTATTAGGCACGCCGCCAGCGTTCATCCTGAGCCAGGATCAAACTCTCCATAAATTATAGTTTGTTTGTTAATAGCTCTTATTTTTGTTACTCTTGATACACTCATCATCATTCAGTTTTCAAAGACCTTTTGCCTTACAGCACTCTTCACGTGCTTATACATTCTATCATTATAAAAGAACCTTGTCAATATCTAAGTTGTATTTTTTTCTTCGAGTCTTTCTAAGGTGATTATCATATGCTTATACAAGGTATAAATAGAATGGTGGAGGGGGGCAGATTCGAACTGCCGAACCGTTAGGAACAGATTTACAGTCTGCCGCGTTTAGCCACTTCGCTACCCCTCCATTTTTGGGCTTGCTTTAATATTCTAACTTATCATTTTGAAAAAATCAACACTTTTAATATATTTTTTTAATTTTTATGAAATAATATCATTTTAATTAGAATATAGCCCGTTTTTCTACTATTTAGTCTAAATTTTAAGTAACTTTTACGTTTGACTTTTTATCATTTTGATTTTTCTATCTAAATCTCTTTTGAATATCATGATTTCTCGATTGCATTTTACACACTGAATTTTGATTTCAGCACCAGTTCTTATAACTAACCAGTCATAGGACCCACAAACATGCTGTTTCTTTAAAGTTAATATATCATTTACTTTGTAATTCATTTCTTTAGCAACCTACTTATAATTTCAGCCAAATCATCCTCATGATGATATATTGTTATTTTCTTTTCATCTATTTTAACTTTATGATTTAGGTAAGAAGATAAATATTTTTCTTCTTTTATATATTTTGTCTTAGGCTTTCTTTTTATCTTATTTGTTTTGTCTTCAGTTTTTGTTAATTCTTCTACTTGTCTAACACTTAATTGTTTTCTAACAATCATGTTCGCTAACTTGTTAATCTGATCTCTATTTTCAAGTTTACTCAATGCTCTTGCATGGCCCATACTAATTTGGTTGGTCAATAATAGATTTTGGGTATCTTCTGGTAAATTTAACAAGCCTAGCATATTAGTCACATGGGATCTACTTTTGCCTATTTTTTGGGCAAGCTCAGTTTGAGTTAAACTTAGATGATTCATTACAACTTTATATGCTTCTGCTTCTTCAATCGGTGTAAGATTTTCTCTTTGAAGATTTTCAGCTAATGCAATTTCAGCTACTTTAGATTCTTCATATTGTCTAACAATAGATGGGATAGTTTTCAAACCAACTTGTTGAGCTGCTCGATATCTTCTTTCACCTGAGACAATAATGTATCCTTTAGCAATTTTCTTTATAATAATGGGTTGAAAAATACCGTGTTCTCTAATTGATTGTGCTAATTCATCAATCTTATCTTGATCAAATATCCTTCTAGGTTGGAAAGGATTAGCTTTTATCTCCGATAATGAAATCTCATCAATTACTTCACCTTCTAACACATCATCTACATGGTGCTCTTGTAATAAGTCTGCTAAAGTTCTTGGTTTCTTATCTTGATTCATTATTCTTTACAACCTCCTTGGCTAAAGATTTATATAATCTAGATGCAGGTGATTTAGGTGCAAAAGTTGTTACTGGCAATCCATAGGTTGGAGCAACTTGTGCTGCTACATTACTTGTAATGATAGTATCGAATACACCCTCTTTAAAGTAATCCTTGATTTCATGCACAATCTCCCATCCTGCTTTTGTTCTTTTATCTAACATTGTTAATAATACACCTTCAATTTCAAGTCTTTTGTTATTAACTTTTAATTGCTTCTGCACGACTCTTATTGTGTTTAATAATTGAGTCAAGCCATCTATTGCTAAATACTGACATTGAACAGGAATTAAAACCGAGTTTGATGCATAAAGTGCATTTAATGTTAACAACCCTAAAGAAGGCGGACAATCTATAATAATATAGTCATAAACTTGTGAAAGATTATGGATTTTTTTGTTTAATATGTATTCTCTATCATCGATTTCCAATTTTATCTCTAAATGTGCCAGTTCAATAGTAGCGGGTATAACATCAACATTTAAATCATCTAAATGAATTATACTATCTTCAACATTGACTTGATCTAGTAAAACATCCATGATAGTCGAATATAATAAACTTCTATTAATGCCTAAGCTAGTTGTTGTGCTTGCTTGTGGGTCTAGATCGATTAGTAGAACTTTTTTATTCAATTCTCCAAGTGCAGCTGACAAATTAACACTAGTCGTTGTTTTGCCAACACCACCTTTTTGATTGGACACTGCAATAATTTTTCCCATAAAATCTCCTTTTACAAGCTTTTCTTTTTAATGGCAGAAAAAGACCTTGGATAAGTATTGGGGGTTTTTTTATACTTTTCGATAACTATATGTACCCTATCTCCATAATGATGCGGTATTTCAAAAGCAACCACTTTTTCCAATTTCCCACCCAATAGACTTAGTGCATTTAAAGAATCGTTTAATTCTTCTTCATAATTTTTCGACTTATAAGCAACAAAATAACTATCAGTCTTACTCATTGGCAGCCCTAATTCTAAAATGAGTGGTAATTTGCCTAAAGCTCTTGCTGTCACTAAATCAAATTGATTATGATGGTTTTTAGCATAATTCTCTATACGATCATAAACCAAAAAAACATTATCTAAACTTAATTTTTCAATGAGTTGCTTTAAAAATGTAATTCTTTTACCTAACGAATCTATAATAGTAATGTGCAAATGGGGATAGATGATTTTCAGCGGAATACTTGGAAACCCTGCTCCCGCACCCATATCACATAAAGTTTTTATTTTGTTAAAGTCTACACTTTTAACAATCGTTAAAGAATCATAAAAATGTTTAAAATAAACTTCATTCTCCTCGGTTATTCTCGTAAGGTTTGTTATTTTATTGTATTCAAGTAGAAATTTATAATATACATCAAACTGATCAAGTTGTAATTGTGATAACTCAACTTGTAAGTTGTTCTTAACATCATCTTTGAACATCTGTTTTATGGCTCTCCGATTCTAAATATATAAGGATAAGTGAAATATCTGCTGGGTTTACACCTGAAATTCTTGAAGCTTGGCCTAAAGTTTTAGGTCTTATTTTCTCGAGTTTTTCTCTGCTTTCTGAAGATATATTTTTGATATTTTGATATTTAATATCATCAGGAATTTTTTTGTGTTCTAATCTTTGCATTTTCTCTGCTTCTTTAATCGCTTTTTGTATGTATCCTTCATATTTTATTTTTATTTCAAGTTGTTCATAAATTTCTTCTTCAAATTCATGATCTAAAAAATATTTAATATCCTCTTTATTTATTTCTGGTCTTTTCAATAAATCAGTTAGCATGATAGCTTCATATAATTTCGCTGAATTTTTTTGATTTAAATAACTGTTATTATCTCTTGTTGGCATAACTTTATATGTCGATGCTTTATCATATAACTCTATCAATTTCTTTTCTTTATCAAGAAATTTTTTATATGTGATTTCATCTACTAGACCAATTTGATATCCATAGTTTCTTAATCTAAAATCAGCATTGTCATGTCTTAATAAAAGGCGATGTTCTGCTCTAGATGTAAGTAATCGATATGGATCTAGTACACCTTTAGTAACCAAGTCATCTATTAATACACCAATGTATGCTTCATGTCGTTGTAAGATAAGAGGTTCTTTTTGGTCCAATTTAAGTGCGGCGTTTATCCCAGCCATTAAACCTTGGCCTGCTGCTTCTTCGTAGCCACTAGTCCCATTAATTTGACCAGCACAAAATAAGTTCGAAACCTTTTTGGTTTCTAGTGTTGGATAAAGTTGAATGGGATTAATAGCATCATACTCTATAGCATAAGCATATCTCACAATTTCTGCATTTTCAAGTCCAGGAATTGTTCTAATCATTTCTTCCTGAACATATTTGGGTAAACTTGTGGAAAAACCCTGGATATACATTTCATCAATTTCTAGACTCTCAGGTTCAATAAAAATTTGATGTCTATCTTTATCGTTAAATCTAACAACCTTATCTTCAATTGATGGACAATATCTTGGACCTACACCTTCAACAACTCCACTATACATTGCGGATTCATCTAAATGCTGGTTTATAATTTCATGTGTTTCTTTTGAAGTATGTGTTAAATAACAAAACTCTTGTGGATTATCTTCATAATATTTATTATCAAAACTAAAAGTATATGACTTTCCATCGCCAGGTTGGACTGTAGTTTTTAAGTAATTGATACTATCTCTTTTAACCCTTGGTGGTGTACCTGTTTTAAGTCTGATCACTTCAAACCCTAAATCTTTTAGTTGTTTACTAATACCAAAAGTTGTTGGTTCATTTTGTGGTCCTGATAATGTTTTGTCTTTACCAATAAGTATATTACTATTTAGGTATGTACCAGTAGTAATAATGACCATTTTTGACTCAATTATTGTCCCGTCTTCCAGAATAACTCCTGAAGCTTTGTTATTTTCAATGAACAGCTTATCCACTAATGCTTCTTTAAGTTCCAAATGTTCTGTTTCTTTCAAAACTTTTAAAATGATTTTTGGATATTTTAATTTATCGATTTGTGCTCTTAAGGCTCTCACTGCAGGGCCTTTTGATGCATTCAACATTTTCATTTGAATTTGCCCTTGATCTGCGCTCTTCGCCATTTGTCCGCCCAAAGCGTCTATCTCTCTAACGACGATGCCCTTAGCTGGTCCACCAATTGATGGATTACATGGCAAAGAAGCAACCTTACTCAGGTTGCCTGTTACTAACATAGTCTTTTTTTTCATTCTAGCAGTAGCAAGCGCAGCTTCTATACCTGCATGTCCACCACCAACGACGATAACATCATATATCATGTAATCACTTCTTCTTTGCTATAATTTTAAGAACGCCTCAACAATTTTATCGACTGTAAAATTAAAATGGTTTAAAACTTCTTCCATAGGACCGCTGGCCCCAAAAGTATCTATACCATATACATCTTTAGTGTATTTATACCACGACATAGTGCTTCCCATTTCAATTGCAAGTGTCTTTTTGCGTTTTGGCAATACTTCTTTTTGATATTTCTTTGTTTGTTTTTCGAACATATAATGTGATGGCATACTCACTACCCTAACATCAACATCTTTGTTTTTTAAAATTTCTTTAGCACGCATAGCTAATTCAACCTCAGATCCTGATGCCAGTAATATACCATCCAATTGATTAGTCTCTTTTGAAACAATATATGCTCCTTTAGATACACCTAGAACACTTGTTTCTTGATAATTCTTTACATTTTGTCTAGTTAATATGATTACTGTAGGCGTGTGTTTAGATTCCATTGCAATTTTCCATGCTGCAATAGTTTCATGAGCATCTGCAGGTCTAATAACATTTAAGTTGGGAACACTTCTAAGTCCAGTTAATTGCTCGATAGGCTGATGCGTTGGTCCATCTTCACCAACAGCTATTGAATCATGTGAGAAAACAAAAATTGATGGAATATTCATAATCGCAGCAAGTCTAATTGCAGGTTTCATATAATCGCTAAATACAAAGAATGCACCTCCAAAAACTTTCAATCCACCATGAAGAGTCATCCCATTAACGATTGCACCCATCGCGTGTTCTCTAACACCAAAATTTATATTTCTTCCTAATCTATGATCTTTAGCATAATGCCCATCTGCACCTTTTGCTTTTGTTGAAGACGTTAAGTCAGCAGATCCGCCAATAATGTTTAAATATTTTTCTGATAATCTTTGAATAATTTTACCGCTCACACCTCTAGTAGCTTCATCGTTTGCTTTAGCAAGGTCTTCAAAATCATTTTCATTGATAAAAATATCATCATTTAAAAATTGATTCAACAATTTTGCATCATCAGCATATTCTACTTGATAAGCCTCTAGTAGTTTTTTCCAATTTTTATGTGCTCTTTGACCTCTTAACATTACCTTTCTTCTAAATAACTGATATACATCTTCTGGTACTTCAAATGGTTTATATGGCCAATTTAAGACCTCGCGTAGTTTTTCAGCCTCGTCTTTACCAATTGGTGAACCGTGAACTTTAGATGTACCTTGTAACGATGTACCATATCCAATTGTTGTTTTGACTTCTATGATTGATGGTTTATTTCCTTCTTTTTTAGCTTTATTGATTGCTTTATTAATTGATAGTAGATCATTTCCATCTTCAACTAGAATATGTTGCCATCCCATAGCTTCGAATTTTTTCTTTGTATTCTCACTGTATGCTAAGGATACTTCACCATCTAACTGAATATCATTCGAATCAAATAGCACAATAAGCTTTCCTAATCCTAAATGCCCTGCTAAACTCACTGATTCTAGAGCTACACCTTCTTGTAAATCACCATCACCACAAATAACATATGTGTAATGATCAATCAAGTTATAATTAGGTTTGTTAAATCTAGCTGCTAAGTGTGTTTCAGCAATCGCCATACCTACTGCATTTGATATACCTTGACCTAATGGTCCTGATGTTGTTTCAACACCCTCTGTGTGTCCGTATTCTGGATGTCCAGGAGTATTTCCAATTTGTCTAAAATTTTTTATATCATCCATCGAGATTTTATACCCAGATAAATGATTGATAGCATATAACAACATGGATCCGTGTCCAGCACTTAAAATGAATCGGTCTCTGTTAATCCAATTAGGTTTCTTAACATCAATATTCATATGTGTGGTAAAAAGCTTATACGCCATAGGGGCAGCTCCTAAAACAATTCCCGGATGCCCAGAATTTGCCTTATTGATTGCATCTACACCTAAAAAACGGATAGTGTTAATTGCTTTTTGATCCATTATTTGTCACTCTCCTCTTTTTCTTCTTCAACAGGTTTTGCTTCAACTTCTTGATCTGCCACTTCGCTTGTTTCTTCTACCTCTTCAAAACTAAAATATTTTTGATAATGCTCTTCTTGAGCTTTTACTAACTCATCGAAATTTGCCTGTCCTATATGTTTTCTAATTAAGTCTTGTGTCTTTTGGTTTTCAGCTCTAACTTTACTATTAACTACTTTGCTTTGCACCATATTGCTAATAAAAACAATAATGATTAAGCCTAATAAAATCTGTAATGTGTATGCTTCAAAAAATACAAATGTCAATATTGCACCAATTGCATACAATAATAAAGTTGGAATTATAAATAGCATATTAATTTTTTTGCTTATTATAGATACATTATCTAAAAAACTCAACCATATAACATTGACATCATATTCATAAAATGGTTTTAATGCCTCATAGTAGGTACTTTCAATAAGTACTTTATAATCTTTTCCATCTGATGTCCATACTGCAAATCTACCTCGTGATGCAAATTGAGTTAGAAATGGCGTGTCATCCATATAATGAAATTCAACAGTTTTTCCATTGATTTCATGTTTTTCAAACGGTTCGTTAGTCAGTTGTTTATACACTTTTGAATTTAATTTCATATTTCATTCCTCCATTGGTTTTATTATAACATTACATATTATTTTTATTCATAATTATGTTAAATCATCTAAAAATCCCCATCAAGCATCATCACCCACATAGTAAACATGCTTATGGCTGCTTCGATCAAGACCTGACCAGGTTCACAAGTTACTATTGAATGATGATGCTTGATAGGGACTTCATTTATTATCTTTCTCTTAATTTTTGAAAAAATGACTTTAATATTTTTTCGCTTTCTTTATGCATGATAAGTCCTTCGGTTTCAACTTTATGATTGAAAGGTAAATCAAATAAATGACATATGCTTGTTGCTACTCCAGACTTTTTGTCAGCAACTCCATAATATACTTTTTTTATTCTTGATTGAATCATTGCTCCTGCACACATTGGACACGGTTCCATTGTAACATAAATTTCGCAATCTTCCAATCTCCAAGACTTCATTTTTTTTTGAGCTTTCATCATCGCTAAAAACTCCGCATGCCCGTGAAATATTTGCTTGTTTTCACGCATGTTATGAGCTCTTGCTATAATTTTATCTTGATAAACAACAACTGCACCAACTGGCACTTCTTCTTTATCTGCAGCTTTTTGTGCTTCCTTTAAAGCCGCTTTCATAAATTTATACTTTTTTTGGTTTTCCTGGGACTTCATGGTAATGTCTAGATCTTGGCTCATAAGATTCATTTGCTCCTACTAAAATGGTCGGATCAGAATAATTAGCTGGTTTACCATCGATGATGCGTTGAGTTCTTGTTGCAGGCAACCCACTTTTAACACAAATCGCAGTTAATTTTGTTACAAACTCTGCTCTTGCCAACAAGGCAGGCATAGGGCCAAAAGGCTCTCCTCTAAAATCGCGGTCTAGTCCACCGACTATAACCCTAATACCACGATCAGCTAAGTCTTCTGCGATCTCTACAATATCATGATCAAAAAATTGCACTTCATCAATAACTACCGCATCTGTATCCTCTTTAATATAGGAAAGAACTTCTTTACTTTGATCGATGATTATTGACGGTTTTTTGCTCATGTTGTGTGATACAATTTCTTCTTTTTCATATCTTGTATCAATCTTAGGTTTAAAAACTAAAACATTTTGCTTTGCATATTCTAATCTTTTAATACGTCTTATGAGTTCCTCAGTTTTTCCCGCAAACATTGGACCGCATACAACTTCAATAAACCCATTTTTATATGTATGATACATGTTTTTATCCCCTTTTTTATATCGTTTTAATAAAAAACGTGATTTAACATCACGTTATTCATTGTCTTGTTTTTTACTATTGATACCATAGCGTTTATTGAATTTTTCAACACGACCCGCTGCTTGCACGAATGTTTGTTGTCCTGTGTAGAATGGGTGGCAATTTGAGCATGTGTCAATTCTAAAGTCTTTTGCTGTTGTCCCTACTTCATGTTCGAATCCGCAAGTTGAGCATTTAACTTTAATAACGTTATAGTTTGGATGAATACCTTGTTTCATAATTAATCTCCTTCCGCCATGGCTTATGCCATAGTAAGTTTTTGCTAATTCATTATATCATTACTATTTTATTTTATCAAGTCATATTTTTCATTTTTTTAATTCTCAAATTTATTGTGCCAAGTGTCCCATACAGATATAAATCTTTTACCGATAAGACCTGTGATAACACCAGCAGGAATACTGAGTAATAACATCAGCGGCATCCAATAAATAATGGCTGTACTACCAATGACAAAAATCCCAGCACCTATTTGTCCAAACACATGGAAAATAGATCCAACAACACTTACTCCTAGGATACCAAAAAAATTCGTTTTTTTGAGTACTCCCATAGCAATAATAGATGCAGCAGCTCCACTCAAACTCATATAAAAAGTAGGTCCTAGTAATCTTCCACTTAAGAGTCCTACCAAGACAACCCTTAATAATGTCAGTGCAGTGCTATCTTTAAAGGTGTATACATAAAGAATGATCAGTGTAATCACGTTTGCAAATCCTAGTTTAGCACCTGGTACCGGTGTTAATGCTAATGCTGATTCTATTAAGTTTAAAACGATTGCGATTGCCAAAAAATTTGCTAGCAATATCATCTTTCTTGTTTGTTTCATATCTATACTGTGAAATCAGCATCATCATTTGTTTCAAACTCGACTCTAACTCTGTTTGGTAAGCAGATTAAAGGTTTACCTGTAGATATGCCTTCTCTACTACAAATATGATTCGGACTTTCTTCCTCTATAATTTGAACGGTTTTTAGACCAAAGTCATATTCTATAACAACTATTTGTCTAATTCCGTTGATTTCGTAATCTCCGAGCAATGTAACAGTTCTTTGACCTTCATCAATGATTGGAAAAGTGCCATATGAATCCGGCACTTGTTGATCATTGTATTTTACAACTTCATTTTTTACAAAATCTATTGTCACAATTGGATCATCAGAAGTACCATAATAAATATGTGCATAATTTGCCTCTCCTGAAGTCTGGAAAACTTGAAAATACAGGAAAAGGCCGCCTACAATAAGTAGAAGGATAGCAATTAATAAAATATCTCTTTTATTAGTACTATTTCTTGTTCCTGTCATTTGAATCAGTGCTCCTCAAATTCAGTATCATATAAGAAGGTATCAACTGTTAAATCTTGATTAAATCTTATCACTTCAATATTCAATGATTCTTGATAATCTGCCAACCAGTTTTCCATAACCTCTGGCGACATTGAGAACAATGCAGTAGATAAAGCGTCTAGTAGCCCTGCATCTTCACCCAATATAGTTACAGTATGATAATATTGTACAGGCATTTTTTCAAAAGGTGAAACAATATGATGGTATCTATAACCTTGATATAAAACATATTGTTCGTAATTACCACTTGTTGTCACACTCATATTTTTAACTTTAACAGTTCCATAAGTATCTTTATCCAATATTTCTGTTTGATATGGATTTGCTAGTGCAACATAGAAAACAAAATCTTCATCAGCTCTATTTTGATTTTCACCTAAAATAATGGAACTAGTTCCTGATGATATTGAAAAGTTTCTAATCTGTAATGATTCTATATATTCATATACTTTTTGTGTTGCATAGCCTTTTGAAATTGCTCCTAAATCAACTTTGATATCATCACCGGATAAAGTAACAAAATATTTCCCTTGTTCTTCTTCTAACACGATTGCATTTTCACTAAAATCTAAAGCGTTTATATTTTCAATGGCTTGATCATATAAAGATTTAGAAATCTCTTTTTTATATGCATCATCTTTGTCTATGGTAATCGTCTGATCACCAACACTAAGTGTAACACTTAATACAATTGATTCATCTTCTTCATCAGTTTCAATTGATTCAATTACACCTGTTTGATTTACTAAAATTTTATTATCTTCTTTTTTGTCGCCATCATAGTAATGATAAACATAAATATTGTCGCCTATTTTAAAGCCATCAACCTGATTATCCATAACATCTTTCCATACGTCAACAGCTTTACCAATAGTTATATCAAAATAGCCATTAGTCATATCTTTAATTTCTTCTGCATAAACCAATAAGTCATATAATGCTTGATCTATTTCTAGGCGTTGACCAATATTTTGGTTCATTGAAAACACATTTTCTAGATATTCTGAATCATCATCTAGAGGTTCATATGAAGTTGATAAATCATGATACATGCTAAAAATAGCATCGATATCATCATGATATTGATTCGCATCAGATTCACTTGAAGCCATCATTTGAACTCTTATATATGTATCCATATAATCATAAAAATTAAATGTATACATTTTTTTAGATTGACATCCTGATAGCATGAAAATGCTAATTAATATTAGCCCCACACTTATTATTTTTTTCATGTAAATCACCCGTTTCTTTGTCCTTTAATATTATAACACATCAGTTAAAGAAAAGGACATATAATATGTCCTAAATCTTTACCCCAATAGTAGATCCATCTGAATTTGGATGATCTTTAATATACTCTAAAATAGGATTGAAGTGCTTATCAGCTTTTCCCGGTTTACATCTTGCCAAATTTTTAACTTCGCCATTAACAATGCCTTCCGCAAATGCATGACATCCTGGCGTACCACATGCACCACAATTGTAATTAGGTAACAATTTTTCTATCTCATTAATTCTAGGGTCTTCCACCACTGTTAAATATTTATTTGCAAGTGATAATGTTACACCCATAAGCGCACCAAGTACGCCTAAAACCATGAATGGATATAATGCTTCTATCATAGTTTGACCTCCTTCATGAATTCAAGTGCATCACTAAATCCACAACTTCCACCGTCTCTTGAAGCACACGATTCGCAAGATTGCGCCTCTAAATATGCTTCTCTACACTCTTCAGGTATTTCAACTTTATTGTTTAACCACATTGTGCCAACGTAGATACCAATAATTCCAATTAAAATACCCATTAAAATTAATAATTGAGTAATAGGCATTAGATAATACCTGAAAGGCCCATAAAAGCTAACGCCATAAGCCCTGCAGTAACCAATGCGATTGGCATACCTTTTAGTGCTTTAGGCACATTTGCACTATCTAATCTTAAACGGATTGCAGTAAATGTGATAATAATAAATGCAAATCCTAACCCAGATCCTAATGCATACATAAGTGCTTCAGGATAAGTTGTATTTTGAATATCAGACACGTTATTTAAAGCTACACCTAATACAGCACAGTTAGTTGCAATCAAAGGTAGGTAAACACCTAGAGCTTTATATAAACTCTTACTTACACGTTTGATGACAAGCTCTGTTAATTGCACAAGTGATGCAATTACTAAAATAAATGCAATCGTATCAATATAAGTGATATTAAGCTCAACTAAAACATATTTGTAAATTGGATATGTGATCAACGCTGCTAAAAATATAACTACAATAACCGCTAATCCCATACCTACAACAGACTTCATCTTTGTAGAAACCCCAAAGAAAGAACATAAACCTAAGAATTGCATGAGTACAATGTTATTGATTAACATTGATGATATTAATATTGCTAATAATTCCATTATTTCTTAGCTCCCTTCTTTGATTGTCTAAATGCTGTAATGATTGCAAGTAAGAATCCAATCACTAAGAATGCTCCTGGAGGTTGAACCAATACTGAATAAGCATATGATTCTAATCCTAAACCACTAAACAATGTATATTCAAACCCTAAAGGTAATACTTGTCCAAGTTGAATAGTTCCTGTTCCAAATAGCTCTCTTACAAAACCGATCAGCGATAAAGAGATTGCAAATCCTAAAGCAACACCTAATCCATCTAGCATCGATGGGATCACTTTATTTTTAGATGCAAATGCTTCTGCTCTACCAAAAACAACACAGTTAACTGTAATCAATGCAATAAACACACCAAGTTCAGCTGCAAGTGCAGGAGCAAACGCGTCAACAACCATCTTTAATACTGTAACTTCTGTCGCAATAATAATAACATAAGATGGAATTCTAACTGTATTAGGAACAAATTTTCTTATAGATGACACAGTTGTATTGGTTAAGGTTAAGATAATCATAACCAAAATACCCATACCAAATGCACCTTCAAATGTTGAAGTGACCGCTAGTGCAGGACACATCCCTAACACCATAACAAAGATACCATTTTCTTTCCAAATACCTTTTGTAAAAATATCTGTTAATGATGCTTCTTTTTCTTTAGCCTTCTTCGGAGGTATCTTCTTTACTGGAACTTTTTTTGCTTCTGTCACTTTAATTCACCTCGCTTACGAATGCTTCTAAGAGTTCGTCAATTAACGCTCTTGTATTTGAAGCACCACTTGTTACATCAGTTGAATTTCCAGCATCAACTTCTGCTTGAATTTCACTAATTAATAAACCAATATAATTTTCTAAGTATTCTTCATTTTTAGACTTGAATGATCCACCTGAATGATTATATGTTTCCTCTGGTAGAACAAATCCTAAAATTGTATCATCAGAACCAAACACAATCTCAATGACAATGCTAGCATCGTCACCACCTTGATATTCACCACTACCAGTTAGACTATAAACATAACCAATTTGATTTGTTCCATCAGTAACAATTCTCTTATCTGTTACATGTTCAGTAACAACAAATGTTGCATCATCTTCAAATTGATAATTCTCAATCCCAAATAATTCTTCATAAGGATTAACTTCTTCTAACTCTGGATATTCAAGAATTAAAGCTTTCATAACGATTTCTTTAATTTGATCAGTTGAAACATTTGCAGGATTTTCTGTAGCCCCTGCAACGATATCTGCATCAAAACTTGGGATACCTTGTATCGATAAAATATCTACACCATTATAATAATCTTGAATATATTTTTGAATACCAACAATTGCCCATTGTGACTGATAAACACCTATGTACTCAACATAAACTTTATCATCTTCACTAAAACCTATAAGTAATTCAATGAGTCCATAATCAAGACCAGATCCAGATAATGTAAAACTATTCTTGATGACTGCATGATAGACAGTACCAACTTTTTCATCGTTTTTGTCAACAGCGTTCCATTTCATATCAACCATCGAAAAATTTGATGAGTTCTCTGACATTTGTGGTAATGTAGCTAACTTAGTACCATCAACAAGTTCAACTTTTTGGTTAAACAATTGGTCCTCAACATCGATCATTACATTACTTTGATATATCAAAATAAATACAAGACCAATCAGTGCCATAATTGAGAAATTAATAAGTAATAATAAATTTTCTCTTTTCATATTATGCCACCTCACTTAAGAATGCTTCTAAAAGTTCTACAATTAATGCGTTAGTATTTGAAGCTCCAGCAGTGATATCTGAATCAGCACCATCAATTGTTGCTTGAATATCTGCTTTTTCTAAACCAATAAATAATTCTAAGTATGCAATATTTTTATTTTTAAATCCTCCGCCTGTGTGATTGTAACTATCTGCTGGAAGATCGATTTTAACAATTTTATCATCTGCATCAAAATAGATGTTCATCACAATACTATCAGATTCACCATCTTGATAATCGCCACTGCCGGTTAAACTATACACATAACCAACAACATTTGATCCTTGGAGTACATTTGATTTAGATGTTACATAGTCAGTTGAAACAAAACTATTATCAACTTCTAATGTATAACCTTCGCCATATGCCTCATCAAGTGGATCAACAATCACTTCACCACCAGTTAAAGCATGAGCGGTTGCAACATCTGCAAGTAGCCCTTGCACTGTTGATAAACTACCTGTTGCACCTGAAATAAAATCGCCACTAGGCTCAAGAGCAGTGATGTTAGAGCCAACATATAAAGATAGATTTGTTCTCGTTCCAGGAACGTTCAATGTTTGTTCAATAGTAACAAATTGAGCACCGATAATTTTACCATCTAAACCTACACTCACAACTATCGTCATTTTTCCGTAGCTATTTGTTCCATAAACTTCATAAATATGGCCTAAGACATCATTACCTACATTATATCCTTTAGCAATACTTTGTATGCTTGTTGGATAATCCTCGGTAACTTCAATCTCATCAAAAGTATCAATACCTGGTAATACTTCTTCATATGCTTCAACTTTTGCTTTTAATAAATTGTCTGCAATGACTGGAGCCGTTACTGCATTTACACCACCAATGACAATACCACATGCAATAGAGATGACCATTAGTACAAACGTGTAATGAAGCATTGGTTTCTTTTCAAATAATTTTTTCATTATACAGCACCTCCTACACCAAAGTATACAATGAGGGCTAATGCGACAAATGCGACACCATAACCAATAAAGAAACTCGGTTTAAACTTATTGGTTGCCCATTGTGGGTAATCAATGAGTGGCACAAACATATTTGAGAATAGTAATGCAAAGGCAACTCCCTCTGGATAAGCACCGAACAATCTAATAATTACAACAAGTGAAGCAACTAATAAACCATAAATCCATCTACCTGGTCTTGTAACTGGAGATGTTACTGGATCGGTAATCATGAATACAGCTCCAAATAGAATACCACCTGAGAATAAGTGGAATAACATATAATCCATTGCTTGATCAGGATATAGTTTTAGTCCTGCAATAAGCATCAGCACTACAAATGTAACTAAAGATGAAACAATGACTCTATAGTCAGCAGATCTTCTAATTAATAAATAAACCATACCAATTAAAATAGCTAACGCACTAATTTCACCCATAGATCCTGGGATATTTCCCAAAAACATATCTAATAGCGGATAACTGTTCAGTGTATATGGAAATCCAGCGCCAGTTCTAATTGCGGTTAAAGCTGTACCACCAGCAATCATATCCACACCGACATATTTGCCAGTAAACATATCAGCTAAAGCAAGACCGATAAAAATACGTCCAGCAGCAGCAATATTGAAGATGTTTGAACCCATACCACCAAATAGCATTTTAGCAACAATAATACCGAATGCAGCACCCATAACTACCGCATAAATTGGTAACTTAGATGGAATGATCATTGCAAATATAATTGCACTTACAGCAGGAGCTGTTATGTTATTGATTGTATATTTTTCGTATCTTGATTTTAATCTTTCTATCCACTTATCTGCTTTTTTTGGTTTTTGCATCATACCAAAAGCAACAGCTTCTAAACCTATCATCACAACTAATGATACTAAAATTCTAACTACCGCATCCCAGCCAAATCGATAAATCGAAAAGATTACTACTGGCATTAGGGCAATCAAAACATCAGTCATCATACGTTTTGTACTTATGTCTTTACGAATATAAGGACTTGTTTGTTTTATTGCTTGCATCATCTCATCCTCCTATTTACTAGCAAAGCTTTTTGCTTTGCGCATATGATCAGTTAAATGTATCTTAGAAGGACATACAAAGGAACAAAGCCCACATTCAATACATTTATTAACTTCTAACTTCTTGAGCATATCTTTATCTCTAACCTTATATGCATTCATGATTTGAACTGGTTGAATTTCAACCGGACAAGAATAAACACACGATGCACAATGAACACATGGTTCTTCAATAAGTTTTTCTTCATTTTGAACAATAAGTGATGTTGTTGTGTGTGTCATTACAATATCATCTGCTGTAACATTAACACCCATCATTGGTCCACCTAAAATTAGAACTTTAGGTGTTTCAACATCTTTATAACCACCTGCTGATGCAATAAGTTCAGTCATGAGTGTACCAATTCTTGCTCTAAAGTTTTTGTTATGAATACCATTGCCACTTAAAGAGATGTATCTCTCAAGAACAGGTAAACGATGTCTAACAGCAGCATGAATGCTTGCTAAAGTTGAGACATTGAAGTTAAGTACCCCGTATTTAGAAAGAAGTTCTCCTTGTGGAATTTTTATACCTAAAGCATTTTTAATTGTCATTATTTCCCAACCTTGAGGATAGAAATTTCCGACAACTTGTACTTTAATGTCATACTGAGAAAACTCATGTAAACAGAACTCTAAACGCTCGCGAATTTCTTTATATTTTTTCTTGACTGCAATGACGCCTTTTTTAGCACCTGATGCTTTCATCGCAAAAATCAAACCTTCAATAACAGCTTTTGGATCTGTCATCATAAGTCCATAATCGCTTATTAGATTAGGTTCACATTCAACACCATTTGCTAGAACAACATCAATTTGATCTTTAGTGCCTAACTTGATGTATGATGGAAAAGCACTTCCTCCTAACCCAACTAACCCTGCCTCTTTAACAATCTCTACAAAATCCTCTTTTGTAAGTTGATCAATTTCAGCATCAGTACGATCTTTAATAGATTCATGGAGTTCATACTTAAAGTCGTTTTTAACGATTAAGCAGTCCACCATTTTGCCACTTTGATCGATATGTTTTTCGTTACCTAAAACTTCACCACTCACTGTTGCGTGCATGGGTTGTTCAAAAAACGCACCTTTTCTAGTTCCAATCACTTCTCCGATTTTAACAAACTGTCCACCGCGAACACATGTTTCACCTTCTGGACATCTCGCACTAGTCACAGGATAATATAAATATTTTGCTTCAGTATAATGTTCTATAGGAAGCTTTTTTAATTCTTTTTTACCATCAGGAATACATCTTGTCTTTGCTATCATTCCTTATTCTCCCTTCGTATATAATGGATATTTTTTTGTAAGTTTCAATACATCTTCATGTGCTTCACTTAATATTTTTTCATCATCATAATTGCTCAAAACATTGTCAATGATTTTCGCGATAATGTTCATATCTTCTTCTTTAAATCCTCTTGTCGTTACAGCTGGTGTACCAAGCCTAATTCCACTTGCATAATGTGGTTTTTCTGTATCAAATGGTAATCCATTCTTGTTACATGTGATTCCAATTTCATGAAGAACTGTTTCAGCTTTTAACCCTGTAACTCCATAATGAGATTTTACATCTACAAGGAGTAGGTGATTATCAGTTCCACCACTGACAACACGACATCCCAAATCAGTCAATGCTTTAGATAATGCTTTAGCATTTTTAACAACTTGTTTTTGATATTCTGTAAAACTTTCATCAAGTGCTTCTAAAAATGCAACACCTTTAGCTGCAATCACATGCATCAGTGGTCCACCCTGCATGCCCGGAAACACTGATTTATCGATTTTTTTAGCGACATCCTCATCATTTGTAAGAATAATACCACCACGTGGTCCTCTTAATGTTTTATGTGTTGTTGAAGTAACAACATGTGCATAAGGCATTGGTGATGGATGGATACCTGCTGCGACCAATCCAGCGATATGTGCCATATCAACATGTAGGTAGGCACCTACTTCATCAGCGATATCTCTAAACTTGCTAAAATCAATGATTCTAGAATATGAGCTAGCTCCTGCTATAATCAGTTTAGGTTTAACTTCTAAAGCAATACGTCTAACTTTATCATAATCTATCATTTCACTATCTTTATCAACACCGTAGAAATGACTCTTATAAAGCTTCCCAGAAAAATTTAAATGGAATCCATGAGTCAAATGCCCGCCTTCAGATAAAGACATACCTAAAATGACATCGCCTGGTTCCAACAGTGCTTGGTAAACTGCCATATTTGCTTGTGATCCAGAATGCGGTTGCACATTAACAAATTTAGCATCAAATAATCTTTTTAATCTTCTTTTTGTTTCAATTTCGATTTCATCAACAAATTCACAACCACCATAATATCTCTTTTTTGGATATCCTTCAGCATATTTATTTGTCAAAATCGACCCTTGCGCTTCTAATACTGCATCAGAAACAAAGTTTTCAGATGCGATTAACTCAATATTTTTTTCTTGTCTATTTTTCTCCTTTTCTATCACTTGATAGATTAAAGGATCAATGGTATTGAGGTTCATATTTTCCTCCTAGCGTAGTCTTCGACTTATTATAACATAATAAGAATTAAAAAAAAAGACAGTCTAAAGCATTTTCAGCTGACTATCTTTTGCGTTTATTAGGCCTATTTTATATCTTTTATAAGTATTACTTACCTTGTTTAACATTATAATAAACATCTTGTACATCATCGAGTTCATTTAGCATATCCATCAGTCTGTTAAACTGTTGTTCTTCATCTTCATTTGAAAGCTCTGTTTCCATTAAAGGAAGCCACATAATTTCTTCTGTGATAAAGTCTATATCAGGATTATGCTCTTGAAAAGCTGTTCTAATTTGATTAAAGTCTTTAGCTTCACCTAAAATTGTAACACCTTCTTCATCTGTTTCGATATCTGTAACATCGACATCATTTAAAACGAGTATTTCTAAGACTTCATCTTCAGATAATCCAGGTACTGTAAATACAGCTTGATGATTAAACTGATGTAATACAGAACCAGAAACACCTAACTTGCCACCTGTTTTAGTAAAACAGTTTCTTACCTCTGCGATGGTGCGATTCACATTGTCTGTTAAACATTCAACGATAAACATTGAATTTCCAGGTCCAAACCCTTCATATCTTGCTTCGGCATAACTATCTTCAGAACCACCTTTTGCTTTATCAATAGCTCTTTTGATAACGTCCGCACTGACTTGATCTTTTTTCGCTTTTTCGATCACACGTTTTAAAGATTGATTGAGTTCAGGATCAGGAACCCCATTCTTTGCTGCCATATAAATTTCTTTGCCATATTTAGCATATAATTTTGATTTTTGTGCTGCGGTCTTACCCATAGCAACCTTACGAACTTCAAACGCTCTTCCCATGTTTTTAAACCTTACTTTCCAAATTTTTTGTCGTATGTCTTTATGCTTTCAACGATAATTTTTTTTGCTGCTTCTTTACCTTCGATATCTAGAATATATGTTTTTTTACCTTCAAGTGATTTATACACCTCAAAGAAGTGTCCCATTTCTGTGAGTAAATGTGCAGGTAACTCGCTGATATCTTTGTATTGTGTTAATGATGGATCTCCAAATGGAATGGCAATGATCTTCTCATCGATTTCATCTGAATCAATCATCTTCATTACTCCAATAGGGTAACATTCAACAATTGATAAAGGTTCAATATCTTCTTGACAAAGAACTAAAACATCAAGTGGGTCATTATCTCCAGCATATGTTCTAGGAATAAATCCATAGTTTGCAGGATAATGCGTTGATGTGAACAATATACGATCTAAAATAATCATGCCTGTTTCCTTATCAAGTTCGTATTTTTTCTTTGATCCTTTAGAAATTTCAATACACGCAATAAACTTATCAGGTGTAATTCGTGACTTGCTTATGTCATGCCAAATATTCATATCATCCGTCTCCTTTTTAACACATTATTATTTTAGCATTATATTTAGAAAAAAAACACCCCAAAAAAGTGAAGGTGTTTTTTAGAAATATAGACGATGTTACTTATCCCACTATATCCCGCTTGTATGATAATTATCCGCATATCAATGCTACGTTAGCAAAACAACCCCTAAATGTTTATACAATCGTAGTCGAAATGTTAGGCATTTCGGTAGAAACGTTATCTCCATCTCAGATAACTTATACGAAAATCATATACAAAAACATTATAGCAATATCTTTATTCATTTGTAAAGCATATTTATGTAAAGAATCAATCTTCCTTAACGTGGTCTAGATAGAGTTCAAAAGTGTTTTCTAGCAAACTATGTATCGTCATTGGTCCAACACCTCCGGGTACTGGAGTCATGAAAGATACAAGATCTTTTAACGCTTCAAAATCTACATCTCCAACAAGTTTACCCTCTACTCGATTGACACCAACATCGATGATGATTGCGTCTTTTTTGACCATATCTTTTTTCACAATTTTCGGCTTGCCTACGGCAGCAACAATCAGATCAGCTTGTCTAGTATGATACCCTAAATCCTTAGTTTTAGAATGACAGACTGTGATCGTTGCTCCACGATCCATCAATAGCCTAGCGACTGGAAATCCCACAATATTAGACCTACCAATAATAACCGCATGCATACCTTTTGGATCAATAGCATACGTGTCTAAAAGGGTCATTATACCCTTAGGTGTAGCAGGATAAATGGTCTTCTTTTTTTGATATAAATATCCTTGATTAACGACATGAAAACCATCAGCATCTTTTTCTCTTGAGATCAAATCGATAAACATATCCTCATCCAAATGTTTCG
This sequence comes from Tenericutes bacterium MZ-XQ, assembly GCA_002838205.1. Taxonomy (NCBI): domain Bacteria; kingdom Bacillati; phylum Mycoplasmatota; species Tenericutes bacterium MZ-XQ. The sequence goes on along the minus strand of CP017950.1, from coordinate 184,716 downwards.
GAATCGGTAATTGAAGTAAAATACCATCAACATTTTTGTCATGATTAAGCTGTTCTATCAATGTCTTTAATTCTTTTTCTGATACCATTTCATCAAGATGATACATTTCATTTTCAATTCCAACCAATTTACAAGCCTTATTTTTACCTTTTACATAGGAAAGACTTGCAGGATTGTTACCTACTAAAATAATCGCTAGCTTAGGCGGTCTCTTATAAGTGTCAATTGCTTTTTCGATATCTTCTTTTAATTTCAAGTTTCTTTCTTTACTTATTTTTTTTCCGTCTAATAAAATCAAATCTTTTCACCTCTAATCAATGAGGTTTCCCTCTTCATCTAATTCCATATCAAGTGCACGTGGTGTTTTATTTAATCCTGGCATTACCATAATACCTTTGGTTAAAGCAACTAAGAACCCAGCACCCATAGATGGTCTAATTTCTTTGATTTCTAGCGTGAAATCTTTAACAAGTCCGACTTTTTTTGAATCTCCTGAAATAGATAGTGGAGTTTTTGCCATACATACAGGTAAATTCCATCCCAATTTTTCATAAGTTTCAAGTTGTCTTAACGCTTTATCTGAAAAATCTACATTTTTAGCACCATAGATGTTTTTAGCAATTTTTTCAATCTTAACTTTAGGTAAATCATTTTCTTCATAAGCATGTTTTAAAACTGATGATTTTTGTGTGATTTTAACGATTTTTTCTGCCAAATCAACCATACCTAATCCACCTTCTGCAAACCCTTTACATAATGCAACTTCGTGATTGTTTTCTTTAGCCCAGTTCATTACAACTTCTATCTCTTCATCTGTGTCGTTATAGAAATGATTTAGAGCAATCACATAATTCATACCATATGCTTTTACATTTTCTAGATGCTTAGCCAATAAAGGTAATCCTTTTTGTAGAGCTTCAACGTCTTTTTCATTAAAATTTTTAGCATTGCCATGAGATTTTAATGCTCTTATGGTTGCTACCACAACAACCGCATCAGGTGATTTTGAGATATGTGGTACTTTTAAATCTAAGAATTTTTGCATGCCTAAATCAGCACCAAAACCAGCTTCTGTAACTGCGTAATCACCTAGTTTTAAAGCCATTTTTGTTGCAACCACACTGTTACATCCATGTGCAATGTTGGCAAAAGGGCCAGCATGTATAAATGTTGGAACACCATCAATTGTTTGAACTAAATTTGGATTCATCGCTTCTTTTAATAAAAGCGTCATAGCATCTGCTCCACCCAAATCTTTTACAAAAATTGGTTCCTGGTCTTCGTTATACCCAATCAAGATTTCATTTATTCGTCTTTTTAAGTCATTCAAATCTGTAGCAAGTGCCAAAATCGCCATCACTTCACTAGCTGCTGTAATCACGAATCCATCTTTTCTAATTGGTGTATCAATTGTTCTTAAACTACGATCATTCATGTCCATCGCACGTTTCCAAGTTACAGTCTTAATTCTTAACTCGTTCCCGTGATGCATATGGTTATCAATCAATGCACTTAAAAGATTATTTGCAGCAGTAATCGCATGCAAATCTCCCGTAAAATGCAAATTAATATCATCGATAGGTACAACACTTGATTTTCCTCCACCTGTCGCCCCACCTTTAAGTCCGAATACCGGTCCCAAACTTGGTTCCCTAAGTGCTAAAAACGGACGTTTACCAATCTCTTTTAATCCTTGTGCTAACCCAATAGAAATTGTTGTTTTTCCTTCTCCTGCTGGTGTCGGATTGATTGCTGTAACTAAAACAAGTTTGCCATCTTCTTTTTGTTTTAGTCTATTCATTATTTTTAAGTCAATTTTGGCTTTATAAAAACCAAAAGGTATACACTCTTCAGATTGTACACCTATCTTTGCACATAACTCAGTAATCTTTTGCATAATAAGCCTCCCTAAATAAAAAAGTATCTTTGCTCTAAGATACTTTTATTATAACATAGATTTTATTTTGCGAAATGATAGTTGTTTGTCAAAATCATTTGTGCTTTTTTTACCATTTGATCAGTCGGTTCTTCGATGTGTTCAAGTTCGTATTTCAAACCCATAGCTTTCCATTTTGCAATACCTTTTTTATGATACGCTAATACTTCTATTTTTTTTATATTGCTAAGTTGATCTAAGAAGTCTCTCAATCTTTTTAAGTAAATCTCTTGATCGTTTATTGTCGGTAATAACACATGTCTGATAACCGTTTCTACTTTTAAATCACTTAGTAACTTTGCAAATTTTAATACATTTTGATTACTGCTTTTTGTAAGTTTTATGTGCTCATCTTCATCAATGTGCTTGATATCTAAGAGGACCAAATCTGTATGAGCTAATAAATTTTTATACGCTTCTATTTGCTTATCACTATAACACCCTGCTGATGTATCTAAACATGTATGAATGTTTCTCTCTTTAGCTTTTTTAAATAATTCAGTAATAAATCCGATTTGTAATAAAGCTTCTCCACCACTTACAGTAATACCTCCATTTTTATAAAAATGGCTGTATCTCTCGAAATCATGTAAAACTTCATCAACTGTCATACGTTTATTTTCTTCTGTGCTCCATGTATCTCTATTATGACAATATTGACATTGAAATGGGCATCCTTGTAGAAAAAGTACGTATCTAACACCAGGACCGTCAAATGTCCCAAATGTTTCAATAGAGTGAATATTTCCTGTAAATAAATTTTTATACAGATTCATGGAATGTTCTTGAAATAACCTCACGTTTTTGTTCATCTGTTAAATTCGAGAAGTTAACAGCGTAACCAGAAACTCTAATCGTAAGATTAGGGTATTTCTCTGGGTGTTTATATGCATCTTCTAACATTTCTCTATTGAAGATGTTTACATTCAAGTGATATCCACCACTTCTAAAGTATCCATCTAATATTTGCACTAAGTTTTCTACTTTTATATCGCCTTCATATGTGAACCCATCAGAACTCTCTAAGCTCTTACCTAGAGCATCAGGAATCATCGTGAATGTGTTAGAGATTCCGTCTTGGCAACTTTCACAAGGGATTTTTGAGACACTTAATAATGATTTTAATGCCCCTGATTTATCTCTTCCATGCATTGGATTAGCTCCTGGAGCAAAAGCTTCACCTTTTCTTCTACCATCAGGTGTATTACCTGTTTTTTTACCATATACTACATTAGAGGTAATCGTTAAAATACTCATTGTTGGTACTGATTCTCTATATGTATATTCTTTTCTTAACTTACTCATGAAACGCTCAACAATATCAACTGCTAAATGATCTACTCGATCATCATTGTTTCCGTAATATGGGAACTCACCTTGAATATCAAAATCAGTGATGATACCTCGATCGTCATAAATTGGTTTTACTTGAGCATACTTGATTGCTGATAGTGAATCTGCAACTACTGAAAGTCCAGCGATACCTGTTGCAAAGTTTCTTTTAACTTCTGCATCATGAAGCGCCATTTGCAATCTTTCATATGCATATTTATCATGCATGTAATGAATAATGTTAAGTGCACTCACATACGTTTTTGATAACCAATCTAGCATGATATCAAATTTTTCCATCACTTGATCAAAATCTAACACTTCAGCTTTAATAGGTTCAAATGCTGGAGAAACTTGGTCACCCGTAATTTCATCTTTCCCACCATTTAGTGCATAAAGTAGAGCTTTTGCTAAGTTAGCTCTAGCCCCGAAGAATTGCATTTCTTTTCCTAATGCCATCGGAGATACACAACATGCAATACCATAATCATCTCCATGATTTGGTCTCATTTGATCATCGTTCTCATATTGAATAGAACTTGTGTCAATACTTACTTTACCACAGAACTTTTTGAAATTTTCTGGTAAATCGTTATGCCATAACACAGTTAAATTAGGTTCTGCAGAAGTGCCTAAATTATATAAAGTTTGTAAATATCTATATGTGTTTTTTGTAACCCATGATCTACCGTCATTATTCATACCAGCCAAACTTTCAGTGACCCATGTTGGATCCCCTGTGAATAATTCATTATACTCAGGTGTTCTAGCAAATCTAATCATACGTAGTTTCATGATGAAATGGTCAATCAACTCTTGTGCTTCAACTTCAGTTAAAACACCTTCTTCTAAATCTCTTTCAATATAAATATCTAAGAAAGATGCTGTTCTACCTAAACTCATAGCAGCACCATTTTGCTCTTTAACAGCTCCTAAATAAGCAAAGTACGTCCATTGAACAGCTTCTGTAGCATTAGCAGCAGGCTTAGAAATATCAAAACCATATGATAAAGCCATTGCTTTCAACATATCTAATGCTTTAATTTGATCTTGAATTTCTTCTCTTAATCTAATGTTTTTTTCATTTAATGGGTATGCATAACGTGTTTTTTCTTTTTTCTTTGCTTCAATGAGTCGATCAACACCATATAAAGCAACACGTCGATAATCACCAATAATACGACCTCTACCATATCCATCAGGAAGTCCTGTTACAATTCCAGAACGACGCGCACGTCTAATATCAGCATTGTAAACATCAAAAACACCTTGATTATGTGTTTTTCTATATTCACTAAAAATGAATTTAGTTTCATCATCAACATGATAACCATATGATTCTGCAGCTTTCACTGCAACATTAATACCACCAAATGGGTGGAACGCTCTTTTAAATGGCTTATCCGTTTGTAAACCTACAATCTTTTCTAAATCTTTATCGATATAACCAGGACCGTGGGATGTTAGCGTAGCTGCAACTTTTGTATCAAGTTCAATCACGCCACCCTTTTGTTTTTCTTCTTCTAAAAAGCCATAAAACATTTCATTTAATTTTAAACTACTTTGTGTTGGACCTTGTAAAAAAGATGAATCTCCTAAATATTCTTTATAATTTAAAGACATAAAGTCTCTAACATTGATTTCTTCATTCCATGTGCCTTGCACAAACTTTCTCCAAGCAGACATAAAAAATACCTCCTATATTATTGAATTTTTATCGCTTTAAGATACTTCTATTATATATGTATATATATACATATTTTATTGAAAACGTTTTCGAATTTCAATGAAAACGTTTTTGAATATTTAAATAGGCGATTGCCTTTGTCTTAAGAAAAAGATATAATACAAGCGTATGCGCACGCATACTTAAGGAGGTATACCCATGAACATTTCTAAATTAAGAAAAATATTATCAATTTAAAGCTCATACGATTATTTAGAAAATAACCGCTACGAGCAGTTTGCTTTAGAATATAAAAGAGGTACATATATGGATCAAGCAATACTCGTCGGTTTAAATGTTGATCAAAATGAAAAAAGTGTTCATAAGTCACTTGATGAACTCGAACACTTAGCACTCGCTCTGGGTATAAAAACAAAAGAAAAAGTTGTACAAAATGCTAAACACATCACACCTAAGTACTATATAGGCAGTGGAAAAGTTCAAGAAATCAAAAAGATGATAGAAATCTTGAATGCCGATATGGTCATTTTCGATGATACTTTATCACCAGCTCAGCTAAAACATCTAGAAAAAGATCTAGATACACAAATTATGGATCGTAGTTTTCTTATCATGTCTATTTTCGCACTTCGTGCACAAACCAAAGAAGCAAAACTCGAAGTGGCACTTGCACAAAAAAACTATATGCTCCCTAGACTTATAGGTCTTGGTAATACGTTATCAAGACAAGGCGGTGGAACATTTAATGCAAAAGGACCTGGTGAAACAAAACTTGAATTAGATCGTAGAAAATTATTAAGAGAAATCTATCAAATCAAACAAGAATTAGAAAAAATTAAACAAGAAAAGGCAGTCTCCAGAAAAAAACGTGTTCAAAATCAAATCCCAGTTGTTGCACTTGTAGGGTATACAAATGCTGGTAAGTCTTCACTTATGAATAGTTTAAGTGAGCTGTTAGGACATGATTCTGATAAAGTTTTAGAAAAAGATATGTTGTTTGCGACATTATCTACAAAGGCCAAAAAATTACAAAAGGAAAACATGCCACCATTTATTTTAATTGACACAGTAGGGTTTGTTAACAAACTACCTCATGAGTTAATTCGATCATTTGAATCCACGTTAAGTGACGTGATTCATGCTGATTTACTCATTCATGTTGTCGATGGTGCATATTTTGATCCAATGCAGATTGATGTAACAAAAGATGTACTTCAATCCATTGGAGCAGATGAAATAGAGAGACTTTTGGTACTTACAAAAAAAGAAATCGCACCATATTATCCATCTGTTGATGATGACTATATCTTTGTTTCTAATAGAACCAAAGAAAATATCGATATCCTTATCGATGCAATTTATGGACATCTTTATAAAGAAAGCCGTATTCAATATTTACATATCCCATTTGATGATGGACATATTTTCTCACAATTAAAAGATAATAATACAATCTTAGAAACCAGATTTGAAGCTGATGGTACTTACGTCAAAACAATTTTAACTCCAGAGCAAGTTAAACTATATAAAAAATATCTATTTGATAACAAAAAGTAAACCAAATATAAAAACAAGCACAAGTGATAATCAATCTTGTGCTTTTTCTTTATCTTTAATTTCTTTAAAATATGTCTTAACGTCTGATATAAACTCTTCTTTTGTGTGAATGTGAGAAAGTTTTTTTCTTAAGTGCGAAGCATTAGGAATGCCTTTTAAATACCAAGGACCATGACTTCTCATTTCTAAACAAGCAACGTGTTCACCTTTGAGTTCGACTAAAGATTCAAAATGATAAATCATCATTTCTTCTATTTCATCAAATGTTGGTTTATCCAATACAGTTCCATCTTTAAGATAAGCTTCAACTTCTCTAAAAATCCACGGGTTTCCCAAAGCAGCTCTTCCTATCATCACTGCATCACAGCCTGTATAATCGAGCATGTATTTAGCAGATGGACCATCAACGACATCACCATTGCCAATGACAGGAATACTCACAGCTTCTTTTACAGCTTTGATCACATCTAAATCTGCTTTACCAGAATATCCTTGAGATCTAGTCCTAGCGTGCACAGTGATTAAAGATGCTCCAGCATCTTCAATTTTTTTAGCAACTTCAACTGCATTTACGCTATTAAAGTCCCAACCACTTCTAATTTTTACAGATACAGGTTTCTTTACTTTTTTTACGATTTCACTCACGATATCATAAATTTTATCTGGATTTTTCATCAGTGATGCCCCGGCTTGAGCTTTGACTGCAACTTTTGGAACCGGACACCCCATATTAATGTCAATGATGTCACAATTTGAATATTGATCGATATACATAGCTGCATCAACCATTGTTTCTAAATCAGAACCAAAAACTTGTTGAGCCATTGGCTTTTCATAGTCAGTCATATATAGTAAATTTAGTGTTTTTTCATTTTTATGAAGCAACCCTTTATCAGATACCATTTCAGCAAAAACAAGTCCTGCACCATATTTTCTTGCAAGGACTCTAAACGCACTATTGGATACACCTGCCATAGGTGCCAATATGATTTTGTTTTTAATTTCTAAATCTTTTATTTTAAATGCCACAAAAATCACCTGATTTATTGTATCATATATAAAGATTAGTTTCAATTATGCTACAATAACTATGAAAAGGAATGATATAACATGAATGATTATGCTTTAATCGCTACAGCTTATAACAAATCTGTAAGAATATATGTATCAACAACAACTGAACTCGTTGAAGAGGCTCGAAAAATTCACAAAACATGGCCAACAGCTACTGCTGCATTTGGGCGTTTTTTAACCGTATCTGCCATGATGGGCCTGATGTATAAGAAGGGTGAACGCATTACTTTAAAAATAAAAAGTGATGGTCCGATCTCGAACATGCTTGTAGAAGCAAATCCAGAAGGAGAAGTTAGAGGAGAAATCAACAATCCCGAAGTTTATATCAAATATGAAGACGGACCTAAAAAAGGAAAGCTTAATGTAGGTTCTGCAGTAGGTCCTGGGTTCTTATATGTCACCAAAGATTTAAACATGAAAGAATACTTCACTTCTTCATCCCAACTTCAAACAGGTGAAATAGGTGATGATTTTACTTACTACTTCGCATTAAGTGAACAAGTGCCTTCTTCTGTAGGGTTAGGTGTATTAGTCAATGTCGATCAAACTGTCTTAGCAAGTGGTGGTTATATTTTACAGCTCATGCCAAATGTTAGTGAAGACACCATTCAACATCTAGAAAGAGTTATAAGCACTCTACCTCCAATCACAACACTTATTCATGACGGCAAAACACCTGAAGAAATATTAACGATGCTGTCAGATAATACACATCAAATATTAGATAAAAAAACTTTGAGTTACGCATGTCATTGTAGTAAAGAAGGATTTAGTAAGTCATTATCTGCATTAGATGAAGACACCATGCATGATTTAATACATGAAGATGAAGGTGCAGAAATTATTTGTCATTTCTGTCATAAAAAATATCATTTTTCAAAAGAAGAACTCGAAGTCATCAACACTTCAAGAAAAAGTAAAGGGGTCAAATCATGACCCCTTTTGTTTAGAACTCGATTGGTTTTTCTTCTGATATAATTCTTGTCATTAAATCGTCTGTAATTTTTTGATACATTTTAGCATCAATTTTATAATACATACGATAAATGATATATGATAGTAAAATTAAAATAAGTGGGATAACTATCATTGATGTTCTAAGTCCTAATAACATATCATCATTAACTAGACTCGCAATTAAAGTTCTAACTTCTGATGTTTCCATATCTGGATTTGCGTTGACTGTATCAGTTACAGGTTTGATCACTTTTTCATTTAAACCCGAAAAAGCTAAAGTCATCGTAACGATAATATTTTGAAAAGCTGTAGCTAGTTTTGTAACAAATGGATTAATTGAAAAGACAACGCTATCGTTTCTTGTACCTAGTTTCCATTGTCCATACTCAATGGTATCAGCTAACATAACTAAAACTAAAACTTGAATAAATCCTTGTCCACTAAACAACACCAATCCAGCAATGCCTATAAAAAGCATATTCATTGGTAAGACATATTTTACACTCATAAATAATATATAGCCTATAACAACTAAAATAATACCAAGTGTGAATACTTTTTTTCTTCCAATTTTTCTTGCAAGTACCGGAAATAAACCGATAGCTGTTAATTGGCTTACTGCAAGGATTCCCGAGAATAACATGAACTCTATACCGCCATATCGATTAAAATCATAATCGAAGAAATAAATACCCAAAGCAGTGGTGATAAAGTATCCTGTATTAAACAAAAGGATCGCAATAATTATGACAACTAATTGATCATTTTTAAAGATTATTTTTAACAAATCTTTAAAAGGAGTTTTTTGTTGTTCTACATGTGTAATCGCATTCTTAGGCTCTTTTACACCAAAGAAGACCATGACTTGTGAACCGATAAAGATGAGTCCTATAACGATAGCTAAAATCGTAAAAGCTTCTTTTGGACCCCCACCATAGTTCTGATAAAAAATAGGTACGAATGCAATCACAATAAACATCCCAAGACTAGCAAAAATTCTTGCTAATGCACCAATGCTTTCTCTTTCTTTTGGATCTGTCGTAAAACTTGGATACATGGACCAATAACTAATATCATTCATTGTAAAGGTCATGCCTGATAAAACATAAAGAACTGCAAATACTAAAACAAATAGCCACCCTGTAATCCCATAATCTTGAAACAATAGAAAGAACACAACAGCTGAACTGATTGCTCCAATCAAGAGCCAGGGTTTAAACTTTCCAAACCGGCTTCTGGTATTGTCAATGATAATTCCCATGAAAGTATCATTGATTGCGTCCCATACTCTTGCAACTGCAATAACAATACCCACTGCTACTAATTCCCAATCAGGAAGACCTACTGCATTTGTTAAAAACACTAATAAATATGTACTATATAAAGCATACATCATGTCTCTTCCAATAGCTGCAGTTGTATATCTATATTTCGAACCTTTATCAAATTTTTGTATGACTGCCATCTCTAATTCTCCCTATTTTTTCTAAGTTTTTTTAACCCTTTAATCACTTTTAAATTCAATATATCTACAATACCTAATGCTTGATACAATGAAATCTTTTGGTTACTAAATAATGCAAGCATTCGTATTGGTGTTTCTAGTAAAGATTTTCTAATGACTTCTCTCATGGCAGGATCTGCTGTTTTTTTAGCTTCCTTAGATGCCATATTCAATAAAATTTTACTGAGAATTTTACCAATCAAAGTATGATTGGTTTCTTTTAATGTTGTAGAAAGTGTGTAAGGTCTTTTTTTCTTCACATGCTTTAAAGGTAAATCATCTTGATATATTTTTTGAAAATCTGAGGGGTTGTATTCATATTGATTATATGAGTTCAACATATGTTTAATTTCTTTGCCATCGATGTGAACATCTACTTGATCAATGACGAGTCCTGCATGTTTACATAGTTCAATTTGATAATCTCCAGTTTCAACAATAAATCTTTTTTGATAGATGTCATAAAAACTGAAATCTTTTTGACTTAAGTGAAATTTAACTTCTTTAACTTCATCAGGCTTAAGTTCAATTTTCTCAAACGCTCTTAACTCTCGTTTAGCTCTGAAAACACTTGACTCTTGACCAGAGGTGAATATCATTACCACTTCTTTTCCAACCATTTTACCTTTGTTTTTTACTGAAACGGAAATATCATATCCTTCATCTGTCTCTACAACTTTAAAGTCTTTATATCCAAAAGAAGTGTAGCTTAATCCATGTCCAAAATGATATCTCACTGGTTTTCTAAATGTCTCATAATATCGATATCCTACATAAATCGATTCATCATAATAAGTTGCATGATTATCATCTGATATCTGAACGTTGCACATTGACTTATCATCTATCCATGTTTCAGCCAATCGACCCGATGGATTTACTCTACCATATAATATATCCATGATTGCAAGTGCAGATGCTTGTCCACCAAGATAACTAATTAAACATGCTTTTGAATCCTCAAAAGGTTTTAAATTAACAACTGAACCACTTAAAACAACTACAACTACATTTTGGTTTATAGATATTATTTTTTTAAATAAATCAACTTGATTCTTAGGTAAGTCAAGATGATCTCTGTCAAATCCTTCTGTTTCCAGTTGTTCAGGTACTCCAATAATATAAACAACTTTTCTAACTTGGTTTGCTAACTCAAGTGCTTCTTTTTCTAGTTTGAGATCTATGCGATCATGATCTATACTAAACCCTTTAGCACATTTAACTAAACTTGAATAATTACTTGCGATATCTTTAATTTCAGCAACCTCATATGCATTGACATGTGAACTCCCTCCACCTTGATACCTCATGTGATCATAAAAGCCAGATATAATTGCAACATTTTCTTTTTCACTTAATGGCAATATACCTTCATTTTTTGCTAATACCATAGATTCTCTAGCTATATATCTCGCTTGTTCGTTTTGCTTTTTGAAATCAATGTCATATGCATCAACTTTTTTATATTTTTTCACCAAGTTTGTGATACGATTTGCAGATGCTTCTATTTCATTTCTTAAAACCTCATCATCTACGCTATCTTTTCTTAATTGATTTGTCCAAAATCCTCGACTTGATGGCATTTCTAAATCTAGTGTTTGTTTAACACTAGCTGTTCTATCGTTGATAGCACCCCAGTCGCTAACGATTACACCTTGATATTTCCACTCTTTTCTTACCAAATCTTTTAACATCGGATGTTCAGTCATATAAGTACCATTTAGTTTATTATAACTTGCCATCATACTTGCTGGATTTTCTTTTAAAACGCGTTGAAAACCTTTATAATAAATTTCATTTAATGCTCGATCATCAACAATACTATCGATAGTAAATCTATTTTTTTCTTGATTATTGCAGATAAAATGTTTAACTGATGTTCCTACATTCATATCTTCAACGCCACGTACGTATGCTGCACCAAGTTCTCCTGATACTAGTGGGTCTTCTGAAAAGTACTCGAAATTTCTACCACATAATGGTGTGCGTTTGATGTTTATACCGGGTCCCAATACCATTTGAACACCAAAATGAAGTGCTTCTTTAGCAATATTTTCTCCAAGTTTTTTTAATAAATTCCTATCAAAAGAGCATGCGGTTAAACTAGCAGTTGGATAGCATGTGGTTTTAACACTACCTTTTGCACCAATCGTATCATTCATGTCCACTTGAAGTCTAATACCATGTGGCCCATCAGTCATAAGTAAACTATCAAGTTCACCTAAAGGTTTTGTATGCCATACATCTAATCCATCTAATAATTTAATTTTTTCATCAAATGATAAATTCATTTCACAGTCACCTCTGTTTCCATGATTTGATTTCTAACTTTTATTTTAATTTTTCCTTGCCCTTTGCTCTTAGATTTTATCCAAAATGCTAACTGTCCAGATATCAATGTTTGCATGCTTGGACCAATAAGTTCTATTGCTCCACTCACGTGAATTTCAACTGGATCAAATGCATACTCTTTGATTTGTTTGAAATTGTCATGTGCTACAAGTTCATATCTTAATGTGTCATATGTTTCTTCAATAGCCATATAATTTCTTGAACTAGATAATGTTATGTTAAACGACTCGTCATGGGTTTTAATCACTTCTTTAACTTTAACATCTTCTTTGTATCCTTCAAACTTGTATGATACGTTCTTATTTCCCCATCCACTTGTGTACTTATAAAATAATTGTACACCATCATCAAAGCTCATGCGATATTTTTTTAAAAGTAACCCCATTTGAACTTTATATTTTAAAGGTAATTTAGGCCCGTTTTGTGTGACATACTTAATAATTTTTTTGACTTTATTCGCATCTTTTATCGCCATGTTTTCTTGTTCAGAGATTAAATCTCCTATAAAATCATTAATAATCATTGGTGGATGTTTTAAATGAGGATAGATATCATGACTTGGATAATAAGTGCCTACATATTGATCATTCTTATAAAGCTTAAGATAATCTAGATTTGTAAATACATAAACCTCATCCAGGTATCCTCCAGGATATTCTCCAATCTTCATCGATGAAGAAATCTCTAATACAAACGGATGGTCTTTTTGTGATAAATAGCTATATGATGCCATTTTAGGCATTCTATGGATATCTGTTACACCATGATAACATATACCATCGATGCTTCCAAATGCTGGATGTGTTTGATAGTCACTCATCACCCATCCAATTGCACCTGATATACCATTATTTTCTTCTCTTGCATCATTAATGACTTTTAAATGTCTTTTAGCTTGTGCTAGTCTGATCATTTCAGAGTCAAAAGGTTTTGTTGGAAACATGTGTCCATTATGTTCAGTGATTAGGTAAGGCGCATCACTTTTGGTAATTGATTTTTTATCTTGAATTGATTTGACTTCGTTATATTTAGTAAAGTCATTAAACGTATAGACATCTTCTAATAACTCACTATGTTCAAAATTTCTTATACCCCCAGTTTGTCTATATGGATCTAATGATTTTGCAATCTCATTGGTTTGTACATAAAAGTCATGATCATCTTGTGACTCATTGATTCTTACTCCCCACATACATATAGATGGATGGTTTCTATCTCTAAGAATCATTTCTTTAAGTGAGTTATACGTTATTCTTTTAAACTCATCATCCCCAATGAACTGCCATCCTGGAATTTCTTCTAAGACAAGAAGTCCAATTTCATCAGCACGATCTAAAAAATGCTTTGAACATGGGTAATGTGATGATCTTACGATATCAACACCTAGTTTTCTCTTTAAGATATCAGCGTCATCCTTTTGTGCACCTTTTGGCATTGCATATCCTTGATACGGGTAAGATTGATGCCTATTTAATCCCATAAGTTTACGTTTCTCTCCATTGATATAAAATCCGTCAGGATTAAAAACCAAACTTCTAAATCCAAACTTATGCTTATATACATCATATACATGATCATTTATTTTATATGTTAAAACAACCTCATATAAATAAGGATTATCTATGTGCCAAAGTTTCTTTTGATCCAATTCTATTTCAATCATTGACGATTCATGCTTGATGTGAAATGTTTCTGATTTGACTTTCTTTTTTTCAACATCATATATATCAACAAATATCTCACCTTCCTGATGAGAAGTTGTTACTTCTATGGTTAGTTGATTGTTTAATAATGGTTGTTCTGCATACATAAATGCATCTTTGATATGATATTGATCAATAAGATCTAAATAGACTTCTCGGTATATCCCAACATATCCTAAATAATCAACAACACCACCAAATGGTGGTACATGAGCTCTCTCAATCCCTGATACAATGACCATAACATCTTGAATGTCCTTACTCATATCTACATAAGGTGTTATATCTAAACGATATGGGGTATACCCACTCATATGATGCCCAACTTTTTTTTGATTAATATATATATCACTTTCGATGGCTACACCATCAAATTGCAAGATATATTGATCGTGATTTTTTAAGTGATCTGATTTCAAAGGATAGTAATATGTAAACTTTTGCTCAATATTTTCAATTTTAAAGTAATTATTATAAAGATCAATCGGTTGATGTGGGATATCAACTTCTTGATAAGTTTTTATATCGATTTGTTTTAAATCACTTGCATCAAATGGTTTAACATACCAAGAAAAATTAATTGGAAGTTTTTGTCTCATAAATATCAACTACTTTCTTTAATGATATATATTTGGGATCCAAAGTCTCCCATGATTCTTGTTTGATCATTATAATATGTGCCCATAAACTGTTGTTTAAGCTTATATCCATGCATCAGTGCTTGTCCAGATAAAACAACATCTTCTGTTGCATTATCCAATTGTTTAAATCTTGAGATTAATCTAAACAATGCTTTATTCGGATTAAGCTTAATCGGAAGCGCGTGGGAGATTAGATGTCCAAATTTATCTAAAGTCATTTTTTGATTCATTGACTTTAATGCATACATTTCATTATCTTTTAAATTTTTGATTCTAACTTGTTCTAGATTAGGATTTGGAAGTGCAAGTATTTGATAATTTCCTAAAATATGAACATTATCTTTACTCACTTGATACATCATCTGATAGGGTGAATCTTCATTAAATCTATAAAATTTTCCATACTGCAAAATTTTTCGATATGACTTATAAAGGTTGATATGTTCTTTAATTGTTTTTATTTCAAAGGCGCTTAAATACTTAAAATCTAATTCATATCCTAAAACTCCAAACATTGCTACATTAAATCTAGTGTGTAGTGGTGTTTTTCTAAGTGTTTGTTCGTGTGGGGATAATGACACATGATTGCTTAACGTAGATAATGGATAAAAATAACTCATACCTTTTTGAATACTTAGTCTCGAAATTGGATCTGTGTTATCCGATGTCCATATTTGTGGCCCAAACGATAGCATGCCTAAATCAAACCTGTTTCCCCCGCTTGCGCATGTTTCAATTAGGATATGTGGATACTTTTTTCTTAACTGTCCCAAAATGTTATACAAACCCAACATATATGTATGGTAAAACATACCTTGTTGAGGTACGTAAGCTGAAAACATATCTGTCATATATCTATTCATATCCCATTTAATATAATCAAGTTTGGTTTCATCGATGATCTTACTCATCTCATTCATGATATAAGCTCTAACTTCAGGATTGCATAAATCTAGCAATAACTGATTTCTACCTAATGATGGATTCCTACCTTCTATCTTAACAGCATATTCTGGACGCTTATCATATAATTTGGATACTGGATTTATCATTTCTGGTTCAAACCAGAGTCCAAACTTAAGTCCCAAATTTCTTATTTTGCTCGCTAATCCAACCAATCCATGCTTTAGTTTTTTAAGATTAACATCGTAATCTCCTAATCCAGATTGATCATTATTTCTAGTGGAAAACCATCCATCATCTAAAACAAATAACTCTATCCCTAAATCTTTCGCTTTCTTGGCTAGAGTTAATAATTTTCTTTCGTTAAAATCAAAATAAAATCCTTCCCAGCTATTAATAACAATAGGTCTTTCTACGTTTTTGAATTGCCTGGGAATCATATGATGATTGATAAAATGATGCATGTGATGGCTTAATTGATTAAATCCTTTATCAGAAAAAGTAAGTACAGTTGTTGGTGTTTCAAAGGTTTCATTTTGATGCAAGTCCCACTCAAAACACGAAGGGTTAATGCCTTGCATAACTCTTAGTATACCGTGACTTGACTGATCGATTGCTGTATAATGATTCCCACTATAGATTAAATTAAATCCATAACACATGCCATAGTCCTCATGCGTCCCTTTTTTAAGTAAAATGACTCCTGGATTATGCTTGTAACTGCTTATACCTGTCATGGAACTGTTAATATAAGTGCCATAACTTACAGGTGTTATGTGTTTTTGACCTTCTTTAATTGCTCCGCCATCAAGGGTTAACATCTCATAATCATTACCATAAAGATCAAACATCATACTCATGATTTTTCTTATGGATATACTGTGTTTTTCTTCATTTCGCAAAATAGTTCTTCTTGTAATAACATTTGACTCAAAAAATGTTGTATACACTAAATCTAAATAAATATTGAACTTAGTATCTTTAAGAGTAACTATGATGGTCTTGGTTTGACTCTCATCATCATATCCAGTTGGAAGTTCTTTTGATGCATAAATACCTTCAATGATTTCATGCTTATGATATACAAAATCTGAGACAAATGTTGAATCCGGCATTTTAATCTCTAAAGGTGCAAGTTTAAAATCCCCTTTCCCAAACGAAGAATATTCAAGGGGCGTCAAATCAAGGGGTATATCTTTGTTCTCACTATTGTCATAATCAATAACGCCTCTTGCTTTAGCGGTAAGTTTTGTATGTAGTTGATTAAGATCGCTATCTAAAATTTTAGCACCAAAATGAAGGTGCTCCAAATGATTGGTTGACAAAATTTTGAAAACATAGGATAAATCTTTTGTTTCTAAGATAAAAAAGGGTTCTTTATACCTAATCATCATCAAATCTCCTTAATATACATTCTAGCTTCATACGGTGATAATATATGATTATAATCTTTTTTGTTGATGTTGGAGATGAGTAACTCACCACCAACTTCTATTTTTATTTTTTTAGATTTTTTTGAAAAATTACACATAACATAAACTTCATGTTCATCATCGAATCTTCTAAAAATGTATACAGACTTGCCTTCGTATAAAGACTCAAATGTTCCATATCTTAGTACATGATGTTTTTTTCTAAGTTGAATGAGTTTTCTATAATAATTCAAAATAGAATATGCTGTAGTTTCTTGATCTAAAACATTAATTTTATCACAATTAGGATTCATTTTTAACCATGGTGTCCCAGTTGTAAACCCACATTTATTACTCCATTGCATGGGTGTTCTAGCGTTGTCTCTAGATGTCTTTAACATCATGTTAAATCGCATTTTTCTAGGGATTCCAATTTTTTTAGCAATTTCATAAATACGATGTGTTTCAACATCCTTAAATTCACTCATGTCATTAAATGGACAGTTTGTCATTCCGATTTCTTGTCCTTGATAAATGTATGGAGTCCCTTTTAAACCAAAAAGTAGAGTCCCTAACATTTTTGAACTTTCATCGTGGAACTCTTTGTCATTTCCAAATCTTGATACACTTCTTGGTTGATCATGATTTTCGAAATAATTAGCATTCCAATAAACTTCATTTTGCCATTTGGTAAGAGTTCTCACGAGCTTAATTGGTTTAAATTTTCTCTTAAACCATTTATTATTGATTTGATCAACTTCCATATGTGCAAAACTAAACACCATATCCAACTCTTCTCTTACTGGCATAATTAAATCATTGGCTTGTTTAGGTGTAACCATAACTGTTTCACCAACAGTAAACGTTTCATAATGGTTTAATATATCTTTTCTAAGTTTTTTAAGGATAACATGCATACCATCTTGTTGATGGTAATGTTCTTTTCCTATAAGCACAAGTCTTTTCTTCCCATTTTTTAAACTCGACTTAAAAATAATGTTTATCACATCACATCTAAATCCATAAATCCCTTTATCTAGCCAAAACTTCATAACATCTTTAATTTCGTCCATAACATCAGGATTTTTCCAGTTTAAATCGGGCTGTTTTTTGCTAAACAAATGAAGATAATAACTATCGTCTACTTTAGTCCAAGCTTTTCCACCAAAAAAACTCGTCCAATTATTGGGCTTATCTTTCCAAATATAATAATCCCTATACTTTGGATCTTTTGCTTTGCTTTTAATAAACCATTCATGCTCATCTGATGTATGATTGATTACTAAATCCATGATAATCTTGATACCACGTAATCCCGCTTCAATGATGAGTTTATGCATATCCATCATTGTGCCATATTCAGGATTAATGTTTTTATAATCGCTGATGTCATATCCATTATCATCATTTGGTGATTGATAAACAGGCGATAACCACAAAACATCAACGCCTAGAGACTTGATATAATCTAGCTTTGAAATAATACCTTGTATATCACCAATACCATCCCCATTGCTATCTTTAAAACTTCTTGGGTAAATTTGATAAACGACAACATCTTGGTTGAGTGCCATGAAATCACCTCTTAATGTAAGGTTTTGTTAATCTTATTATAAGCCTATTTCCCAAAAATAAAAAGCCTTTATACATGATTGTACAAAAGCTTCATTTATATTTCGAACTTTTTTAACTTATTTAAAACTTCTTTTAAGGGCAAACCCATAATTGTAAAGAAATCACCTTCGTACTTCTCAACTAATGCTCCACCATCTCCTTGGATACCGTATGCACCAGCCTTATCCATTGGTTCTCCTGTTTTTATATATGCTTCGATTTCAAGTTTACTCAGTGGTCTCATACAAACCTTGGTTTGACTAAAAAATGTTTCTACATGATTCCCTTTAATCATCGACACTCCAGTATAGACATCATGGCATTGATTGGATAACATCGATAGTATTCTCATCGCATCATTTTCATCTTGTGGCTTGCCTAATATTTCTCCATTGTAAACAACGATTGTGTCTGCACCTAAAACAACATCACTTGAATACTTTTTAGCAACATGTTTAGCTTTTAACTCAGCTAAATACATTGCAATTTCTTTCGGTTCTAACTTTTCATCATAGATTTCTTCAATATCACTAGAAACAACTTTAAATGTTAATCCAGCATCTTTTAATAGTTTTGATCGTCTTGGAGAACTACTTGCTAAAATAATCATAGAAATTTAATACATTTTTAATATGTATTTTCTCCTTTCGTAGCGTCTTTTTAAAACTCAAAACTTATTATATCATATCTTTAGTTTCTTATCACCTGAAAATGTCCAATCAAACAAACCATGATATAATGTAATTATATTGGAGGTGCCATCATGACTGATATAATTGATTTATTACAAATCGAGTTGAAAATCCAAAAAAAATCCAAGTTAATCATATCTGTAAGCGGTGGTGCAGATTCAATGATGTTACTATCGATATTCAAAGATAGTCCATACATGATTGAAGTTGTCCACTTTAACCATATGAAAAGACAACAATCAAAAATTGAAGCTGATTTGGTAAGATCCTACTGTGAAACTCATGATATTCCTTTCCATTACTATTTAGTCGAAGTTGATGAGGGGAATTTTCATCATCAAGCACATATGCTTAGATTACATTATTTAAAGGATGTTGCTAAAGTTGCTAAAGCAAGATATATACTAACAGCTCATCATCTTGATGATCTTCTTGAAAACATATTGATAAAGTTAACCAGAGGATCAAATTTATTGGGTTATGCAGGTATGCAATTATCACATACAAAAAAAGGTATTACTTATGTAAAACCTTTGTTGTATATTTCTAAAAATGAGATTTTAGATTATGTTTCAAAACATAATATCCCTTACTTAAATGATGAGTCAAATGAAGAAAATTATTATTTAAGAAATAGATATAGACACGCAATTATTCCAATCATGAAACAAGAAAATTTAAACTTATTATCGCAAGCAAAGAACTATCATCACCAAGTAACAAAAGCTTTTCAATTTATTAGAAATACCACACTCGGTTTATTAGACAAAAAAGACGAGATTGAGGTTTCTAAGTTTAAAAACTATGACCCTGCAATACAAGAAGATATGATTGCTTACTTACTTGAAAACAAGCAAATTAACACCTCTTATGAGATCATTATATCCATTAAAAAAATGATTTTAAATGAGAAACCAAATCAAGTCATTGATTTATCTCATCAATACCAGTTTGTAAAAGCATATGATAAATCATATGTAAAACTAAAAAAAATTGAGAAAAATGTGAAATTTGAAGTGAAACTAGGGGAAACAAAACTAACAAATAACGTAATTTTCACATTTTTAGATAATTCAAACACTCCTACTGAAGATTTAGAAAAATTATGTTATAATAAATTAGCGTTTCCGTTATGGATTAGACATCGTCAAAACGGTGATAAACTAGCCTATAGTTTTGGACATAAAAAGTTAAAGGATTTACTCATTGATAAAAAAATACCCATGGATAAACGCCATCAATTATGGGTATTAACAGATAATGAAGATAACATACTTTGGGTTCAAGATTTATATATGAACCAAACGCTAGGAAATGAAAAAATTGTTTACTTAAAACTAAAGGAGACTAAGCATGCATAATGACATTTCAGAAATTTTAGTATCTGAACAAGAAATCGATAAAATTTGTACCAACTTAGGTCAAACTTTAACACATGACTATAAAGATAAAAATCCAATTTTGATTGGACTTTTAAAAGGGTGTGTTCCTTTTATGTCTGATCTATCTAAAAAAATAGAATTAAAAGTTGATATGGCTTACATGTCAGTAAGTAGTTATCATGGTGGTATTAGTTCATCTGGTGACGTAAAAATTAAAATGGATTTAGATATCTCCGTAAAAGATCGTCATGTACTTATCGTTGAAGATATCGTAGATACAGGAAACACAATTGTGACTATTGTAGAATTATTAAAACATAGAGGTGCGCTTTCAGTTGAAATCGTAACCCTATTAGATAAACCAGAAGGTAGAGTGAAACCTTACGTGCCTAAGTATGTGGGTAAAACGATTCCAAAATTATTCGTTGTAGGCTATGGATTAGACTACAATGAGTATTATAGAAATCTACCTTTTGTTGGTGTATTAAAACCAGAAGTTTATACATCTGAAGAAAGCGAGTAAAGGGGTGGCTATATGAACCAAAATCCAAAAAGACCTACAAGAAAACCAGATATGAGAAAAAAACCAGATTATATCATTATGATATTTACATTAATTATTGTGATTGGTATTTTCTTATTTTTAAGAGATGCTTTTACCGGCCAAGTTAATGATTTAACAGCGAGTGAAATTGAAGCTGCAGCAAATGCAGGACATATCGAATCCATAGAGTATGAACTCATCGGTGGAGATAATTACGACTTGGTAATCGTTCGAGGTATCATTTACGAACAATATGTGACAAGCTATGACAACATTCTTATGTTCGAACGCGTCATGCGTATCGATCAAGCTCAAGGTATATTAGAAATCGTTGAAGCCTATGGTGGAGACACACAAATCGTTGAGAAATCAGGTATCACCTTCTGGAGTATACTGATTAACTTAGCTCCACTGATCTTATTTGTAGTCGTATTATTTATCATTTTTAGAAATGCAAACAATCAAAACAATAGAGCATTTGATTTTGCTAAAAATAGAGCTAAATTAAATCGTGAAAAAACAGTCACATTTAAAGATGTCGCTGGTGTTGAAGAAGAAAAAGAAGAGATGGAAGAACTTATTGACTTCCTTAAAACTCCTAAAAAATATGTGGATATGGGTGCTAGAATACCTAAAGGTGTACTTCTTGTCGGTGCCCCAGGCACAGGTAAAACACTACTTGCTAAAGCAGTAGCTGGGGAAGCAAATGTTCCTTTCTTCTCAATTTCTGGTTCTGACTTTGTTGAAATGTTTGTTGGTGTTGGTGCATCTCGTGTACGTGACTTATTCAAAGTTGCAAAAGAAAACTCACCATGTATCATCTTTATCGACGAAATCGATGCAGTTGGTCGTCAACGTGGCGCTGGACTTGGTGGTGGACATGACGAAAGAGAGCAAACACTTAACCAATTATTAGTCGAAATGGATGGATTTACTGGAAACATGGGTATCATTATCATGGCAGCAACCAACCGTCCAGATGTATTAGACCCAGCACTTCTTCGTCCAGGTCGTTTCGATCGTCAAATCACGATCTCACTTCCTGACATGAGAGGACGCGCAGCAATTTTAAAAGTACATGCTAGAAATAAAAAAATGGATCCAAAGATTAATTTAGATGAATTTGCAAATCGTATTCCAGGATTCTCTGGAGCAGATATTGAAAACTTACTGAATGAGGCAGCGCTACTTGCAGCACGCGACAATAGAACTTTAATATCTGAACAAGATTTAGATGAAGCGATTGACCGTGTGATGATGGGACCTGCTAAAAAGAGCAGAAAATACTCTGTATCCGAAAAGAAAACAGTTGCTTATCATGAAGCTGGACATGCAATTATTGGGTTAAAGCTTGAAGATGCCAATGTTGTTCAAAAAGTGACCATTATTCCTAGAGGTCAAGCTGGTGGGTATAATTTAATGACACCAGCTGAAGAAAAATTCTTAGAAACCAAGAAATCGTTGCTTGCAAAAATAACAAGTTATCTCGGTGGTAGAGTTGCTGAAGAAATCGTATTTGATACAGTAACCACTGGTGCTTATAACGACTTCCAAATCGCAACAAAAATCGCTAGAGCGATGGTTACAGAATATGGTATGAGTGACTTAGGTCCAGTACAATATGAAACTGGTAGTGGTAATGTCTTCTTAGGTAGAGATTACTTTAAGGAAAAAAACTTCTCTGATCAAGTCGCACACGAAATTGATTCAGAGGTAAGACATATCATCACATCATGCTTTAACAAAGCTACAGAAATTATCACTGAAAACCGTGAATTATTAGATAAAATTGCCCATTATTTGATTGAAGTTGAAACATTGACTAAAGCTGATATTGAAGAAATAGTGAGTACAGGCGAACTTTCATGGTGGAAAGAAAAAAACGGTAACTCAGAAAATGCGTCTTGATAAGTATTTAAAAGTTGCTAGACTCATTAAACGCAGAACTGTAGCTAAAGAAGCTGCAACTAAAGATAAAGTAGAAATAAACGATAAAATCGCAAAACCTTCTTCTACAGTTAAAGAAAATGACATCATAACACTTCACTTAGGATTAAAAATAATCAAAGTTAAAATAACAAGTTTAACACCTAAAAAGGATGAATTGATGTATGAACTTTTAAGTGAAGAAAAAAGGCCATAATATTTAATTATGGCTTTTTCTATGATATAATATCAAGGATTAGGAGGATTAGAATATGTATCCAGATGATATCAATGAACAACAACTTGTGCGTAGACAAAAAGCACAAGAATTAAAAGACATGGGGGTTGAGCCCTTTGGTCAAAAATATATAAGAACACATGATGCAAAAACGATTCATGACACATATGAACCATTTGATCATGATCAACTAGAAGAAAAACATATAGAAGTATCTATAGCAGGTCGTATTATCCTTAAAAGAGGTCAAGGCAAAGCAGGATTTATGCACCTTAAAGACCGTGATGGACAAATCCAAGTCTACGTACGACAAGATCAAATTGGTGAAGAAAGCTACAAGCTTTTTAAACAAGCTGATTTAGGAGACATTGTTGGTATCAAAGGTGTTCTTTTTAGAACAAAAACCAATGAACTCACTGTTAAAGCTTCAGAATACACACACTTAACAAAAGCTTTACGCCCACTTCCTGATAAATTCCATGGTCTTCAAGACAAAGAGGAATCAAGACGTAGACGTTATGTGGATTTAATCGTTAATGAAGATGCAAGAAAAGTTGCAATGACTCGTCCAAAAATTATTAGAGCGATTCAAAACTATTTTGATTCAAGAGGGTTTATCGAAGTTGAAACTCCAGTGCTTCAGTCCATTTTAGGTGGTGCTGCTGCACGTCCATTTGTGACTCACCATAATGCATTAGATATGGATTTCTATTTAAGAATTGCAACAGAACTTCCGCTTAAACGCTTAATCGTTGGTGGTCTTGAAGCAGTTTATGAAATCGGTAGATTATTTAGAAATGAAGGTATGGATGCTAAGCATAATCCAGAATTCACAACGATTGAAGCATATCTTGCTTATGCAGATATGGAAGATATGATGGACTTAGTTGAAGGTTGTCTATCAACAGTAACTAAAGAAATTTTAGGATCATATGATATTTCTTATCAAGATGAAATCATTCATATGCAAGCACCTTGGAAACGTTGGCATATGGTTGATGCAGTTAAAGAAATTTCTGGTGTTGACTTCTGGCAACAAATGACTTTAGATGAAGCAAAAGCAGTTGCAAAAGAGCATGGCATCCACGTTGAAAAGCATTTTAGTTATGGTCATATTGTTGAAGCTTTCTTTGAACATTACGTAGAAGACAAGATCATTCAACCAACAATTGTTTATGGTCATCCAATTGAAATTTCTCCACTCGCGAAAAAGAATGCTGAAGATCCAAGATTTACTGATCGTTTTGAATTATTCATCATGAGAAGTGAATATGCAAATGCATTTAGTGAACTCAATGATCCAATCGATCAAAAAGAAAGATTTGAAAACCAATTAAAAGAAAAAGATTTAGGAAATGATGAAGCGACAGAAATGGATATTGATTTTGTTGAAGCATTAGAATATGGTATGCCTCCTACTGGTGGTATCGGTATTGGTATCGATCGATTCATTATGTTATTAACAAACACACCAAACATCAGAGATGTCATCTTATTCCCACATTTAAAACACAGATAATTTACTTAAAAATGACTTTTTTAAAGTCATTTTTTTTATAATGAAAACAAATGAAAGACTACAGTTTTTCTTACATTCTTGATATTTCTTTTCATATTTATTAAATTGACATATTTTTATGAAAAAAATATGAAAAAAGGCTTTTTACTGTTGTTTTTTCGTATAAAATGTTTTAGAATACAAGTGTATGTAAGCGTTTTTATATATTATAAAAATTTTCTATAAATCCATACCGGAGGAAGTAATGAAAACTATCGTAATCGGAGTTATCGGAGCTGATGTTCACGCTGTAGGCAATAAGATCATTGAGTACACACTTACAAAAGAGGGTTTTAATGTTGTAAATGTAGGTGTATTGTCATCTCAAGAAGATTTTATAAACGCAGCTATAGAGACATCGGCTTCTTTAATTTTAGTATCGTCTTTATATGGTCATGGCGAACTAGATTGTCGTGGCATGAGAGAAAAATGTGAAGAAGCTGGGTTAGATCATATTTTGCTTTATGTTGGCGGGAATATTGTCGTTGGAAAACAAGATTTTGATGAGGTTGAAAGCAGATTCAAAAACATGGGTTTCAATAGAGTCTATCCACCTGGTGTAAAAATTGATGACGTACTAGATACAATCAAATTAGACTTAGGGGGCATTTGATGAAAACATATTTGCTTGTCGATTTTGGTTCTACCTTTACCAAGCTAACAGCTGTTGATTTAGATAAGGAAGAAATCATCGCGACTGCAAAAGCAATTACTACTGTTGAAAAGGATATCATTATTGGATATCAAAAAGCTTTAGAAAGACTTCATGCAAAAATCGGTTATGAAATTAAGTTTGATAAAATCACAGCATGTTCTTCTGCTGCTGGTGGACTTAA
Source organism: Tenericutes bacterium MZ-XQ (assembly GCA_002838205.1). Lineage (NCBI taxonomy): Bacteria > Bacillati > Mycoplasmatota > Tenericutes bacterium MZ-XQ. The sequence continues at coordinate 158,868 of CP017950.1, read as the reverse complement.
GATGGTTGCTATAGGTCTTGTTGAAGAGTTAACTACTGAAGCAGCAAGAAGAGTATGTCTTGGTGCTGGCGCAAAAGTTGAACTCATTTTATCACACAACATTAACCTTCACGAAGTTGAAGAAATTAAGAATAAAAATATCGATATTATCCTACTTGCTGGCGGAGCAAATGGTGGCAATAAAGAATGTGTCATTCACAATGCTAAGCAACTAGCTAAATCAGACATTAAGGCACCTATTGTTTTTGCTGGAAACAAAGATGCTACTGATGAGATTGAAGAAATTCTTAAAAAAGCAAATAAAGAGTTTTATATTTGTGAAAATGTCATGCCTAGACTTAATGTCTTAAACATCAATAGTGCAAAGGACACAATCAAAGATATATTCGTTAAAAATATTATTGAAGCTAAAGGTATAAAAAAAGTCGAAAAACTCGTTGGTGAAGTTGTACTTCCTACACCAAATGCTGTTTTAATGGCTGCAGAGTTATTATCAACCGGTTTCGGAGATGAACCTGGTTTAGGTGATTTGATGCTTGCAGATGTTGGGGGAGCTACGACTGATATTTACTCAATGAGTTCTGGTTTACCTACACAAATGAATGCAATTTTATCTGGTTTAGAAGAGCCCTATGCTAAACGTACGGTTGAAGGTGATTTAGGCATGAGATACTCATCACTAGGTATCCTTCAATCTTTTACTGCGTCTGAAATAAGCCATTGGAAATCTCGAAATGTGGACATTGAGGCTGAAGCTCATAAACGTCATGATGATATTGAATTTATATCGTCTACCGATGAAGATTATATTGCAGATGATATTTTTGCAGGTAAATGCATCGATGTAGCGACATCAAGACATGTTGGTACCTTAAAAGGTGTTTATACACCGATGGGTGTTATGTACTACCAAGTTGGAAAAGATTTAACTCAAACAAACTATTTTATTGGGACCGGTGGCGTAGTAATTAGCAGTAAAGATCCGGTCGCAATCTTAAAAAATGGCGTAAAAATGGCTAGCAAACCGATGGAGCTACGTCCACAGAATCCAGAATATTTACTTGATAAAACCTATATCTTATCTGCTATGGGTTTATTATCTATGGACCATCCAGAAATTGCACTTAGAATTATGAAAAAATACATGGTTAAACTATAGGAGCCTATCATGCAAGTTAGAAATAAAAAATGGTCACTTGAAAAATTTTTGGAAGTTAGAAAAGAAGTGTTATCATCATGGCCAACTGGTCAAGATCCTATGCTTGATTTAGAACAAGCGGTAAAAACACTAAAGGCTGTTCCTGATCATAAAAATTTTGCGTTAAAATTATTAAAGGCTGAAAAAGAACAAAGAACGTATGTTCAACCAAGAGCTGGAGTTGCAACAGTTGAGGGTATGATTGAACTATTAAGTCATCTTGAAAAAGCTGGAGCTGATTTTTTGCCAGCAACCATAGACTCTTATACAAGACATAACAGACATCAAGAAGCTGAGGAAGGTATAGAAATCAGCAAACGTGAAGGTCGTTCACTTCTTAATGGTTTCCCTGCTGTAAATCATGGTGTTTCAGGTTGTAAAAAACTATTAGATCATCTGCATGTACCTCTACAAGCAAGACATGGAACACCAGATGCAAGATTATTATCTGAAATTATACATGCTGCTGGATGGACTTCAAATGAAGGTGGAGGAATATCTTATAATATTCCATATGCCAAGAATATCTCATTATCTGACTCCATCTACTACTGGCAATATTGTGATCGTTTAGTTGGTTATTACGAGGAACAAGGCATCCACATTAATAGAGAACCCTTCGGTCCATTAACTGGTACTTTAGTACCTCCTTCTATCGCGATTACTATTGGTATTATTGAAAGTATTTTAGCTGCAACTCAAGGTGTTAAACACATCACAGTGGGTTATGGTCAGTGTGGCAATGTGACACAAGATGTCGCGGCTATGCAAATGCTAAAAGAGTTAACTGAGTATTACTTGTTTACTTTTGGACATAAAAATATGCATGTAACAACTGTCTTTCATCAATGGATGGGCGGATTTCCACAAGATGAATCTGAAGCTTTTGGTTTAATTTCAATGGCATCAACAGTTGCTGCTTTATCAAAAGCAACCAAGATGATCACCAAAACTCCTGTTGAATCCATTGGCGTTCCAACCAAAGAAATGAACGCTGCTGGTATCAAAGCTTCAAAAGTTGTCGTTAACCTTTTAAAAGATCAATCTTATCCTGATTCAGAAAAACTGAAAGTCGAAAAAGAAATGATTCGTAAAGAAGTGACTTGCCTGATGGATAAAGTTATTGATTTAGGTATGGGTGATGTTGCAGTTGGTGTTATTAAAGCTTTTGAATATGGTATTATCGATGTACCGTTTGCACCAAGTAAGCAAACACATGGTGAAATTTTACCTGCAAGAGATAATGAGGGTTGTATAAGAATATTAGAGTTTGGACATTTAGGTATGTCTGAAGAAATCAAAAGGTTCCACAAAGAAAAATTACTAGAAAGGGCTACTCAGGAACAAAGAGCATTAGATTTCCAAATGACTGTTGATGATGTATACGCAGTTGGCATGGGACATCTAATTGGAAGATTAAAATGAAGATAAAAGAGGTTATATTTACAAAATCTTATACAGGATTTTATTTTGACGATCAAAAAGCCATCAAAAAGGATGCCATCCATGATGGTTTCTTATATGTTGGAGAACCTTTAACAGATGGTTTTGAGAAAATAAGAGTTCCTGGTGAGGCTATATCCATTCAACTTATCTTGGATGATGGATCAGTTGCAATCGGTGATTGTGCAGCCGTACAGTATAGTGGTGCTGGAGGCAGAGATCCATTGTTTTTAGCTGACACTTATATTCCTTTTATGGAAAAGCATATAAAACCATTTTTGCTTGACCAAGAAATCACAACTTTTAAAGATATGGCAAATGCTTTTGATCTACTAAAAATTGAAGGCAAAAGATTGCATACTGCAATTCGATATGGTGTTTCACAAGCCTTACTTTCTGCAGTATCTTTAAAAGAAAAAATAACGATGGCAGAAGTGATTAGAAATGAATATAATCCAAATTTAAAAACTTTAGCCTCAATTCCAATATTTGCACAAACAGGTGATGACAGATATACTAACGTTGACAAAATGATTCTAAAAGAAGTTGATTCACTTCCTCATGCGTTAATCAATAACGTCAAAGAGAAACTAGGCTATCATGGTGAAAAACTGATTGCTTATATTGAATGGTTGAAAAACAGAATCATCACCCAAAGAATCAAAGACGATTATAGCCCAATTCTTCATATTGATGTTTATGGAACCATTGGTATAGCGTTTAATGATGACCTTGATCAGATCGTATCATATTGTAGAGATCTTGAAGAAGCTGCTTCTCCTTTTAAACTACGTTTAGAAGGTCCATTTGATCAAGGCAATCGTGAAGATACTATGTTGATGCTAAAAAAATTAAGAGAACTTTTAGAAGAGCAAAATATCAATATCGAAATCGTTGCTGATGAGTGGTGTAATAATTTAGATGATATTAAATATTTTGCTGATCATAAAGCTGGTCATGTATTGCAAATCAAAACACCTGATTTAGGTGGTCTACATCATATCGCTGAAGCTATTCTTTATTGTAAAGAAAAAGGCATAGGTGCATATTGTGGTGGTACATGTAATGAAACGAATTTATCTGCAATTGCTACAACCCATGTAGCGATTGGTGCTGGTGCTGATGTGTGTTTAGCAAAACCAGGTATGGACGTCGATGGTGGCTATATGATTGTAAAAAATGAAATGGAAAGAGTACTTTCACTTTCAAAAATCAAAAGATAGGTGATCAATCTGAAAAATTCTGCTACAGCTGGAACATACGAATCTAATGATTGTATAGTAACAGTTAAAAAAAGCGAAGGTATTACTATTGAAATTGATAGTGTTGTTAAAGAGCAATTTGGAAAACAAATTGAAAAAGTTGCTTTAGAAACATTATCTTCTTTAAACATATCCAACATCCATGTTTATATTAAAGATAAAGGCGCACTAGATTATACAATCATCGCTAGAATCAAAACAGCGATTAAAAGGTTAGGTGTTTGAAATGAGAAAAAGTTTATTATTTATCCCAGCGAATCATCCAGGCATGCTACAAAATGTTGATATTTTTGATGCTGACGGTATCATTTTCGATTTAGAAGATGGTGTGGCACTCACAGAAAAAGATGCAGCAATGGACTTACTTGCTTCTTTTTTCAAACATTTTCATTTAAAAAATATTGAAAAAATTGTAAGAATTAATGAGATCAACGATCTAGATCTCATCATGTGCGAGCAAATCGATACAGTTTGTTTACCTAAAGCAGACACTGATGTATTAAAATTGCTTGATAAAAAACTTTCTACTTTAGAAAAAAAATATAGGCTCACTCACAAAATTCAAGTAATTGCTTTAATTGAAACACCTGAATCCATCTTAAATGCTCTATCTATTGCAAAACAACCAAGAGTAAATGGATTACTATTGGGTGCTGAAGATTTGTCTACATATCTAGGTGTTCGTAGAACACTTGAGGGAAAAGAAATCGAATTTGCTAGAAACATGGTTATCTACGCTGCAAAATCCATGGGTATTGATGCCATTGACACACCCTTTACTGATACAAATGATATTGATGGACTAAACAAGGATATTGAATATGCAAAACAACTCGGTATGAACGCAAAAGCATGTATACATCCGAACCAAATTGAATCTGTCAATCATCTTTTTAGACCATCTCAAGAGGATATATTATTCGCACAAAAAATTTTACTCGCAAAAGAACAAGCTGATCGAGAAGGACTTGGAGCTTTTTCAGTCGACGGAAAAATGGTTGATAAACCAATCATCGATAGAGCCCTTCAAATCATTAAAGCGTCAAAGGAATGATAACGTTGATTAAAAACGGTGTTCAAAGAATGATTCCAAATGGATATAAACCTTTTGTATCTGACGATCATTTTAAACAAGAAGTCTACCAAAAAATCGAAAAGGTATACGCAAAAAAAGAAGCTCAAATGTTAGCTTCTATTTCTGCTATATTTGACATCATACCGATCAAAGATGGTATGACTTTATCATTCCACCATCATTATAGAAATGGTGATTTGTTAGTAAATATGGTTGCTGAAGAAATTAAAAAACGTGGATTAAAAAATATGACATTTGCACCAAGTTCTATTTTCCCAGTGCATAAGCCTTTAAGTGATCTTATTAAAAACAAACACATCACATCCATATATACAAACTATATCAGTGGAGATGTGGCTGATACAATAAGTTATGGACACATGAAAGATTTACTAATTATGGATACCCATGGTGGTAGAGCAAGAGCAATAGAAACGGGAGATATTAACATTGATGTTTGCTTTATTGCTGCAAGTGCAGCAGATAAACATGGTAATGCAAATGGCATTGATGGGCCAAATCCTTGCGGTCCACTGGGATATATATATCCAGATTTATATTATGCAAAACATAAAGTCATTGTTACTGATACTATTTTAGATAAACTTTCATCGAATGATATTGACCATTCGTTTGTAGACTATATCATAAAAGTCAGTCAAATTGGTTTATCAACTGGAATTGAATCAGGGACAACCCAAATGACCAAAGACCCTATCCAATTAAAAATAGCGAAAGACACAGTAAATCTTGTTAAAGAGTTAGGACTGATTAAAGATGGCTTAAGCTTCCAAACAGGAGCTGGTTCAACATCAATCGCAGTATCTCATTTTTTAAAAGGCGAAATGGTCAAACAAAATATAAAAGGTTCGTTCGCAAGTGGTGGAATAACTAAAAGTCTTACTTCTATGTTTGAAGATCAGTTATTCGATGACCTTTATGATGTACAATCATTTGATTTAGAAGCGGTAGAGTCATATAAGAAAAACAAGCACCATCATCTCATGGATGCTTCACAATATGCAAATCCATTTTATAAAGATAACATCGCAAGCAAACTAGATATTGTCATCTTAGGTGCAACCGAAGTTGATTTAAATTTCAATGTGAATGTCACTACTTCTTCTACCCACAAACTCATGGGTGGTAGTGGAGGTCACAGTGATACTGCTTATGAATCAAAGCTAACAATCATAACGACAAACCTTGTTAAATCGAGAATACCTTTTATCAAAGACCATGTAGAAACAATTTCTACACCTGGAACTAGTGTTGATATAGTCGTCACTGAAAGAGGTATAGCAGTCAACCCAAGAAGAAAAGACTTGCTGGAAAAATTAAAAGATAGTTTGCTAAACATCACGCCTATTGAATCGCTTTATCAAAAAGCTCTCGATATAACATATAAACCTGAACCCATTAAACATAAAGAACGAATTATTGGGCTCATTCGATATAGAGATGGATCAATCATTGATTCTATATATGAGGTAGACCACAAATGATGGATTATATGATTAGGGATATACTTTTAGACTCAGAAATTGGTGAAGTCAAAGAGCTCCTTGAAAAAAACAATTTAATCTATGAATCCTCAGTCACTAAAACAATTGGGTTATACGATAAAAACAAATTGATTGCTACTGGTTCTATCGACCATAACGTGATTAAAATGATTGCAGTTGATCCAAATTATCAATCGCAAAACATCAGCTCTAAAATATTATCACACTTACTCTTTTATTTAGAAGCACACGACATCAATCATTACTTCTTATTTACTAAACCAGAAAACAAAGACATCTTTTCGAACTATAATTTTAATAAAATTATGGAAACAAAAGACATTATTCTTTTCGAGAATAATAAAGATGGCATCCATAAAGCGTTAACTGAATTGAGTCAATCTCTTCCTGCTAAAAAAGGATCAAGGGGTTGTATTGTTATGAACTTAAATCCAATGACTTTAGGACATCTATACTTAATTGAAGAGACATCAAAAATACATGACGATATCATTATATTTTTAGTTGAAACAGATGCTTCTTTATTGAGTTATGAGACAAGATTATCAATACTAAAAAAAGCAATTAAACATTTAAGTCACGTTTATATCTTGCCTTCTACAAACTATATGATTTCAAGAGCAACTTTTCCTACATATTTTTTGAAAGAAAAACAAAAAATGGATGTATACACAGAACTTGATGTTTCTATTTTTAAAACTTACTTTATGCCCATCTTTCAAATCGATAAACGTCATGTGGGTGAAGAACCTATAGATGAGCTAACAAGATTCTACAACTTAAAAATGAAAGAAATGCTAAAAGATCAATTAATTGTCATTCCAAGAAAAACTTATGAGAACAATGTGATAAGTGCTTCTTATGTTAGAAAACTTGCAACCGAAAAAAAATATGATATGATTAAATCAATAGTTCCAAAAGCTACCTATAAATTTTTGATATCAAAAAAAGGAAGAGAATTATTCAATGAATGATCATATTTTAAAAGCTCGAGAAGAACGATTTGAACATATCAAAAGCATCTCAAAAAATTATAAAACCCTTATTCTTATAAAGTCAAACACACCAGGGCAAAATAAAGAAAGATACTCAAGTTTTTTTCTTTTGAATATATTTCACGGGTTGATAGAAAATCAATTTAAAGTCATCTATAAAACATTTAAAAAGGGCTTTGATGGGCCCTATTATGTTTATGCAATACAAGCAGACCAATTGGAAGAAATAAAAGATACTCTGATTGATATAGAAACAAGTCACCCTTTAGGTAGGCTCATAGATTTAGATTTATATCAAGATCAAAAACTTGTTTCAAGAGAAGATTTTAATTTACCTTTACGAACCTGCATGTTGTGTGAAAAACCAGCAATTGCTTGTATGCGAGAGCAAACACATACCTTGGAAGAACTGTTGTTACATATAGATATCTCAATTGTAGAATTTTTAAAAAAAGAAATATCTCATTTTATTAAACAAGCAATGTTAAACGAACTTAACTTAGATCCTAAGTTCGGACTTGTAACACCAACATCTTCAGGATCACATCCAGATATGAACTACAAACTTATGTATCAATCCATTGATATTTTGATGCCTTATTTTCTTGAAATATTTGAGCTAGGTATGATCTTTGATGATGACCCAAACTTATTTGATAAAGCAAATCACATAGGTAGGCAAGCAGAAAAGGAAATGTATCTTTTTACAAATGATGTCAACACATATAAAGGATTAATATATATATTGGGTTTTGTGCTTCTATCCATTGGACATATCATTAAAAACAGTAAGCCCTCGTCTGATATCTATCAAAGAATAAAGGAACTATCCTTCCATGTTTTAGATGACTTTAAGTCAAACATAATGACAGCGGGTATCAATGCTTTTAAAACCTATCAAATCAAAGGCATTAGAGGTGAAGTTTTTAATGGACTTCCAACTGTTAAGAAAGCTTTTAACTATTTTAAATATATCGACATACTAGATCCAAAGAACTATCATCACATATTATTGTTTTTCATGATTCACAGTGAAGATACCGTGCTGCTCAATCGCTCAGGTTCGCTTGAAAACTATCAACATTTTAAAGCTATGTCGTCCCAAGTTAACCCTTATATCGATAAAGACATTAAAGACTTCACAAATTATTGTATCAAACATAACATAAGTTTCGGTGGTTCTGCAGATTTATTCATTGTCTTTCAGTTTATACATCAATTTAGCTTATTTTATACATAAAGGCTTGGAATCTCCAAGCCTTTATTCGTGCTATAATTCTATAGTTTTGTATTTGTTCACTTCATCTTTAACAAGATTTCCACCATATATATCATAGGTAACAATCACTGGAAAATCTTTTACCTCTAGCTTGTGAATCGCTTCTGGTCCTAACTCAGGGTAAGCAATAACTTCACTTTTAAGCACTTTTTTTGATAACAATGCTCCAGCACCACCGACAGCTTGAAGATATACACCCTTTTGCTCAATCATTTCTTCTATGAACGCATCACTTCTATCTCCTTTACCTATCATAACTTTTAATCCTTTTTCCATCAGTGGTTTGGCAAAAGGATCCATACGATAACTAGACGTTGGTCCACATGACCCTATAGGTTGTCCAATTTTTGCTGGCGTTGGTCCTACATAATAAATAACTTGTCCAACAAAATCAAAAGGTAATGGTTCATTCTTTTCTAAAGCTTCGACCATTTTTTTATGTGCTTGGTCTCTACCTGTATAAATCGTACCTGAGATATATACAATATCTCCTGCTTTCATCCGTTTAATCGTCTCTTCATAAATAGGCGTTTTTACGTGCATCATATCACCCCCGTTTTATGTCTTGAAGCGTGACATTGTAGATTGATAGCTACTGGCAATGATGCAATATGACATGGATGAACATTAATTTTAACTGCAAGTGCAGTCGTTGTTCCTCCAAATCCCATAGGACCTACACCAAGTTGATTAATCTCATCTAAAATTTCAGATTCAAGTTTTCTGAGCATTGGATCTGGATTAACATCCTCGACATCTCTTAAAATAGCTTCTTTTGCTATCAAAGCTGATTTTTCCAAGTTCCCACCAATACCAATGCCCACAATCAGTGGTGGACAAGGTTTTCCACCAGCATAAAAAATCGTATGCAGTACAAGTTTTTTTATACCTTCTATACCTTCTGCAGGTGTAAGCATCTTTACCAAACTCATGTTTTCACTACCTCCGCCTTTTGGAGCTAAAGTGATTTTGATTTGATTTCCTGGAACAAGTTTGATATGTATGATAGCTGGTGTATTATCATTTGTATTGATGCGGTCTAATGGATGTCTTACAATAGACTTTCTAAAGAAGCCTTCATCATAAGCTTCTCTTACACCTTGATTAATCGCTTCATATAAGTCACCTTTTAAATGCACATCATAACCAAGTTCAACAAAACAAACTACTAAACCTGTATCTTGACACATAGGTGCTTTTTCCAATCTGGCAATTTCGTCATTTTCCACAATTTGTTCTAAAACGTTTTGACCAATTTTTGATTTTTCTGATTTAATTTTCTCCCTGAGTAAATCAATAAAAGAAGTGCCCAGATCACAATTGGCATCAAGTGCTAATCTTTTTACTTCTTCTGTTATCATTTTCGACTCTATTATTCGCATATTCTCACCTACTTCTATTATACATGAGATTTTAATTAAATAAAGGTAAATATACTCTTGATAAGTGACTATATCTTTGCTTAAAAATATGATACAATAAATATATATAAGCGCTTACATTTTTTGAAAGGAAAATGACAAATCATGATAATATTAGACGGTCAAAATTTAACAATAGATGATCTTGTTTTTATTGCTAGACATCACGAGAAGGTATCAATTTCAAAGGAAAGTATTAAAGACATTCACAAGGCTTCTGCTTTAGTCGAGGAGCTTTTAAAAAGAGAAAAACCAATTTATGGCATTAACACAGGTTTTGGTCACTTGGCAGATGTTAAGATTGAAGACGATAAGCTTGAAGAGCTACAAGTCAATCTCTTAAAAAGTCACGCATGTTCTATGGGGGATCCTTTATCTATTGAAGTCGTTAGAGCTATGATAGCTCTAAGAATCAATGCACTCATCAAAGGATATAGTGGAACACGATTAGAAACCATAGAGCTTATGGTTCGATTTTTAAACGAAAACATCATACCAGTAATCTTTGAACAGGGTAGTTTAGGTGCAAGTGGAGATTTAGCTCTTCTTGCACATATGGGTTTACCGCTTTTAGGACTTGGTGAGGTATATTATAAAAATGAGCGTATGCCTGCAAGTATCGCGCTTGAAAAAGCACATATAAAGCCACTTGATAAATTACATCCAAAAGAAGGATTGAGTTTAATTAACGGAACACAAGCGATGACAGCTATTGGAGCTTTAGTTTTATATGATGCTTTTAAACTACTCAAATTTGTTAATGTATCATTGGCACTCACCATGGAAGCATTAGAATCTATTATAGATGCATTTGATCCAAAAATTCAAAATGTTAGAAAACATCTTGGACAAATGGAGGTTGCATATGATGTAAAAGAAATACTTAAAGATAGTAAAAATATAACTCATCAATGTACAAAACGCGTTCAAGATGCTTACTCTATCAGATGTGCTCCTCAAGTTCATGGAGCTTCTCTTGATGTTTTCTACCATGTGAAGAACATCATTGATATTGAAATGAATTCTGTGACTGATAATCCCATTTTGTTTATTGACGAAAAACAAGCGATTAGTGCGGGTAACTTTCACGGGCAACCTTTAGCTTTAGCTTTCGACTATTTGGGTATGGCAATCTCAGAACTTGCAAACATCAGTGAGCGTCGTATTGAAAGACTTGTTAATCCAAAATTAAATGATGGATTACCTCCTTTTTTATCATCACATTCTGGAGTTAATTCAGGGTTTATGATAGTTCAATATGCTGCAGCATCTATTGTTAGTGAAAATAAAGTGTATGCACATCCAGCATCAGTTGATTCCATACCTTCCTCTGCAAACCAGGAAGATCATGTATCCATGGGTGCTACTTCAGCAAGAAAAGCAAAAACCATATTAGATAATACTAGAAAAGTCATTGCTTTAGAGATGTTTACTGCTTCCCAAGCATTACATTTCAGAGGAAAAGAGCATTTAGGTCAAAAAACCAAAATCGCTTTTGACTTTATTTCAAATCAAATCCCATTCATTAGGACAGATGAAGTGATGTATCCACACATTCATAAAGCAGAACATATGTTAAATGATGATACTTTATATAACTTACTTTTTAAAGGAGATGATGAGCTTGCGTGAAATAACACTTGAACATATCTTTGATACTCTGCCAGAATATCCAACATTTGAAGAAGGTATTAGAAGAGCACCAAAAAGAGAAATGTCATTAAGCAATAAAGAGATAAAATTGGCACTTAAAAATGCGCTAAGATATATTCCCAAAAAATGGCATGATACGATAGCACCTGAATTTTTAGAAGAATTATTAACACATGGAAGAATTTATGGGTACCGCTTCCGTCCTAAAGGAAATATCAAAGGACTTCCAGTTGATCATTACCCAGGAAAAACACTTGAAGGTAAAGCATTTCAAGTCATGATTGATAACAATCTTGATTTTGATGTTGCCCTTTATCCTTATGAACTTGTTACATATGGAGAAACTGGTCAAGTTTGTCAAAACTGGATGCAATATCACCTTATCAAAAAATACTTAGAAATTTTGGAAGATGATCAAACACTTTCAATTCTCTCTGGTCACCCTTTAGGGTTATATAAGTCTAATAAAGAAGCTCCTAGAATCGTTTTAACCAATGGTCTTATGGTTGGTATTTATGATAACATGGACGATTTTAATCGAGCACAAGCCTTAGGTGTTGCTAATTATGGTCAGATGACTGCGGGTGGATTCATGTATATTGGCCCCCAAGGTATTGTCCATGGCACCTATTCTACTTTACTAAATGCAGGTAGACTTAAACTTGGATTATCTTCACAAGAGAACCTTAAAGGTAAGTTATTCGTGTCATCTGGATTAGGTGGAATGAGTGGTGCACAAGGCAAGGCCATCAAAATCGCTGGTGGTGTCGGCATTATTGCAGAAGTTGATCTATCTAGAATTAAAACGCGTCATGACCAATCTTGGGTATCAAACATTGTTCGAAGCCCTAAAGAAGCATTTGAAATCGCTAAGGATCATCAAGAAAAAGGGTTATCTATTGCGATTGCCTATCACGGAAATATAGTCGATCTATTGGAATATGCTTATAAACATCATATTCACATCGATTTATTGAGCGATCAAACGAGCTGCCACGCTGTCTATGATGGCGGTTATTGTCCTGTTGATATGTCATTTGAACAAAGAACTGATTTGCTCAAGACAGATAAACACTTATTTAAACAAAAAGTTGATCAAACACTCCATAGACACTATCACGCAATAGAAAATTTAGTTCAGCAAGGTACATATTTCTTTGATTATGGTAATAGTTTTTTGAAAGCACTCTATGATTCTGGAATTAAAAACATATGTAAAAACAAAGAAAATGATTTAGATGGTTTTATATATCCATCGTATGTAGAAGATCTCATGGGACCACTACTTTTCGATTATGGTTATGGTCCATTTAGATGGGTATGTTTATCTGGAAAAGAAAAAGATTTAGACCTAACTGATCAAGTCGCAATGTCATGCATTGATCCAAGACGAAGATTTCAAGATAATGATAATTACTTATGGATTAAAAACGCAAAGCAAAACAATCTTGTTGTAGGGACAAAAGCCAGAATTCTTTATCAAGATGCCTATGGAAGATTAAATATAGCATTAAAATTTAATGAACTCGTTCGAGATAAAAAAACAGGCCCAATCATGCTTGGTAGAGATCACCATGATACCGGTGGTACTGATAGTCCTTTTAGAGAGACAGCAAACATAAAAGATGGATCAAACATCATGGCGGATATGGCAACACATGTTGCTTTAGGTAATGCCCTTAGAGGTATGAGTTTAGTTGCTCTTCATAACGGCGGGGGCGTCGGTATCGGCAAATCCATTAATGGTGGATATGGTATGGTGCTTGATGGTTCTTACCGTGTTGATGAAATTTTAAAAAGGGCAATGCTTTATGATGTTATGGCTGGTGTATCAAGACGGGCTTGGGCTACTAATGAACATGCTTTAGAAACAACAAAAACATTTAATGAAACAAGTAATCATTCCACAGTTACTATACCTTATGTAGCTGATGAAGCATTGTTAAACAAAACACTAAAAGAGAAAGGGATCTGATCATGAAAAAAATTGTCCAATGTGTACCCAATATCTCTGAAGGTAGAGATTTAGAAAAAATAAATCAAATCATTGAACCGCTAAAAGATAAAAAAGGATTTAAGCTTGTAAGTTATGAACCTGATCAAGACTATCATCGAACAGTCATTACACTTATTGGAAATCCTGATGATATGATTGATCCACTTGTTGATTTTTTTAAGCAAGCAAAAAAACATATTGATATGAACAAGCACCAAGGGGAGCACCCAAGAATGGGTGCTGTTGATGTTGTGCCATTTATCCCTATTTCTGGAATAAAAATTGATGAGTGCGTCGATTATGCAAAGATACTTGCTAAAAAAGTCAATGAAACATTAGACATACCAATATTCTTATATGCACAAGCAGCATCACATCCTGATAGAGAGAGTTTGCCTAACATCAGAAAAGGTGAATTTGAAGGCATGAAAGAAAAAATCAAAGATCCTAAATGGATTCCTGATTATGGAAATCCAAAGATACATGATACATTTGGTGTCACCGCTATAGGCGCAAGACTTCCATTGATCGCTTATAATATTGATCTTGATACAAATGATCTTGAAATCGCAAAGACACTTGCAAAAACCATCAGAAAATCGAGTGGTGGATTTCAATATATACAAGCAGGTCCTGCATATTTGGAAGAAAGACATCATACCCAAGTAACCATGAATATATTAGATTATAAAAAGAATCCAATCTATAGAATGTATGAAATGATTCATATGGAAGCATTAAGATATGGAGTAAAAGTCGTTTCCTCTGAGATTGTTGGATTAGTGCCTAAAGACGCGATATATCGTTCATTATGTTATTACCTAGATATGGAAAATATTGCATATGATTCAAAGATGAGTCTAGATGAAATGACTCAGTATGCCATTCAATATTTAGGCTTTAGAGATTTCAATTCATCAAAGATTGTCGAGTTTCACATCGAGGGTTTATCATGAAAGCTGATTTAATTATTATTAACATTAATAAACTCTATAACCCAACAAAAACACCACCTATTAAAGGAAGTGACATGTCAGTTTTAGAAGTTGTTGATCAGCCGTTTATCGCAATAAAAAGTGGCAAAATTCTTGACTATGGAACACATGATTTCGAACATTTAAAAGATGATGATACTACAATTCTAAATGCTCAACAAAAGATATGTTTACCTGGCTTTATTGATTCACATACGCATTTAGTTCATGCAGGATCTAGAGAGCATGAATTTGAAAAACTTAGACAAGATGTCCCTTATCTTGATATATTAAAACAAGGTGGTGGTATTTTAGGTACTGTCGATAAAACAAGAAAAGCTTCATTTGATGATCTCTATCATCAAGCCTATCAATCATTAAATAGATTTTTAGAATATGGGGTTACTACTTTAGAAGCAAAAAGCGGATATGGATTGTCTTTAGAGCATGAAATCAAACAATTGAAAGTAGCTCATGCACTAAATGAACATCACCCAATAGATATCATATCAACTTACATGGGTGCACACGCAATCCCAAATGAATTTAAAAATAATAAAGAAGCGTACATCAAGCAGATCAAAGCCGATTTAGAAATGATTAAAACAGAAAACCTAGCTGAGTTTGTAGATGTATTTTGTGAAACGGGTGTCTTTAGTGTCTCTGAAACCAAAGATATATTAGAACATGCAAAATCATTAGGATTTAAAATAAAAGTTCATGCAGATGAAATCGATCCCCTTGGTGGCACTGGATTGGGAGTTGACTTGAAGGCAACTTCTGTTGATCATTTAATGGCAATTAAAGATGTAGACATTGAAAAACTAGCATCCTCAATGACTATTGGTAATATTTTGCCTGGTACATCTTTTTACTTAAATAAAAATTACGCCAATGCGCGAAAAATGATCGATCATGGCTGTGCGATTTCTATCTCTAGCGACTATAATCCCGGTAGCTGTCCGACAGAAAACTTTCAACTGATTATGCAGCTTGCTGCAAATCATCTAAAACTAAAACCTGAAGAAATCGTTAACGCAGTAACATTAAATGCAGCTTATCATTTAGGTATAGATCAAACAAAAGGTTCAATTCAAAAAGGAAAAAATGCAGATTTAATATTACTTGATATACCCAACTTATCCTACATGTTATATCACTTTGGCATCAATCATATCAGTGATGTTATCGTCAAAGGAAAGCATGTCATTAAGTCTAATACAGAAAGGAAGACCATATGAAACTCATCGATTTAAAAACTATTGATTTTATTAATGAAATTGATTCTCAGAAACCAGCTCCTGGTGGAGGATCTGTTTCAGCTTTATTATCCACTTTAGGTGTATCACTCGCGAGAATGGTAGGTCACCTAAGTGTTGGAAAGAAAAAGTTCTTAAAGCTTGATCAAGACATACAAAATGAGTTCAATGAACACTTAAATCACCTTCTAGTCATTAAAGAAGAACTCATTCAGTTAATCGATAAAGATACTGAAGCATTTAATCTAATTATGACTGCTTACCAACAACCAAAAGATGATCCTCATCGTAATCAAGCCATCCAGGATGCAACACTAGAGGCAATTAAGGTTCCATATCGAGTTGCGCAAATATCTTTTAAGGCTTTAGAAAGATTATCTTTCATCTTAGCATATGGTAATAAGCAAACGATTTCTGATTTAGGTGTTTCAGCTCTATCTTTGTCTAGTGGTATCGAAGGTGCGCTCATGAATGTTTTAATTAACATTCCTGGTTTGTCTAGTGAAAATCAAAAAAACTTATACCAGCAAGAAGCTAAAAAAATTTTGAAAGAAACTCATGAACTCAAACAAACGCTTTTAAATCTTATATATGAGCATCTATAAAAAAGTCTAAAAAAAGAGCTAGTTCTTTCATAGTGAACTAGCTCTAACATAGGCTTTTTTTTATAATGTTTCTTGAACAAGTATTTGATCATGTGTTAAATTGTTAATCCATTTACCTGATTTTGTTCTTCGATATCCAAGTAAGAACTTAGTGATCTCTTCAAAGTTTACAAAAATAATGATTATATATAATGGTAATTGTGTGAACCTTGATAAAACAAATGCTAAAGGTACACCAAGTCCCCATAATGATAAGATTTCAATAAATAATGCAAATTTAGTATCTCCACCTGATCTTAAAATACCAACAATCATGATTGCATTTAAAAATTTAATTGGTGCATAAAATGCATATACTCTTAAAATCATCACTACAGTGTCTGTTACTGCGTCACTTAAATTACCAAATAAAGGAACAATGGTAGGTGCTAAAATAAATAAAACACTACCTAGTACAATACCTAATGTTATGCCTAGTTTCATAAATCTAACTTCCCATTCTTTTGCTGTTATGAGATCGCCATCACCTAGTCTATTTCCTAACATAACTGCGGATGCATTTGCAATTGCAATGGTAGCAACCCAGAAGATTGAGTTGATTTGGTTTGATAAATAAATGCTTCCAACCGCTTTATCTCCAATAAAGCCATATGCAACAAGATACATGGTCATACCAAGACCCCAAAAACCTTCATTTAGTAAGACAGGAACTGCGGTTTTAAATATCTTAGCTAAAAATGCTTTAGTCACTCTTCTTAAAGCAGAGAAATGTATTTTCAATGCAGGTTCTTTACTTACAAATAAATATCCCACAGATAATAATGCAATCACACTAGATGATATGAGTGTTGCTAGACCAGCACCTCTAACACCGAGCTCAGGAAATCCCATACGACCTCCAATAAATCCATAATTTAAGAAGGTGTTTAATAAAACTCCCATGATTTGAAAAATAGATGGCCATAATACCTTTTGGACATTTCTTGCAAGCATGCTTATTGAAAAACTAACGGTCATTGTGATGAAACTAAAACCCATGATCGTCAAATATGAAATTCCCAAATCAATAACATTTTGATTAGGCGCTTCATTTAAGTTAAATAATCTGATTAATTGTTCTGGTATTGTTAATGCTAAACCTAGAAAAATCATCGCAAACCCTAAACCTGTCATTAACATAATCAAAAATACTTTTGATATATGATCATATTCTTTTGATCCATGATACTGTGCAATAAAAATACCAAAACCAGAAAATAGTCCGAATTGGATGATATTGAGTAAAAATAAAAATTGACTACCAATACCAACAGCACTTAACGCATTATCTCCAAGCTCCGTTACCATAAAAGTATCTATGATGCCCAATAGTGATCCTAAGAGTTGTGAGAAAAATATTGGAATTGCAATTTTTATTAATATATTGTAAAAATGTTTGTTTTTATCTTTTGTTGTCATAATTATTCTCCGTTATTCAAAATCCAACTTATTATAGCATGTATTTTACAAGTAAACAATGAAAATTACATACTTCTTTTTTATACTTTTCATGTTAAACTAAAACTATAATTACTTGAGGTGAGCGTATGAATCAACTTTTTAAAGTAAAAGCGTTTATTAAGAATGACCAAGGCGGAAATAAAGCCGGGGTATATCTATTTGCGGATGACTTAACTGATCAAGAAATGTTGGAAATCGCAAAAAATCTAGGCTATAGTGAAACTGCATTTGTTATGAAAGGCAAGGTTGCTGATTTTAAAGTAAGATTTTTTACACCAACAAATGAGGTAGATTTGTGCGGACATGCGACTATTTCTACATTCCATGTATTACGAAAACTTGATATCATAGGAGATAGTATATATACACAAGAAACCAAAGCAGGTATACTCAAAGTAAATGTTATTTTGGGTCAAGTATACATGCAACAGTTGCCACCTCAATATATTGAAGAGGTTAGTCAAGATATCATATCAAAGACATTTAATCATATTGAGTTTCACGAATCTTTGAAACCTTATGTTGTTTCAACCGGTATAAAAGAAATATTTGTCCCTGTTAAAAATAATCAAATATTGAATCAGCTTAATCCAAATATTCAAGAGATGATTAAAACTTCTCATGCATATGGGGCTATAGGGATGCATGTGTTTGCTCTAGATGACGAAGTCGATGCATCTGGAAGAAATTTCGCACCGGTTGTAGGTATCATTGAAGAAAGTGCAACCGGAACTTCAAATGGTGCTCTTGCATGTTATCTTCACAAATTTTATAAGAAAAAACACTTTTATACACTTAAACAAGGTTATTCTATGCATCAACCTTCTGAACTTAAGGTATATGTTGATTACAAAAGTTCAAAAATCACAGATGTTTGGGTAGGCGGAATCTCAAAGATTATCGAATAATAACAATGAAAAAGATCATATCAAATTGATATGATCTCATTTTTTTATTTTGTTTTAATCCCTTTATTTTTAAGCATCGTTACAGCAAAACTAGCAACATCAAATGCATATTTTTTTTGCCCAAAGCCTGCATCATATCCAAGCTCTTTAGCTAAAGCATGATTGATTCTTGGTCCTCCAATAATCACAATAAAATCATCTCTTTTATGTTCAGCTTCTAGAAGTTCTATAAAGCTTGTTAAGTTCTGAATATGAATGTCTTTTTGTGTTACTGTTTGACTGATTAAGATGACATCAGCCTGATGCTTAATTGCTTCTTCTAATAGTGTTTCATTATCAACTTGTCCACCTAAATTGATTGCTTTTACACCTTTATATCTCTCTAAACCGTAATTACCATTATAGCCTTTCATATTCATGATCGCATCAATTCCAACTGTATGAGCGTCAGTCCCTGTTGATGCTCCTATAAAAACTATATCTTCTTTAAAATGATTCTTTATGAAAGTTTCTACTTCTTCTTTAGTCATTGATTCATTTTCGACTTCCACAACTTTAACTTCATCTAAGTCAACCTGATGTTTCACAGTCCCATATAAAACATAAAAGCTGAATCCGTCACTTAAAGCTTCACTATGAACGACACTTGGATCTAAAATACCCATTTCTAAAGCAAGTTTTTTTGCAGCTTCGTCTCCTAGAGTACTATGGTTGATAGGCAGTGTAAAGCTCATTTGAATCTTCCCATCGTTAAGTGTATCTCCATAAGGTCTAATTAAATGCTTCATTTACTTATCCCCCTTTAAATGTAATAACAACATATCTAATAGTGGATTTTGGTAATCTCTATGTTTTTGAAAAACACCATCTAAACCTTTGCCTTGATTTTCTAAACGCTTTATCCCTGCAAAAGTCCCTTTTTCTAAAGTCATAAATAAACCTTCATCTTTAATTTCTTTTAGCAAATCGTGTGCTTCCGATAATACACTTTCTGCTCTGTTATTTATGATGCCATCTGGCCTATAACTAATTTCATCGCCAAAGTTTTTAAATGCTTTAGCAATGTAAGCTGCGTTATCTAAAGCTAGCGCACGATCACTCATAAAAGGCGTATGAACAGCTTCAGTAAGCATTCCAAGTAAATGGATATTTTGCTTGGTTGTTACAGCAGTGATGTTGAATAAAGCATTTTGGACCATACCCATAAAAATATTACCCGTCATATGTTTAGTTGGCGGCATATATTTCAGTGGTGCATTTGGAAATAGTGCTCTTGATAACTCAGCTTGAGCAACTTCATAAAGAAAACTATTTTCTACTTCAGGTGATATTTCATATGCATGACCTAATCCCATCAAAGATGCATCCATGTATGCAACTTCTGCGAATTTTTCATTGATCATTTGTGATGCAATAACAGTGTGTGCATGATCAAATGCATCAGATGTTGTTAAATAATTATCTTCACCTGTGTTAATAGTAATTTTAGCAAATGCACTCAACACTCTTGAAAAATATTGATCTATAAAAGTTCTTTTCATATTGATATCTCTAAAAATGATGCCATATAATGAATCATTTAGCATCATATCTAGTCTTTCGAGTGCACCCATTGCAGCAATTTCAGGCATACATAATCCTGAAGCATAATTCACTAATTTAATGTATCTACCTTCTTCTTTAGATACATCATCTAAAGCTTTTCGCATGAGTTTAAAATTCTCTTGAGTCGCATATGTACCACCAAATCCGACAGTTGTTGGACCATAAGGTACATAATCAAGTAAAGACTGACCAGTGCTTCTAATGACAGCAATAATATCAGCACCTTTTTTCGCTGCAGATACTGCTTGTTTTATATCTTCATAGATATTACCGGTTGCAACTATAACATATTTTTCAGGTGTTTCTTTATTTTTAGAGATTGCTTTTTCTCTGATTTGGGTCATTTCTTGAATTTTAAGCATAGATTCATCGAAAAATGGCGTGAGCAGATTCATATATGGACTTTTAGGCATATGTGTATATCTATTAAGATTTATTTTATCATCGCTAATCTTTCTAGCTAAATCATTTGGATTCAGACTATATTCATGCATAGCATAAGATATATAATGACAAACACCTTTTGATAAGTCAGCCTTTGATTTGATGTGATCAACGATAACATTCACATATGGTACATCAAACTCGTTTATACCATCAATGCCTAATAGTCTTAGTACAGATCTTTCTACCGATACAGTTGTATGCTTATAAATATATGACATAACATCATCAACGATGTGTTTAGCATAGTCTTTAGATAGTTGAATTATATTTTGATCTAGAATTAGTTTTGACATACTATGACCCCATTTCTTTAACGTTATAGATTTCTATATCTATATGCTTTTTAATTTCTTGATAAAACCTTTTTTTATCATAATGATATCCAGAAGGACTAAAAGGATTAATAGTGACTGCGATGATAGGAACTTGTTTTAACACACATAGTCTTATGTTTAGCTGTTTTAAATAGTCATAATGTTTGATATCTAACATGAGTTTTGTAGGATCTTCAATGATTAATTTAAAATTCTTTATGCGGTTTTTTACAATGAACTCAATCATTTTTGTAGTTAAAGCGCCCTTTATTTCAAGCACCAGAATATCTTTTTGATAAGGTATGATTTCATCAAAGTTTTTTTCCTTGAATAGTTTTTTATCTTTTTCTGTAATTATACACATATGATAAGGTTTATCTATATGTGATTTTTCAATTGGCAAATCAAAAGACAAGACAACTTGTTTTGTCTTTTCTATGGTCTCATTCATATCTTTTGATAATGCTGCACCAGTTGCTATAATGATCGCATCCATTTGATCAATACTCGCAAAGGTCTTTCTATTGAATGCTCCATCTATAAAAATTTGATTAGCATATTTTTTTAATTTCCCGATTAAAATATCTAGGTCTTTGTTTGTTGTTGGACCAGCAAGAATAACATATCCTTTTGATAAAATTCTAATGATACAAACAGTGCCTAATGCAGTATTAAGATGAGTTTCTTCTAATAACTCATAATCAAAATCAACTTGTTTTAAGACATCTTTTGCTGTAGCAATCACCATGCCTTGACTCACTAACACTTTAGGCTTAGGTAAATATGTAATTTGATCAAATGATTCCCCATCTAATCCTATACTTGTCAGTCCAATTTGTTTTTGTTGAATATCTTCAAGTATATAGTTAAGTGTCGTCGTTTTACCAGTATTTTTAGCTAAACCAACAATACCAATGACATTGTAATTATTTACTTTTTTGATCATGATTGATACGTTCATTTTTCTTTAGATGTGTTGGTTCAAGTGATAGTCTTTGACCCGCCAACAAACTTGCAACACCTTCTAATTCAACGTCTTTACAACGAGGGTTAGGTTCATAATACGCTGGCTCGCTATATGTAGTAATAACACCTTCAAAGTTCCTTAAAACGATTTTTTGTGGAGATTGTGAAATAACGTAATTTGGCATGACTGGGATTTTTCCTCCACCACCAGGTGCATCAACTACAAATGTAGGAACTGCGATACCTGATACATGTCCTCTAAGACCTTCAATAATTTCAATGCCTTTAGATACACTCGTTCTAAAGTGCTCAATACCCACTGATAAATCACATTGATAAATGTAATAAGGTCTTACTCTAATCGCAACCAAACCTTTGACTAAATCTCTCATGGTTTGAACACAATCATTGACTCCTCTAAGTAAAACACTTTGATTGCCTACAGGAATACCAGCATTGACGAGTTTATCAATAGCTTTTTTACTTTCCATTGTGATTTCAGCTGCGTGATTAAAATGGGTGTTTAACCAAATTGGATGATATTTCTTAAGCATATCAACAAGTTCATCAGTGATTCTTTGAGGCATAACTACTGGCGTTCTTGTTCCAATTCTAATGACTTGAACATGATCGATTTCTCTTAGTTTTTTTATGATGTATTCTAGTCTTTCGTCACTGACGAGTAAAGCATCTCCACCACTTAATAATACATCATTAATTTCTTCGTGTCTGCTGATATAATCAATCGCAAGATCAATTCTACTTACATCCATGTGATCATCTTTCATTCCTGTAAATCTTCTTCTTGTACAATGTCTACAATACATAGAGCACATATCAGTAATCAAAAATAAAACTCGATCTGGATATCTATGTGTTAAACCTGGAACTGGAGAATACTTATCTTCTGCAAGTGGATCATATAAATCATTTTTTCCAACGAATAACTCATTTTCTAGAGGTATCGCTTGAAGACGAATTGGACAATTGACATCAAGTGGATCGATTAATGTTAGATAATATGGTGTGATTGCCATTCTTAATTTCTTTAATACACCATGAACACCATGTCTTTCTTCCTCTGTTAGTTTTATATATTTTTCAAGATCTTCTGCATTTGAAATTCTATGTTTGGTTTGCCACTGCCATGACTCCCAGTCAGATTGCTTTACATGTTTGAAGTATATATTTTTTCTCTCTAAATAAGCATTGTTTTCAACTGATTTCATCTCAGTCACCTCCCTATGATCTTATTGATAGCGTTCTAAAAATAAATCGTGTAAGACTTTACTTTCTCTCATTAAATTTAAAGTGATTTCTGCGTGATCTTTTGTATATCCGTTACCAATAATCATATTGACATCTTTACCTATACCTTCTGCACCGAGTGCAGCTTTGGTAAATGATGTTGCCATGCTAAAGAAATAGACAGTACCGTTATCTTTTGTTGATAATATAGAAGCCATTTCTGTATTTTGAATATTCACAACATTGATTGTCAAATCACATAATTGACCTTTAGTGATCTCACTCACTTTATGATATGTATCAATAGCATCTAATGCATCACCTATGATGATCTCATCAAAAATATTTAAGGTTTCCAAAAATTGTTTTTGTTCTTCTTTTCTAACAAGACCAATAACTTTACCGTTTGGTCCTACAACTTTTTTAGCTTGATATCCACATAAGATACCACTTTTTCCATTAGCACCTAAAATAAGTACTTGATCATCTTTTTTGGCTAATTTGATTGCTTGAGCAGGAGCGCCTGCTACATCTAAAGCAGCAAGTACAAGTTTTTCATTTAAATCAGCAGGTATTCTAGCATAAATACCAGAGTCAAATAGTATAGCTTGTCCTTTTATTTTTACTTGTTCATTAGTGAGATTAATTGAAATAATCTCTTCTATGAAAAGAGGAGTTAGCGATAATGATACGAGTGTTGCGATTTTTGTCCCTGGTGTTAATGTTTGATCGTGAAATTCTGGGCCAATCTCTTTAACTGCTCCAATCAGCATACCGCCACTCTTAGTTACTGGGTTTTGCATTTTACCTTGTTCTTTAACAATCCCCATAATCATAGCTTTCATCTTTTCTTCATCATAATCACAAGCTTTTTTAATTTGTGTAAATGATGCAGAATCAATATTCAATACATCGACTTCAATCAAACACTCATTTAAAAAAGGTTTTGGTGTTGGATCAATTTTAAAAGCTGCCTGAGGTAATACTCCTTTTGGTTCAATAACGCGGTGCGTTCCATACTTACAATAATTCATGTTTATTAAACTCCTTCATCTGTAATATTTTTCTAGCTTCAGCCGGTGAAGCGATAGGTCTATTGTATTTTTTTGCGATACT
Organism: Tenericutes bacterium MZ-XQ; assembly: GCA_002838205.1. Taxonomy (NCBI): domain Bacteria; kingdom Bacillati; phylum Mycoplasmatota; species Tenericutes bacterium MZ-XQ. The sequence continues at coordinate 134,078 of CP017950.1, read as the reverse complement.
TACAACTTTTTTTACAAGGTCTTCATTGCCTTTAGCTAAAACACCTTTTTCTAAATAGATATTGTCTTCAAGCCCAACTCTAACATGTCCTCCATGCTTAATCGAAAGCTCAGCTAATGGAAACTCATATTTTCCAATACCAACTACACTATATGTAGCATGACTTGGAATTGACTCTCTTAAAAAATGAAAGTCTCTTTCTTCTCCAGTCATACCCCCATTAACACCTAAGACAAAACTAAAGTGCATGGGTTCATGAATGAACCCCTTTTTATGAAGTCTTAAAACTTGATCGATATGCCCTTTTTCAAAACACTCGAGCTCTGGGTATATGTTTCTTTCTTTCATAACTTTAGCAAAGTATTTAATATCATTTTCAGTATTTACAAATATATCATCTCCACCAAAGTTAAGTGTCCCACAATCAAGAGTTGCCATTTCAATCTTTAGATTTGTTGGTTGCAGTCTTTCATCTCTTGTCATGCCTACTGCACCCCCTGTTGATGGTTGAATAATAACATCTGGGCATTTTTCTCTAATGGCTTTAATGGTTGCTTCAAATCGTTTTTGATCTTGAGTTGGTGTGCCATCATTATTTCTTACATGAACATGGATGATAGATGCTCCTGCTTGATATGCTTTATATGCTTCTAACGCCATTTCTTCAGGTGTATATGGTACGTATGGGTTATGTTCTTTTGTGACTTCTGCACCAGATATTGCGCAGGTAATAATTAATTTTTCCATCATGTCATCTCTGCTTTTCTTTAGGAACAACACATGTTCCTGAAGCTTTAGTCGTCAATATTCTTTCTTTTAACACATCAGCAGCACTTGCGTTGATTTCTGGTCTAGCTGTAATCACTTTATAACAAGCAAACTCCATCTTTCTAGAGGTGTTTCCGATATGAGTGAGGGTTGCTTCTACTTCAATGAAATCGCCAGCATATAGTGGTGCCAGAAACTCAACACTATCATATGCTCTAAACAATCCTTCATCACCATCATTGATTATTAGTAATTCAGTAGCAACATCTCCAAATAGCGCTAATACTTTAGCACCATCAACCAATCCTCCGCCGTAATGCGCATCATGTGCGCTAAGTCTTAATCTGTGAACAACTTTTTTCATGATAACCTCCATTAACTTTCTTTTCTAGGCATAAGCATTGCCTCACCTGTGAGTATTAATTCTTCTTGTTCATTCAATATATCTGTTGTGAAAATCACTCTATTTTTTTCCAATATGATTTCCTTAACTGTAACTTTAACTGTTAAAAGTTGATCTGGATATGCTGGTTTTAAAAACTTTAAGGTTTGTGAACAATATATAGTACCTTCTCCTGGATATTCTAGCCCAAAGATTTTTGAGAACAAAGAGCCCAGTAGCATACCGTGAATAATAGGTTTTTTAAACATTGTCGTTTTTGTGTAATCTTCATCGAAATGTGCTTTGTTCATATCTTTTGTTAAGGTTCCAAATGCTAAAACATCTTCTTGTGTAATTGTTCGTTGATAGGTTTTCGTATCACCTATACTCATTTTTCTTATCATTATTATCCTCCTTGAGAAAAAATAAAAAGAGAACTGCATGCCACAGCTCTCCATTACAAAATGGCAGTAAGTAAAGTGTACCTTTACTTACCAAATCTAATGATTTGATCCTCATTAAATTTTCGGCAATTTATTCATTCACTTAAAATATTGAATGATCAAATTCTTATCACTTTTAAGTTACCAATAAACTGCGCCTCTGTATCTCCCATCACTATTATAAACTATTAATGAAAGCGCTGTCAATGACTAAATTGAAGATTTTCTAAAAAGAGATTTTTAATGTGCTTCATACACTTGTCTTTTTGATGATTTAATGTTCAACATCTAGTTTTTCTTATTTAAAACTTACTTTTTACAAGGGATAAAAAAAATTCACATTATCTTCGATTGACCTAAAGTCAGTATTGTTATATAATAGTATTGGTGATAAAACATGCGTATTACAAAAAAACCTGAAGTTCGAAAAAAAGAACTCATTGAAGCAGCAAAATTCTTATTTGAAAAAAATGGATACGAGCAAACAAAAATTATAGATATTACACGACACATCGATGTCGCAAAAGGTACTTTTTATCATTATTTTGAGTCAAAAAACGATATCCTAACCGAGATTGTTCGAGTCACTTTAGATGATATTTTAGATGTTGCACATCAACTTAACGAAAACCCTTCTCTATCTGGTCTTGAAAAAATCAGATTGTTGCTGCATTCTGATAAGATTACTGAGGATCTAACAAGACAAGCTGTCACGCACTTAGAAATGCCAGATAATCGTGCTTTACAAGAGAAAACTGCTGTTGAAACGATCAAAAGTTTAACACCTATCATTGTCTCATATCTAAATCAGGCATATCAAGAAGGTGAAGTGACTAAAATAGATGACGCAGAAGAAAAAGTTGAAATTATTTTATCAGCTGCTCATTTCTTAATTGATGCACATTTGTTTGAATTTACTGATTTAGAACTTACCAATAGACATTATGTGATTTGGTATACTTTTGAGTCAATGTTTGGCATCAAAGAAGGATATTTTTCAACATTTTACAAAAAATAATCAAAGCATACAATCAAAGCAAAAAATAAAAACACCTCATTACTATGATATTTAGTAAGAGGTATTTTTTTTACGTTATCATTTTCAGTCAAACAACAAGTTGTTAAAATCCTAAGTTTGCTAACCAAGACATCACATTTTTGCTAGTATCTGATTGTTCATAGCTTTGCTGAAGATTCAATTGATCAACAATACACCCATCCTTCATATATGCCACTCTGTCACAATATGAAGCTACTTTAGGGTCGTGTGTTACCAACACAATTGTTTTCCCCTCTTCTTTGATCTGCTTCAATATCTTCATCACATCATCTGTAGCTTTACTATTTAGTGCACCTGTTGGCTCATCACAAAATACAACTTCAGGATCATTAATTAATGCTCTTGCGATAGATACCCTTTGAAGTTGTCCACCAGATGCTTCATCAATAAGTCGATCCTTGATATCATATATGTCCAATTTCTTTAAAAGCTCTATAGCACGTTGTTGAACAAGTTCTTTTGAATTTTTCTTACTTAAATATCCTGGTAAACAAATATTATCGTAAATGGATAGATCTTTTAAAAGATATGGTTGTTGAAAAACAAAACCCATACTCTCCAGTCTGATTTTAGATAACTGTTCATTATTAAGCACATTCAGTGATTGTCCATTAAACATAATGTCACCAGAAGTTGCCTTTCCCATACTACTTAATATATGCAAAAGTGTTGTCTTCCCACTTCCAGAACTACCCATGATTCCAACAAACTCATTTTTGAAAACATGGAAATTCAATTGGTTGATCACGTGATTTGATACACCTTTGTTTTGAAAAACTTTATCTACATTAACTACTTTAATCATTTTTTTTGCTCCTTCTTTTTATTATTACGCTGATTGTTGTAATTTGCTAATAGTATATATAACGATATTACAACGACAGAAAGTAAAACAAATGGCACCAATACAAAATTAAATTCGAAATGATTTTTTAAAACAATTTGTGGTGCTCCAAAAATTCTTGTGATGACACTAACAACTTCACTACCGATTAGCAAATGAGCAATCAGTCCCACTAAAATACTTTTTAATAAAACGTAAATGATTCTTGTTTGATAAAAAACAGATATGTTCTTCCAAGAAAATCCAAGATATTGCATCAATACAATATCACCTTCTTCTTTTTGAAGCATCATATTCATCAGTAGTGTTGTCACTAAAACAGTGATCATTAACGCTATTCCTATTGAAAACCAAGACAATCTATTTAACTGATGGATTGTTGTTCCTAGTGTTTGAGACAAGTATTCATCAATACTTGTAACCTTAATATTTGCGTACTCTGTTTGATAAGTTGTTTTCACATCTTGATATCTTGAAGGTTCTTCTAAATTCATGCTAATGATATACCATAGTAACTCGCCTTCAAAAGACTGATCAATGATTTTAGCTGTTTTTCCACCATTTGTAATGTCTTGATAAATCCCAACAACTTTAAAACTTCTCATCTGATCATTTTGCTTAACTTCTAATGTTCCACCTAGTGTTTGGTCTAAGGCTTGAACTGCTAGTGTTGAAAGTACAATTTCATCATCATTTTCTGGACTTCTACCTTCGATATACTTGATTTTAAAATCATGTTTTTCACTCACTTCAACAAATATATCTTCGATCTCATCATCTAGATTATATGCCTTCATTAGAAAAGTTTTATAAACATTATAATCGTCAATCCGATCATCTTCATGAATTTCAAAAAGCAGTTCATCAACTCTGAAATCTTGATGATTAACCCTTAGATCAAATCTTAAGTCACTGTTTTCAATGCCCATATATTCGATAAAATCATCTGATTCAAATGTCTTTGCAACACTAAACGGTAACACCATCATGATTGTAGCTACAAAATAAATGAAATATAAAAGTCTATACGCTTTTTTCTCACTTTTAACCTTGTGAACACCCATATTGATTGGCACAGGTATTTTCCCGGATTTCAAGTTCTTATATTTCTTTTTTTTAAAACGACTGTTATGATTATTTCGTAATGAAAATGTATCAACTACTGAAATGTCTTCTAATCTTTTAAGGATTTTATTTGTAAAGATATATACAATGAAGATAATCGTCATAAATCCAAAAAACGGATATATACTTTCAACAAATGATAAACTGACTTCCCCTAAATATTGAGTGATGTTGTTTATAAAAAACTGATTGGAAATAAAAGAGCACCCAAACCCAACTGCAGCTGAAATGATTGAAAGCAATAAAAATTTGCTCACATATAATTTCTTAATTTGACCATCAGATAGCCCAATAGCTTTTAGTACACCTATTTCTCTTATGTCTTCTTCAATACTACTTAATAGTGTGAATTTCAAACTTAATAATGCAATCCCGGTTATCGCTAAACTCATAAATGCTAACATCATGATGACTATGCCTTCTGTAAGACCATTCATGAGTCTAAATAGCCTAATATCTACAGATGGCCCTGAATCTGGCAAATCAGTTTGTCTATAAGCTCTCCTGAAATCTCTGATTTGAGATTCGTTCTCAAATTGATAAGCTATTAAAAACTCCCTTTCATTGATCATCGATTTCAATGTTTCTATATCTTGATCATTAAGCAAAAATCTTTTGGAACTAATCAATGCTGAGTTCATTTGACTGTCTCTTATAAAACTAGATATGTAGTAAGTAAATGATTTCGAACCTACTTTTAGCTCAATTTCGTCCATTAAATCTAAATTGTACTTTGTTTTGTAATATATTGGAACACCAATCGATCCTTGCTCTATAGTTGCTAACTCATTATTTTCATTTAGCAAATAATCAAAATTCGAGTTTTGCTTGACAAAACTAATATCCATAACCCCATCTACTTCCGATAGTCCATTTTTTGAAATATAAATCTTATTTGGATCTATTGAGATCATTTCTTGAACTTGGAAATTTTCAATATACGGTATTGATTCATTAAAATCGATTAATGATTGTTCATCGATTTCTCCATAATGCATTTGAATATAATGTGGTGTTTGACTATGTTCAGTCAAGTCACTGATACCTTCTTTAAGTGTTATACCTAAGTAAATCGCTGATGATAATAGCATAGTACTTAATGTTAGAAATAGACACAACGCTAGATATATTGTTTTATGCCTAGCAAAGTCATTTTTAAATAATCTAATATACATAATTTAACTCCTTAGCATTCTCTAAATTTCTAATACATGTGTTTTTAAACATTCCAAAAGTGAAGATCATCATGAATAAACCTATAAGCATAAGTATTGATCCGATGCCTTGATTAAAGAAAATCGCAATATATTTTAGCACCTCTATATTTACAGGTTTCTCATTCAGTGGAACAAATACTTTTTCTGTAAGATATCCGGATGTGAAATATGCAATCATATAACCTGTTTGGGTTATAAATCCAATCATGCCCCAGACACTTCCTTGATGTTTCACATCTGTATGTTTTCTAATGAGCACTTCAGCACTTGTATTAATGAGTGGCAGTGAAAACAATATGATGAAACTTGATAACCCAATGATCCATAAAGATTTTGATAACCCAGTAAAAAAGAGTGCAATGCTCATCATGAACAAGCCTTGAAATAGCATTTTTAAAAACCCTTGAGATCGATTTTTGATAGATAGAATCAAACTACTTAGTAGAAGTCCAATAGCACTGATAGATTGGATGTATCCAAGTGTTTTCTCATTTGCTAGATTTAATAGTAAAGGTGTGATTAGAATTTGATAATATCCCGCAAAAAAAGTCACCCCAGTAAGTAAAAGTACTAGATAAAAGACTCCTGCATTCTTTTTGATTTCAAAGTACCCTTGAAAGACTTGTTGTTTACTTAATAATTTTGTGTATTTAACATGTGTATCTCTTTGATGTTTACGAATGAGAGAAACAGATGCAACTGTTAGAAAAAACGTTGATATATCTATAATCAAAACTAGATCTAGTTGCTGATTTGCCATAAGCATCCCACCAATAAAAGGTGCAATTAAAAACTTAGCTGCACTTGCTAACTGGATAATTCCTGATGCTTTGGCGTATTCTTCTTTTGAAAGCATCTCTGATACTAAAGACTTATAGGCCGGTTCTAAAAGTGCAGAAAACACAGAACTCAAAATCAAACATATAATAATATATGTCATATTTAGTAACCCTAACTTTAATAACACGAACATAGTAGAAAGCCCAAACATAGAACCACTATCTCCAATGATCATCATTAGTTTTCTATCAAAGCGATCTGCTAGAAGTCCTCCTAATGGATTCAACAAGACTATCGGTAAAAATGAAGCTATTGTAACCAAAGATACACTAATAACTGAACTAGTGAGTTGATAAGTATATATCGCTAGCGCAAAAGTAGTGATTCCAGAACCTACAGTCGATATAATTTGTGAAATTGAAATACACAAAAATTTCTTATATGATTTACTCATGTATACCTCCATTACAATGATCCAGCATGTGATTTTGAATCATGTTAAAATATATGCCTAACATTCTGAGTTGTTCCTGTTTATTTGACATATATATGTTTTGACGAAACAATCTATAAAACGATCCACATACCATTTTTAGTTTTATACTGTAAAAAGACAAACAACTCATAAATTTTAAGTTTTCAGTAAACATCACACGTTCCAAATATTTATATAATCTATGCGTATAAGTTTTTAGAGTTATTGACTGTATAATGTCATCTGACGTTTCGAATATCCAGTCGTTACTGCCTATAGACCTATATGTATACTCATATAAGCTCAATAAAATTTTAGAGTTGCTTTCTTTAAAGTTGACTTCCTGTGCTAATTGATCGATAAGTGAATCTATCTTCTGACTCACTAGACAATATGCAATCTGTTCTTTATTATCAAAATATTGATATATCGCACCCTTAGATATATGAGCTTTAGCTGCGATTATTGATACAGTGGTCATCTGATATCCGTACTTGTGAAACAGTCTATCTGCACACTGCAAAACATGTTCCTTTTTCTCATTATTCATCAATTTATATACCTTCTCGCTATTTGACTGACCGTCGGTCACTTATAATTTATCATAATACTGACCCAAAGTCAATGAAAATTTATAAAAAAAGAAATGCATATAGATGCATCCCTTTGATTTTTTTAGTTATATGTCTTTAATCCGTATTGCTCTGCATACCTTTTTAACTTTTTATCAGGACGATAAGCATATCCATCTTTCACCTCGAGTAGCAAGGGTAAATCGTAATATGAATCTGCATATGCCTTAGATTGTGTTAAATCTGCGTGAGGAAATTTTGATTTTATAGCTTCTATTTTTTTGTTTTTTATTATAATATCTACAGTTTCATAAGATAGCAGATTGCCATCTTTTTGTGAGACGGTTCCAATCACATCATCAAATCCTTCATTTAGAAAAGGCATAAGCATAATATCAAAACTACCACTTAATAGCACAGTGTGATATCCATCTTTTTGATCTTTACTGAGTTGTTCTTTTAAGTCTTGATTGATGTATGGTTGAAGTTTTATATATAAATCCTTTAGAAAAGTATTTCTTTCTTCTTCATTCAAACTATGAAGCAAATCAATTGTTAATGCCATTGCATTTTTTCTAAATGTTTCATGATTCCAACCGATTTTTAATTTGTACAAGACATACCAAGTCATGAGTTTTCTATATAATCTTTTAAATACTTTTTGATCTTTATTTTGCTCTTTCCATAACTTAAAGACAAAAGGTACAGTTTGAACATCTACATACGTTCCATCAAAATCATAAATCGCAAGTTTCATAATCTCTCTTTTCTATTCATTTTATATTTGTTTTTATTATACTACATTTTATTCATCAGGAAAGGTGGAACACTTCAACGATGAAATTAAAAAGTACTTCATATATAATAAAGTACTTTGAAAATCATCTAAAAAATATTCATTAATTATGTATTACATTCATGCTTAATCAGTTTCGGTTTTCTATCAATACCATAAAAGCCCCAATGCTTTTCTGGTTCTTGTGGATCATTTGAACCTTTCCACGTCTCGTCAAAAGCCTCGAAGAAAAAACACGTGATTTTGTTTTTTTCTGACCACTGATCAATCACTGAGTTAAATATTTTTTGATTATATTCATTTGCCACGTGCGGACGAATCTGATGATTACTGGATTGAGTTGGCCATCCGGTTTCTGTAATCACCACTTGTTTATTCGGATATAATTTTTTAATATACTCATATCCCTCAATGGTTTGATCAATTGATTCCGAAACATTTTTACCTTCCCAAACTGGATATAAATGAATACTGATAAAATCAATTTCTTCTGCAACTTCTCTTAACTCACGATTCCAATAGTGTACATTATCACAGTAAGTTACAGGAACATCTGTATGTTTTTTGAGTTCTTTTACAAAGTATAAAATACGACCAGCACTGACTAAGTTTTCATTCCACTCGGGTATGCTTTCATTTCCTGCAGATACAGCTAAAACAATATCCGAAAACATATTAGCATAACGTATAGTTTGTTCTAACTCAGTTTGGTTATTTAAAATGTTGTTGGCAATTTCTGAAACTGTATATGTACCACCCCAACTACAGTTGTGGTTGCTAATCTCACCTAATAAGTTCATGGTGAGCATAACCTTCAGATTCATTTGATTCTCTTTGATGACTTCTAATGTCTTTAATGTATACAAAGATGCATCATACATACGAATGTAATCAAAATCTTTTTCTAATATTTTTAAATCTTCATATATTTCTTCTTTACTAGGATATAGCTTTGCCATAGGGTTTTGCCCTTCTCTATATCCAGAATAACATATAGCTTTTCCATAAGTAATACTCATCGTGTAAGTCCCTCTTGTTATCTATTTTTTAAATTTGTATTTGCCGTCCTTATCCCAAAGACCCCAGTATGCACCGTATTCGCCTTCGTGATTGATCTTCCATATTTCATCAAATGATGAAAAATAAAATAGGTGGATGTTTTCTTGATTAGCCCACTCATAGGTGTTAATAAAATATCTCATGGCATTCTCATATGAAGGAACAGCTCCTCCATATTGTTCACCTTTTGTTGGCCAACCTGTTTCGCTAATCACAACAGGTTTTCCTTTTGCATGTTTAACAGCAAGTTCATACATTTTTTTCATGTATTCTACTGAAATATCAAGTGCGCAATGTTCCCAAAAAGGATAACAGTTCGCAAATATAACATCACATGCATCTACAATTTCTGGATAATTCACAAACATGTAATAAGCATCTACATATCCTACTGGAACATGTGGTACAGCAGCTTTTACTCTTTTGATATAATCTATAAGTTGTTCAACTTCTAAATCTTCTCTAAGCAAAACCTCATTACCAATCGCAATCAAATCTGCATGTCCATTTTTAGCGATTTCTATGATGTTATTGATTTCAAGTTCATTGTTTTCTTCATCGCTATCGATCCAAGCACCCACGAGTGTTTTTAGATTTTTTTCATGAGCGATTCTTGGAACTTCTTCATTTCCATTTGTTGCTGAGAAAGTTCTAACCCAATGTGTATAAGGTCTAATAATTTCTAAGCGATCAGCTATTTGCTCGTGAGAAATGATGGATTTCACACTTGGATCTTGCCCTTCCAAATAAGGACTGAAACTTATCCCTGAAATTTTTTGATCCAATATACTTTTCATTTTTTTCTCTAATTCAAAGACATCTTCACTGATTGTTGATTGTTTATGAAGTAGATATCTATTTACATTAAGATAACGCATTTGATTCTTTGGTTTAGACATAAAAAAACACCCCTTTAAAATTATGATAGCATATATTAAATTTAAGATAAACTCTTATAATCATAAAAATTACAGATCGCTAACAACTGAGACATAGTCGCTTGTTAAAGTGATGGATAAATTGCCATTTCTAACACGCAACTCATCTAAAAAAGCTTTTTGATTGATATCAGGTTTTGACTTAATCAGATATGTTAGTTCAAACATTGTACCAAAATCAGTAGTTTTAACTTTTTGGAGTTTATAACTCATGACATACTTTTTAAATACATCATCAAATGCATTGGCATAATTCAAGTTCTCTGGAATGATGATTTTTAATTTAGAGTGACTAGTCGAATCTTTATCTAGTCTCAAAAAATGTAGTCCAAATAATAATACACTTATAAATATAGTGATAATAATAGCGATACCTATAAGCCCCATTGCTGATGCTAAAGCAATTCCTACTGTACTTAAAATATATGTAATATCTCTTGAATCTGCGATAGCAGTTCTAAATCTTACTAAAGTAAATACACCAGCTAAACTAAACGCTCTTGCTAAATTATCAGATATCAGTAACACAATAACAGATATCACAACAGGCATTAAAAACAATGTCATACTAAATGATTGATCATACACTGTTTTCCTATGTGTTAGAACATAGACTAAACTAATAAGACCCCCTAAAATTGTTGATGTCGTTAAAACCAAAAGGATGCCTGTTAATGTCAAAGGTTGTATGTCAATAGTGATAAAGGATGTAATCATCGGTTGTTCCTCCTAATAAATATTTTTGGTATGCTTTTCCATATTTCGAAAAGCTTTGACTATATAGCTGATATTCAGACAATTTTCTCGCTAACCAAAACGGAAAATTATCTTCACTTTTAACTTCCATCAGCCAGTAGTCTTGATTAGATAATACACGTTCTCCTTTGATATCATCTAAAGATATATTTTGATTTCTAAATAAGATATCTTGATCAAATGTAACTCTTAATTGGTCGTCAGGAGACATAAGCGCTATACGATCATATTTGATAAATGCTCCGGGTTTTGCTTGATGAACATCTATAAAATATCTGATTTCATTTAATATCTGTTGATCAATATATGTTGATACATTAGGCATTTGCTTATGTTCGAGGAAATCTCTAGCCTGTTGATATGTTAAAGTGACTCTTCTTTTATTGATTTTCCCGCGATGTTTTTTCTTAATTTCTAAGAAAACTAAATCATCATTTTCAAGTGGTGCTTGATAACTTCTAAGTCTTAGCTTTTCTTTATAGACTGGTTTTTGAATTGAGTTTCTAATGATCGAAAAATCTGGTGTATCAAAATAAATGTTATAAATTGTGTAATAAGCTCCCTCATTTGAGTAAGGATCCTCAACAAGGTATGTTTTTAAGAAGGTATATAGTTCATCTTTTTGTTTTTTCGTTAATAAATATTTTCGCTCATATCTATTAAAAATTGAATTTTGCATGATTAATTTTACCTCCTCTATACCATTATATATGATAATCTCTATTATGGAAACCAATTTCTTTTGCCGATTTTAAGAAAAAAAGGGTGTTAGATTAAATCTAACACCCTATAGCTATTTATTTTAAGTATCTTTTATAAGAAAACTAAACTAATAAATACACCAACAATACCACTGATCGCAAGTACTGCAAGTGCTTTTGTAGGCATTTTGCCATTATCACTCATGGCTTTACCAAACATACCAAACACAAGTGGATGGATTAAAAACGGCATCGCAAAAATGAAATTAATTAATCCTGGTGAACTAATCGCAGTATTCACCGAATCAAACATACCACCTTGAACTGCAGCAAACAATCCAAAATGAGATATAGCACTACTATTTGCCATGGCAGCACTTTCTAAATCCATGCCTGCAAAATGAAGTAACGTAAACCCTCCGAATACAGCAACCAATTGCCAGCCAATAGAAAACAATATTAAACCTTTAATTTCTTGTCTTTCTTCACCTTTTGCATGTCTCAGTGTTTTAATAGCAAAATATGTAAATAAAATACCAAGTGCAACAACAAGTAATCCTGGAATCACTAATAGGCTTCCTCTTGAAACACTGATCGCTAAAATTGTAAACACAAATAAATGTCCAAAAAATGGAATGTTGATCATGATTGGAGCTCTTTCTTTCGCAACTTCTCCAATATCTCCTGCTGTACATGCACCAGTTAACCCACTATGAGATAAACTTCCAGCCATCCCAGGCGCAAGTATATCTACATGATTCGATTTTCCTAAGAAAACAAGTAAACTAATACCAACAAACATCCAGAATAATTGACCAAAGAACCCATAAGCCATCACTTGTAACATACCATCTAATGTAAATGCTTCAAGTAATCTAGTCCCACCAACGATGAAAACACCAGCTAATACGATTGGAATACCCCCAAACAGTAAAGCTCTCATCGTAGGACCTGGACGCCAATCGCTATAGAACATACCAGCACCACTTGATATAAGCATTGCAAAAAATATTTGTGGCAATGCAATTAGAGGTTCAACAGCACCTGCGATGACTTTACCTAAAACCAACACAAGTAAGATCACAATAATTTCAACTAAACCTCTAAATATATATACACGTTTGTTATCAATCTTTGCTTTACTATCAATAAGTATGATAGAAACAGCAATACCGAAAAATGCAAGTAATGGTGAAAATTCATCAAGCACACTTCCAGAAGGAAAGATAATGTTAAATAAAGAGACGATACCAATCAAAATAAAGAACGCTCTAGTTAAAAAGATTAACTGGGTTCCCTTAGTACCTAGTATTACCTCTTCTTCATTTAAAACAACATCATCTTCTTTTGGTGTTTTAGGTTTCCAAAATGTATTTCTGAGTTTTTGTCCACCTGTAAAAAAAGTTGCAATTAAAGCAATGATTGTGGTGCCTCCCGTTAGACCAACAATCGGAAATTCTGCCAAACCTGGTTGTGCAAGACCACTGACCTCTAATACCATTCCTAAAGTTAAACCGAATACTACAATAATCAGAATTGGTGAATATTTAGAGCCTGCCACTACACTTCGCGCAATTAATACGACAACTAACAACATTGCTAGTGTGAGTAATAAATGCGTGAATATCTCATACAATTCCATATTTTCCTCCATATGTTTTTATTTATATATAAAAGGGTGTCGCATACGGCATCCTTTTTATATCCATATATTTATTTTGTTGATGAAATATTTTTTACTTCAAACCTTATATTTTTAGTATAACATTTTTATTTCAATTTCAATTCAGATACGAAAAAAAATATAAACCTTATGAACCATGTTGTAATAATTTTAAATAATTAAGGAGAAACCAAATGCGAAAAAATGAAAGACTTATATTTTATGCAGTTGCATATATGACTGTTTTTAATTATGCCCTTATTTTAACCCTCATCGCTTTTAACAGAGACACGTTTACTGACTATACAGGTCTTGTTTTAAGATTTGGTATCGGTGCGCTAATATCTATATTTTTTTCCATTTTAATCATCAGAAATCACAGATATTTAAAAAAAGAGTTCACATCAACATTGATCAAACTCTCTATTGCACATATACCCGCACTGATAGGGCTTGCTCTAAGTTTTATAATGTTCCTATAATAAAATCCCACCTCTTAGGAGATGGGATTTTTTCTATTCAAATATACCTTCATAATAATCATCGGTATTCATTGCAGATAACAACCAATCTGCACGATCTTTCAAATAGTTTTCAATATATGAGATCTGTTTTTCAAATGAGTTTGCTTCAACGATTTCTATTGGATTCGGCCACACATATTGATCAAATATCTGCCATTTTGCAAAATTATCGTTCGCTTGTTCATCTATAGATGCCGATAGTATAGGAATCATTTTATATAATTTAGGTAGTTGATCTAAATAGTATTGGTGGAACCTGATTCTATATTGCTCTCTAATTTCAGGAATATCCATCATGAGTTTGAATAATCTATTTTTATATGCTTTCATGCCATAGAAATTTTCTGGACCATAATCAATATAATCTGCATTTCCGATTGCGAAATCAAAATCCCAAAGTGGACCAGGTTGTAACAAACCTCCTGCTTCTTTCATGTAAAATACACTGGAATAACCGACATCGACATTTTTTACAAGTTCTTGAATAATAAAATAATCAATAAATGCATCGATATCGATTAATGCTTCATAACCACTTTTATTAAGTAATGCTTCATCAACTTCTTTTAAGTAATTAAACATAAAATCTGTATGGACTGAAGTGAACCCTTGTTCATCTACATCGGGATCTTTAATCTCATAAGGAATTCCATTTACAACAATCCAGTCATAACCTGGTTCAATGGATTGATCAAAAAAACGCATATCAAGTTCAAGTAAATATCCTGTATCAGCAACTCCAGCAATGCTTTCTATGTCAAGCTTATTTTTATGAACTTCAACTTGTTCTGTCAATACATATAACCCCATATAGGTTGTATTGATATAAAGTTCCACAAATCTTGTTTCTAAGGTATAAGGCAGGACATCAGATAAACTAGATAGTTTATGAACGATTGTATTTCTCATTAAAGATTTATCTGCATACTCTGCAAGTAAAACATAATTTTTAGCCTCTGGCATGCCAAAAATTGATGTGTTTTCATTAAATCTTAGCCTGAATGGTTTCTTTGGATAGCTAAACCAAGTAGAATTACCTCTACCTCTAATTTGAGCTGCTATCGTGTCTAGTTCGATTTCTTCAACGCCATTACGATTTCTTTTTGCAACCACAGAGGCTTGCATATAGGTTTCTCTTGTAACATTTTCTACTGACTCAGGAAGTGATAGATGTAGTTCATAGTTGTTTTCTCCTGAATCGTCTGCTAACAATCTAACATCAATAGATCCTTCATATATCTGATCGTTTTTCTTGATCTGATAAACCAATTTAGTATCTTGATCATAAAACGGTGATACATAATTATATGCGCCTTCAAAAGATTGACCATTGAGCTCATAAGTCACTTCAACATTCGTATAACTAGGTAGATCAAAATCATTATTAACAGTCTTTGGAACTGAAGCATCTATTTCTTCAGAAATGTTTTGAAATAAGGATGGATAGTCAATTTGTTCACAACTCATAATCATCATTAAAAAACTTAAGATGATGACATATAATAATATTTTTCTCATTTCATACTCCTTTAGCAAGTTATTTGCTAGCCATATATCCATTATACATTTTCTCTATGCTTTATGAAACAAACTTGTTGTATAAGATTTTACATGTGCTGCTTAGAGGCATATAATAAAGGTGAACAAAAAGGAGATGTTTATATGAAAAAAATAGCAATATTGGTTGCAGATTACTTTGAAGATAACGAGTTATTCTATCCCTATTTTAGGTTACAAGAAGCTGGATTTGATGTGGATTTGGTTGGTGCAAAAGCAAATGAAACTTACAAAAGTAAACACAACGCACCAGCAGTAAGTAATGTGGCGTCAAAAGATGTCTCATCAAAAGACTATGTAGCTGTGATCATTCCTGGTGGTTACTCTCCAGATCACATGAGAAGATCAAAAGAAACAGTAGACTTTGTGAAAGCAATGAGTCATGAAAAAAAATTAATTGCTGCAATATGTCACGGACCATGGATGATGGCTTCTGCTTGCGATTTAAAAGGCAGGACATTAACAGGTTATTATTCAATCAAAGATGATCTTGTTCATGCAGGTGCAACTTATGTAGATCAAGAAGTGGCTGTAGATGATAACTATATTACATCAAGAACACCTAAAGATCTACCTGCTTTTTTAAAGGCAATCTTAAACTATTTGGCATAATTCTATCTGTAAGACACAAAAAAAGACTTTAATCTTAGTCTTTTTTTCGTTATGCTCAGTTCAAATGGTTTTATCTGGTTTTTTAGATATGTTATACTAGGCATACATTTGGGAAGGCGGTATTATGAAGAAAACTTTAAAACAAGTTTATGAAACACTCACTTATAATCTTAGAACATTACTCTATTTTGAAATTTCATATCATGTCTTAGGTTTACTCATTATTTTCCCGCTTGCCCGCCTTTTATTTAATTTTTCGATACAGCTATCGGGATTTTCGTATATCACAAATCAATACATTTTATCCCATTTATTGAACCCATTAACAATATCTTTTTTATTATTAATGATTACTTTGCTTTCAATTTATATTGTTATAGAACTCATTTTTTTATCCATATTATACGATTATGGCTATCATGAAAAGTTTTTGAATTTAAAAGAATTATTAATTTTGGGGTTAAAAAGAGTTTATCACGTCTTAAAGAGATATCATGTGTTCGTCATCTTTCCTGCATTTTTATTATTTATGACTGTTCAATTAATTCATTTGGCCGGTATATACTCAACAATCTCGTTTCCACTTCAAATAGTTGAGCAGTTTAATCAATATCCTTTATTAAAACTTGCTGTGTTTACTATCATAGGCTTTTTAGTCATATTGTTTTTTGAAACTAGCTTTAGTCTAAACTTATATACAATCGATCAGTTGTCATTTAAACAAGCATACAAGCAAAGTAGACAGATGATAAACTCTCATAGATTAAAAATGTTTGGAGAATTTATATCGCTTAATATATTTTTAAATATTTGGATAGGCTACAATAAGTTAGACAGAATTAGAATAGACATATTAAAATCAAACTAACAAGAAAGCGAGTGGTTTTAAATGTCTAAAGGAACAAGGTATACCCAAAATCATTGCTGATTCTTCAATTTCAGGACTGATTTGCATCATAGAGTTTAGCGAACTTCGTGAGGCAAATGGAATATATTTTATCGTACCCGCTATAATAACTAATAAGAATGTATCATATATACCTAATGCAGACCCAAAGGTGAAAAACGCAATCCCCATCGCCAGTGCAGGTAATAAGTATGGTAGAAACGCCATATTATTAACATATAAAGCGAACTTGTTTCTTCGGTTACGACTTACAGAGTAACCAATGAGCAACCCAAACGTTCCAGCAAATAATGCTGCAAATGATGAAACTATAATTGATCCCTTAAAGCCATTCCATATTGTATTGTTATATAAAATACCCATTTGGCCATATAAACCGACTTCTTCCATACTATTATGAACCCACCATTTTGATGTGAGTGAATCCCAATCACCATGAAGGATGAAACTATAGTCACCTGGATTAGGTAAGAATGTTTCAAGTGCGAATGCGATGATTGGATAAATAGATGTAAAGAATGTTATAAACACTAATACAGCAGGAATAACATATTTTAAAACTTTACCTACATTTACTAAACTAATTTGACCTGACTTACCAGTAACTGTGGTATAGCTTTTTCTACTTTTTGTATTTCTATGATTGATAATTAGGATTAAAACTCCAAATAACATCATTAATACACCTAGAATACTATTTTGACCAGCTCTTCTAACACCTAGAGAGACATATCTAGTCGCTAGCGTTTCTAGTTGTAGATAATGAGGTACTGGGTAACTACCCATTGAACTCGCAAATACTAATAATACTGTTGAAAGAATTGCTGGATAAACCATCGGTAATGTGATCTTAAAAAACATTTTAGGTTTAGGCGTATCCATAATGATTGCAGCTTCTTCCAAGTTAGAATCCATATTTCTAAAGATACTACCAATGAGTATATATGCAAATGGTGCATAATGGATTGCTAATATCAAGATTGATGGAAATAGGCCAACAACCCACCAATTTGGCATATCAATACCGAAGAACGCAGCGAAAACACCGTCAGAACCACCAGTTACAGCATTACTTTTAAAAAGATTTTGCCAAATAACTGCTAGTGTCCATTGTGGCATAATATAAGGGAAAATAAAAATTGCACTTAAGTATTTTTTCGCAGCAATATTTGTTCGAGTTATCAAGTAAGCAAATATCCCACCAAACAAAATTGCTCCGAAACTTGCAAAAATCGCAAGAAGTATACTGTTTTTCATTGGATCATATAAATTTGCTCGAGAAATATCTCCTGCAAATAAATCAACCCAGTTAACAAATGTATACCCACTACTTCTACCAGTTACAAACTGTGAATAACTTCCTGGTTTAATCAGGAAGGTATCATTTAAAAGCGTGAGCATAGGGACAATTGTTACTAATGTTAATAAGACACCAAATATCACTAAAATAATATGTTCAGGTTTTTGAAGAAAAGTTTTAATTTTGTTTTTGAGAATTTTATTTTTTTGTGCTCTTATTTCATTCATACAATTGCCTCCATGCTATGCTTTAAATATTTATAATTCTACTCTAAACTTGAAATCCATTCTCCAACTGTAAATGCTGTAGATGAAGCATAAATTGGATCTTCAATAATTAATTTACCAGTGCCTACCCACCAGTCATAACCTAAGTCGTTTTTAACTGGGAATGTGTTAACACCGTCAACATAACCATCTTGTGAATGGTCTAATCTAATTGTTGGATTAGCACTATAACCACCCATATCTTTACCCCAAGGATGGAATCCTTCTTCAGTTGTAACCATGTATGCTATAAACGCAGCTGCGGTCCAAGGAAGTGGGCTTGTATCAGGGATTTGTAAGAAGTGTTTGTAACCAAATCCACCAAAACCTTCAAATGCATCTTGATAAGCTGCAACTGTTACGTTGTTTTTAGATGAAGTTTCAGTTTCTTCGATTGAACGAAGTTTTGAATAAACTAATAAACCTGTTTCATCAACAGCTGATGTTTTAACTAATTCTGACATGATTGGGCCATCATCAGTCATGACATTGATTTGTTCAGTCCATAATTTAATCCATGCTAACGCGTATTTACCGTTTGCATCTAAGTTAAGATCAGTAGCTTTAGCAGCTAAACCATCAACTATAGGTTGGAAATATGCTTTTTCAGTAGCGTCTAATGCATCAAATGCATCTTTAACAACTTTAGCATATTCAGGTTTTGTTAACATCAGTAAGAAGTTAAATCCTACTGGTTCAGAGTCAAGACCCATAAACATAGGTGCTTCACCTTCTTTAACAAAATCCCAAACATTATCATAAACGTTAGTTCCTAAATTGTTAAACATGAAAACTTTATTTAATGTTTGAAGTGTTAATGGTTGACCATCATTATCAACATCAACACCATTTGCTTCACGCCAATCTTTAGGAATAAAATTTCTTAATATTCCAGTATCAATCATTTTGCTTTGAACTTGGCTACCATCTTGAATCAATGTCATTGAGAAAATAGGGTTTGGACTATTATAGTCGCTTTCTAACATTGTGAAAATTGAATTTTCTTTTGGTTGTTGCCAACTAATGCTTCCTGTGTAATCAGGATGTCTTTCCTTCATCGCAAGTACGAATGCTTCACCAGCTGTAGCTCCACGACTTGAATTACCAATACCTTCAAGTGTTGCACTACTTGACTCTTCATATGCTTTGTCAAACAATTCTTCCAAAGTCATATTTTCTGCTTCTGCAATAATTTTTTCAACTTCACTTAGTTCTTCTTTACCACAAGCTACTAATGAAAATGTTAAAAGAACTGCAAAAAATAAAACAACTAACTTTTTCATATTTCTCTTGTATACTCAAAACTGTAATAATAGTTAGAGTATAACTTCCTTTCTTTCTATTGTTATAATTAAATTAAGCACTGTGGATTTGTGTCATTTATATATAGCTTTGACTATTGGAGGAGACTCTTACCACAGTTCTTATTTTTAATGTCAATCAGTAAGTTAGCGCTTGACGCTTCATCACAAGACTACATAAATAAGAAATCTGTGACTTACCCAGTGCTAAAACTTATATTGGAGGTGTTTTTATGTACTTAATCGGAATTGATATCTCTAAGTACAAACACGACTGCTTCATAGCTACTGAAGCAGGTATTCAAATCAAAGCATTCAGCTTTGATAACAATCGTTTAGGTTTCGATTTATTTCTTGAGGTCTTAAAATCTTTAGATCAGTCAAAAGAAATAAGAATAGGTCTTGAGTCAACAGGACACTATGGATCAAACCTTAAACAGTTTATCACGGCATCTGGTTATACTTATCTGGAATTTAACCCTTACTTAACGCACATGTTTTCCAAGGCATTATCGTTACGTAAGACAAAGACAGATAAAGTTGACGCCAAAACGATTTCAAGTATGCTAGGTTCTGTTGACTACAAGACCTTACATACTAAATTTTACCACATCAACGAATTAAAACAACTGGTAAGGTATCGTCATGTTCAAATGGTCAATCGTTCTAAAACACTCATTGAACTGACAAACATCCTTGATCGTATCTTTCCTGAGTTTAAACCTTTTTTTAACGAAAGACTCTCTAGTAGTGCGATGTTCATCCTTAAAAAGTTCAAATCCAGAGCAAGAATTTCGAAACTTTCTAACAATGACTATGAATCCATTAGAAGTCACTCTAAAGGCAGATTATCTTATGTTAGAGTTCAAAAACTTAAATCTTTAGCTAAATCATCAGTTGGATATGAAACTCAGTCTGATCTGTTACTTCTTAAACACTCCATAAAACACTATGAGACGTTAACTGAAATCATTGAATCTGTTGAACATGAAATCATCCATCTCATGGAAAATATCAATCAAACACTGACAACCATTCCAGGTCTCAACATCATCTCTGCAGCAATTATCATCGCCGAACTTGGTGATTTTAAAAACTTTACAAATCCAGCTCAAATTGTTTCATTTGCTGGACTGGATACATCTGTCAATCAATCAGGAACAATAGAAACCAGAGGACATATCGTCAAACGTGGATCCGGATTACTTAGAATGACTTTTTGGCAAATCACTTTTGCGGGCTTAAGATTGAATCCTAAACTCTATGATTATTACCTTAAGAAACGTGCTGAAGGTAAACATCATAAAGTCGCCATGGTTCACTCTGTTAGAAAACTAATACGCACGATATACTATTTAGGTGTCAACCAACTGACATTTGATCATTCACATTTCAAATAATCAAATGAGGGTGTAGCTACCTCTTATTTGTTCATAAAACTTATATAGGCTTCCATGTGAGGTCTTTTACTATTTTTTATCATTTATTGCTTGACTTATTATAGTAAGTCTCCTCTATATTGTTTTTATATGCTTCTATTGAACGATAGAAACACATGTACAATTACAGTGTAGCAAACACTTTCGCAAGATGGAAGCGTATTCATTTGCACACTTTATTTTGGAAAACTTATAAAATAATCGAAAATCAGTTAAAAAACTTATGAAAGCTATATATTTGGGGTGTATATTGTTGCAAAAATGAAGTAATTTGCTTATTTTTTTTGCCAAAAAAAATGTTTTATTTCTTCTTAGCTCATATGAATATCAAAAACCCAGTTAACATTGTTCATTAACTGGGTTTCATTTATTTATTAAATTTGATGACGCACAGATCATCTGTTAATGACTTGAAATACAAGTTTTTATCGTTTTCTAGTTGTTCATAAACTTGTTTAACGATATCCATATCCTCAACAACTGTGGCATGAACTTCTTCATAGTTTGGATGCTTTATGTCAAATGATATCAACAACTTTCCTTCTGTTTTGGCAGTTTTAACTTTTGGTGTTGTTTTTTCTACAAGAGTAAAGTATATATCATCTTTAACGACGACACTTAAAAAACCTTCTTTTTCTTCATGTTTAAACTTAACAATATTTTTCATAAGATTCCCCTTTGTTTGTTCTTTGTAATAATTATAGCATATACTTATATATATTCATAAGAAGACTATATATACATGATGCCTTTATATATGGGTGTATCACAATATATCGGTTATTCTTCTTTCTACTTCTTCAGGTGTCAATTGATACTTTTCAACATATCGATTACGAGGATGTTTACTACATAGAAGTGTACATCCGCCCAAGTGTTTGTGTTCGTTTTCTTCTGATGTTAAGATTTGCTTATTGCACTCTGGATTCGCACAATTAATCTGTCTTTCACACGGTGTTCCATCAAAATGATCTCTACCCACAACAACATGTTCAACTCTGTTAATTGGCACCTTTAAGCGTTTATCAAAAACATAGCATTGTCCATCCCATAACTGACCTTGTGCTACTTCATCTTTCCCATAGGTAACAATACCACCTTTTAATTGTCCGACATTCTCATGTCCTTCTGCTTTTAAAAACCCAGAAAGTTTTTCACATCTTATACCGCCTGTACAGTAGGTTAATATGTTTTTCCCTCTTAAAATCTCTTCATTTTCTTTAATCCATTTGGGTAGTTCTCTAAAATTTCTTATGTTTGGTTTAATTGCATTTCTAAAGTGTCCGACCATATGTTCATAATCATTTCTCGCATCGATAACAATGGTATTTTCATCTTGCATCCGTCTAAAAAAATCTTTTGGTTCAACATATTCTCCTGTTAACTTTTTAGGATTAATATCTTCCTCTAAACTTAAGTTGACCAGTTCTTTTTTTATTCTTACATGCATTTTGTTGAATGCATGTTCATCAGCTTCATCTATCTTAAAAACAATGTCCTTAAACCTTGGATCATTTCTTAAATATTCCATATATATTTCAACATTCTTTTTTAAGCCTGATAAAGTTCCGTTAATCCCTTCTTTTGCTATATATATACGACCAAGTAGTTGGTTGTCATTACAAAAGTTTTGATGCTCTTCTCTAAATGTTTCTAAATCATCTATTTTTGCATAATGATAATATAAGATGACATAATATGCTTGCATAATAAAACTCCTTTTTCTTTCTAATACCATCATATAAGAAAAAGGAGTATCAATCAAAATTTTTGCTTTTAATTAGCTATTAAAATTCAGTAAATCTTCGTGCAGAATCTTTTTGTATATCCAATAAGCATACACTGCTACTAGAACTGATAAACCAACGGTTATACCGATTGTATATGAATCATATCTATGATCAACATCACCCAATCTAAACATCACTTGTCCAAAGAAATTAAAGGATGCATGTAAAAGCATAGTTAACCATATATTTTTAGTCTTCAAGAACATCACTGCCCATAGCATACCAACTAAAAAGGAATATCCTATTTGCAAAAAGGTATCTCCATATGATGCACCCTCAAGTAAGTTAAATAAGTGACTTAATGCGAAAATCACTGATGATATAACAATCGAATATAAAAGTTTCATTTCATGATTAGCAAAAGATTTTAATAAAAACGTTAAAATAACGCCACGAAAAATAATTTCTTCAAAAAAACCGACACTCAAACATACTAACATAAACAAAATAACTCTATACGTCGGTTCAGTTAGAACTGCTCTATCATCAAGATATGCGATGATTGGAAAGTTGTTAAATGAAATGATTAAAGCAGGTATCATGATGATTATAGACTTCTTGAATTGTTTGAACCTAAATAAAGATTTATATCCAAAAATAATCATCCAATATAAAGCGATTACTCCTCCAATAAATCTGACCAAGATGTCTCTAATTATTCCTTGATCATCTTCGTTTGAAACAAATGGGATATCAACAAATGTCAAAAGAATCATCAAAGCTAGAAGGCATAAAGTGATTATTTTTTGATAGAGATGTTGTTTGTCTTTATGGCTCATAAACATACACTTCCTCTATAAAAAACCGACATTTATAGAAATGCCCATTTTTCATCTATCTATATTGATCGTCTTAACTTAAATGATTTTGCTTATTTTTCATATGTACATGTTTATAAATTAAATAAGCTCCAAGAATAATCATTAATAAACTCATGAATTGTGATGGTGTTGGAAATATATTATATTCTGTAACAAATAATGGGAATAAAACGCCTCTTTCATCACCACGAATGAACTCTATTAATATTCTCCATATACCATAACCAATAAGGTATGCTTCTACTTCTTTATGTTTAAAATATCTAACTTTATTCAATAAGATAAAGGAAATAAATAAAAATGCTGCTTCGAATAACTGTGTTGGATAAACTGCTTCTCCAGGATATAAATCATGTGCATGACCATATGGGAAAAGAACACCTAACATCGATTCTGTTGGAATACCAAAACAACAACCTGCACAAAAACATCCTATACGACCAAACGCATGAGCTAAAACAACGCCTGTCACAACTGTATTTGCTATTTTTTTCATATCCGGCTTAGAAGGTTTATAGAAAATTTTCATTAATACAAAAAACGAAGCAAATCCACCAATCAATGCAGTTAAAAAGCTAATAGATCCAAAATCTGCCTCTCCTTCTTGAATTGTATGAAATATACCATCAAAAGTAAATGAGAATATTAATGCAAACACTAAACTTGCGGCAATTAATATGAGAATCTTATTTGTTTGTCCTTTAGTAAAACCATCTTCTTTATCAAAACGATTGCTTATATATAAAAACATCAAAAAGATGCCAATGACAATGAGTAGATCATACATGGCAATGGTATAACCAAAAATTTCTGGCAATAGATATGGATACATTAAATCATCTCCTTTGATATTATTTTAACATAACATACTTGTAATTTTTTTACAAAGAACGGACATTTGTACTTGCTTTATATTAGTTCTAAAATAGATACCTATTTTCATTAATATCTGTTAAAAATTCTATCTTATGATGAGTAAAATACAAAAAATGATGACTCGATTGAGTCATCATTCTTGTTATGAGTCTCTAATTGTTTAGTGAAGATCTACCAAATACTTACCATTTTATCTTTAGGTAAATACATTTGATCATTTTCTTCTATTTGATAGAAATCCTGGAACTCAGGTAAATTACTTAACTGCATATTCGCTCTTAAAATAGATGGACCATGTACATCTACTCTTAGTAATAACTGACTATATTCAACAGAAGATTTATTTCTCCAAACGCTTGCCCAATTTTTAAAGAACTCCTCAAAATTATGATCTTCGCGTTTTCTACTTGCTTCAAGCGCACATCTTAATCCACCGCTATCAGCAATATTTTCAGAAACAGTTAGTTCACCATTACATGGGCCAAATCCTGTTTCAACACCATCAAATAGTTTAATCATGTCTTTTGCTTTTTGATCAAATGCTTTTAAGTCTTCTTCAGTCCACCAATTGTTAAGTGATCCTGTTTCATCAAACTTAGCTCCATTATTATCAAAAGCATGAGAGATTTCATGTGCCATAACTGCACCGATACCGCCATAATTTTCAGAAGGTGTTTGTTCTAAACTGTAATATGGTTTTTGAAGGATTGCAGCAGGGAACACAATTTGATTGTTCGTTGGACTATAATAAGCATTTACCATACTTGCTGGCATTCCCCAAATATTTCGATTTGGTTCTTTGTTATATTTTGCAAAATCATATGCTGTTAGAATTCTACTGACTGCGAGTCTTTCTTGTATTAAATCTGAACCTTGTTCATATCCTTTAATTTCAAACCAGTCATAATATGGTGGAAGTTCATCAGGGTATCCCACATGAACATTTAATGTTGAAAGTTTTTTAATCGCTTTCTCTTTTGTTTTTTCATTTAACCAATCATTATTTGCAATTCGCTCTTTATATACTTCTATCATTTCATAAACCATAGTTTTAACATCATTTTTAGCTACTGGTCCAAAATAGTTTTCACCGTAATATAAACCTACAACTTGGCTAAATCTATTATATGCTTGATAAAAAGCAAACTTTTCTTTACTTTGAGCTTCTTTAGTCCCTGATAATGCCCGTCCAAATGCTCCAGCAGCAATTCTTAATTCATCCGTCAAATCTGATGCAAATCTCATTGCATTATTTACTATCATCCATGATTTAATCAAATGGAAGTTTTCTTCATTAATAATGCTGTCAAAAGCTTTGATGAAATCCGGATTTAATACAATAAGTTCATCAACTGATTGCTTAACTAAAGCTTCTCCGTTTGCCATAACATTGAAGTTTTGTGTAAGTTTTTGAACATCTTTTTTGCTCATTGGATTGTACATCTTAACATAATCAGCTTTTTCTACGCTTGATTTAGTAACTGGAACCAATAACTCATCAAATGCTAAAGACTCTTTTATTAATTTTTCAATTTCTTCACTAGAAAAACCATACAACGTTAACAGCTGAGTTGTAGTTTGTGTAAATAGACCAATTAATTGTGCCTTTGTCTTTTCATCTTTATAATAACTTGTATCAGGTAAGAAAAGACTTGAAGCTCCAAAATACAAAACTTGATTATTACTGTTCATGAAATCTTGCATGACTGCAAATCCAAAAGGTGTTTCAATAGACTCTAATGTCAAATCTACAAATGCTTGCTCCAAATCTTTTAACGAATTTAAATGATTAACTTTATTTAGAATCACCTCGAATGGTTTTGTTCCAAGTTCTTTTCTTTTATCAAAATCTTTAGTCATTTGATAAAGTTTGATAAACTTCTTTAAATTATCATTTAATCCCGATTGATCTTTTTCCCACTGAGCAGTCAGTTCTAATAGCGTTTTTTCGATATCTAAATGTAATTCTAAAAAAGCTGACATCGAAGGCTTGTCACTTGGTATAACGGCTTTTTCTAACCACTTTCCATTTACTGCTTCATAAAAATTATTTTTTATTTGTTCTTTATTCATACAATCACCTCTTTTTACTATTGTAACATTTTTTACCAAACTATTGGTTTCTTTTATCTAAAAAACACTGTTTAATAAACAAAAACTCTTCCTAAAATAGGATAGAGTTATTATTTATTACATGTTTTTACATATTCGACAATTGATTTTATATGCTTCTTATCGACATAATAAGTAGGTTCATTATATCCTTTTAATATTTGCTTTTCATCGTTTGTAAGATTTTTTTTGTGCTTTAGTATGAAGTGAAACATACCCACAATAAGTTTCATTAAACCTTTTACTTTAGTGAAATCTACACCTCCGGGTAAATAAAAGAATTTGTGAAAGCTTAATTCTTCAGAGGTGAAGTTTGTTTGCTTGATGTCATTGATTTCTTTTTCTAATCCTGGGTTTCCTGCACATGCGAAAATGACAATAGGTTTGTTCCTAAAGAGTTTTAATACTGGTTTGATATCATTCATCTTTCCCATATAGACTCCTGATCCAAAAATGATTATCTCATATCCATGAATATCCTTTTTAGAGAACTTAGAGAAATCTTTTGATTCAAAATTGAGCTCATCAGCAATCCACTGTGCATATTGTTTTGTATGTCCGTACTTGCTTTTGTATAGAACAATGCCTTTCATACTAACCCTTCTTTTTTAATTTTTTCTCGATTCTATTAACAGCTAACTTCCCTGTCATGATGCTTATTGGTAATCCTGCAGGACTATAAGACCATTGACCTGCTTGATATATATCAGGCATTGGTGTTAGTACAGATTTTGCAACAGCTGTCATACTGTTACGATTGGCATATGACTATTGGTAAATGCCCATCCTGTAATTGCACCATCTTTATTGGAAGTTCTTTTTTCAATGGTTAATGGTGTTGAACTAAAGACATCTATTTTATGCGCATCAATACCTTTAAAAATCGATTGATCCAATGCTTCAATGACAAATCGTTCACATATCTCTTTATACTCATTATACCACCCCATCGTCTCAACCTGTTTAACTAAATCATAATCCATTAAAACAGAAATGATGAGGCCCGTTTTGCCTTTAGGAGCTAGTTTCTCATTTCTGAGCACAGGGATAGATATTTCATATGTATTATATTTAAAATAATCTTTTAACCAAGAGATTATTTGATCTTTATCTTTAGATGCAATCACATCTTTTAGTTTTTCTTCGACTTCACTTAAACCTTTTGTTTCAGGCGTATAGAAAAAATGTCCCGTACAAATCTCTTTAAAATATGATGGATCCATATCAACTGTCATATAAACTGTTTGGATTGAATCTCCACCGCGAAGCTTTTCTATATCTTTTTGATATGTACTCACTTTTTCTTTAAGTTTTAAATCTGATATTGGGTTTTGGTTTGCAAACTTATATAGTAGATTTAAATCAGCAGCCCATAAAAGTTCTTTATACGCATAAGTGTTACCTTCATGATCTTTAACAAGATGTTTATCAACATCAACACTTGTGATTTCAGTTTCGGTTTTAATGTGACCACCTTGTTCTAATATGAATGCTTCTATTTTATCAATGAGCATTCCTGTACCTTCAAGTGGATATTGATAATCTAAATACAAACTAAAATAACTTAATGCAAAAAATGTAGGTGTGTTTTTGAAAAAGTGTTGGCTAATCATACTATTTAATGATTTGCTATCTGTTAGCTTATCAAGATACTCCACAACTGGGATATCTAATTTGTTTACTTTTCCAACAGTAAACATAAACTTAAACATCCATGGAAAAATTGTTTTAAACAAATAGTTTTTATCTTTAAAAATATCCATGAACAATGGATTATCTATGCCATATAAAATATCCATATACTTCATGATTTTTTTAATTTCTTCAATAATTTTATCGATGTCTTCTGATTGTTTTGGATAATGTTTTTTTAACATGTCGCTATATCGGTCAACACTCGCTTTTGTATCAACCTTGATGACATCTTGATCAATCCCTAATGAAACAATGCTTCTTGTAAACGGAACGTCTATACCAAGTTGTTTTAACATAGGCATAACAATACCAGAATTTTCAATGGATCTAATTCCACCATCAAGTTTAAATCCTTTATAATCAAATGAGCTGACTAATCCACCAACTTTTTCTTCTTTTTCGATTAAAAGAACTTTGTGTTTTGACTTACTTAGATATGCTGCGGCAGTTAGACCCGCGATACCGCCACCAACAATAATCGCATCATAACTCATTTTATCACCCCAATCATTTGATCATTTATATCACACATGTTTTTAGATAACTCCCATATAGGAGTTTGTAGATGTGTTTTTCTTGCGTGTTTTGCAGGCAGTTCTTCAATCGTTAAATTGAAGAATTTACCGGATATTCCATCAAGTTCTTTTGATGTTGCTAAATAGTGAACTGCACTTGCAGAGATTTCTGGGTCTTTTAGGAAATGTGATGTAAAATGTTTAAAGAAAAACCGATACAACCATCCATTATTTTGTCCAATATTTGTTTTTACTGCCCCCGGATGCATTGCATTGATGGTAACTCCTGAGTCTTGTAATCGTTTTGCGAATTCATAAATTGTGTAGAGTTGAGCGGTTTTTGAAGCACCATAACTGCGCAAGCCTGTATAAATGTGTCTTTTGAAATTAACATCGTTAATTTTAACAGTTCCAAATCGATGGCCTTCAGAGTTTATTTGAATGATTCTTGCTTTGGGATTTTCTTTTATTCTATCAATTAATAAATAGGTGAATAAGAAAGTGGCTAAATGATTCACACAAAAAACCATTTCGATACCGTCTTTATTATATGTTTTCTTAGTTGAGTGAATACCCACACTATTAACTAACACATCGCTTTTAGGATATTTTTGTAGAATGACATTAGCTGCTTTTCTTACACTTTCTAGATCACTGAAGTCAGCGATGACAATATCTATGTTTATATCATATACTTTTTTAATATCAATTTTAATTTTTTCTGCTTTTTCTTGATTTCTTACAACCATAACAAGATCTGCACCAGCCTGTGCAAATCTTCTTAATGTTACTTCACCAACACCCGATGAAGATCCTGAAATGATACAAGTCATTCCATTCATTTTTGCATTGCTTTGATGTTGCTGTGCTCTACCATTTTTTATAAACATGAGTTGTTCAGGCCATTTAAACATAACTTTCTTCTCCTATCCAAAAAAAGTACGCATAAACCATCGATATATACGTCTCCATACTGGAACTCCATCATAGATGTCTCCCCATAAATCATAGTAATCCCTTTGCTCTATGATTTTTCCATTTTCATTAAGTGTCAATCTTGAAGATCCATAAATTGGTTTTTTAGGAAAGAACCGAAACGACATCGTCATTTTCCATTCCATAAAAATGATTTCCTCGTGTTTAACAACATGTTTAAGTTGCATATCCAAACTTTTACATCTTTTTGTTAGGCGATTACACATAGCTTCAAACTTTTCGAAACCTTCTATCCTTTGAATCGAGTCATGAAAAATAATTTCCTTATCGTAGTAAGGAAAGATATGAGACCAGTCTGGCTTTCCATCTGGATTATAGGTTTTTGACCACTGCGTCAATATGGTATCAACAGATGTAATACTTTTAGTTTCTAATGTTGTTTCTTGCATCATACTATATCACCTCAAAAGCAACATGTTTTTTCACATTATATCATAATTTATATGTGTGTTGTATGCATAAAGCAATCAATAAATCGCGAATCCCATAATTGGTTAAAATCATTTGTATCACAAAAATTACCTAAAATTGCATTTCTTTAGTTAACTTTGATCATATTTAGATATATTGAAAACCATATGAGAATTTACGTAACACTTTCATCACTATCAATATATCTGCTTTTCTAATAATATATAAGATTTTTTAGATAATAACCCAAATTCTTTCATAAAATCTTTGAGATAATATGTGTTTAAAAATATGAGCTAAACTCATTATTAGGCTATTTTATATGTTATAATTGAAGCATAAAACATCTCTTGATTTAACTAAAAATATGAACTGGAGGTCATCATATGTCAAAAGGTATGATTGCTTGTAAAGGTATTGCTATTGGTAAAGTGTACATATTTAAAAAAGAGAAAATTACGATTTCAGAAAAAACATCTTCCTCTGTTGATGAAAGTCTAAAAAAACTATCTGCTGCTATTAAAAAAAGTGAAGATGAACTAAAACATTTAATAAAAACATCTGCTCATGGTGACATTTTTGATGCTCATCTTTCGATTTTGCAAGACATAGAACTTATTGAACTATCACAAAAACTAATTAAGGAAGACAAAATGACTGCTGCTTACGCGTATCAAGAAGCAACAAATCATTATATTCAAATGTTTGAAGCTATAGAAGATGAATATTTTAAGGAACGTGCACTCGATATTAAGGATATACAACATCGTGTATTATGCCACATATTAAACATCGAAGTAAAAGATCTATCCTCGATTGAAGAACCTTCAATTATTGTTGCAAATGATTTAACACCTAGTGATACATCTAATTTAGACTTAAACTATATTCAGGGTATTATAACAGAGACAGGCGGACTCACTAGTCACACTGCAATTATTGCAAGATCTTTAGACATTCCTACAATTGTTGGTATCAAAGGTATCACTGACCAATTAAAAGAAGATGATATGTTGATATTAGATGCTATTG
The DNA here is from genome assembly GCA_002838205.1 of Tenericutes bacterium MZ-XQ. Lineage (NCBI taxonomy): Bacteria > Bacillati > Mycoplasmatota > Tenericutes bacterium MZ-XQ. The sequence continues at coordinate 102,345 of CP017950.1, read as the reverse complement.
ATCATAACTTACACATCAATCCAGATAAAAAAATAACTAACACTTATCTTAAAAAATTAGAAGATTTTATAACCTATAAAAAGAAGTTGGCAGGATTAAAAGATGTTCCAGCTGAAACAACTGATGGCGTAAAGGTCAAACTATTTGCTAATATAGGTAGTCCTAAAGATATCGAAACTTTAGATCATTATGGTGCTCAGGGTGTCGGTCTATTTAGAACTGAATTTCTTTTTATGGATTCTACAACTACACCAAGCATTGAAAAACAGAAACAAGCTTACAAAGAAATATTTGATCACATCGATCCAGTCATTATTAGAACACTAGATATTGGCGGAGATAAAAACTTACCTTATCTAAAATTTGACCATGAGGAAAACCCATTTTTAGGTCATAGAGCAATTCGCTTATGCTTATCTGAAATAGAGTTATTTAAGACTCAGTTAAAAGCCATTTTAATCGCTTCAAAAAAACAAAAACACTTATATTTAATGATTCCTATGATCGCAAAAGTCGATGAAATTGTTCAAACAAAGAAAGTCATTGAGGAAGTCAAAAAAGAGCTTCAAAAAGAGGATGTTGCTTATCAAGAAAATATAAAATTAGGTATCATGATTGAAATCCCAAGTGCAGCTTTAAATATTAAAAGATTAGCAAAACATATTGATTTTATATCAATAGGAAGTAATGATCTCATCCAATACTTATACGCTGCCGATCGTATGAATGAAAAAGTTAGCTATTTATATGAGCCTTTTGATCCTACATTGCTAGAACTCATAAACAAAGTTATAAAGGACTCAAAAGATGCTGGGTTAGAAACTGGGCTATGTGGAGAAATCGGAAGTATTCCTGAGATTGCTTTATTGCTCATGGCTATGGGTATTGATGAAATCAGTCTAACTGCAGCTATGATTCCAGAACTCAAACAAGTCGTTAGGGCTTCATCATTCAAAGAAATGACTAAGTTATTAGAAAAAGCATTACAATTAGATGATGCAAAAGCTGTTAAATCACTTATGAGTGATTATCTAAAAACATTGAATCTATAGACAATATCAATTTTTATTTCACTTTCTATGTGCAACTTTTTGTGAGTCATCTATACTTGATTTCATGTTAAAATATACATATGTTAATCATCTTTTTTTAATTAATACTTGAAACGACTAGGAGGGAATATGAAGGAAATCACATTAACCATTACAGATAAAGATGGTCTTCATGCAAGACCTGCATCTGACTTATGCAAAGAAGTTTCTAAACTTGACGAAAAAATTGAATTGTTATATAAAAATAGAACTGTGAATATGAAAAGTACGTTAGCAATTATGAGTTTAGCAATTCCTAAAAACAGTGAGATCACTATCAAAGTAACTGGAGACAACGAAGATACCGTTGCCGATAACATCGTATCTTTATTCAAAAATTTAAAATTAACTGATTAAAAAAAGATTGGTGCGATATCGCATCAATCTTTTTTATTACTTACTTTTAAATGTTTTAGAACCACATCTACAATATGTTCTGCAGTTAATCCATAATACTCTTTTAAGTAAGGTATAAGTCCAACTTGTCCAAATTGTTCTTTAACACCAACAGGTAAAATCTTAACAGGCTCTATTTGTGACAAGCATTCGCTTACAGCACTATATAATCCTCCGACAATATTGTGATTTTCAGCAGTTATAATTAATGAAGTTTTTTTTGCATATTTAATCAATAATTGTTCATCAATGGGTTTAATAGTGAATAAATCTAAAACTGCTGCATGAATACCTTTTTCCTTTAGTATTTCATGTGCTTTTAAAGCTTCTTCTAATAGAAGACCGGTTGCAACAATGGTAACGTCTGATCCATCTTTTAAAATAACACCTTTACCAATTTTAAATGTTGAATCTTTTTCATAGATGGCTTGCATTGATTTTCTTGTGATTCTTATATAATGAAGACCTTTTCTATCGTTTACTTGTCTTAAAATATCTTCAAACATAACAGCATCACTCATCTCCATGACTGTTGCATGAGGTATAGCTCTATATAACGCTAGATCTTCAAAAGGCATATGGGTACCTCCATTATGCTCAGCTGCAACACCACCATCTGAGCCAATAATGGTTGCTGATAATTGGGCATATCCTAAAGATAGAAAGACTTGATCAAAGGGTCTTCTTGAAACAAATGGTGCAAAGCTATGAACAAAAGGTTTCATCCCGATTAAACTTAAACCAGCAGCTACACCTATCATATTGGCTTCTTGTATACCACAATTAATGACTCTATCAGGGTGTTTTTCTAAAACCTTAATCGTGGTGGATGCACTAGATAAATCTGCTTCTAGTGCTACTACTTGATTATCTTGATCCATTAATTCTGAGATAGTTTGAGCGTAAACAGATCTAAGTTCAACTGTTTTTTCAAGTTTGTCTTTAAGTTTAATCATTGATATCTGCCTCCAGTTCTGCTATGACTCTGTCTAAGATTTGATGTTCTTTTTCTGAAAAGCGCATGTGATGGTTTTTTGCTATATTCTCAAATTCTTTTACACCTTTACCTTTGATTGTGTCTAATACAATAACACTTGGTTTACCTTCTTGTTTCATAGCGTCTTCAATTGCTTTTTTAATCTTTTCTTCAGAGTGCCCATCAATTTTTGATGCATAAAAATTAAAAGATTCTAATCTTTTTACAAAATCACCTTGATCAGATATATCTTTTCTAAAACCATCAAGTTGCAACTTATTATCGTCTATAAAAACAATTAAGTTATCTAGTTTTTTCTGTCCAGCAAATATAAAAGCCTCATAACATTGTCCTTCATTAAGTTCTCCGTCACCTACAACTGTATATACTCGATTTTTTTTGTTTTGGAGTTTGAATCCTAAGGCAACACCTACAGCTACACTCAGTCCTTGACCTAACGATCCTGTAGTCATATCGACACCTGTTGTTAGATTTTTATCAGTATGAGATGGCAAGGTAGTGCCATTTTCATTTAGTGTTTTTAAAAGATTTTTATCAAAGTATCCTTTGAGTGCAAGCGTTGCATATAATGCTGGACCTGCATGTCCTTTAGAAAGAATAAAGTAATCTCTATTTGGGTCTTGCGGATCTTTAGGATTTATGTTCATCATACCACCATAAAGAACTGATAAAGTCTCTACAATTGATAAGCTTCCACCTAAATGACCAAAATTTCGATGTTTAAGCATTTTAAGTATTTCTAGTCTAATCTGATTTGAAAATTTTGTTGTCATATGTGACTTCCTTCCTAAAAGAAAAAGGAATTATTTCAATTCCTTTTTTTTATATAGTTTTTTTTACGCTTCTTTTTTCTTTTTTGCTAAGAATCCATGAACAAATGGAATTGTAAATAGAACAATGATTGCTGCAGCAGCAACATTTGCATTAAAGCCAGCTAGTAATCCAATAGGAACACCAACAGCAACAAAGTCTGCATCACCAAATGTTGTATTAGCGAAACCTAAGTCACCTAACACAGGCATTAATAATAATGGTAAGAATGTTAATAATAAGCCATTAACAAATGATCCGATCACAGCACCACGACGTCCACCAGTAGCATTAGCGAATACACCTGCAGTTGCTCCAACGAAGAAATGAGGAACGACACCCGGTAAAATAACGTTGTCTGCGTTCATAGCAATAAGAACAACCATACCAACGATACCACCTATAAATGATACCAAGAATCCGATCAACACTGCGTTTGGTGCAAACGGGAATACAACTGGACAGTCAAGAGCTGGTTTAGCATCTGGAACGATTTTTTCTGAGAATCCTTTAAATGCTGGAACGATTTCAGCAATAACCATACGTACACCTTGTAATACAATATAAACACCAGCAGCAAATGTGATTGACTGAATGATTGAGAATATAATAAAGTTTTGTGTGACACCTAATCCAGTTTCTACAAAAGCAGGACCAGCAACAAGTGTTACGACTAAATACATAATCAACATTGTTAATGCAATAGCAATTGATGAATCTCTAAGGAATGATAATCCTTTAGGGAACTTAGCTTCTTCAGTAGATTTTGAACCTTTACCTACTAATTGACCAATCTTAGCACTTACAAGATAAGTAACTGTACTAAAATGACCTAAAGCGATGTCATCGTTACCAGTAATTTTTCTCATTGTAGGTTGAGCGAGTGCTGGGAATAATGCCATAACAAGTCCTAAACCTAAACCACCAGCGATGTATACTAATACTTCGTTTAAACCTGCAACTCTTAATACAACCGCTATTAAAGCTGCCATAAATAACGTATGATGTCCTGTTAAGAAGATGTATTTAAGTCTAGAAAAACGTGCAATTAAAATATTTGCAGCCATACCAATAACCATGATACCTGCAGTCACTGTTGCATAATCGTTTAATGCAAGTGCTGTAATTGCTTCGTTATTAGGTACAACACCTGTTAACCCAAATGCTTCTTGAAATAAAGCTCCAAAGAAATCTAGTGAGCCAACAAGAACGCCAGCACCAGCACCTAAAATAACAAATCCTAAAATTCCTTTTAGAGTACCGCGAATGACTTCATCAGCTGTTTTTCTTTGTGCAAGTAAACCAACTAAGATGATGACACCAATTAATATTGCTGGGGTACCTAATAGGTCAGTAATAAATTGAATAATTCCTTCCATGTTTTTTTCTCCTTTTTATATTTTTTCGTTAAATAACTTTTTTTGCAGTTAGAACTTCTGTTAACTTAGTCTTAAGTTCATTCTTATCAAATAAGCTATTTAACGGCATAACCTCTCCAAAACGCTTGCAGTTTTCCTCTAAATCAGTACCGCAAATAATTAAATCTGCAACACCTGGATACGCGCTTCCTAAATCCATATGGTCGACTTCAATATCTTTAACTCCCAATTCTTTTAGTGCATTCTTGATATTAATTTCAACGATAAAGCTACTTCCAAATCCCATGCCACATATTGCAACAATTTTTCTCATAAATATCCTCCTATGATTTATTTGAATATTGATCAACTAAAGCTAGTACTTCTTCTTTTGAATCCATTTCAAGAAGTTTATCTGCTTCTTCCATGAGAAGTTCTGATAGTTGCCCGAGTGCAACAAGATGCGAATCAGGATCCGGAGCAGATAATGTTACTATAATTCTTGCATTTCTATCTTTTTCATCTGAAAAACTTACTGATTCCTTTAAAATCAACATCGACATGCCTAATTTAAGAGCTCCGTCAACTGGTCTAGCATGAGATATTGCAACATTAGGTGCAACCACAATGTAAGGACCTAATTTATCAACATTTTCAATGACTTTTTCGACATATTGTTCAGTAATATAGTTTTCATCAATTAAGACCTTAGCTCCTTTTCTTAATGCTTCTTGATAAGAGCTTGCTTTATCAGCAAATATAATGTGATCTTTTGTGATTAATTCATTTAACATACGTCCATCTTCCTTCTCTTTTATTATTCCCTTCGTGAAATATTGAGTACTTAAACTCTCTATTAGTTCAGATGCTTTTTCAAATACATCTGTGGTTAATAATGGTTTTAATTCATTAAGTAATGTTGTTTTAAACTTTTCATAACTTCCTTGTATTGAAGTACCTCCAAAAAGTTTTGATAGCAACAATCGATCATTATCTGTTAAAACAGGGTTTACAAATATTGTCTTATTCTTGTATTTTTTATTATCTAAAGGGATTGTTGTGATGATATAATCAACTTCATCAGCATATACCTTTATTTCATCTAAACTGACAGCATCAATAATTTCAATGTTTTCAGTAAGTGATTCCAGTTCAGAACTTAGCATCTTACTTGTAGCTACACCGTTTAGACATACAAGTAATAGTTTATAGGTCTTTAATGTCTGTTTTTCTCTTCTTATGTGTGCTCCAAAGTGCATTGCAATGTATGCAACATCATCATCTGATATTGGGGCTGATATCAATTGTTCAACTCTATTACAAGCAAATTTAGCAATTCGATATAACCCTTGATACTGTTCTTTGATATCTTCTTTCATATGGTTATCGTATAAAATACCATATTTATATCTAACGATACCGCTTTTAAAGTGATTATATAACCCTTCATAAAGTTGCTCTTCATCATCAAAATGAATAAACACATTTGCTCTAAATGTTTCAATTATAATTTGAGTCATTTGATGAATAAGTGTATCATCTTGTGAATCAAAATCATTATGTGCATGAACTCTAAGCCCCATGAGTTGTAAAGTAATATAATAGACCTCATCAATACTTACACTATTTTTAAAATGTTTTAATACAACGGGATACTCTGGACCACTCATAATGGTTTTTAAATCTTGATCAAGGAATGGTATCTTTTCTAAATCATTTTTAACAATGACAGAAACCACTTTCGCCAAAATATCTTTCGTTTCATCAACGTATGTAACACCTAAATCTTTTTCTACACGTTTGAGTAAATCTAAACATGTGCTAAAGAATTCAAGATCATATATACCTAAACTATTAATCTTTATTAAATAGTTATAACTAGAAATGATATATAGTACAACACTCCTAATCTTTAGCGGTTCTCCGTTGATGACGTATCCTTGATTTTGATCATATATAAGTTCTAGATTGAAACTGCTTAACTCATTTCTTAATTCTCTAATATCATTAATCACTGTATTTCTACTTACATTAAAGAGTTCTTCGAAATCAGTAATACCAATAGGACCCTTATTTGTTAAAATAAATAATATCTGATAAGCAATTCTTTCTTTTTGATTGTACACATACTTATTTGATAGTTCTTGGTGAAGCTCTTTTTTTAAAAACTGTCTTGCTGATTCTGACATTTTAACACCAACGTTGCGTTGGTTATTAAGAGGATCAATATTCAGTTTTTCAAAATGATAGTTGATCTTGTTGATTGAATAGTAAATACTACGTCTTGAAACACCGATGAGTTTAGCTAAATCCTCAACAGATAACGTTTGGTAAGATCTTGATATTAAGTTCAAGAGGTAATAATCTTTATAATCTAACATAGTAACACCTCTATATTACAAAGTATAATACATAATTTCGAAAAAATTAAGCCCAAATATTTGCACAAACTTTGAACATCTTACTATAATGCTTTAAAAAGGTGACTCATAACTTAGTAAATCAAACTCGTCTTCATTCTTAAGTTTGACACTCATGGATTTGATTTCTTTTTGGTCATCTTTTTTATATCGATTGTCTTTAATATCTAGAAAAAATCTTGTCGTTTGTTTGATATGTTGTTTTCTTTTGATAAGAATATCTTGTGTTTTAAATGTGTAATTTGGTTGATCCATTTTTTGATCGTAAATCATTGATCCGTAAAAATCATCATTAATATATCTCGTATGAATCGGTATTTTTACTAAAGTCCATAATTCGTTTTCTTCTTTTAGCACATAACTCCCCGGAGATAAAGCGTTACTTTTTGTCTGTGTTATATCAACAAGCATGTGACCTTGTTTGATATCGTCTAGAAGATCAGATATTGTTTTTTGAGTAGCTTTATCGATATGCTTATATATTTTCTTCCATGTCTTATAAATTCTATAATCGTCATTTTCTTTAAAAATCCAAGAAAAAAACAAGAATTTTAGTTTTGCACCATGAAAAGAAGTTTGATTATTTAATATGGGTTCAGCGTTTCTTATATTTCTAGTGTTAATGAGTTCTATAACCTTTTTAAGTACTTTATTATGTTTAAGTATTTCATATGCAGGATATTCTGGGATGTCACCTGCTAATAGTGCATTGTCTGTTGTTTTTAAGTAGTCGCTTAATAATTTTTTTTCTTTTTGGTACTTGATAAAATCTACATAGAAGATGCGGCTTCCAAACCCTATGAGCAACAGCATCACAACTATAGTGGCCACCGAACTAAAAGAGCTCAAAGAAAATGGCCATAATATAATGAGTAAAAACATTCCGAGTATTATAGAAATTAGTCCTAGGATCATTTGGCTACCTCCGCTTTATTATAACTTTAGCATAAACTGTGATAAATGTCTTAAGTTTTAGCTAACAAAGAGTTTCATCAATGACATGCAAGAAAATAGATTTGTCACCATTCATGTGCTAAGAGTTGTGGATATATTTGTGATGCCCCATATATACATATAAATTATTTCGTCTATGTTAAAATAGACTTGTATAAACCATAGGAGGTAGTTATTATGTATGAAGCAGCAAAAGACAGATATGAAAAAATGAGTTATCGTCGAGTTGGTGAAAGTGGTTTAAAATTGCCATTATTGTCACTAGGATTTTGGTTGAATTTCGGTCATGAAAAACCTTTTGAAGAGGTTAAAAAAATTGTTTTAACTGCATTTAATCACGGTATAACACATTTTGATTTAGCAAATAATTACGGAAGACCTGGTGGTAGTGCTGAAAGCAATCTAGGTAAGATCTTAAAAGATGAGCTAAAAGCTTATAGGGATCAGCTCATTATTTCGACTAAAGCAGGTTATGGTATGTGGGAAGGCCCTTATGGAGATTTTGGTTCCCGTAAATATTTAATGGCATCTATTGATCAGTCATTAGAAAGACTTGGTCTTGATTATGTGGATATCTTCTATCATCATCGTCCAGATTATGATACACCTTTAGAAGAAACGATGAAAGCATTAGCTGATATTGTGATGATGGGTAAAGCGTTATATGTTGGTATCTCTAGTTATCCTGCAGATCGTGCAAAAGAAGCAAAAAAGATTTTAGCATCTTATGGTGTGAGACTACTCATTCATCAACCAAGTTTTAGTATGTTGAATCGTTGGATTCAAACGGATGGTTTAGCGGATGCTATGGTTGAAGAAGGTGTTGGCATCATCCCCTTTAGCATCCTTCAACAGGGATTACTAACTGAAAAATATTTAAAAGAAATCCCAAAAGATTCACGTATGGGTAGTGAAGCAACCTGGTGGTTTAAACCTTCTGAGTTAACTGATGAAGTTAAAGCTAAACTTCTTCAATTAAAGGCAATTGCTGAAAAAAGAGATCAAACGCTGGCACAAATGGCAATCGCTTGGACTTTAGCTCAAAAAGGTATTTCGTCTGTTTTAATTGGAGTATCTAGACTTAGTCAGCTTGAATCTAATTTAAAAACACTTGAAAATTTAGAGTTCACAGATGCTGAACTATCTCAAATAGAAGAAATTTTAAATAACTAAAACTATTTCAGTAACAAGAAAAAAAGAAGCTTAGTAGAATAAACTTACTAAACTTCTTTTATTTTCATTTAACTCTCATGCACCTTGTGGCAATGTGGACAAATAATGTCGCCTTGCTCATTAATTCTAGTGATATTTCTATAATACATTAGGGACTCTACTTGTTTTTCATAATACCAAGTATCACCGTGTTCAAAATCCGATTTCTTAATCACATGTTTTTTTAAATGTGCAATATCTGTATAGAAAAATGGTTTCTTTGTCTCTTCACAAAGAGCTTTTTTAATTTGTGTCATACAACTATCGCATTGATACAAGTTCTGATGTGGTTCTTTTCGAAGTTTTCCTCCACAAAATGGACAAACGTCTCTTTTGGTATCTGCATAAATCATACCCTTAAGAATAATTTGTTGAATCCTTCTAAAAGAGTCTATATCTTCAATACTAATAAGGACATCTTTTCTTTGTAAGTAGTCCTCCTCAAATTGATTGACTGCTATGACTTCATCGACTCCGTAGTCTTTTTTATAGCTATGAATCTTTTTATGATCATAATCGTTTCCAACTAAGATGATTTTATATACTTTTTCTTTAGTGAAATGCAGGATTGTTTCTTTTTTGTTGTTGCTAAAAATATCTAGTTTCCACCCTTTATAAGTAAATGTAACATCTAACGAACTTAGATTGATCTTGAAATTGGGATCAATTTCGAAATTGAAATGTCCTGCTGAAAAAATAGTCAGTATTTGAACATACGATAAAAAATGATGTCTCATATTTTCAAAATCAAGGGTTATATCCTTTTCTTTGATTTGGACTTGATTGCCTAGTAAATATTTATAAGTTTTATAGACTCTTTGATAATCTTTCTGCATGAGAAAAATATTCGTCTTTTTAAGTGGTAAGTGTCGATTTCTTCTTAGGTTCTTCTTATAGACGGGTTTATATAATCTTGGATTTATCGTTTGACTGATATGCGCTAATTCTTTAAGTAACTCTTTTGATAAATTGAAATAACGACTGAAATCTCTAATATAACCTGTATGTAGTTTACCTAAAGCAAGAAAGTAATTAACATGGTTTACTTTTTCTAGTAAATTAAACTTCATGATATTACTTGCATATAATAAACTATTTAAGGTTCTTCTATTCTTTTTAATCAGTGCTAAAACATCATCAATATAATTACAAAAGACAATATTCTCATAAATACTATAATCATCTTCATAGATTCTTGTCAGTAATTTTCTTGGTTTTACACCTCTTTTGGAGATGTTTTCCACATATTGACTATGATTTGCTAAATGAAGCAAAGTATTTTGATTGATGATGCGCGTATTTTCAACAGGAAGAACATCATCTGTATCTTTTAAGACAATAATCGGTTTATTAAAAATTCTTTTAATCGCTGATAATGATTTTCTGATATACTCAATCATTTCACTTAGTTTTTCAAAATCAAAATCTGGTTCAATGGAAAACAATGTCATATCGTGTACGACATAATAGTCAAACTCTATATAAGAAACAACTTGGTGTTTTTTTATAAATCTGTCAATGCCTTCTAATAAAGACGCAAATCTTTGATACTCCTCGATTTTAATTTGAGGAAAATGTTTTTCTGCTTTATTCATTGTCAAGACGTCTAATAAACTCACTGCATAAGTTTAAGTTCAATTTATCGAATGCCATCTCAAGTTGTTCTTTATCATCGATAGTTTTAACTTCTAACTTAGCTACAACCTTACTTAATAAGATCTTTTCGATGGCTTCGTTTTCGACATCTTCATTAGGGAAACATGCTTTATAAATGTTAACGAAATCTTCTATTTGTTTTAAGATGCGATTCCCAAATGAAATATTATAAGGCGCTAACAAAACTTCAACTTGTTTAATGATTTCATTGTTTTCTGCATCAAAGTCTCCTGAATCTTTCGCCTTTAAAAAGAGGTCATTCATGGTTTTATAATCAAAAAATCTTCTAGAAATTGGATTTGCATAATTACGCACTTTAGGTGCACGTTTCGTGAAATTCATTGTATGCGCACGGTCATATACTTTATCTGATATAACAAATGTAGATTCATCGCGGTTTGCTGTACCAATAAACCATATGTTTGGTGGTACTTTGAGTGTATTTCCATGATCTAGTGCTCTATACTCAATCTCCTCGTCATCTTCTTTTCTATTTAGTCTGATGTTGATGAGCTTAAGTTCTCTTTGATCTTCTTCGTTCTCCATAAGTGAAAGAAAATCTGAGAAATAATACTCTATTCTTGATAAGTTCATTTCATCAAGAAGTATAATTGTAAAAATATCTTGATTAAGTGCTGCTTTATATAAAGCCAAAGTGAATTTTTTCGGTGTGTATTTCATCGAAAACTCATTATAATACCCTAAAAGTTCATTTTTGTCTTTCCATGAAGATTCAACTTCGATAATATCGATATTTCCATAAATAGCTTCTGAAAATATTTTAGGTAAACTTGTTTTACCTGTACCAGACATACCTTGTAAAATGGAAAGTTTGCTTGCGCCCATACCAGCAACAAATGTCGCAATATCCTCTGGTGTATACGAAAGATGTAATCTTGAATTTCTGGCGTATTCAACAACAAAATTAATTAGATCATTTAATGATGGTTCTTTTGTTTTATATCCTAAACGTTTGTCTAAATCTTCTTTAAATACTGCTTTTCTTGAATCTAGATCTGTGAATGCTGGACATGGATCAAAATTTTTTAATTGCTCATCATCATAAGCATCTGCAGGTACTGATTCGCTGCTTATCTCGTTTGCATCATTTGAAGGCGCGAGTGTAGCTTCTAATGTATTAAGCTCTTCATAATCAAATACTTTTCTCATAAACATGATGATTAATACGATGACAGATCCAATTAAGGCATAAATTGCATCTGTACTAATCTGATATTCGTAGACAAGAGCTTCTTGTAGATTGATTCCATATATAGAGAATATTTCAATTAAAATACTTTGATTGATCTCTTTAGCGATTTGGAAATAAAAACCTGATACAGCAATAATAAATACAAAGAAAACATTAAGCACTGTTGCTAGGATAACTATCTTACTAAACTGTTTATGCTTTGAAAGGTAACTTGATATGCTTACTACAAATGTAATGCCAACCGTCATTAGCATAGCAACCAATAAGAAAGCTACTATTCGATAACCAGGGTCTAAAACTGCATAATCTCTAAGAATATCTAAACCAGATAGTCGAACTGAGTTTGTATAAGTTCCATAAGTTATTTCAATTTTTATGATATATAAAAACAACATTGCAGTAGAAATAAGTGTTAATAAAATCACATAGGCTAGCGGTTCAATTCTTGGATATTTGCTGTTTTTTTCCTCAGTTTTAAGTTCCGAAAATGCATTATATTTTCCTCTAAAGATTGCATAAGCAAATATAACAACACTCATTAAAATCATCGGAATAAACGCTGGTGTGCTAGCCACTTCATTATTTAGCGTGTAGTATGTGCTCATCGATAATCCTGTAATGAAAAATATAATTGTTGTGATAAAAATAAAATTTATAAATGATTTTGATTCAGTTATAAACTTTGATTTATCAAAAAAGTAATAGGTTAAACATCTAGATAAATATAAAAAGATACTTAAAAAGACGACAAAGTTATAAAAGAAAAAGATGATGACATCAAGACTTAAATCGCTTGTAAATAAAACAGAAGCTAAAATTGCACGATATGGATTTACTGCGCCCAATGTATAAAGCGGAATGAAAAATGTTGATAATGCAACGGCTATTGCAACAAAGTCAACAATCAAAACAGCGAGCGGTATTTTTGTTTGATTTAATAAAATCTCTTTTTCGGTTTTTTCACTCACTTGGTTTTCTAGAAGTATCTTTTTCCTAAAAATCAGAAGAACAAATATACCCGCCATAATGATTAAATTAAATATGATTAATATGATTGCGAAGATCGGTAAAACATTATAGCTTGATTGATAAACAATAAGTCCTAAATTATATCCAAGAAAATATAAAACCCCTGAAACAAATCCCCAATTGGTTTTTTTTAAAAAACTGAAACCTGATAAAAGTAATGGAATGAATGAAATATAAAATACAAGCATAAAAACAAAAGAAAAGATGTTAACGTAGCGACCTGTTGATAGATTGTTTGCTAAAGACATCACTGTTTCATCTTCATAAGGTGACTTTAGTTTTAAGTTCATTACCGAAAGATTTATAAAAAACACTAAGAGTAACAGACCTATTGCTACAGCGCCTGTGAACCATGATTTTTTTAATAAGGATTTCATATTACTTTTCTCCATTTCTATTTAATGATTGTTATTACAATTATATCACGACTTTACAGTATGGTGATGTTATATCCTATAGTCTTTGTTTTACTTGATTATAATCATATTTCAAACATTTTTTGATAAAATGAGGTAGAGGTGATTTACATTGAAAGAATTTATAAAAAACTTATGTACAAGATATGATTTGCATGATATAGATTTGTTAGTCATTAAAAATAATCAGGTCATCGTTGAAATGCTTTACTCAAATCCAAATATAGCTATAAACCCTTTAAAAAGAGATGATTTATATAGGATTGCATCGATTTCTAAGATATTTGTAGGGATAGCAATCATGCAGTTAAAAGAACAAAATAAGCTTTCCTTAGATGATAATATTGAAAAATACATTGAGTTTAGTCTTAGAAATCCAAACTTTCCTAACGATATCATCACAATCAAGCATTTATTAACACATACTTCAAGTTTATTAGATACTGAAACTAATTTTGTTCCATACCCACAACATTCTAAAGAACTATTTAAAGCTGAGGGTAAGTATTATAATGAAAAAATGTTCTCCAAATTTAAACCTGGAGAAACATTTATCTATTACAATACCGGATTTCATTTACTTGCGATGATCATTGAAGTTGTGAGTCAAATGCGTTTCGATAGATACATGAAGACTTATATATTAGGACCCTTATCTATGGATGGTTCTTTCAATGCAACTGATGAAGATACAATTAGTCATATTAGACCTTTATTTCGCAAGATAAATGGTGTTTGGGTACCACAATGTGATCAAGATATTAAAATTCATAACTACGATCTATATGAACTTGGAAGCAACGGCAGTTTATTCAGTCCTCAAGGCGGTTTGAGATCTAATGCTAAAGAACTAAGTAAGCTTATGCTCGATCTTTTGAGTTCAAATTCTGTTTTATTGACAAATAAAAGCTTAAACGAAATGTATCAAACACATTATTTAGATCAACATAGAATGCTGTTAGATAAAAACGGGTTTTATCGTCATAGTGGCCTAGTATTTAATATCATCAATAACCAATGCGTGAATAAACCACTGAAAAAGATGAACTATACTTTAGTTGGTCACTGTGGACTGGCATATGGGTTTCATGGCATGTTTTTCTTTGATAAAGAAAACCAAAACGGATTCATTTTTAATATCACTGGGGAAGGAAAACAAATGTCATCATATAAAGGGCATTACTCTCAATATTTCTCTTTTCAAGAGGAGTTGTTAACTTATATTGATGAACATATATTTTCTCATCAGTCTTAATCAGTCTCTACAGGATATCCAGCTTCTACCCACGCCGAATAGTTACCTTCTAATCGATAGACATTTTCAAATCCCGCTTCAATAAGCTTGTTCGCACCCGCTATTGATACACTATCAACATGACAATACACTAAATATATCAAATCTTTATCTAGATTTAAAATTGCATCATCAAGAGACCCGTCACCTAGATAATAATTGATTGCACCTGGAATATGTCCTTGACTATAATATGGTGATACATCGATGATTATTAGATTAGGTGTGCTATCTATAAGTTCTTTTGCTTCTGCAGGTGATAGATCTATATAAGTTGTTTGCTGATCTCTATCACATGCAAATAAAAAAACCGATAATGAAATTATAAATACTAGTGTGCTTAGTATTTTTTTCATAAGTTTTCTCCTTTTTTTTAATATTACTTCATAAAGTGCTCCCAATCAAACTAAATGCACGCATCGGCTTATATTTTCAAGGATAAAACTATGATTCACTATAGATAAACTGTATACAATAATGAAAAAAACTCCTGAATTCTCAGGAATTTTTTTACTATAGTTTCTTAATTTTCTCTACATCTTGTTTTGATAAATTGAAATCAAAAATATCAATATTCTCAAGTTGATGCATTTGACTATGTGATTTTGGGATGACCACTAATCCTTCATGCACTTGATAATTTAGAACAATTTGACTCCAAGTTTTTTGGTACGATTTAGCTATTTCTTTTAAGACATCCTTGGTCTGATCATCCAACTTCGCAAATGATTGATATGCCTCTGGAATAATATCGTTTGCTTTACAAAAATCGATTAATTCCTGTTGGTGTTTTCCTGGATAGGATTGAAACTGATTAAGTACTGGCTTTATGTTTGCATGTTTTATTAAATATGATAATTGATTTTCATTAAAATTTGAGACGCCGATTGATTTGATAAACCCTTGATCAACATATGTTTCTAATACTTTCCACACACTTAAGTTATCTTCATTTTTTTCAAGCGGAAAGTGTATGAGATATAGATCAATATATTCTAAATCTAAAGCTTTAAGTGATTGATCGACGTGATGTCTTATTTTATCCTCAGTTTCAACATATTCTTTGTCTGTTGGAATTTTTGATGTGATAAAAAAATCACTTCTATCGATATTAGATTCTTTAACAGCTTTACCGATAACTGCTTCATTACGATAATAAATAGCTGTGTCTATTAATCGATAACCAAGTTCGATCGCTGATCGTAACTCTTTTGTATCATAAGTGATTTTCCCATGAAAACTGTTGTTTTCTTTTCCAAACGTATTTGTCCCAGTACCTAACGCAGGTATACTTAGTCCATTATTCATTGTGAAGTATTTCATATAAACACATCCTTTTCTTAAATTCATTATAACAGTTATACTTTTCATTTCATAGGTTTATACATGGATAGATATCAAGAAAAAACCTTCTTATCTGAAAGAAGGGATCTTTAAACTTATTGACATATATATAATTACATCAGTGTTTTTAACATTGTGTGATTTTTAAATCCTTTAGGAAAATCATCAACTGTCATAACAATCTTATATCCTAACTTATGATAGAAATCAGGAGCTTGAAAAGACCCAGTTCCTAAATAGGCTATTTTTGCATGATGCTTAACTGCTTCTTTTTCTATCATATCCATTAATCTAGAGGCTATTTGCTTATATCTATGTGCTTTATCCACATATAATGCGTCAATACTAAGCGTATGATTTTGAATGGACCCTAGGACACCACCAACACATACATCGTTATCCAGACATACAAAAGAAAGGTCTTTTGATTGCCCCATATATTCATATAATTTAGTATCAAACTCTTTTCCTTGTTCAATGAGTTGCTTGTGATACGGATTTACCTCTTTAGTAGATACGATGGTGAGATGATCTTGTTTTATTGATAATTGCTTCTTATGTTTGTTAATGAGTGTTATTCTTTTCTTCTCATAAGGAATATGTTCTATTGTTTCATGGATTTCATATCCTGCACTTAAAAAATCCTCTATTAAAAATGGCGTAGATGATGAAATCATCGACCCAATGGCTTGATGACCAAACTCTTTATGTGCTTCGTTTAAAAGTGTATATAGTTGATCTCTTGTTTGATAAAAAAACGTATTAAAATGAATCCAATCCCATCCAATATTTGCATGAAGTCCTGCAACCATCTTTTCAAAATCAAATAAATAGATGTAAACATGGCTTCTTTCTTCATTTTTCGTTCGTTCTAAATTATACTTGGCCAACTCTTGATCAATAGTTTCTTGATAGGTTCGAAGTTGATCTTCTTTAAATATATACGACATTTACTCTTACTCCTAACGCACGACATTACATATCCAAAATCAACAAACTATTCTTGATTGGAGATAACTATATTATTTTCACTTAACAACTGTCTGATCTTAAAAAAATATGATCAGATCAATTATCCTTTTACATATACTGTCTTCTTTAACGCTATAACAATTTCTTCTTCTCCATAAACACCTAAAATTTCACGAAATCCCACTTTTGTCCAAAACTTGAGCCCTAGAGTATTTTTAGTTTTGACGCCTAGAGCAAGTGTAGGGTATGATTCACTCAAGAACATAGATTCAATCATCTTAACTACTTCTGATCCATGACCATAACCGGATAATGTTTGATCAATCACAAAAATGCTAATCCAGAGATAGTCTTTTCTAGGATATCCGTGATAGCAATCAAAATAACCAATCAATTGATCCTGAAAAAAATGGAATACAGTTGATAATTATCTTTACTTGCGCCTTCTAATGGAGGCAAATCCCCTTTATTGATACACATGGAAAAATAGTCGCTTGGTTCTTGCTCGATGTTGATAAATGGATTATTTTCCCATGAGTGATAAATGTCAACTAATCTAGGAATATCTGCTGTTTTTGTTGGTCGAATTTGATAATCATCTTTCATATTTAATCTCTTTCTTAAAACGAACAATGTATTTAACCTTATCATGAGTAAGCATTATGTGCTCGTTTGCAATCGTTATAATCATTTTATCATCTATTTACTGAAATTCTAATCTATTTATGCATTTTTTATGGGGTGATTCTTTTCTTTGAGTTTGCAGTGTCTGATGTTTAATTTAAGTAACCGTGAAGTGATAACTATAACTCTTTTCATAGTCCGTACAATCATCGAGATCAAAGCCACATTTTTCTAGTACTTTTTGTGAACCTATGTTCGTTGATAATACGCGAGTTGCAGTGATTCGATCAACCTGATTGGTCTTTTCAGTCCACTCAATCATCGACATAAGAGCTTGATAACTGTAATTTTGTCTTCTATAATAGGGTGCAATATAGTATCCTACTTCAACTGATCTATTTTTTAAACCTTTATAGCCTATAAGACCCACTGCTTCATCATTCTGATTGATAACGAGATGATAGGTATACCACTTGACATCCAGGTGATTGAAATCTGTCATTTTTTGGATTTTTTTATATATGGCTTGCATAGTAACATCATCTAAAACAAAGCGATTAAATGATATATTGGGCAGCAATAGTGATTTTGAGATGAGTGAAACTAACTCATCTTTTGATAAAACGTATAAACTGATTGGATACATATGTGATTTAATTTTTTTGTTCATATTGAGTCCACACTTTTCTCATTTTTTTTGTTTTGAGTAACTATATCGCTTCTATATTACATTCTACTCTATTGATCTTTACAAAACAATATGGTAAAAAATGCTAAGGAAATTCATTGATCAGGATATGTACTTATCTTATCTTCGGTAACCATAAGTTATATTTGATTAAGCGGATCTCTTTGGATTTCATTTGAACCTACATAAGTTTCGTAAACCTAAAAAACCTTCTCAATTTTGAGAAAAGCGTTTCATGGCATTACTCGTGATCTATGAACATTTCATTAGCTATAGTAATTCTTTTATTCAAGCTTACGTTAAAATGTCGTTTTTTTAAGCTTATTTTCTCGCATTTATTATTTTATCTTTAAATATTTTATGTGCTACTAATAATAAATCGATTAGAGTTATATACCCTATTGCATACAATAAAAAATTGTCGTTTTTCTCAATTCTATACCACCACTCTGAACTAAATGATGAATACCCTCTAATAAAATCATAAGAACTTTGATATAACCATATAATGACAATCCAAATAAAACACGATGCTACTGTGAAGATATGATAAAATCGATGTTTGCTTTTTATAATGAAAAGGTAGATACCGAACAAAATAACAAGAAAAAGAGAGCCGAGTAATGACCAAGAAAAAAGTGGATACAGAAAATCTAAATTTCCAAGCGCATCTTCTAAAACATATGCCTCTACATCAATAATCATGTACATTCTCCATATGAGATCATAAAATATAAATATCAGGATTCCTATATATGCTTTTGAAAATTTTACAATCATTATAGTAATTGCAGAAAATACTATCAAATTAGTAACTATCCAAAAAGGTAATGGTGGCGTTATTCCAAGCAAGATAGATGATATCAAAGTTACCCCAATTATGATACTAAAATATAGGTTGTTTTTAACTAGGGTTATTACTTTTCTCCATATTTGTCTTACTTTATATTTAAGTATTGAAAACTTACTAATATTCCCAGCCATTAAATCATTCATTTGAATGTGATAGATATCAGATAGTTTCTCAAGAACATAAATATCCGGATTTGTTCGGTTATTTTCCCAAGAACTAATCGTTTTAGACGATACAAATAGTTGATTGGCTAAATCTTGTTGTGTTAATTTATGTTCTGCTCTAATTCTTTTTATGACTTCACTAATCATTCATTTTCCCCTTATCGCTAATAAATTAATTCTATTATATCAAATCTGACTGTATATGCTTTACTTTTTTATATCTACATTATGTAGACTACGCTTTTATAAAGTGATTTAATAAACTTATATATGTTTATACCAATCTCTACAAATCATGTATGCGACATAAAATACTCATATTAATAAAAATCCATTCTAATCCTAATGAATAACTATTGAAAACACTTATGTACAAATAAATTTAAACTTTCTTTTAGAACAATCTGCATTTTTGATATTATTTAAGAAATAGGCTCATTCATATAGAATAAGCCTTAACTATCAATTTTGGTGACAATATGGTGTTCATGCAATATCAATGCATACATAGACAAAAAATTGTGAAACATGATTAATACCGTACTCTTTTTTTTCTCTTATAAGTATAAGTTTAGGCATTTATATCGTCTCTTTTTTACTATAATAACATCTCATTTTCGAAGCAAATTATATTTTTGTTCTTCGCCTTTTATCAATCATGTGTTGTCAACTGATCTTCTATTTTTAATTCCCTTATAAGTTATATATAAAACCGGTATGGCATAGATACTCAATATCCAGTAAAGTTTAGAAATTAAGTTTAAAACATGTGTAAATGCAACCGGTATAGTGCCTCCCATAGCAAGTACAGCTATAGAAAATATAACTATATATATCATAAATTTTGTCATAGCTACTAACGATTTAAATAAAGATTTGGTATAACTAAATTTGCTTTTCTCAAACTGCTTTTCTTTCTCACTCTCTTTAAAGTTCAATCGCACTACAATATTTAATATCGCAATTATAAGAAAAAATATACTTATAATCAATTGTGACTTAGCAATCAATGCATGTTGATTTATTCTTGTTTCTGTTAACCTTACTAAATCAATACCTCCTCGTTCATACAATTTCATTTGTAAATTGTTATCTTTAAAAAATATAAAATCATCAAATGTCCAGTCTTGGTTTAAAATCCTATTAATATTATTACTAGAAGTGTAAATATATACCATTTTTTCGTTTTGTTCATCTACGATTCCTGAAACCAGATACTCAATACCATTTATTTCAACTGACTCTCCTACACTATCGATTTGATCAAATAAAGCAAGAGAAATTGATTCCGACAATACAACTTCATTGTCGTTCAAGAAAGGATTTCCATATAAAAAATCGAAATCATAAAAATCAAATATAGACATATAGTAGTCCTGAGCAGACATACCTAGATCAAAAATATCACGATCACTAAATACAATAGCGTATCTGAGGTCGTTAATTGATACCGAATCCCTCTGTACTTTGATTTCATACTCAAAAATGATGTTTTGATTATGTGTTGCAACACTATTATCATAAGAATATTGAGTTATGTGCCCTACATTTTCACTGAATGTATAGCCATTGGATTCATAATAAGACAAGATTAACTTAGGAACTACTAGGTAAGTAGCAGCAAAAATAATTAAAAGTACAAAACTTTTAACTATATTAATTACTTTTTTTTAGTTTGTTGTTTTTTATGTTGTACGTCGCTCATATTTCCCCCTTAAATATGCACTGCTTATTTAAATACATTGTAGCATAAAATATAATGATATTAATTTCGTTTTTTCAAGTTTTTCTTGTTTTTGAAAATTACATAAAACTTATGTTAAGATAAATAGGATATTTTGATAGAAATTAAAAAATTACCATAGACCTCGTTTATGTAGAAAGAATTTTACTTATGCTGACATAAGTTTTGTATATATCTTCAAGTTTAATCAAACCTCTCTTATTAACAATCCTTAAACTAATTAAAATGTTATATAATTCTCGAAACACTTATGAACATCAATAAAAAAAACCTTCTCACTGGTGAGAAGGGCATATCATAATGAGATTGGTGACCCGTACAGGGTTCATTTTTTTTAAACAGTCTTCGGTGGAGTGACCATACATTTTAATACTATTTTCCGAGATTTACTAATATCTCATGAAATCTATTTGTTGCCAATATACTTGGTTCACCTTTTTTGCAAAAAGATAATTTGGAAAGTTTTGAGACATTACGTTCAACAATAATCTGTCCATCAACCATTTTTGATTCAAGTGCTTTTAAGGCCTCAAGAAAACGATAATCTTTTTTTGCCTTATTATAAAACGATAGAACATAGACATACATAAAGATATTGTAATTACTAAAAGGATATTCTATCTGCATAAATAGTGTACCTATACCGTAGTGACATGGGCCAATTGGTCTTCTTATTGTCCAATGTTCAAGTAGAAACTCTACTGCCTTATCTAGTGCCGGTTCATTGTTTAAATAATCACTAAATCGAAAGGCATCAAGAACGGTAAGTGTCGGAAAAGGGTTAGAGTATTCTGTTTCTGGTCCTCTACCATAACTAAACTTATTACATCTCCATCCTCCATCTGGATGCTGGATATCAAGTAAATGCTGAAAAGTTTTTTGGATCCTTTGATCAAAAGCATAACCTAAATGACAAAGTGTCCTAGCTACATGAGCAGTTTGACATGGATAAACGGTTCCTGTGGGATATACCTTAAACTGGCCACTTTTTTGCCAAGTCTTAAAAATTAAATTGGCTGTTTCAATTAACAAATCTCCTTTAGGATCAACGCCTAATTCAAGCAATAGATGAGCGCTTCCAATTGTAGAATATGGCGATCCTTTGAGTATACGTTGGTCTGGAGTGGTCCATAAATCTCCACCATGATCATATCTGTGAGATATAATCTCTTTTATATCCGATAAGTATCGATTTTCGGTTTCCATATAATATCACCTCGTTTTGCTAACACAATATTCAATCTTGCATTCTTCGTGAATATTTTATCACATTTGATTCGTTGGAGATTTTTACAAAAGAATGAATACCACGTCTATAGAACCAAAAAACAAGCATTGCTATAACTCATATCAACATAAGTTGGATTTTTCAACATATTTTTGAGACTTAATATTATCTTCCTTTTTCAGGTTCCAAATTTGCTTATGTTGTCATAAGTTTTGCAAAAACAGGAGTTGTCTCTCAAAATTTCCGATAGATGGTAATAATTGACTATTTGATGAACTGTGAAAACTGCTTCAGGTGCCGAAAGCGTCATTAGAGTTTCAATCTATAACTCTTTATAAAAACAAAAAAAGTCCCCATTTTGCTATGAAATGAAGACACTGAAAGCGATGGTGACTCGTAGTGGTTCACGATTTTTCCCGAGAAAATTTTTTCACCTTATTATTGACTACTTATTCAAACTAATCAGCTTTCTTAATTGCTCCAACAAGGGAGGTAGATCTTCTTTAATAGTATCATAAACAATATTCATGTTGATTTGATCATAATCATGTACTATACGATTTCTAAATCCATACATCTCATGCCAAGGAACATCAACTTGAGTGTCTTTTAAAATTAATGAGATTCTATGCTTAGATATCTCACCTATTTGAGCTAAGTTGAATACGACTGCATCAACAACTAGTTGGTTATGTGTGAAGTCATCTAGTGATTCAATTGATTTTACATAATCAAGTATATTTTCAATATGTGCGACGATTCTCTTAAGTGCCTTAGTATCTCTATCGTTCATAAAGTGTGATACCCTTCATAACATTTTTATAAATTTCAGAGTTATGAACAATTTGAGATAAATGGATGAGATCTACTGATTTAACGAGTGCATTATTCGCGTCCTCAAGCAAGCCAAAGAATTTTATACCTTTTATGTTTCCATCGACTACTAAATCAATATCACTTAGTGGCTCTTGTTTACCTTTAGCATATGATCCATATAAAATAATCTTGCTTATATCATATTTAATTGTTAACGGTAATAAGGCATCTTTGATTTGATTGACTTCATAAATGCCTTTTGTCTCGGTAATAATACCATATTGATTTTTGGGATATTGTTTTAAATAACTATATACCATTTTTTCAACCCATGGACTGGGTGTGCGTTTACCACTTTCCCAATTTTCTATCGTTCTTAGTGGTATATCAGTGATTTCACTCAAATCTTTTTGAGTTAACCCATATTCTGCTCTAGCTTCTTTAATCATTAAATCCATACTTATTCACCTCAACCAAATTATACCACTCATTGGGTGGTTTGTAAAGATTAAGGTTAGAGAAAATCTGTTAGTTCTCCACCAGGTAGACATATGAGTTCTTGATTAAGTACCCAATTTTCAAATCGCATTGAGTCAGCAATGATTTGGAGAATCATATGGTTTTCGAATACGATTTTTAAATCATTAAACTCACTAATTTTAATGTATTTAATGACTGCTCCAACAAGATAATCTTTTATATCTTCAGTTTTTTTAAACTCTGACTTTGTCATAACCATTTTATGATGCTCAAATATACGCCATCCTCCTTCTAAAAGCATATATTTTATATCTTTGTCTTTTAGTAAGAATGTAATGTTTTGAAACTCATTTATTTCTGTAATTTTTGCGCCTTTAAATCGATTCAAGTATTTCTTTATATGACTATCCATTTTATCCCCTCTAACTTTTGTCACTATTTTATTATTAATTATATCACGACTCATGCATCTATTAAAAATAGTAAATTTTTAGTTCTTCATTTCTATATTTGAAATCTTTATTTCAAGTGTATATTTACAATTACACATAATTGTAATGTCTTGTAATGGTTATAATAAAACCAATAAAAAAAGCCCTTCTCACGGGTGAGAAGAGCATTTCATAACATTATTGGTGACCCGTAGGGGTTCACGTTTTTTTCAGTGACTAACAGAAAGTAAAGATTTGAATATCTTTATTTCATGTATAGTTTTGGTAACCGAATACATTTTTGGATCCTTTGATAATCCATAAATTTACTTCTAGACCATTTAAAAGAATGACGCAATTACTAGAATAAGCACAACAGAAAACAGTAGTTTACTTTTAGCAGATCCCAATCAAATACCAGTACTAGACAACAAAGCAAGTATTCCTTTTACTACAAACCATGCTATGTGTTTAGCAAAAAGTACTTCAAATAAATCAATCCCAGAAGTCTTTAAGGAGGTTAATGTTGTATTTAAAGCCGCAGAACCAAACATAAATAGAACTACAACTATGAATAATCCAGCTAAAACTTCATTTTTACTTATATACTTCATACATTCACCTCCTAACTTTACTAAACTGTGATTTTTAAATCCTTTGCATGTTCATAAGAAATTTCTTCAAATAGAACTGCATTAGTCCATGCACTTTCTTGGTGAGATATATCAGTTATCTTTTTAGCGTTTGTATCTTTAAAGTACGAATAGATTGCCTCAATTATTTTTTTCTCGAAATCATTTAAGTGCCATTTAGCAGGTTTTTTAACTATTTCTATTTGTGTTCGATCATCATCAGTTTTATAAAAACTAATGTAAGGATTTTTACTATATTTCAATAACGAGTGGTTGGGAACAGGACCAAAATGAAGTTTTAAATACTTAGAGCCGGTTATGCCTTTTCCAAACTTAAGATAATGATTGAAATCAGCATAAAAAAGCAATTTATTTAACTTTGTTTCAGTCATCTTCTCGTTGTTTTTTTCCGCTTCTTCAATAACTAGATAGGTCAGCTCAAAAAACTTATCTTGACTGTACTTTACTTTACCAGTTGTGTTGCCTTTTAGTTTTAAGTAGTCTTCAATGATCTTTTTTCCATCTTCACTTATTAGTAACTTATTTTGTTCGTATTTCTCTTCAAGAAACTTCTTATTAGATATTTTACTAATTGCTTGTGCGTTATTTTTACTTGGTAATGATCCTAATTCATATCTAGAGATGGTTATTTCACCAAAACCTAACAGTCTTGAGAAGTCTCTTTGATTCAAACCAATAGTTTTTCTTATGCTAATCATTTCATCAACAGTAAGCAATTGATGATCTAGTCGATATGCGTTAAAAAAAGCTTGTTGTGTTTGATCACTAATCTCAGGAATATAGACCTCCTCATCGCAAACAGCACAATGTGCAACCTTAGCATTTAATGTATATGTGTTTTCCTTAACTTTTCTAGTCAAATCCTCTTGTTTAATAAAATAGTGTTGCTTTTGCTCACATTTTGAACAATATGCTTTCTTATCCATTTGATTTTTTCCTCCTATTTTTTTAGTGGATATTCCATTTTATATTTTGCTCTGTGAAAACTCATGATAAACAAATCATCTCGCTTTCTAAAAGTCAGTTTAATATAAAGTTCTATCTCCTCATACAATCCTCCAAATACAAATATATCTTGTTCTTCATATAAATGATCTGGTTCTGGTCCTGATACATAGCACTCATATGTTAAGTTCTTAATGATATCCAGTGCTGTTTTGTAAGAAATACCTAGATATGTCAGGTTCTCCATATCCCGTCTTTCAAATGTATACTCATCTTTTTCTATATATAATCTTACTTTTTCTAGATACGCTTCAATCAAAACGATGATGTTGGTCATGAAATCCCCCCTCATATATTATATTATATCATTCATTGATAACTTATGTCAAATTTATTATCTTTTGATAATTTTTAGTAGATTAATTTATACAAAAAAATACCTAAATAATTAGGTGTTCTTATATTATTATTTATAACTATGATACAAATATTTTATTGTTTTACTTGATCTATGCGGAAACTATTTTTCCTTTATACTGTTTGAGTATCTTATTTAAGTCCTTTACTCTCATACCTGCAAAAGTGAATGTGTTTGTTATACCAATATCTTTACATTTTTTTATATATATAAGTGATGAATTACAGCTGTAGTCTATTGCACTTTCTAAATTGAAGACAACTTCACAACCCTTAACCCTATCGTTTATGTAGTAAATTTCTTTTATATCAGAGTATCTAATTGTTTTTTTCTTCGTGATAAATTTGATTTGAATCATTTGATCATCATATTGAACTCTATTAATTAGCAACAATAAGGATACACTTGTAAAGAACAATGACACGAATAATAGTTTCCAAACTTCAGGATCTTTGAAGGCAATACCAAGTACTATAGCAAAAGTTGTTACAATGATTGAAAGAATATTCATAAATCTAAATAATGCACTGTGTGCATATATTGTTCTCATAATTCTCCTTATATTATCTATCCTATTTTTATTATATTATAACATGTAATCTGTTTATATTTAATACTTAGAATTTCATTTCACTGGAATTTCTTGTTTACTATCAAGAACTCCATGAAGCTCCAGAGTTATGTAATTTATTTATACTTTTTACTATTTTAGTTGTTATTACAAATGAGTTAAAACCACATAAAATACACACGTTATAGAAATCAGTTAAAACTTATATCAATATAAGTTGGTTTTCTTGATGTGTTTTTTAAATCATTACAGGACTTCTTTCTTGTGGATTAAAAACCGCTTATGTCATTACAAATTATGGGGATTGTTAAACCTTTGATAAAATCTGATCAAAAAATGAAAACCTCTACAAAAATTACTGCTTAATAAATTAAAATTCACCTAATAATGTCTATAAAAAAAAGCCCTTCTCACGGGTGAGAAGAGCATTTCATAACATTATTGGTGACCCGTACGGGATTCGAACCCGTGAGTGCATGCGTGAAAGGCATGTGAGTTAACCGTTTCTCCAACGGGCCAAATAACGATGGCGGAGCAGGAGGGATTTGAACCCTCGCACCAGTCTCCTGGTCTACACCCTTAGCAGGGGCGCCTCTTCAGCCACTTGAGTACTACTCCAACCGTTATGTTTACGCGTTTTCGCGCTTATATAGAATAACGTATTTTTGTCATTTTGTCAACCATTTTTGATGAAAGTTTATGATAAATACTTCATTTAACAATCTCATTTCTAATAATCGTTTTCTAAGATTAGATGATTATTATATATATAATGCTTTTCTTCTTTGCTTAATATCTTGATTTGCTAAATAATCATCCAATTGACCTTCATAACTATATGATCCATTATTTCCAATTTCTACTATTTTATTACAAACCGTTTGTAATAAAACATGATCGTGAGATGCGACCATCAAAGATCCTTTAAAATCTTCTAATCCCTTATTAACAGATTGAATTGCTTCTAAATCAAGATGGATTGTTGGTGAATCTATAAGAAGTGTATTCGCCCCAGATAACATGAGTTTTGAATACATACATCTCATTTTCTCTCCACCTGATAAGAATTTCACTTCTTTTAAAGGTTGATCACCACTAAATAACATTCTTCCAAGAAATCCTCTAATATATGATTCTGCAGGTTCTTTTGAATACTGTCTTAACCATTCAATCAAATTTTGGTTTTTACCATTAAAATATGATTCATTGTCACTTGGTAAATATGATGTTGTTACTGTTTGTCCCCATTTGATAGTTCCACTATCAGCTTTTATCTCACCAGCAAGTATTTTTAGTAAAGCAGTTTTTGCTAAATCATTATCCCCAAATAACGCGACTTTATCATCACGATTGATCACAAATGACACATTGTCAAATAGCTTAGTTCCATCTAAAGAGTAACTTAAATTATTAACCTCTAAAACATCTTTACCTAATTGTTTTTCTATATCGAAACCAATAAAAGGATATTTTCTAGTTGAAGGGATGATTTGATCTAATTCTATTTTTTCTAATGCTTTTTTTCTAGATGTTGCTTGTGATGATTTAGATAAATTTGCGCTAAATCTTGCAATAAACGTTTTCAACTCTTGAATGCGTTCTTCTTTTTTCTTATTCTTATCAGCCATAAGTTTTTGAACAAGTTGTGATGACTCCATCCAAAAATCATAATTACCCACATAAAGTTTAGCTTGAAAATAATCAATATCAATAATATGTGTACATACATTATTTAAAAAATGACGATCATGAGATACAGTGATGACTGTATGCTCATAATTGATTAAGAAATTTTCTAACCAATCAATCGCTTCAAAATCAAGATTATTGGTAGGCTCATCTAATAATAAAATATCTGGGTTACCAAATAAAGCTTGTGCAAGTAATACTTTAACCTTATTTTTGGGTAGTATATCGCTCATCTTTTTATAGAAATCACTTTCTGGAACATTTAGTCCATTTAATAATTTCTCAGCGTCAGGTTCAGCATTCCATCCATCTAGCTCAGCAAAATCTGCTTCCAAATGGGATAAGTGAAAACCTTCTTCATCAGTAATCGTTTCTTTTTGATACAAAACTTCTTTAGCTTGCATAATTTCAAACAGTTTCTTATGTCCCATAAACACTGTTTCAATCACTGTATATTCATCAAAAGCATTTTGGTTTTGATTTAAAAACGCTAAGCGCTTATTTTTATCAATAATGATACTTCCAGAAGTTGCTTCTTTTTCTCCTGATAGTAATTTTAAAAATGTAGATTTTCCAGCGCCATTTGCGCCTATAACTCCATAACAATTTCCCGGTAAGAATTTTAAATTGACATCCTCAAAAATCTTTTTATCCGGAAATATTAAATTAACATTTGATACTGTAATCATTGAACTTCTCCTTCGCAAATAAAAATGGCCTATATGATAATACTCTGTGGCCATATAACCTCCTTACTTTAACTTAAATAAGTATTTTTGTCAATGATATTATGCTTAAAATCAAAAAGAAAATGCTTACTCTTATATGAGAAGCATTTTACTTATATTTAGATAGTATTTATTTCGATGATTGGAGTGTATCTTGTAACATTGTCAAACCAACTTTGCCTCTGTTTTTATCGATGTTTAATACATATACTTTTACGATATCTCCAACGTTTAATACATCTTTTGGATGTTTGATATAGCTCTTTGATATTTTTGAAATATGAAGGAGTCCATCTTCTTTTAATCCAATGTCAATAAATGCTCCAAAGTCAACAACATTTCTAACTGTACCTTCAAGTTCCATCCCAATAGATAAATCTTCAAGTTTTAAAATATCACTTTTTAATATTGGTGTTTGGAACTGATCTCTAGGGTCTCTAATCGGTGCGATAAATGCATCTAATATATCATCAAGTGTATATTTGTCTACACTTAATTCTTGTTGCAGTTTAGGACGATCCATATGTTCAACGATTAATTTCACTTCATCTTTACCAAACATATCTCCAGTAATATTAAATCTTTTCATGATTTCTTTTGCTACTGGATAACTTTCCGGGTGAACTGAAGTCACATCAAGCGCTTCATCACTTTCAGGAATTCTTAAGAACCCAATCGCTTGTTCGTATGTCTTATCACCTAGTCTTGGAACTTTAATAATATCTTCTCTATTATTAAACTTACCAACTTTATCTCTAAATTTAACAATGTTTTCTGCACTTGTTTTATTTAGGCCTGATACATACATTAATAGAGCTTTACTTGCTGTATTAACATTCACACCAACACTATTAACAGCTTGAGTAACTACGAAGTTTAAGCTATCATTTAACTTTTTAGGTGTCACATCATGTTGATATTGACCAACACCAATGCTCTTAGGATCGATTTTAACAAGTTCTGAAAGTGGATCTTGCAATCTTCTAGCGATGGATGCTGCTGAGCG
Source organism: Tenericutes bacterium MZ-XQ (assembly GCA_002838205.1). Lineage (NCBI taxonomy): Bacteria > Bacillati > Mycoplasmatota > Tenericutes bacterium MZ-XQ. The sequence goes on along the minus strand of CP017950.1, from coordinate 72,145 downwards.
TTCTTCGACGCTAAAATCAGGGAATTCTTCTCGAGCAAGATCACTTGCTGAATACACTGAAGCACCAGCTTCATTTACAATCACATATTGAACTTTCATTTGGAACTCTTTAATCAAATCAGCAATAAAACTTTCAGTTTCTCTACTTGCTGTTCCATTACCAATTGCGATAATTTGGATTTTATATTTATGAATGAGTCTAATGATCTCACGTTTAGAGTCATTGACTTGTTTATCAGTAACCGTACCACCCTTTGTTTTCTCATGAGGGTAGATTACCCCTTTATCTAAAACAGTACCTTGTTCATTACACACCGTAAGTTTACATCCCGTTCTAAATGCAGGGTCAACACCTAAAACAACTTTACCTTTAAGTGGTGGTTGCAAGAGTAGTTTTTGAAGATTATCAGCAAACACTTCAATCGCTTGTTCTTCAGCTTTTTCAGTTAATTCACTTCTAACTTCTCTTTCTAAAGATGGATATATAAGTCTCTTTAATGCATCTTCAATAGCATCTTTAATGAAAGGTGCTGCAGTTGAATTCTCATTTCTAATGATCTTTTTCTCTAAATAAGAGGTCATTCTTTCTTTATCTAAATCAATTTTCACTGAAATAACTTTTTCTTTTTCTGCGCGATTAATTGCTAAAACTCTATGTGGTTTCATTTGTCTTACAGGTTCACTGTAATCATAATACATCTCATAGACTTTACGTTCATCTTCTGCATTCTTTTTAAGAGATGTTTGTACGACTCCAGCCTTAACCATTTCTGCACGCAGTGCTTTTCGATAATTCGCATCATCAGAAATCATTTCTGCGATGATATATTTAGCGCCTTCAATGGCTTCTTCAACAGTTTCTACTTTATCGTTTAGAAACTCTTGAGCTTTATCTTCAATAGAGTCATTTGGAAACATCATCATAAATGTCGCAAGCGGCTCCAAACCTTTTGCAACAGCTTCAGTCGCTTTTGTCTTTTTCTTTTCTTTAAATGGACGATACAAGTCTTCAACTTCAACAAGTTTATCAGCTTTTAAGATTTCAGCTTTTAATTCATCTGTAAGCATACCTTTTTCATCAATGAGTCTAATCACTTGTTCTTTTCGATCAAGAAGATTGTTTTGATACTCCCAAGTCTTATGAATCTCATTGATTTGCTCTTCATCAAGACCACCAGTAGCTTCTTTACGATATCTAGCGATAAACGGAATCGTATTACCTTCATTAAGCAAATCAAGAACACTTCTTACCTGTTTATCCGCAATACCTAACTGCTTTTTGATTTCACTAATAATTTGTTCATTCATGTTTTTTTTACTCCTTTATATAGCACAAAAGGGCAATGCCCTTTTAAATGTTTTGTAATGCTAAAATAATATCATCAACATCTGTTTCTAACTCAAAGAAACCATCTACAGATTCTGGTTGCATATCATAGATTAGCAACATATCATCAGCTTCAGCATCTAAATTTAAATGAGAAAGGCTTGCATTTGTAAGCAATTCTGCATTCAGAACATCTGATAAATCCACAAATATTAATGGTAAATCACTGATATTTTCTAAACTCTCAATTTCAGCTTGAATTTCTTCATTGATGTTATTGCCATCATAGAAATAGAAATAGAATACATCATTATCATTTAGAACGACTCTAAACTCATCATATTTTGATTTGCCAACAAAATAATCTAAATCACCATAAGTGGTATCATTGATCTTTTGAGTCATCGCAACTAACTCTTCAGTAGCAAAATGTTGATAATCATCATATGGACCAACTTCTTCTCGTCCCATATAATAATTTACAATCATAACAATTGCTGCTACGACTAAACCAATTGCAACAACAGTGACTCCGACTCTGAAGAACAGTACCTCATTTTTAGTTAATGTTCTCTTATCTTTTAACTTAGTTTCAGGAATACTTTGCTTTGGTGCAATTTTTTGATTCTTATTTTGTGTAGATTTTGCTTTATTTTTTGCTTTGTTTTTTGCGTTTTTGTTTTGTTTTTTCGCCATGTCTGTTCACATCCTATCATAGAAGATTATACCTAAAAAACCTTTAAAATACAACTAATTGCCGAAATATGTAAATCTATCGAAAATAATCAGTTTTTCTCAATAAGAAGCCTTTTCAATCACGCAATAACTTAAAGCATAATGTGCTGTATGTGTTATTGTGATATGAATCATTTCATGATCTGTAAAATAATCAGTTTCGACATATGGTTTTCCGTTTTCATCTTTTAAAATCGAAAAATCTTTATAATTTGTTTTGCCTTTACCTTTTGATATTGCTTTGAAGATAGCTTCTTTTCCTGCAAATCTTCCACCAATAAAAGCTAACTTTGTGTTTTCGTCAGCAATATTATCATATAGCTTTCTTTCATCAGCACTTAAAATTCGATCAATAAACCGATCATCTAATAATTCTTTGATACGATCAAGTTCTACTAAATCAATGCCCATACCTAAAATCATGATAGACCCCTACTTTCTCTTATTTGCTCTGCAAGCTGCTTGATTTTTGTAAGTCTATGGTTTAACCCTGATTTACTCAATGGTTCTTTATATGTTTGCTCATACAAATCACTCAGTTCTCTAAGTGATACATCTGGATGACTTTTTCTTAAATTCATAATATTTATGAGTCTTTCATCAAGATCTTTTTTTTGCATATATTTTTCAATCAATTTGATATCTTTGATTTGTTGGTTTGAGGCAACAATCGTTTTCTTCTCATTTGCAATCTCACAATTCATTATACGATTAATTGAATTATTAAAATCTCTTTTGATTCTAATATCTTCAAATTTAAATACACTGTTCTGTGCACCAACAATTTGCATGAAATCACTAATGCCTTCTGCATCTTTTAAGTATGCAATATATCCATTTCTTCTTTTAGTGATTTTAGCATTTAAACCAAATACATTCATGAGCTGTTGAATAAAAATGATGTGATCTGGATGTGTCGCAAAAATCTCTAAGTGATATTCTGCAGTCTTAGGATGATTAACAGAGCCACTACTTAAAAACGCTGCTCTCAAATATGCTTTTTTTGCGTCTGGAGATTGTGTGAGTAATTCCTGTGATTCAATTGCATTTTCTAATAGACTGTGTTCGCTAACAATATCCTCAACCTTAGATAAAACTCTAATGATGACTGTTTGTTTTTGATTGAGTTTATATTGTTTTTGTGTCATTAAGCTTGTTTCCGCTTGATAAAGCGTTTTTACCAACTGTAAAAACCGTTTTGCAACGGTTGGATTGTTTGTTTTGAAATCTAACATTTTATGTTTGTTTTCAATATGAAATTCTGTGTGAAGATTTAAGAATGCTGAAAACTCAGCAAGTTGTTCTTCTAATCCAATAGGAACTGAAACCAGTTCTTCTTTTACAGTTTTAGCAAAACTCATATTACTTCCAAGTTTCTAAATATCTTAAGACGTTTTGAACAGCGATTGCACCATCTGCAGTTGCAGTAACAACTTGTCTTATTTGTTTAACAATAACATCACCTGCTGCATAAACCCCAGGTACTTTAGTTTGCATCTTTTCATCTGCTTCAATATAGCCATACTTATTTGTAATACCTAGATCTTTAACCATGTCAGTTACAGGAGTTAACCCAACGTATTCAAATACACCATCAGCTTCAATTGTCTCTTCAGTACCATCTGCTGCTTTAATAACGACACCAGTTAAACCTTTATCATCTTTTAAGAACTTAGATACAACTGTTGAGTATTTAATATCAACATTTTTCATTGATCTTAAAATATCTTGAGCTTTAGGATCAGCAGTTAAATCAGCTAAGTTTTGTACAACAGTGACATGTGTTGCTAGTGTAGCAAGATAACTTGCTTCTTCAACAGCTGAGTTACCCCCACCAACAACCACAACTTTACGACCCTTATATAAAGGTCCATCACAAATTGCGCACCAGCTAATGCCATTCATTGCTAGTTCATCTTCATTTTCGACACCAAGTCTTCTAGGTACATTACCTGTTGCAACAATGACAGCTTTCGCTTCATATGTTTGGTTTGGTGTAATTAATTTTTTTATACTACCATCTAACTCAACTTTAGTCACATCATCATAGATGACTTCGACACCTAATTCATAAGCATGATCAATCATCATCGTTGCAAGTTCATAACCAGCAACTTTTTTTGCACCTGTATAGTTTTCAATTTCATTGTATTTTGAAAGTTGCCCACCAGGTGTATCTTTTTCAAACATAGCTACTTTCAAATTTGCTCTTTGAGCATAGATAGCTGCAGTTATTCCCGCAGGACCTGCACCTATAATTAATACATCATATAACATTTTTAAAACTCCTTTTTATATCAATTTTTATATTATATCCCTTAGATTATCTAAGTCATCGATGACATATTCTGGTTGCTCAAAAAGCATCTCTCTCATTCGATCAGAATAAGTCACAGCACAACTTTCAATGCCAGCTTTTTTAGCTGCTTTTATATCATTTTCATGATCACCGATATATATCGTATCATGTTTGTTTGCGTTAAATAGCTCTAATGCTTTTAAAATCGGTTCCGGATGAGGTTTATGATTTGTCGCATCTTCATAACCAATGATGCCATCAATGTCTTCAAATAAATTTGTTAGTTTTAAATGGTATGTTGCAACCTCTCTCATCTTCGATGTGACAATACCAATCTTACACCCATGTTTTTTAAGATAACGTATAGTGCTTTTAGCATTTGGATATGTTTCTAGCCCCATTTCAATCATTTCATCAGATATTTTTCTATAGTAAGCAATCATATCATCTACTACTTGATCATCATTTGTGTAAAACCCAAAAGTTTTCCACAAAGTTTGACCTAGAAAATTACTGAGCTCAGTTGGTTCTAGTTTGACTTCTGGTAAATATTTTTCAAAAGTTAGTTTAAAAGACTCTAAGATAATTTTTGGTGTTTGTATCAAAGTGCCATCTAAATCAAAGAGTATTGTCTTCATGATTCACCAACATTTCTACATAATATTTTTGATCTTTAAATAAAATACGTTTTAAGATAAGTAATAATGCACCGCCACCAGCAAATAGTGTTAATGATAAAACAATATTGGCTTTTAATCCGAAAATATATAAAGGATCTTGTCTGAGTGGTTCAATGATTAATCCACGTCCCAAACCATACCAAATAAGATATAAGGCAATCATATCTCCAACTTTAAAGATTTTCATTCTTCTTGTGATGAGTAATCCTGTTAAACCTACAAAATTCCATAGTCCTTCATAAAAGAATGTTGGGTGATATGTGATGTTTGTAACTGGATTTGTCATATTTGTTTCAATAAAATTAGGTAATAATTTAAGGATAAACTCACTTGTAATCGCTGGACCATGAGCTTCACCATTCATGAAGTTACCCCAACGACCAATAATTTGACCGACTAAAAAGCCTATGGCAATAATATCGGCCATTACCCAAAAATCAATTTTCTTTTTCTTTGTAAAAAAGATTAGAAAGATAATTGTTACAATAACAGCGCCATGAATAGCCAATCCACCTTCTGTGATATTAATTACATCGATAAATGAATTGTAGTTTGGTGTTGGATCAAAGATTACATAATATAATCTAGCTCCCACAATCGCAAGTGGTACTGCATATAGTAAACCATCAAATAAGATTTCAGTATCCCATCCTAGTTTCTTAAATTCAAAATAAGATAAGGTTGCACCAATTATGATACCTGTTAATATGAATGTCGCATACCATGTCACTTGTGCAAAACCTAAGTCAAGCGCGGTTTGATTATCAAATTGATTCAGTGCGCTATCCATAGGTGAACCATTCAATGAAGTCACTGCAACTAAGATGACAAGCATGAAAGCCAAAAGCGCTCCTCCATATAAATATATTGCTTGCTTATGTTTTTTAATATAATCAATCATCTTCCTCGTCCTTTCGTTGTCCTCTTGCTCTTTTTGAAACTGCATCAGTTAAGTCTTTAGCAGCATTATATCCTAAATATTTTAATTTTTGGTTCATTGCAGCACTTTCAACAAGTGTTGCGACATTTCGGCCTGGTAATACTGGAATCGTGATTTTAGCGATTTCTGTATTAAAGTATTTAACCATTTGAGTTTCGATACCTAAACGATCGTATTGCTTACCTTTTTTCCAATGCTCAAGCTCTACAACAAGTCTAATTTTTTTATTTTCCCTGTAAGCACCTGCTCCAAACATAGAAACAACATCGACAATACCAATACCTCTAACTTCGATGTACTTTTCTAAAATCTTTGGGGCACTTCCAATTAAAACACCATGTGCAGCTTCGAAGATATCCACACGGTCATCGCTAATTAAAATGTGTCCTCTTTTAATCAACTCAAGTGCTGTTTCACTCTTACCAATCCCAGATTTTCCCGTAATTAACGTTCCCATCCCGTGTATATCGAGTAAAACACCGTGAACACTAATTCTTGGTGCTAACTTTGAATGTAGATAGGCATATAGCAATGAACTTAATGCTGTAGTTCTATTATCGCTTTTTAAGATTGCGACATTATACTTATTTCCAAGTTCAACAAACATGTCTTCCATCTCTACATTGACAGAAAATATCATTGCAGGTGGTTTTTGAATCATAATATCTTCGATTCTTTGTCTTTTGATGTCAGGAGGTAATAAGTTCATGAAATGGTGCTCTTTTGAACCGATCAGGATTAAACGTTCATTATCGAAAAACTCTAGAAATCCAGCAAGTTCTACTCCAGGTCTAGATAACATTTCAACTTTAACTTCATTTTCCAATCCTTTGTTGCCGGCAATAACTTTTAAATCTAAATCTTTTATTAAGTGTTTAACCTTTAACTTCATAAATTATTTGCCCTCCAAAAATCTAATTTTTTTCATAAATAACCATCTTCTTATATAGGTGGATAACACAAATCTCAGTATCGTAAATATGAACGAGAAGATGATTAAATGTTCAACACCTATAAAACGGAATCCTCTTATCAATATCATATCAATGAAAGCTAAGATCACAATTTGGACTAAAATGGATAATAATCCCATGGATAAAATCATCGCCCTCATAAAAAACTTGAACATGAGAATTTTCACGAAGTTCTCAATTAAGGTCAGCAAGATGATGGCTAGTATATAACCAAGTATCTCGAGTTCTACAAGTGGTTGATTGATCCCACTTGCAAGACCGATAACAACTGCACTAATTAAGAAATTAATGAGTAGTGAAAGTACCATATGAACTACATAATTCTTATGAAGTAGAAATCCAAAACTAACTGCAGTATTTTTACTACTTTTTTTCTTATTTAATTGTTCAATTAACTTCTTGATATCTTCTTCGCTTGGTTTTTTCGGATCTTTATCGTTCATATGAACCCCCACGCACATTCTATTATAACAAAAATAGTTTATTTTTTACTATTTTAAAACCTTTTTTAAATATTGTCCTGTATAGCTTTCGTTAACTTTAGCTATTTGTTCAGGTGTCCCTTGAGCAACGATATATCCGCCCAATTCTCCACCTTCCGGTCCTAAGTCAATGATATGGTCGGCATTTTTGATGACATCTAAATTATGTTCAATAACAACCATAGTTGCTTTCTCATCAACAATTCTATGTAACACTTGAAGTAATCGTCCGACATCATCAGTATGTAGTCCTGTTGTTGGTTCATCTAAAATATAGATGGATCTTTCAGTGATTCTTCTATAAAGCTCACTTGCTAGTTTAACTCTTTGAGCTTCACCACCAGATAAAGTGGTAGCCGATTGCCCAAGTTGAATGTAACCCAACCCAACATCATGAATGATTTTAAGTTTTTGATATATTTTTGGATGGTTTTCAAAGAAATCCATCGCATCATCAATCGTCATATCTAAAACATCCGCAATGTGACTGCCTTTGTATTTGATTTGCAGAGTTTCATGGTTATATCTTAATCCTTCACAAACTTCACAAGGAACATAAACATCTGGCAAAAAGTGCATTGAAATCTTTTTAACTCCATCACCACCACATGCTTCACAACGTCCACCTTTGACGTTGAATGAGAATCTTGATTTTGAATAACCTCTAGCTTTCGCTTCATTCGTTTTCGAAAACAAATCTCTGATGTCATCAAATACACCTGTGTATGTTGCAGGATTTGATCGTGGTGTTCTACCGATCGGTGATTGTGAAATTTCAATGACACGATCAATGAGTTGATGATCATTAATTGCTGTATGTTCTCCTGGCTTATCTTTAGATTTGTAATATTTTTGTTGCATCCCTTTGAGTAAAACTTCATTAACTAATGAAGATTTACCACTTCCGGATACACCCGTTACAACCGTTAACTTACCTAGCGGAAAAGATACAGTAATATCTTTTAAGTTATTGGCTTTTGCGCCCATAACCATAATGTCTTTCCCTAAACCTTTTCTTCGCTTTTTAGGTGTTTCAACTTCAAGTTCACCTCTTAAGTATTTACCTGTAATACTGTCTTTATGGTTCATGACTTCTTCTGGTGTTCCAGCAGCAACCACTCGTCCACCAGCTTTACCTGCTCTTGGACCAATATCAATTAAATAATCACTTGCAAGCATTGTTTCGTGATCATGCTCAACAACAACTAAAGTATTACCTAAATCTCTCATCTTATGAAGTGTATCAATAAGTCTTTGATTATCTCTTTGATGCAGACCAATGGAAGGTTCATCTAATACATATAACACACCAGAAAGTTTTGATCCAATTTGTGTAGCAAGTCTAATTCTTTGTGCTTCACCACCAGATAAAGTTCCAGCTTGTCTATGTAAAGTTAAATAACCTAATCCTACATCTTGCAAGAATGTTAGTCTGTTGATGATTTCTTGAAGCGCAAGTCTTGCGATTTGTTTTTCTTCAATACCTAACTCTAAATCTGTTAAGAACTTAATTTCATCATCAATTGATAATCTAGTGAACTCATCAATGTTTAATCCTCCGACTTTAACTGATAGAGCACTCGGATTAAGTCTTGCGCCATAACATGTATGGCATTCAGATTCGACCATGAAGTTTTCAATCCAAGTTCTAATCCAGTCACTCGTTGTTTCTCTATATCTTCTGGATAAGTTTGTAATCATACCTTCATAATAATCGTTTGTTTCATGTTTTCTTCCTGATGATGATTTTAATTTGAAATGAAGTGGATCAGGTGAACCATATAAAACAATATCTAAATGTTCTCTAGATAATTCTTTTACAGGTTTATTTAAATCGATTTTATAGGCTTTACATACCTCTTCGATCATTTGTGAAGTTAAATTTTCACCATCGTTATTTTTATATGGAACAAGTCCGCCTTCTAACAATGGTTTTTCAGGATCTAAAACCAACTCTTCTGTAATTTCTAATCGATACCCCAAACCATTACATGATGGACAAGCTCCGATAGGTACGTTAAATGAAAAAAGTCTAGGTTCTAAATCTGGTATTGTGAAATCCGAATCTTCGCAACTATAATTTTGACTAAATGATACCATTGCATCATTATCCACCAAAACTTTTGTCTTACCACTCGCAAGTCTTGCAGCTAACTCTAAAGCATCATATAATCTAGAACGAATTCCATCTTTAACAATGAGACGATCAATCACTAAATAAAAATCATGATTCTTATTTTTATCTAAATCTGGGAACTCTTCTAAAAGATGTGTTTCTCCATCAATGTATGCTCTTGTGAACCCTTCTTTTAAATACTGCTCCGCAGTTTTCTTAAGCGTTCCTTTTTGTCTTTCAATGACTGGGGACATGACAATGATTTTGCTACCTTCTTTAAAACTAATCACTCTTTTTGTCATCTCTTCAATGGTTTGTTTAGTTAAAGGTTCATTTGAGCCAGGGCAATAAGGAATCCCGATACGTGCATACAATAATCTTAAATAATCATAGATTTCAGTAACAGTTCCTACTGTTGATCTCGGATTGTTTGATGTTGTTTTTTGATCAATACTAATCGATGGTGAAAGACCATCGATACGATCAACATCTGGTTTTTCAAAATTCCCTAAAAACTGTCTTGCATATGCAGACAAACTTTCCATATATCTACGTTGTCCTTCTTGATATAACGTATCAAAAGCTAGTGATGATTTACCACTACCAGAAATACCTGTCATGACGACAAGTTTATTTTTAGGAATTTCGATATCTATATTTTGCAAATTGTTTTCTCTTGCACCAAATACTCTGATTTTATCATCCATTAATTTTCACCTTAAATGCTGCTTCATCAAGTACAGTGACCTCTAAATCTTTAGCCTTTTGTAGTTTTGATCCAGCATCGCTTCCTGCTAAAACATAATCTGTTTTCTTGCTGACCGATGAGCTCACCTTGCCACCTAACTTTTCAATAATGTCTTGAGCTTCATCTCTTGTGTAATTTTCTAATTTACCTGTTAATACAAATGTTTTACCATTAAACTCATGGTCCATTACTTTTGTGGTTTCATAAGACATGTTTAGTCCATACGATTCTAATTTGCAAATGAGTTCTATGTTCTCTGGTTTTTCAAAATAATTAACGATTGACTGTGCAATCATTTCACCAATCTCATTGATGTTGATCAAATCATCATAAGTTGCTGATTTAAGTTGTTCCATAGACGGATAATTTGAAACTAATACTTTAGCTACTTTTGCACCAACATGTTTGATGCCCAGCCCAAAAATAAGTTTGTCAAAACTTTGCTTCTTACTATCTTCAATTGCATTTAATAGCTTTTCAACTTTTTTATCTGCAAAACCAGGAAGACCTTTAAGATCATTTTCGTGATTCTTAAGTGTGTAAATATCTGCAATTGTATTTAGAAACCCTAACTCATGTAATGTTTCTACAACTTTTTCACCAAGTGTATCAATATCCATCGCTACTCTCGATGAGAAATGAATCAGACTGTTGATATGCTTTCCGGGACACCCATCATTTGTACAAAAGTAATCCGCTTCTCCTGTTTTTCTTTCTAATGGTTCATGACAAACAGGACAAGTATCGATCATCTCAAAAGGTTTTTGCTCTTTCCTTGATGTCATGTCAACTTCAACAACTTCAGGTATGATTTCTCCTGCCTTATGGACAATCACCATGTCATTGATTCTGATATCTTTTGCTTTGATGTAGTCTTCATTATGAAGTGTCGCACGAGATACTTTAGATCCCGAAATAAAAACTGGTTCTAATTCAGCAACCGGTGTAACAACACCTGTTCTACCAATTTGAAAAGTAATGTCTTTTAACAAAGTTGTTTGTTGTTCTGCTTTAAACTTATATGCTGTCGCCCACTTTGGATATTTTGCAGTATATCCAATACTTTCGTGTAAATCGAACTCATTAATCTTAATAACGACTCCATCAGTTTCATAATTTAGTTTTTTTCTAAGATCATCATACTTATGTATTTGATCGATAAGTTCTTTCAAGTTTTGATTGAGTTTATAATTTTCATTAACTTTGAATCCAAGTTTTTTTAATAGCTCTAGTGCTTCTGCTTGGGTACTCACATAATCTTCAGCTCTAACAATTTGATATAGGAAAATATCTAAATTTCTTTTTGCAGCGACTTTAGAATCTAACTGTCTGATTGTTCCTGCAGCTGCATTTCTTGGATTTGCAAATAGTGGTAGATCTTGTTCCATACGTTCTTCATTAAGTTTATTGAAACTCTTGTGTGGCATGAAAATTTCACCACGAACCTCAATATCAATATTTTCATTTAATGTTAAAGGTAAGCTCTTAATGGTTTTAACATTTTCAGAAATATCTTCTCCAACTTGCCCATTACCTCTAGTTGCAGCTCTTACGAACTTGCCATTCTCATAGCGGATACTTACTGCTAGCCCGTCAATTTTTAACTCAGAAAGATACGTGTATTGATCCGTGACTTTACGAATGCGTTCATCAAATGCACTCAGTTCTTCTTCATCAAAAACATTTGATAAACTCATCATAGGTATTTGATGTGTCACTTTTTCAAAACTATCTAAAACAACTCCGCCAACTTTATCTGTTGGAGAGTTTTCTAATTTATATTCTGGATACTTATTTTCTAAATCAACTAATTCTTTTAAAAGCTGATCATACTCATAGTCAGTTATGGTAGGTTGATCTAAAGTATGATAATCATAATTTGCCTGATTAATTATTTGAGTTAGTTCTTCAATCCTTTGTTTATAATTCATCTAGTCATCACCCAATCATATTATAACATTAATTAAGTGATTTCAAATGTGTTAAACCTTGTGATTTTTTATCCTAGAAGATTATATCTTCTATTAAAGTCATTCCTTCGTTTCTTCCTGCTTGTATATTTTTGATTTTACTCCTGCTTCTCTAATAAACAAACTTGGCTTTTGTCTTTGCATATATGCATTATATTTAACATGTGTGAAAATAAGATGCTTTTTTGCTCTTGTCATTGCTACAAACATGAGTCTTCTTTCCTCATCCAATAACTCTTTTTGATGTGTATGTGCTGATGGAAAATGATGTGACTCAAGACCTAAAATAATAACAACATCAAACTCTAAACCTTTGGCTTGGTGGACGGTTAATAGTTGAATACAATCGTCTAAATGATGGTCCGATTGTTGATAAAAATTGACTCCTTCAGTTTTTAAGTTGTTGACTAAATCATAGCTTCTGTGATGTTGTCTAAAAAGTATAGCAATTTCGTGTGGTTTGATTCCTTCTTTGATAAAATCTTTAATCCATTTGATAATTGCATGGGTTTCATCTTCAAGTTGCATAAATAAATAACTTTTTATGTTTTGTGTAGACTCATTATATGGAACTAAATCCTTCTTCAATGTTCTGTAATTTCTCTTAATAAGGCGATTTGCATGTTCTATAATTGTAGCATTTGACCTATAATTAATAGTTAGTTTCATGACTTTGGCGTTATAATCTCTGATGTATTCATTAATAATTTTTGATTGTGCTCCTCTAAATTGATAGATACTTTGATCAGGATCTCCAACACAAAGCATATGTGTTTTTTTGTGAATAAGTCTCTTTAAAATCATATACTGAAGTAAATTCGTATCTTGAAACTCATCAACAAAAATATATTGATATAAACATACGGAAGGTTGTTGTTTTATAAGTTTATAAAAATCGATAAGCAAGTCATCGAAGTCTTTTAAATTGTATTTTCTAAGATAGTTTTCATAAGCATCATATATTTTAGGCTTCTTTGTTTTAAAATAACTGTTTTTATGTTTCGTTATAGAAAGCAGGTGCTCCTTAGAAAAATGAGACTCCTCTTCTTTAAATAAATGATATGGATAATTCATATTATGTTTTAGACTTTGTAATGCAAATTGGTGGAATGTTTGAAGTCTTACATCTTTATTTCCGATTCTATCTTGCATCTCTTTAGCAGCTTTATGGGTAAATGTTAGTCCCAGAATTTGATTTGATGAAACACCTGTGCTTATAAGATGTTTAATTCTTTCGATAATAACCCTTGTCTTTCCACTACCAGCACCTGCTAACAAAAAAAGAAATCGCTCATTTGAATAAACGACTTCTTTTTGCATATCATTTAATATCATATCTATCACCTCAACTCATGGTATGAGTTCAGTGACTAAATTACTTTTTAACTTTTTTTATCGATGGGTGACTTTCTAGAATTTGCTTGATACCATGTGGCATCGCAAACGCGATTTTTGCAATTTCACCTTCGACAGAAACGACAACACCTCTACCAAACACTTGATGTTCAACATGATCACCAGTCTTCAGAATATGACTTTCACGATCATATATAATCGTTGGTTTACTTTCTGGAGCTGATAATCTAGATTCTTTAATAAATCTCGAAGGATATCCTAATCTGATTTGACCATAAACCATGCGTCTTTCTGAATGCGTCATATAAAGTTTTTCTTTTGCTCTTGTAATGCCTACATAAGCGACACGGCGCTCTTCTTCAAGCTCATAGGTACTCATGAGTGCCCTGTCAGATGGAAATATACCATCTTCTAAAACAACCATAAATACTGCCTTAAACTCTAATCCTTTAACTTGATGATAAGTCGCAAGTTTTACATGATCTTCTTCATCTACATCTTGGTCTTGATCTGTATAAAGTGCGATTTGATCAAGTTGCTGATTTAGCTTTTCATAAAAAGTACCTTCGTAATAGACATCGCCTCTTGTAAATACTGATTGCAGTTCTTTTAAGTTATCTATTCGATCTTCTGATATTTCAGTATCTTCAGCTTTTAGCATCGCCATATATCCTGTTTTTTCCATAAGGATGGGCATAATTTGATATAAATCTTCCATGCCATCAAATGCTTCTTTCGTTTCAATAATCATCTTTTTAAACTCAAGAAGAGATGACTTAGCCTGTGGTCTTAAATCAACATAATCAATCGCATCAAACATAGAAATGCCCAAAGATTGAGCTTTTTCTTCTAAGACTTGTATGCTTTTAAGACCTATAGATCTTTTCGGTACATTGACTATTCTTTTAAAATAAAAATCCTGATTAAAATCATTGATGAGCCTTATATAAGCAAGCGCATCTTTGATCTCTTTTCTCTCGTAAAAGGAAATACCTCCATAAATAATATATGGAATACCTTCTTTAATCATCGCATCTTCAAACAATCTTGATAATGCATTGTTTCGATATAAAATCGCAATGTCATCATAGGAATAGCCTTGTTGTCTAAGTTTATTAATCTCGTTTATGACATAAAACGTTTCCTGATAATCAGATTGTGCTGTGTGGTAGATGATTGGATTACCTAAACCTAAATCAGACTCAAGGTTTTTCTGTGAAGGACGATTAAAATTGTTTGCAATAAGTTTGTTTGCAGCTTGAAGAATGTAGTTTGTTGATCGATAATTCTTATCTAATATAACTTCCTCAGCATTAAAATCTTTCATAAAATATTTACTATTGTTGTAGTTAGCACCTCTAAATCCATAAATGGATTGATCAGGATCACCTACAACAAAAACATTTTTATGAAGAGCTCCTAAGATCTTTAAAATCTTATATTGTATGAGGTCGGTATCTTGAAACTCGTCTACTAAAACATGCTCAAATGCTGTTTGGTATTTCGCTTGAATGTGCGGATAACTATCAAGGAGTTCGTGTGTATATATTAAAAGATCATCAAAATCAACCAATTGATTTTCTCTTAAATAGGTCTGATATCCTTTATATATTTTTTCCTCATCTGATCGTTCAAACTCTTCCATGCGTTCACATTTAAAAAGTGAAATCAATCCTTTGAGTGCCTTAACAGAAAACATCTTTATATCAAAGCCTAATGACTTAATGACATCACTAACGATTTTTCTTCCATCTTCTTCATCTATAACAGTGAATGACGGTTTATATCCATATGGGAGTTCTTGAATATGTCTTCTTAAGATTTGAAGTCCAAATGCGTGAAATGTATATAACCATACATTCATTGCATGAGGACCAGTCATATCGATGACTCTCTGTTTCATTTCTCGTGCTGCTTTATTGGTGAATGTGACTGCCAAAATTCTTTTTGGATCGACACCTTCCATGATTAAATATGCTATTCTTGCTGTTAATGTTCTTGTCTTTCCTGTCCCTGCTCCTGCAACAACAAAAAGCGGTCCACTCGGGTGGATCACCGCTTTTAATTGAGATTCATTTAGGGTTGCTAGCCAGTTCATGGCTCACCAACTTTCTATTTATAACTGCTCTTTAACGGAACAATTTCATTGAATATAAGATTTCCAGATGTAGAATCATCATCAACATTGAAATATCCGTTTCTTACAAATTGATATCTATCTTGCGGTTTTGTATCTTTTAAAGCTGCTTCTACATAGCCTTTTTTAATATGCCATGAATTGTCGTTAAAACGTTCTAAAAGCGGCAATGAAGTATCTTCGTTAATCAGTGGTTCAAAGAAGTTAAACGTCGCAGGAACTGCTTTAGTTGCTTCTACGAAATGAATCGTTCCATTTGGTTTTCTTTCGTTAAATCCAGAACCAGATTTTGTTTCTTGATCATATGTCGCTAGCACTTCAACAATTTCACCTTGCTCATTATATTTCACATCGTAGGCTTTAATGAAATATGCATGAAACAATCTCACTTCAACATTTAATGCTAGTCTTTTATATTTTTTATTTGGTTTCTCTAAAACAAAGTCATCTTGTTCAATATAGATATGTCTTGAAAAAGGGATATGTCTTCTGCCCATGTCTTCATGATCCGGATGATATTCAACATCTAAGTACTCGATTTCATTTTCTGGATAGTTTGTTATAGTCACTTTAAGTGGATGGATGACAGCCATTGCCCGATAGGCTTTATCTTGAAGATCATCTCTAACTGTTGCTTCTAACATATCCGTAGATACAGTTGAATTAACTTTTGATAGTCCAGTTGATATAATAAATCTCTTGATAGCATCTGGTGTGTAGCCGCGACGGCGCATACCAGCAATGGTTGGCATTCTTGGATCATCCCAACCGATAACTCTTCCATCTTCAACAATCGCTCTTAAGAATCTCTTGCTGAGTACTGTATTTTCAATATTCAAACGACCAAATTCGATTTGTCTTGGAATTTTCGGCATTTCAGTTTCTTTAACAAACCAGTCATAAAGTGGACGATGATCTTCAAACTCTAGCGAACATAATGAGTGTGTAATACCTTCAATCGCATCTTCTAATGGATGTGCATAATCATACATTGGATATATACACCATTTATCTTTTGTATTATGATGATGTGCATAAACAATACGATAAATGACAGGATCTCTCATGTTCATGTTTGGAGATGCCATATCAATTTTAGCTCTTAAGACACATTCGCCTTCTTTAAATTTGCCGTTTTTCATATCATCGAAAAGTTTTAAATTTTCTTCAATTGAACGGTTTCGATAAGGGGACTCGATACCAGGTGTATTGACATCGCCTCTTGTCTTTTGAATTTCTTCTGGGGTTTGATGATCGACATAAGCTAATCCTTTTTTGATTAAAAGAATTGCTCTATCATACATTTCATCGAAATAGTCAGATGCATAAAAAATATTTTTAGGCTCGTAACCCAACCATCTAATATCTTTAATGATTGCTTGCACATAAGAATCATCTTCTTTTACAGGATTCGTATCGTCAAAACGAAGATTTGTATACCCGCCAAAGGCAATAGCACTCTCAAAATCGATCACGATTGCTCTTGCGTGTCCGATGTGTAGTTGTCCATTTGGTTCTGGTGGAAATCTTGTGACGATTTCGTCATGTTTTTTATTTGCTAAATCTGTTTCAATTATGGTTTTAATAAAATTTGAATGATTTTCCATATTAACTCACCTCAAGTCCTCTTTATTATATGATAATATCATATAAATCTCAAGTTATAATTGTTTATTTTTTCTTGGTTTCATAGCTATAAAATGAAGACTAATTAAATCTTAAAGTTACTTTCTGAGATTCATATCTTTAAAGATCTCTAAAATAGAACAAAAGTAATTTTAAAATTACTCCTTTAAAACGATTCTTACCCAAATAGGTAAGTCCGTTTAGGCGTGTTCCAACCTCTAAACCCTGTCCCTAAGGCATCAGGCTTACATTTTCTAATCATATTTAATGAGGCATTTAAATCTGCATTAATTAAAATGCCTTTTTTACTTTCATAAAGTCCTCTTTTGATTCTTCTACCAGAAAACTCTTTTTGATTAAATGCATCTTGATCAATAAAAGATGCGACTGACGTGTAAGACTCGTTCATTACTTGATATGAGATATCGTTAGCTTCTGCTAAAGATATGATTCTATCTCTTAATCGTGCGATTGGGATTGATTTAAACCACTGATTATTTTTCTTACTTGTTTTCGCATCTTTAAACCCTTCATTATATCCGATGATGATTTCTTTTACATGTTCTTTTTTAGCATGTTCAATAATCAATTTAGCTGCTTTATATATCCCATAAGACATTTGATGGTTTCTTTTTTCCATCAATGAAATCATTCTTTTTGTAAGTACATGTTGGTTTTCTCTTAAAGAAGCTAGCTTTGATATACGTTTCCAATATCTTTGATTCATACTTTTTAATCTCAACCCGTCGACTAATAGATGATGCCCACTCGTTACTGCACACATGGCTAAGTTATTATATCCAAAGTCAATCCCCATCACTTCTTTTTTAGTGTTATGCTCATTGGTTACATCATCATCTTCATAAACATGTATCACTTCGATGTACTTGCCATCATATTTTTCTTTGATGGTGATTTCTTTAATTCGTTTGTTTGATATACATTTAGGTGTGTCTATCTTTAATGATAATGTTTCAATTTCTAATAATGATAATGCATGTTTGGATAACTGTTTGGATATATCTTCAAAGTCTTTAGATATCTTTTTAATAAAATGTCCTCTAGGCAGTATATACTCATGATCATTTGGTTTATAGACCATTCGATCAACAAGTGAGAAAAAGCCATCTTTTTTTAAGTATCTAGGTAGTTTTACTTTTTTACTTTTCTTTGATCTCATCGATCCAAAAAAAGCTTTCATGGCTTCATCAACTTTTTTTATAACTGACTGTCCCAACGATGTTGATAAGGTTCTATAATGGATGCTATCTTTTAATAATTTGTAATTATCAACATAGCTTAAATATGTTCCATATTCAAAATAATGTTGTCTAACATGATACAAGGCTTGATTGTATAAATGCTTGGCTTCATGCATTAGAAAAAGTAAGAATTTTTTCTCATTTTGACTTAAATATAACTTCGTTTTTATGGCTTTATAGCTCATATAAGCGCCCCCCTTTCTTCAAATGTTTTCTACACTTCTATTTTACCATTTTTATAAATATGATAAAAGATTTAAATAGAAATTCCTATTAAATAAAAAAGTCTAATCAACATTGACTAGACTTTGTTCATTTTCAAATGATATCTTATGGTACAAGTCCTAAAATATCTTCAAGTGAATATTCGCTATTTTGGAACTCTTCTTGTAAAGCATCATAAACAGCTTGTTGATCTTCTTCACTTAACCCTTCAAAAGTTTCCATAAAGTCTTCAACTGCCTGTTCTGGATCACCTTGTGGGTCAGTTATACTATTTAATACGTCATCAATGGCATCGTTAACTTCAGCTGGGACTTCAGGATTATCACTGATACCACCTAATACACCTTCGATAGCATCTTGAATGTCTCCAAGTGGAATTGAATCGCTTAATACAACATACATTCTAAGTTTGCTGTTTGTGACTTCAACGCTTTCAATAGACATACCAGCTTGATTCATTTGTTGATCAAAATTTTGAATAACTATGTTTCCATCAACGATTAAGTTGGTGTCTCCTAGTAAAGTCACTATATTGGGAAGATGCTCATTGGTTACTGAAACTTCACCAGCTGTTAACTCATTTAAAGTAATGACTAAATCACTACCTGAAATTGTAGGAGTTGCATCAATTTTAATAATTGTTTGAAATTGATGAGTTGGCTCTGCAATCGATGATATATTGAGTGGAATATTGACTACAAACTCAGTATCCGTCATACTCACATATGGGACATAGGCTTTCATCACATAATTTTCAAACATGACTACTTCTTGTAGTACACCAGGAGATACTTGTTGATCTTTTAGCATATAGTCTAATACTTTATTTAAAGTTAACTCACCAAATTCGATATACGGGTTTGTTGTTGTAGATAATGTTGACAAAATAAGTGAAGTTGCTTTAGATTCAAGCATTGCTGTTAAATCCGCTTCAGTCATTATTCTATCTGCTGCATCAAGTTCAAATGGAGGTGTTGCATCTTTAGTTTTACCTAAAGCTAGAGATGCATCAAAACTACCATCAGTAAATCCAATTTCGAATAATTCATTTTCATCTACAAACGCCATGAGTGAATTAATTAATGCCGCTTGTTGTGGATCATCTTGAAACTGTGAATCAACGAGCGTTTGAACTTCAACCCTAATTTCCCTAGTTGTTGGATTAAATGTCGCAACACCATTTAATTGATCATTGATCGTTTCTTCTAAATCATTTCCAGTGATTTGAGTAACTGCCCAATCTGCAGCACCAAATGCCCAAGCGAGCGGTAAATTCCCTATGGTTAACTTATCTAAAGTTAAAACAATCTCTTCTGTATCAGCTTCTAATTTGAAGGTGATTAATAATCTTGTTTTATATGTGAAGTTTGCAACAAATATATGAATACCTGATTCAATTTCTACAATATCTTCATCAAAATTAACCCAAGTTCCTTGGTATCCATACATATCTTCTTTTAAAACATAGTTTTTTTCATCATCAGTAGCGTTCTCATCTAAAAATTTAGAATTCATCGATAAGAATGTTTCTTTTAACAATAGGTTAGCTTCTTTTTGTGCAACCCCTAAAGTAATCACCGATTCACTATCATTATTTTCTAAAAATGCATCCATCTCTTCTGTAATCATATCAGCTAATACAACAGTGTCTCCATCTGAAGTGAAATCTTCAACGGGTATTTCAACACTTTTATATAGTATGGCTAATGTAATTAATGGTATGGCTACAATCGATAATATCGGTAAAACAATGACTTTAAATAAAAACTTCATACTCTCACCTCTTTGTTTGTCTATATATTATTACATTTAACTTAAAAACACAATATCGTTGCTTTATATTCTACACTATAGAGATTTTTTGTTAATATTTACAATATTTTGAAGAAAATCAGGTACTTCATGCTGCTTAAAGAATGTATCATATCTAATAGATATCAAATCATTTGGGTTCGGTTTATGTGAGTCTTTTTCCATGAGATGCAGGGGGTAATTCACATATGGACTAAGTTCTGATATTTCTTGATGGTAGAGTTTTTCTACGATTACAGAGAAGACCAATTGATGATAAAATATTTGATTTAATGGTTTTGAGAAAATCAGTTTGTTTATGTTTTCATTTTGTGATAGTTCGATGATTTTTTGATATGATTGCCGAAATAAAAAGCGATGGACATTCACGTAAACCATACCTATATTATAATAAGGCCAAATGGATTCTTTTGAGATTTTGGTTTTTACTGTATGACTCATAGATTTAAGTTCTAGATATTCTATAGTTTTTAACCATAGGTCTGACATTTTTTGATTTTCATTTATGCCTATATTTTTAATATCTACAGGGTTTAGACAAATCGCTGCTTTCTCTTTACAGATATCTTTCATTGGTTTTAAAAAAATGGTATCTATATCAATCCATAAATAAGGTGCAAAAACATGTGATTCGAATATCGAGGCAGCTTGTAGTTTATCTACAAAATACAAAGTGTTATGTTCGAAAATATCTGCATATATCATTTGGCAGCCATCTAAATGAATTTCATCTTTAGTTATAGCATAGATTTTTGAATGCTTTATATGTCTCTGGATAGATGAAATGAGCAGTTTAGCTTTTTCAACTTCTTCTATGTTTTTAATATAAAACCCAATATTCATATACTTATCCCTTCACACTTCATATGATAATTTATTATACCATCTTTTATATTTAGAAAAAATATGATAGAGTTACATTAAAACATAAGGATGTGATACCTGTATGAGAAAAGCAGTTGTATATTATTCTAAAACAGGCAACACTGAAATGGTTGCCAAAAGATTTATTGGTTTTGATATGTTGAAGATTATGGCTGAATCTGATAATCCAAACATTAGTGATCCAAAACTGATTTACGCTCCAGAACTTGATGCTTATGATTACATTGTTTTTGCATCTCCCGTTCATGGATTTCAATTGAGCAGAGTAATGGTTGCTTATTTGAATCAAGTTCAAAATCTTGAAGGTAAGCTCATAGATATATATATTACTCACTTCTTTCCATTTGCTTGGATGGGTGGAAATCAAACATTAAAACAGATGAAAAAAGTAATTAAGTCTCGTGGTGGAGAAGTAAGATATAAAACATCTATCAATTGGTCTAGAGGAAATAAAGAACAAGTCATTAAAGAAATGATCGATTTATATCATAACTAATACAGCAATGCTGTTAGCATTATCACATCTTTCAGGATAGACTTAACACAAAAGGAGACTAAAACATGGTTATTCCAACTCTGATTTATTTTGCATTGCCTATACTCATTGGCATATTACTCATGAAAAAAATGAACTCTTATAAAAACTATCATTTTTTTCATCAATTTGCCTTTTTATGTTTCATCATGGTTTCATTATTTTTAGATTTTGAGATTACTTCTAACTGGAACTTTGATGACTATTTACTTATGTTATTTCTTCCCCTACTTATATCTTACCTTGCTGGACTAGTATACTTGTATGTGAAAAACAAAAAGTAAAATAAAAAAGGGACTCCTGATGACATGATTACATATAATCATTAATCGTCCCTTCTAATAAGTTAGTATAGTATCGCTTACTCTACTTCAAGAAGAAATAAAGTAAGTCTTTTTATGCATAGGTTAATCCATATCCGTAAGGAAACTCTACCAAGTCTTCATCATAATCATTTCGGTTACTATTATATCCAACATACGCAATCGATTTTGGCCATGTATATGCTAATTTACCTACAAAATCATAATCACCGAAAATGACATCTGCTATACCCAGTCCACCTTCACTGCCTGGTAACCAAGCTGCTATAAAACTATCAAAGTATTGTAAGTAATTTTCTAATAAAAGCGGTCTTCCACTAACCAAAATCCCCACAACATTTTTACCTTCTTCATGCGCTTGTTGTGCAACAAACAGTGCGTTAACATTAGAAGCATCCGCTTTTCCACCAGTTAGCGTTAATACTTGATTATCTCCTGCACCTTCTGAATAAGGTACTTCAGATAATACAACCACAACTGTATTTGCATCATTCATATTGTTGACTAGATGTCCACCTTCTGTGGCTAAAACATGAGACACGGCATCCTTTATTGATGTTCCTACTCCGATATCAGCATTCATGTTTCCTTGCCAAAATGTTGTCCATCCACCGGACATATAGCCTACATGATCACTAGCAGCACCTGTTAGATAAATGTTTTCATTTTTATCTAATGGTAAAGAATTATTCTCATTTTTAAGTAGTACTAGACTTTTTCTAACAGCTTCTCTTGCTAGATTTCGATGTTCTTCACTATATAAGACAGACGTTTCCTCTCTTATAAATGGATCATCAAATAAACCTCTTTCAAGTTTAACCTTGATAATTCTTGAAACTGCATCATTAATTCTATCCATGGAAATTATGTTTGCATTTACATTGTATTTAATTGCGTTGATTGCATCTCTCCATGTATATGGTTCCATAAGCATATCTATACCTGCATTGATGCTTTTTGCAACTTGTTCTTCGTAAGATCCACTTAATTGTTGAATTGCATTCCAATCACTAACGACAAACCCTTCAAATCCTAACTCATCTTTTAAAATATCTTGAATCCAATATCTTTGTTCATGCATTTTAACACCCAAAATACTACTATACGAGATCATAACTGTATCCACACCAGCTTCAATAGCTTCTATGTATGGTAGAAGGTGTGTATCTCTAAGTTGTTGTTCAGTTAAATTCACATCTCCTTGATCGATACCATTGATGGTTGCTCCATCCGCAAGATAATGTTTGGCTGTTGCACTTACACCATGTTCTTCATATCCTTTAATTGCACTTTGTGTAAGTGATTCAAAAATTTCAGGGTTTTCACTATAACCTTCATAACTTCTGCCCCATCCAATGTTTTGAACGATGCTTAATGCAGGTGCAAAATTCCAGGGGATTCCTGTTGTTAATAATTCGCGCGCAGTCGCTTTTGATATATTGTAAACCAAATCAGGATCATTTGCCGCGCCAAGACCTATGTTGTGTGGAAAAATAGTTGCACCGTATAAATTGTTATGCCCGTGAATTGCATCAGTTCCATAAATTAAAGGAATGTTGGCACCGCTGTTTACGGCAGCATACTGATAGTCATAAACCATTTGATACCATACATCAGCACTATCATTAAACTGATTAGGATGACTACCACCCCCACTTAAAATAGAACCTATGTAATAAGTACTAACATCACTTGGAGTTACACTTGAGCGCTCAGCTTGAATCATTTGTCCAATTTTTTCATCTAAACTCATATCAAAAAGGATTTCCGTAACTTGTTCTTCAATCGTTGGTTCGTTTGGTAATTGATCACATGTTTCACCATTCGGATCAATATCGCATGGATCTGTTGGTGTTTGATCTGTATTTTCACAACCCACCAGAAATACTATAATTAATAAAGTGATTAGTAATTTTTTCATAGCGACCTCTTTTCTTTTCTTCCTCCTCATTATAACATAATGAGCTTTTGACCCCTCTTATAAAAAAGAAAAGTCCACGACGCATCGTGAACTCATTTAATCTTCCATCATTTCAAAAGGAATCGTTGAAACACCACCTAATAAATAATTCGGATGTGCCCCTTCTTTTAAAAACTTAAAGTATGCAGCAACACCAATCATTGCGGCATTATCTGTACAGTACTCAGAACTTGGAATAAGGATTTCTAAGTGATTAATATGTTTATTCAAAGCTTCCCTTAACCCTTTATTTGCTGCAACCCCACCAGCTACGATGAGTTGCTTTACATCATAAGATTCTATAGCCTTTTTGGTTTTGGCAACTAAGACATCAATCACAGATGCTTGAAAAGACGCACACATATCATTTGTTCTAATTTCATTTCCTCTTTGCGTTTCGTTATGCACTAAGTTAATCACAGCACTCTTTAATCCTGAGAAACTAAAATTAAATCCGTGTTGTTCCATATACGGTCTAGGTAGGTCATATGTATCTTTTCCTAGCTTTGAAAGCGTATCAATGACTGGTCCACCAGGATAAGGAAGCCCTAAGGTTCTTCCTACTTTATCATATGCCTCACCAACTGCATCATCTAAAGTTGTACCTAGCATTTTGATATCCATGTGATCTTTGATATACAAAAGTTCTGTATGCCCGCCACTTACAAGTAATGCAAGTGCTGGAAACTTTATTTCATGTTCAATATTTGATGCATATATATGACCAATCAAATGATTAACACCAATAATCTTTTTGCCATGTGCAAATGCAAATGCAGTTGCAGCATTAATACCAACCAATAAACTTCCAATTAAACCTGGTCCTTCAGTAACCGCAACTAAATCGATATCTTCAATAGATAGTTTTGAGTCTTTAATTGCTTGTTCAAAAACTCTTGTCATATGAACCACATGATTTCTAGATGCGATTTCAGGGACAACGCCACCAAAAACTTGATGAATATCAATTTGTGATAAAACAATGTGACTTAAAACTTCTTTGCCATCTTTAACGACCGCAACACTGGTTTCATCACAACTGCTTTCAACTGCTAATATGTTCACACACTCACCTCTTTTACTAAAACGAATCCGTCTTCATTTTCATAATATTTTTTTCTAATATGAGACAGTTTAAATCCCATTTTTTCATAAACATGTTGAGCCTTTTTATTACTTTTTCTGACTTCAAGAGTAATCGTTTTAACATGTTTTTTTTCTAACTCATTCAAACAATATGTTAGTAATTGAGTCCCATAACCTTCATCTTGATGATCTGAGTTTACAACAAAATTCATCATTTCTGCTTGATCGTCATAAACTCTAAACCCAATATAGCCTATCACTGTTTTATTCAGTTCATAGACATAATAAAAACTAAAAGGATTATCCTTTAACTCTTGAAGCAAAAACTTTTCTCCAAGAGTTGTTTTAAATGCACTTTTTTCTAACCTAACCATGTGAAATATGTCGTTAGGTATCGCTTTTCTGATCATGTTTACTCTCAGCTTCAGTCTTTCTTAAATAATTTGGTACTAAATCATGAATGTTTTCTACTAAAACACTTTTTTCAATAATGTATTTGGGTGATACTAAAAAACTTCTATCATCAATAAAAACGGTTTTTGCAGATCTATAGATATCGTTGCTTGCTAAATCTTTTAAATCTCTATAACCATCTTCTAGTAATATATTTTTTTGATCATGAACCATTGAAAAAACAAACCCTCGTCTAGCATCAATCAATGCAGCTACTCTTTCTTCATAACCAGATGTCATGAAAAATAAGCTACTCACTGTTCTTAAAGGAATATTTTTCGTCCACGCCAACATCTTACCAACCATCACTGCAATCCTTAATCCTGTATAACTACCTGGTCCAATACCAATAATGATTTCATCTAAGTGATCTAGTGTTACTCGATTTCTTCTTAAGACTTGATCGATGCGATCAACTAAATATTTAGCATGATCTCTTTTAGCAATACGTATACTAAAATCAGTTAACATATAATCTTTTGTAAATCCAACAAACATAACGTTTGTAGAAACATCAAACATTAATCTTCTTTTCATACGTATTCCACCGCTCTTCTACATGGATAACCAACACACTCAAGCGTGAACTCTCTCATATGGTCTCCAGTTTTTCTTATTCTGATGATTAAGTAATCGGATGGTAATAAATCCTCAACTTGAAATGGCCATTCAACAACAACGAGTCCTTGTCCATCGATGTATTCTTCTAAATCAAAGTCAGAACCAACATCAGTTAACCTATATAAATCTAAGTGATACAAAGTATGTTTTCTATCTTTAGATATATATTTCTTTAAAATGGTAAAAGTAGGACTGTTAACGACTTGGTCGATGCCTAAGCCCTTAGCAATCCCTTGAGTTAATGTGGTCTTCCCTGAACCCAAATCTCCATCTAGTAAGATAACAACATGAGGTTCATCTTTTAGTAATAGACCTATTTCATATCCTAAATTTTGTGTTTCTTCTGCTGAATTTGAATATTTTTTCTTCATATAACTCCTATTTTAAGATGTGTTCGTACCCTTTTTTACCTAATAATGCAAACATATTTTTCTTATAGTCTTCAACACCTGGTTGGTTGAATGGATTTACATCAATCAAATACGCGCTCATTGCGCAAGCTTTTTCAAAGAAATAAACAAGATATCCAAATGTATAACTATCAAAAGATGGGATAGATAATAACATATTTGGTACCAATCCATCCTTATGAGCCATCATGGTACCTTTTAAAGCTTGTTTATTCACATATGATAATGTTTTACCTGCTAAATAATTGAGCTGGTCTAAATCATCATTTGTCTCTGGAATGATTGTATCATCATTTGTATTTTCTACTTGGATGACTGTTTCAAATAAATGACGTTCGCCATCTTGAATGTATTGCCCAAGAGAATGGAGGTCAGTAGAAAAACCAGCGCTTGCTACAAATAAGCCCTTATGATCTTTTCCTTCTGATTCACCATATAATTGTTTCCACCATTCATTTAAGAAAAGTAGGTTTGGTTCATAGCCAACAAGCATTTCAATTTTATAGCCTTGTTTATATAATAAATAACGTGTTACAGCGTATAAATAAGCTTCGTTTTCTTCTAATTTAGGATTCGAAAATCTTATCTCTGCATCTTTTGCGCCTTTAAGCATCGATTTAACATCTAAACCGTCTGCAGCGAGTGGCAATAACCCAACAGGTGTAAGTACACTAAATCTTCCACCAACATCATCAGGAATAATAAACATTTCATATCCTTCAGCTTTACTTAATGTATATAAAGCACCTCTTTGTTTATCAGTAGTTGCGTAAATTCTTGTTTTAGCTTCTGCTTCTCCCACTTTTTCAATGAGTAAATCTTTTAATACTCTAAACGCAATCGCAGGTTCTGTAGTTGTTCCTGATTTTGAAATCACATTGATACTAAATGATTTATCTTTTAAGTAATTGGTTAAATGTTTTAAATAACTTCCTGACATATGATGTCCTGCAAAAACGATTTCTAGGGTCTTTTCTTCAAATGGAACTTTTAAAAACTCAAGGCCAGCTTTAGCACCTAAATAAGATCCACCAATACCGATGACGACTAAAACTTCACTTGTTTCTCTAATGCGTTCTGCAGCTTCTAAAACGCGTTTGAACTCATCCTTATCGTAATTTGAAGGGAGGTCTAACCACCCTAAAAATTCATTTCCTAAACCTGTTTTGTTGTGAATCATTTTATGAATCTCATTAACTTTTTCTTGTAATTGTTCTGGTTGCTCGCTCAAAAATGAGCGTGCATCATTAAGCACGATATCTACATGTGCCATATATAACACCTCTATTTCTTTGTTTTTTCTATCCAAAACGGTAACGCTTTGTATAGTGATTGGAATCCGATTGTAATTTTTACCATTTTTTGTATTCTTGGATGAATAGGATTAGCCTTTTTATAACTGAGTTTTAAACGTTTTTGCTCATTATCGATTTCTAAAACTGATGCTTCAATTTCATCTCCAACACACAACATGTCTTCTATGGATTGTACATATTGATCAGATATTTCAGAGATATGAATTAAACCAACATAATCATCGTATGAAACAAATACTCCGTAAGGCTGTATGCCTGTGATTTTACAGACGATAACATCATTTATTTTCATATCAAAAACCTCGTTGTCATTATATCATATTTCATATTTTTTTTAATCATTACGCAAAAATATTCATTATGGAAGTGTTTTTATATTATGTGTTCATAAATGAAATGATTTCTGTGATGATGGTGTCTTGTTGTGTCTTTGCGCTGATAGTCGCTTGTCCATCACCCTTTTGCTCTCCGTACCATCCAAATTGAGCGTGATTTCCTCCAGCTATTGTTATATTTCTATAGTTTTCTGGAAGATATGCATGATTATCTTCGATTTTTGATTCATCTAGAATCAGATCATTTTCTGCAGTGATTACTAAAACCTTTTTATTACTTACATCTTGTATTGGATAACTGGCAAGAAATACGACATGAGATACTAATGTATTTGTGCTACTAATCATCGATCCAACAGTGCCGCCTAAAGAATGTCCGATCACAACATTATCAATAGAACTTGATAGAAATCTATCAAAATAATTTGGCGTTAAAATTGCTAAATTAAATAGTGGTTTTACAATCGTAACATCATGACTATTCATTGCTAATAAAGTTGCTAGATATTCGTAACTTTCTGGTTCAACTTTTCCACCAGGAATAATTAATATATGTTTTGTTGGTTGATTGACTTTGTATTTAATTTCATCGAAATCTTCTATTCTTTCATACGGAGAAACCATATCTTCTATCGTTTGATACATTTCTTCTAATGGATCATATGAGTCCATTGAGTAAATCCATAAGCCTATAAAAACAACAATGAAAATTGCTGCCCCTATTAATACTATTTTTTTCAATATATTGACTAATTTTCTCATATGCTCACCTAAAGAAATAGACTCATCTTGAGTCTACTCTTCATAAGATAAATAAATACCTAATCCACCAAGACCAACATGCGCTGATATGACGGGTGAAATAATCCCCGTTAACTTAACATGGACTTTTTCACCTAATTGAAAGAGCTCATGTTCAAGTTCTTTAGCTTCTGTAGCTCTATCTACATAAGCAATTCTAACAACGACATCTTTACCAAATTCTAACATCGTTTCAACTTGTTTTTTTAAATAAAGAATAACGTTATTGAAACTTCTTACTTTATGCTCTACATCTAAAATGCCACGTTTGAATCTTAAAATTGGTTTGATTTTTAAGATGTTACCAATAAAAGCTGACATTTTACCTAGTCTTCCGTTTAGATGCAGCGTTTGTAAATTATCAACAGTAAATATGAGCGAACCTTGATCTTTTAATTGGTCTAAATAACTTACTGCTTCACTAGCTGTATGACCTTCATTTAAATATGCAACTATTTTTTCAGCTAAATATCCTGAACCATTGATTGTAGATTCAGTATCTACAACAACCACTTTTGGATGTTCGAGTATCGTTTTAGCTAAATTCGCACTATTGATTGTTCCACTTAATGTTTTGGATAAAGTTAAACAAAGTACTTCATCATATGTCTCTAACTGTTTTTCATATGCAGCTTTAAACAAATCTGGTGAAGGTTGCGATGTCTTAACTTGTTTTTTGTCTTGCATCGCTTTGACAACAATCTCAGGATCTATCTTCCCATCAACATATTCCTGGTTATCAATCATCACCTTTAAAGGAACTACAATAATATTTTCTGTTTTTACGAATTTTTCTTCTAATCCAAATGTAGAGTCAACTACCAATCCAACTTTTCTCATTACATCATCTCCGTTTTTAATTAGTTTAATGAAAAAGACGGTCAAAAGACCGCCTATATGTTAATCAACAGTAACAACTGCAATAATTCCAGGCACATTTTCTAATAACATAGTTTCAATACCTTGTTTTAATGTGACATCAAGTGCGACACACCCATCGCATGCACCCATCATTTTTACATATACAATGCCATCTTCAACGTTTATGATTTCAATGTCTCCACCATCACGCTGTAAGTACGGTCTTACTTTATGAATTAATTCGTGAACTTGTTTTGTTGTTTCATCCATATTTTTCACCTCTTTTTACACTATAAGTATATAACAATAAGTTTTAACTTTCAAATGATATATTAATCATTATTTTTTATGCGTTTTAAAATATAGTATCCACAATTAAAATTACAAGATTCGCTTAAATAATCCGGTATTCTTTTAAACCCATTTGGACTTTTAGGATCTGAATTAAATCCTTTAATTCTAAGTTTTTCAGAAGACATATCTCCTACAAGATACGTATATCTATCAAATGCAACATCCACATATTTTTCTATGAACAATTGTAGATCAAAAGCTTCTCTATAGTCTTTGATTAACTCGAAATTCCCAAAATCTGTTTCTATAATCATAAATTACCCCTTCTTTAAAAGTACTACTGACTCAGCTGCCATTGCTTTTTCTTGCCCAATGGCATCCATTTTTTCATATGTAGTTGCTTTAATGCTTATGTCTTTCATATCTATATCAATCGTTTTTGATATGTTAGTTCTCATGTGCTCAATATACGGTGCTAACTTAGGTTTTTGTGCATAAATAGTTGCATCTATATTGTTTACTTTATATCCCATGCTCTTCATTTTTTGATAAACCTGTTTTAATATATCCATCGATGACATGTCTTTATAAGTTTCATCGGTATCTGGGAAATGTTTTCCAAGATCACCTAACGCAAGTGCACCCAATATGGATTCAGCAATTGCATGTAATAATACATCTGCATCGCTATGTCCATCAAGTCCTTTTTCATGCTCGATCTCGATGCCACCAAGGATGAGTTTTCTACCCGTTTTCAATTGATGAAGATCAAAACTATGACCAACTCGCATATCTGCTTCACCTTCTAATAATATTTTTGTTTGTTCAAAATCAATTGGATATGTTAATTTAGGATTTGGTTCATCATTCATAATCACATGGACATTCATATCTGGATAAAACGCTTGATATAAGCTAATGTCATCATCAAATGCTTCTTCATTTCTAATATAAGCATATCTTATTTTCTCTGTTAAAAACGCTTGTGGTGTTTGCGTCATAATATGTTTTTGACGATCCACTGTTTTTAACGTATTTTTTTCATAATATTTTAAAGCTGATATCACTGGTTCACATAAAACTACTGCATCATGCATTTGCAAAGCTTTCTCAACCTCTGTGATTGCTTTGGTTGTAATCAAAGGTCTAGCTGCATCGTGGATGAATACATAAGGTGTGGTTACTTCTTTGAGTCCTTTTTGAACACTCTCACTTCTTGTTTTTCCGCCAATGACAACTTTGACTGTAGGATCCACATAATCCATGATTTCGCTAAGATCCCCCTTTGATACGACTAAACAAATGTGATAGCCTAAGGATTGGAATGCTTCAATACTGTACATGAAAATGGGTTTATTATTTATTTTGTATAAAATCTTTGATTCTTTGAGTTGCGATCTGCTGCCTGTACCAGCAGCAACTATTAATGCTGTATTCATAAAGACCCCTTTAGGTAATCATCTAATTTTTGATCAAATGATGAAACATCAATGTGATCTAATTCTTGAAAATCATAGATGACTCCAAGTGTATGTTTAACATTATGGTTTAAAATAAATCGATCGTAAAAACCTTTGCCATAACCTATTCTATCTTTTTCTTTAGAAATTGCAAGTGCTGGAACGATAACTAAGTCATAGTCACCCTCATGTTTATCTTCTTGAATGCTAGGTTCCATCACACCAAAAGCACTTTTATGAAATACCATAAACTTATGATATGGATAAAAGTCCATTTGCTCACCATGAACTCTAGGGAATAGGAATGTTTTATCATCCTTTAATAAATCTAATAATCCGATTTCGCCTTTCATCGGATAAAATATTGTAACTGTTTGGGCTTCATTGTAATAAGGATGATTTCTAATTTGATTTAACAAATCCTGATCTCTTTGCTTCTTTTCTTTAGGTGTTTGCTTTAATCTTAAATCTATCATGAGTCTTCTAATCTCATCTTTTGTCATGAAACAATGTCCTTATAATAACAGCCATGAGACGAGAATTGTGGGTTTAAAGATATTTTTAAAGCTTGGTATGCTGCTTGATACAATTGGTGTTCATCATGTGCATCACTACCACCTATGGCAATACCTGAGAACACTTCAAGTGTTTCGGATATAGACCCATATTGCATGTTAAGATTTAAGAATGTTGGATTCGACTTAATGCCATTAGAAAGAACTTCCATTTTTCTTGGGTCAGTAATTGTCATCGCAAACTCTATTCCGGTGATTCTAAACAAATCACCAGATTCAGAAATAAACGATGACTTCATTTTTTTGATGTATTCGGCCATGAGCATATTCCCAACTTCTCTACCGTGATCTTCATTAATCTTTGGGATATTTTGAAGTCTAAAGACGACGAGTTGGAAATATCTATTATCATTAAAGAGTTGATGCATGTGTGCAATAAACTCATTTTTATCTTTAAGTAAATCAAGAACATCGATATGACTAGATTGAAAATGTTTGGTTTGCATCGGATTGAGTGTACCCATGATGATTGCACTATGTGTATCTTCAAACAAACGCTTCCCTTTTTCTCTAAACCAAACATAACGCCCATTGACTTTGATTCTATATGATGTCTGGTATTGAGTTTTATTGATTGTTAAATCGCCTAATATAGCCAAATACTTCTTTAAATCTTCAGCTTCAATTAATCTTCTAAAATCTGTCAAGTCTAGTAAATTGCTTGGAAGGTTTAGAGTTTTAACTAAACTGTCAGATGCCCAAATGGTGCGCTCATCAAGATCAATATAAAACAAGCCTTCTTCACTTAGTTCTAGCGTTGCAATAAACTTATGTCTAATGCTTTCTAATTCAGTATTTCTTTCGTTAAGTTCTTTTTCAACAGCTAATAAATCAAAATCTGTCTTCTTTTCGCCAACACATATTCTACCTTTGTATTTACCAAGAGAGAACACGGGCTGCATGACTAAGTGTAATAAAACCGGTTGTCCCGATTCATTTAAAAACTGTAATTCTTGAACTTCTTGATCGTTAGGCTTAGCAGTTTCTCTATAGTTTAAATAGAAGTTTTCAAGTTGTCTATTATTAATATCTAATCCATTAAGTTTTGTAAATCTGATGGTTTTATTAAAAATCGAAAATAGTTTTTTACCTATTAAATCTTCTTTATCCATACCAAGTTCCTGAAGTAAACTTTGAGAAATATCTTTTATTCTTTCTTTTTTATCAACGACATAATATGCATTCCATCTACTGTTTTTAATTGACTTAACAAACAACTGATAGTGATTTGCCTTTAGAGTTGAAGTCTTAAATGCAAAATATAAAACCACTAAGAATATAAAGTAGATGTAAAAGTTATAGACAATATAGATTTCTTCATAAAGTTGGTTTTCTAAAATGATTGAATGATATACAACAAAAACCATCACTGTGATGGTGATGTTTAAAAACGAAATGATTAATCTGTTTTTTAATACCTTCTCACTTTGAATACTTTGCATAATGACAAGCACTAAGGTGAAAATAGATATAATGAGTGGATAAATTGGGTGTTGCAATAACATATTAAATACCGCCTGAATACATAAATAAAACAATCAATACCGCAATTGCTAGCGATACGAATGCGTATAATACTTTATGTCTATTAAAATACTTACTAACATTTTCAGATATACTTCTTCTTGAGATGACTTTAAATGGTTCGATAAAAAATTCTAATATTTTTTTCATTTGAACCTCCTACTTCATGAACATATTGAGGTATTCTAATAGTTTTTCGCGATCATTCATTTTAAGCAAAATACCCTCAATTGCTACTGATATATTTCCAGTTTCCTCTGATACTAATATCGTTAAACTATCTGTGATTTCACTGATTCCTAAACCTGCGCGATGTCTTGAACCCATTGTTTTATCGTAATTTTGATTATCTGATAAAACAAAATATGCACCTGCACATAAGATTTGGTCTCCCCTAACAATAACTGCTCCATCATGAAGTGGTGTGTTCGGTGTGAAAATATTAATTAACACCTCTTTAGAAACATCACTGTTCATCATAATAGCTCGTTCAGCATATTGGTCTAAAGTGTTATGTTTTTCAATTGTAATGAGAGCTCCAATTTTTTGAGAGGCTAAAACCATGACAGCATCAATGATGTGTTGTTTTGTTCTTTCAGAACCCATCTCAAAATCTTCTCTAACACGCTCATTTTTCCACACAATTTCAAGTGCTCTTCTGATATCCGGGGCCATCACAATGATGATAATCACTGGAACCCATTCAACCACATAAAGTAGAAGTGTTGAGCTAGCCATGATTTCACCTAAATTTGTTAAATAATAAATGATATAGACAAAAAGAACCGATAGAGAAATACTAAATATTTTTTTATTGTTAATTAAAAATTTTAATAGGAAATATACTAAAATCCATACAATGTAAACATCGATGACAAATTTCCATATGGGTTGGCCAAAAATCATTGTATCAGCTCCTTTTTTGTTAACTTCATTATAACACAATTATCATTGTGTTTACATCTTGAAATATTTAAACCGTTGATGAAAAAAGCTAATGATATAAAAGATGAAATCATACCATTAGCTTTATACTTTAATTTATAAAAATGCTTGAATACGTTGTGGTAGTCCCTCAATATCTTTTAGTGATATGCTACATAGAGCTATTCTTATTCCTTTTTCCATTGGAACTACATAAATACCAGCTTTTGCAAGTTTTTCATAAACATCCATTGGATGATCAGTTAAAACGATAACATAAAACCCTGATGTAAACGGATATGTTTTAAGTCCGATTGCTTTTGCTTGTGAGATAAAAGACTCACTTCTTTTTTGAACAATTTCTTTAATCTTTGTTAAATCTTTAGAAAAAACATCGTAGTTTTCTTTTATAGAGAAATGGTTTAGTAACTCAATTGATATAGTTGGTGTAGCTGACCAGGATCCTCTTGCTTCATTAACAAATCTAGGTCTGAAATGATCAATATGTTTTTTGTTTTTGCTTAATCCGATTGCGGCACCTAATCTTAATCCGTAGACACCAAAAGTTTTTGAACCGCTAAACGCTAAAACGGTCATAACATGTTCTTTCAAAGTAAGTAATTCTAGCATCTTGATACGATTGTCTTCTTCACTTGTGTATTCTAAATAAGCAACATCATATAAGAAAACAATGTCATTTTGATCATACTTGTTTAATATGTCAATCACTCGTTTAAATTCATAATGAGTTAGGGTATAACCCGTTGGATTGTGACATGGATCATTGACGATGACAATCACTTGTTTTTGCATATTGCAAAGTCTTCCTAATGATTCATCAAAACTTTCTAGATCAAAACCATCATCTTTAAACATGTTGTGTTCGAATAATCTAACATGTGCTCTGTCTGCAAATCTGTCATATTGCCATCTAATGTTAGACACAAAAATATAATCATTTGGTTTTGCATAAACAGAAAATGTAGATGCGATTGCTCCACTGCCTCCCGGTGTCGCACATGCATCAACAAACATTTCTTTACGGATCCGTTCTTCGTATTTACCAAAAGCCCACGAAATGACGTTGTCCTTAAAAACTTTTCCCCCATCAACTGCTGGATAAGGCATAACACTCATATCCGGTAGTTCTCTTAATGCTTTAGATACTGCGGGCATACCACTGATTTTTCTCTCTTCATCAAAAAACATACCGATAGATGCGTTGATTACACTTGGGTCTTTTTTTTCTGACGTTTGGTGCATAGTGTTGTTATTTTTCATAATAATCACTACTCACTGATTCTAGTACATCCGTAATTCCAGGATCACTTTGGAAATTTCTATAAGTGATTCTCTTTTTTATCTTTTTAACTCTTCTGTATAAATCATCAATCATAGAATTCCTGCTTTCAATAATTTGACGACTGTTAATGTGTTTTGATTTAGGCGTATGATTATATCTATAAACGAAAAAATTCATGTAATGTTGTAGATTTTTTAGACGATATCCTGCGTGCTTGAATAAGTATCTTTTTATATTGCTATGTAATGAATCTACTAAAAGTGTATTGTATTTTCCATCACATTCTCTGCGTGCATCATAATTAGGGACACTAAATTGACGCATAAATTGTTTCTGTATTACCGATCCATCATGGATAAATTTAGTCACTTCTCCAATGTTTTTTGTACATAAATCAATAAACTTTTTTGGTGAAGCGTTTCCTCTTGATGACACTTTAGCTATAGTTATTCCTTCTAAACTTATCAAAGTAATCACGCAAAGATGATTAAATGAAATCCCTCTAATCCCCTTACCATCACGTCTAACCAGTTTATATCTTTTATCACTTATTCTGACGAAAGTCTCATCTACTAGAATAGTTCCATTCAAAAATACCTCATCTTGGTAATCTCTTAAAGATTCGAAGATAAGGTATCGATAATATAAAGCTGTCTTTATATCAATGCTTAGGTTTCTTGCGATTACTTCTAAAGTTACATCATCAATCATAAATCCAATAAATCTTTTGAAGATGTAATCACTATTATTTAAGTAACTTGTTGTAGATTCGTCTTGTATAAAAGTTCCCATACAAGATTTACACTTAAATCTCGGTTTACCATTCTTAGTACGACCATGCTTGATTGTAGAATTAACTGTACCACAAAGTGAACATATTTTGAACTTGGGCATAATACTCCTTAGACCACAAAAGCGAGTATTTCACCCAACTAAGGAAAGTCGCCAAACAAACCAGGGTAAAATACTCGCTTTTGCGGTTCCTTAGTTTATTTGTTTGGCACGTTCATTATAACATTTTAGTTTTGGAAAATTCCACTCAAAATAAAAAGTTTAATATTCGCCCTTGTTAATGATTTATCAGAAAAATTTAACAACACTATGCACCAAACGTCAGCTTTTTTTTGATGCTCTAAAGCGTCTCTAGATATTTGTAAAATATCAATTGCCATCCTAATTCACCTCTTATATTTTTTTATTGATATATGTAAGATTCTAAGAATTGATCAAAAACATATAACCAATGTTGTTTCAAATTTTTTGTAATAAGTTGTATATGAACATGTCCTTTTAAATAACTCAATCTAACTTTAGCTTGTTTAAAGTTTTCTGCTTTTTCGAAGAGTTTTTTACCATCAATCTTTTGAGAAGCTTCCATCGTTAGTACCAATGTTGTTTGATAAAGATCAACAATCGTTTTATGTGCACCAATTTTTGATGATAGTTTTTTATATAGTTTCTCATACATATATAAAAGTAAGTCTGCGTCTAAATCACCGAATCGATCTGTAAGTTCAAGTTTCAAATCTTCAACATCCTCAATTGAATTAAGTTCACTGATACGCTTATGAATTTCAATACGTGCACTATCTTGAGAAATATATTCTGGATCAACATGTCTCGGCGCATAAACTTCATCAATTTGAGTAGATTTAGGTTTATCTAATGATTCACCTGTCACAGCTTCTTCCAATAGCTTCATATAAAGTTCAATACCAACACTGTCAATAAACCCAGATTGTTCTGCTCCTAAAATATCCCCAGCACCTCTAATGGATAAATCTCTGAGTGCAATTTTATAACCACTTCCAAGTTCGGTAAAGTCTTCGATTGCAGATAATCTTTTTTGAGCTTCATCGTTAATATTTTTGTGTGGTTCGTATAAGAGATATGCATAAGCGATTCTATCAGAACGACCGACTCTTCCTCTAATTTGATAAAGTTGAGACAACCCTAATTTATCTGCATCATGGATAATCAAAGTGTTTGTATTAGGAATATCAACACCTGTTTCGATAATTGTAGTGGATACGAGTATATCAAACTGGTGATCGATGAAATCCGATATGACACTTTCTAATCCTTCTCTACTCATTTTACCATGAGCATAATTAATTTTCGCACTAGGAATGAGTTTTTGTAATCTCTTGACCATACCCTCTATTCCTTTGACTTGATTGAATAAATAAAAGACTTGTCCACCTCTAGCGATCTCTCTTGTGATTGCTTCT
The DNA here is from genome assembly GCA_002838205.1 of Tenericutes bacterium MZ-XQ. Taxonomy (NCBI): domain Bacteria; kingdom Bacillati; phylum Mycoplasmatota; species Tenericutes bacterium MZ-XQ. Next base: position 33,559 of record CP017950.1, on the reverse strand, counting down.
TTGATGAGCGCATCTTGTCTTTCAACGACATATGTCTGAACCGGATAACGGTTTAATGGTGGGGTTTCTATCATGGATAGATCTTTTAGTCCCATGAGTGACATTTGTAAAGTTCTAGGAATTGGAGTTGCTGAAAGTGTTAGTGTATCAACATTGTTTTTGATCTCTCTAATCTTTTCTTTATGCTCAACTCCGAATCTTTGTTCCTCATCTATAATCAGTAAACCAAGATCTTTATATTTCACATCTCCGGATAATAATCGGTGTGTTCCTATCACAACATCGACATATCCCTTCGCTAATTTATCAATAATTTGTGATTGTTGTTTTTGAGTGACAAAACGGCTTAATAATGCGACATTCGCACCATATTTATCAAATCTCTCTTTAAACGTATAGTAATGTTGTCTAGCTAATACAGTTGTAGGTACTAAATATAAAACTTGCTTCTGATTTAAGACTGCTTTAAATGCTGCGCGTAGTGCAACTTCAGTCTTACCAAAACCGACATCTCCACAGATCAAACGATCCATTGGACGAGGTTGTTCCATATCATGCTTTGTCTCGATAATGGCTTTATGTTGGTCTTTTGTTGTTTCGTATTTAAAATCTCTTTCGAATGATTCCATCATTTCATTATCTTTTGAAAACTGATGTCCAACTGCATGATCTCTTGTTGCATATAACTTAATTAGACGATCACTTAAATCTTTAATACGCATTCTAACACTTGCTTTAGTCTTACTCCAAGTTTTTCCACCTAATTTAGATAATTTCGGTTTATGTCCCTCATAGCTACTATACTTTAAGACCATATCAATTTGATCCATAGGTACATATAATGCTTCTTCATTTGCATATACAATATGCAGATAGTCTCTTTTTTCTGAGCTCAGTTCCATGGTTTTTAATCCAACATATTGTCCGATTCCGTAATCGTAATGGACTACATAATCACCAACAGTAAGATCATCGACATGTCTAATTTTTGTGGATTGTGTAAGCACACTTCTATATCTAATTGCTTTTCTAACTTTATAGTTAAAAAGTTCTGATTCATCGATTACCATAATCTTTTCATTGTGTGATATGAATGATCCATGACTTGAAACATCAATCACGTATACAAGTCTTTCAGAACCGATTTGTCTTTCAAAAGGTATGTTTTTTTGAATCAAAAACGATTTTAATTCTTCAAGATAATGTGTTGTTTTTACACACAAGTAAATTGAATACTTGCCAACTAAATCAATCATATCCGAATAAAACAATTGTAGATTTGATTGATAGTTATTGACTTCTGACACATTTAAATCATGCCCTTTATCGTTATTAAATCCGTAATTATCAATTTCGATGTGTCTATGTTTTAGTATATCTTTTAAGTCTAATCTATACTTGATTGATAAAAATGCTCTTCCGTTCATAGTGATTGCATATGTATCTAAGTCATCTTTAATGTGTTCTTGATTGACTTCCATTTTATGAACATCAATCATATAGATTTCATGTGTTTTAGAAAAATCAATGATCGTTGTTTCTGTCTCATTAAAAAACGGAATATATAAACTTAAACCATCAAGTTTTTGTCTTAAATCGATGTGTTCGATATCTAAATTGAGTTTTTCTTGTTCTCTTTCTGAAAGATCAAATTTCTCAAAATGTTTGGTGATTTTTTTTATTGCATTATCTTTCATTTGATCTGTAAAAAATAGTTCGTGGATAGGTGCAATCTCAATGTGTTTTGTTTCTGCAAAACTTCTTTGATCTTCAACCTTAAATATTTTAATTTGTTCTAACAAATCATCAAAAAAGTCTAGTCGATACGGATGTTCTGTATTTAAAGGAAACACATCTAGAATATTCCCCCTTAAAGAAAACTCACCTGGTTTTTCAACGGTAAATGAATGCTGATAACCGCTATAAACCAAAAACTGCGTTAAATCTTTGAGATCATATGTATGATCTTTATAGATATGTTTTACTGAGTTTTCATAATCTTGAGGTTTTAACTGTCTTTGACTCATACCTTGCATTGTTGTTACAACAATAAAAGAATCATCTGTCATCAATTGTTTTAATGTATACAATCTTTCACTCTTAAACTCAGGAGATCCTAATGCCATCATTGATGTTAATGTTTCATCTGCTGGGTAAAATAAAACATCATCAGGGTCATTAATATTTGATAAAGTATCATAATATTTTTGTGCCTCATAAAGATTTGCTGTAACGACAAAAATGGTTTCTTTTTCTTCCTGATATCTTTTTGAAATTAAATAGCAATTATAGACATCTGTAGAAGATTTTAAATAAACCGTTTTATTCTTCTTATTAAGTTCTTTTAAAAGTTCATCATCAAGTTTTAATAAATCAATCATGTGCCCTCCGTGAGAAAAAAACCCAAACCTATGTTTGGGTGTTAAATGTTGTCATGATATCTATAAATGATACACCATCAATAAATTGTTCGATAATCTGTATGGATTTATCAATCGCTATGGATATGGTAATCATATCCTCTTTTGAGAATTGACTTAAAACATAATGATCAAGTGGTAGCTTTGAATTCAAACCTACGCCAACCCTAACACGCTTAAACTCGTCGGAATGACATAGTCCAATAATGTTTCTTAATCCGTTATGTCCGCCATGACCACCTAAAGCTCTTAAACGAAGACGACCAACATCGAGATTAATATCATCTACAAAAACTAATACATCATCTAAATCAATATCATAATATTTCATGACTTTAATGATGGCTTCACCTGAAAGATTCATGTAAGTTGTTGGTTTTAAATATATAATTTTTTCAGATCCTTTATTTAGAGTAGTAATTTCCCCATTAAACTTTGTATCTAGTTTAAATGATAGGTGATGTTTTTTTGCGAATTCATCTAAAATCATATATCCAACATTATGTCTGGTATTATGATATTTACTCCCAGGATTTCCTAAACCTACAATTAATTTCACTCATTATCATCCTTATGTGTTATTCGATCAAATATTTGACTAATTGGTTCATCATTAACAATATGTAATATAGCTTGTCCAAGAAGTGGTCCAATAGATAATTGTTTAATCTTTCTTGAACAACAATCGTCTCTAAGTTGGATTGTATCAGTAACAACAACTTCTTTTAAAACAGATTTATCGATTCTGTCACTAGCATCTGCAGAAAACACTGCATGTGTTGCACATGCATATACTTCTTTAGCACCTGCATCAAGCAAAGCTTGTGCGCCAGCAACTAATGTCCCTGCGGTATCAATAATGTCATCTACCATAATTGCTGTTTTCCCTTTGACTTTACCAATAATATTTTGAACTTCTGCTTTATTAGGCTCAGGTCGTCTCTTATCTATAATCGCTAATGGTGCTTGAAAAATATTAGCAAATATTCTTGCTCTTGTCACACCACCATGGTCTGGTGATACAACAATGACGTCTTCTAATTTCTTTTCATTTAAAAAATAATCTGCAAGAAGTGGTGTGGCAGGAAAATTATCAATAGGTTTATCAAAGAATCCTTGAATTTGTGCTGCATGCAAATCAATTGAGATTACTCGACTAATACCGGCTGTTTGAAGCATATCTGCTACAAGTTTAGCTGTAATAGGCTGTCTTGATTTTGATTTTCTATCTTGTCTTGAATAACCATAGTAAGGCATAATGACAGTTACTGACTTAGCTGATGCTCTTTTTAGTGCATCTGTAAAAATTAACAATTCCATTAAATGCTCATTTGCTGGAGCTGATGTTGATTGGACAACAAAAACATGATGCCCTCTAACACTTTCTTCAATATTAACTGATATTTCACCATCAGCAAATTTCACAACATCCACATTGGATATTTCTATTCCTGATGTTTTTGAAATTTCTTCTGCTAACTTTCTGTTAGAGCTCAACGCAAACAATTTAATCTTTTTTCCATAAACAATAGACATCTGATTCGCACCTCTTCGTTATTCTCATCTCTATTATACATGATTTATAGTGATATTTTTAGTGATTTCATCAATAAAATCAATAAAATTTACAGTTAACTTCTGTTTATATTTATACAAACGAAAAGCCACTCATGTAGAGTGACTCTATATACTTTTTTTAAGCCGCTTCAATAAGTTCAATGCGCATCCACTTTCTTTGATACCACCTAAAGACCATTGACAGCCCCCTAAATATCTCATCCATGGATAATGCAATAAAAACACCCAAAATGCCCATTTCTAATCGGATTGCTAATATATATGTAAATAATACTGCAAATCCAAACATCGATATGGCAGCCATGATCACTGGGAAAATCGTATCTCCAGCTGAGCGTAATGCAGCAATAAATATCATGTTTAGTGCACGTCCTAACTCAATAAAAATTGCAAAATATAGTACTTTTCTTACCATCTCAGTAATAACCGGGTCATCTGTTAATAAAGCAATCATAGGATAAGCTAACAAGTTAACAGCCCCTACAATAACAAAAATTAATACATATGCAACTCTTGTGGTTTTAAACGTATGTTTAAATGCAATATCATACTCTCTTTCACCGATGTAGTAACCCACAATAATTGAGTTACCACTCGCCAGTGCAAAACTAAAAATAAATACATACGATAAGATGAGCATGATATATGATTGTGCAATAACTGCTTCTGGACTAATTTGATTAATAAAAAATAATATGAGTACTTGAGCTATATTGTAAAGAACATTTTCGGTTGCTCCAGGTATACCTACATATAATATTTTTCTAAGTTGAATGATGTGAAATCTCAACTTGTGAAGTTTTATTTTTAATAATTTATATGCAAAATAAATGAGTAATAACACCATGACGATTCTTGCAACGAGAGTTCCGATAGCTGCACCTTGAACACCTAAAGAAGGAGCACCAAATAAACCATATATAAGTACAGCATTAACTACAACATTAACTAAGTTACCGACACCCATAATCATCATAACAACTTTTGGATGGCTGAAGCTTCTAAAAGCGTTAGATAGTCCTACACGAATAGATACAAACAATAAAGAAAATCCAACGATTTTAATATATGTTGATGCATCTTCTATAAATACTTCATCTGTACCAATCATATGTATAAAACTTCTTCCAAAAAACATTACAACAAGAGAAAGGATTACACCTAGAACAAAATTACCTAAAACTCCAGTAACAACTGTATCTTTCGCTTTTTGTTCTTGATTCGCACCTAAGTACTGGGCTGCAACGACACCAATACCTAAAGCCAAAACATTGACAACAATTGCAAACAAAAACAATATCCTATTTGCAATCCCCACACTACCAACAGCCGTATCCGAGTAATTTGATAACATAATGGTATCTACTGTTCCAAGTAAAGTAAAAAAGAGCAGTTCAATAAATATAGGCCATGACAATTTATATATATTTTTTTCTAATTTTTTCATATTATAACACCTAATTTCCAATGTATTATATCATTAATTTATTTAAAAAAATCAATTAAAATCTATAAAACGGTTTCATCTTCTAATTTGGCAAATTGTTTAGTTCCTTCAAAATTCTAATTTGTTGATAAAAAATATAAACTGTGATAATATTTAGGCAAATCAATAAATAAAAGGAGTTTGATTATGGATTCTGCAAAAACAATGAATGATAAGTTATCATTCCCTAGTTTAATTCGTTTTAACAAAATCATGGGATCAGTGCACTTAGCGCAAGGTGTGCTCATGATGTTATTTGCTTTTTTAATTTATCCTAACTTAGATGGTAGTGGAACACAATCATTCACCATTCCAGTTATTGGAAATTATCTAGAGTTCGTTCAAGGTCAAGGTTTAGTACTAACACCAACGGACACATTGTTTGAATTACCATTCTTACCATTAACAGCAAGTTTCTTACTGATCTCTGGTATTTTTCATTTCATTATCGCATTCCCTTATAAAGATAAATATGTCAGTGATCTTAAAAAAGGCATTAACAAACTTAGATGGTATGAATATGCGATAAGTTCATCTTTAATGATTGTTTTAATTTCATCATTATTTGGTGTAAGAGATATCGCAGTGTTCGTTTTAATTGCTTTAGCTAATGCTGCTATGAACTTATTCGGTTTAGATATGGAATTACTAAACAGCGGCGAAAACAAAACTGAAAAGAAGACTAACTGGTTACCATTTATCTTCGGTTCTGTTATTGGTATTGCGCCATGGTTAGCAATCGTGTTCTATATTGGTGTTAATCCAAACTTAGATGCTGTTCCAGGATTTGTATGGGCTATTTTAGTTACTTACTTCTTAGCATTTAACACATTCCCAGTCAACATGTATCTTCAATATAAGGGTATTGGTAAGTTTAAGAATTACTTATATGGTGAACGTGGATATATCGTTTTATCATTAGTTGCTAAGACAATCTTAACCTGGTTAGTATTATTTGGTGCATTCCAACCTTAATCCCACTAGATTATCATATAATAATATTTTGATTGTAAATTTTAAAAACTCAGTATTGATCAACTGAGTTTTTTTGTTTTTATTAAAAGTAAAAAAGAGTTTATTTTGCTGTGAAATGTGAAATAAACTTTGAAGTCATCTTTTCAGTGTGTGCATACAAAAAAATACACCTTATTAACTAAAGTGTATTTGTCATTTAAACATGCTATTCTTCTTGTCCGCTTTCTAATAACTCATTATAAGCTTGAACAATGGCATCTTCGATGAGTTTTCTCATTTCACCGTGGATTGGGTGTGCGATGTCTCTAAAAGTTCCGTTTGGAGTCTTTTTACTTGGCATAGCGACAAACAAACCATTCTCACCTTCGATGATTCTAATGTCATGCACAACAAAACTTTCATCAAAAGTAATTGTTGCTACTCCTCTTAATCTACTTTCGCTTTGAACTGCTTTAACTCTAACATCTGTAATTTTCATTGTGCCCTCCAAGACGCTATATTTTATACCTAAATTATAGCACAATCAATCATTGATATAAAGTTTTTTTACGTTTTTATGCTTGTTTTGATTAATTTAACCCCCATTTTTTGGGCTTTTTTAACCATTTTGGGTATATTTAGATTTGAATTCACCATAAAGAAGGTAGAACCGCTACCACTCATCATGATATGTTCATCTACTTCTTTTAAGTCTTGATAAATGCTTTTTAACTCTGGATAACACATGAATGTAGTTTTTAATAAGTCGTTATATAGTGATTGATAGAAGGTTGGCCAAGATTTAGATTTATATAGATCTAATAACTGATCAAATCTAGATTGATGTGCTTCAATCACGTGATGCTTAAAAACTTGTGCTGTTGAAACATGAATGTCTGGACAAAATAAATATACATTTTGAATCATTGGGGATTCCAAGAACTCTATATGTTCTCCTCTACCATAAACATAAGCTGGTCTTTCATAAAGACAAAATAATGTGTCAGAACCTAAAGAAAGGGCAATCTCTTCCAATTCTTTGTTTTCCAAATTAAGATTCCATAACTGATTAAGCCCTCTGATGGTTGCTGCTATATCTGCTGAGCCACCTGCAAGTCCTGCACCAATAGGAATCCTTTTTTTCAGTGTGATGTGTACACCATCTTTAACTTGGTACTTATCTTTTATAAAACACGCTGTTTTTATGATTGCGTTATCTTTGATTTCAATATCACTTGATAACTGGATTTCAGGATGTTTTTTAAATGTGAGTTCATCATGAAGATCTATGGGTATCATTATCATTTTTAAATCATGATAACCATCTTCTCTTTTTCGATTGACATCTAAAACAAGATTAATTTTTGCATGTGCTTTTTCATAAATCATAAGGCCACATCCTTGCGATATCTAAAAATTCATTTATGGTGATTTTTTCAGCGCGAATATTGATATCTAAGTCATTTTTTTCTAAAAAAGACTGTAGGTCTTCTTTAGGAATTTGATAGGCTTCAAACCAATTATTAACAAGTGTCTTTCGTTTTTGTTTAAATGCAGTTTTTACAATATCTAAAAAAATCTTTTCTTCTTCAGGTTTTAAAAGTGGTTCATCTCTTTTTTCAATTCGAATAACTGCGCTATCTACATTTGGTTTTGGAACGAACATATGTCTTTTAACATCCATCATTTTATACACTTTCGCAAAATAATTAATGACAACTGATAAGTGATTATAAGCTTTTGTCCCAGGTGTAGCAACAAGTCTATCACAAACCTCTTTTTGAATCATAAGTGATGCGGTTTTGATTTCTTCTGTTTCTAGAAGTTTAAAAATAATCGGGGTTGTAATATAATAAGGTACGTTTGCGACTACGTGTAGTTCATCTCCATAAGCCTTTAGATCTTGTTCCATAAAATCAGCGTATACAATATCTAAGTTTTCATATGCTTGTTCAATTGGATCTAAAATTGGTTTTAATGATTTATCAATTTCAAAACAAGTCAAACGATGGGCTTGTTCAGCCAAAAAAGAAGTCAAAGCTCCTTGTCCTGGACCAACTTCTATAACATCTTTATCTTTAATATGTGATTGGTTTACAATTTTCTTTAATAGATTTTTATCTCTTAAAAAGTTTTGTCCATATCTTTTTTTGGCTTGGTGTTGCATGAAATAACCTCGCATACATCTCTTTTGAGTAGACCAAAAGCTTTCAATCTGTACATAAGTGTTTTACCATTAACGTGTCCTAGATGTAAGGCTTTTGATAATTGTTCTCTTAAGTTTTTACTATCTTTATGAGCAATCAGCTTAACATCATATAAAAAATTTATATCAATATCTGTTTGTTGATCATCGTTTGATTTATATATTTTTTCTAAAGCTTTTTCAATATCAACTTTATTTGCATGTTCTACACCTAGTTTTTTATAGTTTTTACTGTGTGCTTTATCTTTTTCGATAAATGCATGGTAAACATGCTTTAATTTAGAAGATAAATGATCCCTGATTCTTTTTCCTGGATAATCTGGATCTAAAAAAAGAATAATATCGTGTGTCTCATCAAGTTTGATCAATGCATCCAAAGTAGCATCCGATATTTCAGAACCATTTGTTGTTAGTATAAACATATCAGGGTAGAATTGTTTTAGTTTTGAATAATCGTTTTTTCCTTCTACTACATATACTTTAGGTCTCATATATTTCTATAGAAGAATTTTGGGTCTTCTTTTACTCCTGTTAAAACTAAACCTTTGATAAGTTTTGACTGTTCCTTTAATGTTGATAAAGTTCCATCTTTAAGTAGTATGCAAATCTCTTCTCCAAAATGCATCGTATCGTCTTGGTATGCAAAATTAGAAACAGTTCGATATGCAGTAAAATACTTTTTATCTTCACCATATTTTTCTTCAATCGCTTTGATTTGTCTTTCTGTAGTGATATCATCAGCTAAATATTTCCATATATGACGATTTAAAAAATCATCAGCTAAAGTTTTTAAAATTTGATCTTTTGATCTTGTAAAACTTGAGATTAAACCATTCATATAAAAATCGTCTATTCTAATGTAACTTTCTAAATCTTCTGGATTTTCAATGATTCTCTTCAATGCTTCTACATCTGCATTAAACTCAAACCCTTGAACACATAAATCTTTAACTCGGTGATAAATCTTTTCTAAAATCGTTTCATAAGATCTAGAAACAGGATGGTAATAAACTTGCCAGTACATATGATATCTACTAATTAAATAATTTTCAATTGCGTGAATTCCAGATACATGAAAAACGATTTTTCCATCTTTTACATCTAAAACTCTCATGATGCGATCTAAATCAACATGTCCATAAGCGGTTCCTGTGAAATAAGCATCTCTTTCTAAATAATCTAATCGATCGACATCTAGCTGACTTGATATGAGTTGTTCGATTAAAGGAAACTTACCCTGTTTTAAAATCACACTTGCGACATCTGCTGGAAAATGATCATCAATCGTTTTCAATATATCTCTGATCTCATAGCGATTTGTTACCATTCGTGCTCCTATTTTTTCATGATTCACATGAAATACATCCTCAAATGCATGTGAATATGCCCCATGGCCAACATCGTGGAGTAAAGCCGCAGCTAAAAAGATGAGCTTTGTTCTCTCATCTAAAATCTCTTTTAATGCTTTAACTGAAGAAAACCTATTTGCCAACTCATAGACACCTAAACTATGTGAAAACCTAGAGTGTTCTGCACCATGAAAAACCATTTGCACACCGCTAAGTTGTCTTATCCTTCTTAATCTTTGAAATAGATTTGAGTCAATCAATTTTTTGATAAAATCATAATCAACATGGATATATCCATAGATGGGATCTTTTAATACAAGTTGTTTTTCTAATCGTTTCACCATAACCCTCCTCGTATAATATGTAGTGTAGATTTAGGTTGATACCTTACTACATATCATTATTTATAAGTTTGAAGTCCTAGTGTTATAATTAAATCAAGATGTAACCAGAAGAATCTGCTTCCACTCCTTGCACATCATGGTGCTATTTAAGCGTGCAAACCTGCTTGATTGGCTTATCTGCTAACCGGTTGTTGTTACCCGTTAGATTTCACTCAACTTCTATGTCTAACGGTGGTTTCTTATTGGCGAGGCTGCAGTTGTCTTTCAAGGCTAGGACTTCTCTTATATCTATTTTCCCTTGAAAGAAGGTGTTCTTTTGAATCATACTTTATGTGTTGGTATTGACGTTGCTAAACTGTCCAATCACGTTTATGCACTTAACTTTAATCGTGATAAACTTTTATCTGTCAATATTCCTAATACCCAAGATGGTGCGAACTTAATTGAAACGCATATTTTAAAACTTCTTGATAAACATCATCTCTCTAAAGTCATTGTCATCTTAGAGTCAACTGGTGTTTACTCCGGTCATCTTGCGACCTACTTATCAGCTTCTAAGTTTTTGAGTGTTTTCGATATCAAAGTTTATCTCATCAATCCTAAAATTTCTAAAAATTATAGAAAAAGTTTTGCTGATATGGATAAAACTGATCCTAAAGATGCTTACATCTTAGCTGATATTGCTAGAGTTGGAAGAACCGATGAGTTAACTCCCTTTAAAGGTGGTCAAAGACTTGCTTTAGAAAGACTCACAAGGCATAGACTTCATATTGCTGAAAAACTATCCAATGAGAAGGTTTATGCCCTTAATAACGTGTTTATAAAGTTTTCTAACTTTGAAACTATATTTTCTAATAACTTTGGATCAACTGCTGTTGATCTCTTATTAGATTATAAAACCATTGATGATATTATCGATTCATCTTTAGAAGATTTATCTGACTTTGTTGCTAAATCAAGTAAAAATCGCTTTGATAATTCACTTGATATCGCTGCTAAGATCCAAAAAGCTGCTAGAGATTCTTATCGTCTTGATAAAGTTTCTTATGATCCTATTAATACAGCTCTCGCCTCATCCATAAATGTCATTAAATGTTATGAACATGAAATGAAAGATATTGATAAAGCCATTTTGCGACAAGTCGCTGGGTTTAATCATGATCACTATCAAATCTTAACGTCTATACCTGGTATTGGTAAAGTTTATGCAGCCGGTATCTTAGCTGAGATTGTTGATATTAGTCAGTTTGAATCCAATGATGCACTTGCTAAATATGCAGGTATTACCTGGCGTAAAAATCAATCCGGGAAATTCACCGCTGATGAGACTTACATGACTAAAACTGGAAATAAATATTTGCGCTACTTTTTAATCCAAGCAGCCAACATGGCTAGAATTCATATACCTGAGTATCGTGATTTTTATCATAAGAAATATGATGAAGTCACGACTCATCAACACAAACGTGCACTCGCCTTAACTGCTAGAAAACTTATTCGTCTTATCTATGGTTTGTTGAGTACCAATAGACTTTATAAGTAAAACTTAATTAGATTAATTCTTATAACTTTTACTTTTTTAAGCATGTCTTTAAATGATGCTTTTTATTAAATTTTACTCGTTTTTTTAATTTTTAGTGCTTGACATCTTTACCGGTTGCTTATGGTAAAAAAGCACCTAAAGGTGCTTATTCATTGATTGTGTATGACTTAACTAGTTCGACTTCATCACCAGTCACTAACATAAACGCACTACCATCATCTGTATCTAAATGGCAATCTAATGCATATTTCGGACTTACACGACATAAAACATTATCTAAGATACCTGCTTTAACACCGTTAACTTTTAAACTTACAACTTGTCCATTTGTTACACCAAATTGTTTCGCTTCTTCATCTGAAAAATGGATATGGCGATCTGCAATGATTACACCTTCGCTTAACTCAACTTGTCCTTTTGGACCAATTAATGTGCATGGTCCTGAACCTACTACATCACCAGATGATCTTACTGGTGCTTCAAATTTAAATCTTAAAGCGTCACTTCTTGAAATCTCTACTTGTGATGCTGGGCGCACCGGACCTAAGATGCGTACACCTGATAAAAGTTTACCTTGTGGACTCATTACGTCTACTTTTTCGTTTGCAGCGTATTGTCCTGGTTGACTTAAATCTTTCATCGGTGTCAACTCGTAACCTTTACCAAATAGTGTTTCTAAATGTTCTTGTGTTACATGGAGATGACGACCAGATATTCCTACTGGTATTTTTTTCATATTCTATTCCTCCTACATACGAAATGATTATATCATTTTTTGATATGTTTTTCAACGAAATTATGATAGAATAAAGCCAAGAAAGAGGTGTATTTATGTCGACAATATTTGAAAAAATTATTGCCAGAGAAATCCCAGCTCATATCGTTTATGAAGATGATTTAGTGATATCGTTTTTAGATATATCACAAGCGACTGAGGGGCATACGCTTGTTGTACCTAAAAAAGCGTATGAAAACATTTTTGAAGTACCCGATGATTTGTTAGCTCATACAATTTTAATTACAAAAAAAATAGCTAATGCATGTAAGGAAGCTTTCCCATTAAAAGGATTAAACATCTTAAGTAATAATGGTGAAGTTGCTGGTCAAACCGTATTTCATTTCCACTTCCATGTCATTCCAAGATTCGATTTGTCAGATGTTTCATTTAAGTTTACAAACCACATGAATGAAACATCAAAAGAAATGTATAAAAAAAGAGCACTCCAAATTATAGAGGCTCTATCGTAAACTCAACACCTGGATTAACATTTTTAACAGATAACTGTAAATTGAAATGTTCACAAGTCTTTTGAACAATACTCATCCCTAAACCAAATTGGCCTTTGCTGCCTTTTTCGTATGGCTTGAATAATTGTTCTATAAATTTATCACTTATTGGCTCACCATCGTTATAGAAGGTGAGTTTTTTATTATTTAACGTAATCTTTATTTCTTTTTTAGCATATCTAAGTGCATTATCTAAAATATTACTAAATACAGTTAATAGATTTTCTTTGGTTGCAAAATATGTTGAGTCATCTAACTCTGTTTTTATTTTTATCTGTGTCCTATATTTTTGTTGATTTATGATGTTTTTAATTAAATCCTTTATTCTAATCGTCTCAAATGTAGACGGATCTTTTAAATACTCTAACTTATTAAGCTCTAGCAGTTGTTTAACTTTTTGATTTAATATATCTGCTTGTTTGATGACGATCTTTGCTTCTTTAGGATCAGATATGCCATCAGAAATAGCTTCTGCATAAGATCTAATAACAGCAATTGGTGTTTTAAAATCATGAGATATATTTTGGAGCATTTCTTGCTTGATATTTTCATTAAGCTCGATCTCACGTCTCATCTTTTCAATTGTTCTTGCCAAATCAGTGATTTCGTCATCTCCACCCATTTTAATAGGTACTTTATAATTGTTTTTTGTAAGTAGTGCGACTTCACCTTCAAGGTGTTTAACACGATCAACTGTAATTCTAGACCACATAAGTATGGTTATATTACCTAGAAGTATGATTGCAACCAAACTCACTAATACGACAGCTGAAAATCTTGTATTTGTAACAGATAAATAGTCATCTCCAGTAAACACGATGACAAAGTCTGAATCAGATCTTCTTTGAAATCTAAAATAATATGTTTTATCATCTTCAATATCTTCAGCTTCAAAACCTGGTCTTACACTAAACATTTGATAAAGTCTACTTGTCGTATATTGATCGTCTAACACGTCGCTAAAATTACTCGAAGCATAAAGCAATCTTCCGTTTTGATAAACAACATATCCGTTGTATCTATTATTTGTTGGTCTTGATAATGGTGCCATTTGAATGATTTCATTGAAATAGGCATTAAGTTGATCCTTGTTCTGTTGTACTCTTGATTCTCTTATGACTTGTGTGACTGCAAACAAAAAAACGAAACTAGTCAGCACAGTTACAATCGTAAAAATAAGATTAATTTGTGTCGATAATTTCAGTTTTTTAAATTTTCTCATAATAAGCGATATCCATATCCGTAGATCGTTTCAATCTTTAATTCAGGCATCTTATGTCTTAAGCGTCTAAGAAGATCATCAACAACACGGTCACTACCGTAGTAATTATCTCCCCAAACGTGCTTTAATATTTCTTCTCTAGAAAAAGCTTTATTCGGATTTTTGATGAAAAAAGATAGTAATTCAAACTCTTTATTTGTAAGATCAATCATTCCATCATTTGCTTTTATTTCTCTTTTTGTAATATTAATCTCATATTGATCATAGTGAATAATTTCTGATACTTGAAAGTGACTTTGTCTTTTGAGTACAGCCTTAACTCTTAATATGAGTTCTCTTGGAGAATAAGGTTTAGCTAAATAATCGTCACTCCCTAGCTCTAATCCCATAATCTTATCTAAATCTTGGTCTCTGGCAGACGTAAAAATAACCGCTGCATCAGATTCATTTGCCTTAAGTGCTTTAATGATATCGTATCCACTCACATCACCAGTAAGCATGATATCTAAAATCCATAAATCAACATCATCATGAATATGTTCCATTGCAGATTCACCATCAAAAAAAACAGTGACGTCAAATCCTTCTCTCATTAAATATTTTTTGATAATACCAGCTAAATCTTGTTCGTCTTCAACATAATAGATTTTCATATGAGCACCCTCCTATATAGTAAAATAAGTGTGCGTTTGCACACTTATTATAACATAGAGTCTATAAATAAAGAGAAAAATGAAGTACCTATAGTATAACAAAACACTATGTGATGTCTATGTTTTTTTAATGTGAAATTATGTTATTTAATAACATTAACCTTCATATATGGGACTAGTGCTTTAGGAACAGTAATTGATCCATCTTTATTTTGATAATTTTCAATAATCGCAATCATGGTTCTGCCTACTGCTAAACCAGATCCATTTAAAGTATGTACGTATTCAGTTTTACTATCTTTTGTACGTTTAAATCTAATATTAGCACGTCTAGCTTGAAAATCTTCTGCATTAGAGATAGATCCGATTTCACGATATTTATTTTGTCCTGGTAACCAAACTTCTAAATCATATGTTTTTGCCATACCAAAGCCCATATCTCCACTACATAAAGAAACGACTCTATAAGGTAATTCTAACTGTTTGAGTACTTCTTCAGAATTGATTAACATACGCTCTAGTTCATCATATGATGATTCAGGTGTAGTAAACTTAATAAGTTCAACTTTATTGAACTGGTGTTGTCTTAAAATACCTTTCGTGTCTCTTCCTGCAGATCCTGCTTCAGATCTAAATGCAGTTGTATAGCTACAGTATTTAATAGGCAATAAATCACCATCGATAATTTCATCACGATATAGGTTTATGGTTGGTACTTCAGCAGTTGGGTTTAAGTAGTAATTTTGATCCTTTAACTCCAGTTTAAAACTATCCTCTTTGAATTTAGGAAACTGCCCCGTGGCATACATACTTTTATCATTAACAATAAACGGTGGAATAACTTCTTCATATCCATGGTTTAAACTATGCATATCCATCATGAACTGAATAAGAGATCTTTCGAGTCTAGCGCCTAAACCCTTATCGACAACAAATCGAGTGCCTGTAATTTTAGCAGCTCTTTCAAAATCTAGAATACCGAGTTTCTCACCGAGTTCTACATGATCTTTGACTTCAAAGTCATATGATTTAGGTTCGCCAACTTTTCTGATTTCAACATTTTTTGTTTCATCTTCACCAAAAGGCACTGATTCATGAAGTAAGTTTGGTGTGATTGCTAAAATATCGAAGATTTTTTCTTCGATTTCTTTAAGTTTATCATCCATGACTTTGATTTCATCGCCTAAGTCTTTAACTTGTTCTAAGATATGTGTTGCATCTTGTTTATTTCTTTTGAGTTCTCCTATCTTTTTAGAAGATTCATTTCTTAAAGCTTTTTTTGATTCAACATCAACGATGATATGCTTTCTTTGTTCTTGCAAGGCTTCTAGTTCTTTTAAATAACTAAAATCCCCTTGTCTTTTAGATAAGTTTTCTATAACCTTATCGATGTTTTCTGTAACAAATTTTAAATCTAACATTTTAATATCCTCCTTTAAAATAAAAAGTCCTCAGACATGATGTCTAAGGACGAAAGTTCGCGGTACCACCTTAGTTCTAGGTTACCCTAGCACTTTAACTTAATCTTTAACGCAGATTTACGGATGTGATTAGCATCACTAGGAAAGTAGATTCATATACGTTTGTTTAAACACTCTCACCAACGTGTTCTCTCTTTAAAACAAATCAGATACTACTAGTCTTTCTTACGTGTTACTTATATTATAGAGTTTAACTGCAAAAATGTAAAGTGAATTATAAGTGTTTTGCTTTTTCTTTGATTAAAGCTTTTAATCCTTCTTTTAATTCATCTTTTTGCAATCCAAAATCTAAGATAGCTTCAACATAATCTAGTTTATTTCCAACATCATAACGCTTTGCATCTATATCGTATGCATAAACTTTTTCTTTTTTCATAAGTCTAAGGATTGCATCTGTTAATTGAATTTCGTTACCTTTACCTTTTTGTTGGTTTTTTAAGTATTCAAAAATAGTTGGAGTAAGAATATATCTACCACCGATTGCTGATCTTGATGGTGCAACTTCTATATCTGGTTTTTCCACTACGTCTTTTAATTCAACAAGTGGTCCTTTTTTCTCTTCTTTAGGCGTACAAATACCGTATTTATAAGTGTCTTCATATGCAACTTCCATCGTGCCTAAAATCGATTGATTTGTTTTTTCAAATGCATCCATCATCTGTTTAATGGCTGGAGTGCCTTCTGTAACATACATATCATCACCTAAAAGAACTGCAAATGGTTCATTGCCAATAAAAGCTTCTGCTTGTAGAACAGCGTGCCCTAAACCGAGTTGTTCTTTTTGTCTAATGAAGTGAAGGTTGGCACCCTTAGCAATATTTCGAACTAAATGATACTCTTCTTCTTTTTGCTTCGATAAAAGAATTGTTTCTAATTCTATGTTGTAATCAAAATAATCAATGATTGCATTTTTATTACTACTTACAATAAGTAAAATGTCGGTAATACCCGATTTAATCGCTTCATCAACAATATATTCAATCGTTGGTCTATCTATAATCGGTAACAATTCTTTTGGTAATGCTTTTGTAATTGGTAAAAATCTTGTGCCATACCCCGCTGCTGGAATCACTGCTTTTCTAATCATGAATGATCTCTCCTTTTGGCTCTTCTTTTTTATTTGATAAACTGAATGTAATTAAAATACCTATAATAAATAATAGCGCACCTATAAAATAACTCCAAAAATTTGCTTGAAATACATTAGCTGTTGTATTTTCTTGAAGTGTAAACAAAATATTAAATGGCGATATAACGACAATACCTAATACCGCTAGATAGAAATGTGTTTTAAAATGATGTAATAAATAATGCATGAGTTTTCCTACAAGAATCAACCCAATAAGTGCTCCCAATATGAGTAAGAATAACATCGGTAGTTGTGATGCGATTTCTGTAAAATTAAGGGTAACAAACGCCTTTGCTATATCATCAACTAAATTGATTAATAATTGAAAATATCCAAATGCCATAAGCATTGTTGACCCGCTAAGCCCAGGAATAATTAAAGCGACTGCATAGATAACACCTACAAAAAATACAGAAACGTAATAAAATAAACTATCAGGATTATTTTCTGATTCCTTGATGAAAATAAAACCAATCATTGCTAAAATTGCGATGATGAATGTTAAGTAATGATGCCATTTATATGATTTTAATTTAACTTCTTTAATTAGAGATGGTATTGCGCCTAAGATGAATCCAATGAATAAGAATGTAATTGGGATTGGGGCGATGTCATAAAATAAATCTATAAATACAAATCCAATGATAAAACCTAAAATGACACCTATGATATATTCCCATACTGATAAGATGGATTTGATTGGTTTTTTGAGAAAATCGTTTAATGCATCTATGAGATATTGATATATTTTTAAAATAGCTGCAACCATAGAACCTGAGATGCCAGGAAGAATACTTCCCATACCAACGAGGCTACCTTTAATGATTTTTACAAGTTGTTTCATATATGCTCCTTATGTCTGATGATTGATATTATTTTAACATATTTTTTCACTTTCATCTATGCTATAATAAGTTTGGTGATAACATGATAGATATTATTAAATACATAATATTAGGCATTATTCAAGGCATAACAGAAATTTTCCCTGTATCAAGTAGTGGTCATTTAACGTTATTTAGTCATTTGCTTGATATTGATCTTACAAACTTAACCATTTTTTTAATGATAACAAATACAGGATCATTTCTGGCATTGCTATTGTTTTTTAGAAAAGATATTAAAGACTTAATCGTCGGTACGTTTAAATTCTTATTTAAAAAAGAAGAAAACTATAAACAAGATTTTGAATATGTGGTCAAATTAATCATTGCCGTGATTCCTATTGGCATCTTTGGTTTATTGTTTAAAGATATGCTTCCAGAAGACTTACTGTCTGTAGGATTTGCATTAGTTGTGACATCTGGTTTATTGTTCTACGTTTACATGGTAAGAGATATCGAATGGAAAAAAGATATATCATGGAAGAATGCTTTAATTATCGGTTCATTTCAAATGTTTGCGATATTCCCTGGAATATCAAGAAGTGGGATTACGATGAGTGGTGGTCTCATTCAAAAGATTGAGTTGAAAAAAGTTTTAAAATTCTCATTTCTTAGCTATATTTTAGTCTCGGTCCCAGTCATGTTACTCGGGTTTTACGAAGCTCTACATGCAAGCGAATCCATCCATGTGATTGGATATAGTTTAGCATTTATCATGAGTTTTATTTTCAGTTTATTATCTGTACGCATTTTCTATAAATATGTAAAGGTTAAAAACTTAATTTATTTTGCGATTTATTGTCTAATTGTTGGTGGTATATCTTTGGTACTTCACTTTATTTAAAAATATAGGAGATTGATTTTATTCAATCTCCTTTTCTTTAAACAAAATATAGATGACTCCGTGGATTATTGTAAATAAAATGACAAATATCGTGAAGAATTCAAAATGATTAAATATTCCAGAAAATATAGATGAAAGATCAAATATGTTCCATGAATTTAATCGAATAAATCTACCTAGATATATAGCGATACTTGCTAAGAAGAACAACATGATTAGCCCTATAGCTTCATACTTCATATATTTTTGGGGTATTATTTTTTTAATGTTTGAAATAGATAATAATCCTAATTTGATACCTATCATCATCGCAATCGTTACGATAAAGAACACGTACCAGTCATAAATCTCTAATTGATATATATTGGGATATACCTGGAAAAAATCATAGTTTTGAAAATGAATGGTATCAGTGATGATATAAAAACTATTTGGAAAAAATATAACCCATAAACCTATACCTATCCATGATAAATGTCGATATGCTTTTTTTATATAAAGATTTAAGGATATATAACTTAGCCCATAGACAATGATTGCTAAAGCAATATTCCAAGATAAGAAGACGACTAATCCGTTTGCTAAAATCATTCCAAAAATAAATGTGAATAATGCAAATCCAACAGCAACATAAAATGTTGAGTGTAATTGCTTGATCATGTGCTTCTTATGCATGATTCATCTCATTTAATATTTTTTGTAAATCACTTTTAGATAATAAAAAATCACTTAGGAGCTTGTATCTTAAAATATAATTATATACTTCATCAGATACTACTTCATGATTAGGATAAATGCGATTTCTATTTCTAAGTGAGAAGAAATACTGATCTAAAGCGACATCAGTCAACCTATTATCTAAAGCATATGTGGGTTCAACGCTCATCCCGTGCACACCAAAATACATATCATTTTGTGCTGGAAGGTCAAATAACTCTATGATTGTTCTATATAAATCAATTTGAGAACGTACTAAATCCTGCTCTCCCGTAATTAACCCTTTTCTAATCGTATAATCACCATAAGTCACATATGTGTCATTACTTGGAGCATATATAAACGCTGTGACTTGTTGAAGCATCTTTCTTTCTTCCATAGGATCAAGATTTTTATCGAACAAAATTGATAGATCCCCATTTTTTATACCCGATCCGTGATCACTGTAAAAAACATAAACTGAATCATCAAGTGTCTGATCATTACCATGTTCATCCATGAAAAATCTTTGAATGATATCATTATAATATTTACTGTAATTTATATATCTTAATGTAATATTTTGAATCAAATCAGCAAACTCAGGAAATTGATCTTCTCTAAGGCCACCATAAGGATCATAGTCATATGGTGTGTGTCCCATCATAGTGATAGGGAATAAGAAGTATGGTTCCTGTGTTGTTTCTAGATTTTTTCCTAATTCGTATGTGAAATCAGCTAAATGAAAATCACTAATCCATGGAGAATGATGCACAAGTCCTTCGTTTTCATCAAATAGATATCCCTCTTCAATCACATAACCATCTTCAATAAAGTCTTCAATTGCATAAAAAGCATCAAATCCATAGAACTCTGGATAAATAACATCCCGGTTATAAAATGTTTGTTTATCACCGTGGATAGCTTCTGTATAGTAATTTGCTTGATTAAAGTATTTGACCAATGATGTTAGTTCATAAGGTGTTTTATTATACTCCCAGTAAAGTGTTTCATCTCCGGAAGGGTTGAGCCCTGTAAGTACAGCTAATTCGCCGTCTGAGCTTACACCCATACCTACATTATTGTAGAAATTATTAAAAACAAAACTTTCTTCAAAGATTGCATCCATAAAAGGCATAAAAGCTCTAATCTCTGGATGATCTAATAAGAACTGATTCATTGATTCTAAGTGAATCAAAACCAAATTTTTGTCTTTGAAAATGCCTGTGAGATCTGAGCTTGTTGAAAGTTCTGGATCAACATATAAATTGCTTACTGCATCTTCAATCATTAAACGATTACTATAAGTATTTCCATCGAAAAAATTAATATACGATGCCTTATTTTTATTGTAAGCATCGAAGGCTTCAAATAAATCATCATCATTATTTATATTTAATATTTCTTCATAATCTGTATCAAATTCAACACCCATAAGTTGTCCTAAGTAATATGGATATACACCTAAATTTTGAATCGCATATGTTGATGTCATCGATTCAACAGGAGCATCTATAGCTTTCATATTGAAATAATTGTTTAGGGAAACGAAAAAAATTGAAATCAATGCAATTAATGCAATCATTACTTTTTTAATATTGTTTTTAAATGTAAGTTCAGCTAATCGATCTCTTGATGATATTAAAAACAAAATGAATAATGTTATCGTTGGTAAAAACACAACAATCCTATAATATGTAATAAGTTCTAACAGTGTCTCTAACACAATGCCAAAAGCAAAACCGTCTGCTGGGTTTTTTAGCATAACAATAGCATCTCTTGAAAAAGCTGTACCATAAAATAGATTAAACACACCAAATGTATAGATCAAAAAGTTTAAAACGAGCGATATATATATTAATGTTTTAATTCTTGTTTTGGCTTTTTTAAAAATTAAAGTTACGATGACAAACAGTAAAAATAAAACAGCAAAATTCCCAAAAAATTGATTGATTTCGCCAATAAATGTATGGGTAAAAGGCTCAATATATCTATTGAGCTCTCTTATTGTTAAAAAATATGTATTGATAATGTTTAAAAATATAAACACTAATATAAATATCAAATATTGGATTTTTAAATTGATAGATTTCATATAGTCACCTAATTCCGAATTGCTAATTACTATTATACACTATTTCAAAAGCATATTAAACTATGGTAAAAAGAAAAAGCCCAAAAGGGCTTATGAAGGAATAACCGCTCCACCATATGTTTCTAAGATGAATGCTTTTACTGCTTCTGATTCTAAAACTTCAACTAATGCTAATATCTTTGGATCTTCTAATCTATCTTCTCTAACTGCAACGACATTAACATATGGATTGTTATCAGTTGCTTCAATGAAGATGGAATCTGTGAGTGGATCTAACCCACCTTCTAAGACATAGTTGGAGTTGATAATATATAAATCAGCTTCTTCATTTTGATAAGCAGATATCATAAAATCTGGTGCTACATCTGTTCTAAAAACTAAATTTTTAGGATTAGTTTCGATAGCTTCACTGATATTAAAATTTGAAGCGGTGATATCCACGCCGTTTTTAAGGGTAATTAATCCTGCTGAAGCAAGTAAGTTTAAGGCGCGTCCATGATCTGAGATAGAATTTGAAAGTAATACTTCTGCACCATTTGGAATCTCAGCCAGTGACTCATACTCATTTGCGTATAGTCCAATCGGTTCAATGTGAACTCTAGCAGCTACCACTAACTGAAAGTCTGGGTTATTTTCATTATATAAATCTAAGAATGGGATATGTTGGAAATAATTTGCGTCTGCATCTTTAGCTGCAATCGCTGGATTTGGAAAATAATAATCTGATGTTGTCGTAATCTTTAATGTATATCCTTTTTCTTCTAGAATAGGTCTAGCAAATTCTAGAATCTCCGCATGCGGTAATTGTGTGGCGATTACTTCAATTTCTGTATCATCACTTGATGAACATCCAAAAAGTGTAATTAGTGTAAAAAATAATGTTCCTAATATAAATATTTTTTTCATGTTTTTGTCTCCTATTTATGGTCTAATTTTCTAGAGATTTTATCTCCTAATATTTGAATAATAAATACGAATAACAGTATGGTAAATATGGATAAATACATAAGTGTATAATTGTTACCAAACTTGCCATATTCGTATGCCAAAAATGCAAGTCCACCAGCACCGATGACTGCTGCTGCAGACATAAATCCAATCAGTGTTACTAGTGTTAAAGTATACCCAGATACTAATGCCGGAAGAGCTTCTTTAAAAATCACATACACAAGGTGTTTAAATGATGCTCCCATAGACCTTACTGCTTCTATTGTATCATTAGAAACCTCAAATAGTGCTAAATGAACAACTCTTGCAAAAAATGGAGTAGCGCTTATAATCAGTGCCGGTAATGCAGCTTTTGGTCCTAACATAGTTCCAACTAAGAGTCTTGTCATTGGTATTAGCATAATAAGTAATATGATGAAAGGTATTGATCTTGCAGCATCATTGATGGTCGCAATCACTCGATGTATCAACTTCATTGTTTTAGTTTGTTTAGTCATGTGAGGATTTTGTGTTACGAACAATATAAATCCTACGCTTAAGCCAAATACCAACACAAAGATTCCAGTAATCCCAACGATGTAAACCGTTTCGTATAATGCATCGACATATTGTCTAATTTCACTTTCACTAAGCATACCGTTTCACCTCTATATTTTTTGATTTTAGATAGTTAATTGCATCTTTAGTTTGAGATCCATTAAGTTCAATATATAGATAACCAATCAAATCATTTTTTATGGATAATGTCTTTGCATAGACAATATTTACATCTACGTTGAATGTTTTTACCATATGACTTAAAATTCGATCATCAACATTATCATGAGCATATATAAGTTCAAAATAATGCTTGTCTTTTAAGTGAATCGGCTCATCAATAACTTGTTTAATTAATTTTTTTGTGGTTTCTTCTTTTGGGTTAATAAACAATGATTTTGTCGGCTGATCTTCTATGATTTGTCCCCTATCCATAACAACAACTCTGTCACATAAATCCTTTACAATCTCAATTTGATGAGATATAAAAATAATGTTTAGTCCGGTTTTATTGTGTATATCTTTTGAGAGTTCTACAATCTCATAAGCTGTCTTTTGATCAAGTGCAGAAGTTGCTTCATCACATAGTAAATATTTAGGGTGATTTGCGATTGCTCTTGCGATACCAACTCTTTGTTTTTCTCCACCCGATAAAGCTTTAGGATATCTATGTTTTTTATCGAGTAGACCTACTAACGCTAAGACTTCATCAATTCTTTTTTCTTTAGTCTCTTTTGAGTACTTTTTGATATCTAAAGCAAGTTTAATATTTTCATATATGGTTAGATTACCAACAAGATTAAAATGTTGAAAAATCATAGAAAGATCATAACGCATTCGGTTTAAATCCTCCTGTTTTAAATCGTGGATGGATACTTTATCAACCATAATCTTTCCAGATGTTGCAACAGCAAGACCATTGATGAGTCTAATGAGTGTGGATTTTCCAGCACCACTATACCCAACAATACCTAATATCTCATGATCTTTGATGGTTAAATTGATATCCTTTAATGCGTGAAATGATTCTTGTTTTGACTCAAACGTTTTGTGTATATTTACAAATTCAATCATCGATGTGTCTCCTTATTAACATAAAAGGCTTCTATCATCGATAGAAACCTTATATTATCTATAATTTCCATCGTTTATAGCATTACCACCTTGTAATAAAACCGGTTGGTAGACGTTCATAGAGCTATATCTCTCCCGTCTTCTTGATAGTTCATTTTATGAAATTATTTAAATTGTAACACAACTTTTTAGGTTATACAATACTTTTATTGATGAAATCGTTTTTGTAAGAAAAAAGACTTTGTCGGTTGACAAAGTCTCTTATTATTATTCATCAAATAAACTGTCTTTTACAACGGTTTCTTCTTTATCTTCATCAGCTTCTTCAGGAGCTAAGTCAACTGCTTCAACGATTTTCTTTTGTTCTTCGACTGGGATTGCTTCTTGAACAAATTGTTCTTGTTCAGTTTCAATCTCTTCTTCATCTTCTTGTCTAGGAACAAGTGCTACTGTAGATACATGATGATCTGGTCTAAGTTTAATAACTCTTACACCTTGTGTTGCGCGTTTAGTTTTAGAGATTTGATCTACATGTGTTCTAATGACTACCCCTTTATCTGATACAACAATTAAATCATCTTCATCAGATACAGCTTTAAGTGTTGATAGTTTACCGTTTTTAGCTGTGATATTTAATGTTTTAACACCTTTACCACCTCTAAGTTGTCGACGATATTCATCAACATTCGTACGTTTACCATAACCATTTTCAGTAACAACAAGTATTTCTTGTTCATCTGATTCTATGATAGCGGCACCGACGATTTGATCACTATCAGCAATCATCATACCACGAACACCTGACGCAGTACGGCCCATAGTTCTAACATCTGATTCAGCAAATCTAATGGCTTTACCATTTGATGCGCCTAAAACAATATCTTTTTGGCCATCAGTGAGTCTTACTGACAATAACTCATCATTTTCTCTTAATGTTAAGGCAATAATACCGTTATTTCTGATATGTTGATATTCTGAAATATGTGTACGTTTGACGACACCACGTTTTGTAACAAAGGTTAAGAATGAGTTTTCATCTTCAAAGTCTTTAACATTTGTGAAGTTTGCTAGTGTCTCATCTTTATCGAACTCTAGGAAGTTAACAATAGGCATACCTTTAGCAGTTCTAGAACCCTCAGGAATTTGATATCCTTTAAGTTTATAAACTCTACCTTTATTGGTGAAGAATAAGTGGTAATCGTGTGTTGATGTCATTAGGATATGTTCTACATAATCATCGTCATGAACTTTAATACCTGACATACCCACTCCACCACGATTTTGAGTTTTATATTGATCCACTTTCATACGTTTAATATAACCATTATTAGTCACCGTAATGATTACATCTTCAACAGGAATTAAGTCTTCATTTTCGATACTTAAATCTTCATGAAGGTTGATTTCTGACATTCTATCGCTATGATATTTTTCTTTGATCATGATTAGTTCTGATTTAATGATTTCTGTTTTTCTTTCATGTGAACGTATAATATCTTTAAAATCATCAATTTTAACGATGAGATCTGCAGCTTCAGATTCAATCTTATTTATTTCTAAACCTGTTAATCTTTGAAGTCTCATATCAAGAATTGCTTTTGCTTGAATTTCTGATAACTCATAAGTTGACATTAAAGCTTCTTTTGCTTCATCACCAGTACTAGCCTTTTTGATGATTTCAATTGCGTGATCGATATCGTGTAAAGCTTTTAATAAACCTTCTAAAATATGAGCTCTTGCTTCTGCTTTATCTAGATCATAAATTGTTCTTCTTTGAATTACTTCGATTTGATGTTCTACATAATTTGTCAAAACATCTTTAAGTGTAACCATCATTGGTTGCCCTTTAACAAGTGCAATCATATTGATACCAAATGATGATTGAAGTTGTGTATATTTATATAAGTTATTAATCATAACATGTGGATTAACATCGCGTCTAAGTTCGATAACAATGCGCATCCCTTTACGATTTGATTCATCTCTTAAGTCAGTAATTCCATCAACAATTTTGTTTTTTGCGATTTCTGCAATACGTTCAATTAAAGTTGTTTTATTGACTTGATAAGGAATTTCAGTAACGATGATACTATTTTTATTTTTATGTGAAACGATCTCTGTAGTTGCTCTTACAGCAATAATACCTTTACCTGTTTCATATGCTTGACGTAATCCAGTAAGGCCTAGAATTTGGCCTCCTGTAGGGAAGTCTGGTCCTTTGATATATTCCATTAATTCAGCAATAGTAATATCTTCATTTTCCATATAAGCTAAGATGCCATCAATGACTTCAGTCAGATTATGTGGTGGGATATTGGTTGCCATACCAACAGCAATCCCAGTCGATCCGTTGACCAAAAGGTTAGGATATCTTGCTGGAAGTACACTAGGTTCTTTTTCAGACCCATCATAATTATCAACAAAATCTACTGTGTTTTTTTCTAAGTCTTGAACAAGCTCTCCGGCAATTTTGCTCATTCTAGCTTCGGTGTAACGCATCGCTGCTGCACCATCACCATCAACTGAACCAAAGTTACCATGTCCATCAATTAAAGGCATCCTATAGTTGAATGGCTGCGCCATACGAACCATTGCATCATAAACACTTGAATCACCGTGTGGGTGATACTTACCAATCACTTCACCGACGATTCTAGCTGACTTTTTATGAGCACTGGTTGCTGTCATATTTAAATCATTCATTGCATATAAAATACGTCTTTGAACTGGTTTTAATCCATCTCTAATATCAGGTAATGCACGTGATACGATAACACTCATTGCATAGTTTAAAAATGAGGATTTCATCTCGGTTGAGATATTAATCTCTTTTACTAAACCTTCGGTTGTCTTTGTTGTTTCTTCCATCTGTTATATCCTCCTATGCATCAATATTATCTGCATAAATTGCATTTTCTTGAATGAAGTTTTTTCTAGGTTCAACTTCCTCACCCATAAGCATACTAAATACCATATCTGCATCTAAAGCATCTTTTAAAGATACTTGTAGTAAAGTTCTTGTTTCTGGGTTCATCGTTGTTTCCCAAAGTTGTTCAGGATTCATTTCCCCAAGACCTTTATATCTTTGAAGCGTTGGTCTACCGCCCATTTCTTCTAGTAAAGTATTAAGTTGTTGATCTGTATAAACATATTCAACTCTTCTACCTTGTTGAACTTTATATAATGGTGGTTGAGCGACATAAACATATCCTAAATCTATCAGTGGTTTCATATATCTAAAGAAGAATGTTAAAAGTAAAGTTCTAATATGTCCTCCATCGGTATCAGCATCGGTCATGATCACAATTTTATGATATCTTGCTTTTGCTGGATCAAACTCTTCTCCTATGCCTGTACCGATTGCTTGGATCATAGATAGGATTTCTTTGTTTGACAAGATTTTATCTAATCTTGCTTTTTCAACATTTAATACTTTCCCTCTTAGTGGTAAAATTGCTTGATATTCTGATTCTCTGCCTTGTTTTGCTGATCCACCGGCAGAATCCCCTTCGACGATATACATCTCTGAGATTGCTGGATCTTTACTTCTACAATCTGCTAGTTTTGATGCAAACCCTAATTGATCAAGTGGAGATTTTCTTCTTGTTGCTTCTCTTGCTTTTTTAGCTGCAAGTCTTGCTCTTGATGCGAGTAAACATTTTTCTACTATTGCTTTTGCATCTTGTGGATTTTCAGCTAAATATCTTTCTAATCCTTCTCCAACAATTTGACTTGAAATCTGACGAACTTCAGGATTTCCAAGTTTTGTCTTCGTTTGCCCTTCAAATTGAGGGTCTGGGTGTTTAACAGATACAACTGCTGTTAAACCTTCTCTAGTATCTTCACCAATCAAACTATCATCTTTTTTAAGTAAATTGTTATCAGTTGCATATTTATTAATGACACGCGATAAAGCAAGTTTAAATCCATCTTCATGCATCCCACCTTCATGGGTTGGGATATTATTTGCAAATGAATAGATATTTGTAGAATAAGAATCGTTATATTGTAACGCAATTTCTAACGTGATGCCTTCTGTTTCTTTTTCTGTATATAAAATATCTTGATTAACTTTTCCTTTACCTTTATTTAAAAACTCAACATATTCAACGATACCACCTTCATAGTGATATGTGTTTTCAATAGGTTCATTTCCTCTTGTGTCTATAATTGTAATTTTAATACCTTTATTTAAAAACGCTAATTGTTGAACACGACTTCTTAATATTTCATAATCATAAACTGTTGTCTCAGTGAACACTAAATGATCTGCTTTAAATGTAATCACTGTACCTGTATGAATGCTTTCACCAATTTCGATCACTTCAGTCATCGGGAAACCACGTTCATATTTTTGCTCATAGATTTTGTTGTTTCTATGAATTTCTACGACAAACCATTCTGAAAGTGCGTTTACTACAGATGCACCAACACCATGTAATCCTCCAGAAACTTTATATGATTTACCATCAAACTTACCACCAGAGTGAAGGGACGTCAAAATTGTTTCTACTGCAGGTCTATTTGTTTTAGGATGTAGATCAACTGGTATACCACGACCATCATCAGTAACTCTGATGATATCATCTTTAAGTACTTCAAGTTTGATATTTGTTGCATATCCACCTAAAGCTTCATCGATTGAATTGTCAATAATCTCCCATACTAAATGGTGTAATCCACGTGCTCCAGTACTACCGATATACATCCCCGGACGCTTTCTTACAGCCTCTAAACCCTCTAATATTTGAATATTCGATGCATCATAATTTGACATGTTCTTTCTCCTTTATAAGTTCAATCATTTCTATGTGATCCATATCAATTTTGTGGACACTATTCATGATGATTTGGTGTTCTTTTGGTAAAGCATTTAAAAATATATTTTGTTTATCTTCATCAAGTTCAGATAATACATCATCTAATAGGCATATAACTTTTTTATGTGTTTTAGACTCAATCCATTCTAACAGTGCTAATTTAAGCGCTATGACGATTAAACGAGTCTCCCCTTGTGATGCATAAGATTTTGCATCAAAACCTCTAAAACCAATAAAAAAATCGTCTCTATGTGGTCCTGCTAAGGTGGTCTGGTATAAAATATCTTGTTTTTGTTGAGTTTCTAGATATTTTTTAAATCCATTTTTATCTTGATCTGGTTTATATAGAAGTTTAACATCGTAACTACTAAACGCTTGATATTGCTTGATGAAAATTTCATTAATTTCTTTAATAAATTGTTGTCTTTGATCAATTAATTTAATCCCAACTTCAAAAAGTTGTTTGCCAAGTATATCTAAAAATATAAAATCATCTTTTAAATCAACTTTTTTCAATAAACTATTTCTTTGTTTTAAAATTTGTTTATATTCGTTTAAATCATGTAAATACTTTTTATCAACCTGTAGTAATTCAAAATCCATGAAATTTCTTCTAAATCCAGGAGAGCCTTGAATAAGTTCTAAATCATTTGGAGCAAACATGACAACATTTAAATGTCCTACAAATTCACTGATTTTTCTTTTTTCAATATGATTGATTTTTGTTCTTTTACCTGCTTTAGAAATAACAATTTCAAATATATCTTCATGAGTTTTCACTTTCACTTGTGCGAAGGGTTCATTTTTTTTTATTAACTCTTTTTCATCAGATGTTCGATGTGATTTTGTTGTCGCACAAAAATATATACTTTCTAAGATACTTGTTTTACCACTACCGTTCTCACCGTAGATATATACAAAGGGTTGTTTAATATCTAATGTGTAATATGTGTGGTTTCTAAAATTTTTAAGTTGAACTTTTTGAATCATAAACTAAATAATATACAGTATCGAAAATCATAATTTGGTCTCCGTGAAATAACTTTTTACCTCGTTCAGTTCTTCTTTCGTGATTCACAAAAACTTCATGTTGTAATAAAAAAAACTTCGCTTCACCACCTGAACCGATGTAATCAGTTGCTTTTAAAAATTGACCTAAAGTTATGAATTCTGTGTGCATTTTAAATTTTTTCATCTTTTTATCCCTCTGTATTCTTTTATATTATATCATAATATAAAGAAAAAATCATCTATTTTCAACAATTTAAACGGTCATAAATGTTCATCTCATGGCTATATAAAAAAAAGCCTTAAAATTGAAATTTCGGCTTTTTTTATTATTTTATATTTTTTATATTTTTCTTTTTAATCGATGCGAACTGGTAAAATTAAATGTAGTAAATCTTGATCTAGATTACCTTTAATAACGAATGGTTTTACTTCTCCAGCAAATTGAATTGTGACTTCATTTGATGAGAAAGCTTTAAGTGCATCTACTAAATATCTTGAACTAAAAGCGATTTTAATCATTGGTCCAATAACATCTGAAGATGGGATGATTTCTTCTAGTGCATCCCCAACTTCTGTATTTGTTGAACTCATTTCTACAATATGATCTTCTCTTAGTGTCATTTTAATGATATTGTAGTTTGTTTCTCGATCTCTTGGAGATAGTAAAGATACACGTTCTACAGCTTGTAATAATTCTTCTTTGTTAAACGGGATACTTACTGGAAATTCTGTAGGAATGATTCTCATTGTATCTGGATAAGTACCTTCTAATAATCGTGTTTGGAATAAGGTATTATTCATTTTAAATAAAACCTTGTTTGGGTTAATATATAACTCAACATCATCATTTGAAGTATCTAGAATTTTATTAAGTTCATCTAGACTCTTATTAGGAATAACAATATCAAATTCTTTAGAATGTGTTCTTAACTTGACATTTTTTTGACTTAATCGATAACTGTCGGTTGCAACACAATATAGATGGTTATCGCGATATTTAAAGTTAACACCTGTTAAAATTGGACGTTTTTCACTTTGTGCTGTAGCAAAATTCGTTTCTTTAATAATGTTTTTAAATAATTGAGCATCTAATGTGATAGGATTATCTAAATCAAGGAAATCCACTTCTGGATAGTCTTCTACATCCATCAAGCGAAGTTTAAACTCTGATCGATCAGCTTTAATAACAATCAAACGATCTTCTATTAATGCAAACTCAACACGTTTAGATGTAATTTTTCTCATAATTTCAATTAAGTAACGACCAGGTATTGCTACTTTACCTGTTTCTTTAATTGATATAGATTGATCATCAATTAATACTTGAATAGCTACATCTGTATTACTTGTTGTTAATATCACATGATCTTCATTCACTTCAAACTTCACAGCATATAAAATGGGAAGTGGTGTTTTAGAAGGT
The DNA here is from genome assembly GCA_002838205.1 of Tenericutes bacterium MZ-XQ. NCBI lineage: Bacteria > Bacillati > Mycoplasmatota > Tenericutes bacterium MZ-XQ. The sequence continues at coordinate 1,575 of CP017950.1, read as the reverse complement.
AATCCTTTTTGTACAGTTAGTAGGTGATTTAATAATACATCTCTATCGATATTAAAAATCATAGCGGAAGCTCCTTTATTTTATATATTTAATCTTTAATTATTGTTGTTAGTCAAGGTGGATAAGTGGGAAAGTATAATTAAAGGCTTAACACTGCTATTATTATACCATATTATCAACAATTTATAAACATTAATTTTGTGTGAAATGATCGATTTTTTTATTAATAGTTTCTATTGCTAGTTTAAGACTTGAATCTTGTTTTATTTCGTTTTCTATTTTCTCACAAGCGGCTAATACTGTTGAATGATCTCTACCTCCAAACAACATACCTATTGTCTTATAAGGGATATTATATTTAGATTTAATAAGGTACATAGAAATATGTCTTGGAAGTATATATTTTAAATGACGTTTTTTACCAATTAAATCATCAACTGTGATTCCATAAAAATCACTTACAATACTTTGAATTTTATCGTAATTATTTTCGTTTAAAGAATTACTCTTTCGTTTCGTTTTTAAGAGGGGTTCAAGCGCCTCATTAACTGATTCTAAGGATAAGTCTAAGTTGTTCGCTAAACAATAAAATAAGACACGTTTTAAAGCACCTTCAAGCTCTCTAATATTGGTTACAAAAGATGAGGCAATGAACTCTAAAACATTATTAGGAATATCGTGAATATCTGATGATTCTGTAGCTAATTTTCTTTTTAAAATTTCAATTCGATGTTCTAAATCTGGCACCTGAATATCAACAGTTAATCCGACTTCAAATCTAGATGTTAAACGGGACATAATATTCTTCAATTCAGATGCTGGTTTATCACTTGTAATAACAATTTGTTTATTTTGATGATACAAAAAATCGAAGAGTTTAAAAAATTCCATTTGTGTTTTAGTTGCACCACCCATGATTTGGATGTCATCGACTAATAAAACATCAATATCTCTATATTTTTGATTAAAATCATCCATTTTTTCTTTTCTTAATAAATTTGCAAAATCTTCAATAAATCCGTCAGCTTTTACATACATAATTTTTTTATGAATATCATTATCTAAGATATAATTACCAATAGCTTGCATTAAGTGGGTTTTTCCAAGGCCAACATCTCCAAAGATATATAATGGATTTGCAACCATACCAGGTTGATCAGCGACTTTCATTGCCATTCTAAATGCAAAATTATTACTTTTACCAACAACAAAATTATCGAAAGTGTAACTTCGATTGAGATTGCCTGGTCTATATTTAAGATTTAAGTTTCTTTCAGGGCTTATGAGTGTTTCTTCAGGAATTAGTTCTGATTCAGTCACAAATTTAAAATGAATCTTATCCTTATTGTATTTTTCAGCAAGTTCATTAATCTTATTAATGTAAAACTTATTGATTCTATTCTTGATAAATTCATTAGGGACTACGACGTAAATTTGACCATTAGAAAACTTATGTGTTTTCTTCAATGGTTCGAAGACATCCACAAATAATTCTTCTGAAAAAATATTCTCTAAGTCGTTTAGTATTTTCTGCCATAATTGATCATATTCATTCATATTTATATACCCTTTCAT